>CAINDA010000024.1 GCA_903847205.1 uncultured Bacteroidota bacterium
CTAACTTTTGATGAATGAAAGCATTTTTTTAATGAATGCTCCCTAACTTTTGATGAATGAAAGCATTTTTTTAATGAATGCTTCCTAACTTTTGATGAATGGAAGCATTTTTTTAATGAATGCTTCCTAACTTTTGATGAATGGAAACATTTTTTTAATGAATGCTTCGTAACTTTTGATGAATGGAAGCATTTTTTTAATGAATGCTTCCTAACTTTTGATGAATGGAAGCATTTTTTAATCAAAAGAACCATGTTTTTAATGAATGGTTCCAGCTATTAAAAAAGTAATTCCATTCAGGTACGCTGTTGTTATTTTCTTTTATTTATATATTGCACCATAAATGATTATAAATTTAAACGTGAAATATTTACGCTCAAAGTTAATTTTTCAAATCATTATCTGTCTGCCTTTAATTATTTCTGCGCAGACTAAGAGCTCTTCAATTGCATCGAAATCAATAAATTCTTTAACTGGCGGCAGACAGCTTCTTGTGAAACCCTTTGAAAATAGAGTTTTTATTAAAGAGCTGGGGCAATTCGCCAGAAATGCAAGAGAATTAAAAACACCCTTGACAGAGCCTGTGCTTTATGGTGTCGAAAATTCAGAATTTAGTGCCTATTTCACTGCGCATGGCATTATCTTTCAATTTCCTGAACGAAAAAATATTGAAGAAAAGGACAGAGAAAAAATAAATGGAGAACCGGAAGAAAAAACTGTTGAGACCACATGGCATAGCTCGCAAATGTTATGGCTTAATACAAATGCAGCCACAGAAGTAATACCGGAAGAGAAGGTTTCGGAATATTACAACTACGGAGGTTTTGCAAACGACAGCACCATCAATTTTGTTCCTGCATATAAAAAATTAAAATACATAAACCTGTATCCCGGTGTGGATGCGGAATTTGAATTGTCTGAAAAAGGAGGAATAAAATATAAGTTTATAGTAAAGCCAAATGTTGTTATTCCTGCTATTTCATTTCAATGGAAAGGCGTAAATAATATTGGTACAGATGAAAAGGGAGATCTTCACATCAGGAGCAAATTTAATCCCGTAAGTATAAATCCCGAATGGCAGCTTGTGGATCACCAGCCGAATGCTTTTACTTCTGATTCGCATACAAATATACCTGTAAAATACAGTGTTACTGACAGCACCGTGCTGTTTCATTTTTCATCAGAAAAAATTTCATCTCCAGAAGGCATTGTTATAGATCCATGGATCACAAATCCAGTTTTCCCCGGCTTAAACCGCGCTTACGATATACAGGAAGATTCAATAGGCAATGTTTTTGTGCATGGAAATTATTCTCAGTCTTCTTCCAGTAATTCCTATCATGTGCAGAAATACAGTTCCAGCGGGACATTGATTTGGACGTATATTACTTACTCGATATTTTTAGGTGATATCGCGGTTGATAATCCCGGCAATGTTTATATAATTGGAGGTTACTGTGCAGGGAAGCGTCAAAAACTTAACTCTGCCGGTGTGCAGCAATGGGTGTTTGCAGGCTTGTGTGAAGAATGGCGTCTGGCATTTAATTATTCAAAAACTACTCTTGCAGTATGCGGTTATTTTGTAAATCCGGGGGGCAATAATCTTGCAAAACTGGATATGGCTACCGGAGCCATAAGCAGCCAGATTGCATACAATGAAGAAACAAGATCTATCTCTACTGACTGCAACGGAGATATGTATTCACTTCATCTGCCATCGAGCAACCTGCGTAAAACAAATGCAGATTTTACTCCGGGAGGGGTTGCAGCAAGCGGACTTTCATTAATTTATTCGGGAACAGGATATGCTTATAACCCAGACTACAATTCCGCCGTTTTCCAAGGTTTTAACGGCAATGTC
Source organism: uncultured Bacteroidota bacterium (assembly GCA_903847205.1). Lineage (GTDB taxonomy): Bacteria > Bacteroidota > Bacteroidia > 2-12-FULL-35-15 > 2-12-FULL-35-15 > 2-12-FULL-35-15. The sequence goes on from CAINDA010000024.1 coordinate 1,862, forward strand.
ATAACGGGTCCTTCTGTGTATATATACGACGGCACTAAATTGAGAAGATTTAACAAAGCAACCCTCACCGCCGTTAACGATGTTATTGTGCCAAATGGTGTAAACTATCAATGCAGCGGGCTTGCGGCTGATGCCTGCGGTAATATTTATGCAGGAACCACAAGCGGTATAGTAGTTTATGACTCAGCGCTGAACTATATTTCTACAATACCAACCACCGGGGCTGTTTATGATTTGCTTAGCGGAGGGGCAGGTGATCTGCTAGCCTGCGGAGAAGGGTTTTTGGGGAGATTCAGTATTAATTGTGCGCCTCCGCCTCCATTAACTTTAACAACCACATCAACTAATGCTGCCTGTCGAGGCGGAACTTCAAGTGTTGTAGCAACAGGAGGTTTTGCCCCATACAGCTATCACTGGGAACCGGGAGGACAGACCACTGCATCAATGGCGCATTTAGCGCCTGGAACTTACACATGCAGTATTACTGATCCATTTTGCCATTCATCTATTGACAGTATTACTGTTGCGCCAACGCTGTCCCTGCATATTATTAGCGATACAAATATTGTTACCAATGCTGACTTACTGCTTTTTAATCCAACCTGCAAGGGTTTTAACAATGGCTCTGCTGCTGTAACTGCAACAGGAGGGAAACCTCCTTATACTTATTCTTGGAATACCATACCTGTTCAAACAGGCGATACCGCAATCAGCCTGACTGCGGGAACTTATATTGTTACTGTTTTAGATGCGGATACATGTGCGGTGAGCGCCCATATAACCCTCATAGAACCTCCATTATTAACTGCTGTTCCCACCCAGACACCTATCAGCTGTTTCGCGGACACAGATGGAAGCGCAACGGTGACAGCAGGAGGGGGAACAGTTCCATACACCTATTCATGGAATACAAGCCCTGCGCAGACAACTGCAGCAGCCCTAAACTTAGGAGATGGCTCATATACCTGCACAGTAACTGATTCCAATTCCTGCATTGCCAGCGCCTCTGTTACTCTCGTTCAGCCACTTTTGGTTTTTATTGACCATATTCCGGCAGACACCATCTGCGCCGGGCAGAGCAGTACTCTTACAGCCCTCGCCCATGGAGGAAATCCGGGAGGATATACCTACACATGGAATCCATTGCATAACGGCTCAGTCAATATTGTTGCACCTCCGAATACTGCAACCTACAGTGTTACAGCTATGGATAGCAAATCATGTTCATCTTATGCACAGACAGTTACTGTAGAAGTAGATCCTCTTCCTACGGCTGTTATCAGCGGGTCAGCATCGGTATGTAAAAACTCTTCTCCGCCTCAAGTTACCTTCACGGGAGGAGGCAGCACACCGCCCTATACATTTACCTACAGCCTTAACGGCGGGGCATCACAGACAGTAACCAGCACAGGAAATAGTGTAAGTATCTCAGCGCCGACAGTAACCCCGGGTACCTTTACTTATACACTTATCAGCGTAAAAGACGCCGGGTCAAGAACCTGCTCGCAGCTGCAAAGCGGTACTGCAATAGTTGCTGTTCACCCTCTTCCTGTTTCTTTATTCGGCGATACCCGTGTCTGCCAGGGCATCTCCACACAGTTCTCTGACAGTTCCACAACTGCTGCAGGTAACATAAATGCCTGGAGCTGGAATTACGGCGATGCGAGTCCTTTAGGTACTGTTCAAAATCCTTCCCGCTTATATGCTGCTGGCGGTATGTATAATGTTACATTGATAGTAACAAATAATTTCGGCTGTGCGGATACAATTACAAAACCTGTGAGGGTGTATTACAATCCTGTGGCGGATTTTAGCCATGTTGATGTCTGCTTCGGCGACAGCCTGCCATTTATTAATACCAGCACTGTTACTCTTCCTGATTCACTTTCGAGCTACTTGTGGGCTTTCGGAGATTTAGGCCCAACGGGCAGTACAGCCAGTCCTGCCCATTTCTACAGCCAGGCGGGTATTTACAATGTAACTCTTTTAAGCAGAACAGCAAAAGGCTGTTCCAATGCAATGACTCATGCAGTGAAAGCCTATGATGCACCACAGTCCGCCTTCAGCAAAAATAATATCTGCTTGTTTGATTCAGCTGTATTCAGCAATACAACTATTCCGCCGCTTATGGGAAGCACAGCAAGCTGGACATGGAATTACGGAGATAACTCAGGACTTAATACAACTGTTTGGAGCCCTGTTCATCATTACCTTTTAGCGGGACACTACCAGGTGACCCTGATTTCGCGCTCTTCAAATCTTGGTTGTGCCGATACCCTTAAAGACAGCATTACTGTGTATCCTATGCCGATTGCAGGTTACAGCTTCAGTAATGTGTGTTTAAATCAGCAGATGATTTTCAACGACAGCTCCCGTGTATCAAGCGGAAGCATTGCTGCGCACTCTTGGAATTTCGGCGATGGCAGCTCTCCAAACGGTAACCCGAATCCGAGCCACCTGTATGCCAATCCGGGCACACGCCCTGTAACATTAATAGTAACGAGCAATTATGGTTGTAAGGATACAATAGTGAAAAACACAGTAGTTCATCCCCTTCCGCATGCCCGCATTTATGCATTGGACGTGTGTAACGGAACAACAGTCCAGTTTGCCGATTCTTCTAATATTGCGTCAAGTGATACTATTCACCGCTGGCGCTGGAACTATGCTGACAACAGCGCTTTGAGCAGCACCCAAAACACATCTCACTTGTATGGTTCATCCGGTGTTTATGCTGTTCAGCTATTTATAACATCTTACTTTGGCTGTGTAGATTCTGTTATCAGAACAATAACTGTTAACCCAAATCCAATTGTTGGTTTTACGAGCTCCGACAGTATAGGCTGTGAACGGCTCTGCATCACTTTTCATAATACTTCCACTGTTACACCCGGAACAAATACAGCATGGGTGTGGAATTATGGAGATTTAAGCTCTTCCGGAAGCGGGCAGAACCCTTATCACTGCTACAGTAATGATTCTGTTTTTGCGCCTAACATCTTAGATGTAACATTAACGGTTACTTCCGACAGCGGATGCGTAAGCACAAAAACAATAAATCATTACATCACTGTATATCCCGCACCGAGTGCTGGTTTTACAGCATTTCCCGGAAGTACAAGCATTATTAACCCGGTAATTACAATAACAGATCAATCCATCGGAACCAATTTCTGGCATTGGAACTTCGGTGATCAGGATACAACTTCAATACAGCATCCTTTGCCCCACACCTATGCAGATACAGGTACTTACCGGATAACGCTGATTGCATCCACTCTGTATAATTGTATTGATACAACCTATCAAACAATTTTCATTGAACCGGATTTTATATTTTATATTCCAAATTCTTTTACGCCCAATGACGACGGCATAAACGACATTTTTATGGGGAAAGGTATATTTATAAAAGAATATGAAATGATGATATTCGACCGATGGGGAAATTTAATATTTTATTCTGATGATGCCCTCAAAGGCTGGGATGGCACTGCGAATCACGGGACAGAAACTGCCCAGCAGGATATTTATGTTTATAAGATTAGTATCACCGATTTTAACAAGAGAAAACACAGCTACAAAGGGAAAGTAACATTGGTCAGGTAAAGAACAGATATAAGCTGATGAGGACTTTCTGCGAATGGATTTTTAGTAATTAAAACTTCTTTACGTTTTAATTTTTCCGGCAGATTAAATACTTTACAGGATTTAATTTGAAATCTTCTAAAAATTTTCTTTTCAAACGATTATTTATCTCGGGAATCTGCTCTGCTTTTAATTCACCTTATAAATTGAAAAAAAATAATTTTTATCTTTGCGCTATGAAAAATATATTTTGTGTAATTGCTTTAACGTTGCTTGTTTATTCAAGCTGCTCCGCCCAGTTGGCATTGCCTCAGAAACCCGTGGCAGAAGAACCTCAGGGGCTTGTAAAATGGCTGACTTTTAAAGAAGCTCAGGAGTTATATAAAAAACAGCCGAAACCTTTTATTATTGATGTTTATACCGACTGGTGCGGCTGGTGCAAGCACATGATGAAAACAACCTATTCCGATCCCGGCATTGCAACGTATATTAATACCTATTTTTATCCCGTAAAATTTGATGCAGAAACTAAAGATTCTATTATTTATAACGGGACTACTTATTATAATCTGGGAAAAGAAAAGAAATCAACCCATCAATTAGCTGTTAAATTATTAGGCAGTCAGCTGATGTATCCCACAACAATATTTACTGCAAATAATTTTCAATTTAATCTTCTTTCGCAGGGTTACCTTGATGTAAAAAAAATTGAACCTCTTTTAATATTTACTGTCGAAAATGTTTTTCTATCAACGTCTTTCGACGATTTTAAAGTTGGTTTCGAAAAAAAATTTTACGACACAACAAAAACTGTCCCTCTGGTAAAGTGGCTTACAATGAACCAGGCATTGGAACTACAGGCTGAAAAACCAAAAAAAATTGCAGTGTCAATAGGTACTTCATTTTGTAATTCCTGTAAGGTGATGAACGCAGCAAATTTTTTGGATTCAGCTTCAGCAAAATATGTGAACGATCATTTTTACCTCGTAGATTTCAGCGCAGAATCAAAAGAGCAGGTCAATTACAAAGGGACTATCTATGAGAACATAGGAGCAAATAATTTCCCGTTTCATTCTTTGGTTCCAGTGCTGACGCGTAATAATTTTGTACTTCCGTCTTTCGTGATTTTAAATGAAGAATTAAATATAGTTGACTGTATCCCCAATTATATTTCAGATAAGAGCATGTCTTTAATCATCCCGTTTTTCGGTGATAATTATTATAAAAAAATGAAATGGGAAGATTACGTTAAATTGAAAAACGAAAAAAAATAAGGCGGAATTTATTGATGCCTTGACTCCGGCATCTGCTTTTAGTTTTCTTTGAATTGATTGTAATATGCAATGAGTGCCTTAGCTTTCGATTCCCCTATTATTTCTGCTACTTCGAACTCCTGTGCTTCTTTTATTTTTTTTACCGATTTAAAATGTGACAATAGTTTCTGCGCAGTTGCGGTACTTATTCCTTTTATTTCAGTAAGCTCTGTTTTTAAAGTTCCCTTATCTCTTTTATTACGGTGGTGTGTGATTCCAAAGCGATGTGCCTCATCACGTATCTGCTGGATTGTTTTTAATGTTTCACTTCGTTTATCTAAATACATTGGAATAGAATCGTTCGGGAAATAAATTTCTTCGAGTTTTTTTGCGATGCCAATAATGCCGATTTTTCCTCTAAGACCCAATTTTTCAAGGCTTTCAAGTGCAGCGCTTAACTGACCTTTCCCTCCGTCGATAACTATTAACTGCGGTAAGGGCTGATTCTCTTCCAATACACGCTTGTAACGCCTGAAAATAATTTCTTCCATGGAAGCAAAATCGTCAGGGCCTTCAACTGTTTTTATGTTGAAATGGCGGTAATCTTTTTTACTTGGTTTAGCATCTTTAAAAACTGTCATGGCAGCAACAGGATATGCGCCCTGAAAGTTCGAATTGTCAAAACATTCGATATGGCGGGGTTCTTCAGTTAAATGGAGATCTTTTTTCATCTGCTCCAATATCCGTTTTGTATGACGCTCTGGATCAACAAGGCTTTCTTGTTTTATTTTTTCTCTTTTGTAGTATTCCACATTCCGCTCAGAAAGTTCAAGCAGATGTTTTTTATCACCGCGCTGCGGAATTGTAAATTCAATATTTGGAAATTCGGTTTCTATAGCAAATGGAACAATAACCTCAATTGAATTACTGTTGAAACGTTCGCGGAGCTCAGCAATGGCAAGTGTAAGCATTTCTTCATCGCTTTCATCCAGCTTCTTTTTGAGTTCAATAGTATGTCCCTGAATAATGGCGCCGTTTACTACTTTTAAAAAATTTACATATCCTGTTTTTTCATCTGAAACAATTGAGAACACATCTACATTATTTATTGCAGGACTTACAACTGTCGATTTGGTTTGGAATTTTTCTAATAAATCAATTTTTTCTTTTATTATCTGTGCACTTTCGAATTCCATTTTTTCAATATACTGGTGCAGCAAGGCTTTTAAATGGCGTGCAACAGTATTGCTGTTTCCTTTAACTATTTCTTTTATTTCAGAAATGGTCTGGTCGTAAGCAGCAGCTGTTTCTTTACCCACGCAGGGAGCTTTGCAATTGCCGATATGATATTCAAGGCAGACTTTAAATTTATCAGCATTGATATTTTCCTGCGATAATTTTAAATTGCAGTTGCGTAGTTTATACAGTTGTTTGATTAAATCCAATACCATGTTCATTACTTTTACAGAAGCATACGGACCGAAGTACTGTGACCCGTCTTTAATGATATTCCGTGTGGTGAAAACGCGTGGGAACGGTTCATTTTTAATACATATCCATGGATATGTTTTATCATCTTTCAATAAAATATTATAGCGGGGCTGATATTTTTTTATAAGGTTGTTTTCTAAAAGAAGTGCATCAATTTCTGTATCAACAATAATGTATTTGATATCAGTAATTTTTTTAACAAGGATCTGAGTTTTGCCGTTTTCGTGTTCTTCTTTATTAAAATAGGAAGACACCCGCTTTTTTAAATTTTTCGCCTTACCAACATAAATAATTTTTCCTTCAGCGTCATAATACTGATATACGCCCGGATTGTCAGGTAATGTGCGGATAATATTATGTATGTGGTCCGATTTTTCCAATGGGAAATTTTATTTGAATTTTGATTTTTATCAAAGACAGGACTTTGAGGACCTGAAAAATTTACACAATTAAAAAATTCTTGAACGATATGCTCCTTCGATTAATTAAAATTTTAAAAAGGAATAGTATCTGTTTTCGAATTTACAATAATGCAAAAATGAAGGTACTGCCAAAACCTTTAAAAAGCAATTAATTTGACTGAACAAAGTTGTCAGGCAGGCTGAGAAAAATAATTTTTAATCAGGATTTTTAGATTTACTTTTGATAAATACATAAGAAATGGAATTATACTTTTATTCAAAAATATTGTTTAATAAATATTAAATGAAATTAAATAACCAATTTAAGCTGGTTTTTATCATTGGATTAACATGTATTGTTATTTTAGGTTCAGTTATATACGTCGAGCGAAAAACAATTGTGACAATCAATGAAAATGAACCGTTTGCTGCCTTAGCGGAGCAGCTGAAAAACAACTCCGTAGCTGCACATCTGTGGTTTGAAGAAGCTATGGAACTGGATGCAAAAATAATTCCTCAAAAGGATGTTTATAAATATTTAGATTCCTCTGTGCAGATCCTTAAATCCGTTCTAGATGGCGGAGAAACAAAATTGGGCTCTTTTAAAAAAACTTCCAACCCCGAAACCATTGAAATCATTAATCAATTATTATTGAATATTTCGGAATTAAAAATGTCAGCACAGCGGCTGATGAAATACCACATACAAAGGTCTGATTCTAAAAACGAGACTGATGAAGACAGCGAGCTTTTAATGAATAAAAGCAAGCAGGGAGGGGAAGCCCGGGCGCTGGCCCTGGCATTTAATGCTTCCTATAAAAAAGTGCAAAATAACTGTGACAAATTTTCCCTTCATATAAAATCGAAATTTGTGCAGGACAATGCAATGCTTTACCGTCTTTTTTGGACTTCCATTATTCTCATAATTATTGTTTTTTCGGCCTTTAGTTTTCTGATGTACCGCATATTTAAAAGCGAGCGTTTGGCCAAAGATGTTTTAGTGCTGAGTGAAAACCGCTTCCGCACCATGTTTGCCTGCATGGACGATTTGATTTTTGAACTGGATATTAATGGAACATATTTAATGATTGCGCCAACCAACCCGTCACTTCTATATAAACCTTCGAGCCATCTGTTAGGAAAAAAGTTAAATGAAGTAATGCCCGAAAAAGATGCGGCATCCTTTCTTTCGAAAATAATCCTTGCTTTAAAAGAAAAAAAAATTATCCACATTGAGTACAGCCTTCCTATTGATAATAAAGTATTTTCATTTGAAGCGGCCGTTTCTCCTTTAACAGAAAACTCTGTTCTTTGGATTGCTCGTGATATCACCTCTCGCAGACTGGCTGAAGAAGAAATTATTAAAAGCCAGATAAGTTTTGAAGATGCTCAAAAAATGGCAAAAGTAGGAAGCTGGGAATTGAATCCCAATACTTTTGAATTAAAGTGGTCAAAAGAATTGTACCGGATTTATGAATTAGAAAACCAGCCTGCAGAAACCCTTTACGAGACCTGCGAGAGTAAATTTCACCCCGATGATATTAGAAGAACAAAAGAAATAATTAACAATGCAGTTGAAAAGGGTGAACAATTCACTTACGAACATAGGGTTTTATGCGGGGAGGGAATTATAAAAGAAGTTTCGTGTATTGGTGAGGCAGTGAAAAACGCAGAAGGTAAATTAGTTAGTATGAAGGGAACCCTGCAGGACATTACTGAGCGAAAAAAGATGGAAAATCTTTTGAAAAAATCAGAACAAAATACGCTGCTCTTAAGACACGCGGCACAGGTTCCAGGAGCGATATATCAATTTCAATTTTCTCCTGAGGCTGGGTTTTCTATCCCGTTTGTAAGCGACGGTATTTTCGATCTTTACGAAATCACAGCGGATGAGCTAATGAAGAATTCTGAAAAGGTCTTCAGCAACATACATCCCGATGATCTTGAAAGAATGATGTCTTCAATTAAAGCGTCAATGGATACCTTGCAGGACTGGACTTTCGACTTTAGAGTGAAGCTGCCAGCCAAAGGAATAAAATGGCTGAGAGGAAACGCAAAACCTGAAAAGTTAAAAGACGGCTGTTTTCTTTGGCACGGCTATTTTGCTGATATAAGCGAGAGCAAAAAGATGGAAACAAAACTGATCGAAAATCAGGAACTTTTTTCCAGTATTCTACAAACACTGCCGGTAGCTGTTTTTTGTAAAGACATTAAAAACGATTTCAAGTTTTCGTTATGGAACAAAAAAGCGGAGGATATTTTCGGGCTTAAGGCAGAAGATTGCATTGGGAAAACTGACTATGATATTGTTTCAAATGACTTAGCAGACGGGTTTAGAAAAAATGATATTGAAGCAGGTAAAATGGCGGGAATTCTTGATATCCCTGAAGAGACTGTTGAAACTTTAGGAATCCGGGTAACAGTTCATACACAAAAAACGATTGTACATGATTCTAACGGGGAACCTCAATTTCTGCTTGGTGTTTCAGAAGATATTACCGATCGTAAAAAAGCAGAAGAGGCGCTGCAGACCAGTAAGGACAAGTTAGAGGCTGTTTTTAACGGTTCAAATGATGCTATTATGCTCTTAACCAAAAAAGGATTTTTTGATTGTAACGTCAAAACATTAAAGATGTTTGGAATGTCTGACAGAAAAGAATTTATTGAGAGTCACCCTGCACGGATATCTCCGGCGCATCAGTTAGATGGGCAGGATTCTTTTATCAAAGCAAATGAAATGATTGACATTGCGTATGACAAGCAGTTTAACCAATTCGAATGGATCCACCGCAGGAAAAACGGAGAAGATTTTCCTGCTGAGGTTTCGCTTTCTGCTTTTGATTATGGAGGCGAAAGGGTTTTGCAGGCTACCGTTCATGATATTACCGAACGAAAAAAAGCAGAAAATAAAATAAAGAGGTCGCTGAAAGAAAAAGAAGTGCTTATAAAAGAAGTTCATCACCGGGTGAAAAATAATCTTCAGATAATATTGAGTATTATTAATCTGCAATACGCAAATATTTCAGATAAAAAAACACTTAATCTTCTAAGGGATGTTCAAAGCAGAATTAAAGCCATGTCGTTTGTACATGAGCTTCTTTATCAAACAAATGATTTTTCCAGCCTTAATTTTTCTGAATACATCAGTAAAATTGCAACCAGCCTGGTTTACTCCTATACCCCCAATCGTAATATTAAATTAAATTTAAATGAAGGTTCTATTTTTCTCGATTTAGATCATGCAATTCCTTGCGGATTAATAATTAATGAACTTCTTACAAATTCATTGAAATATGCATTTCCGAATCATGAAAAAGGTGAAGTAACCATTTCTTTAGAGCAGACTGAAACTTTTGTTAAATTGAATGTTTCAGATTCCGGAAAAGGATTTCCGGATAATATTGATTATAGAAATACCGAATCATTGGGACTGCAGCTGGTTATGACCCTTGTTCAGCAGCTTGGCGGAAATATCACACTTGATAATTCGAGAGGTGCAAAATATACTATTACATTTGAAAATAAGAAGCCGATTCATGGGATTTTTAAGGATTAAAAAATATTCCATAATATCAGAGCGCCCCTTTTTTTTGAAATAAATGAGTTTTTTTAAGGAAGTTTTTTATTTTACGAATTCTAAAAACATTCCCCCACGGTAAAATAAAGTCCTTTATTCTGGCTGTCGGCATAGCCATAATCAATGCGGATATTTAACTTCTCTTTCGGCAGAATTGAAACACGCACTCCAGCACCGAAGCTTTGTTTAATAGGGGTTTCAGATAATTCCTTCAGTTTTTTGTAAACATTTCCGATTCCTCCGAATACACAGGCGCTAAAACGCCTGTAAATTGGTTTTCTAAATTCTCCGATCAAGGTTGTCATATTATTATCTCTATACCTTCCTTGATAATATCCCCTTAAATTCGAAGCCCCGCCAAGCATTGCTAACCCCCTTAAAGGTACCTGTCCGCTGGTAGTGAAATTATATAACTGGCCTGCGATTACAGAATTTTTAAAAATTTTTTTAAAATAACGGACATCAAAAATGGTATTTAAATAATTGCATGTTGATCCCAGAAAAGAATTAAAGCCTGTAAAAGAACTTTGCACCAGGATCCCTTTTGTAGGCCAGGAGCTTGAGTTACGGGTGTCATAAGCGATACTGCCTCCCAAACCGGAAGCCACATATCCTGGTTTCCCAAAAGCAATCGTGCTGTCGTAAATTCCCTTCGGCATATAATTTACATGATATACATTCTGATATTCATATAACACACCGGCAAAAACATCTTTTGCAATTTTTTTTTTAAAGTGCGGAAAAATATAAAATTGTGCAAATGAATAGTCCTCTTCTTGTTTTTCAGAAGCGTTAGGCCCCAGGCCCCAGTATTCATCGGGATAGTAACTATGAGAAATCTGTAAATAAAAAATGTAGTTCTCTTTCGGGAAAAATATTTTTGCATCCAGGCCCTGCACATTTTGCTCCCTTTGAGTAAACATCAAAATGCCCTGAATAGTGGAGGTGCGAGTAATACTGTCGTTTCGGTCGGCTCTTTTAAAAGAAATTGAACCAGACAAACCCGTTGCCCAGCGCGTTTCTGGGCTCCTGAAGATAACCGGGATTAATAGGCTGTGTGTTTTTTTTATGGTCTCTTGTTTTAATTGAGCCATTAAAAAGTCGTTTGAAAATAAAATTGTAAGCAGAATCAGTGTGGAAAAAAAAGATGCTTGTTTGATTGAAAAATTCAAAGGAGGGAGTATCTTTTTCTGTATCGTCAATTTAAAAGAGTTATATAGTTCTAAGCGTAAATGTTTCAAAGTTTTTCGAATCTGCTCTTTAACTTTTTGCTGTAAGAATTTTTAATTTTAATTACTGCACCAATATTGAGCCTTGCTCAGACTGATTGGAGGAGTGATAAACGCAGTAAATATAAAATATTCCTTTGGTAGTAAATGTATAAGAATAGGTATTTCCGCTTTTAACAGTACCGCTGTCAAATAGGTGAGTAGTTTCAGTTGCTGAATGATTTGCATTATCCTTATTCGTAAACGTTACAGTTGTACCTACCGGTATTGTTAGTTGTCCGGGAACGTAAGCCTGATACTCCAGCCAGATTTCATTTTTTCCCGGCGTGCCGATGTCCTGTTTTTTGCAGCTCGTTAAAGCAATACACAATAAAAAAATAGGGAAAGCAGTTTTTAGTGTCATTCTCGTTCAATAATATTTTAACAAAACAAAGATATTAAAAAAAATGCTGCTTCCATAATGGAATAATATGGGAAGACAGCGGGCTGCAGTTTGTGCCATGCCATCGGATTTTACAATTGCCCTTTGATTAAATACTCTGCTGTTTGTAAAAAGTTTTTTTGTTTTATTTGTGATTGTGAATGTTTTCCAAGCCGCTGCAGTCGATGCATTCAAGTCCTTCTTTGGTCATTACCCATTTTCGGTTTACCATATCGCTGTCTAAAGCATCGTTTACATTATCAACATCAAAAATTATTTTTTCCATACGCCTGGTTAAAAAAAGTGTTTTGTTTACCGGCACTTTTAAAATTAATTTAACGTCCTGCGCCCTCAGTTTATCAGCATTCCCAATGTCGAAATAACTATTGAAAAGTATTGTTGAATCAGACTGGGTAATGTTGTAGCTGATGTTTTTAGCACGCGCAGCCGCTTCTTTTTTATCGTATCCCTGAGCAGATTTTACAACAACTAATTCAAAACTTCCGGTTTCACTTTGTACAATATTTAAATTCGGATATCCGAGCCGAAATTTATTTTCATCTTTTGAAAGCATTGTCCAGTCGCCGAAACGTATTTTGCGATGATGTGCGTAGGTCAGGTCTAAACAATCTTCTACGGCTGGTTTTAAATCAAGATAAAGTGTAGTCCCTGCCTGGGGCGCTATTTCAATTGTCTGTTTGGTTACTGCTTCTTCCGAAAAGTCGCTTCCTGTCTCAACTCCAACATAAATAAGAAGTGTCAGACCGCCTAACCATAAAATGTTTGCAGCATATTTTACAATTTTGTTTTTCTGCCTGATCCCGAATAAATACTTGATCCCTCCGTAAATCATTAATGAAACAGGAATACCGATAAAAAGAATTAATCCGATAACTGCAAATTCAATTGGCAGATCAGAAGGTAAAACAGCTGCGGCAAATTCATACAGCGAAAAATGAATAGGACTGCCCTGTGATCCAAAAACAGAAATAGTACCCCGTCCGAAGAGAGTTGCTAAAAGCCCAGCGGCCAGCGCAATGCCTATAAAAACTAAAAAAAATGCTGTAACTTTTCCAACTGCTTTAATGATATTCTGAAGTATGTCACCCAAAAAGTTACCTGCGTTTTGAATAGTAGATTTAAGACGTTCTTTATTTTCCGGCGACTTTACTTCATTTCCAAAATCTTTCATCCGCTTTTTTAAATCATCAAATTCTTCATTTACTACTTTTCCTATGTTGTTGATGTCAACCTTTTCCCCGTGCATTTCTAATTTTTCGGCGGTGGTTTTTGCTTTAGGAATAATTATGCATAGGATAATATAAAGAAACAGCCCGGTGCCGAATAGAAAGAAGCTAAGGGCAAAAGCTAAACGAAACCATACGGGGTCTATATCAAAATACTTTGCGGCACCGGAGCAGAGACCTCCTAGTATTTTATCATCCGGATCACGGAACACACGTCTTCTTTTATTATCGCCGTATGAATTCCTATTCCCCCCGATTGGCCCGCTGCCGTTTTCGCTATTGTCAGCACCTGCACCTTCACCTGCAAAATCCTCCGGCTTACCCATAACAGCAATCACACTTTCTACGTCGGCCATCAGCACTGCTTGTTTGGCATTACTTACTTTTCCTTGCAGCATCTCAGCAATGCGTGCTTCAATGTCATTCATTATTTCATCGCAGCCTTCAGAATTTTTAAAGTAGCCTTTTATCGTGGAGAGATATTTATTGAGGTTATCATAAGCATCTTCCTCTATATGAAAAATAATGCCGTTAAGATTCATTGTGATGGTGCGGTTCATATTTTTAATTTTTAAAATTGTTTGAAATAACTTTGTTGTTAGTTGTTAGTTGTTAGTTGTTTGTTGTTTTGACAATCAGCGCATTCTTTTTTTTGATGAATTGCTTGACTCTGGTTGCTGATTATCAATAGCCTCTTGCTTATTGCCAATTGTAAAATTGCCTATTGCTTAATTGCTATTTATTTTTTTGAATTGTTTTATTCACTGCATCTGCAAGCTCATTCCATGTGATTTCCAATTCTTTTAAAAATTGTTTGCCTAAAGCTGTCAGTTTATAATATTTGCGCGGCGGGCCCGATGCAGATTCTTCCCATCGGTAACTTAATAAGCCGTCATTTTTTAATCGCATCAGCAAAGGATAAAGGGTTCCTTCCACTACAATGAGTTTTGCTTCTTTCATTTTCCCAATTATTTCAGAGGGGTAATGGTCGCCGCTTGAAAGCACCGATAGAATGCAAAACTCAAGAACACCTTTTTTCATCTGCGCTTTTGTGTTTTCAATATTCATCTTTTAAATTTTTTTTAATGCCTCCAGGCCTGATTTTTTTATTGAAGAATTTTCCGTTGGTTCAATTCTGCAGCTCTGAAGTCAATTAGTAATTGATAAGGCAAAGGTATATAAAAAACAGTACCTTGTATGGCATAGTACTAAATAAATTTTAAAACATTGATTGTCAGTAATAAAAAACGTCGAATTATATCCGGAAAAAATATTTTTTTATTTTCTTTTGGAAAAAATCTAGCTTCAATATGATCAATAAAATAAAAAAGAAAATGCAATTTATAGGAATGGGATTTCAAAAAGGCTTCAAGCATTGACGAAGATTGGTTTTGTAAATAAATATGTTTAATTTGCAGTACATTAATACATTTATTTACTAATGCTCAAACAAAAAAAACTTTTAACTCTGATTGCAGGTATCTCAATGAGCCTAACCTTTCTGCATGCGCAGAAGAGCGCTTTAGGTTATAATATGCATTGTCCAAACTTTAAAATGCCTTGGGGACTTAAGTCTGGAGATTTTATTGAAAAAACAGTTATCGTAAAAGTGAAGCCTCAATTTCATTCCATCTGCTCATCCAACAAAATTGATAATGTTCTTTTTAATAAACTATTTACCAGCATAGGAGGACAGGCCTTGTCGAAAAAATTTCCTTTTGTAAAAGCTCCCGAAAGGCTTGTAAATGAGAGAGGAGAGCGTCTGACTGATTTAACATTGATTTATGAATTTAGTTACACAGGCGATGTTTCGCTTGAAAAAGCCATCAGTAAATTTGAAGCTTTGCAATTATTTGAGTATGCCGAACCGCATTATCTTCAGCATCTCTGCTATACACCCAATGATCCGGGGCTGGCTAATCAGTATGCAATCACTAATATTCAGGCAGAAGCAGCATGGGGAGTTAATTCAACTACTGCCCGCGGTGATACAAATGTAGTAATAGGCATAACTGATACAGGAACTGAGCCCACACACGATGATTTAAAAAATAATATCAAACACAATTATGCAGATATTATAGATGGTATTGATAATGATGGCGACGGTTACATAGATAATTTCTCGGGGTGGGATTTAGGTGAAAATGATAATGACCCTACCTACAACGCAAATCAGCATGGTGTGCATGTTTCAGGCATTGCCGCAGCATCACCGGATAATGGTATAGGTACTGTTGGTGTTGGTTTTAACTGCAAATTTTTATCTGTTAAAATAACAGATGCCGGCGGTATCCTTACAAAATCTTATGAAGGAATAGCATACGCTGCCGACCACGGATGTGCTGTTATCAATTGTTCCTGGGGCGGTACAGCCGGAGGGCAGCTGGGGCAGGATGTAGTTAATTACGCAACAATAAATAAAAATGCTCTTGTTGTCGCGGCAGCCGGTAATGACGGTATTGATGAATTGTTTTATCCTGCATCTTACACCTATGTTCTTAGTGTTGCAAACACAAAAAGTGATGACAGGCGGTCTTCTTCATCCAATTATAATTATTCGGTTGATGTCTGCGCTCCCGGCGAAAGTATTTACTCAACATTCCCTGTTAACTCATATTCCTACCAGACGGGGACTTCCATGGCATCGCCATGCGCAGCAGGTGCAGCTGCTATTATTAAATCTTTTTTCCCGTCTTATACTGCCCTTCAGCTTGGGGAACGCTTGAAAACTACCTGCGACAATATATATTCATTAATGAGTCCGATTTACGCAGATAAGCTTGGCGGCGGAAGAATCAATTTATTTAAAGCTTTAACGCAGCCTGCTTCGCCCTCTGTTTTGATGACTCAGCGCAGTATCACTGACAATAATGATAATACTTTTGTGATTGGTGATACACTGCGCATGACAGGCCTTTACACGAATTACCTTGGCCCGGCTTCAAATTTAACGGCTGTTATTTCAACAACTTCCACCTATGTGAGTATTCTCCATGGCAGTGCTGCTTTGGGTGCAGTAAATACATTGGCATCTGTGAATAATAATCCGGATCCATTTACTGTAAAGATACTTCCGTCAGCTCCTGCAAATCAATCTGTATTATTTAAGATTACTTATACTGATCCTGCTGCGTCTTACACGGCATCAGAGTTTTTTAATGTTATTGTAAATGTCGATTATATTAACATCACTATTAATGATGTTGCCACGAGCATAAGCAGCACGGGGCGGATCGGTTACAGCCAGGATGCACAGGCAGGAGGTTTAGGATTTAATTATATGAACGGAGGAACTCTTTTATATGAAGCGGGATTAATGGCAGGAGTGGATGGAACAAGGGTTTCGGATGCTGTAAGAGGCACAGCAGCGACTCCTGATGCAGATTTCCAATCTATATCTGCTGTAAAAAATATAGTGCCGGCAGTATATTCTGAATTTGATTTAGAAGGAAAATTTAAAGATAATGCGGCTTCACTGCCGCTGCCAATAACCATTCATCACAAAGCGTTTGCATGGAGCACTGCTGGTAACAGAAAATATATAATTGTTCAATATATAATATCAAATACAGGAACAGTAAGCCTTTCCAATTTCTACGCGGGTATTTTTGCCGATTGGGATATTGATGCAGCAACTTTCGCTTCGGACCGTGCATCTTATGATGCTGTTAATAAAATGGGCTATGCCTATTATTCGGGGGCAAACGGAAAGTATGCGGGAGTTAAATTACTGTCGAACAGTGCGCCGGTTGTGCATTATGCAATTGATAATATTACAGGAGGCGGCGGAGGTGTAGATTTGAATTCGGGCGGTTTCGATGGAAATGAAAAATATTTGACTCTTTCAACTAACCGCCAGGATGCCGGAACAGCGGGGCCCGGCAATGATGTGATTGATGTGGTGAGCACTGGTCCGTATTCCATTGCTGTCGGGGATTCCATTGTAGCTGCATTTGCAATAATTGCCGGGGACAGCTTATCAGATTTACAGACAAGTGCAGTAAACGCACAGATAAAGTATGATGGGCTGCCAGTAACGGTGAACGTTTCCGATATTTCTGCCGACAAGACTTCTCAAATGGCTGTTTATCCTAACCCTGCGAATAATGTTTCTATAATAGACATAACTATCGCGGAAGCAGGACAGGTTGAATTAAAACTATTTAATTTATTGGGCGAAGAAATAAAAATTATCGCATCCGGAAATATGCCTGCTGGTGGGCACCGTTTTGTAAATGATGTTTCGGCACTTGACAGTGGATTCTACTATTATCAGATGACTGCCAGCGGAACAAAATGCGTACAAAAATTAATGATAAATAAATGACAAAAGTATTATGTATTAAGTACAAAGTATTAAGGTGATAAAAAGTCTTGGTATTTTTTATAATTACATAATACTTTATACATAATACTTTTATTACATTTGCACAAATAAAAATTTATATGGATTTAAGCGGAATTATTTCAATAGCAGGAATGAGCGGACTTTATAAAGTGGTGGCTCAAACAAAAAACGGATTAATTGTTGAATCGTTATCCGATAAAAAACGTGTGCCGGTTTATGCTACTCATAAAGTAAGCACACTGGAAGATGTTAGAATTTATTCAACAGGTGATGATGTGCCTTTGAAAGAGGTTTTGCAGAAAATTTATGACAAAGAAAAAGGTGCGCCTTCAATTGATCATAAGCTGCCGGATGCTGAATTAAAAAAACATTTTAAAGCAGCATTTGCTGAATACGATGAAGATAGAGTATATGTATCTGATATAAAAAAAGTATTTAACTGGTATAATACACTTCAGAAAGAAGGTTTGCTGGAGAAAAAAGAAGTGAAGGCTGAAGAAGAAAAACCGTCTGAAGAAAAGCCGAAATTGAAAAAAGCAGCTGATGCAAAAGCAGGCAGCAAAACAAAACTGAAAGATACAAGCGCTAAGCCTGTAAAAACAGCAAGTTCAAAAGTAAAAGCGCAGGGAGTTAGAAAAACCGGTGTTGCTTAATTGGTGATCGTTTCAGATATTTCAGCTGAAATGTTTTCTGCTAAGTTTTAAGTAAAATAATATAACAGAAAAATCCCCTTTCAGCAATGAAAGGGGATTTTTTTGTTTTGTTAAAAGTGCCGGCATCCTTAGGATTCATCAGGTTTTTTAGTTTCTCTTCTACTTTCGCGGTCAAAAATATAACGGAGCGAAAATGAAAATACAACATTGTCGCCTTTATTAAAAGTGTACCAGATGAAACGGTCCACTTGCAAAGGATGAACAACCACAGGGATAATAGAACTTGAATATCGAAGATTAAAAGAAAGATTATTCACAATTGTAAAACCTATACCTAAATTCAGCGCCAGCTCATTATTCTTAAAATTACCTGCCGTAGATATAATTCCGTTGTTGTTAATATAAGTTCTCACTAACCTTCCGAAAGAAGGCCCGGCTTCAATATAAAACCGGTCAACAGGTTTTTTATTCATATTAAATTTAACATTGTGCCTGAACATTAATGGCACTTCGATATAATCTAAACTTAATTTATAAAAATTGTAATTGTTCAAAGAATCCCCTGGCTGCAAGCTGCCTTTTTGAACATATAAAATTTCAAATTGTATTGAATTCTTCTCTGATAACTTTGTATTTAAAAGGCCGCCTAGAGTAAAACCTGCTTTATGAAAATCATTATCAAGCGGGTCAACGCCGACCTGATCAGTGGCAACGAACCCAGCAATCACGCCAGGTTTGAAACGCTGCGAGTATGTATTGCCTGCAGTTAAAAGCAGTATAAACAGCAATTGCCGCGCGAATGTTTTTGTAATAAAAAAATTCATCTTCAGATTAATTTAACAAACAGTATTTACACTTAAAAAAAATCTCGCAAAGACGCAGAGACGCAAAGAAAAAAACAAAAAATAATTATTTCTCGACTTCGCGCCTTTGCGTCTTTGCGCGGAATTTTTTTTTAAACCTGTTACAATACACAGCTTTAAAATTTAACATGCCCTCTGAATGCCCATACATTCACCGGCCCTCTGTCCCTATTATAGGCAGGATTCATCACATATTGGTAATCTGCACTCAGCCAAAATGTGTCAGCTAATTTAATACTGTAATATATTTCACCGATTTTCTCCCCGCCATAATGAGTAAGTTTTCCATCGCCCAGCATAAATCCGTAGCCGCCATAATTTAAAAAATCGGCATGGTCGCTTGATATCCCATTTATTAATCCGGCAATCCCAATTACATCATCAGGGCGTTTCCATTTACTGCCTTTTATGCTGATGCCGATACTTGCGCTTTGGTCAATTTCTGTAAAAGCCCACGTAGAAGATTTACCGTCATTCCAGCTTGCTCGGGCAAACATACCAATATCATCTGTTAACTCCTGATCTGCATTTAAAGCAAAGCCGTATTTCTGTCCGCCGTAAACAGATGGTGAATTTACGTTTAAAGTGGTATCGATGCCTGAAGTATAAAGCGCAATGGTGTTTTGATAGCTGACGGAATGAGATAAATTACGAAATGCTAAAAAACGCACTGCGCCTTTGTGTTTTTTTATTCCTATTCTTTTTTCAAACTCAACCGTTTCACCGCGTGCCTGGCCAATGTTTTCATCCATTTGAGGACCATTGGCTTTTTTAGGAACCATGGTTTCAGAAACACGCACAGCCCATCCAGGTTTTATCAGCTCAACAATAAAACCATTTGTGTAACCTCTTGTATTAGCCGGATAATCCCATGCACCGTTGTTCATTAATCCCCAATTCAAAAATTGTGTACGGGGATCATGGCTGTACGAATTATTATCAAATACATCGGCAATTGAAAAGTGGCCTGCCGTTATAGTAATGCGTGATGAAGGAATTTTTTCTCCCCCAATCTGATTAGCATCGGACTCTGCTGTTTCCATATCGCTTTGACCTAAGGCAATGTGCTGGCGTAAAAATAAACGTGCTGAATAAAGTGCCGGCGAGGCATCTGCAACACGGAAACATTCGCCATTTGTAAAACCGGCAATGCCAAGGGTCCTGCCAATGCCGCTTCCGCCAGCTATTTCGGGATTAAAATAAACAGAAGCTCCTTTCCATAGTTTTCTTCCCAAATAAAAAGTGGAAGTAACAGAAAAAGCGCTTTCTTTTTCACTACTCAAGCTATTGGGCCCTGCATACGGTGCGTGAAAAGATGGATGTCCCTGCATAACGCCGGTAAACTGAAAATGATAACTCCATTTCTCCTCTTTGTTTTTTTTGATTGTATCATTTGCCTGCTGTGCGAAAAACAAGCCAGGGTTCAGTATGAAAATTGCATTAAACAAATTCAGTTTCTTCAATTTCATTTTATAGATTAAAATATTGTTAGTGCAAAGCTAAAATAAACCTCAAAGGAATATTTTTGCAAAAATAGGAATTACTTAATCAATTTTAATTTTAAAATCTTTAATGTAAAAGAGATTGTTTACTGTTGATCAAAGAAATGCCGCTTGTTAACACAGCTGATAAAACTTTGTTTTCTTTTAATAAGTTTGAGTAGTTTGTAAATTAGTATGTTTCCAGGAAATAATTTTTGAAAAACAAAATGATGTTTAACATTTTTTAAGAATTATTTCTAAAATAAAACCTGTTTTTTGGTTAATATTGCAGTTCTTTTATAGGGATATTCTATACTTTGTAATAAATGAATTTTATCAGAACTAATATAGTTGGAAAAATAGTCTGTTTTTTGTTCGCACTGCATATTTTGAATATCAGTGTGGATTCGCCTGATCCTTCACCAGAGTGGGTTCCGGAAGATTTGTCAGTTAACGACATGGAAAGCATTTCAGAAATTATCTGCGAACAAATTTTTCATATTGATAATGCTTTTCCTGAGCAAGATGATCAGGATAACTCTGACCACGGTGCTCCTGCAGCATTTCATTTCACACCTTTAGCAGCGGCCTTCCAGCCTTTATTGAGTGTAATACCAGTTCCAAGTTGTTTTTCAATCCACATAAAAACAAATGAAAGTTTTTACAATCAGCCTACTCTGGAAATTCTCTCTCCTCCGCCTAATGCATGAACATTTTTTTTCTGTTTAAAAAACACAAGGATTCAATAAATTGAATGTTTATCAATTGATTATTAAAATAATCAGAAAATAATTTTATGTTTATAGGTAAGTTAAAGCAAGCAGTATTCTTAATAATTTTTTCTTTTTCATCAGCGAATATTTTTGCACAGGATACTGTTCGTTTGAACATTGAGGCTGCTGAAAAAATTTTCCTGCAGAAAAATTCAGCTCTTCTTGCTCAGAAATATAATATAGATGCGCAGCGTGCTCTAATAATTCAAGCCAGACTTTATCCGAATCCCAATATTTCATACGTTCGCGGACTTAATAAACCAGATTCGTTAAAAGCAGAACAGGCAGTGCAGATTCAACAGGTTATCCTTCTGGCCGGAAAAAGAAAGAAACAAATTGCCATGGCGGAGACCAATACCCTGCTTGCTGAAGACAATTATCTTGATTTGCTTCGCACACTGAAATATACTTTAAGGAGCGATTTCTTTTCAATTTATTATTGGCAGCAAACCTCAAGGGTTTATGACGAAGAGATAAATGCTCTCAAAAAAATCCTAACAGCTTTTGAAAAAGAGATGGAGAAAGGATATATTGCAAAAACAGAAGTAATGCGTGTGAAAGCACAGCTATACTCGCTTCAAAGTGAATACAACGATCTCAGAAATCAAATTAATGATGCTGAAAGTGAAGTTCGCACTGTGATAGATTCATTGGGTATTTATATTGTTCCTATTATAGACACCGTGAAAATTGCTAATGTTGACCCTCTCAAATATCCGCTCTCCACTTTGCTCGACTCGGCAGCAAAAAATCGTAGTGATCTGATGACTGCCCGCCATAATCTTGCTTTGAGCAATCAAAATTATAAATATCAGAAAGCTTTAGCAGTGCCTGATGTTACTCTTTCTGGGAGCTACGATACTTATGGAAGTGCATGGCCCTTTATAAAAATAGCTGGTGTGAGTATGGACATTCCTGTGTTTAACCGGAATCAGGGAAATATTAAATCGTCCAAATTTCAAATCAAGTCGGATGAAGCAGCGCTTCAAAGCGTGCAGATTCAGTATGAAGAAAATGTTTATAGGTCGCTTGAAAAAGCCATTACCCAGCATAATTTATACAAATCGCTTGATAAGAATTTTCCCAAAGAGATGGATATACTTTCAAAAGCAGTTTTAGATAATTATACAAAAAGAAATATAGGACTTTTGGATTTCCTGAATTTTTATGATTCTTACAAACAAAACATTGTTCAATTGAACAACATACTTGGCAATCTGGCAAATTCCTATGAAAATATAGATTTTATGACTGGCACCGATTTCTTTTATAAATAAAATAAACAATAAAATATAACCATGCGAATGCAAAAAATAAATAGAATAAAAAGCATATTAAGCTGCATTTTTTTAATTGTGGGGGCGTTGCATTTTCAATCTTGTAAACCAAGCGAGAATAAAGCTGATGAAGCACGGGTGCAATATGTTATACCGGATTCACTATTGAAAACTATACATATTGATTCTGTAAAACAAGGGCTGTTAATAAATTCAACTACACTTACCGGACAGGTTGATTTTAACCAGGATAATGTTGTAAATATTTTTCCATTGATCAGCGGTAAAATCCAGGATATAAAAGTGGTGCTGGGCGATTACGTGAAAGAGGGAGACGTATTGGGGGTAATAAAAAGCAGTGAAATGGCTCAGTACAGCAGTGACCTGTTAAATGCTCAAACCAATTTACTGCTGGCGGAAAAATCGCTGGAAAAAACAAAAGATATGTATAAGTCAGGCCTTGCTTCAAAAACGGACTCACTAAGTGCAGTTATTTCGGTACAGCAGGCAAAAGCCGGATTAGACCGCGCTCAAAGGGTCTTACAAATAAATGGAGGAAACACTCAGGGTGAATATGCTCTAAAAGCGCCCATCAGCGGTTTTATTGTTCAAAAATTAGTTACGAATGATCAGATTATACGATCTGATAACAGTAATGCGCTATTTACTATATCTGATCTTAAAAATGTTTGGATAATGGCTAATGTTTATGAATCGAATGTTGAGAATATTCATTTAGGGGATGATATTGATATAAGTACACTTTCGTATCCCGGCAGGATTTTTAAAGGGAAAGTTGATAAAATAATGCAGGTACTCGATCCGGCAAGCAAAGCAATGAAAGTGCGTATTTCAATAAACAATGAGGATTACGCTTTAAAACCTCAGATGTTTGCAAGTGTTACTGTTACAAATACTCAGAATAAGCAAGCAATTTATATTCCGTCAAGCGGATTAATATTCGATCACAGCCAATATTATGTGCTTGTTTATAATGGAAACGGGAAAGCACAGATTACCCCGATACAAAAATTAAATACATTAGGAAGTAAAACGTATTTGACCGCAGGAGTGAATGTCGGGGATAGAATTATAACATCTGATGCCCTTCAGATATACAGCGAATTAAATAATTAAAAACTCCGATTAATTAAAAAATAAATGATCAAGTTTCTTAGAAATATTATAGGGTTTTCGCTGAAAAATAAATATTTTATTTTATTCTCAGCGGCAATTCTTATCATAGCCGGTATTATTACCTTCATTCAAATGCCTATTGAGGCTTTCCCAGATGTTACAAATACCGAAATAGATATTATTACCCAATGGACGGGCCGAAGCGCAGAAGAGGTAGAAAAATTCGTAACGATTCCTATTGAAATTGCAATGAATCCGGTGCAGGGTAAAACAAGCCTGCGTTCCACCAGCATCTTTGGTTTATCGTATGTGAAAATAATTTTTGATGATAATGTTCTTGACAAAGATGCACGCCAGCAGGTAATGAATCTGCTGCCTAATGCAACACTTCCAGGTAACGCACAGCCTGCTGTACAGCCTCCTGTAGGTCCTACCGGCGAAGTTTACCGTTATTCACTCAAAAGCTCTTTCAGAGACGTAAGGGAATTAAAAACCATGCAGGACTGGGTGATAGACCGGCAGCTTAAAAGTGTGCCTGGAGTTGGCGATGTAAATAGCTTTGGAGGTAAAACTAAAACATTTGAAATAAAAGTAGATCCTGGAAAACTGACAAATCTCGGACTGACAGCATTAGATGTATTTACGGCTGTTCAAAAAACAAATATCAATGTCGGCGGTGATATGATTATTCAAAACAATCAAGCCTTTGTTGTAAGAGGTATAGGATTATTGAATGATATTGAAGAAATAAAAAACATTGT
Source organism: uncultured Bacteroidota bacterium (assembly GCA_903847205.1). Lineage (GTDB taxonomy): Bacteria > Bacteroidota > Bacteroidia > 2-12-FULL-35-15 > 2-12-FULL-35-15 > 2-12-FULL-35-15. Next base: position 26,365 of record CAINDA010000024.1, read on the forward strand.
TATTGAAAATAACAATGGAGTACCGCTGCTTGTAAAAGATATTGCAGCTGTTGAAGTTTCAAATATGCCTCGTTTAGGCTGGGTTGCCAAAAGCGCTAGAGTAAAAGGTTCAAATGGAAAAGATTCTATTACGGATGAAAAAGATGTTGTAGAAGCCATCATTGTAATGAGGAAAGGAGAAAATCCTTCTGAAGTTGTTAAAGGAATTGAAGAAAAAGTAGCATATCTAAACCAATACATTCTTCCGGCTGACACAAAAATAATCCCCTATTACGACCGCTCAGACCTGATTGAATACGCCACTCACACTGTTATGCACAACCTTGTAGAGGGGATATTATTAGTAACCTTACTCGTTTCCCTCTTTATGTTTAACTGGCGCACAACACTAACTGTTTCCATTATTATACCTATGGCACTTTTGTTTGCATTCATTTGTCTTCATTTAATGCACATGAGCGCGAACCTGCTTTCTTTAGGTGCAATAGATTTCGGGATAATAATCGACGGAGCGGTGGTGATGGTGGAGGGGATTTTTGTTGTGATGGATGAAAAGGCGCGAGAAATGGGAATGGAACGTTTTAATAAGCTTGCTAAAATGAAGATGATAAAGATGAAAGGGGCTGAGCTCGGGAAATCAATTTTCTTTGCCAAGCTCATTATCATTGCAGCATTACTTCCCATTTTCGCCTTTCAAAAAGTAGAAGGTAAAATGTTTACTCCTCTTGCTTACACTCTGGGGTTTGCATTGCTTGGTGCTTTGATAACAACCTTAACGCTGGTGCCTGTTCTCATCAGTATGCTCCTCCGGAAAAATGTCCGCGAAAAACATAACCCGATTGTAGAATTTTTAACAAACTTTATGACTGCGGGTTTTGAAAAAGCACATAAAAATAAAAAAACTGTCCTAATATCTTCTTTAGTCATTATGATTCTTGGAATTGGTTCTTTCAGATTTTTGGGGGGCGAATTTTTACCCGAACTCAATGAAGGCTCTATCTGGCTGCGTGTGCAGGCTCCATATAGTATTGCCTTAGAAAAGTCGGTAACAATTTCTACAAAAATCAGAAGTCTTTTGATGACTTTTCCGCAGGTAAAATATGCAGTATCTCAAACCGGAAGACCTGATAACGGCACCGATGTTGCAGGTTTTTACAACAATGAGTTTTCAGTGATTCTATATCCTCAGGAAAATTGGAAACCTAAAATTTCAAAAGAAGAACTGATTGATCAGATGAATAAAAAATTGTCTGTAATCCCAGGTGTAAACCTTAATTTTTCACAGCCGATTATGGATAATGTTGAAGAAGCGGTATCTGGAGTTAAAGGTTCTATCTGTGTAAAAATATATGGTGATTCACTGAATTATATGGAGAAAAATATAACTCAGGTGTATAACATATTAAAAACGGTAAAGGGCATTGAAGATTTAGGAGTTATTTACAATATCGGCCAGCCCGAATTTGATATTAATCTTGATCAGCGTAAAATGGCAATGTATGGTGTAGCAGCTGCCGATGCTGATGCAGTAATAAGTATGGCAATTGGAGGATTGAGCCCTGGAGGCCAGCCTGCAACGAGTTTGTATGAAGGCATTAAAGTTTTCGATGTTCGCGTGAGACTTCCGGAAGAATTCAGAAAAACGCCGGCGCAGATTGGAGAATTATTAGTTCCTACCCAGAGCGGAAGCCGGGTGCCTATTAAAGAAATTGCACAAATTTCACAAAAGACAGGCCCTTGCTTAATTTTTAGAGATGACAATAAACGTTATTCTGCTCTCAAGTTTTCTGTTAGAGATAGAGACATGGGAAGCGCCATTGAAGAAGCCCAGCAAAAAGTCGATGCAGCAATTTCATTGAAAAGAGGCTATAAAATGGCCTGGCAGGGTGATTTTGAGAACCAGCAAAGAGCAACCAAGAGGCTGACTCAGGTTGTGCCGATAAGTTTATTATTAATATTCCTTTTGCTGTTCAGCATGTTCGGCAATTTTAAAGATGCCGGATTAATATTTTTAAATGTACCTTTTGCAATTGTAGGAGGTATTATAGCTTTGCATATAACCGGTACTAATTTCAGTATTTCGGCTGGTATCGGGTTTATAGCCCTTTTTGGTATCTGTATTTTATTCGGAGTGCTGCTCATTGAGGAAATGAAGCATAATATGATGCTCGCCAGTATGGAAAAACATTCTCTATTCGATGCGGTTAAGAGGGGAGTGAGGTCAAAAATACGGCCAGTAATGATGACAGCTTTAATGGCCGCAATAGGTTTATTACCTGCTGCAGTTTCGCATGGTATCGGGTCTGAAAGTTCAAGACCATTAGCAAGAGTTGTAATCGGCGGTATTTTGTGTGCAATGATTTTTTCTCTTTGGGTTTTTCCTCTCGTATTTGAATGGGCTTATAGAAATAAAAACCAGCCGGAGACAGAGGATTAATTACCGAAGTTTTTCAGGGGGACAATTATTAATCTTAAAGCATATATTTTATTTTTGGGCAGATTCTTATCCCATCCTCCCCTCCAATTATAGTTTAGCGATATTTTCAGTTGAGACATAGTGTCCGTAAACCAGTACCGATGCATTCCCGAAATGCGGATAGGGTCCGTACACTAGTACGGATGCGTTCCCGAAATGCAGATAGGGTCCGTACAGTAGTACGGATGAATTCCCGAAATGCGGATAGGTTCCGTACACTAGTACCGATGCGTTCCGGAAACGGGAATAGGGTTCGTACACTAGTATGGGTGCATTCATGATTTAGGAATAGGGACCATAATAATTTGTAAAGACAATATCCGCATTATATTAAAAGAGATAATGCAGTCTTAACTCTATTTTGAAATTGATTAATTTGTTAGCGAATTCAATTGTTTTAATGCCCAATCGAAAGCTTTAATGCGAAATTGCAGGATGAATTTAACGTTGATTCCAATAGTGAACAAACCATAAAAAAAACCGCCCTTCTCAAATATTTGAGAAGGGCGGTTTCCTTTTAATAAACTAAATATTATTTTTCAAACTTGTTATATCCTTTAGGAATTTCAAAGGTGTTTGCAGGTATTGATTTTTTTGTGATTTTAGTAACTTCCAGGCGTCCTGTTTCTTTGCCGTTAGTATCAGTCTGCACTGAAAGCATTGGGAACATGTTTTTTGTGTCTGGAATCTGCAGGAAATAAACTGAAGCTTTGTCCTTACGGTTTAACTGGTGCAGAAGCTTTTCAAAGAAAGTAAATTTACCTTCAGCCAGCCAATAAGTGATTATAGTATTTTCAGTATTGTTAGTCACAATATATTCCTGACATTTATAACCTTGAAGATTTTTTACGTTTTGCCCCTTTTTAGATGAACAAGTTCCTTTAATAATAGGGTCCGCAGGTGTAGGCTGCTCCATATACAATTTACGTTCGTGGTTTAACGACTTCATTGTTTTTGCAGATAAATCCACTAAAAAGGAGCCTTCTACATTATGAGATCTGCTGCCGATTTCATCCACTCTTACATTATTGTCTTTCACATAATAAATATAGCTTGTGGTATCTGTATGCGATGCTTTTTTGAATTCGATTACACCTTCGAATGATTGCGATACAGCAGTATAAGAGAATGCTGCCATCAACGCAATTGCCGGTACAATTTTAAAAATGGATTTTTTCATTTTTTAGGTTTTAATATTAAGTTTTTATTATTTTCTGTGTAAAAAACAATCTTACTGTAAGTGCGCAAAAATAGTAAAATTTTTATTGTTACAGTGCTATTTCAAAAGTTGTACCAAAATTTTATTAACAGGATAAAGTTTGAAAATATTTTTAATTACTGATTTATTTCAAGAAGCATTTATATTCATTTATCGAATAAGGGCGCCTTATCTATAAGGTATTATTCCGTTTTAACAATTTTAATAAATATATAATGTCAAAAAAAGCGATACGAAGATACATAAAAAAAATCAGGAATAATTCTACGAATCCAAACCATAAAGACGTTTAATTTCAAAAATAAAATCCAGATAGGCTTGTTTCTGCTGAAATAAAGGATATTTGCCAAAGAAATTGAAGAATTTATTTTATATTAACCAAGACCTGTAAAAAGAGAATTACAAAAGGAAAAAATAATATGGCAGAACATAATGTTACCGGGGCTAAAGGCGAAGAGTTAGCTGCAGAATTTTTAAAAAAGAAAGGCTATATAATCCTCGAAACAAATTGGAGATTTAAAAATCTGGAGGCAGATATTATAGCCTCTTTTTCTAGTACCCTTGTAATTGCTGAGGTGAAAACCCGAAAAAGCAATTATTTCGGCGAACCTGAAACATTCGTTAATAAACAAAAACAAAAAAATTTAATTAATACTGCTAATGAATATGTGCTGCGTAATAATCTTGATTTGGAAGTCCGTTTTGATATTATTTCAATCATTTTAGGGAATGACCAAACGAAAATTAATCATATTGAAGGGGCATTTTATGCAACTGTTTAATTTTTCGCACAAAAAATGATTTGTTTCTTGGATTTTATTGTTTTTAAAAATTAAATCTAAAGTCTTTGAAAGGCTCTGTCAGATGAAGTTTTAGAAGGCGATTGTAATAGCGGACAAGCATTGTATTTACTTTTTAGAACCACATTCCTTTTTCTTGGAAGAATATTAAACCTAAGGACTTTCAGCATATCTTTGCAAAAAAAATAAGTATGAAAAAAATAAGAGTCGCCATTAATGGTTTCGGAAGAATAGGCAGAGTTACTTTTCGCATAATGCTTGAATGCGATAACATTGAAGTAGTTGCTATAAATGATTTAACCGACAGCAAAACGCTGGCACACCTTTTTAAATATGATTCGGTACACGGCCTAATTAAAGCGGATGTTCAGGCAGCTGATAAAGCACTTATAGTAAACAAGAAAAAAATCAATGTTTACGCTGAGAAAGACCCTGCGAATCTCCCATGGAAAGATTTAGATGTTGATGTGGTTATTGAGTCAACCGGGTTTTTCTTAGATAAAGCATCTGCCGGAAAACATATTACTGCAGGAGCCAAAAAGGTAATTATATCTGCTCCGCCTAATACCGATGATATCAGAACGGTTGTACTCGGTGTGAATGACGATAAATTGACTGAGAACGATTTGATTATATCCAATGCATCATGCACTACCAACTGCGCTGCGCCTATGATTAAAGTGCTGGATGAAAATTTCGGATTTGAAGAAGGGTTTATAACAACTGTACATGCATACACCGGCGATCAGCGTTTGCACGATGCTCCTCATAAAGATCTGCGCAGAGCACGCGCGGCAGCCCTTTCCATTGTTCCTACATCCACCGGTGCAGCTAAAGCTATTACCAAAATATTTCCTCATTTAAAAGGAAAACTTGGCGGTTGCGGCATGCGTGTTCCCGTGCCTGACGGCTCTTTAACCGACATCACCTGCCTGCTCACCAAGCCGGTTACAGCTGCCGAAATAAATGCGGCTTTTAAAACCGCAAGTGAAACAAGCTTAAAAGGAATACTGCAATATATGGAAGACCCCATTGTATCAATTGATATAGTCGGCAATTCTCATTCATGCATTCACGATCCTGAATTCACAACAGTAGTGGGTAATATGGTTAAAATAATAGGCTGGTATGATAATGAATACGGCTACTCCAGCCGTTTAGTGGATTTGATTCAAAGGATTGCCTAAAATTAAATTCTTTAGAAGTTTTAAATTCAAATTTAAAAACGTTTCCTTTTTTAAGATTGAAAACAGCAATAAAAAACCGCCTGTGAAGCGGTTTTTTTTATTGCTGAATTTTAAAATTGATTTAGTAAGGTTTAATAATCTGTTTCGCAACGCCCTGCCCATTGATCCAATTAGCTTTGTATCCGTAAGGACATCCGGTTGCGGCATTTCCGTTTGCATCAACTCCGTATGTAACAGTAAGTACATGCGCTAATCCATTAAGAATTCTTACTCCGCTTAAGGGTCTGTATAAGCAGGTTCCTCCGTAAATATTAAAAACAACAGGAGTTGGTATGCTGATCTCAAAGGTTTCTCCTATTCTGTTGGTTCCCCACATAGCGGTGTTAGAATAACCGCTGACTGCTGTATCGCCTGCTATTGAAGCTGATATTATGCTGTTGGATATAGAAAAAGTTCTTGTTCTTGCAGCACCCCAGGTACGGTTGGTGCCGTCGTCGAAAGTTAATACCATATTTGCCCTTACTTTGTGAACGATTGAATTTGGGTTAGTAAGTAAATCAGCAACTACTCCTCCGCTTACATTAGTAATACTGTGGGTTCCGTTAAGAGTGAGTGATTTATTCTCGATAAGATTGGTAACCTTATAGTTATTAAAAGTAAGTGTTATTTTAGCGCCCTGCACCCTCCATCTTGTTACTGTGCTTCCGTTGTATGGAAGCTGAATGCTGATAGATCCGGAACGGGATTTTGTATTGTCGCAGTTATTGCCGTTATAATTCAATACAATTAAGCCTGTTGCCTTTTGAGAGCTGTCAATGGTAATATTGCAAAACGGAAATGATTCCACGCCTCTTGTTGTTGAGATCCCCTGCAAAGCAGTGTTCGCGTCATCCATACATTGGTTTGTTTCATTTTCTATTTTCGATTGATCTCCTGCAGTAACCGATTGCTGTGTGGCATCATCAATTGGTGAAACCTGGGTAGGCCCATTGCTTTTTTTACAGCCGGTAATAAATGCACCTAAAAGCACTATAGCTGTGATGCTTCCGAAAATTGTTTTTTTATTTTTCATGTTTTTTTTAGTTAATGCCTTTTATTAAAATGAATTTTGCCGTGTGACTATGATGTTTTGAAAAGGTTTAATAAGGTTAGCAATTTTTTTTATTTTCTATAAAAATGAATTCAGCTGAAAGTTTATTATAAATAACAAGTCTAAAATATAAATTTTATTTTGATTTTCAATTGTAAGATAACGGACAAAATTTTTTTTTGTTGTTTATTTATAATATTTTAATTCCAGGTTTTTTCCGTCAAAAACGGCAAAGCTCTTATAATTCACCCATTCGCCCAAGTTTATGTAACGGCTGCTGTTATTCAGTTTGATGTCGAGCGGCAAATGGCGGTGGCCGAAAATAAAGTAATCAAAATGTTCTTTTATTAAAATCTCTTTAGAATAAACAACCAGCCATTCATTTTCTTCACCATTAAATTTTTCATCCAAAGGGCCGTTTGATAATCGGCTTTTGTTCGACCAGAAATTTGCCATACTCATTGCAAAGTTAGGATGCAGCCTTGCGAAAAGCCATTGACAGACAGGGTTAGCAAAAACTTTTTTAATGAATTTGTATCCATGATCTCCCGGGCCCAGGCCGTCGCCGTGTCCCAGATAAAATTTTTTTCCGTTATACTCTCTTGTTATCGGGTTTCGAAAAATATTTACTCCTAATTCTTTTGGAAAATAGTCAAACATCCACATATCGTGATTGCCTGTAAAAAATGTTACAGGTATTCCTGAATCAGTTATCTCAGCCAGCTTTCCCAATAAACGCGAAAACCCTTTTGGGACAGTGTGTTTATATTCAAACCAAAAATCAAAAACATCGCCCATCAGATAAATTTCCTGAGCATCCTGTTTTATCTCGTCAAGCCATTTAACAATAAGCTTTTCGCGGACCAGACTTTTTTCGAAGTCAGGAACGCCGAGGTGAAAATCAGATGCGAAATATATTTTTTTGCCGGCGTTCAATTTTTATTTACAAATAAATGAATAAATTTTTTCTAAATACTTTTCACTAAATCAAATGGGTTCATTAGATTCAAATTTAATGTAAACCTGATTGTTTCCGCATATTTTAAATTATTGGCACTCTTGTAATCCTGGAAATCTTTTGAAATTACTAATGGGAAATAAATTTCAAAAATATTTTTAGCAAAGCTTAATGAAATTCCGGCATCATACAATAATTTCTGGCTGCCTGCACCTTCATTGGCAGCTGTTCCTAAATCAGCATATAAATTTACGGGCAGTTTTAAATTGCCCAATGATGATTTCAAATTTACAGCAGTTATCCATTTTGATGTCTGCCCGAGCGTAGAATAAAATTTAAAACCGCCGTCGGTTTCAGTAAATTGATTTCCAAGAATACCGTTTGTTTCGCTTCTTCCCAAATAAATATTATCATAGAGATAATCCTGTGTTCCGTTTTGTCCGCTCATGCGGAAGCGGAAAGCATTTTCGTCATTCTGCCTGTTTTGGTTTAAGGCAGGTACGTTTCCACTAGTCGTATTCGATACAATAAATGTTCCGGCAAAAAAACGTATATCAATACCTTTATTTTTCTTTTGAAATTTATAAGTATAGTCAGCAGTCAGTGATGTTTTAATCATTTCATCAATGGAGGTGCCGGAAGCATTATCCCTTTGTCCGCCCTCCTGAAAATTAAGGCGCATGCTGAAAGGCTTTAATGCATCACTTTTTTTGAATTGATAAGTTACGTCGTTAAAGCGGTACATAGTTTTTGTACGCAGGTACAGCATGTCGTTACCGCTGATAACGCCAGTGTATGAATCTTTAAGGATAGTAATATTTCTATAACGCAGGGTGTTTTTTATTTTACTCCTTGGATATGATTTTTTGAATTCGATATTTAACTCCGGTGCAATTTTATTAAAATTTAAATCAGGCTGTTCGTTGGAATAGGCATAGCGCGCGCCTGTTATGCCGAGTGAAATATTTTGAAAAGCAGTTTCATTCGGAAAAATTGTATAAGTTAATCTGCCATAACCCGCCAAATCCTTTGTGCCGAAGCTGTATAAAGGCATCAGCTGAAATTCGAATTTTTTCTGCGGCAGCAGGTTGTTATAGAATGCAGCCCCCAGCATCCATTTATTATAGTTATTCCAGCCTGCAGCAGGTGAATAAAAAAGCTGCGCTTTATCTGGATTGTCAAGACTTCCTAAAAACTGAAGTTTTAAAGGGGCCATTTTGTTAAAGAGGCCTTTGCTTCTGATGGTATTATTATTCCTGTTTATCTCAGGCATGTTTTCAATAAAATCAATTTTAAAATAATCAGCATCGCACGCTGGAAAGTTTAATGTCTGTTTATCTTCAAAACCTTCGTAAATCATTGTGTTTACAACCTGTTTATCTTTAATTGCCTGAATAAAAACCGGCCCGTTGATGTCACCCCTGTTTTTTACTTCGAGTTCCCAGGAGCCGTCTTCTAACTTGTCGCAGAACGTCAGGCTGTAATCCAACTTTTTTGAGGAGTTAATCAGATCGTCAAAAAACCAGCTTAACTTTTTTCCAGTGGCCTGTTCCATAACTTTTCGGAAATCGCCCGGCATAGGGTGTTTATAATGCCATTCGTCAAAATAACGCTGCATAGCTTTATCCATTTCTTTTTCACCGAGGTATGCTCTTAGGTAATCAAAAACTATTGCAGTTTTAGAATAAATAACTCCGCCGTAATTTAATTCGGTGCATTCATAGGCAGGTGTTTCAATCGGCTGATCTTCATTTTTAGCGGCGGGGAGTTTATATGATAACTCGTACTGCGCTTTTTGTTTATAGCGCTCTAAGTCAAACATCCTGCCTATACGGTTATCCGCCATTCTGCCTACTAATTTTTTATTCGGATATTTTGTTTCAACATACCGCAGTTCATTGTAAGAATTAATGCCTTCATCCATCCATGGATGAACACGTTCATTAGATCCGAGCATGCCGTAAAACCAATTGTGTCCTACTTCATGAGTAATTACAACATCCAGCATAAAATCATTTACAGCATTGCCGATTACAGTAATGTTGGGATATTCCATACCGCCGCCGGCGCTGATAGTGCCGTCAACCGCAGTACAGTTATTGTAAGGATAATCGCCGTTCCAAAGCGAATAAAAATATACGGCATCATTCATATCTTTAATGCTGTTTTTCCACAAATCGCCCTGGGCATTGGTAAACATAGTCCATGTTGTAACTTTATGCTTGCTGTGCGGAGTTTCCATTTCGCCTTTTAAAACATGATAACGTTTGTCGCAGAACCATGCAAAATCATGCACGTTGCTTTGTTTGAAACGAAGTGTTTTTGTTTCGGCATCAGAAGCAGGGAAAGCCTGATCTTTAGAATCAAAAGATGAGATCGCTTCTGTTTCTTTTACTTTTTGATTAAGCCATTCAATTTCTTTTTCACCGTCAACCATATCGCCGGTGGCGCCAAGCACATAATTTTGGGGCAGTGTAATACTTACATCAAAGCTGCCGAACTCCGAATAAAATTCACCTTGATTTAAATAGGGCATGTAGTTCCATCCATTGCGGTCGTAAACAGCGGGTTTGGGATACCATTGTGTAATTTGATACGACTGCCCGATGTGGCCGAGGCGGGAAAATCTACCTGAAGGAATTTTAACATGGAAAGGAGTAGTGATAGTAATTTTTTCTCCGCTTTTTAAGGGCTTGTTGAGATACAATTTGCAGATATCAATACTGTCTGTTAATAATTCCCATTTGGCAGGCAGTCCGTTTATTTTAAAATCTATTTGATCAAAATAGCCCCGTTCATCATCTTTTGAATAATAAAATTTGGTGTCGTTGTTTGATAAAAATTGTTTTGCAAGAGGGGTTGTATTGTCTTTATAAGCATTCGCCCATAAGTGCATGTATATAAAGGAAAGCTGACTGGGTGAATTGTTAGTATATTCGATGCGTTCATCAGCTGAGATTTCGTTTTTTACATCGTCCAATTTTACATTAATAGTGTAATTTACTTCCTGTTGAAAGTACGCCTGAGCAGCGCCAAGGTTCGGAAATAAAACAATTGCGCAAAAGATGGAATATAATTTCTTCATGTATTGCTTATATTTAGCATGAGATATAGGGTTATGAGATTTGAAGTAAATTGTTTTTTATCTCGTTGCTCAATCTCAAATCTCAAACTATTATTTTTATTTAAAAACTTCCTCCAGTTTTTTTTCTAAATCTTGTCCTCTCAGGTTTTTTGCAATAATATTTCCTTTTTTATCAATAAGCACATTGTAGGGAATTCCTTTAAAATTATAAAGCGACACAACAGGCGACTGCCAAGCATTAAAATCGCATACATGATTTGTCCATGCTAAATTATCTTTTTGAACTGCCTGTTTCCATTTGCCTGCATCTTTATCCAATGAAACACTGAATACATCAAATCCTTTTGATTTATATTTGCCGTAAGCAGCAACCACATTAGGGTTTTCTGCTCTGCAGGGGCTGCACCAGGAAGCCCAGAAATCAAGAAGCACTATTTTCCCTTTTAACGACGAAAGCGACAAAGGCTTGCCATCAGCTGTATTCATTGTTATTTCGGGAGCGGGCGCTCCGATTATTAATCTTTTCTTAGACAATACATCCTCGTGAAAAGCCTTTATATATGGTGAGTTAGGGTATTTTGAAAATAAATTTTCATCTGCTTTAACATAGGAATTCCAGAAATCTTCAGAAGGCAGCTGCTGCACAGCAGCAATAGAAGCAAATGAAACAGGGTGTTTGTCGATAAAACCCTCAAGGAATTTATTCTGCTGGGCAACCAATATATTGTATTTCGATTCTAAAACTGCGCTCATAGAATCAACACGGGTTGGTTCCATACCATGCATCTTAGAATAAGATTCAAAAGCCTTTTGCAGTGAATCCCGTTTTAAATAATTTTTACCTGATTCACGGTTGATTTCCACAAATAATTTTGAATCAGGAGAACCTTCAACGTTGTATGTGTTGCCCAGGTCATCGGCATCTCCGGTCAACGTGACTTTTTGATCTTTATCAAAAATTAAAGTTGCAAAATTTTTGTCTGTTAATTTTAAGCGGTAAAAACCTATTTCTTTAATTGAAGGAGTCATTGTGAATTCACCTTTTTCATTCAGTTTAGCAGTGTCAACACTCTTTAAACCGGAAGGGGCCATCAATTCTAAATAAACATCTTCGCCATGAGCCTTGGCCAGTTTCCCTTTTAATTCAAAACCGCCTGAAGACTGAGGGTTGGTATTTGAGCAGGCTGCTAACATTATAAATGGCAGTGCAATTGAAATGTGTTTGAGTTTAAATTTCATAAGTTTATTTTTTTATCTTTTAATTAATCTTTCTGCAAAGGGCATGGGGATTAGGTGTTATTTAAATTATATGTTATTATTGTTAATCATTTTTTTTACGTGAGCCTTCCTCCCTTGAGGAATGGAGATTAAGAGGAGAGGTATTCTTTAACCAGCTCTGTAGCGGCTTTGGGGTCGGCTTTTCCTTTTGACAATTTCATTACTTCCCCCATAAATAAACCTAATAAAGTCACTTTCCCGTTTTTATATTCTATAACTTTTTCAGGATATTTTGCGATGGCCTGTTTTACAAATTCTGTTATTGCACCGCTGTCGCTTTCCTGTATCCAGTTGTTTTCTTCGGCAATCTGCATCGGTGATTTATCAGGCACTTCAATCATTTTTGGAAATATTTTTTGAATTGCAATAGTGTGGCTTACCTTCCCGCTGTCAATAAAATCAACTAATTCGGCAATTCGTTCAGCCGAAATTCTAAAGTCGGAAATATGAAGAGCATTATCATTCAGAAATGATTTTATCTGCACTGTGAGCCAGTTGGCTGCGGATTTTATGCTTTTTGTTTTAGCGATTATATCTTCAAAGTACAATGCAATTTCCTTCGAATCGGTTAATACACCTGCATCATAGGCCGACAAGCCCAATGCCTGGTATTTCTTAAATAATTCATTTGGAAGCGGCGGAAGTGAGCTTTTTATTTTTGAAATATACTCTTGTGTCACAACCACAGGCTGTAAATCAGGCTCTGGGAAATAGCGGTAATCATTTGCCATTTCTTTGCTCCGTAATACAAATGTTGCTCCTGTAACCGCATTAAAACTGCGTGTGTCCTGCGAAATTTCTTCCCCATTTTCAATCGCTTCAATCTGGCGTTTCGCCTCAAACTCAATTGCGCGCTGTACATTGCGGATAGAGTTCATGTTTTTTACTTCAGTTCGTCTTCCAAATGTTTTGCTGCCTTTCAATCTCACAGAAACGTTGGCATCACAGCGCAGGCTGCCTTCTTCCATGTTGCCGTCGCAGATTTCGAGGTAACGTACAAGCTTGCGCACTTCAGTTAAATATTTATACGCTTCCTCTCCGCTTCGCATTTCAGGTTCACTCACAATCTCCACTAAGGCTACACCAGCACGGTTTAAATCAATCAATGTATCAAAGGGGTCAATATCATGTATGCTTTTTCCCGCATCTTCTTCCATGTGAATGCGGGTGATATTTATGTTTTTTTCTGACCCGTCATCCTCCTTAATAGTAATGTAACCGCCGGTGCAGATAGGCGTTTTGTCCTGTGTTATCTGGTAGCCTTTCGGCAGATCTGCATAAAAATAATTTTTTCGTGCATACTCGTTAAACTCACGGATGGTGCATTTACAGGCCAGACCCAGACGAACGGCAAACTCAATTACTTTTTTATTTGTTTTTGGCAGTGTGCCCGGATGTCCTAATGAAATTGGACTTATACTGGTATTTGGAAGTCCGCCGAAAGTGGCAGCATCGCAGGAATAGGCTTTACTGCTGGTTGATAGCTGTGCGTGAACTTCTAAACCAATTACAGTTTCGTATTTATCGTAAATGCTCATTTTTTAAGGATCGGCTTTTTTAAGGATGCTAAAGATACAAATTTTTGTATGAGGATATACGCTGAAGAATTTGAAGTTTTTTGTTTAAAAAAAGCGTACTGCACCGGTCCTGCTTTGCGGCCCGCTTTTGGCCATTTTCTTTTCTATTAAAAAGGCTTTGTCGATTTTTTTCTTACTTTTACTCTGCAAAAAAAATGGCAGAAATGAGAATGAAATAACTTAAATAAAGCTGATTGATTTTCTGGCGGGAGTACAGATAAAGAATTAATCATGTAACAATTTTGTAAAATGAATGATTTAAAAATAAAAGTGGAAGCAGCCTTAGAGCAGATCCGCCCGTATTTACTGGCCGATGGAGGCAATGTAGCTCTTGTTGAAATTACTGATGATAAAATTGTTAAGGTGGAATTACTCAATGCATGTAAATCATGTTCAATGAGTATGATGACATTGAAAGCCGGTATAGAAGAAACAATTATGCGTGAAGTACCCGAAATAAAAGGCGTTGAAGCTGTTAATTTTGCAACTGCCCTTTAATTTTCTACGTCCCCCCAAAAATTAAATAATAAAAAATAGATGGAAAATGTAAGATTATTGTATGCAGTGCTTTTTCTTTCCTGCATTGGATTGTTTCATTCCTGCACTCCTAAGCTTGATGTCCCAAAGCCGGACGGCGGTACGGCGGATTTTTCTAAAACTATCGCCATCGGCGGAAATTATATGGCAGGCTACCAGGACGGGGCTTTGTATCTAAAAGGACAAAAACTTTGTCTGCCTGCATTGCTAGCAGAACAATTCAAATTAGCCGGCGGAGGTGCATTTGGCCAGGCGTTGATGCCCGATAATGAGGGCTTAGGAATGAATGACAAAGTCTGGGTTGGAAAATATGTAAGCAGGTTTCATTTGAATTATAAAACAGACTGCCAGGGAGTTTCATCTCTGATGCCGATAAACAGTGCTGTTTCTTTAGGTGCTGCAACTCCTTATTTAACGGGGATGGCAGGTAACAGCGTCCAGAATTTTGCAGTACCCTTCGCGGTTACCGCCAATTATTTTACACCTTCTTTTGATGTTTTTTCTATTGGCAACAGCAACCCTTACTATAACCGTTTTGCAAGCCAGCCGGGTGTATCAACAATTTTTGCTGATGCAAAAGCGCAAAATGCAAAATTTATCACTGCATGGCTGGGTATGGAAGATATTTATAATTATGCCTCCAGCGGCGGAAAGGGGCCGGCAATTCAATCGTCCGCAAGTTTCAGTGCACGCTTAGATACATTGCTTGGCGGGCTGACAGCAAACGGCGCAAAAGGTGTTATTGCTACAATACCTGATTTTAGGTCATTCCCGTATTATACTTTAGTTGCTTGGGACAATGCTGTAATGACTAAGGTGCAGGCCGATTCATTGAATGATATTTATATTCCTGCGGGGCTTACTCAGATTCATTTTGCTCCGGGTCGTAATGGTTTTGTTATCAATGATGCTGCTGCGTTCGGCGGTGTCCGCCAGATGCATAAGGGGGAGTATATTACTTTGTCTGTACCGATTGATTCAATGAAATGCAATAAATACGGGTTATTAATTAATACCATTAATAACTGTTATGCGCTTGACAGCTCAGAAGTTTTTATGATTGATCAGGCGGTAAATACTTATAACGCTGTGATAACACAAAAAGCGGCCCAGTATAATTTTGCATTGGCTGATATGCATTCTTATTTCAATTCTGTTAAAACCGGCATCAAATGGAACGGTGCTGATTTTAACGCAGAATTTGTTACAGGAGGCTTTTTTAGTTTAGACGGATACACACCCAATCAAAAAGGGTACGCATTAATAGCAAATGAATTTATTAAAGCGATTAACCTGAAATTTAATGCTGCTGTTCCTCCCGTTAACTGCGTTGAATGCGATGGTGTTTTGTTTCCATAAATGCCGGTTGCGACAATAAAAATTTAACAATTACATTCAGGCAAAAAAATATTCAAGAGTATTTTGTTTTTTTATAAATAATAAATGTTAGATTTGCGCTCCAATAAAATCAATGAGCTGGTACCCTAGCTCAGTTGGTAGAGCAAAGGACTGAAAATCCTTGTGTCACTGGTTCGATTCCAGTGGGTACCACAGTTCAAAATCAAGCCTTTACAGAAATGTAATGGCTTTTTTTATTTACAAGTGGCTTTAATATTTCAATTTGCATTCCTCAAAGTGCATAAATGTAATTCACATAAATAGCTTCAATTTTTTAACAAACCCCATTACAAATATCTGCATTGCCATATTCATCGCATTTTAAATTATCAATTTGATAAAAATTATTTTGTTCTGCGGCAATTGAATCAGAAATTTTTACATTATGCTTTTCAGCTCCGGCAATAATATTATCTATCGCGGTATTCAATTTTGTTTTTAATGTGTTATAAAAAGAAGGATGATTCATATTGATTATATAAGTAATGAAAATATGTTTTCTATCTATAGTGCAAAACTACCGGAAGCAGGCGAAAAAAGTATTACACAATTTATGCGTTGTGTTATAAGATTCACATATCGTGTGATCAATTTTGCAGGTTCGTAAGACAAAACTTAAAAAAGTAAAATTTTGCGAGTTTGAAATATTTACTTTTGGAAAAAATAAAAAACTATGAAAAATAAACGTGTTGTTTTAATTGTCATATTAATATTGGTTGGCGCAGGATATCTCTTCTATCAATTTAAACATACAAACGACAGAGCATCGCACATACATTCAGTATTAGAGAAACATCACCTGCAATATCAAGATTTGAATTCACTTTCCCCGGCCTTAGATAAATTTAGCTCGGAAGAAATAGAAAGATTTAATGATAAGGTTGATATGATAATAGATTCAATTGACAAAACTCCGATTCCTGCAAAGCCATAAATATTTTATTCTGTTTAATTCCTGTTCAATAATCAATTAATTTTCTCAATTATAAAATTGTTACATTATTGTTAACAAAAAAACTTCCATACTATGGCAGTCTTAATGTTATGAAAAATTTACTGCCTTAATACTCCGCTGAAATAGGCAGATGCAATGCCTTTAGCAATAAAAGCCTGTGCCCCGATAAACTTTAAAATAATAATTTAGAGAATTATTGTTTTTTAAAATCAGCGAAAACGCAGAATAATAGATTTAGCTGCTGCGAAATTATTGTCGAACTTTGCACCCGCAAATTTCCGCTCGTAAAAACTATTCAAATAAATAATTTATAATTTAATTACTGCTCCCATGAAATTTATAAAACTACTTTCTCTTTCATTATTTTTTCTTTTTGTTTTTCAATCGGCAAAGTCTCAAACAGTCACTGTTGTTACTCCAAACGGCGGCGAGGTGCTTTATGCCTGCCAGAGTTATAACATTACCTGGAGCCAGACGGGAAGTCCGTCAAATTATTGGAACATTGATTATTCTTCAAACGGCGGTACTACCTGGACTTCTGTTGCCAGCAATCTTTTGGTGTCAACAGGCACTTTTGCCTGGACAGTTCCAAACTTACAGTCGAGCACAGTGATCATGCGTATCATGGATGCCGTAAATAATGCAGTAACCGACCAAAGCAATTCCAATTTTACAATTAATATTCCAATAACGGTAACTGTTCCAAACGGCAGTGAAAGCTGGCTTGCAGGAACAAGTCAGAATATTACCTGGAACGCTGTGGGGACTTCTGGAGTTTTTGATATTTATTATTCAATCAACGGAGGAAGTTCATGGAATACGATAGCATATAATTATACAACAGGCGCCGGCACCTACGCCTGGACTATTCCTAATAACCCTTCGGCATTCTGTCTTGTAAGAGTTCAGGATCATACCACCGGATGTATGATTGATAACAGTAATAATAATTTTACCATTGTTGCGGCAACTCCAATTCTTATAACGCCGAATGTTGCGGCAACAATGTATATGAACTGTGTTTACACCATTACCTGGAATACCAGCACATTTTATTCTCCGGTGAAATTAGAATATTCCACAAACAGCGGCTCCACCTGGGTTACCATTGTTTCTTCAACTTCAAACTCCGGTGCATACAGCTGGACTGTTCCAAGTACTGCTTCCAGCAGCTGTCTCGTAAGAGCAAGCAATACAGCCGATCTTACTTCGCTTGATGTAAGCAATGCAGTTTTCACAATTGCTCCTTCAGTTACTATTGTGTCGCCAAACGGAACCGAAACATTAACAGGCTGCAGCAATTACACCATCACCTGGAACAAAACTAATTGTCTAGGCAACTGGAATATTGCTTATTCGGCTGATAATGGTTCCACCTGGAATTATATTGTTTACAACCTTACTAACACCGGCACCAACAGCCAGACATATGTATGGTATGTTCCTAACAATATTTCTACAACGCAGGCGCTTATTCGTGTTGAATCATATAATAGTCCGGGAACATATTTCGATGCGAGCAATTCAGTTTTTAATATTAATCCAAATAATAATATTGCAGTTACCGCGCCTAACGGAAGCGAAACATGGGTAGGATGCTCATCTTATACCATCAGCTGGACAAAATTAAGCTCTCCATGCAACACTTATTTCAATTTATATTACTCCTTAAATAATGGAACATCTTATAATTTAATTACATCGGTAAATGATAATGGACTTACCTCACAGTCCTATTCATGGAGCATTCCGAATACATTAACCAGCACGCAGTGCCTCGTTAAAGTAGTATCAGGTAACTGGCCCACAGTTTTTGATGTAAGCAATGCGATGTTTACAATTACTCCGAGCGCGGATGTAACAGTTGTAAGTCCAAATGGGGGAGAGGTTTGGCAGGGACTTACGTCTCATACGATTACCTGGAGCAATTTAAGCGGTGCTTCCGGATTATATAATGTGGAATATTCTACCAACAGCGGTTCTAACTGGACTACCCTTGCAACAAACATTTCCGGAAATTCTTATAACTGGGTATCTGTGCCAAACACGCCCAGTACAACATGTCTGGTAAGAGTAACTGATTATATTAACCCTTGCAAATATGATGTGAGCAATGCTGTTTTCACAATTTCTCCTGCAACACCAATAATGACAGCCCCTAATGGAGGGCAGACTTTTAATGTTGGCTGTACAGCAATCATAACCTGGAATCCTGCGACTTATTATTCTACCATTGATTTATTCTATTCTTCTAACGGCGGAATCAGTTACACAGCAATCGCTTCTTCATTAACTAATAACGGCTATTACACCTGGACTGTTCCTAATGCAGCATCAGCAAACTGCTTAATAAAAGTTGCTAATTCGGCTGACAATGCTGTGTTTGATATCAGTGATGCTCCTTTTACTATCAGTGTTCCATTAACAGTTACTGCTGCAAACGGCGGTGAAACCTGGATTGGCTGCAGCACCTACAATATTACCTGGACTAAATCTACCTGCTTAGGCAACTGGAATATTTATTATTCGATAAACAACGGTACAGCCTGGACTTTAATAGCAAACTATGTAACCAACACAGGGTCGGCTTCTCAAAGTTATGCGTGGCAGGTGCCTAACGGAATCACTACAACGCAGGCATTGATTAAAGTTGAATCCTACAATAACCCTTCAACTTATTCTGATGTGAGTGATGCTGTTTTCAATATTAACCCAAGTAATGATATTACTGTAACTGCGCCAAATGGAGGGCAGACATTAACTGCATTAACAACGTACGCTGTTACATGGACCAACCTGCCTTCAGCTTCGGGGCAATACACGCTTCAGTATTCAACTAACAACGGGACTTCTTACAGTACCATCGTAAGTAATATTACCGGCAATACTTATTCCTGGACTGTACCAAATACATCCAGCTCGCAATGTTTAATTAAAGTAATCGACTATGTTAATCCCTGCAAGTTCGATGTGAGCGATGCGGTGTTTACAATCAATCCGGCAGGACCGGTACTCTTGTCGCCTAATGGAGGGGAAACAGTATATATCGGTTGTACAGCAAGTATAACATGGGCTGCCGCCACTTTCATTTCTACCGTTAAGCTGGAGTATTCAACCAACAATGGCTCTACATGGACACTCATCACTTCCGGCACATCAAATACTGGAAGTTATTCCTGGACAGTCCCAAATACGGTTTCAGCGAATTGTATAATTAAAGCAAGCAACACTTCCAATCTTACTTTATTCGATGTGAGCGATGCTGTATTTGCAATCGCCCCTGCAATAACCGTTACAGCCCCTAACGGCGGTGAAACCCTTACAGGCTGCAGCAATTATATTATCAGCTGGAACAAATCAACATGTTTAGGAAATTGGAATTTAGAATATTCAAAAGACAACGGCGTTTCCTGGAACACTATAGCTTCTAACATTACCAATACCGGCGCTAATACACAAACATATACCTGGTATGTACCTAACAGCATCACAACCACACTCGGCCTTATCCGTGTATCATCCTATTTAAGTCCGGGAACTTATTACGATGTGAGTAATGCTGTATTTAATATCAACCCTAATAATAACATCACAGTGGTTACAGCTAATGGTGGTGAAGTGTGGGCTGGATGCTCTTCATACAATATTACCTGGTCAAAATTAACTTCGCCGTGTAACACTTCTTTCGATTTATATTACTCTTTGAACAATGGAAGTACCTACACTTATTTTGCAAGTGCTGCCGATAACGGGCTTACTTCTCAATCTTATTCATGGAGTATTCCTAATACATTGAGCAGCAATCAGTGTCTTATTAAAGTTGCTTCCGGAAACTTCCCGACAGTTTTCGATGTGAGCGATGCAGTATTTACCATTAACCCGAGTGTTGATATTACCGTGGCAAGCCCCAATGGCGGCGAGGTATGGCAGGGATTATCTTCTCACACAATTACCTGGACCAATCTGCAGGGTGCATCCGGATTATATAACATTGAGTATTCAATAAACAATGGGACTTCCTGGACTACATTAGCAACTAATTATTCCGGCAACTCATATAACTGGTCAATAGTGCCGAATACGCCGAGCACAACGTGCCTAGTGAGAATTACTGATTATTTAACTCCCTGTAAATTCGATGTAAGTAATGCAGTGTTTACCATTTCTCCTGCAACTCCTATTTTGACTGCGCCCAATGGAGGTCAGACATTTAATGTCGGCTGTAGTACCAGTATTACCTGGAATAGTTCAACATACTATTCTACAGTTACACTTTACTATTCTTCTAACGGCGGAACAACATGGACGCTGATCACAACAACTTCAAATAATGGCTCATATACATGGACTGTTCCAAATGCCGCTTCCGGAAATTGCATGATAAAGGCTGCTAATTCTGCAGATTTAACAGTTTATGATATCAGCGATGCGCCTTTTACAATAAATGTTCCTCTCACTGTAACCTCTGCAAACGGCGGTGAATCATGGGTTGGCTGCAGCTCTTATAACATTACCTGGACAAAAACTACCTGCATCGGCAACTGGAATATTTATTATTCAATTGACAATGGTGCTAATTGGG
The DNA here is from genome assembly GCA_903847205.1 of uncultured Bacteroidota bacterium. Taxonomy (GTDB): domain Bacteria; phylum Bacteroidota; class Bacteroidia; order 2-12-FULL-35-15; family 2-12-FULL-35-15; genus 2-12-FULL-35-15. The sequence continues at coordinate 47,507 of CAINDA010000024.1, forward strand.
TTGGAATAGCAACAAATGTTACAAACACAGGTGTCGCTTCACAGTCTTATTCATGGTCTGTTCCAAACACTATTACAACAACGCAGGCACTCATCAAAGTTGAATCTTATACTTCTCCATCAACTTATTTTGATGTGAGTGATGCCGTATTCACAATCAATCCAAGCCATGATGTAACGGTGATTACACCAAACGGCGGTGAAACCATAGCATCATTAATAAATTATAATATTACATGGAGCAATCTTCCTGCCGCTTCAGGACAATACAGCTTGTATTATTCAACAAATAACGGCGGATCGTGGAACAGTATTGTTTCTAACGTTACCGGCAACTCTTACATCTGGAGTGTGCCGAATCTTTCAAGTACACAGTGTTTGATTAAAGTGATGGATTATGTAAATACATGTAAATACGATGTAAGTAATGCTGTATTTACTATTACTCCGCCTACACCGATTCTATTGACTCCTAACGGCGGTGAAACATTATATATCGGCTGTAATTTCAATATAACCTGGAACACTACTACTTTTATTTCTTCTGTAAACCTTGATTACTCCACTAACGGCGGGATTACCTGGCTGCCGATTGTGTCTGGTACAGCCAACGACGGGGTTTATGCATGGACAATACCAAACACACAATCGCAGAATTGCCGTGTGAGAGCAAGCAATTCGATTGACGTTTCGATATTTGATATCAGCGATGCTTCATTTATTATTTCGCCCTCTGTGCAGGTACTTACTCCCAACGGCGGCGAAACATTAACTGGATGCAGTAATTATAATATCACCTGGAACAAAACAACCTGTATCGGGAACTGGAACATCGAATACTCTTTAAACAATGGTGTTTCGTGGACAACTATAGTCAGCAACCTGTCGAACAGCGGGCCTAATTTTCAGACTTATATTTGGTATGTTCCAAACAACTTAACCACTACACAGGGCCTTATCCGCGTTTCATCCTATTCAAGTCCAAGTACCTATTGGGATCAAAGCAACGCTGTATTCAGCATTAACCCGAATAACAATATTGTTTTGAGTACGCCCAACGGCGGCGAAGTCTGGACAGGCTGTCAAACCTATAATATTACGTGGTCGAAATTATCATCGCCGTGTAATACCAGTTATGATTTATACTACTCACTGAATAATGGAGGTACTTATACTTATTTTGCAAACGCGGCAGATAATGGTTTGGCTTCTCAAACCTATGCATGGACAGTGCCCAATACTATTTCCAGTACACAGGCATTAATCAAAGTAGTTTCTGCTTCATGGCCGACTATTTTTGATGTGAGTAACGCTGTATTCACTATCAATAAAAATATTGATATTACAGTTACTTCGCCTGATGGCGGCGAAGTGTGGCAGGGACTTTCAACTCATACCATTACCTGGAACAATTCAATTTACGCATCAGGTTTGTACACTATTTATTATTCTACAAACGGAGGTTCTTCATGGAATACAATTGTAACTAACCTTCCGGGGAATTCTTACAACTGGAGTGTTCCCAATACACCAAGCACCACCTGCTTAATTAAAGTCGAAGACTACCTCGCTGTATGCAGATATGATAACAGCAATGCGAACTTTACAATTTCTCCGGCAACACCGATACTTCTCACGCCCAATGGTGCTGAGGTGTTGAACTCAGGTCAGACTTATAATATCACCTGGACTGCGGCAACATATTTTTCTTCAGTGAACCTTTATTATTCATCAGACAATGGCATAACCTGGAATGCAATTACCACGAATATAAGCAACAACGGTTCTTACAGCTGGACAGTTCCAAATGTGAATTCCACAACTTGCCTCGTGAAGGCAGCAAACAATGCTGATGTAACTGTTTTTGATGTCAGCGATGCAGTATTCACAATTAAGCCTGCCGTGAAAATTGTTACTCCTAACGGAGGAGAAAGTGTTGGAGGCTGTACTGTAACATCAATCACGTGGGAGCGGTCTCCAACCTGGAGCACTTATAAAATTGAATACTCCACCAATAACGGAACATCCTGGACAACAATCACCTCGAGTTATGCAGCAAGTTCAAATCCGGCAACATATATCTGGACACTTCCAAACCTTGCATCCACTCAGACTTTAGTGAGAGTTACGCCGACGCTTGCAACATCTTATTATGACGTAAGCGATAATGTATTTACAATCACCCATCCAGTAACTATTATCCAGCCTAACTTCGGCGGCACAATGGTTGTGGGAACCACTTACAATATCACATGGAACTCAGATGGTATTTCAAACTTATATGATATTTATTATTCAACAAACGGCGGTGCAAATTATACAAACATAGTGACCGCCTATAACACAAGCACAAACGTTTATGCATGGACTGTACCAAATACACCTTCAACTAATTGTAAAATCTGGGTGAAGGATAATACAGCTTCATGTAAGCAGGATACCAGTGATGTTGTGTTTACAATAAGTTTAACTGCAGCACCGATTACACTTCTTACTCCAAACGGCGGTGACAGCCTGAGCGGATGTTTCCCTTATAATATTACATGGGTTGAATCTCCTACTATCGGAACATACGATCTGCTGTATTCAACTAACAGCGGTTCAACCTGGAATAATATTGTAACAGGTTATGCAACATCAAGCCACAGCTATAGCTGGAATATCCCGAATACAATAAATTCAGGCACCTGCCTTGTGCGAGTGAGGTCAAATTCAAATCCAACTATCTTTGATCAGAGTGATGCTTTATTGGATATTCATTATGGAAATTTAACTGCACTGCCTTCAGATACCACAGTATGTTCAGGACAGCCGGTTCAGCTGAATGCAAGGAATGGTCATAATTATACCTGGACGCCTTCTACTGGTTTAAGCTGCACAACATGTGCTAATCCAATTGCAACGCCTTTAGCAAGCACCACTTATACAGTTACTTCAAATAATGCAGGATGTATTTTAACGGATACGGCCCGTATCAGTGTGTTTACAGCTTCTGTTGCAATTACAGCTTCGCCTGCTTCTTCAATTTGTGCAGGTACAACTGTTACATTTACAGCAGCTCCGATAAACGGCGGAACAACTCCCGCCTATCAATGGTATTTGAATGGCAGTCCTGTGGGCAGTAACAGCCCAACTTACAGCAATTCAAGTTTAACTAACGGCAGTCAGGTATATGTTGTTCTTACGTCGAATGCTCCCTGTCTGATAACAAACACGGCTACTTCAAGCACAATTACAATGAACGTGATTTCTATACCGGCAGTTCCGGGAACCATTTCTGGAACAGCAACGGTATGTTCCGGATCAACCAATACATACAGCATTGGAGCTGTGAGCGGTGCAACTGGCTATGTATGGTCATTGCCCGGCGGCTGGACAGGAACCTCTACAACTACCAGTATTACTGCAACAGCCGGTGTTACGGCCGGAAATATTTCCGTTACTGCAGGAAATACCTGCGGGCCAAGTTCTCCTCAAACCCTTGCTGTTGCTGTGAATGTGATTCCTGCAACACCCGGACCGATTTCCGGACTTGCGGTAATTTGCAGCGGTACAAGCAACACATACAGCATCACAGCTGTGAGCGGTGCATCATCATATACGTGGGTGCTGCCTAACGGCTGGACAGGCACTTCAACAACAAACAGCATAACAGCAGCAGCCTCTGCAGCCGGCGGTAATATTACAGTTACAGCCAATAATGGCTGCGGCAATAGTTCAGTGCAGACATTAGCTATTACTGTTAATACACCGCCTGCAACACCAGGAACGATTTCAGGAACAACGCCGATTTGTGCAGGCTCTACCAACACTTACAGCATCACAGCTGTAAGCGGTGCAGTATCCTATACATGGGCTCTTCCAGGCGGCTGGACAGGGACTTCAACAACGGCAAGTATCAGTGCAGCTGCAAATACTGCCAGCGGTAACGTTACAGTAACTGCAGACAACGGATGCGGCAGCAGCGCGGTAAAAACATTGGCTGTTGTTGTCAATTCAATTCCCGCAGTACCAGGAACAATAAGCGGTTCTGTAGCGGCCTGCCAGGGTACTTCAAATACTTATAGTGTAATAGCTGTGAGTGGTGCAGCGTCATATACGTGGATTTTGCCAAGCGGCTGGACAGGGACTTCAGCAACAAATAGTATTACTGCCATTGCAGGCAGTACAGGCGGAAGTATTACTGTTACTGCTGATAATGGCTGCGGTAACAGCAGTTTGCAGACTCTTGCTGTAACCGTTAATCCTTTACCTGTAATAACTGCGGGTACTGCAGCAACAATTTGCGCAGGACAAATGACTCCTTTAACTTCTGACGGCGGCAATACTTACAGCTGGCTTCCTGCAACAGGATTAAGCGATCCAACAATATCCAATCCGAATGCAAGCCCGGTAACACCGACTACCTATACCGTTACAGGAACTTCTTTATTATTGTGTTCTTCAACAGCCACAGTAACAATAACTGTAACTCCCGGCCCCACCATTACACATTCTGCTAACACTGCAATTTGTAATGGAAGCAGTACACAATTAACAGCAGGAGGTGCCACAACCTACAGCTGGCTGCCAGTAACGGATTTGAGCAACGCTTCAATATCTAACCCAATGGCGCATCCAACAGCAACCACAACCTATACTGTTACAGGAACAACAGGGCTGTGTTCAGGTACAGCAACAATTACAGTTACTGTGAATCAAATTCCAGCTGTTACAGCGGGCACAGCAGCAACTATTTGTTCGGGAACTGCAACTCCTTTAACTGCGGGCGGTGCAGTAAGTTACAGCTGGCTGCCAACTACTGGATTAAGCAATCCTTTGATAGCAAACCCTTCTGCATCTCCCGTATCTTCGACCTCCTACACGGTTACCGGAACTACTTCAAATTGTTCTGCCACGGCAACTGTTGCTGTTGCAGTAACTACGTTAACTGTAAGCGCTGGCGGTGATGTTTCAATCTGTTCAGGAGGGAATACTACACTCTCTGCTTCCGGCGGAACGGCCTATTCCTGGCTTCCTGCAACGGGGCTGAGTGCTGCAAATATTTCAAATCCTATAGCCAGCCCAACTGGAACTACTACTTATACAGTAACAGTAACTTCGGGATCTTGTTCTGCAACCGATGATGTTATAGTAACCGTTAATTCAGTAAGCTCGGCAAGCGCAGGTCCTGATGTTTCTATCCCATGCGGGGGAAGCGCAACACTTGCTGCAAGCGGCGGAACAGCTTATTCATGGCTCCCTGTTACAGGATTAAGTAATCCAAATATTGCAAACCCAATAGCAACTCCGCCATATACTATTACTTATACTGTAACTGTATCTAACGGTACTTGTTCAGCCACCGATCAGGTAACAGTAACTGCAGGCAGCTTTACTGCAAATGCAGGTAATGATGTATCCATCTGCACGGGCGGTACAACTACTTTAACCGGCTCATCAAGCACTCCGCCATGGGTGAATTTGGCAACCAGTTATTCGTTCGCAGAGAATACAGGATCATTTACATATATTACCGGAGGAACTGTTGTTCTCAACGGAGCAAGCACTTCTATGGATGATGTTATTTCGGGTCCGTTCACAATGCCTTCATTCATGTTCAATAATATTGCTTATACTTCTGTTTATATTTCTACTAATGGATTTATAACATTTGGTTCTCAACCAACAACTACCAATTATGATCCGATTGGTTCTTTAGAAACATACGCCGGTGCTGTTGCAGGGTTTGGTACAGATTTAAATAAAGCTACGGCAGGAACACCAGAGATCAGGTACCAGACTGTGGGAACTGAATTTGTTGTTCAGTACAAAGATATGGGCAGGTATAATTCATCCGGAACATCGGACAGGCTAGGCTTTCAGATCCGTTTAAATACATCAGGAAATACAGTAAAAGTGGTGTATGATGCACCGGCATTGATCGGCGCAGCAACCTTTGATCCTGAAGTTGGATTGAGAGGCTCTGATAATACATTTGCAACCAATGTTCATAACAGAGAAATACTTTCTACTACAGGACCATGGGTGAACTCCTTACAGGGTACGGCGATTACAAGTTTATGTTTTCTTGACAGCTCTGTGCCGACAACAAAACCAAATGCAGGAACCACATTCACATGGAGCCCTGCAACAAGCGGGACTGCAGCTTATTCATGGTCGCCGTCAGCCGGTTTAAGTTCAACAACAATAGCAAATCCAATAGCAAATCCTACTGTAACTACAACATATACATTAACTGCGACAAGCGGTAACTGCAGCGCTATTGATATGGTTACTGTTACCGTAGGCGGCAGCAGTGTAAATGCAGGAACTGATGCTTCAATATGCTCAGGGGGAAATACAACTTTGAATGCAACCGGGGCAGCGACCTACTCATGGCTTCCTATAACAGGATTGAGCGCTGCTAATATTGCTAATCCAATTGCATCGCCGACTGCGACCACTTCATACACTGTGACAGGAACATCTGGGTCATGCACATCAACTGACATTGTGATGATTACAGTGACTACAATGCCGACTGCAAATGCTGGCAGCGATATTTCGATTTGTACTGGAAACACCACAACGTTGAATGCATCCGGCGGAACAGCCTATTCATGGCTGCCTGTAACAGGTTTGAGTTCTGCTGCAATTGCAAACCCTGTCGCAAACCCTGCTGCAACAACAACCTACACTGTGACTGTATCGAATGGAAATTGTTCAGCAACTGATATGGTAACTGTAACAGTTACTTCGCCTCCAATACCCAATGCCGGTGCAGATGTGTCAATCTGTGCAGGTTCTAATACTTTATTGACTGCATCAGGCGGAACAAGTTATTCCTGGCTGCCTGTAACAGGATTGAGCTCTCCTTCTATTGCCAGTCCTGCTGCTTCTCCTGCAGCCACCACAACATATACGGTATCTGTTTCGAATGGAGTGTGTTCATTAACAGATATGGTTATTATAACAGTAAATACTGTGCCTGCAAATGCAGGAATTGATGCAGCAATTTGTAATGGAAGCAGCACCACATTAGCTGCCACCGGCGGTACAACCTACTCATGGCTTCCGATAACCGGATTGAGCTCTGCTTCTATTGCCAATCCCGTTGCTTCTCCGACAAGCACAACAACATATACTGTGACTGTTTCTGACGGCACCTGTTCAGCTACTGACATGGTAAACATTGTAGTTGCGAGTTCGGCTCCCGTGGCACCCGCCTCAATAAGCGGTGCTGTCTCGGTTTGCGCGGGTTCAAGCCAGACATATTCTGTTGCTGTTGATCCAAACATAACTTCTTATGCATGGACAATGCCTTCGGGATGGCCCGGTACTTCTGTCACTAACAGTATAACATCAGCTTCTGTTACGAACAGCGGTGTAGTGTCCGTTATAGCTTCAAATGCCTGCGGATCGGCTTCAGCGGTTACATTGGCAGTTACAGTGAATCCTCTTCCGACAGTTACTATGACCTCCCTCGGAACAGTTTGTAAGACGGATCCTGCATTTACAATTACAGCAGGAAGCCCGTCAGGAGGGAATTATTCTGGTACTGGCGTAAGCGGCACTAGTATTTTCACACCTTTAACTGCGGGTGTTGGCACGTTTACCATCACTTATCTTTATACGGATGTAAACGGCTGTTCTAAAAGTGCGAACAATACAGTGATAGTGCATCTGTGTACGGGCATCAGCTCTTTAACAAACAACGACGGCATACCTGTGATTGTTTATCCGAATCCGTTCAGCACTTCCACAACGGTTCATATCAATGAAAATATAATCCTGAATGGCGCTTCAATTATGGTGTTCGACCTGGTCGGCAAGAATGTTCTGAACATTACAAACCTGCATTCAAGTGATGTTTTGATTGAAAGAAAAGATCTGGATGCAGGAGTTTACTTCTATCAGTTCATGAATGATAATCATATTGTAAGTACAGGTAAATTGATAATAAATTAAACTAATCATCAATATAAAAATCGGCATAAAAAAAAGTCTTTTAGAATTCTGAAAGGCTTTTTTTATGAGGAGGCGGCCAAATGATATGCTATTTTTTTTATTGCACTTTCTTATTTGCCGCCTGTTATTTCAATTATTTTAATTTAAAAATTTTCGGAAAATATAAATTATACTTTGTCAAGAATGCCATGCTAAACGGGGCAATAGAGAGTGAAGGAATTGTGTTAAAATTTCAGCTTAGCATGGGTTTTAATTCTTTCTTAGTTCTCCTGATATACGAGGTTTTTAAAAGCACTTTTCAATGGCCTTCATCAATTCAAAATCATCAAAAGGTTTTGTCAAATAATCAACAGCCCCCATTTCCATTCCTTTTTTAAAGTCGCTGCGCTTGGCTTTTGCAGTCAAAAAAATGAAAGGAATGGCAGCCGTTTCCGGGTCTTTTGAAAGGATCTGTAATACTCCGTGCCCATCGAGTATTGGCATCATGATGTCACAGATGATAATATCCGGGGTTTCTATTTGGGCAAGTTCTACACCTTCTTTCCCATTATCACCGGTAATAACGTTGTATCCAGCCAGCTGGAGAATTTCAGCCGTGTTTTCGCGAACGTCTTTATTATCTTCTATCAAAAGAATTTTTTTCGTATTTTAATGGGATGATGATTCAAAAACCTTCTCGTTTATTTTCTTCAACCAAAGTTTAGAAGTCGTTCCGTATGTTTGGGATTATCCAAACAAATCTAATGAATAAATTTAAGTTTAAAACAGGTCAGCTTCAATTGCAGATTTTCCAATCAGTTAATAAAAACACTATTCCTCAAAAATAGAAATATGATTTTTGTCATTTTCTGGAAATTATACTCTTCCTACCTTAGTAACGGCTCTTGCTATTGGTTTCCAGCAATTGATTAAAACGATGAACGGGGATAAATATGTAAGAGAGATAAATCAAAATATTTTTATAATTAGAGGCAAGATGATTTTATTGATCGAAGATAATTTTGATGTAAGAGAAAATACTACGGAAATTCTCCAGCTGGCAGGATACAAGGTTGTTACTGCGTGTAATGGGAAAGAGGGTGTGAAATTGGCTGAAATTCAAATACCGGAACTAATTATATGCGACATCATGATGCCTGAGCTTGATGGTTACGGCGTTCTCGGGGTTCTTAAAAAAAATACTGCCACAGCCGGAATTCCTTTTATCTTTCTTTCAGCAAAAGAAGACTGTGGCTCCAAGAAAAGTGTTGATGCTGATGCCTATATTACTAAGCCCTTTGATGACGGCAATCTCCTTGAAACAGTAAAAAAATGTTTAAGGAAAAATTTCTAAAATGCAAGTTCTGCATCTAATCCTGATTTAATTAAGCTGATGAACAAACTGTGGTTAAACACATCTTTCATATATTTATTTGTAACAGCTTTATTGGGAGCCGTTTTACAATTAATGAATTTTGAGTCGATTGGGATTAACTACAACTATCTTTTATATGCGCACTCACTCATCGTTTTTCTTGGCTGGCTTTATAATATATAATTGCCGTCCTTATAAATGTATTCCTAAGTTTAGAAAAATAAAAAAAGAGAATCATAAAAAAAATATTCTGGCTTAGACAGTCTGCCTGCATAGGAATGCTTGTAATCTCTCCCATGCAGTGTTATGGTTTGTTTTTAATATTTTTTTCTGCTTCCCATACTCTTTTCTTTTTGGTTTACTTACCAATTTTTAAAGGATGCACGCTCAAATACGGAGAATGCATGCAGACATTATTTATCATTCAGATTTATTAAGGCGGCACTTTTTTTTATGGTGCTGTCAACTATCGGCCCTTTCAGCCTTGGGCCGATTATAGCAATTACTTGTGCCGGAAGTAATTTATATTTTAACGCAATTTATTTTTATCTGCATTTTCAATATAGCGGGTAGTTCAGCTTTGCTGCTATAGGATTATTTTTCCGGCATCTTGAGAAAAACAATATTGTTTTTTCTGTAAAGAAAGCTGAACTTTTTTATCAGCTGATGTTTGTATCCAGCATCCCTTCGTACCTGCATTCAGTATTATGGACAAAACCGGATTTATGGATTTATATTATTGCGGGGATAGCTACTTTTATGCAAATTACGGCATTGCCATTATTCTTATAATTAATAAGCGAAATAAAAGAGAGTTTAAAAAAACTTTACAGCGGCTGGACTTATTTCTTAATTTTTTTTGCAGCCTGGTTTTTTGCTGCGAAAATAATTATGCAGCAAGCCGAAGCATTTTTTTATTTAGCAGATTTAATATATCAAATTCGTAATTTCATCATTGGCCTGCACTTAGTATTTTTGGGATTTATTACATTTTTTATTTTGGCATTTTTAATTATACAAAAAGAATTATTAATCAAAAGAAAAAGCAAAGCCACACTTTTTTTAATTGCTTCGGGTTTCATACCAAGTGAAATTAGCATCTTCTTGCAAGGGATATCTTCTTGGATAAAATTAGAAATGGTACCCTATTATTCGTAGCTCTTGATTCATGTCAGTTTGGTTATTGCCGTAGGAGCGGCTATAGTGATCATTAACTGCTTTTATTCAAAACGGGCTCGTTCTGTTTAGTTGACGGTAATCATGTTTTTTACCAGCACACCCTTTTACCTTTGTGGCAATTGTTTTTGAAGCAGTCTAAAAATAATATATTTCTGACGGCGATTAAAAATTCGAAAAATGAAGCCTGCCCAAAACAGTAAACTCCGATTAAAATAATTTAAAAATGGAAATGGATAAAAAAATTCAGTCTTTTATGGAAAGCCAGAAAAATTTAACCTTCTGCACAGTTTCGGATAATGTCCCTTATTGTGCCAGTTGTTTTTATGCCTATATGAGTGAAAATAATTTTATCGTTTTTAAATCAGACAAAAAAACAAAACATATTGTCAATGCTTTGGTTAATGATAACGTTGCAGGCACTATTACTCCCGATATTGATAAAACTGGAACAATAAAGGGGATTCAGTTTACGGGAAAATTTAATTCACCAGAAGGCGATTTTCTGGAGCAGGCAAAAAAAATATATTACGGAAAGTTTCCATTTGGACGTGTTGTTCCAGGAGATTTGTGGATAATAGAACTCTTATCAATAAAGATGACTGATAATACACTTGGGTTTGGAAAAAAGCTTGCCTGGGAAAAAATAAATTAATTTAAAAATGTGTGCAAGGAATTTTCAAATTAATAACAATGGGAAATCTAAAGATGTATCCTGGTTCGTGAAATAAAAATGGCTGGACCGAAATAACAAATGCGGTATTTTATTTATTTTTTTTTGAAACGCGTCTAATTACTCCTTCCTCTTACAATAGATTGCTGAAGAAGCAATATTCCGAAAAGGATGAAATCATCCGAAATCCACAATCTACCATTAAATAAATTGCTTTTTTAACCATAAATAGACATTAGCCATTTTTTGAACCTAGGGATTGGTCTAAAACCGTTGATCCGAATTCGTTTTTTATAAATATTTTCAACTGCATAGCAGTTGAAAATATTACAACTATCAAAATCAAATAAATCTATTGTTGATAAGGTTACGGGGTGATATTTGTAACTCAACTGCCAATTTACGGTTTAACTCACAAAACATGACGGGAGAATACATTCTGTCCTCGTAATCATTGGAATCTTTTGATTCCATGATTTAAATCATATTTAATTATGACGAATAGCGGCAATTTTGTGTATCACAAACATTCTATTAATGTTAATTCCTGCAAATAAACCAAAAGAAGTTACTCCCTGCGATAAATGCGGCTCGGCGCATGGTTCTATTTTTTGTGCTTTAAGCAAAATAGAATTGGCCGCTCTTTCAGAAAGTAAATCTCATATTTTCTACAAAAAGGGTCAGATGATTTTCTATGAGCGCAATCATCCGCAAGGTTTACACTGCATACATTCCGGTAAAGTGAAAATTCATAAGCTTGGCCCTGACGGTAAAGATCAGATTCTTCGTCTTGCAAAAGCAGGAAACGTAATCGGTTACAGAGCTCTATTGAGCGATGATCATTACCGTGCTTCAGCGACTGCAATGGAAGATTCCGTAATATGTTTTTTTCCTAAAGCTGTTTACCAGACTCAAATTATTACGAATCCGTCACTTTCCATGCAAATCATTAAACTGCTTTCTACCGATTTAAAATCAGCTGAACAAAAGGCAATGAATATGGTGCAAAAACAAGTGCGTGAACGTATTGCTGAAACTATTCTGATGTTAAAAGAATTCTTTGGACTTGAAGCTGATAATGCAACAATCAATACTGTCCTGACCCGTGAAAGTATTGGAAATCTTTCTGGAACAACAACGGAAACAGCAATCAGAACGTTATCCGATTTTTATAAAGGCAAGACCATAGATTTAATTGGGAAGAAAATAAAAATTCTGAACAACAAAGAGCTTATAAAAATTGCTAATCTCAGCGATTAATTTACTTCCTGTTAATTGATTTAAGTCTTGCTCATAAAATTTGCAAGCTCAGCAAATACTGGCTTGCATTTCTTTTAATTGATTTACCAGCTTCGTTTTATTAGCGTCTCCTAATTCACGATCACAGTCTTCAAACCTGAAGAATATTTTTTCAAGCTCATCAGTATCAAAAAGAGTTTCGGCTATTTGAAACACTTCATCATTTTCAACAGCAATATGGTCTAGTAGTGCTTCTGAGTAGTTATTGAGTTCCAGCTGCGCCTGAACATAATCCTTACTATTCAGAAAAATTTCAATGCTTTTTATCATGCTCCGGAAATCAGTGTGGTGTTCAAACATTTCTTGAATCACACCCTCTTCGAGCAGTTCATTTTTTTTGCTCATCTCAGGAAATAAAATTTGTTCTTCCTTGTAATGATGGTACTGATCAGCATATTCTCTGAAAAATCCAATTAACTCACGAATGAGTATTTCATAAGCAGCCTCATTATTTTCAATCAGCCTTCCGGCATCTTTTGCAATTGCAATTGCAGACAGGATAATGTCGTGTTCGTCAAATAATACTTTTACCGGACTTTTCATTTTTAATCTACCAATTTAATAATTTGTCAATTTGAAATTGCGCTGAGGCATTTAGGTAAATTAAGTGATAACTATTAAATCACATTTTCAAATAAGCATCTTATCACATTTTTATTAAGCAATCTGCCAGGTTTTATCTCCGGATAAAATTTTGTTCAATGAGGTTTTTCCTTTTTTTGCATTTACATCATTTATCTGGCGCGTCATTTCTTCATCATATACAGGACGCTCATCAGCATAGATCACACCGAATGGACGAGGGAAATGTTCGCCTTCAAATAGCGTATCAAAAAAGCGGGAAATTAAATTGGCTTTTGTTTTATCTTTCTCGTCATGGATCCATAAATCATTTAAAGAAATATTGTTTTCTTTTATGTTTACGATTTTAGGTATTAATCCTTCCAATATAATTCCTTTCTCATCATTCTGTCCGAAAATAAGCGGTTTACCGTGTTCTAGAAATAGGGCCTCTTCTTTTTTTGTTTCTTTATCGGAAAAAGCAAAAAATGCTTCATCATTAAATACCGGACAGTTTTGATACACTTCTACAAATGAAGTTCCTTTAAACTCATGAGCTCTTTTTAAAATTGCCTGCATGTGCTTTGGGTCGCGGTCAAGCGTGCGTGAAACAAATGAAGCCTTTGCTCCTAAAGCTAATTCAGAAGGATTAAACGGTTCTTCAACAGAGCCGTAAGGAGTTGATTTTGTTATTTTCCCTTTTTCCGAAGTAGGGGAGTATTGGCCTTTAGTTAAACTGTAAATCTGATTATTGAAGACTAAATAATTCAGATTGAAATTTTTTCGCATCAGGTGAATAAAGTGATTGCCGCCAATTGATAGGGCATCACCGTCGCCGGAAATTATCCAGACGCTTAAATCGGGATTTGCAGCTTTCACACCTGAGGCGATAGCTGCTGCACGCCCGTGAATACTATGCATTCCGTAGGTATCCATATAATAGGTGAACCTGGAGGAACATCCTATACCGGAAATAAAGACAAAATTTTCTCTTGGAATTCCCAAATTCGGGAAAACGGTCTGCACCTGTTTTAATATTGAATAATCCCCGCAGCCCGGACACCATTTTACCTCTTGACTTGAGGAAAAATCTTTTGATGTCAATTTATTGTCCTGTTCTATAGTTGCTTCAGCCATCTGTTTATTATTTTAATAATTCAACAATTTTTGCTTTTAATTCTGTAGTCGTAAAGGGCTGTCCCTGCACTTTAGATAAGCCCAAAGCAGGTACTAAATATTTTGCCCTGATCAGCTGCAGCAATTGCCCGCTGTTCATTTCAGGGATTAAAATTTTATCATAACCTTTAAAAATTTCAGCTAAATTTTTCGGGAAAGGATTAATATATCTTAATTGAACATGTGCTACATCGTGTCCTTCAGCAATTGCTTCACGAACAGCTGTTTTAATAGAACCATGTGTAGAACCCCATCCCAAAACAAGAAGTTTTGCTTTTTCTTTACCCGAATCTACAATTACTAATGGTATACTATCGGCAATTTTTTCAATTTTTGCCGCACGGATTCCAACCATTTTTTCATGATTTAATGCGTCATAAGAAACATTTCCTGTTTCATCCTGCTTTTCCAAGCCGCCGATCCGATGCTCTAAATCCTTTGTTCCAGGCTTAATCCATGGGCGGACAAGTTTTTCATTACGTTTATATGGCAGTAGTTTTCCTTCTTCGCCGTTTGGTTTGTCGAGAAATGAAACAGTAATGGGGCGTAATTTATCTTCGGTCGGGAACAACCATGGTTCAGACCCGTTTGCGATGTAACCGTCGCTTAATAAAATTACAGGAGTCATGTGTTCAACTGCAATTCTGCATGCTTCATATACCATTTCAAAGCAATCGGAAGGCGATGTTGCCGCTAAGATAGGCAGCGGTGCTTCTCCATGCCTGCTAAACATTGCCATTAATAAATCGGCCTGTTCTGTTTTTGTAGGAAGTCCGGTTGAAGGCCCGCCACGCTGTACATTTATTACAACTAAGGGAATTTCAAGCATTGTTGCTAAACCTAAAGCTTCTGTTTTTAGAGCCATTCCAGGACCCGATGTTGTTGTAACAGCTAAATTACCAGCATAAGAAGCGCCGATGGCGGAACATATTGCCGCAATTTCATCCTCGGCCTGAAATGTTTTTACTCCGTTTGCTTTGTATTTCGAAAGCTCGTGTAATATGTCAGTGGCGGGAGTTATAGGATAAGAGCCTAAAAAAAGAGGCAGGCCGGATTTTTCTGCAGCAGCAATTAAACCAATCGCAGCAGCGTGATTTCCGGTAATATTTCTATAAATACCTTTTGGCAATTTTGCCGGGTTAACTCTGTAGCGTGTGTTGAAAATTTCTGTGTTGTCACCGTAATCCCAGCCCGCATTTAATGTTTTAATATTTGCTTCAGCAATTTCAGGTTTCTTAGAAAATTTTTCTTCAATAAATTTTACGGTTGAATTCATTGATTTGTCAAACATCCAAAACAGCAGCCCGAGAACAAACATGTTTTTTGAGCGTTCTATTTCTTTTGTCCCTAATCCTGATGCGGACAAACAGTCTTTTGTGTGTTTAGTGATATCAACTTTGTGAACTGTATAATCCTCCAAAGAGCCGTCTTCTAAAGGATTCACTCCGGCAGGGTACTGTGCCAACCCTAAATTCTTTTTATCGAATCCGGCAATATTTGCAACTATAACCCCGCCTTTTTTTAACCTTGGCAGATCAACTTTTAAAGCAGCAGCATTCATAGCTACCAGTACATCATATTCATCACCAGGAGTAAAAATTTCTTTACTTCCGAAATGCACCTGAAAGCCTGAAACCCCGGCAATAGTGCCTATCGGTGCTCTTATCTCTGACGGGTAATCAGGGAATGTACTTAGGTCATTACCGAGCAGTGCGGCAGTTTCAGTAAATTGCATTCCTGTTAACTGCATTCCGTCTCCCGAATCTCCTGAAAAACGTACTACAATACTTTCTGCTTCTTTTGTTATAGTTGAATTATCTACTATCATGTTTGCAGCCTTTTCCATTGTATAGTTCATATTAATTGGTAATCTGATAATTTGCTGATTCAAAAATTTAAACCAGTGCATTTTCGAATCAGCATTTTTTCAAATTAATTTTTATGGGTGTAAAGTGTTTTTCTTTTCTAATAATTCCTCTTTGGATTCCGTATGATCAGGATCAGCAATACAGCAGTCAACAGGGCAGACAGATGCACATTGCGGTTCATCATGGAAGCCGGTACACTCGGTGCACTTGTCAGCCACAATATAATAGAAATCATCGGAAACCGCAGCATGAGAGTCATCAGCATTGGCGGAAATCCCGCTCTTTGAGGTAAAACTACCAGTTATTTCTGTTTTGTCAGAGAATCTCCATTCTCCTCCATTTTCATAAATTGCACCATTAGGACATTCTGGTTCACATGCTCCGCAGTTGATACAATCGTCGGTGATTTTAATAGCCATAAATTTATATTTTTTAAATTACTCCGTAAAGGAACAAGTATTTAAAAATATATTCAATGACATAAATCATAAATTAAGTTCTTCTACTTTGATATTTTTGATTCCGAAAATAAATGGGTAAATCATGGGTTCGGCATCACTCTTACTTTTACTAATCTGCGGAATAGCCTTTGCCGGCGGAGGAATCCTGCTGTCTAAAGCATTAGCAAAAACTTCTCAGAATTTACAAAAAGGACTTACATATGAGTGCGGTATCCCTACTATCGGCACTACATGGATACAATTTAATGTCGGATATTATTTATTTGCATTGATTTTTTTAGTATTTGACGTAGAGCTAGTTTTTATGTATCCATGGGCAGTTGTGGTAAAAGAAGTCGGGATGCCGGCATTTATTGAAATTGTGGTGTTTATGTTTATTCTTTTTATGGGATTTCTTTACGCATGGAGGAAGGGGGCATTGAAATGGATATAAAAAATGATGCAACTAAAAATAAACTGGTTTTCCCCGGGCAGGTTCATGAAACTCCTGATGGAGGTTTTTTGGTAACAAAATTAGATGATGTAATTAATTGGGCGCGTTCAAACTCTTTGTGGCCCTTGATTTTCGGGACAAGCTGCTGTGCTATTGAAATGATGTCAGCTGCAGATGCAAAATACGATTGGTCGCGTTTTGGTTTTGAAGTGGCTCGCGCAACTCCGCGCCAGGCAGACTTAATTATAGTTTCCGGAACAATTGTAATGAAAATGGCACCGGTATTGAAACGTTTGTATGACCAAATGCCTGACCCTAAATACGTGATTGCAATGGGCGCCTGCACTATATCGGGCGGTCCGTTTTTTTATAATACATATTCTGTTGTAAAAGGTGTTGACCATATTATCCCTGTTGATGTTTACATTCCAGGCTGTCCGCCCCGTCCGGAAGCATTGCTGCATTCGATGATAACCCTGCAGGAAAAAATAAAACATGAGCCGTATTTTAGGAAAGCGAAAAAGTAGATGAGCCACGAATTGCACGAATTAAAATCGGAGCAAATTCCCCCTTAACAAGGGGGGCAGGGGGATTAAAACTAAATTGAATTGAGAATAAAATTTATCAAAAAGCAATGACCAACGAAGAATTAAAATATAATATTACTGAATTACTACCCGCAGCTTTCTATGATGAAGCCAGTGAATTCTTGACTGTTATTATTCCTTCAGAAGCACTGCTTCCATTGATGAAAGAGCTTAGGTCGAAAAAAGAATTTGATTTTGATTATTTGTTCTGCTTAACATGTGTTGACTGGAAAGACCATTTGATGATGGTTTATCACCTCTTATCAAAAACACATAATCATACGATTGTTGTAAAAGCAAAAATTACGGACACTGTTAATCCGCAGATAGAATCAGTTAACGGCATTTGGAAAACAGCGGAATTAAATGAAGATGAAGTGTTTGATTTATTCGGAGTGAAATTTTTAAATCATCCCAACCTGCGAAGATTATTTTTAGAAGATGACTGGGCTGGGTATCCGCTTCGAAAAAATTATACTGACGAACACATGATAAAACTTTAATCAATTTGAAAATTTGCTAATGTCCTTATCAAATTATCAAATCAATAAATTATCAAATTAATAAATGTTACTAGGAGAAGACTATATCACTGAAGAGGGCGAATTTGTCATCAACATGGGGCCGCAGCACCCTGCTACGCATGGTGTACTTCATATGAAAATATGGCTCGACGGTGAAACAATAAAAAAAGTTGAACCGCACTTAGGTTATATCCATCGCTCTATTGAAAAGATGAGTGAAAGCCTTTCTTACAGACAGTTTGTTTTTGTAACCAGCCGTATGGATTATCTATCGGCACATATCAACAACCAGGCATGTGCGTTGGCTGTTGAAAAAGGTCTGCAGATAGAGGCAACTCCAAGGGCTCAGGCTATACGGGTTATAATGGCAGAATTAACAAGACTTGCTTCTCATCAATTGTGGTGGGCATGTGCAGGGCTCGATCTGGGCGGTGTTACCCCTTTCTTTTATGCTTTCCGCGAACGCGAAGCCATCAATGATGTTATGGAAGAAACCTGCGGTGCAAGGCTTACACAGAACTACATGGTTCCGGGAGGAGTAATGAATGATATACATCCGAATTTTCAGAAAAGAGTTAAAGATGTATTAAAGCAAATTAAAGATAATTTTCACGAGTACGATGAAATCCTTACCGGCAATGTAATTTTCCAAAACCGGTTGAAAGATGTAGGTTATATTTCGAAAGAAGATGCTGTTTCTTATGGCTGTACCGGGCCTACAGCAAGAGCTTCCGGTGTAAGCTGCGATATACGAAAACTATTTCCGTATGACGGATATGATAAACTGCAATTTGAAGAAATACTTTCAACAGGCGGTGACAGCTGGGCTAGATACCAGGTGCGTATGGCAGAGATGCTTCAATCGGTGCATATTATAGAACAGCTTATTGATAATATTCCGGAAGGAGATTTTGCAGCGAAAACAAAGGTTGTAATAAAATTACCGAAAGGGGATTTTTACCAGCGTGTAGAAACTGCCCGCGGTGAGCTTGGTGTTTATTTAGTGAGTGACGGTGCTGCTGTTCCATACCGGTGTCATTACCGCTCGCCGAATTTCGCCAACTTGTCCGCGATACCTCGCATGGCAAAAGGTGCCAAAATAGGGGATTTGGTAGCTATTATGGCCACTGTGGATTTAGTGATACCTGATATTGACCGTTAAAAAGATTTAGGATTTAGGAATAAGATTTAGGATTTACACATTGAAAATATTACTATCATACAGCTTTTCATCATTCGCATCTCACCTGCATAATTGGCTGAGGACGGCCATTTCAAACGATATGCTTTTGACTGTAACCGAAATGGTTATTACCGGCGTCTGCTTACTCGTGTTTCTGGTACTCTTGTGTTTCTTCCTGGGTTATATGGAACGTAAGGTTGCCGCATTCATGGAAATCCGCTTAGGCCCTAACCGCGTTGGCCCTAAAGGATCACTGCAGATAGTTGCCGATACTGTTAAACTTTTATTTAAAGAAGGACTTACCCCCGACTGTGCTGATAAATTTTTATTTAACCTCGCGCCGGGAATAATGGTTGTTACCTCCATGCTTGCAGTAGCGCCGATTGCATTCGCAAAAGATTTTCAAATTTGGAATATCAACATAGGTGTATTGTATGTGTCTGCTATTTCTTCAATGGGAGTAATCGGAATTTTAATGGCCGGATGGTCAAGCAGCAATAAATATTCATTGATCGGTGCTATGCGAAGCGGTGCGCAGATAGTGAGTTACGAGCTTTCCATCGGCTTGTCTTTAATTTCTATTGTAATACTTACCGGCAGTTTAAGTTTATCTGATATTGTTTACAGTCAGGCAAACGGATGGTGGATTTTTAAAGGGCATATTCCAATCATTATTTCGTTTGTGATTTTTATTATTGCTTCAACTGCAGAAATTAACCGCGCTCCATTTGACTTAACAGAAGCCGAACAGGAACTCACCGGCGGTTTTCACACGGAGTATGCAGGGATGAAATTTGCAATGTTTTTACTTTCGGAGTACATCAATTTATTTATTGTTTCCGCAATAGCAGCAACAATTTTCCTTGGCGGATGGATGCCCTTCCACATCGGCGGATTAGAAGGCTTCAATCACATCATGGATTTTATTCCTTCTTCAATTTGGTTTTTTGGAAAAACGTTTTTTATAATATTTGTAATCATGTGGTTCCGCTGGACATTCCCGCGTTTACGCATTGACCAATTGTTGAATTTAGAATGGAAATACCTGCTGCCGATTAGTATGGTAAATGTACTGCTGGTAACATTGATGGCAATTATGGGCTGGCACTTTTAATACATCTCTCCCCTTAATCCCCTCTCCATAAGAGAGGGGGTAGAAGAGAAAATAAAATTTGAAATAAAATAAGATGTTAAAAGAATATTTCGGAACAATATTTAGCGCAATCAAATCCTTATTAACAGGGATGAAATTGACTGGGTATTATTTTACGCATCTCAAAGAAATTGTAACTGAAGAGTATCCGGATAACCGGGCAACGCTTAAAATGGCTGATCGTTTTCGGGGTGAAGTCATAATGCCGCATGACGAAAAAAATGAGCATCGCTGTACAGGTTGTCAGTCCTGCGAACTGACCTGCCCAAATGGCTCTATAAAAATTATTTTCAAGCAGGAATTACAGCCAGACGGAAAAAAGAAAAAACGAATCGACACTTGGGTATATCATTTAGATATGTGTACCATGTGTAATTTATGTGTGGAGGCTTGCCCGTCAAATGCAATTATTATGGGTCAGGACTTTGAACACAGCGTTTATGAAAAAAAGTATTTGAAAAAGGTGTTAAATAAACCGGGCTCAAAGCTGATGGATGGTGTCGAAGAATAGTTTATAGTTGTTGGTTAATAGTTGATAGTTTGGAATTTAGGATTAAGAGTTTAGAATTTAGATTAACATATCAAATTTAATAGTGTGAGCGCATCAACAGTCATATTCTACATTTTAGCAGCTGTTATACTAGGCGGGGGACTGCTGGCTGTAACTGCGCGTAAAATTTTCAGGGCAGCTGTTTTTCTTTTGTTTTCATTAATTGGAATTGCAGGATTATATTTTTATCTGAATTACGAATTTCTGGGAGCAGTGCAGATTGTGGTGTATGTGGGCGGGATTGTAGTGTTAATAATTTTCTCAATTTTCTTAACCGCTGAATCCGGAAGTGATATGAAAAAGCCGGCACTTGCAAAGGTTATATTTTCAGGATTATCAGCGGCCTTCGGATGCGCTCTCACTTTGTGGTTGATAAAAGGACAGACGTTTCTGCCTACCTTAGACCCTGCGGTTGCACCCAGCATAAAAAATATCGGACTGCAGATGCTGAGCACAACACAGCATGGATATATACTGCCTTTTGAAGTAGTAAGTATCTTGCTGCTGTCGGCAATGATTGGATGTATTGTAATTGCAATTAAAGTAAAAAAATGAACGAAATAGGCTTAACACATATTTTAGTTATAAGTACTGCCCTGTTTTTTATCGGCGTATATGGCTTCCTTACACGGAGAAATATGATTACCATGCTGATGGCAATCGAATTAATATTAAACTCTGTAAACATAAATTTTGTAGCCTTCAACAAGTTTTTATATTTCGATAAGTTAGACGGACAGTTTTTTACAATTTTTATTATTGCTATTGCTGCTGCTGAAGCTGCTGTTGCCATTGCTATTATAATTAACCTGTACCGCAATTATAAATCCATTGATGTGGAGGATGCTGATCTAATGAAGTTTTAAAATATGCTGAATTCAAATTACATAGCTTTAATTCCGCTGCTGCCCATCATCAGTTTTTTGATTATCGGGCTGGCAGGCCGCAGGTATTTCCCGACATTCTCCGGCGTATTAGGAACTCTTTCACTTCTGGCTTCATTTGTTCTATCGGTATTTACAGCGTATCAGTATTTTTTTGATGCAGGAAAAGTGAATGGTGTTTATCAGAAAATCACCGCCATGAAATTTGTCTGGCTGCAGTTTGCGCCAAACATTTCAATTGACATGGGAATTTTATTAGACCCAATTTCTGTAATGATGATTGTGATTGTAACATTCATTTCGCTGATGGTTCATGTTTACAGCATGGGCTATATGAAGGGCGAACCGCGGTATGCAGCCTACTATGCCTTCCTTTCTTTATTTACTTTTTCAATGCTGGGTTTAGTTCTTTCAACTAATATTTTTCAGATATATATATTCTGGGAATTAGTAGGCGTTTCCTCTTTCCTTCTGATTGGTTTTTATTATGAAAAACCATCGGCAGTCGCGGCATCCAAAAAAGCATTTATTGTAACACGCTTTGCTGATTTAGGATTTTTAATAGGCATACTTGTGCTATCATACTTTGCTGAAACACTCGATTTTCAAACGTTAATACAGCGTTTAACTGTTCAGAGTTCTTATTTAAGCAGCATTATTTCTGCATCCTTCCTCGGATGTTCTGCATTAACGTGGGGTTTATTGCTCGTGTTTGCGGGAGGTGCAGGAAAATCTGCGATGTTCCCTTTCCACATCTGGCTGCCAGATGCAATGGAAGGTCCTACACCGGTTTCGGCATTGATACATGCTGCAACCATGGTTGTTGCCGGTGTGTATTTAGTTGCAAGATTGTTTCCGATATTTTCTAATTCCTGTCCGGAAGCTTTAGATGTGGTTGCTTATATTGGTATTTTCTCGTCGCTGCTTGCCGCAATTATTGCATGTACGCAGACGGATATCAAACGTGTACTTGCTTATTCTACAATGTCCCAGATCGGCTTTATGATGTTTGCGCTTGGTGTTTCAGGTTACGGCGGAGAAAAGGGGTTAGGGTTTATGGCATCCATGTTTCATTTGTTTACACATTCTATTTTCAAAGCATTATTGTTTCTTGGAGCCGGTGCTGTGATACATTATGTTCACAGCAATGATATGAAGGACATGGGCGGTCTGCGAAAATTAATGCCGATTACACATATCACTTTTTTATTGGCTTGCTTAGCGATTGCCGGTATCCCTCCGTTTGCCGGCTTTTTCAGCAAAGAAGAAATTTTAGCCGCCTGCTGGAATTCCAACAAAATTATTTTCGGTGCCGCAGTGCTTACTGCCGGGCTCACTGCATTTTATATGTTCCGATTATACTTTAATATTTTCTGGAACAAAGAATTTAAAGCTTCAAACAGCAATCATATTGAGCATCATGGCGAAGCCCCGGGAACAATGCTGCTGCCATTAATTATTCTTGCGGCTCTTTCTGTTACTGCAGGATTTGTTCCCTTCAGTAAATTGGTTACCTCTGACGGTGCAGGATTAGAAACCGAATTTCATATTGGTTTTGCAATCGGCCCTGTTCTGCTTGCTGTTGCTGCAATTCTCTTTGCATGGTTCATGTACTGCAAAGAAAGCGCTGTTCCGCAGAAAATTGCTGATGCCCTCAAAGGCTTTTATACTGCTGCATACAGAAAGTTTTATTTCGATGAAATTTATTTATTCATCACAAAAAAAATCATATTTAATTTAATCGGAAGACCGGCCGCATGGATTGATAAAAATATTTTTGACGGCTTTATGAATTTAATTGCCACTGTGACAGAAGATGTTTCCGAAGGCATCAGATCATTTCAATCAGGAAAGGTGCAGGAATACGCGATTTATTTTTTTGCAGGAACATTGGGATTTGTGTTATTGTTCATTTATTTATGGACTTAAAAAATTAAAATCATGGTAACAAATGAAATTCGCAGCTCACTGAAACAGGCTTTAACAGAGCTTCGCATTGCAGAGCATGAGTTAAACCGGCCGCATGAAGAAGTGGTGACGATGTCTGTCTGCTATAGCGCACGCCAGTCAATGACTTCTATGCTCCGGGTTTTTCTGTTGAGTCACTCAATGAACCACAATGAAGGAAACAGCTTGAAAAATATATTGAACCAGTGCATTAAAATTGATGATCAGTTTTCAAAAATTGATGTATCAGCAGTTCTTTGCAATGGAATGAACCATGATGAGTGCGACGGCAAATACTGCCTTACTGTTGATAAAGTGAATGAATGCGTTTCTGCCGCCAATCAGTTTAAAACACTGGTACTTGAAAAATTGAAGATTAACGAAAGTGAATTGAACTAATGACGAATTTAACCATACTAATAATTGTTCCTCTTTTAACTGCAATTGCTGTATTGTTCTGCCGTAACAGCGCTCAGGTTAAATGGACCTCATTTATTGGATCCCTTGTTCAGCTTGGTCTTGCATCTGCACTGATGTGTGCTTACATTTCTGAAAGAGCCGGGGGCAATACAGCTCAAATGCTTTTTCAGCAGCGTTACAGCTGGTATAGTGCCTTGAATATAGAATATTATATAGGTGTTGACGGCATTTCAATTGCCATGATAATGCTTACTGCATTTGTTGTTGCAGCCGGAATTTTAATTTCATGGAGCGTGCAGACGCTGACAAAAGAATTTTTCTTTCTGCTTCTGTTGCTCAGTGTAGGAGCCTACGGATTCTTTATTTCTCTGGATTTATTCACTTTGTTTTTCTTTCTTGAAGTGGCGGTAATTCCTAAATATTTATTGATAGGAATCTGGGGCAGCGGTAAAAAAGAATACAGCGCAATGAAACTCGCATTAATGCTTATGGGAGGTTCTGTATTTGTTCTGATTGGATTATTAGCAACATATTTCGCAACAGATATCGGAGGCGGTGTTCACACCTGGGACCTTCTGAAAATTTCTCACCTGCACATTTCACTGCAGACACAGCTGTATATTTTCCCATTCTTATTTGTTGGCTTCGGCGTATTCACAGCCTTGTTCCCTTTTCATACCTGGGTACCCGACGGTCACTCTTCTGCGCCCACAGCGGCTTCCATGTTCCTTGCAGGAATATCCATGAAACTTGGAGGTTACGGCTGTTTGCGTGTTGCGACGTATTTAATGCCTGAAGCAGCTCAGCAGTATTCTTGGTTAATTGTACTGCTTGCCACCATTGCTATTATTTACGGTGCTTTCGCGACATTGATGCAGAAAGATTTGAAGTACATGAATGCATATTCATCCGTGAGCCATTGCGGGTTTATTCTGTTAGGTATCGGCATGCTTACTAAAACTGCCATTATCGGGGCTGTTATGCAGATGGTATCACACGGTGTAATGACAGCACTTTTCTTCGGTGCTATCGGCATGATTTACGAACGCACACATACCAGGCAGATTTCTGAATTAGGCGGATTATTAAAAGTTCTTCCGTTTATCGGGACAGTATATATTATCACAGGTTTATGCTCACTGGGACTTCCGGGACTGAGTGGCTTTGTGGCTGAAATGACTGTATTTGTGGGAGCATGGCAGCGGCCTGATGCATTTCACCGCATTGCAACTATTCTTGCAGCGGCATCCATTGTTGTAACCGCGGTATATATATTACGTGCTGCGGGGAAATCCGTAATGGGGCCGATTATCAATGAGCAATATCAGAATTTGAAAGATGCATCGTGGAATGAAAAAATTGCTTCTATATTATTAATTGCTGCAATACTTGCGATTGGTATTGCACCATTCTGGCTTTATAATTTAATAGCACCGGATGCACAATTAATTATGGAAAATATTGCAAAAGGCGTAACAGGAAATTAAAATATGAATACTGACTTTTTTATATTAATGAAATCTGAACTGAGCTTAACGCTCATCATCTTTATATTGCTTGTTCTTAAAGTATGGGACGGCATTAAAGATAATGCAACGTGGCTGCATATTGCCAATACATTACTTCTTCTGAATTTTATATTGGGTTTCATTTTTAATACCGACGGCAGTCTTTTCAACGGTATGTATCATACCAACGGTATTGTTTTTCTTGAAAAAAACATTTTAAATTTCGGAACACTTCTTATTTCCATGCAGGCTTTCGACTGGCTGAAAACACATAAACATGTTTCGGAATTTTACATTTTATTATTGACAACGCTGCTTGGTATGTTCTTTATGATTTCGAGCGGTAATTTCCTGATGTTTTATCTTGGGCTGGAGCTCGCTTCCATCCCTCTTGCAGCACTTGTTAATTTCGATCTTGATAAATTAAAATCTTCTGAAGCTGCTGTAAAAATGATACTTTCATCTGCATTTGCATCCTGCATTATGCTGTTCGGTATCTCGATGCTTTACGGAACAACGGGAACGCTGAGCTTTACAGAAATGCCGAAACTGATTACCGGCGGAGGATTGCAGATTATGTCATTGATTTTTGTTTTCACTGGTTTTGCATTTAAAATTTCTTCAGTGCCGTTTCACCTTTGGACAGCCGATGTGTACGAAGGCGCTCCTGTTTCGGTGACCTCTTATCTTTCAGTGATTTCAAAAGCGGCAATTGTTTTTGTTTTTATTTCCATACTGCATACACTGTTTCTGAATTTTGAAAGTATGTGGTACAATATTTTATTTCTTACAATTGTTCTTACCATAGTTGTCGGAAATTTGTTTGCTATCCGGCAGGATAACATAAAACGTTTCCTTGCATTTTCATCCATTACCCAGGTAGGTTATATTTTATTAGGTTTATCAGCAGGCAGCGCGATGGGAACAACAGCGGTGATTTATTTTTTAATGGTTTATATCTTCTCCAACCTCGGCGCATTTGGTGTAATAGGGCTTGTATCAGCTCATGCGCAGAAAGAAAACATCAGCGATTACAAAGGTTTTTATAAAACCAATCCTTTTCTGAGCTGGGTAATTACTATCTCTTTATTTTCACTGGCCGGCATTCCTCCTACAGCTGGCTTTTTTGGGAAAATGTTTTTGGTAACTGCCGGTGCAAGCCGAGGGAATTATATCTTGGTTATTATTGCTGCGCTGAATATGATTATTTCATTGTACTATTATTTACGTGTTGTAAAAGCAATTTTTATCGACCCGAATGATACACCTATTGAAAAAGTAAGCGGAAGTTTTTCTGCGAAACTTGCTTTAATAATCTGTGTAATCGGACTTGTTGCAACAGGTTTTGCAAGCTGTATTTATGGATATATAAATAGTTTAACCCACCTCACCCCTTAATCCCCTCTCCACAAGAGAGGGGGCGATTGGTGAGTTAACCAAGCCTCTCCCCTGCGGGGAGAGATTAAGAGAGGGGTCTTAACTTTATAAATTTAAACATTGAACTTTTAAAAAGATGTCACTAAACGCAAATTATATTTTTGAAGATCTTGGAGAAATAAAATGCTCTATCATTGAAAAAAACTGCAGTACAGAACGCGTTGCATTTTTAAAAGCATTGCTCGACTTTAACGGCTTTACTGTTGTTGTGGTAAAAAGTCCGCCTCCTAAAACTGCTGCTAAACCTGCTGTTGCTGCTGAAACACCCGTTGCTGCTACGCCTGTACTTCCTGAAACATTTACTATAGGTGTTACCGATTTAACTTTTAATCCGGTTAATGGCATTTATAACCGCCAATTAAATACTCCCGACGGGCATACCGTTACTCCAAGGTATTGGAAACAGCAGGAAAGCGTATCACGCGATGATGTTTGGTATTGGAAGAAGGCGTAATCCTTATTTTATTTATGATTTAATTTCTAATTGATTTTTATAGAATCAAGGATGCAGATTGTTTTCTGAAAGTCGTCATTATTCCTTAAAAACTTCATTCAATACACTTGAAAGCATCAGGCCGCCTTTTGCCAATTGAGCAGCAACCTCGTCTTTGTTTGCATCCAGGTATTCCTTCGTTATTATATTTCCCTTGAAGCTGTAAACCGCGGGAACCAAAGCGCGCGAATCATTCATCCATGACATCACATCCATTTTGGCGATTGAGTTTTTTTGTTCTGCTGTTAATTTATCCTGCGCCTTTTGGCATACATCAAATGTGATATTTCCCTGAGCAATTATTACGCTGTCCCACAGCCAGTGCAGGCTGGTAGGGTAGGCCATAAACTTTACCTGGTAATCAAGTCCGATATGATCGTTTGGATATCCTGTATGCAGAGGCATTGCAAGATCACCGCAGAGATGAAACAAAATTTTTAAATCTTTATTTACATCTTCCTCTTTCATTTTTTTATAATTTTTCAGCTCAGTGATTACCAATTGCAATTCAGAAACAATATCGCCGTTGGGTGATTTCATGTATTCTGCGCCCTTTTCGAAACTTGTATAATGCCAGGGTTTCATATAATCATAAGCATGATTCGGCCTCATTTCATCCATCCATACAGCAGCCTGTTCAAATGTAACTGCACCCAAATATTTTTGAACCTGCTGTTCAACTCTTTTATTTAAATTTTTACGTGCAAGTTCTGCAACCAAATGATGGCCTTCTGAACCCCAGCCGAAGAAGAGTTTGGGGAGGAGGAGGAGTGTGGGGAGGAGGAGTTTTAGTTTCATGGTTTTATTGATTGAGTGTTTTTTGAAAATTAAAGATAGAATATCTTTAGATTCAGGCAAAAACTAAGCTTATTGGCTTTAATTATTCCCTTTAATGAAGGCATATATTTTTTCCGTTAATATTTTTGCTTCCTTACTAATACTATCGTAGTTATTCATATAGCTGACAGCTTTTTTGGCAAACTCAACCTTATTTGTAATAGTTCCGCTTTTAGCTCTGTAGGCTCTTTTTAAGCCAATTACATTTTCGTCAATAAACTGACCTAAATATTCATTTTTATAGGATGGTAGTAATAATTTACTAGAGTCAATATCGTTGCCATCACTTTTCTCAAATTCATTAATTACTTTTTTTATTATATCCTCTTCTAATAAGTTTTCAATTTCCCTTGACTCAAGGCAATAATATTGTTCTCCTAAGTTCTTTTTCAGATTTTCTTGTCGTATTAATTTTTCTGACTTGTCACCATTCTGTTTGTTTTCAGTAGAATCTTTGTCGCTAATTAAAAACAATTTACTGCAAAGACTTTCAATGTTAATATTTGGATGTAATGTGTCTGCATCTTCTAAGAATGACCAATGAGTTATATTGCCGCCACCATACTCTACAAACGAATAATGAATATCCTCTTTAAAAGTGACGCCTTTTAATTGTTGAAATAATTCTAAATATTTGCGTACATAGATTCTATCAGTAATTCCTTCAACCCAAATCGTGCAATTTGATAAAAAAACGGAAGAGTTTTTTACTCCTAAAATCTGTAATATATTTTTGTCTGAATTGCTAACATTATTGATAACAAATTCTTTTTTATCGTTTTTTTGAAAGGTAAATACAGATATAGAATTATAGTCGAGCGTCATATCCAAAAAATGATTGGAATGAGTTGTTAAATAAAATTGGAAATTGCTAAATTGAGGCAATGATAAAGTTTCTAAAAATACTCTTTGAAAGCCTGGATGTAAAAACAAATCAGGTTCTTCATAAAAAACATTTAAATGTTTTTCTTGATTGAAGAATAAGGGATATGTTAAAATAATTATTGATTGAATGCCATCACCTATTTTATATATTGGATATTCATCATCATCCCCAATTTTAATATGCACTACATTGTCTTCTATATGCGGAATAATACTAAATTCTTTACCATCAAAAAAAGTATCTCCAATAAATTTTTCAAAACCTTTAACCCTTTCTCTCCCAGGTTTGGAGCCAAGTAGAAGTGTTTTTACATCATCATATAGTTTTAATCCGGTAAAAATTTGACTTTCGATGTGATCTTCTTTTTGAAAATAATCATTTTTTGTTCTGATTAGATAATTATCCTTCCATTTCAATTGCTTTTTTTCATCATAATCAATCCCACGTAACCCTCTTAACGTTGGTATATAAATATTTTCACGTAAATAATTTTTATGGTTATAAGATTTCAGGCTTTCTATATTTTTTAGGCAGTCAGAGGCAAAAGTTCTAATTTCATTTGCTATTTGACTTACGCCCCCAATTCCTGTTCCTACCGATCCATCAGTATAAGTTATTCTAGTAAAATTAATTTGCGTTAAGCCTTCTACGTATGTATATAAGTCAGTAAATTTATTTGAATCGGAAAGAAATTTATTTTCTTTCAGGATGCTTAATTCAACTCCCTCAGCAGAACGTATTCGCATATTTTTGAAGTAATCTTCAATTTGAGTGTGAAGATGACTTATAGCTGAATTAATTTCATTCAAATTAATATTTTCAACTGTGAACTCAGGCTTTTTATTTGAAAACAGATTTCTTAATAAACTACTTTTTCCTGAATTATTTGGTCCAATAAAAATATTAATCTTTGAAAGATTTGCTAATTCTTTTGATGGTTCTGTAATATAATTATTTAGACCTTCTGAATTTAAATGAATTGATTTATACATACTTTTCAATTAATTAATGGAGCTTATGGAATCTGTCTGTCGGAATTTCTCAAGGAATTATTTTATTGAATTGCCGTTAATTTTTTTATCAAATGTAAATCATTTAAAACTATCCCAACAAAAAAAGCCCCTCTGAATTAACAGAGAGGCTTAACCCTTGAACCCGCATAAATTAAGGAGCCGGTTTAGTAATTACTTTGGGTTTGCTTTTTGGTTTCTTGCGATTGCTTGAACGAATGCCTCCGGCTTTTTCGTATTCAATGCTGTCGTGACCATAAGCGGAACCAACTGCTTCAAGTATCCTCTTGCTCATATCATTCAATTCTTTTTCCATCTGCTTAAGCTCTGTGGATCCCGTATCAGCCATTGAAAGCTGCTGATTATAAGCGTCTAATTTGCTTGTAACAGCGCTTACTTTAGCGTTATACGAAGTAACAGTAAGTCCGTTTCCCAAATCAAGTGTCATAGAAATAGTTTCAACCCCTGCTAATCTCTTGCTCGCTTTTTCTAACACTAATGATTTTCTTTTTAGTCTTGCCATTTGTAAACACCCCCTTTCGGAAACTATATCAATCTATACTTTTAAGCGATGCAGCATGCATCAGCATGGTATTGGAATGATTAATACAGATAAGCCAAACGATATGCCATAAGATGGTTTTTAACATTACTTGTGAATTAGATGAACTTTAATAATCTATGCCTGAGTTTAGTTTTCTGCTGTTAAAACTCACTGATGGGTTAACGCAAGTGAGTTGCGGGTTGACTCAAGTGAGTTGCGTCTTGATGCAACTCATTGACGGGTTAATGAAAGTGAGTTGAGGGTTGATGCAACTCATTGATGGGTTAGTGAAAGTGAGTTGCGGGTTGATGCAACTCATTGACGGGTTAATGCATGTGACTTGAGTGTTGATGCAACTCACTGATGGGTTAATACAACTGAGCAGCGGGTTGATATAACTCACTGATGGGTTAATGCAACTGAGCTGCATGTTGATATAACTCAATAATGGGTTAATGAAGATGAGTTGAGGGCAGCTAAAACTAAATATTGGGTTAATGCAATATAGTTTTGGGTTGATAAAACTAAATTCGATCATTTATAAACTCTCCGCCAGCAACTGCTATGAACAAAAAAAACAGCATAGATTTCGCATCCATGCTGTTCAATAAAAATTTAAATTTCAGGTATTTTCTCCTTCGAATTTAAATACCCTGATCCATTAATAAATTACAACCTTTTTAACAATCTCAGTGTCGGCGCTTCTTAAGTTAAGCAGGTAAACACCTTTTGCAAAACCTTCTAAATTCAGCTGTTTTAAATATTTTCCTTCAAAATCAGAAAGTGTTTCTTCGTAAATCAAAGCACCAATTGCATTCACCATTTTTAATGAATACGTATTTCTTTCAGGTACTTCAAACGAAACAAAAAAGTTACCATCGTTCGGATTCGGATAAACATTAAAAAAGCAGTCGCTGTTTAATTGATTAATTCCTTCGGGTACAGCATTTATTGTGTTTGAAGGGCAGCCGCTGCCATTAACAATAACAACATAATTTCCTGCCTGTAAAACTGTGAAGGTTTGGTTTACAGCTCCCGCAGCTACCTGGCCGTTTCTATACCATTGATAAGCAGTTGCAGCAGATGATGTAAGCACGCCTCCGCTTTGAGTAATTACCGGCGTAGGATTTACTGTAATAGTGTAAACAGAGGGTGTGCCCGGACAGCCGCTTATTGAAGGAGTAACGCTGATATTTGAAGTAATCGGCGCAGCAGTATTATTTACAGCGCTGAATGAAGTCACATTTCCGTTACCTCCGCTTCCTAAGCCTATAGCGGTATTCGAGTTGGTCCAGGAATAAGCAGCACCCAAAGGATTACTCGAAAAATTTGTTGCAGCAATGTTTCCGCCGCATACATCAATATCAGAAATAAAATTAATTGTCGCTACCGCAGGCACAACCACTGTGATCGGGCTGCTTGAAACGATTGATGTGCATACAGAAGTTGAAGTTACCGAACATGTTATAACAGATCCGTCGGCTATTGAAGAAGGTGTATAAGTAAGGCTCTGGGCCCCTGCAATCGGGCTGCCATTCAAAAACCATTGATAAGATGGACTTACAGCATTCGACGGCGTTGCAGTAAATGAAATAGGATTCCCAGTACAGCTCGGATTAGCTCCTGCCGTAATTGCTGCTGTAATAGTAGGTACAGATGATGAGAGTATGGAGATGGTTGTTGCTGCACTTGCTGCAGTGTTTACACTTAAACAGGATGCATTAGAAGTAACAACGCATGTTATCACATCACCGTTTGCAGGCGATGCAGGCGTGTAGGATGTTCCAATAACTGTATTGACCCCATTCTTTTTCCATTGATATACAGGCGTTGTTCCTCCGCTGGTTGACGAAGCTGTAAAGGTAAGCGGAACACCGGGACAGGTAGGGTTTGCACCTGTTGTAATGGCAATTGTACATGCAGGGCTTACAATGGAGTTGACAGTCATGGCAGTAATGCTGCTTGTTACCGAAACCGGGGTTGCGCAGGCGGCATTGGAAGTTATAATACAGGTAATTAAATCGGCATTTGCAAGTGTTGATGAAGTGTAAGTGGTGCTGTTTGTGCCTACATTGGCGCCGTTTAGCTGCCATTGATAAGCAGGTGAATTACCGCCGTTTGCCGGTGCCGCTGTAAAGGTTACTGAGCCGCCGGCACATATAGTTGATGCACCCGAAGTAATTGAAACAGTAACTGCAGGAAGCACACGCGGTGTTATGGTCATTGTAATGCCGGTGCTTAAAGCTGTTGTGGGGCTTGGGCAGAGGGCAGTAGAGGTAATGCCGCAGGTTATCACATCATTATTTGCCAGCAATGATGATGTATAAGTGGGATACGTT
The DNA here is from genome assembly GCA_903847205.1 of uncultured Bacteroidota bacterium. Classification (GTDB taxonomy): domain Bacteria; phylum Bacteroidota; class Bacteroidia; order 2-12-FULL-35-15; family 2-12-FULL-35-15; genus 2-12-FULL-35-15. Next base: position 80,759 of record CAINDA010000024.1, read on the forward strand.
CCGCCTACAATGGCAGTGCCGTTTAAATACCACTGGTAAACTGGGCTTGCACCGCCGTTAACAGGTGTTGCGGTAAATGTAACGGGTATGCCGTCGCATACAGTTTGCGAACCTGAAGTAATGGCAATTGTAACCGAAGGTGTAACAGTACCCACAGTAATATAATTTGTTTTTATTATTGTATTGCTTCCGTTGGCGTTTGTTGCAACAAGTTTTACTGTATAGGTGCCCAGGCTGGTATAAGTATGCGTAGGCGATTGGGTAGTGTAATCAACCACTCCGTCATTATTAACATCCCATGCCCAGGATGTGATAGCTCCTAAAGTATGGTCGGTAAAAGTAACTGTTAAAGGTGCAGTGCAGGCATTTAAAGGGGTGCCGTCGAATGCGGCAACAGGAGCGCTTGCACAGGCTGTTAAACAGGATGCTGCTGCATACGACGCTCTGATGGCACCGCCGGGCTGAGTTCCAAAGCCATTTGTGATTAAGATGCCTACACTTGTTAAATGGCAGTAACTCATAATAGTACCGCCGAGTGTTGCCGGGTGAGGCCCCGGTGAACAAGAGCCTTCAACTGCATAGCAGTCATCAATTGCGCCGCCTACCCAGCCGCACCAATGTGTATGGTGCGATCCGAAATTATGGCCCAGCTCATGTGTAACCACCAATGTGGTCCAGCAGGTATTAGGGTATGCTGCAAATGTATTGTCGATATTACTGATAGCATAAGCATTGCTCGGCGTGCAAATTACATCGAGGTAGGCTAATCCTCCGGCATTAAGAGGCCGGGTGGTAAGCAGATGCGCCACATTGCCGTTGAAAGTTGTCCGGGTTGCCTGAAAGCCGTTAAGCAAATCCGTTGATGTTGTTGCCGAGATATAAGGGTCAGCGGTAGTCCATACATAAATCTGTGATAACTCCACGTTAAGCGTTTCAACATTATAAAGTGTCTGCACAACATTAAATAATCCGGTAACATAATTGGTTGTATTTACAACGCCTCCCTGATCAATAAACATTTGATTATCGCATTCAAAATAAACTTTAATACATTGATTGCTCTGCAGATGCCCTCCGCCATTGCCGTTACTGCTTCGTAACTGGTTCGGCAGCGCATCCACACCGCATTTAAACTCGCGTTTAAAAAGTACATCGCTGTCTCTGTATAAAATGTAAATAGTTTTGTTAATGTTGGATGCATCGTTCCATAACCCCAATGTATAATTATCATTGTTATATGAAAACACTGCCATTACCGAATTATCAAACATGCTCCATGCCGCAAGGGAAGGGCTTACTCCAGCCACAGTTCCCTGATAGTATAAACCGGGATTGTAATTTACTTTTTCATTTTTTTCAGTGGTGACGATAAAATTATCCGCCAAAATTTTTGCGTCGCGAAGATCAAATGTTACTGTGTTGTTTTCAGAAACAGGAATAGTTAAACTGAACAATGAAGATTTTGTTTTTTTAATCTTGGTAAGTTCGTCTAAATTAAGTTCAAGAAAAACAGCATTTCTGATGTCCTTTGTAACATCAATTTTAGAAGCATCAGGAAATATTCTAAAAAGCTGGCTGCTGGAATTTTCTGCCATTGAAAGGCTGTTTGCCAGAGAGTTTTTTGCGCCTAGTCCGCATCTTTTAATTGTAACCTGCTGTCCCTGCCCGTTTGTTATAAACAGAACAAAGGCGATAAATATAAGTAGTCTTGTTTTCATGTTATATTATTTAAATTTTCTAATTTATTTTAAAATCAATATTTAAAAATCCTTTTCCCTTTCCGAGAGAGGCATGCTTCATTAATTTATTTCACTAATGTAATAGTTCCTTTATAGTCGTGTTTCTTTCCCTTCACATCTTTAATTTTGAAGGTATAAATATATACATCCATCAGTTCAGCTTCTATTCCCTGGTTTACCTTCCCGTTCCAAGGCTGGGTGTAATCCGTTGTGTGGTATATTTCATTGCCCCAGCGGTCGAAAATAAACATTTCGTAATCTATAATTCCGTAACCGTAGCCCTGGAAATTATCATTAATGCCATTGCCGTTTGGAGAAAACGCACTCGGAATATAAAACGAAAAATCAGGCTCTATGAAAATCATCAGCCGAGCGGTGTCAAAGCAGGAGAATGAATTAGAATCAATAAGAGTAACCAGATAACTGCCGGTATCTGCATAAGTATGCGGCAGCGGGGTGTTTAAATTTGTAGTCGTCAGATCGCCAAGGTTCCAGTTCCAGGCAGTTGCACCTGCTGATAAGTTTGTAAAAGAAATAGTCGGATTAAGAATAGAAGCAGGATTCGGGTCGGCCGAAAATTTTGCAACAGGGCTAGGATTAACTACAATATAATTGTTTTTAGTAAGCACGGAAATACAGCCTGTATCAGGCGAAACAGTTAACGTTACTGTAAATTTTTCCACCACTGTAGTAGAAGTATCTTTATAACAATGATTTGGATTTGCAGTCTGCCCTAAAGGACTGCCATCCCCAAAGTCCCACATATAGCTGGCATGGCTGCCGGCCGGCATATTAATCTGGCTGTGAAAATTCACGCATAAAGGACTGCATCCTGTAGTGTCCGGAGCGCTGAAAGTTAAAACATAAGGAGGGTTAATCGTTACAGTTTTTGTGATGGAATCCCTGCATCCGAAATTTGAAATAACCAATAGACTCGCAGAAAAAGAACCTATATTAGAATACTGATGAAAAGTATTTTGATTATTATTTAACGAGCTTAAATCTCCGAAATCCCATGTCCATGCCGACAAAGCATCTGGATTTGCTATCGTTGATTGATCTGTAAACGGAATAATACTTCCTTTGCAGCCGTTGCCGGATGTAAACAGTGCATGCGGCAAAGGATGAACTACAATGTTTTTGATGACCGTATCTGCACAGCCGGTATTGCTCGTAATTATTAATTTAACAGGATAGGTGCCCACATTTGTATATAAATGACTTGGATTCTGAATTACAGCCACAGGGCTGCCATCCCCGAAATCCCATGTCCATGTGGTAATAATTCCGCCGGGAAAGGTTGACTGGTCGGCAAAAATTATTGTCTGGTGCAGACATACCCCGTCAGGAGCAAAGTCAGCGATGGGTGCAGGAATAATTGCCACAGTTGCAGTTGCAGTATCAGTGCATCCCTGGCTGTTTTGCACCTCTACTGTATAAGTTGTAGTTGTACCCGGCGTGACTGTTTTCGAGGCCGTAGTGTCTGTGCTGTTCCACCATAAATAAGTCCCGCCGCCTGAAGCGGTTAAAGTAACGCTGCCGCCAGCGCAGATGCCTGTATTGCCTGCTATAGCGGCTACAGGATGCGGAACAGCTGTTACGTTTGCAAAGAGTGTTCTGTAACATCCGTTAAAAGTTGAGGTAACGCTGTATTGTCCGGTTGTATGTGCATAAATTGAAGTAGTTGATGCTCCTGTATTCCACAAATATGAAGTATAAGTTGTAGGGCTTACACTCAGCAAACTGCTGTCACCGGCGCAAAAAGATAAATTACCTGCCAGCACAGGGTGAAAGCTTACTGCGCTCGCAATATCCACAAACACATTTACATTAACAGTGGTAATTCCAGCCGGTACGCCGTTATCGGTTGCAATAAATGTAATAACGTTATTACCCGCATTTGAACTGCTTGAAATTATTCTTACCTGTGCAGTTGCTGAATTGCCAGGTACATTGCTTACCACGCTTATTCCCGGAGCACCGTTGGTATTTACGGTTACAGTTGTGTTCTGCCCTATTTCAGGCGAAAGAAATAAACCGTTAAGAAGTAAAGTATCACCGGTACCGCACATTTTAATAGTGTCGCAGTTATTTATGCCGCTTGCAATCGGAGCGAGGTTGGTGCTTGAGCAGGAGTTAAAATAAAATGATTTATTATCTAACCAGTCAATACCGTCATTTGAGGCATAAGGTCCAAGATAAACCGGGCCCGGCTGGTTGAAACGGCCCATCTGAACATAACTTACACCGTCGCCTTTATTGATGCCCACTGTTGAAGGTATTCCGCCGAAGCCGTTAACACCCTGCGAAGCCCCGCCGGTAGTCCATTGCATATCGCCGTAACAAAAGGCAATGTTATTACCGGCTGGCAGTATAGGGTCATTGCCGTCTGTAATAATTAATTGAAAAGTATTTATTTTATCCGTCATGCTCGGAAAATAGCCGACACCAACCCAATTAACATACATGGCTGTAGAGGTAATTTTATATTGTACAGTACCTGCTCCCTGCGTATCCACATCACCCCAGAAAGGAGCAACCATGATGTAAGTAGGGTCGGGAAAAGGACTTGAAGAAAATGTAAAATAGGAAGCGCCGAATGAAATATTGCCGTTATTGTTTATAAACAAGGATGTGTAATTGGTACCGTACAAACAAAAGCTGAAAGGGATTGCGATGGAGTTGGTGCTGCCGTCATCATTAGGAGTCATTGCAAGCGTATAGGTATTGTCGGGCGGGATGTAACAGCTGCATGCTCCTCCTGATGCCGGAGTGGGTGAACCTCCTGGTCTGCGCAGTTCATGCGTAAGGCCTAGTTTTTTAAAATCTTCTAACGAAGGAGTGAATGTATGAGGATTGGTTAAAACCATATCTTTCGGCAGCATGCCTTTTTGCTTCAGGCTTTCATACTCCCTGCTGTCAACCGGCATCGAATGCGATTGAGCAAACACTTTTGCAAAAGCAAACAGGATAAAAATAAAGGAGGTGTATAATTTTTTCATTTGAAACTTCTTAAAATGTATTTTGATTTTTAAAATATAAACTCAATCAAAATACAGACGCATCAACTTTTAATTGGTTGCATTTAACACATTAAAATTAACATTTAATTCAAGCAGAATAATTCCGGGTTTATTCAATGAAATAATTTCTTCTTTGACTTAATGATTTTTTTACATTCCCTTCATTCAAAATTGTTATTTCACCAGTGTTACAATCCCCTTGTAGCTGTGTCTGCCTGCTTTTATATCCTTAATGTTGATCACATAAACATATACATCCATCTGTGCCTTTTCTTTACCTCCGTTTGCTTTTCCGTCCCAAGGGTAATCATAATCAACAGTATGAAATATGTTATTTCCCCAGCGGTCGAAGATAAACATTTCATATTCTAAAAGGCCGTATCCGTATCCCTGAAAGCTGTCATTAATGCCGTCGCCGTTCGGCGAAAACATATTCGGAATATAAAAGGCCCAATCAGGCTCAATTACAAGGGTTTCATGGGCGGTATCAAAACAGCTGTATTGATTGGAAACAATAAGAGTTACCGTATATTTTCCGGTGTCAGCGTAAGTGTGAGGGAGCGGGGTTTCTAATACAGAGGCTGTATGGTCGCCAAGATTCCAATTCCAGATACCTGCACCTAAAGATAAATCGGTATAATTAATCACCGGGTTCATAATTGAAACAGATTTAGGGTCTACCGTAAAACGTGCAATGGGATTAGGATTTACAGTTATATAATTATTTTTTGAAAGAGAGGTAACACAGCCGCTGTCGGAAGTAACGGTTAATTTTACAGTAAAAGTCTTTGGTAAATCAATAGAATTATTTCTGTAGCAATGATTTGGATTTTCAGCAGCGCCAAAAGTACTGCCGTCTCCAAAGTCCCACAGAAACACGGTATTAGAGCCTGATGCAATTGAGGCTGCCATCGTGAAATTAACACACAATGGGTCGCATCCCGCAGTATCAGGCGCGCTGAAATTTACAACAGGGTATGGATTGATGGTTACTGCTCTTGAAGCAGAATCTCTGCATCCGAAATTTGAAATAACCAGCAGGTGCGTTGTATAAGCTCCTGTTGCTGCATAAAGGTGAAGTGCATTTTGATTATTGTTAACCGGACTTCCATCTCCAAAATCCCATGTCCAGGTCTGAAGCACGTCTGTACCTGCGAGGCTTGATAAATCAGTGAAAGGCACTAAACTTCCTTTGCAGACATTTTCGGGAGTGTAGAGTACATGCGGTAAAGGATGAACCTCCTCGTTTTTTGTGACAGTGTCTTTACAGCCGTTATTATCAGTAACAATTAATGTAACAGGAAATATGCCTGTGGCGGGGTAAATATGGCTTGGGTTCTGGCTGAGCGAAGTGCCTCCATCGCCAAATGCCCATGCCCAGGCTGTCAGACTTCCTCCTGCTGCTGCTGCTGAATTATCAGTGAAAGGCATAGCCTTGCCATCACAGGCTTTGGTATCATCAAAAGCGGCAGAGGGATTAGGATGGTCGGGAGTAATTGTAACTGTGGTATCGAAACTGCATCCTAAACTTGATACAAGATGACAATGGTAGGTTCCCGAGGCTAAGCCTGCAGCTCTGGTTGTGCTGTCGTTTAAGAGCGTGTCGTTAACCGCCGGGGTCCAGGTAAAACTGGTGATTGTCTGGTTGTGCACCAGAGTAATTATTATCCTGCCGTCAGAGGTTGTATGGCATACAGGGTCTGTTTTAACAACTGTTAAAGGTTTGGCGCCGCTTGCAATTTTAACAGTATCAATATTTACAGAAGGATTACATGCCCCGTCGCGGACAACAATAATGTGATTTCCTAAAGGTAAATTAGTTCTGATTGAATCAGTGCTTCCGTCATCCCACAGGAATGAAAAGGGCGGGATTCCCAATGTAGGCCTCACTTTTACAGTATTAACTGCGGGGTTGCAGGGATCACTTGTAATTAAAATTATGTTAGAGCCGCATGATTCACGGCCAAATGTCAATGGTTGTAAAAAGCCGCTGCCACAGGCTATAATGTCTGAATTTAAAGAAAAAGCAATATCAAAAACCGCTGCAGTTGATGCTTTAAATTCTTTTTGCACCAAACCAAAATCAAATCGGTAAACACCGTTTATTGAACCGGTGAAAACATTATTACACTTATCAGCTAATATCCCGCTGCACAGCCCCGCCTGTCCGCCCGGAATAGGAACGCTTAATAGCAAGGCGTGCGTATTTCTATCCCATTTTTTAAGCACAGCTCCGTCGGAGGTAAATAAAAATGATGCCCCTCCCAAAGCCATCATATTGTAACCATTTCCAATGGCTTCACCAAAACCGTCACGCGAGTAATAGCTTACCGGTCCGCCTATTGCCAGTTCTGCAAGATTATATCCGTTTGCGGCAGTTGCCAGAACGTTGTTAGTGTTATCACCATAAAATATTTGATTTGAATTAGCGCCTGCCAGATATGATTTTCCTGTTTCATCAATACACAAACCAGCCATATCCTCATGTGTGGCGTTCATCGAAAGGGCATTTATCAAAACCCCTGTATTTACATCCACTTCAGCAATATTTAATGTCGGGGAAGTTGTACCGCCGCCTGCAACAATTACTTTATTAGTTATGCAGTTGAGAGCCAGCCGCCAGTGTTCCTGGTAATTTGGATCGATTGTGCTCTGCCAGATAAGGCTTGATGTAGGCGAGTATTTAAAAGTATGAGCCCCGCTGGTAACGAATCCTTGAGACAAATAAAAATTGCCGCTGCTTTCAACTAACAAATCGCCGTAATAGCCTCCGAGGTCGTTTGGGTCTGTGAGGCTGTTTGCCAATGACCAGATAGGAGCGCCTCCCGCAGCATTGTATTTTTCAACTACAAAATTACCCTGCGCCCCGCCGTAAATATATATATTCCCATTACCATCAACTCCATTGTCAAATGCCTGATTTGGAGCGAAGCCTGGCACAACGGTCCATGGATCTATTATTATTTCCTGATCTTTTAAATAAGATGAAACATTAAATGAAACTATATTATTGGTTCTGTAAAACGATGAAGTTATTTTTTCTTTACTGCCGGCGTAAAAAGTTACAGGAGCATGATCGATTAAGGCGCCTGCAATAGTTTTGATAGTCACATTTCCATCATTCAAAAAATTGTTATTTACACCGCAGTACTGCATTTTAACCTGGCTGATATCCGCACCGGGATGAATTAATAAGCTGTACTCAATGCCTTTGTCAGGATGGAAAATATATTCTACATCAATGTTATCGTAAAGATTTTTATAAATTAATTTTGAATACCCTTCGCACATTACTGTGTAGGGTTTTTCATTTTTAGAATTAACAGTATAGGAATAAACGGTGCTCTGTTTATTTTCAGCTTCAATTGTCGCATTGGGATTTGCATTAAGCCATTTTACATTTATTAACTGAGCTTCCATTTTATATTCATGCTCCCTTGCTTCACGTTTTTCTTCACTTTCAAATTTATTTAACAGTGTTTCTTTTACCCTTACCGGCCTTGTTAAACGATAACAGATTTCATCAGCATAAAAAAACACTTGATAACCCTTGTCAATACAGTACTTAAAAGATTTTTTATCTGCGGGAAGATTGTTGTCAAACTGTCCTTTGTTTTCTATAAATGCTTTTCGTTCAAAAGGTTTAACAGTCCATGATGAGCCGGAATACGCATTACCGCCTTTATTTTGAGAAAATAGAGACGGTGATGCGGCAACAAATACTGCAATGAAAATGAAAACTATTTTTAGATGAAGTAAAATTGATTTCATGTTTTTTATTTATTCTAACTAGCAAAAATAAAAAAATGTTATTTCACAAGGGTTACAATCCCCTTATAGCTGTGTCTGCCTGCTTTTATATCCTTAATGTTGATCACATAAACATATACATCCATCTGTGCCTTTTCTTTACCGCCGTTTGCTTTGCCGTCCCAGGGGTAATCATAATCAACAGTATGAAATATATTATTTCCCCAGCGGTCGAAGATAAACATTTCATATTCTAAAAGGCCGTATCCGTATCCCTGGAAGCTGTCATTAATGCCGTCGCCGTTTGGCGAAAACATATTCGGGATATAGAATGCCCAATCCGGCTCAATGATAAGGATTTCATGGGCGGTGTCAAAACAGCTGTATTGATTGGAAACAATAAGAGTTACCGTATATTTTCCGGTGTCAGGATAAGTGTGAGGGAGCGGATTTTCAAATGCAGAGGTTGTATGATCGCCAAGATCCCAATTCCAGATATTTGCACCCAATGATAAATCAGTATAAGAAATAACCGGGTTCATAATCGAAACAGATTTTGGATCTACCGTAAAATGCGCAATGGGATTAGGATTGACAGTGATATAGTTATGTTTTGAAAGCGCACTTACGCATCCGCTGTCGGAGGTGACAGTCAAAGAAACACTGAATGTAACCGGTAAGTCAACAGAATTATTTGTATAACAATGGTTCAGATTTTCCGCCTGCAAAGAGGTATTCCCATCTCCAAGAGTCCATAGATACGAGGAGTTGGTGCCGGAAGCAATGGAGGAGGAGTTTTGAAAATTTACGCATAAAGGATCGCAGCCGACAGTATCCGGCGCAGAAAAATTGACAACAGGATTGGGATTGACAGCAATTATTTTAGTTATCGAATCCCTGCATCCGAAATTGGAAACAACCAATAATTTGGATGTGTATGAACCTATTGCATTATAAAGATGCTGTGTGTTTTGATTGTTGTTAAGAGTACTGCCGTCGCCAAAACTCCATGACCAGAACTGCAGTATATCAACACCCGAAAGAGTTGATAAATCAGAAAACGGTACAATGCTGCCTTTGCAGACATTTTCAGAAGAAAATTTTGCATGAGGCAGAGGATGTACTGTCACGTTTTTGGCGGCAGTATCTTTACAGCCCTTATTGCTTGTGATAATCAATGGTACTGAGTAAGTGCCGGTGTCAGCATAAAAATGGCTGGGGCTCTGGACAAACACCATTGGGCTGCCATCTCCAAAGTCCCATGACCATGCTGTAATTGTTCCCGCAGGAATACTTGACATGTTGGCAAAATTGATCGGCTGATTTAAACAGACATCATGAGGGCTGTAATCCGCAATCGGCTTTGGAAACAGCGTTACGGTTGACTGTGCAGTATCCGTGCATCCATGTATATCCTTTACTTCCACAGTATAAGTGGTGGCAGCAACGGGGCTTACTGTCAGCGAAGAGGCGGTAAAGGCCGTGTTCAGCCACCTGTAGGTGAGGCCTCCGGATGCGGCCAATGTAACACTGCCTCCTGGGCAGATACCTGTGTTGGGCGTAACTGAAGCATTGACAACGGAAGGGACATTTGTAAGAGTGATGTTTTTCGATATAACACAGCCGGTTGCGGTAGTCATATTAACAGTGTATGTGCCGGCCTGGTTTACATAGGCAGAATCATTGGTCTGGCCGGATACAACACCGGGCCCAAGCCAGCTGTAAGTTTGAAAATCAGGAGGTGCTATTAACAGTGCTCCCACCGAGTTACAGGCAGTATCCTGTTTAATCAAATAATTAGAACAGCCGAAATCAAAATATGCGTAAACCCAGTCCACACTATAAATACACCAATGGCAAGTTGCTTTGAGTGTAACTGATTGCCCGACATAGGGAGATAAGTCAACACTAAGCGGAGTCCATGGTCTGTAGCTGATGTCGTAACAGCATTCACCGCCGATATTACTTTCGGCTGGCTGAGGTGAAATTAAGAATCCCTGAGTGCTGCCGCCGGAAGTAGAATAAAAAGCTTCGTAATGGGCACAAGGTATTGCCACATTATTATTGTCAAAAACATCAATCACTATTCTGCCGGCATCAGTTGAAGAATGAGGATAATTTAAAATATCCATCGCATACCTATAAGTTAAAATAGGGTTGCCGCTGGTTACCACAAAACTTTTTGAAAGTGAAGAAGCGGCCGGATCTGTATTGGAACCTACCTTCACAGAAAAACTGCCTCCTGGTGCGGAAAGCGGGAAGCCTCCGTAAATATCATTACCCGCTGACACAATGGATACATTGCCAGTTGTAGTCCATCCATTTAATGTGCCGGATTCGAAATCAATATCATAGCAGGAGTTCTGCGCCTGGGAAGCCAGGTTTAAAATAAAAATACATACAGCAAAAATACTATTCATTAAATGAGTATTCTTTTTGTCTGCTGATGTTTTCATAATAATGAATTAAATAATAAGAGGAGAAGGAATGAATCAAAAAAATCAAAACAAATTTATTGATTTTGATTTAACCTAAGGATAAAATGTTTGATGAAAAGGTTGCATCCGGCAGTCCTTTTGCAGGGTAAATCAGCAGATTTTCACGGAATTATTTTCTGTAATTATTTGACTCCAATTATCAATAAAAAAAATCATCTCATATACGGCAGTTTTTTGCTTGCATTTCTCATGAGCCCGTCAACAAGTTCTGCGGAGTTGCTGCCAACTCCTCCTGAAAATTTGTGATTATAATTCCAAATCATTTTTTTTGTTTTGCCGTCATGAATACTCATTGCAACAGTAACTTCATTTGTAGGCCCCCAAACCCCCGTTATTAAACCAAGAGCAACTGCCCCGCCTTCCGACATAGGCTTTGATAAAGAATAATTAGAGGTAATTAATCCATCCACCCCTAATACGCCGCAAATTTCATCGGGTGATAATGCCTTATCCGGGTAACCTGCTTTTTTTAATTTTGCATTAGTCGTTTCAATATCTTGAATCTCCACATTTATTTTTCCCTGCATTTTTCTTCTGAGCATCCAGCTGTACATCTCCTGCTGAAAAGTTATAGATTCTGCTTTTTCCTGTTCTTTAAGCGCAAGTTCATCCACTTTTTTGCGGGCTGTTATGGCTATCGACGGCGGGCTTATTGCAACCATTTTATGGCTTTGCGCTATTGCAGAACAATCGGGACTGTAAAAAACTTTGGCGCAGGAAACCAGCATTGCTGTTATTGAAATTGTGATGAAAAAAAATTGTCTTGAAATTTTCATTTTATTTTTGGGTTTTAAAGCGCTGCAAATATACCATTAATCCTTCTCTGAATTGTTTCCCCGATTCTCTTATCAATCAGGGTTTGTATCATTTTTTTTCGCTCCCCAAAGATTAAAAATAAGTGAGTGATCCAGCACTTTTTTATTTATAAACATTACTAACCGGCTAAGGCGGCTAAAGCCAATAAATATTTTGTCCCATTTGTAACCCCAGCCTTAAGGCTGGGGTTATTAAAAACACTCTGCAAAAGGGCTTTAGCCCTGAATGGTTTTTTTTGTCGGTTAGTAGTGATTTATAAAAATGCAATTTTTTTTAATTAGCGAGAGCAAAGTCCACAGCAGCTTTGGCATGAATTGAAGCTGTATCAAAAATTGTTATTCCGCATTCAGATTGATTAATAAGCAATGAAATTTCAGTGCAGCCGAATACAACTCCCTGTGCGCCCTCAGAATTTAGTTTTTCAATAATGTCAAGATATTTTTTCTTTGTCTCCTCTTTAAAGATGCCTTTTGTCAATTCGTTAAAAATAGAAGCGTGAATAAAATCCCTGTCAGCACCTCCGGGAATAAGGGTTTCAACGCCAAACTTAGAAAGCCTGTCTTTGAAAAAAGAATGTTCCATTGTAAATTTTGTTCCGAGAAGTCCGACTTTATTGGCATTTTGTTTTACGATTTCTTTAGCAGTTTCATCAGCAATGTGGAGCAGGGGAATATTTATTTTTTGCTGCACAAGGTCTGCTATAAGGTGCGGCGTGTTTGTGCACATTACAATGCAGTCAGCTCCGGCACTTTCCAGCTTACGAGCAATATCGGATACCATTGTTTCTATTTGTTTCCAATCATCCGCTTCCTGCAGAATTTTAAAATCATTGAAGTTTACAGAATAAAGAAGGAGTTTTGCAGAATTAGAACCGCCGAGCTTTTGATTTATCAGCTCATTAATTGTTCTGTAATATACTGCTGTTGAGAACCAGCTCAGCCCTCCGATAAGTCCCAGTATTTTCATGTTTTTTGATCACAGTTTTATTTCGCAACATCTCTATTTAAAGGGTTTTCGGCTGGCAGTACATTTTCATTCAGCAGCTGTATTCTTTTCTGCTTGTGCAGAAGATTATCTTACTAAAGAAAGAAATCCTTGTTTATGAATGTTCAAATTATTTCCCCATGAAACAGAAAATATATAGTAATAAGTGCCGTCAGAGGCATGCGCCCCTGAACGCGTGTTTCCATCCCATGTTGGTTTCGCTAAACTCAGTTCTGTCATTTTAATTCCCCATCGGTCATAAATTTCGCAGGTATAGTTTGTTATGCCATCCATTGTCATTGAAATAAAAAACATATCGTTAATTCCGTCGCCATTGGGAGAAAATACATTTGGAATTATTGCGCCGACCTCTGTTACACATTTTGGAACTGAGTCGCTGCAACCGATGTTATTTGTTTCAAGAAGCGTTACACAATATTGGCCCATTTTTGTATAATCATGGCAGATTGATTTTCCAGAACCTGTTGTATTGTCGCCAAAGTCCCAGAGCCAGCTTACTGCATTGGCGGTGTCGCCGGTAAAGCAAAGTGTTTCAGGAAAAAAGACTATATCTGCCGGCGACACAGAAATAGACGGTGCCGGCATGTGAACAATTGTAACGGCCGTGGTCAAAGGCAAAGCAGCGCATCCATGAGCATCAGTAACCTGTACTGTATAGGATGAATTTACAATAGGTGAAACAGTAATCGAAGATGTAATTGCTCCTCCAGGTGACCATAAATAAGTATAAGGACCTGTGCCTCCTGATGCGAAACTGCTCTCAGTAATACTCGCTCCGAAGCAAATGCTTGTATCATGACTGATTGAAGCAGAAAGCTGAGTGGGCTGTGTAATCAATACAGTGGAGCTGTCCCTGCAGCCATTATTATCAGTAACCATAACCGAATAGCTTCCTGCTGGAAGATTCGAAATACTGGAGGAAGTCTGCCCGCTGCTCCAAAAATAAGAATACGCAGGAGTACCTCCTGATACAACAATAGCCGCCGAACCAGTGCTGTTGGAATGACATAAAACATTTACGAAGGAACTTGCAATTGAAAGAGGAGATGCCGGTTGTGTGAGCAGAAACGTATGAGAACGGGTGCACGCATGTGCATCTGTTATCAAAACAGAATACGTTCCTGAAGCTAAACCAGAAATGGAAGCAGAAGTGGCTCCGCCGGGATTCCATAAATAAGTATAAGGCGATGTGCCCCCAGATGGCGTAACTCCGGCCGTTCCGGTATGGGCCCCGAAGCACAGGATATTTACCTGGCTGGAATCAGTTGTGAGCAGCTGCGGCTGAGCAACTGTAACTGAAGCGCTGTCCCTGCATCCATGCGCATCTGTAATCATCACGGAATAATTGCCATGCGGCAGATTTGAAATATTTGCAGATGTCTGACCGGTATTCCACAAATAAGAGTAAGAAGCGGTGCCCCCTGAAACCACAACCCCTGCAGAGCCCGTGCTGTCGGGATTACATAAAATATTTACAAATGAGCTGACTGCTGAAAGCGGTGCTGCAGGCTGCGTAAGTATGAATGAAGAAGTGCGTGTGCAGGCGTGGGCATCGGTTACCTGCACAGTATAATTTCCGGCAGCTAAACCAGTAATAGCTGCACTTGTTGCATTGCCCGGAGTCCATAAATAAGTATAAGCGGTTGTGCCGCCGGAAGCCAATATTGATGCCGTTCCGGTGCTGTTGCCGAAGCAAAGAATATTTGTGTGGCTGGGAGTAACAGTAAACAATGACGGCTGAGTAACAGTTACCGAGGCGCTGTCCCTGCATCCATGCGCATCTGTAATCATCACAGAATAATTGCCATGAGGCAGATTTGAAATAGCTGCCGATGTCTGCCCGGTATTCCATAAATAAGAATACAAAGGTGTACCGCCTGACATGGCTACTGATGCAGCGCCAGTGCTGTCGGGATTACAGAGAACGTTTACAACAGAAGTCACCGCTGAAAGAGGAGCCGCAGGTTGAGTGAGGATGAAAGAAGAAGTGTGTGTACAGCCATGAGCATCGGTTATCAGTATAGAATAACTTCCGGATTTTAAACCGGTAACAGCTGCTGAGGTGGAGGCGCCTGGCGTCCATAAATAAGTATAGGGAGGAGTTCCGCCTGCTACTGCTACAGATGCTGTTCCTGTGCTGTCGCCGTAGCAGAGAATATTTACATGGTTTAATACTTCCGAAAGCGAATCGGGCTGTGTAATCTGAACAAGTGTTTTAATTATACATCCGTTGTTGTCTGTTATCCTCACCGTATCAACTCCTGGAGCAAGCCCCGTTGCTGTTGGGCCGGTTTGATTTGCAGGATACCAGTAATCGGTATATCCTGGAGTTCCGCCAAATGGTGTTACTGTTGCAGAACCGTTGTTATTTCCATAACAGTTCACATCTGTGACTGAAGGAGAAAACACACCAAGCCCGGTAGGTGTTGTAATGATTACAGAATCTGCAAATGTGCATCCGTGTGCATCAATAACAGTTACAGTAAAAACGCCTGCATAAAGCGTATCTATAAATGCTGTGATTTGAACAGGAATAGTATTCCATGAATAGCTGTAAGCAGGTGTTCCGCCGGTAACACTTATTTGGGCGCTGCCTGTGGGATTTCCAAAACAATCCACATTTGTGATGATGGGAAATGTATGAGCTAGAATAAGCGGAGAAGTTATATGAACACTGTCAGTAAAAGAACAGCTGTGTGCATCAGTAACAACAATTGTATAAGTCCCTGCTGCAAGAGCTGTTGCTGCTGCCGAAGTCTGAGAATTGCTCCACTGATAAGTATAGGGAAGTGTTCCGCCCGTAACACTAACAGTGGCACTGCCCGTAGGGTTTCCAAAACAATCTACATTGATGATGCTGGGAAATGTATGAGATAGAGCAAGGGGAGTAGTTATATGAACGGAATCAATGAAAGAACAATTATGGGCATCAGTAACCGTAATTGTATAAGTTCCTGCTGTAAGCGGTGAAGCGGCTGCTGAAGTCTGAGAATTGC
The DNA here is from genome assembly GCA_903847205.1 of uncultured Bacteroidota bacterium. GTDB lineage: Bacteria > Bacteroidota > Bacteroidia > 2-12-FULL-35-15 > 2-12-FULL-35-15 > 2-12-FULL-35-15. Next base: position 96,586 of record CAINDA010000024.1, read on the forward strand.
TCCACGAATAGCTATATGGAGGTGTTCCGCCTGAAACACTGATTGTCGCACTGCCGGTATTGTTTCCAAAACAATCTATATTTACAATGCTTGGAAATGTATGAGTAAGAGCTGAAGGAGAAGTGATATGCACCGTATCCGAAAAAGAACAATTGTGCGCATCGGTTACAACTACGGTAAAAGTTCCGGCACCAAGTCCTGTTGCCGTGGCAGATGTCTGCGAATTGCTCCACAAATAAGTGTAAGCAGGAGTTCCTCCGGAAACATTCACTGTAATAGTGCCGATGTGATTTCCAAAACAATCATCATTTATTCTTCCTGAAAAGGAATGAGTCAATGCAGGAGAAGAAGTTATATGCACACTATCGGTATGAGAACAATTGTGCGCATCCGTAACAACAACTGTATAAGTTCCCGGGCCGAGACCAGTTGCTGCCACAGATGTCTGCGAATTGCTCCACAAATAAGTATAGGGTGAAGAGCCTGTTAATACATTCACAGAAGCGCTTCCTGTATTAGTTCCGAAGCAGTTAACATTAATTATATTGGTAAAAGAAAAAGTTACTGGCGGTGATGCTGCTATAGTTACTGTGTTTGTTAAGCTGCATAAATTCGCGCCTGTAACAGTTACTGTGTAGGTACCAACAGAAAGCCCCACTGCTGTCTGGCTTGTCTGCCCTCCCGGAGCCCATGAATAAGTATAAGGTGCTGTGCTCCCTGTTGCATGAGCAGTTGCAGTTCCTGTATTTCCCGAACAATAAACCGAAGTGGAAGTTATATTTATTGATTGAATCCCTGTATAATTAACTGTTGCAACAGCAGAAACAGTGATGGGCCCGCCGCAGGTATTGTTTACCACCCTTGCTGTGTAAGTTGCAGTATCAGTTGGGCAGACACTTATAGAAGGGGTGGTGCCGATTGCTGTGTTAGCAGCATTATACCATGTTAAACTATACTGCGGTGCGCCTGTCGGCGTGAAACGCTGCGCATCATTTACTGCTGTCCAGACTGTATTGTTTCTGCCGGCAACGACAGTTGCCGAGCTGCCGAAAGCATCCTGGATGCCTTCAATACCAAAACCATTGTTCCATCCGGTACAATTATCCTTATTCTGAATATAAACATCAATGATATTTGTTGTTTCATACAAAACAATCTGGCTGGTGGCAAATAAAGGATTAGAACATGAAGCGGTACTTACACTGTTCGGGTCGCCGTAATAAGGAATTTGATAAAAAGAAATAATGAAAGCCCTGCATGGTGCCGTGCCTACAACCTGCCAGTAAATACTCCCCATATTTGTAGGATCAATATCCTGGTAAGGCCCCATAATGCTATTTGTTGGTAAACTTGCATCCGGTATTCCGGAAGAGCTTGTTAAGGTCCATGGACAGAAACCATTTGCCTGTGAAGCATCAAAGGTTACAATTTCATTTGAGCCGATTACTATTTGATTATAAGTGTTTCCATAAAATTGAAAACAAAAAGGGATGTTAATTGCATCAGACCATGTATCGTCAATGTTTACAAGTACTGAGGTACCTGCATTAAAAGGAAACGGAACATAAGGCGTAGGCGCAACAGAATAAGATGTTGTTGCAACAGTTCCCTGCACGGCCGCAGTAAGTGTTGTACAGCCGCTGCATATATTTACTGTGGAAGGTGTAACGGAAACAGCTGGGCAGGCGGGCTGTGCGTAAGCATTTGTCCCGATTAAAATCAGGAAGAAACAAATTAAGAAAGATGGATTGAGTAGTATAAATCGCTGCATGAATTATAGTTTTATTTTTTTTCGGTTATAACAAAGTTAAAATAATATAAATTGGAAGGAGAAAAGAGTAATTATAAATTGCTGACAGAGATTTATAATTTGGAGAAATTTTCAAAATGAGAAGCAAAGCCTGTCAAGAATGCTCTTTCAGTCGATGAGCGGCGGGAGTCTTCCGTTCTTTTTTTCTGAAGCTTGAAAAAATGAGCTGGACCTAAGAAGCAAGGCAAATATCCGGTGCACATTTCCTCGAACCTCAGCACGTTTTTCTAAAATAAATTTTAAATTTTTCAATGAGATGTTTCATCCGTCACCAGCATAGGAGGCTGCATTATATGACTGCATTTACTGCAGGTTCTCAATGTTTCGTTCTCATAAAATTCTTTGAAAGTTTCTTGAAACTGAGTCATAATATTAGTGAGCTGAAAATATTTTTCATAGAGCTTATTATTGCAGATTTCACAGAACCAAAGCAATCCGTCTTTCTCATTATCTCTGCGCTTACGCTCCATTACCAGACCGATTGTACCTGCTCCGCGTTTGGGGTTGTGAGGCACTTTAGGAGGCAGCAAAAATATATCACCTTCTTTAATCGGCACATCAACAGCTTTTCCGTCTTCCTGAATATTAACTACAATATCTCCTTCCAGCTGATAAAAAAATTCTTCACTCTCGTTATAATGACAGTCTTTTCTGGCATTGGGGCCGCCCACAACCATTACAATAAATTCCGTGTTTTCGTAAACAACTTTATTGCCTACAGGAGGTTTAAGCAAATGACGGTTGTCATCTATCCATTTTTTGAAATTTAAAGGACTGCGTATTGACATGATTAAGAATGTATATAATTTATCGCAGGTCCTTCGTCCGGCTGATTTGACAAGCTATTATTAATCTGGGCTGAAACATAATCTGCAGACAACATTTAGCAGCTGCAGATCAGCATCATTTTTTAAAGTTTTACAACCAGCTGCAAAGCAATAACGCGCGGCGGTGCAATAGATGCAGGGCGATCCATTACCTCGCGGTTAAATACATTATTTACAATAAGCGCAATTTTAGATGTTTTATCTAACTGATAAGCTAGCCGGTAATCTAAAATCATATCCCCTTTATTGTGTTCTAAACGATATTCTCTCATCCCTGGAAAATATGCTTCATTCTCGAAAAGACCGTCGACACTTTGCATAAAACTATTTGCCCTAATACTAACGCCAGTACTGACTTTTTTATATGTGAATTCAACATCGGCTTTTCCTGTGTGCTGGTAACGGTATTTCAATAAATTAGTACCGGATGTATTTTTCGACAATGCATTCATAGTATCTTGTGCAAGGCTGTAATCAATCTGTCTTGGATCGATATAGCTGTAACCAATAAGTGCAGAAACTCCTATCGGACCCATTTTGCCTTCTCCTAAAAAAGTTGCCTCTATACCGCGGATGCGTGTATTGCCGATATTCTGAGATTGAAAACCAAAACCAAAATTAGGCGGGGTAAATGTCGGTGCATAATGTCCAAAAGTAAATTCCATCATGTTTCTGTATTCAGTCCAAAAAGCTGCCAAATCAACAAACCCTTTCCAATTGCCCATCTTAACACCTTGCTTCACTGCAATTTCTGAACTCCACCCGCTTTCAGGTGTTAGAGCAGTATTCGGATAAACATCAAGTCCGCCTGCACTTGTTTTTATGTAACGCTCAGCAATAGTAGGGAAACGAAAGCCCTGCCCAAAAGAAGCTCTTAAAAATGTTGCTTCTGCCAAATGATAATTTGCTCCTGCACGCAGTACTGGTTTAACTTTTGATTGTTTTGCAATGGGCTTAGATGCATCCATCAGCAAATTTATATTCTCTCTTGTTTCAATGGAATCGGTTTTATAATATTCTCCCCGTATTCCGAAAGACAGAGAAAGCTTTTTGAATTTTTTGTCCCACTGAGTATATAGCGCAGTATTTGTAGTAAAGTGCGTACCGTATATTGCACCGGAATGGACTTCGCCGTAGTTGTATACAGCGCCTGAGGTCCAGGTTAAATCAGATGCAAAATGTTTTTGAAATTGGTATTCGGCATAATACATCTCACCATTTGATTCCTGGTTTGTAGTATTCAAATCAACAGTTTTGAAAAAACGTGTTCTCAATGAATGCCTTCCGCCGTCTTTCATGGTATAGGTAATAAATGGGTCTATGTTGGTTCGATTGGCACTGTATTTCACTGTTGGTCCTGGTGAAGGATAGTAAGCTGAATCTGGGTTTCTCCAAAGTGTAAACAAACCGCCTTTGCTGTTCATAATATTAAAATTTACTCCGACAGCCAAACCTGCAATTTTTTTGAAACGATAGCGCAGGTTTGCGTTAAAGCGGTAACGCTGTTCATATTCAGAATAGCGGTAACCGTCATCATTAAACATATTTCCGCCAACAACTAAATCTAAGTTCCCGATTTTTTCAGCATGATAGAAGTTCAATCCGGCATAGCTTGGATTTCCGCCCTGCCACCAGTTAATAAGGCTTTCGCGTTTCGGTTTGCTGTAAAAGCCTCCGGAAACAGCCACTTTTGTTTCAGGTTCATCCTTTGCATAACCAGTACGGAAATTTATTACACCATTCATTGCTGAAGAACCAAACAATGCAGATGATGCGCCTTTTATTACTTCAACCTGTTCACAATTTTCAATCGGCAGGAAAGTCCATTTTGCATCGCCCTGAGTAGCAGTAAGCATGGGCATTTCATCAACCATAATTAATACACGGCTTCCTGCACCGTAACTCCAGCCGGAACCTCCGCGGATATTTGCCTGCCCGTCAATTACATTCACTCCCGGCACCTGATCAACTGCCTGGGAAACTGAAGTTACTGCTTTATTTTCAATCAATGAAGGTTTAATTACCTCCATTGAAACTGTAACATCACTTATTTTCTGTTCGAACTTGCCTGCCGAAACCACAACAATATCAAGGGTTTTAGAGTCTGGTTCCAAAACAATATTCTGGCGGATAGTATCATTTCCTTTTCCGGTAATAATTTTTACCTGAGATTTATAGCCGATATATTTAAACTCTGTTTTGTGTTTTCCTGAAGTGATTTTATAAAAATAGGATCCGTTAATGTCGGTAGATGTTCCTGTAGAATCATCAACGATAACACTTGCGCCGACAATTGTTTCTTTAGTTTTTGAATCGGAAACTGTTCCTTTAATAAAAGTGTTTTGTGAAAAAAGAGTTCCTGCAGCCTGTAGGCAGAATAATAGCGTAAATGTTTTTTTCATAGTATGTTTTTTGAAATCGTTTTATTTAAAAGCCCTTTAGCAGAATTTAATTTGAAGCACTAAATATTCGTTTGTTTAATTTTTTACTTTTGTTAAAACAAAGGTGCAATATACAAAATATTGTATTTAAAAATAACATGCCGGAAAGTTTAAAATATAAAATTGCACTGACACTTATTCCCAATATAGGCGATATATTAGCCAAACGCCTTGTTGCATACTGCGGGAGCGTTCAGGCGGTTTTTGAAGAAAAAAAAAGTTCGCTTGAAAAAATTCCGGGGATAGGAAGTGTGTATGCCGATTCGGTTTTTAACCACAGTGTTTTTAACCGTGCCGAAGAAGAAATAAAATTTGTTGAAAAAAATAATATCACGCCGCTTTTTTATTTAGACAGTAATTATCCAAAGCGGTTAACGCATTGCGAAGACAGCCCTGTAATGCTTTATTATAAGGGGAATACCAGCCTTAATTCAGAAAAAATAATCAGCATAATAGGTACGAGGGAAGCAACTGAGTACGGCAAAAAAATCTGTGAAAAATTAATTGCTGATTTAGCTGTTCATAATGTAATAATTGTAAGCGGATTAGCTTACGGGATAGATATCTGCGCACACAAAGCAGCAATTGATAATAAGCTGTCAACCATTTGTACACTGGCGCATGGGCTTGATAGAATTTATCCTTCTCTGCATACATCCACAGCTGAAAAAATGTTAGAAAATGGCGGCTGGCTTACTGATTTTACGAGTAAAACAAATCCTGACCGTGAAAATTTTCCGCGCAGAAACCGCATTGTTGCCGGCATCTCAGATGCTGTAATTGTAATTGAATCGAAAAAAAACGGAGGCTCGCTTATCACAGCGGATATTGCAAACAGTTACAGCCGCGATGTATTTGCCTTCCCCGGAAGGGTTGATGATATATGTTCGGAAGGCTGCAATAATCTTATCAAACAAAACAAAGCGGCGTTAATTCAATCCGCTGCAGATTTGGTTTATATTTTAGGATGGGAGCAGACTAAAAACACAAAGGTGCCTCAGCAGAAAAAATTATTTATTGAACTAACAACTGAGGAAGAACTTTTAGTGAATGTGCTTAAAGAAAAAAAATCGGTAACGATTGATGACTTATGTTTTGCCTCGAGGCTGCCTATGAGCAAAGTCTCTGCTTTACTGCTGACACTGGAGTTTTCAGGGATTGTAAAATCGTTTCCGGGAAAAGCGTATGGTTTGAATTAGAGAAAATTAATTTGATAATATGTTGATTTGATAATGGCGTCAATTTTAAAATTTTCGAATTTAAAAAAATGGCTTTCGCAGAATTTAAAAAAATAAAAGTTCATTATACCGACAGCGGGAAAGGCCGTGTGATAGTGTTATTGCATGGGTTTTTAGGTTCGCATGAGGTGTGGAGTGAATTTGTAAAAAAACTTTCTAAGAAATTCCGCGTTATCACGATTGATTTACCCGGCCACGGCGAAACACCTTCTATCGGCTATTATCACAGTATGGAACTTCTGGCTCAGAGTGTAAAAGCTGTTCTTGACAAAGCCGGATTAAGACGATATATACTTGCGGGGCATTCAATGGGAGGCTATGCTGCACTGGCATTTGCAGAGTTATATCCGGAAAATATCAGCGGTTTATGTTTGTTTCAATCTACTTCTTACTCTGATTCTCCTGAAAAGCAAAAGGAAAGAGAACGAGTTATCCGCCTGGTAAAAAAAGAACACAAGTATTATGCTTCTGAGGCAGCATCCGCTTTATTTGCTCCTGAAAATTTAGAAAAATTTAAACCTGAATTAGAAAAAGTAAAACGAATAGCATCGTCAGTTTCCAAACAATCCATTATAAACAGCCTGGAAGGAATGAAGGAACGAAAAAGCCGTGAGCTGATTTTAAAATTTGCTGAATTCCCTGTATTATTTATTATCAGTAAAAAAGACAAAGCGGTTAACTATGAAACCTTGTATCCTCAAATAGGATTATGCAGATTCCCATCTGTATTAATGCTTGAAGAAACGGGCCACATGGGGTTTTACGAAGAGTCAAAAAAAACAGAAAAGGAGCTTACGGCATTTGCATTTCGCTGTTTCAGAAATCGTTTTTGAATTGCAAAAAGGAGGAGTTTTTTTTTCGGTAATATAACAATCCCATCAAAATTTTATTCCGCGATTACTTCTGCTTCCAACTTCCTGTTTTTGTGAAAGACATCCACAGCAACCAGCACTGCAATAAATCCCCAGAAAGGAACTGACGCTTTATCAGTATCCAAGAAATTATTTAATGCCCCATGAACGATATAAGTGATGAAGCCTAGAAGGGTTATTAATACTATTTTTTTTGTTTCATTATCATCTATTGTATAATACAGCCTGAATCCGGTAAACAATGTACATAGTACTATGCCTATAAATGTGAGCATACCCAATACACCTGATTCGCAAAGGGGGCCGATATACTCGCTGTGGGCATTTCCTCTATCGCCCATGTTGGTGCTGATAATTGTTTTTTCATGTGCATGCTGAAACGGTGCATATTGAAAACTGTAAGTTCCCGGTCCCCACCCGAAAAAAGGACGTTCTTTAAACATGCGGAAGGCTGAATTCCAGCGGTTCAGGCGCTCGAGGTTAGAAGCATCTGTAGAAATATTTGAAATCGACTCGATATGCTTATCAAAATCCTGTGAGGCATCCTGCCTGTTTTTAGCCAATTTCATTACGATTTCAGTCTGAAATGCTAAAAAAATTACGCCGGCTGCTAAAGCAACGAATAAGATAGTCCGGAATTTTATGCGAAGCAGCAACATGAAATAAACAATTAAAGCAACTACTAAACTGAGCCATGCAGCCCGTGTGTAGGAAAATATCAGTGCAATTATAAAGACTATCAAAAATAAAAATGCAGCAAATTTTATGCTGGAGCTGTATTTTTTATTCATCATAAAAAATAGAAGCGTCGGAAAAAACATTGCAAGCATAGCTCCGTAAATAGTATGGTCATTGTAAAAGGGAGACATTACATAATTTGCCGGCTCTTCTTTAAATCCGAGCAGATAGTGACTGTATAAGGTATAAAAAATAACAATAGTGAATGATATTATATACAGCCATGAAAACCTTTTTATATTGCTGTAATCTTTGAATAACTGGGTTGCAATAAAATAAAAAGCAATTACAAACCACAAACGTGCTATCAAAAATTTAAATGATACTATGGGCATTTCACTTGTTACACTTGTAATAAAAATCCAGATTAAATTAATTATAATTGCAATGGTAATGGGATGTTTCATAACCTTTGCATCCAGAGTGTTTTTATGAAGCTGCTTTAAAATAAAAATAATCATTATACCGAAAATTATCGGTTCAGTAGGCAGACTGAGCCCCAGCCCCCCTTCTAAATGCTGAAGATTTATAGCTAAAGGGGTAAGAAAAACTACCAATAAAACAAGTTTATCCAAAGAAAAAAGAGCCAGCAGTATAATAAGAATAGCGGCTGGAATTAAATTAAAATAATAAAATTCCATGTACGTGCATACAGCATTTATCAGTATAAATGCAATACTGAATGCATACACCCACTTTATGTTTTTTGACTCTAACATTTATGAAATTTATTTTAACGAACAGCGTATCGGTATTAATTCATTATTCGGGAAAACGCTTTATTCACTGAGGTCTAAGAGGTTAGTTTTTTTTCTGACACGCATCATCATTAATATGATAAACAAAAACATATCGGCAGAAACTGTTGAAATCAGTACGATTAACCAGCGGATAGGACTTGACTTTTCAGCTGCAGGGAATGGTTTGGTGACAACACAGCTGTAAGTAAGTTCTTTATTTATATCCCTGATCAGGTTGTCGTATTCCAATTTAACGGCATTATAGCTTCCTAACAACACATCGAATGTCTGCTTCCTTTCGTCATATTCTCCGCCTTTTTCTTCCAGGTTGCGCATCATTACGTCAATATCTTTTAAACTTTCTTTGCGTGCGCCGCTGCTAAGGGCTTTCAAATAACCTTTAGTAACTTCTTTTACCTGAACTTCATAATCTAATAATTGATATTTAACACGAAGCTCCTGCAGATTTGCTTTAACAGAATCAATCTGCTGTTTTTTCATGATCATTTGATTATTAACCAAAACCAGCACTTCTTTAGTTTTTTCGCGCTGCAAGGTTCTTGCTTTAAGATTCATGCCATTGATAATCTCTGTTACCATATCACAGGCAATTTTAGGGTCTGTATCTAAAACCTTAATTTCAATGGAATTTAACTGGGTGCTGCGCACTTCAGTATTTGATTCGTAAAGAGCAATTAATTCGGAGAGACCTGATTTTTGCGCTGTATCTATATGATAATGCTCCGCCAATTTAAATTTCCTGATCACCGCATTGCGTATATCAGAAGATTCAAGCAGCTGCAGCATTTGTTCAGAAGGGCTTTCAGTACTATATGGAATAATATTGGAGGGATAAACCAGCGCAAAAGATTTGTATTTCGGTTTAATAAAAAACTCGCTCGAAAAAGCAATACCCGCCGCAATTGAGATAACGGTGACAATTATAAAATAAAATTTCCATTTTATAATAAGCTTGATAAAATAATAATTACTCTGAGCGTATTCTAGCATTGTATAAATTTTAGGCAATTCAAAAATAATGTTGGTACAGACTGCTGCAGGCTGTGTTTAAAATATTTAATTTTCACTCGAGGCCGGATGAAATAACAAAATCGCAGTTTTGAAATGTTTTATTCGGCCCAAAACAGAAGTTTTTTATTCAATGAACAAATCTCAATAAAATCATTTTTTCAGAGGCAAATTACCGCTGGAAAAATTCCAGAAAAAAAAATTATATTTTATCCTTCTATTTTTACCTGCTTGATATTTTCAATTAATAAAATGGTAATTACTGCAATCAGCAATGAACCCATAATTGAAACAACCACTATAAGCCAGCGTACCGGGTATGATTTTTTTTCTGCAGGGAAAGCATTACTAACCACAAATTTTTGAGGAAGCACCTGCTCAGCATCTACTTTTGTTTCTTCATATTTTATTTTAAGTATGTTTAACTGCTTTCGCTGCAAATCTAAATTACCGCGCAATGCAACATATAAACTGCCGTAATCCGCAAGTACTTTTAATTTTTTTTCAAGAGCTGTTATCGCACGCTGGTCGCCTTTTGAAATAGCAATTGCATACTGCTCGGTTGTTACTTCCGACTGCGATTCATAATCATATACACCATAGTTGTTTATGATCTTAATAGAATCAGTCATCCGTTTTACATCGGCATCTTTTTCACCATATTCTTTTTCTACGATTTTCAATGCCTGAACAGCGCGCTCCCGCTGCATACGTATTTTAGAAACATCGTACAGTGCTGAAATATCATTTGCAATAGCAGCCGCAGTATCTGAATTAACATCCATCACCTCAATTTTAACCGACATGTACTCGGTTCTGGTAAAGTTAATGTTGTCCTGAAATTCGTTATAGAGTTTGGTGCGCTTATATTTATCCTTGGGATCAATTTCGTAATGATTCATTAAATTATATTTCTCGCAGATTTTTGTCCTTATTTCGTCAGAATTTAAAATCTGAAGCATCTGCTCAGCATCTTCCTCTGCACCAAATTGCAGCACATCGTCCTGTTTGAAGGTGGTTTCGGTTAATAGGGCTTTTGAGATGGAACCTGTGGTAGCCGGAAATAAAATTACTGTTGATTTGTATTTTTCCCGGATGGTTAATGCGATAATACTTGAAATTATAAGGCTGGCTGCTGCAATAATGATAAGCTGCTTACGCCATTTATAAATAAAATACAACACATTTAATGAGCTGAAATCCTCTGCCGCTTGCGCTTTATTATTCATTTTAATGATTCTGAAATTTGATTAGGAGGACAAAAATATAAAAATTTGGGAAATGTCCAATTTATTAATTCTCCTGAAACTTTACCAGAGCTGCAACGTGGAGATAACAGTTTAAATTTAAATTTTATGCGCTTTTTAAAGCCATTTTATTTATCCATACTTGAGCAGGCGGAAAATAGCCTTAATGCTTATCATACCTGAAACAAATGCCCATATACCGCAGGCTCCGACCATAATTACAAAACTCATCATCCAGTTGCAGGGCAGCAAAACTGAGCCGTAATTTATCGCGGCAACGCCTGCAGCAAATAGTATTAAAGTATTTATTAATCTGTAATTGACTTTAAATTTAAAAATGCGCTGTGCTATTATTACCTGTATAGCGGCGGTTAAAAATTGTGTAATCATGCTTGAAATTGCCGAGCCGTAGGCCTGCAGGCTTTGAATAAGTATAAAATTAAGAGTAATGTTTAAAATCATCCCGAAGGCCGCCATAATGTTGAGCTGTCTCATATTGCCGTTTGCTGTGAGGAGAGTTCCGAAAATATATGTGGTGGAAACAGCCACAAAGCTTAACATGAGTAAACTGAATATTTTTGCAGATTCGTCAACATGAGCAGGATAAAGGAGTCCCATAAGCTGCGTGCTGTAAAAAACGCATCCGATACTTATTACCACTGCAGGAGTGAGCAGCATGGTGCTTACGAGTTTTACCAATGATTCAATAGATTCGTTATGCTTTAACATTCTTGAAAATATCGGCAGCAGCTGGCCGGCTGTTAAAAAGGCAATCATATTAACTGCATCCAAAAGCCGAAATGCCTGAGCGTAAATTCCTGATTGAACATCACCAACTCCGTTTGGCAATATACGCTCTATCATTACAGTGTCGATACGGTTATAAAACGACATCAGCAGTGTAAGAATCGCAAACGGCAGGCTTTTCTTTAATATCATCAATGAAAATGCCCAATTCCACTGCAATTTAAAGGTGTGGGTTTTATTCAAAATAATTAAAAATGCAGTAATTGCGCTTACCAGGTAGGCAAACGTCTGTGCATATACGAAATACATAATGCCGTCGGGACTTTTCAGGACATTTGTTTTCAGCATTATTATACATAAAAATATTAAAATAGATCGGTCTAAAACAGAAACAATTGCGTCAGTTTTAAATAAGTGCAGACCGGCTAAATTAGAACGCAGATAATTGATGAAAAACAGCAGAGACATATTAAAGCCCTGCACTATCAGCAGTTTCATCAATCTTGCATCGTAACCGATTATAACCCCTGTTATCAGCACAACAGAAATATACAACACTGCTAACATTAATTTTAAAGTAAACAGCCCCGAAAAATGTTTGGTAAGTAAATGATTATTCTGAGCTATATTTTTGTTATTAAAATTAGTGATGCCGAAATCGAGAATGATGGTGAGGATAAAGGAAAAATTAAAAATTGCAAAGTAAATACCGTAACTCGCAGCGCCCACTTCATTTTGAACGGCCCTGTCGAAGCCCAATATGAAAATGGACTTTATGAACAAGTTCATAATGAGTAAAAAAGCTAGATTGGCAACAAATTTTTTTTGCATCGGGCAAAAATAAGGATTTTAGGCGGGGAGGAAGATGAAATTCTGAGTTTTGTGTTTTGCGCTGTCGAACTTCAGCATTTCATTTTCAATCACAATAAATATTTTATAGTTTAACTTCTGGAACAAATCAAAACATTTTTGGCGGTTTTCATTTTCCCAAAGCTCAGCGTACACTATAGGTTTATTTTTAAGAATAAGATTTCTGGCGCCGTCAAGCACAAAAAATTCGAAATTTTCAACGTCAATTTTTATAGCACTGATGCGCTTTTCAGCATTCATCAGCTCATCCATTTTATCTAATACTTTTAATGGCACTTTAAAATGTTCACCCTCGTTATGCTCGGTAATGCTGCTGTGTACCACGTGACTCAGTCCCTGCATCCGAACGGAGCTGATTACAGGCATTACCATCTCTGCTTCACCTTCGGTATTTCCTAAAGCTGTTTCAAAAAGGCTGACATTGCTTAATTTAAAATAATTTACAATCCGCTTAAAAGCAGTAATGTTATTCGGCATGGGCTCAAAACTATAAACTGTTACTCCTTTTACAGCGCGCGCCAAATGAACTGTCATAATACCTATATTGGCCCCAATATCAAGAACGACAGTGTTTTCGGGGATCAGGCTCAGAAATTGAAAAAAATCTTTTTCGTTTTTATCACTTTTTAGAGTGTAAATCTTAAAGAGAGAAAAAACAAATAAGTAGTTTTTAAAACCAAGTAATTTATGAAGAATATATTTAACGGTATTTTTCATCAGGGCTGTAAAAGTATTATTTTTTTTTCACAGAAATACCTCCTTCATTTTTACTGGCATGGCAATGGAGACACAAAGAACCAAACGGCTTGTCGTTTCTTTGCACCTTGAGTGCATAAGCGCTTAATTTTGGACTCATCAGGCTTTATGCAGATTTTTCTTGTAATTTCGTTTTTCAAAAAATAGAACTATTGGAAATAGTTGTAAATACACGCTTACTGTTAAAAAATAAATTGGAAGGAATCGGATGGTTCAGTTATGAAACGCTGAAACGCATTGCCAGGAGCCATCCCAACGATCACTTTGTTTTTTTATTCGACCGTGATTTTGATCAGGAGTTTATTTTTTCAGATAATATTACTCCGCTGGTGCTTTCGCCGCAGGCACGCCATCCCTTTTTATTTTACTGGTGGTTTGAGTTTTCCGTTGCCGCTTTTTTAAATAAGTATAAGCCGGATTTATTTATTTCGCCTGATGGTTATTTGTCACTTAAAGCTGAAACAAAACAGCTTGCAGTAATTCATGATTTAAATTTCGAACATTACCCGAAGGATGTTCCTTTTTTAGTCCGCTGGTACTACAAATATTTTTTTCCAAAATTTGCCCGCAAAGCAACACGAATATCAACTGTTTCGGAATTTTCTAAAAACGATATCGTTAAGCAGTATCAAATTGATCCTGCCAAAATTGATATTGTTTACAATGGCTGCAGCGATTTATTTAAGCCGATAGATCAATTGATGAAACAGCAGACTAAACAAAAATTTTCTTTGAATAGCGATTATTTTTTATTTGTAGGATCGCTTCATCCTCGCAAAAATATTTCGCGTTTGTTTCAGGCGTTTGATAAATTTAAAAGCGCAGAGGCGAATGATTTTAAATTGCTGATTGTAGGCGAAAAATATTATTGGACAAGCGAAATAAAACAGACTTATCTGAGTATGAAATTTAAGGATGACGTTGTTTTTACAGGACGTTTGGCATCAGAAGATTTAAAAAATGTAACAGGCGCAGCAATAGCAATGACATACGTTCCCTACTTTGAAGGGTTCGGCATTCCAATTCTTGAAGCAATGAACTGCGATACTCCTGTAATTACAAGTAATGTAACATCCATGCCGGAAGTTGCAAAAGACGGAGCTCTGCTTGTTGACCCGTTTTCGATTGACTCTATAGCAGATGCTATGCATGCAGTTTATAAAAATGCCGCTTTGCGCGAAGAGCTTATTAATAAGGGAAGAAAGAGAATACTTGATTTCAGCTGGGACAAAACAGCAGATGCACTTTGGCAAAGTATTTTACTTGCAGTAAATTCATAACACCATGGTTTTAGCACCATCCCTTTTTTCTAACAAAATACTCCTCCTGATTTTATCCGCCTAAAGAAATGCACCTTTCGTCTAATTAATTTCAAATCGGAATTAAAATTAATATATTTGAAAGCATTGATTTGAACCATGAATTTTTAGTTTTAAATAAAGATAATACGGTTGCTTATGGAGACTAATTATTTGCTTTGGTACTTTATTTCCGGATTTTTTTGCCTCTCCGCCTTGTCGCTTCTCTATCTTCTCAGAAAATCAAAAAGGCAGTCAGATGAAAAAAACAAACTTCTCGCTGCTTTTAAAGGTGAACATGAGCGCTTGTCGATTATTTCAAATGGTACTCCAAACATCATTATTATTATGGATGAGAATGGGGAGATAGAATGGGTTAACAAAGTATTTACTGAATTAACCGAGTATTCTTTGGAGGATTATAAGAAAAAATGCGGCAGAACTATCTACGAAGTAACAAGCAGTCCGGATCTTAAAAATATTGTGAATGAGGCCGTGAAGGAAAATAAAACAATGTTTTATGAAACTTTTCAAATAACGTCTTCCGGGAAAAAAGTATGGCGCGCTTCCTCTATCAGTCCTATATTTGATGAGAACGGCAGCCTGAAAAAGCTGCTGATTATTGATTCTGATTATACAGAAAAAAAGAAACTTGAGGATGATTTGAATAAGCTTTCTTTAGTTGCCAACCGCACCGGCAGTTACGTTGTAATTTCAGATAAGGAAGATAAAATTGAATGGGTGAATGAGGCCTTCAGCAGGATAACAGGGTATCAGCCGAAAGAAGTGATAGGAAAAAAAAATGCGGAATTACTGCTGAGTGATTTTTCGAACAGAAAAATCAGGAACGAAGTATTTCAAACTGTTTTAAAAAAGCATAAAAAATATAACGGCGAAATTTATAATTACACCAATGACGGCAGGCCCATCTGGCTTTCCATAGAAATTACACCTGTGTTAGATGATGCAGGCAGCATAGCTCAATTTGTAACTACCGGAAGCGAGATTACTGAAAAAAAAATCACAGAAGATCAGCTTAGAATTTCTGATAAAATATTAAACCAAATAAACGCATTGGTTCTGGTTGCTGATAAGGCTGGCGAAATTACTTATGCTAACCCGGCAACAAAATCCATATTAGGGTATGATCCAAAAGAAATAATTGGTGATGCCTGGTGGAAACTCACTGCCAAAAGCCCTGAAGAAGAGATTTCGAAAAAACAATTTATGTCTGATGCTGTAAAAGGCAAGGTTGATCTGCCTTCCGCTCCTTATGAAAACAGCATCAACAATAAAAACGGAGAAATCAGATGGATACGCTGGAGCGATACAAAGGATGAAGGTAGTTTTGCTGTTGGCATTGGATTGGATATTACTGAACGGATAAATGCGGAGAATAGATTGAAACAATATTCCCGCAAACTTACACTGTTAAACGACATTGGAAAAAGCATTCTTTTGTCGCATTCGCTGAAGGATACTATAAGTGATATTTTAAAAAAAGTTAAGGAAAATTTCCCACAGTCTGTTCGGATCAGCATTGCAATGTTTGATTTTGTTACCGGCAACGCGAGTTTCAGCTTTGTTTTTTCTGCCGAAAACAATAATTTAAACACCGATGCTGTAATTCCGTTAACTGCATTTGGAAGTTTAGAGAGCTTAAAATTAAATCAGCCTTATATAAATAATAATATTTCTGAATTAACAAATCCTTCCGAAACGGATAAAATGAATATTGCGGATGGAATCCGCTCCTATGCTGTAATGCCTTTGCTTCATGAATACGGCCTTTTAGGATCGATCAATCTTGAATCAGAAGTATGCAATGCTTTCTCTGAGGATGATGTAGAATTACTTCAGAATATTTCAAGTGAAATTGCAATTGCTTTGCAGCAAGCGCAGTTTAAGCAGGCCATACATGACAGCAATGTTCTTTTGAAAAAACGCAATGAAGATATAAACGCAAGTCTTCGGTATGCCAAACGGCTTCAGGAAGCCATACTTCCGCCATATGATTACGTAAAGCATCTTCTGCCTTCTTCATTTATTTTATATCAGGCCAAAGAAATTATCAGCGGTGATTTTTACTGGATGGAAAAACATGGCGAGACTATTTTAATTGCTGCTGCCGATTGCACAGGCCACGGGGCTCCGGGAGCTTTCATGTCAATAGTGGGCAATAACCTGCTTAACCAGGCTGTAAACATTCACAACATTACCCAGCCTTCGCTGATACTTGATTTTATTAATACCGGATTATCGAAAGTACTGCATAATAAAGTGGATGAAGTTTCGATTAAAGACGGGATGGATATTGTTTTGTGTTCACTTGATAAACAAAAAAAAGTACTTGAATTTTCAGGTGCAAACAACACGCTTTGGCTGATTAGAAACCGAGAATTGATTATTACAAAAGGAGATAAATTTCCTGTCGGCGCCTCTTTGCAAAGGGGAGCTAAATTGTTTACCAATCATAAAATTCAGCTGTTGGAAGGAGATGCACTTTATATGTTCAGTGATGGTTTTGCTGATCAGTTCGGCGGACCGAAAGGCAAAAAGTTTAAATACAATCAGCTGCGTGAATTGCTTTTGAAAATACAGGATCAAAGTATGGAAGCTCAAAAATTATCACTGCATAACACAATTATAAAATGGAAAGGTGATTTGGAGCAGGTGGATGATATTTTGGTGATTGGTTTGAAAATATAATTGTATTTTAGAATCATGAAAAAAACGATCTTCATTATAATTTTTAATGCGGCATTGATAATTCTTAATACTTTATGTTTAGCTCAAAACACAAATGTTGATTCACTTCTAACTCTCCTTAAAAAAGATAAAGACGACACCTCAAAAGTGAGGCATCTAAATGCTCTTGGATTGATACTGATGTATCAAAATCCTGACACAGCTGTTCTTTTGGCCAATCAAGCGCTCAAAATCATTACCCCAGTTTCATCTGCCGAGTTTACTTCAACAAAGGATGCTGCAGGTGATAATAGAGTTATGTTTCTTCGTTCCTGCACCTTCAGCACTTTGGGATCTTGTTATTATTTTAAAGCGGATTACCTTCAATCGCTTGATTATCATTTAAAGTCATTAAAGATTCGTGAAGAAATAAATGATAAAGAAGGAATTGCTGTCAGTCTTTGTAATATTGGAAATATCTATAGCAGTGAGGGGAACTATTCCAAAGCGTTCGAATTCTATTTCAAGACGCTGAAGATAGATGAAGAGCTAAATGATAAAAACGGGATTGCAAGAGCCCTCGGTAATATTGGTCTTGTCTTTTCAGATCAAAAGGATTACCCCAAAGCATTGGACTATTATTTCCGAGCATTGGAAATTAAAGAAAAACAAGGAAACAAAACGGGGATTTCGAATACCTTGGGTAATATCGGCATTGTTTACTATGAACTGAAGGATTACCAAAAAGCACTCAAGTATTATTTTAAGGCATTGAAAATTGCTGAAGAAATTGGTTATAAAAATGGAATAGCATCAGACATAGGCAATATAGGAACTGTTTACGATGACATGAAAGATTATCCCAATGCATTAAAGTATTATTTCGAGGCATTGAAACTAACTGAAGAATTAGGAGATAAAAGCGGAATGGCAGCAAATCTTGGAGACATTGGCGCCCTTTATACTTCAATCGGAAAATTTAAAGAAGCAGAATTTTATATAAAAAAGTCCATTGTCATTGATGACAGTATCGGCTCCCTTGATGGATTGATGCATGATGAAGAGGCTCTCTCTCAACTCTATGATACTACGAATAGATATAGGCAGGCGCTGATTCATTATAAAAAATCAATATCATTAAAGGACACTCTTTTCAGTCAGGAAAATAAAAAACAGCTTATCCGCAAAGAAATGAATTATGACTTTGATAAAAAAGAAGCCGCAACAAAAGCCGAGAATGAAAAACAGCAGGCAGTAGCTATAGCTGAAAGCAAAAAACAGAAAATTATTATTTTGTCGGTAGTCGGCGGCTTGCTCTTGGTTATTGTATTTGCAGGTTTTATTTTCCGTTCTCTGCAAATAACACGCAGACAAAAAAAAATAATTGAATTACAAAAAGATGAAGTTTTGCGGCAAAAAGAAATTGTCGAAAAACAAAAAGAAAAAATTACTGACAGTATCACCTATGCCCAGCGTATCCAGCAGAGTATTTTGATGGAAGAAAGTGAAGTGCAGAATTATCTTCCGGAAAGTTTTATTTATTTCCAGCCCAAAGATATTGTAAGCGGCGACTTTTACTGGTGCTCTAAACTAAATGGTAAAATTGTTATAGCTGCCGTTGACTGCACGGGACACGGCGTACCCGGGGCATTTATGAGCATGATAGGCAACACACTTTTGAACCAGATTGTGAATGAAAAACAAATTACAAAGCCTTCCGAAATACTCAGACTCTTGAACCTTGGTGTTTATGAAGCATTGCATCAGAAGAAATACGGCGCATTATCCGATGACGGCATGGACATTGCATTGTGCTGTATTGATTACGATAAAAAGGAAGTGCAGTATGCCGGGCAAAACCCGCTATATGTATTAACCGACGGGCAGCTAGAGATTACAAAAGGAGATATTTACGGAATTGGCGGTGGCGGCATGATTGCAAAAATGTACGACCCGCTAAAAAAAGAATTCGCCAATCATGTGATTCCGATAAAAGAAGATATGAGTATTTATATTTTTTCGGATGGTTACAATGACCAGTTTGGAGGGAGTGATAGAAAAAAATTCGGCACGCAGAAATTCAAAGAATTGTTATTGAACATCAGGCATCTCGGCATGAAGAATCAAAAAGAAATCATTGCTTCCGCCCATAACGACTGGAAAGGCAATACACTGCAGATTGATGATATTTTGGTGATTGGTATAAAAATATAAATCAGCACTTGATTTAATTGTTCTGAAAAAGATCCTTGCCTTTTGTTTCATATATTCAGACTAATTAAATTATTCTCAACCTTGTCAACTGTTTAGTGCTTTAAACAGTACATTTCCGGCTTCATTCAAATTTTTTCCAAATGCAATAACACCTTCTTCATGGCCCGACATCACTAATATTTTCTGAGTCCTTAAATTTGTTTCATCAAACAAACGTATTATTTCCTTTGCCATGGCAGGTGTTCCGTATTCGATATTTTTATTTGTAGTCGGCATTTTATTCATTAATTTTTTCCATAAACCCATATTGTGAATATGAATTACCGCGTTAACGTTTTTATCGTGTTCATAAATAACAGCGTGGGTGAGGGATTCGGAGGAAGCGAGAATAGGTCCTGCAGCTGTTAAACTATTTTTTTCTAAATCATAAGACGTAACTTTTGTAAAGTGTCGGCTGGTAAGATGTTTTAATTTTCCTGTTGCTGAGCCTGTAATGATAAATTGATTCCCGCGAAAGCGGATACTCATATTGCCATATCCTATCCCGTCTTCATAAACTCCTATAAAACCTAAAGCAAACATTTTCTCACGCCATAAATTGAGATCAAGCAGCAAACCAGCATCCATTGGATCTTCTTTAATCCAATTACAATTAAATTTTATTACACCTGTTTCTTTCATTTTATAAGTTTTCCGGAAATAATTCTAAAATAGATTTCTCATTTGCCCTGCAGATTCCGCGTTCAGTGATTAGTCCGGTAATAAGTCTCGAAGGTGTTACATCAAAACCATAATTAACAGCAGGACTATCCAAAGGCGTTACTAAAATTGTTTTCAATTCTCCCTCGCATAATCCCTGAATGTATTTTACTTCATCTGAGCTGCGCTCTTCAATTTTTATTTCTTTAAGTCCGTCAGAAATATTCCAATCGAAAGTAGAAGAAGGGAGAGCAACATAAAATGGAATTTTGTTATCAAAAGCAGCGAGCGCTTTTAAGTAAGTACCTATTTTATTAGCAGCATCGCCGGCTCTGGTAACTCTGTCGGCGCCGGTTATAACCATATCAACCATGCTGTGCTGCATCAAATGCCCGCCGGTATTATCTGCTATAACGGTATGAGGCACCCCTTCCTGAAGCAGCTCCCATGCTGTTAAGCTTGCTCCCTGGTTGCGCGGGCGGGTTTCATCTACCCACACATGTAATTTTATTCCGCGTTTATGTGCTTCGTAAATAGCAGCTGTTGCAGATCCATAGTCAATAAAGGCGAGCCAGCCTGCATTACAATGGGTTAAAATATTTACAACTTCTCCTTTTTTATTTTTACTGATCTGCTCAATAATAGCGAGCCCGTGTTCGCCGATTCTTCTGCAGTACTCGGCATCTTCATCTGCAATGAGCTGTGCAGTATGCTTAGTCGCAGCAATCTTTTCTTTTATTGAAGCTGCATTTGAAATAGCTGATAACTGCTTATTAACAGCCCATTCGAGGTTAACTGCTGTGGGACGCGAAGCTTTTAAGTCAGTGGCAGCCTTCATAAGGCGGTTGTTAAACGCTTCTTTTTCTTCGGCCTCCAAAGCGGCTAAATACATTCCATATCCTGCTGCTGCGCCTATAAGTCCTGCACCTCTCACGTGCATATCGGCAATTGCGGAAATCATTTCGCTTACTGTAGTAATGTTTTCTATTATAAATTTATGAGGCAGGAAACGTTGATCTATAATACTTACAACAGTATCATTTTTCTCATCCAGCCAAATTGTTCTGTAATGTTTTCCTGCAGCTTTCATATAAAATCAAACTTTTAAAATGTAGATAAATAAAATGATTGTTTGAATTCACGTTTTTCGCCCAGCCATTCCAGCGGAGGCAAATTACTAATCTTTAGGCAGCCATCAAATCTTTTCAATATTTTTTATCAAATTTCAAGCTTGAATTAATATTCCCAAAAACAGCTGAATCAAAATCTTCTCAAAAATAGCTGCCCGAAAATATAATTGCCGTAATTAAATCTGTCCAATGAATTAAGGCAATATATATTTTTCAAATTATGATGTAAAGCATGTTTTTAAAAGTAAGATAAGATAACATTTGTTCGCTTAACTCTTAGGATTTCAAATATTGCAATGATTCATGCAATCGGTTGAAAAAAGAAGTTTTAATGAAATTTAATTTTTGAAAAAAAATCTCGGAAGTAACAATTCCTTGAGGAACTAAAAAATAAATTATTTACAAATGAAAGAATTTCAAATTGTTGTTCTTGCCAAACAAGTTCCAGATACTAGAAATGTAGGCAAAGATGCTATGAAAGCTGACGGCACAGTGAACAGATCTGTTTTACCAGCCATTTTTAATCCAGAAGATCTGCATGCACTTGAGCAGGCGCTCCGCATCAAAGATAAATTTCCAGACTCGGTTATTACATTGCTTACAATGGGTCCGGTGCGCGCTTCGGAAATACTCCGCGAAGGGTTTTACCGCGGCGCTGATGACGGCATTTTACTTACCGACCGCGCCTTTGCAGGCTCCGATACACTTGCAACATCGTATGCGCTTTCATGCGCTATCCGTAAAATAAAAAACTTTGATATTATTGTCTGCGGGAGGCAGGCAATTGATGGCGATACAGCGCAGGTTGGTCCGCAGGTAGCTGAAAAACTAGGCATTCCGCAAATTACCTATGCCGAAGAAATTGTTTCTCTGACAAAAGATAAAATTCAGGTTAAACGCCGGCTGGAGCGCGGTATCGAAATAGTAGAAAGTTCTCTCCCTATTTTAATTACTGTAAATAATTCTGCCCCTCACTGCCGCCCGCGAAATGCAAAACGATTGATGAAGTATAAGCACGCATCAACATTGAGTAAGCGCCAGGAGAGTGAAGAAGACTATCTTTCTACCGGTGCAAACTCACACCTTACTATTAAAGAATGGGGCGTTGCAGATATTGAATGCGACCTCAAACAGCTGGGAATCGGCGGTTCGCCGACCAAAGTTAAAAAAGTAGATAACATTGTTTTTCAATCAAAGGAATCACGCAGACTTGAGGATTTTGACGAAGACATACAAATACTAATGAAAGAGTTAATTACGTCGCATATTATCGGTTAATATATAAACCCTGAAATTTTTTTTCTATGAATAATGTAATTGTTTACTGCGAATTGGATGAAGGTAAAATTGCTGATGTAAGTTTTGAACTGCTTACAAAAGGACGCAGCCTTGCCACAGAGCTGAATTGCAAACTGGAAGCCTTGCTGTTCGGCCATAATCTCAAAGGATTCGAAAAAGAGATATTTCCTTACGGAGTAGATGTGCTCTACTTAGCCGATGACCAAAGGCTTTCACCTTACTCTACGTTGCCGCATACTTCTGTAATGGTAAATCTTTTCAAAGAAGAAAAACCTCAGATTGCTTTGATGGGTGCAACAACAATAGGCCGTGATTTAGGCCCCCGTGTTTCATCTGCTCTGAAAAGCGGACTCACGGCGGATTGTACAGAACTTGAAATCGGAGAGCATGAAGATAAAAAAATAAATAAAGTTTATAAAAGTCTGCTTTACCAGATCCGTCCGGCTTTCGGCGGAAATATTATTGCTACTATTATCAATCCCGACTGCCGCCCGCAGATGGCAACAGTTAGAGAAGGTGTAATGAAAAAAGCAATTTTTGATGCAGGGCATAAAGGCAAAATTGTGAATCTCGATGTAAATAAATACGTGGATGAAACAGCCTTTGTTGTAAAAGTGATAGAGCGCCACATCGAAAAATCTAAAGTGGATATTAAAAATTCTCCGGTAATTGTTTCAGGAGGATTTGGTGTAGGCTCAGCCGAAAATTTTAAATTGTTATTTAACCTTGCATCAATGCTGGGCGGAGAGGTTGGTGCTTCCCGAGCCGCAATAGATGCAGGTTATGTTGAGCATGCACGGCAGATTGGGCAGACCGGAGTAACAGTGCGTCCGAAATTATATATTGCCTGCGGTATTTCAGGGCAGATACAGCATTTAGCAGGGATGCAGGAATCAAGTATTATTATTTCTATTAATAACGACCCTAATGCGCCGATCAATAAAATTGCAAACTATGTGATAATAGGAAAAGTAGAAACCGTGCTTCCTAAAATGATCAGATACTATAAAGAAAACACAAAGTAATTTGTAAAATTTAATTAAAGAGATTATGGCAAATTTTTTTACTGATAACCCCGACCTTCAATTTCACCTTACGCATCCGCTGATGCAGAAAATTGTTGCGCTTAAAGAACATAACTTCAAAGGAAATGATGAATACGATTATTCCCCGAAGGATTTTGAAGATGCTATGGACAGCTATTCGCAGGTGCTTGAAATCATCGGCGAAATAGGCGGTGAAGTAATTTCACCCAATGCTGAATCTGTGGATCATGACGGGCCGACACTGAAGGACGGCAGAGTGATTTATGCAAGAGGCACTCAGGAAAATATTGATGCGATCAACCAGGCAGGATTAATGGGCATTACACTGCCCCGTAAATTCGGAGGACTTAATTTCCCAATTGTTCCTTACATCATGGGCGGAGATATTGTTTCCCGTGCTGATGCCGGTTTTGTAAATATCTGGGGACTTCAGGACTGCGCTGAAACCATTAATGAATTTGGTTCTGCCGATCAGCGGGAACGGTTTCTTACACGTATCTGCAAAGGAGAAACAATGGCAATGGCTCTTACAGAGCCTGATGCAGGTTCCGACTTACAGGCTGTAATGTTAAAAGCACATTATGATGAAAATAAAAAGTCCTGGTTTTTAAATGGTGTAAAGCGTTTCATCACTAACGGCGACGGTGACATTTCTTTGGTGCTTGCGCGTTCTGAAGATAGAACTCAGGACGGACGCGGACTTTCGATGTTCATTTATGATAAAAACCAAGGCGGTGTTACTGTAAGAAGATTAGAAAATAAATTAGGAATCAAAGGATCACCCACCTGCGAGCTTGTTTTCAAAGATGCTCCTGCTGAAATCTGCGGACAGCGCAAATTCGGTTTGATCAAATATGTAATGGCTTTGATGAACGGAGCGCGTCTCGGTATTGTGGGACAATCGGTCGGAGTGAGCGAAGCCGCTTACCGAGAAGCTCTTGCTTATGCGCAGAAGAGAATGCAGTTCGGGAAACCGATTATTCAATTCCCGGCTGTGTATGAAATGCTTGCTGTGATGAAAGCCAAGCTTACTGCAGCACGTTCTTTGCTTTATGAAACCGCACGTTTTGTGGATATGTATAAAACATACGCGCACATTGCAACTGAAAGAGAATTATCAAAAGAAGAAAAAGAAGAGGCACGGAAATATCAGAAGCTTTCAGATGTTTACACACCGCTTGCAAAAGGCCTTACTTCGGAGTTCTGCAACGAAATTGCTTATGATTCACTGCAGATTCACGGCGGTTCGGGGTTCATGAAAGATTATCCGATTGAACGCATCTTCCGCGATGCACGCATCACAACCATTTACGAAGGAACAACACAGCTGCAGATAGTAGCCGCTATAAAGGGCGTTACCACCGGCGCTTACTTTGCGCAGATGACGGAATATGAAAAAGCTTCCATTAAGCCGGAAACAGAATCGTACAGGAGAATACTTGTAGATATGACCTATGAGTATGAAGAATCAGAGGCGAGAGTAACTGTGCAGAACAGCCCTGAGTTTATTGATTTTCATGCGCGCAGGCTGGTTGAAATGGCCGGTAATATAATTATGGGTTATTTATTATTATACGATACACAGCGTGATCATAATTACTGGAAAACGCTGGAAGTGTTTTTACGTTTTGCCCGTTCTCGCAATGCTGCAAATGCAGTGTTTATCAGTCACTCTAATTTGAATGATTTAGGTAAATTTAAATTCGAATAGAGTTATTGATTGCTTGTTTTTTTGGAAATCAAATTTTACCGCAAAGTCCGCAAAGAATGCGCAAAGCACGCCAAGAAATAAATTAAGTTAATACTTTGTGAACTTTGCGCATTCTTTGTGTCCTTCGCGGTTATATTAATCAATGCTTCAGGATTCCTGCATATTAAAATCATCTTTTATCTTAAAAATCTGCTTAATCTACTTTCCCATCATACACAGCAGATAATTACATTAAACATTTCTCCATTTCAATTATTTTCACCTATTTAGCCGAATCATTTCAACAGATGAAATTAAATTCAAGGTTAATGCAAAAATTTAAAAACACCTTTCGTTACCTATTACCCGCAGTTATTCTAATTGCTCTTTTTACTTCCTGCTCTCTTTCTCCTGCTTTATTTTTTAACCATCACAGAAGTTCCGATCAGAAATTTACAAAAATCGGACACAGAGGCGCCCGCGGGCTGGCTCCGGAAAATACGCTGTCGGCAATTGCGGAAGGATTGAAAGACAAAGCAGATAGAATTGAGATTGATGTGCATCAGACAAAAGATGGGAAAGTGGTTGTAATGCATGATGCCAAAGTTGACAGAACAACTAACGGGCACGGCTTAATAAAAAATTATACTTACACTGATTTATCCGCGCTGGATGCAGGAAGCTGGTTTGATAAAAAATTTGCAAATGAAAAAGTGCCGACACTTGACGAAACAATTAAATTTATTCACGGGCAGGCTGATCTTATCATTGAAATAAAAAGAGGGGATGATTATTATCCGAATATTATAGAAAATATTTTAAAAATAATTAAAGACAACAATGCCGGAAGCTGGTGTATTATACATTCGTTTTATACGGATGTGCTTGCAAAAGTTCATGTGCTGGAGCCTTCAATAAGACTTCATAAGCTGTTTGTATGCAAAATAAAATTTCTGCCGGTGCTTGTGGGTAAAGGGTTCGAAATATATAATTTCAACAAATATTCTTACATAAGCGAATACAGCCTTAACTATCATTTTGCGAATAAAGGAATAATTAAAAGAATTAAATCAAAAGGAAAAAAAGTAAATGTATGGGTGCTTAATGATCAGCGTATAATCAATAATTTGATTTCAATAGGTGTTGACGGCATTATTACTGACTTCCCGGATAGATTAAAATAGAAAATTGATTTGATTTATTACACCTGCCGGGGAAGGCATCCTGTAGAAAATTCGGAAACAGAAATTCCTACGCTTCTCTATCAAGTAAAATCCATCTTTTTTCAAGAGCTAAACATACCAGCAAATATATTTTGCGGGTTTCGTATTTAATATTCAAATTTCTTTGGAGAGAATAAACAGAGCTTAATTTTATTCCGAGCGTCTTGGCTATTTTCGCTGTATTATTGCGATTGCCGACAAGTAATAATAGTTTCATTTCGGCTTCTGTGAATGGATGTTCTTTACCTGCTTTCATAATTGATTATATTTTTGGGTTGGCCATAAGAGTTAAATAATATTCCACGTTATGTAGGTGAAATGATACATCCAATGGCAAAAGGGAAGAAAAACTACTTCCAATGAAAGTCAATGCCCGCAATTGTGAAACTTAAATTAATTGAATAAAGATTTTGAGTAAACTTATTTGAACTGCTTTTTAATTCATTCCCGCTTATGTCTTTGTCTGTATAATAACCTAAACCGCTTAACTTTAAATATGCAAATTCAATTCGTGTTTCCATTGTAATTCTAGAATGATTGGATTTTTCATTAAGTTTAATATTACCACGAAGACCGCACCCAAATTTTAAACCAACACTGTTAGCCTGTTGAAATTTATATTCTCGAGTAAAGGTATAATTGCTAATTGGCTGAGTAAATTGAACTTTAAGACTTGGATACCAACTTTCTATATTGCTTAAAAAATCAACACTTGGTATAAACACTATTTTTTTATGCGGAATAAATCCAACAATTCCAGCTTTAAATAGTCTAAAGTCATAGCCCGTGCTGAATGGCGAATCTCCAGTTTCGTTATTGTCTTTTTCAATGAATATCTTATAATCAGTAACATGGCTCTGAAAGTCCGCACGTATTTTTTTATCATCAATAGTTCTACCATAATATTCAAGTCCGATGTCAAAACCAATTTTATCTTTAAAAATAAATTGTAAATCTGGCGCAAACATTGTAATAATTGGTCTGTTGTTAGCTAAGATAAATTCTGATGGTTCTGTTAATTCACTTTTCATGTTAGAACTCCCTGGTCCAAATGCAAATGTTAATGGTGAAAAATTAATCCTAAATGAAGCAGAGTCAATGTTAATGTAGGCTGTCTTGAATTTTTGAGCATTTAAGTTGAAGAAAAAAAATAAAGCAATTGATGCTAAAAGAAAACGCTTCATAAAAAATTGTTTTTAATATTTCACTAGTCTTTCACCTTCCTATAAGTCTGCCCTTGCGCATTATGCGTAACATCCTGCTAAACTTACCCATTGCATTTACAAACCAAAACAAACAGCTTATTTCAACCAGCATTAATTCATCTGTAAATATACCTTATAAATATATAAATTTCCCTATTCATCCACCCAGCGTATTTCAATAAGTTTATAATGGATGCCTAATACTACGGCGCGGATAATGCTTTTGCAGCGTAATTTTTTTTTAATGCTTTCGCGCTGGGCGTTAATGGTGTTTATGCTCAGGGGATTATTTTTTGGCTTAGTCCTTATTTTTGTAATGTCGCGGCCATCGTATCCATCGGCATATAATTGCAGTACTTGTTTTTCGCAGCCGGTTAATTTAATATTATACAGCTGTTTTAAGATGCAGATATCAATAAGCGAATAATGAATACAGATTACCACAGCACGGGTGATGGTATGGCATCCCGATTTTTCTAAGAGCAAACCGCCTTGTTTGTTGTATTGGCTTTTTGAAAGGTGGCCGCGTATAGCGGAGGCACTTTCGCCATTGGCATATCGCTGTAATTTTTTTAAATCGCCGCTGCTGTAATTATTTTGCAGTGTAATTTTATTTTTCATGGCTGCAGACATGTAATATTCCGGCTGCTATTTTATGATTTTTTATCATTTACTCAAATCCGCATAGTGTGTTTATACTTTGCCGGGTATTTCCTTTCATTTTACATTAGCCACGCAATTAACAGGAGGGGATTATTAAGCTATAGCAAGCTGTAATAAAAATTGCCAAAGGCTGGATGCCGTGAAGGTTTAAGGAAATAAAATAAACGAAAGCCTTGTTAAAATAATTGAAAGGACTTTTAAAACATTTGAAAGGACTGTTACAATAAACGAACGGACTATTAAGGAAATTGAAAGGACTGTTAAACTAATTGAATTGACTAGTAAAATAATAGAAAGCACTGTTAAGGCAATTGAAAGGACTCATAAAATAATAGAAAGGACTATTAATGCAATTGAACGGACTGTTACAATAAACGATAAGACTAATAAAATATTAGAAAGGACTATTAAGGCAGCAGCAAGCCGGTTTTTGAAACAGCAAGAGATAAATAATTTAATAATCAGTATAAATTAATTCATAAACAATTAAAAAAATGGCAGACAAATCACGAATTTCATTAAGCCCTAAAGTATTTGATCCTTACATCAAATCAACTGATAAGCATTTGCAGGATATTGAGCCTGTAAGCAATCTTCCCTATTGGCAATGGTTAGGATTAACCAGCGTTAATGCCGGCGACTGGCATAATAAACGGCAGTTTTGGGATACATCCAATACGGGACTGTTTGCATTATACAGCAATCCTGCAACATGCACCAGCATTGTAAAACAGAATGTTAAAAAATTTATTGCAGATTTTAAAACTTTTGCCAACCCGCTTTTAGATATTATTTCGGCAAATCCGAATGCGGGTACAGAGGAAGAAAAAATATTTAATTTGATACTGAAAAAAAACCGTAAAAAACCAAGTAAAACCCACACGCCTATTGCTGAGCAGTGTAATAGCACTTTTAAAAGCTCCAACGGCGGCGATATGAAAGCTGCGTCGCGCAGTGCGCATGATGCCAAACGAGCATCGGTTACTGCCGGTGCCGACGGTGTGCAGTACGCTTATTTGATTTTAGATTTTAAACCCGAAGCTCAGGCAGCGGCTGTTGCAGCTGCTCAGAAAGCGAATGATGCCGCACGCACAACAAACCCGGCTAACCCTGTATTAATTGCTATTCCCGCTCTTCCGCCGCAGCACCCTGACGACAGCACCAAACAGGAGTTTCACAGCGGTGCTACTCACCTGCTTCATTTGGGGGCTGTAAATTCAGGTAAATATTTATATGTTTGGAGCCGCTGGTACAACAGCAAACATCCCGAACTTGCCGGAGGCTGGAGCGAAAGACAGGTTATATTGATTGGATAGGTTGGGAAGTTAAAAGTTAAAAGTTTCAAAGTTGAAAGCTGCTAACCGGCTAATGCGGCTAAAGCCAATAAATAGAGTGTGTCGTATTTGTAACCCCAGCCTTAAGGCTGGGGTTATTGAAACCGAGCTGCAAAAGGGCTTTAACCCTGAATATTTTTTTTCGGTTAGCAGCGAAAGTTTATACAAAAAAAATTCCCGCAGTTATGCGGGAATTTTTTTTGTTCTGAAGTAACTAATTCGATTGGTGAAATTAAACTCTGATGCCTACAATTAAAATATCATCGGTCTGGTTTTGTCGGCCTCTCCAGTTTATAATATTTTCATCAAGTATTTTCTTTTGTTCCTGCATATCAAGTTTACAGACAGATTGAAGCAGGTTCCGGAATGGCTGTTGGAATATTTTTTTATTATCCGGTCCGCCTATTTGATCAACATATCCGTCGGAAAACATATAAACCATATCGCCTTTTATCAGCTCGAAAGTATGATTGGTAAAACCAACATCTCCTTCTTTTTTATAACTGCCTATTGATCGCTGATTCGCTTTTATCTGAAAACATTCAGTGCCTCTGAAAACAAGCAGTGAATTATGCGCACCTGCATATTCAAGGCTTCTCATATTTTTATCCACAGAAATAAGTGCAATATCCATCCCGTATTTAGCCGATGTTTTTTTGCTGTTTTGTTTCAGGGTATTTAAAATTTTATCGTTCAGTTCATTTAATATTTCCGAAGGCTTGTAGTTGTGATTTTCATTTATTGTTTCGTTCAAAAGATTGTGCCCCATCAAAGAAACAAATGCACCTGATACTCCATGCCCTGTGCAGTCGGCAGCAGCAAGCAGCACTCTGTTTTTTTCTTCATGTATCCAATAGAAATCTCCGCTTACAATATCTTTTGGTTTATAAAGTATAAAATTGGAATTAAAGTATTTAGTTATTTCTTCTTCAGAAGGTAAAATGGCCTGCTGAATGCTCGAAGCATATTCTATGCTGTCGGTAATAGAAATGTTCTTTTTTTCTATTTCTATATTTTGTTTACTGATCACCTCGGTGCGCTCAGTAATTTTTTGTTCAAGTATTATGTTTTCCTTGCGCAGTACTCTTTCGCGCAGTTTGATGAAAAATAATGCGGCAGAAAAAATCACAATTCCTAAAGCAATATAAAACCATGATGTTTTCCAAAAAGGAGGATTAATCACAAAAGAAAAAGTTACCGGTTCTTTGTTCCAAAGCCCGTCGTTATTGCAGGAGCGGACTTTAAATGTATATTTTCCTGCTTCAAGATTTGGATAGGTAACCGAATTTTCTTTTACAACCGGCGACCAGTCTTTGTCAACACCTTCAAGCATATAGCGGTATTTCACGCGTTTCGGATTTGTTAAACTTGTTCCTACAAAGTCGAATGTAAAATGATTTTTTGTCCATGGGAAAATATGATCATCAGGTATTTCAGCTTTCTGAAAAAATAATCTTGGATTCTTTATAGATGTAATGGGCTCAATAAGATTGTTTTTTTCGAGCCTGCTGTTGTATTTCACCAAACCTATAATAGAACCGAACCAAAGGTTGCCCTCCTTGTCTTTACAAGCCGCATTCGGATTTATTTCTACACCCAGAAAGCCGTCCTCTTTTTCATAATGTTTTACTGTTTCATCTTTCAGGTTAAATTTATCTATACCAAGTCCTGAACCTATCCATAAATTATTTTTGTGATCGCATACAAGCAGAAAAGGGGTGTTGGAGCTTAAGCCGTCTTTTGTTGTAAAATTTTTGAATAACTTATGGTCATTCTCCAAAAGGCCCAGCAAATCGTATTTGTAAACGCCGAGATCGTAAGTGCCGAACCATAAATTACCTTTTACATCTTCAGTAATACAGATGGTAAATTTACTCGGGTAGCCGTCTTTTTCAGAAAATGTTTTAAACTTGATGACTCCGCCTGAAGTCTGTGCCGGGTCAAACATAGTAAGATTGCCCGAAAGAGCGCCGAACCACATTCTGTTTTTGCTGTCGCGGTAAATGGTGTAAATCTGGTTGCTGCCGATGCCGTCGGAAGTAGTGAAAAGTTCAAATGTTTCTTTTATAATATCAAATTTCAACAGCCCGCCTTTATCTGTTCCAATCCATATATTGCCGTCTTTGTCGCCATTGATGGAGTATATCTCATTCACAGGCAATCCTGTTTCGGTGGTGTAATGTTTTATACTTCCGTCGGCGGGATTAAGCCTTGATAGCCCCTGCCCGAAATCAGTGAACCATATATACCCTTTTATATCCTGATACAAAGCACTCGTATTAAGCACCTGGCCTTCCTTACCAGTGTGGCGGATAAAACGGTAAGGGGTCTGTAGTTTTATTTCTGCCGGCGAAGAATTTTTTACATCATCAATGTCTTTAATATCTGCAGCCTGCGCCTTTACAGCATCAGGGATAAATTGAACCAGCCCGCCTTCGGTACCTATCCAGAAATTACCGCTTGTGTCTTGTATAACCGACCATACTAAACTGTTCTGGAGGCCTTCATTCTCGCCGTAAATTTCAAACTGCTCATCAAAATATTGATTCAAATTAAAAAAGGTGCCTATCCAGATATTTTTTTCCCTGTCCTGAATAAGCGACAGCACCCGGTTGCTGCTTAAGCCATGCTGTGATGAAATTGTTTGAAACAAAGATCCTTTGTATTTTGTTGATTCCAGCTGCTGCAGGTATTTTGATACACCGCCGTCGTATGTGCCGATGAAAATAGTTCCATTTTCAGATTCAAAAAGAGCAGTAACATAATTACTCGCCAGACCGTGTGAAATATTGTAAACCTTCAAAACCTTGTCAGATGCGTTGATACGGACAACGCCAAAGTCTGATGTGCCGACCCAGATATTGCCGAAGCTGTCGCAAAACAAGGAGGTTATGGATTGGCTTGGAAAAT
This sequence comes from uncultured Bacteroidota bacterium, assembly GCA_903847205.1. Lineage (GTDB taxonomy): Bacteria > Bacteroidota > Bacteroidia > 2-12-FULL-35-15 > 2-12-FULL-35-15 > 2-12-FULL-35-15. Next base: position 129,300 of record CAINDA010000024.1, read on the forward strand.
AAGTATCAAGCGGAGCCATCGTTGATTTCTTGAGAGTGATTCCGTTTGAAGTACCTATCCAAATTACGCCGTCGGTGTTTTCCATCAATGCTGTAACAGTATTGCTTGTTAAACCATCTTTGGTTGTTAGAGAAGTGAAATTTCCGCCGCTGTATTTCAGAATGCCCTGCCCATCTGTCCCAAACCATATTGTTCCCTGTTTATCAGCAAGGATTGAAGTAATTGTTTTTGTTATTTTAATTCCTGTCGGAATCTCAGTAAACTTTTTTGTCACCGGGTCATATTTTGTAATTCTTCCTGCCCAATGTCCAAACCATATATTTCCATTCTTGTCAAGGCAGGAGGAGGTAACCCTGTTTTCTGCAAGGCCGTCTTTTTTATTAAAATTTTCAAAATTAAGTCCGTTGTATTTACTTACACCGTTCATAGTACCAACCCAGATATTTCCATTCTTATCCTGCAGCATGGTGTATATACTTGATTGCGGCAAACCTTCTTCAATGCCGAACTGGCTGAGATTAATTGTTTGTGAGGATAGTGATGACGGGTTAATGAAAACAAATTCCAATGCGAACAAAAATAAAATCCAAACTGTTTTGGAAATTAAATTTGAAACACGAAACTTGAAACCTGAAATTTTTTTCATTTTTTTTATTTTTTATCGTATTCCTCAACAGCATCCAACAGGCTGGTTAATGTATTGCTGGTTTCATATTTTTTTGCAAGATTGGCAGATTTTTTCTTTGCTGCTTTTTCTTTGGCCTCCAGCTGTTCTTTTTTGTCGCTGTTTTCAGAAAAAACAGCAGCCCCGTCAAATGTGTGCTGGTCTGGATTTACCGAAGAAAGTCTCTTTGTAAATTGTTCAAGAGGTATTCCGGTTAAGTTGAATTCACTTTCCTGCTTTGAATTTGCAGCCTGCATTGAATCACTGCTGTTTTGTTTTTTTATGATTTTTTCCAAAGAATTTGATGAAGCAGTTTCCTTAATAAGTTTATTTTTTTCTTTTTCTTTTTCCTTTTCTTTCTCTTTCTCTTTCAGTCCGCTTGATTTTAGTTTTTCTTCTTCTGCAGTTTTGGTTCTGACAATCAGCTCATCCTTTTTTTTCTTTTCTTCATCGCTTTTGGATGCTGCAGTTTTTTTTATCTGTCCCTCCGCAGTTTCTTTTGAAACAAATTTTTCTTTTTGTTTTGTATTCAATGCTGTTAGGCTGTCATTGCTGAGTTTTTTCGCTTCTCTTTGTTTGCCGGCTGCCAGGGCAGCAGCTGTTTGTGCGGGAATTTTTGTTTCTTCCTTTTCTTTTAATTTGCCGGTTTTATTTTTCGCTGTTTTATCGGTCAGCTGCGGCGAACTTTTTTCCGGATTGTTTTTGATATTTTTTTTCGCAGCTGTTTTCTCACTAGTCTCTTCCACTTTCTTTTTCTCAATTTCCGCAATTAAATGTTTGCTTGAGTCAGTCATGGATTTAAGAAGATTCAATAATTGAGATTGAAAGTCCTTTGCCGCTATGGCGGGATCATTTTCAACCGGGTTGACAAAGTCCTTATCGTATGCAAAAACAGCCAGCTCAGTATTCCATTTTATTTTTCCAAAACCGCGCTTTGCAGCAACACCTGGTACAGCAGGAGCCGTTAAATTAAAATCAAGGTTAAAAACATAGGGAATCAAATCGTATTTATCAGGAGGGATATAAGTGTTTATGCTGAGAGTCCCTTTTACAATACCCTTTTTAGATATATGAAGGATGTATTCACTTTTTGTGTCCGTATTGCTTTTATTCATTTCAAAAGAAAAGAGACCATTTTTTGTAGTTATGATTTTAGCGGTCTGCTTTCCGTTTTTTGTAAGTTCAAGAGAAACGCTGTCAACTGATTTCCCCTTCAGCTTTGCGGTACCCTGAAGAATAAATAAAGCGTTGTTTTCTTTACCTGCCTGAGAATAGGAATCAAGCTGCGCAAGAATGAAAATAAAGAGAAAAAAAAAGAGTGAATTTGTTTTATAGTTCATCAATATTCAATAAAATCAAATTCCAAATCAACCATGTCGGCAAACTCTTTTCCGGCATCCAGCATGTCATCATCAAATTTTGCGGAGTGCCATTCGATATTAAATGGATAACCTTTTACAATAAAATCTTTCAGGATTAATATTATATCTGCAATATATTTTGCAGAAATAGAATTAAAATATTCCAGTTTAAAAGAAAAAACAATCGCTGAATTATCAGCTTTGTTTTTACCAGCAGCGAGGTTGTCTTCAAACTTAATAATCCAATCGATTACCGGATTGTAGAATTTGCCGGTATTCTCCGGCCGTGACTTCCCGGAAATGGTAAAATGTTTAGCCGTAGTATCAAATATAACTGATGGTGAATCTTCTGATGCATCAATGATTAATGGATTCATGTTTAATTTATGGTTTTGGAATATTTATTTCTGTTTGAAAAAGATAAAAAGAAGTGTTTTCAGTCAATGGTTTAAAATCGTAAATTATTAAATTGCCTGATTTTATTGCAATATCTATCATGCCTAATCCGGCATTATTTTCATCGGTGCGCTTGGAAAGAATCTGTTCACGATACATCTGCTTAAGTTCCATTTGATTCCGCCTCATTACATTTTCTAACTTTGCTTTTATTTCCGGAATTTCCGTATTCAACACATGGTTGCCGGTAACAATCGTATATTTTGTATCAGATTTGCTTAGCAGCAGTGTTGCAATAAACTGCTTTTCATCTCCTTGAAATCCGTGTTTGCTTACATTTTCTATACTCTCCACTAATACGCTGTAAACACGTTTGTCAATGCCGGTTGATGATTCTAATTCACTTAATTTACTTTTTATATTAACAAGCAGTAAAGTCGTTAATAGATGATCGAAATGACCCGTATATGCGATCAGCATATTTTCTTTGCACATCAATTTGTGGGTCTCAAAAGCGGTTGAAATAAATGTCATAGATGTTTTTTTTGTAAAGTTAGAATTTCTAATGAAAATCCCAAAAATAAATCAAGTTGAAAATTGTAAATTAAACTATGATTATTTTCAAAATTGTAAATTCTCAAATCGAATTAATTATTAGCAATAATAAGCCAATTGGCACCATCACTGACCACTGTTATATATTTATATTGTGCCGTAAGCGTTTTTGAAACTGCGCCGTCAATGGTCTGCACTCCATTAAAGCTGACAACAGTAACCGTTGCGGCAGCATCAGTGTTTTTTATTGTGTATTTTCTTCCGGTAATCCCTGCTGCCGTTGGCAATGTAATAGTTGTTGTACCAGTTACGGATACTATATCATCAGCTGCACTTAATGTATAAGGCGCTGACTGCGCGCTGAAAGCTGTAGTATAGCCGCTTGCTTTCATAGTTCCGGAAGTCATCACATCGGTAATAGCAGCGTTGCCAAGCTGAATAGTATTGCTGGCTGAAATAGGTGCGCCATAGCCTATTGCAGTTGAATTAGTATCCGCTGCCCCGCTGTAGAAAGCTTTGTAACCTATAGCTGTGTTGTGGTTTCCGGTAGTGTTGTGTTTAAGTGCTTCTTCACCGAAGGCCGTATTGCCGTCACCTGTATTGTAATAAAGTGCAGCATTACCAGAGGCTGTATTTAAATTTCCGATAACATTTAAATAAAGCGCACCAGCACCGGTTGCGGTGTTCTGTGCTCCAAATGTGTTAAAAGGAAGTGATCCTGCACCCAAGGCCGTGTTGTATGATCCAAAGGTATTTAAATGAAGCGCTCCTACTCCGCTTGCCACATTATACTGCCCTGCAGTATTTGAATAAAGTGCTTCCACTCCTGAGGCCGTGTTGTAAGAGCCGCTGGTATTGGAATACATCGCACTGTCACCGGATGCAGTATTGCCGTTTCCGGAGGTGTTAGAATAAAGAGCAAGATAGCCGCTGGCCGTATTATTGCTTCCGTTATTAAAATATAGCGCACTTGAACCATCGGCAGTATTTTGAATTCCTGTGCTGTTGGTATAAAGAGACTTTTCTCCGTTGGCGGTATTATTACTTCCGGTGGTGTTAGTATTCAATGAAGCATTTCCGGTTGCAGTGTTTTTTGTACCCGAAGTATTGGCATCAAGTGCAACGTTTCCAATAGCTGTATTTCTGGCTCCTGTAGTGTTAGAGACAAGCGCAGAATTTCCAACAGCAGTATTAAAGTCTGCAGTGCTGGCAGCAAGAGCATGTTCTCCAATTGCTGTGTTTTGAGCACCTATTATGTTGGCATAAAGAGACGCATTTCCAACTGCTGTATTGTAGCTTCCAGAAGTATTGGCATTAAGCGCCACATTTCCGACTGCGGTATTTTGAATGCCTGTATTGAGATAAAGGGCTTCGTAACCAAAGGCTGTGTTGTAGTCGGCAGTAGTATTAGCCAAAAGCGCAAACGCTCCGCCTGCCGTATTTTGAGTTCCCGAAATATTATTTTTAAGTGCGTAATAACCGTCAGCGGTATTATTATCTGAAGTATTAGAATAAAGTGCAAACCCTCCGGTGGCAGTATTTTGCGATCCCGAAACGTTGCTGTAGAGAGCCTCCATCCCGGCTGCCGTATTATCGTTTCCATTCGAATTGAGGCCAAGTGAATAAAATCCTGAAGCAGTGTTTTGGCTTCCATTGATATTGTTCAAAAGGGCCTGCATGCCGTCAGCAGTATTATAGTCACTTTTATTGTTGGCAAGCGATAATGCCCCGGAGGCAGTATTATTGTTTCCAATCAAATTGGCAAAAAGAGCTAAGGATCCGACACCGGTATTATAGGTTCCCGTCGCGGCGGCATTTCCTGCTTTGTAACCCCAAAAAGAATTGTTTAGCAAATGATCAATTCTGCCCGCCTTCAGATTATTCACCCTGATGTTAAGAGGTATATTATCAGTTGTGCCTATGAAGTTTGTGTTATCAACAGTGTTTGCATTACCAAGCAGGGACCACGAAGTATTTGTGGGTGCGTTACCCCATACTCCTGTACCAAGCAGCACTTGAGATGCAGTACCTGCGGCGAGCTGGGTTAAAGTTCCATTAGGATCTGTCTGCACCATACGGGAGCCTGCACCAATTAAAGAAGAAGACCTGATATTGCCAATCACATGCAAAACCTCTCCAGGGAGCAGCGTTCCTATACCGACTTTACCGTCGTACTTAACACTGATTGTTTTATCAGCAATTTGTTTCCCTACATCATGTCTTGCCTGTGCCAGAGTTATGTTGCTTGAAAGGTAATTAACAATAAGATCCGCATCTAATGCATTTACGCTTCCGTCTCCATTAATATCAGCACGGGCATATTCTGCAGGAGTAAGGACAGTGCCAGAAAGCCAATTGACAATTTTTATTCCATCGGCAGCTGTAACAAGGCCGTCTCCGTTTACATCGCCGGAACCATATAAATACATTCCGCCGTCAATATGCAGTTTTGCCTGTGGGCTGATTGTTCCAATGCCGACATTATCGGTATTATTATTAAAAATATTTGTACCAGAAGCTGTCCATGCACTATTAAAAGTGGTTCCCAATAAGGTAAGCCCCGTACCTGCAGAATAATTAGCTGCAGAATCTATCCGCCAGGCGGGATTTCCTGAAGCATCAGTTTTCCAAACTTTGTTTATCTGCCCAGCCCCTGAAGTAACCGTGCCATCGGAAGAAGAAGAGTTTGCCGATACAGAAATGATTGGAGTTGTGCTCCCCGATGAAACAGAGATAGGTAAAGTTCCGGTAACATTAGTAACCGAACCAAGGGCAGGAGCTGACCATGTCGCAAAACCGTTATTATCGGAAGTCAAGACTTTACCAGTACCTTCTGTGCCATCGGTGATTTTTACCTGACCGGCCACATCAAGCATTGCTGCGGGGCTTGAGGTTCCAATACCAACATGGCCGGCTTGAGAAATTCTCATCCTCTCAGAATAAGTTATGCTTGTACCTTGAGCGCCCGCAGGGGCAGTGTTAAAAGAAATATCTCCTCCGTTACTATTATTTTCAATGTCTAAGCCAATGTACGAAGCTCCTCCGGGATATGAATATGCTTCAGTCAGCAAACTATTGCTGTAATAGCTGTTTGCCATAAAATAACTATAACTTGGCGTGGCATCAATTTTAATATTACCGCCGGCAGGTGCATGTATTGGAAATGCTGAGGAGCTGGTATAAAAAAAACTGTTTGCATATACATCAAGTCCACCATTAGGAGCGATAGTACCGATGCCGACTGCTCCGTCTTTAAATGTCAGCTGCGGAACCGAACTGAAACCAAGGGTAAGCCTGTTGTCGGTTTCCATACTAAAAACCCAGCGCGTATCATACCATGCAGCCACACTTCGTACGAAGCTTAAGGAGGGTGTTGATCCTGCAGATAATTTAGCTAGGTTAGAACCGATAGTTGAATTTTGATCAGTGAAACTTCCGACCTCTCCGTTCCCTCTGGTGAAAATATTGCCGTTAACATCTAATTTAGCTAAAGGACTGGCAGAACCAATTCCGACATTACCGCTGTTATTACTGTAAATATCATTGACAGCGGTTGTCCAATTACTATTGAAAGTATTTCCTGATAATGTCAATCCAGTGCCCGCATTATAACTTGCAGATGAATCTGTACGCCAGGCGGGATTTCCTGTTCCATCTGTTTTCCAAACTTTATTTGCCTGCCCTGCACCGGAAGTAACTGTTCCATCAGTGACGGAGGAGTTTGCAGCAATAGAAATAATCGGTGTAGTACTGCCAAATGCTACCGATATTGGTGAAGCGCCAGTTACGGTTGTTACTGTCCCAGGGCCGGTTGGTCCAGTTGAGCCCGTGGCACCGGTAGTTCCAGTTGGACCCGTTGAACCTGTCGGCCCGGAAATGCCAGTGGATCCAGTAGAACCGGTGATGCCTGTAACTCCTGTCGATCCGGTTGCGCCGGTAGTGCCTGCGCCGCCTGATGAGCCTGCGGTTAAAGCATAACGAGCAGTGTCGGATTTTGAAGCATAAAAAGAATATGGAACAGCCATGAGCTGTTGAACACCCATCAGCTTAAAAGTTCCGTCATTTTTAATATCTAATTCAACGGATAAAAACTGGTTTGCCGCTGTCCATGGTATATCAATTAAATGCTGATACTGTCCTAAGGAAGTAACAGTGCCTCCGCCGATAATCAATGAAAATAAACCATGGGGATCAGTATTTGTTGTATGTGTTTCCTGGTAAAGGATGCTCCCTGAGGCACTGCCGCTTAAAATTGAAAAACGGACTCTGATTGTTTTATCATGTATTGGCTGCCCGTTCATATCCATTCCCGGAATTGCCTTTCCGTTTTCATCAATGGCAACAGCTTGGTAATTGATGCCTTTCAGCTGGGCAAAGGACTCTCCACCCGCTCCTTTCCAAAAGAGGGGAGAGAAAAAAAATGAGGCGATAACGAATGCGGTAATTAAAGTTTGTTTTTTTATCATTTGCTTTCTCTTAAATATTGGCTTAACGCTCTCAAAACTTAATGTGTGGTAACATAATTGTATCTGATGATTGAAACAGAGATGCCTAAATTAAGCGAAAAGCCGCGATTATAAGATTTTTGTCCTCCCGAGTTTTCTAAATTCTGCAATCCCAAAATATATTTATATTCGGCGTAAAAGGCAATAGAATTAGATAATGATACTTTTAATCCAGGCGAAACGAACACCCCGAAATCGGTAAGCTGCATGGATTTGGTTTTTATGATATCATAATTATCAGGGCCGATCATCTCCTGTCCTTTTAACATATACGCGAAATATGGAGAAGCAGAAATATATGGCTTTACGCGCCATTTATTAATGATATAACCAAGTCCGGCATTTACATCCGCATATTGAACATTCCAATTGACGGTGGTTTCATCAATTATTAAAGATGCCCCGGCTTTACGCATACCCAAATTTGACCGGATAAATAATCCGTTAGGGCTTGCATGCTGGTAACCTAAATTGAAACAGCCTCCAATATTATTTGTAAAGTTTTTTTCTTCTACGCCTTGGTTATCAAGAAATTTATAGGTTGAAAATACCTGCCCGGCATCAAATGTTATGATTGACTGTGCTGATGCATACTTTAAAAGAAGCATTGATACTGACAAAAGAATAAATTTTAAAAATCGAACGTTCATTTTTCTCTAATTTAAAATTAATTAAGCCGACGAATAAAAAATGTTTTTTCGGCAGCCGGCTCATTCGTTGAATTTCCTTAATGTATCCCGGTAAATGCAAAAAAGCTGTACTATTTAAATGCCGGCAGCTGCAAATTCTGAATCAGAAAAAATACTGAACGAAAGGTAATGAAAGTATAGTATATAATATAATATTTTTCTTAATAATCTTTTTTGGGAAGTGTAATAGAAAATTAAGCGTGTTAGCTTCTGTTTGTTAAAAGGAATTGCACAGGAAAGTGTACGCAGTTTTTTATTAAATGTTTTAAATGAGCAAGCCTATTGGAGGCTAGATGCAGGTACTGTTTAGATAAGAAAACCCACAACTAAAATATCATCGGTTTGATTTTTATTCCCTTGCCAATTGATGATGGTTTCATCGAGAATTCTTTTTTGTTCTGGCATTTGAAGACTGCAGACAGATTGGAGCAGGTCGCGGAAAGGCTGGGCGAACATTTTTTTACCTTCTGGGCCGCCGATCTGATCGGCAAAACCGTCGGAAAACATATAGAGCATATCGCCCTTTAAGAGCTGGATGGTATGATTGGCGAAATCTTTTTCTCCTTCTTTTTTATAACTGCCGATGGAGCGTTTATCTGCTATTACAGGGATACATTCATTAGTTCTAAAAATAAGCAGCGGGCTGTGTGCGCCTGCATACTGAAGCCTGCAAGTTTTGATATGTTTTGAATCGGACATATGCGTAGTACTTTCGGCAGCGCTGTTTTTTTTAACACTTTTTTTAAGTGATTTATTTACAATAACCTTTTTGTTTTTCTGAGATGCTTTTTCGAATGAATTAATTTCTTCCCCTTCGTGCTCATACTCTAAGCTTATTAAAGCGATATCCATCCCGTATTTAACAGAAGTGCTTTGACTGCTTTGATTGAGGGTGTTTAAAATCTGAATATTTAATTCATCCAGAATTTTAGAAGGAGTATAAATGCCTTTTACTTTAATAATATCATTCAAAAAATTATTACCCATTAAAGACATGAATGCACCGGGAACTCCATGGCCTGTGCAATCTGCAACAGCAAGGAGCACTCTTTCTTTATCCTGGTAGATCCAATAAAAATCGCCGCTTACTATATCTTTTGGTTTATATAAAATAAACGATGAATGTAAATGTTTTGTAATTTCCTCTATAGGCGGAAGCAGGGCTTCCTGGATACTCTTTGCATAGTTGATGCTGTCGGTTATTTTTTCGTTCTGCTGTCTGAGATTGTCTTCAGCTTTTTTGCGGTCAGTAACATCCGTATCAATAATCACCCATTTTTTGATGTTCCCTTTTTCATTTAAGATTGGCGTCAGCGAACTCTGCACCCATAATTCTTTTCCGCTTTTTGTAATGTTCAATGCCTGGTATATGGATGATTTTTTGTTTTTAATACTGTCAGTAATCAACGTTTTAATTTCGGGGTTATGGCTTATTTTTTCTAATGTTTTACCTCTCTGTTTCAATTCGTCAATGCCGTATCCCTGAAGGCGTGTAAACCCATCGTTTACCCATTCTATTTCTCCGCCTGCACCAAAAATTAATACGCCGTTATCGGTTTCGCTTGCAACAATAGATAACCTTGCAAGTTCATCGTTTTGCTTTTCAATTTCTGCAGTACGCGCTTTTACCTCATCTTCCATGGTTTCATAAAGCCTTGCATTCTCCAAACCGTTTACAACATATACTGCCAAGTTTCTCAAAATATCTAACTGGTATTCGGAATATGCATTTTTTTGGAAGCTTTGAACAGTTATTACACCAACCAGTTTATTAGGAGTAGAAAGAGGAAGATAAATGATTCCTTCAGGCTGCTCACCCTCTTTAGGGGCAGGGATAATACTGTCTGGAAAATAATTTTTGTATTCTTTTCTGAAATTATTAACGACAAATTCTTTCTGATTTATAAAACACCAAACTGCCGGCCTGGTTTTTTCTGCTATTGGAACATTATAATATGGCAGCTTTTCTCCATTTTCAATAAAGCCGTTGAAATCAAGCTGTTTTTTTTCTTCATTAAAAATGCCGATTCCGAATGCGGCTGCATCCATCAATTTATTTACATTTTCATAAACTTTATTAATAATTTCTTCAACAGATAAAACGGCTGTAATTTCTCTGCCGATGTCACTTAGCAGTTTTGTGTTTTGATACAATTTTTCAACCTCCTCTTTCTGCTTCATTACTTCCACAGTTCTTTCTTTAACTTTCCCTTCCATGTTTTCATAAAGCTGTGCATTTTCGAGTGCGATGGCAGTATAATTTGCAAGGGTTCTTAAGATATCCAGGTGATGCCTTGTGTAACTGTTTTTTTGATAACTCTGAACAGTGATTACGCCTATTACAATATCTTTTAAAATCATCGGGCAGAATAAATTAGAGAGTGTCATTTCGCCATTTATCACCACCACATTTTTTACATAATTTTTATATTCGCTTAAATTATCATTGATAAAAATTTCTTTTTTATTTTTAATGCACCATACAGAATAATTATCTTCATTTTCCATGGAGAAAGAAAAAGGTTTAGTTCTTTCGCTTTTATCAAATTCATATTTTACTTCAACGGTATTTTTTTCAGCATTATAAATCCTGACACCAAATGTTTCAGCATTCATCAGGCGGTTTATGCTTTCGTGAAGTTTGCTGAAAATGCTTTCAAAATCTAAAGTAGAAGTAAGCTGCTGCCCAATTTCACTAAGTACATTAATATCATTATAAGAAATTTCCAGTTCTTCTTTCTGCTTAATAACTTCCTGTGTTCTGTACTTCACTTCGTCTTCCATGTTTTCATACAGGCGCGCATTTTCAAGTGCATTTACTGCATAAACAGCCAGGTTGCGGATAATATCCAGCTGATACTGAGAATATGCATTTGGCTTGAAACTTTGAACGGTGATCACACCAATCCGTTTATCGGGAGTTGAAAGCGGAAGATAGATAATGGATTCGGCCTGTTCGCCTGCCATAGGCACAGGGATTGCTTTGTTGGGAAAATAGTTATTGTATTCTTTTTGGAGATCATTAATAAAAATTTCTTTCTGGTTTTTAAAACACCATACCGAGGGCCGGCCGTCATCTTTCAGTTCATTAAAATAAAACGGCAGTTTTTCTCCTTTTTCAATGAATCCCGAAAAAGCTATCTTCTGCTCAGTTTCATTGTATATTCCGATTCCGAATGCCGATGCATCCATCAGCTTGTTTACATTTTCGTAAACAGTTTTAATAATTTCTTCTACAGATAAAACCGCGGTTATCTCTCTGCCGATATTGCTAAGCAGTTTTGTGTTTTCATACGATTTTTCTACTTCTTCTTTTTGCTGCAGCACTTCAACTGTGCGCTCTTCAATTTTTTCTTCCAGATTTTCATACAGCTGTGCATTTTCAAGTGCAATAGCTGCATATACGGCCATACTCTGCAGAATATTTAAATGATACTCGGTAAATGCATTCTGCCTGAAACTCTGCACTGTTATAACTCCGATTGGTTTATTTTTTATAATAAGCGGAATATAAATTATAGATTCAGAATCAATGCCTGCAACAGGTTTAGGCATTGAGGAAAAATATTTTTTGTAGTCTTCGCGGTAGTTGTTTGTGAAAATTATTCTGCGTTCATTAAAACAGATTGAAGGAAGGCGGTCGTTATCCGTAATTTCAATTGTTTGAAAGGGGATTTTCTCTCCGTTTTCTATGGTGCCAATAAATTCTAATTGTTTTTTTTCTGCATTGTAAATACCAATTGTAAATACGGTTGCATCCATCAATTTATTTACATTTTCATATACTTTTTCAATTATTGTTTCAGCAGAAAGCAGTGAGGTTATTTCCTGACCGATTTCACTTAAAATTGAAATGTTTTTGTGAGAAATTTCGAGCTCTTCTTTTTGATTAATAACTTCCTGTGTTCTGCTTTTTACCTCCTGTTCCATGTTATTATAAAGACGGGCGTTTTCTAAAGCATTTACTGCATAAATTCCAAGTGTTCTGATAATATCCAGATGATACTGTGTATAAGCATTCCTCTTGAAACTTTGAACGGTTATTACGCCTATCTGTTTGCCGGGAGTTGAAAGGGGAAGGTAAATAATTGACTCGGACTGCTCGCCGGCAACAGGTTCGGGGATGACGCTGTTTGGGAAATAATTATTGTATTCATTATGAATATCAGTAATAAGAATTTCTTTTTGTTTTGTAAAACATAAGGTGCATAACCTTTCTTCATCATTCAATTCCTGATAGTTCACTGGAAGTTTTTCTCCGTTTTCAATATCACCGGGAAAACGGAGGCTGTTTTTTTCGGGTTCGTAAATGCCGATTGACAGCACAGAAGCATCCATTAATTTATTTACATTCTCATATATTTTTTCAATGATTTCTTCAACGGATAAAACTGTTGTAATCTCTCTTCCGATGTCGCTGAGCAGTTTTGTATTTTGATATGATTTTTCTACTTCTTCTTTTTGTTTCAGAACTTCTTCTGTACGTTCAGCAACTTTTTCTTCTAAATTTTCATAGAGCTGTGCGTTTTCTAAAGCAATGGAAACATAAACAGCAAGATTTTTGATAACATTCACATGATATCTGCTGTATGCATTTTTTTTGAAACTCTCAACAGTAATTACCCCGATTACTTTTTCTTTGGAAAACAGAGGCAGGTAAATAATTGATTCAGGAGTTTCACCGGCAACGGGCGGCGGTATGAAGGGAATATATTTTTTATACTCTTTCTCAAGATCATTAATAAAAATTTCCTGAGCGTTTTTAAAACATACAACTGGCAGCCGGCTGTTGTCATTCAAGTCGTAAGAGCTGTTGAACTTTTTGCCTTTTTCAATAAACCCCGGGAAATCAATAGAGTTTTTTTCTTTGTTGTAAATGCCTATGCAGAAAACATCAGCATCCATCAGCTTATTTACATTTTCATATACCTTTTCAACAATTTTTTCAATAGAAAGAGAAGAGGTTATTTCTTTTGAAATTTCGCTTAAAATTGAACTGTTGTTATATAATTTTTCTACCTCTTCTTTTTTCTCAGTAATTATAATGTTGTTTTTTTGTTTGCTGCGATAGCCTCTGAAAATAATAAAAGCTAGTACCAGTACTAACCCAAAGCCGATGATGAAAATATCTCTAATGGTTTGCTGTTTTTCAGTTTCAGCATGCTGCTGCTTTATTTCTGATTCTTTTTTCAGCAGCTGTTTGTCTTTTTTTTCACTGTCGTATTTCGCATTGATTTCCATTATCTGCTTCCCTGTCAGTTCACTTAAAAGGGTATCTTTCATATCGGAATAGAGCAGATAAAATTCATAAGCATTTTTATAATTATTCAGCTTGGCATTGGTTCTGGCAAAGCTCAGATAAAGCTCAGACAAATAATTTTTATTATCTGAATTTTTTGCGCCTTCATAGCATCGTTCAAGATATTCCAGCGCTGATTTATAATTGCCCTGCGCGTAATAAATATTTCCTATTGTATGATAAAGAGATGAAGCGGTTGCTTCATCATTTGTTTCTTTAGAAAGTTTTAAGCCTTCGAATGCGTATTCAAGTCCTTTGCCGTATTCTAATTGCCCGGCAGAGATATATGCCAGACGGTCATCAGCCCGAATAATTCCCTGTTTATTATTATTTTTTTGATAAATCTTTTTTGCTTTTAACAAATAAGCCGTCGCTTCTTTATGAATGCCTATAAAAACAACCGACTGCGATTTATCCTGATTGCTTTTAGAATAATATACTGTACCGATTGATACTGAAACATCAGCAATACCAATTTCATCTTTAAGAGCCTCATATATTTTTAAGGCTTTGAAAAAATGTTTTAATGAAGTGTCGAACTCATTTTTATTCTGATAAAGATCTCCTATCCTGAAAATCAAATCGGCTTCGTTTCTTTTGTTCTCATTTTGTTCGCCTTTATTAACGGATAATTCTGAGGCAGCGATTTCTTCAGACAATTTGAAAGCGCTTGAATAAAACTCAATTGCTTTATCAAAATTTTTCTGCTTTTTATATAATTCTGCTGTACCTGCAAGTGTTTGAATAATTTCTTTTTTATCGCCCGTCTCATTTAAAATAGTGAGGGATTCTAAATAGCACTCCAATGCTTTTTTAGTATTAGAGCTTAAGCTGTAAACAAGCCCCATGTTTTTTAGCGATTCTGCAATTCCTTTTTTGAAATGTAAATCATTAGCAGATTTCAGCGCCTGTTCTGCAAATTGAATTGCTTCGGCAGGTGACTCTTTTCTCAATTCAAAACACAAAGCATTTAAAAGGGATATCTTAACAGTATCTTCCTTAGCTGTTTTTAAAACATTCTGTAAAGAATCAGTCCGAGGATTATGGCTGGGTGAATCAGCTTCAGCAGATTTGGCAATTGATACAGATGAAAATAAAATTCCGATTATAAAAATAAATTTGCGGGCTGGCAGAGAAAGGAATAAAAAAGATTGGAAAATAGTTTTTAAGAAATAGTTTTTGAAACCAGGAAATGAATGAGATTTAAGAAGGCACAAATCTTTACTAAAGGAGTTCATTACTATTTGTTTTTCTTTCCTGTAAATTTATTTAAACATACAAATATAAACCTTCATCTGATTAAAACAGGTTCTTGTTTTTATAGTTATGCAACGCCGGTTGTTAGTAAAGGTATAACTTTCCGTGATAAAATAAAAGGACTTTTAAATGTTAAAAAATCTTAAAATGTAAACTTAGGCTTGAAATATTTTTTGATTTTTCTCAATAAAAAAGGAGCCTTTAAGGCTCCTTTTTTATAAGTTTTATTATCCTTCAGCTTATTTGCACATATCTTTAATATCATCATACGATTTAAAATAACCCAATTCACCTGCTTTGCTGAAATCCATACAGGCAGCTTCTTTACTTCCAGCTATAAATTCGGCATGGGCTCTGTTATGATATGCTTCGGCATAATTTGGTTTTAATTTAATGGCTTGGTTGTAGTCAGCAATTTCACCGGGTTTGTCGCCGAGTCTTCCCCGGATAAGGCCTCTAAGATTATATACTTCGGCATAATCAGCTTTTAATTCAATGGCTTTGTTTAAATCCTGCATTTCTCCGCGGGAATCTTCCAGGTTATTCTTAACACGGGAACGGTTGAAATAGGCTTCGGCATAATCAGGCTTTAATTCAATGGCTTTGCTGAAATCCCGCATAGCATCTAAATTATTTCCCATTTTTAAATGACATTTTCCGCGGGCATTATACGCATCATAATTTGCCGGACTGAGGACAATTACTTTATCAAATCTTTTCATTGCCTTTTTGAAATAACCGAGACTGTCGTTTGTTTTTGCTTCTTTAAGGAGTGACTCAGGGGTTTGTTGTGCATAAACAGCTGCAGTTAAAAACAGAACAGCAATAAGGGAAGCGAGCTTTTTCATGTGAGTGATATTAAATGAGTTTAAATAAAAAACAAAATCAGTTTATAGGATTCAGTAAAAATTCAACAATTGAAATTAACAATTTACGTGCCGTAAAAAGGAATGAAACAGTAAAACGTATTATAATTTTAAAAAATCCTTCCGGCTAGACCGATAATATGAACATTCAATCATTTAATTCTCAGTTGTTTTTTTGATAACCTTGCGATAACATTCCGGCTTCCGCTGCAGTTTATCTTTGTATTATAAATTTTTAAAACAATATGATGATTAACTATGCAATTAACGCAGCAACTGAAGCTGTAATTTATTTAAAAAACGGAACAAGGAAACATGGTATTCTTATGGATACTAACTTAATTATAAACGGAGCTTTCCGTTTTATTTCGAGAGGTAATTTCAATCTTTTCAATGAAACAAACAATCCTCAGTATATTGAACTACTGCCGGAAATATCGATTGAATCAATAAATATTGATTTAAAATAAAATTTAAGAAAAACCGCGCTGCTTTTTGATGTTTTCATAAGCCTGCTGTACTTTCTGGAATTTTTCTTTTGCCGCTTTCTGAACTTCTTCGCCAAGCGCTGCCACTTTATCAGGATGAAATTTCACAGCCATTCTGCGGTAAGCTTTTTTCACTTCTTCATCCGGTGCATTCTGTTCAATTTCAAGAATTTTATAATCGCTGTTAACATCGCGGAAATACATTGCTTTGAGCGAATTAAAATCGGCGGCATTTATTGCTAAATAATCGGCAATGGTTTGGATGGTCTGCAATTCAGCAGCATCAACATTGCCGTCGGCTTTTGAAATGCCGAAGAGATAATGAATAATCTGCAGCCGCTGTGAGTGCGGCATACTCTGCCTTATTTGAATACATACTTCGCGTAAGGGGATTTGCTGCTTTAATATTTCTTTGAGCAGCAAGAGCTGCTGCTGTGCATGTTCTTCGCCGAATTGCTGGGCTAAAAACCTTTTTACATAATCTAATTCGCTTTTTAATATTTTGCCGTCGCTTTTCATAACGGCTGCTGATAATACTAATAAGCTTGCAGCAAAATCGCCTGCGGGCTGCGCTCTCTGCGATGTATAAACCGGCTGGCCGCTGCTTACTACTATATCAGACGAAGCATCAAATGCCGAACCTAATGCGAAACCCAATACAGCTCCCAAAGGGCCTCCTAAAGCCCAGCCTAATCCTCCGCCTAACCATTTACCAAGTTTTATTTTTGCCATTGCAATTTAATTTTTTCCAAAAGTAATTAAATTCATAGAGAATTAAGGACTTGATGGATTTAGAGGGTGAAAATTAAAATTCTGGTTTAAAGAGCAATTGTATATTTGTAAGGAGTTTATCTTTCAAATGTTATTTAATTTATGAAAAACATTGTTAACCTATTACTTGTTCTTTTATTGACGGGAGCATTTCCTATAAGTAATACCTGTAAAGCACAAAGCGACAGCATTTCTAATAAAAAAAACATTGCTAAAAATGCAATTTATGTTGAAGCATTTGGTAATGGCTGGAGTTTTTTGGATGAAGTAGCAGTTATTTGGGGAACTTTAAATTATGAAAGAACCATAATTTGTTCTAAACATGTTAACTGTTCCATCAGAATGGGTTTTGGTTATAATCGATATCAGAATCCTTATTTATGGAATGATGAAATTTTTTCTTATTATAGTTTACCTTTATTGTTTAATAGTATCACCAATCCTAATGGCAGCAATCATTTAGAAGCAGGTTTAGGGATAGTGTTAACCAATGATGCCTGGGATCTTAATAAAAATTATGAAGTAGGTTATACTGCAAGCCTTAAGTATCGCTATCAAAAGAAAACCAAGGGAATTTATTTTTCTGCAGGATTGACACCATCTATTTATTATGATCCTTTTATAAAATATGTTCCAGATGAATATTCTGTATTTTCTCATGGAAGGATCCATCTGGCTGCAATAGGAATATGTATTGGTTATCACTTTTAAATCTAGAAAAAATGAAACATATAAAATTTTTAATCCCAGTGTTTGTTTTATTAGGAATCTATTCCTGCAAAAAAACAAATAATAATGCAACAATAACAACTTCTGTAAAGGCTACCGTGTTTGATGAAAACACCCAGCAATATGTACCAAATCAAAAATTAACCTTGTATGAAGTACAAAATCAAAACTCTGGCGGAGGACACCTGCAGATATTAAAAGAAGTAAATACCGATGCTAACGGACAAGCCGATTTTGGTGCATTTGAAGCCAGAGTAAGCAATGATTACTATTATGTGGTAACCATTTACAGCGGGATTAATTATTCGGTTCCGGCTAATGTAATAAAAGGGCAAAGCAATACTATTCCTTTTACAGAGGAAGCTCAGGCAAATCTTGCAGTAAAGTTTATGCCTCCTCCGCCTTATAATACAGGCGATTCCTTATCAGTTTCTTTTGTTAGTAAAAACCATCAATATTTGATTCCTTTTAAAATAACAAATAGTAATTATTCACAATTATCTATGGTGAGATTACTTTCGGGGTATTACTATATTAATATAGATAAATATAAATCCGGGATTTATACTAATACAAAAGATACTGTATTTTATATTGCTAATAGCACCAATGAATATGATGTCAATTGGTAAAAATTAAAGTTTAGTTTTTATCCTGCAAAAAGGGGGGTAATGAAAAGGTTAACCAAAGTTTACAATAATAATAAGATCAAAGCATAATGCATTTAGCGCCAATTGAAAGAAATATTATAAATAATAAAAGAGAAAATTCTAATGCGTTTTAATTTAATTGTTTTAATAGTAATTTTTTTCGTAGTCATTGGAGCAAAAGAAAAAGACAAGTATAAAGAAAAAGATCTTGTTGTTTGGAGTGATGAAAACAAAATAATTTGGAAAAATTATAAAGGTAAACCAACCAATTCTACAGATGGAGCAATGACTTGTAGTCTAATTTATTCCAAGTACGAAAATTCCAATAATAATGATTTAATAATAAATATTAGAGCTTGCTTTTTAAAAAATGAATCTTGGAAAAGAGAGAAAATGCCTTCAAACTATCATTTAAATCACGAACAAAGGCATTTTGATATAACTGAAATATTTGCCCGTAGGTTAAGAAAAATATTAGCAGATACATCTTTCCAATCAATCTCAAATGCAAAAAAAAATATTCCTAAATTAATAAAGGACAATAATAAAGAATGGGATATTTATCAAAATATTTACGATAAAGAATCAAATCATTCTATTAATATAGAGAAACAAACGCTTTGGAATAAAAGAATTGATGATGAGCTAAATCAGTTAAGTGATTATAAAAGCAACCTTATTTCAATAAAAGAGAAAAGTGCTCCAGATAAGCAAAAGACATTAATCATTAACCACTGACCATACCCCCCATGTCCAAAACCTTCATAACAAGCCAAATTATCCCAACCATCTTCGCCAGAATAATTGCAGGCATACTCGCTTTAATTTGTCTGGGTATAGCTTTCACCGGAGTGTATTTATTACTTCTGCCTGTTTTGATATATGTAGTTCTGATGTATTCATTCAATGCAGTTGATATTAATAGTGACGAAAAAACCTATAGAGAATATTTATCATTAATAGGTTATAAAATAGGAGAAACAAAAGCACTTCCGGCAATAGAATATGTATTGGTAAAAGATACTGTTTTAGTTTCTAATGACCGGTATTCGGATGAAACAGGAGATGATTTTTATGAAATTTCATTAGTATGCCACGGGCCTATGAAAATACATTTATTTAAAACATACAGCGATACTAAAGCGGTATCACTTGCCAGCGATACAGCAAAAAAATTAAACTGTAAAATAGAAGATCATACAAAAGAGAAACTGTTTAATAAATAAATCCAGCGCGGCTAAATGCCGCCGGCGCGGGTTTAAATTTTAAAAAGTTTTTTGAGGAATATAAACTTAACCCTGAAGTTTTAAAACAGTGTTCACTTCAAAGTTCATGAATGTTTCATGGCTTATACCAAGCACAATTAAAATCAGCTTTAACCTGTCGGGCTTCACTGCAATTTTACCGTTTTCAATTTTGCTCATAGCCCGCTGCGAAATCTTTAATTTTACCGCTATTGCTTCCTGAGAAATCCCCTGCATCTGCCGGATTGCTCTTATTTTGTTTCCTAAAATCTTTAGTCTCATACCTATAGAATTAAAATTCAAAAGTGGTTTTTTATTTTATGCCGGTCAAGTTCTAAGTTAGAACCATAAAAAGTTTTTTTTCTGGAAATTACCTTTTAAAATTGCAGCGGTCAAAAAAAAATAAGGCTTAATTATTTTTGATTAGGCTTGATTTATTTTAGTGAAGGCTTAATTATTTTAGATTAGGCTTGATTTATTTTAGCGAAGGCTTAATTTATTTTGGTGAAGGCTTAATTTTTTTTAGTGAAGGCTTAATACATTCTTTTTAAACAGAAATATATTTCTGACTCAGAAATATAAAAACAACTTAATCAATTAAAAATTTTAAATAATTAAACAGTAAAAACAATTTAAACCATAACATTATGTCATACCCAACAACAAGAGACGGCTTCCATAATTATATAGGAAATGCTGTTCAGTACTTAGATTCAAATGCAGTCCGATTTGCAATTTCAGCTGCTAACAAAACAGAGATGGATGATAAAAAACTGCTTTGGGACCCATTATGGGCAAAATATGTTGATCCTGCGCAGGTGAATTCACAGGTAAGGCAGAATGTAAAGGATATGATTGCCGATTGGAAACGTTTGCTTACTTCTATTTATAATGACATACCAAGTTCTGTATTAACCAGCACCGATGCGTCAACACTTAACATTGCAATAGGCACATCACGCACAAATATTGCCCCTGCCGATCATGCACCGGTTCTTCAAATAGCAGGTATTAAGCATCTGCAGACAGGATTACGGATTACTGACCCCGAAAATCCAAACACAAATTCAATGCCTCCGGGGCAGCATGTTCACCTGCATGTCGGTATTCAGGATACTCCCGGATCGCCTATTGTATGGGATATTATGCGTTTGATGGAAGTGCATAAGTTTTTAACAACAGTAGGCTTTATGGATGCCGATGTAGCTAAAAAAGGATATTTCCGTGCATGTTATGTAAACACCCGCGGTGAAAAAGGCCCTTTCAGCGAACCAATTTCATCAACAATTGCATAATTTAATCTGCTGAAAAAAACCAAAAACCCCTCTCCTTTTTTCAAAGAGAGGGGCAGGGCTGAGGTTAAAAACAATCACCAACAAAAAACCCTCTCCTTTTTTTCAAGGAGAGGGGCAGGGGTGAGGTTAAAAAAATAACAGGGCTGTGGTTCAAAAACAACAAAGCTGAAGTAAAAAAACAATCCCCAAAACAAACCCCTCTCTTTTTTTTTCAAGGAGAGGGGCAGGGGTGAGGTTTTGAATAATATTATTCTTCTTTCATTTCCCTTGCTTCTCTCCACAAATGATCGCCCGCCCATTTCAATCCGTTAGGATGTTCCATTAAAGCATTAGCGGCATCCGTATAATTTTTGCACCAAATCAAAAATTCTTCAAAAGCACGCTTATGTGTTTTTTCTATTTCATCAAGTTCTGGCCAATCCTTATGCTGGCGGTGAAACTTTGCAAGGTTTTCACTCGGATGTTTTACTGCCCATTTAACTAAAGCCTCTGCCTTTTCATGATGACTGCCATCCCATTCAAAAATATAATGAGCTGCATCTTTATGTTTAGATACCCATTTGCCTAATTCCCTGGAAGCATCAGGATTATTTTTCTCCCACTTTTCAAGCGGATCGCCTGCTTTAGCGCTCAAAGCAATAAACGAAAATGAAATACAAAGGAGAATAGCAGAAAATGATTTGATTGTTTTCATGTTAAATGGTTTTAACGTTTATATAAAAATAATAAATTACCTAATAGATGATTAAAATCACTGACATTCTTTAAGCCCTGTAATAATAGGCGTTCAACAGGCAAGATAAAATATATTAAAAAAAACAATACGCCAAATAGTCCGTTATTCAAAATGTTTACAAGGATGTTACTATAAATCATGTATAAAATTTATGCCAAATAATTTGGCAGCGTATTTGCCATAGCACAATTGATAGATATATTTTATCAATAACTTATATTATTAGTAATTTCATTCCCGCAATAGATTTTTAAAAAATAAATAAAATGAAAAATAAAGTTTTTATCAGCCTGCTGTTTATCACTGCTGCTTATGCAGCAAACACAACAGCCCTTGCACAGGATCAGATTGGTGCAGCCAAACATGCAACTGCCGATGATTCTGCCGCCATGAATGCCCTGGTGCTATACCCAGCCAATATCCGCCTTGATATTTTTGAAGCATCAGAATATCCTTCGGCTATTGTTGACATAGCAGCACTTCATAAAAGAACAAGCAATAGTTTTGCTGATCTTGTTGCCGGTTACCCGAAAGAAGAACAGGAAAATTTTTATAACCTCAGCCGTTACCCCGCATTGGTTACCGACCTTGTAAGAGGAGGATCAAAAACCGAAGGCGAAATCAATATTATCTCTTCGCGTTATCCCGAAGATATTCATGATGCCGCTATAAAAAGCGGAAGAAACCAGGATGTGCTGCGCAGGATGGAAGAACTAAAAGCACAGTCGGATATGGAGTTTGTGCAAATCATTTCCGATTATCCTGTAGTTACTCAAAATGCTTTAAGAGAACTGATACAATATCCCGAAATAATGAATCTGCTCAACGAACATCTCGATATGACAGTCCGTGTTGGCGCCCACTACCGCCGCGATCCGAAAGCTGTTATAGCGAGAGCAGAAGAAAGAAACATAGAAGAGGTAAGACAGAATGCCGAAGATGCTGCAGCATGGAAACAAAACATGGAGCAAAATCCTGAACAGGCAGCTGATTTAAAAAATGCTGCTACTGATTATGCAGTAGAAAACGGATATTCTACAGATGAAATAAACACAGTGCCTGATCCCGGATATATTGCCAGTTATACTGTAAGCCCTTATTCATATTGGTTCGGTTATCCAACCTGGTATCCATACAGCTACTGGTATCCATATCCTTTCTGGTTCGATTGCGGATTTTATTACGGTCCCGGCGGAAACATGGTATTCTTAGGCCATCCGAGCTATTATTTCACTAATTGGTATTTTTATAATCCCGAACACATTCATCATTACCCGCATCTTTGTAATACCTACGTTGATCATTATTACGGCCGCAGGCATTCCGGAGGCAATGATTTAGTTGTGCATAACTGGGTTCAGGGAAACAGAGATTATCTGCCGAGAGATTTTACTACTAACAGAACAAACAGGGTAGACGCAATCCGGCAGGTTGGACAGCTGAATGACGATGCCCGCAAAGACCATGGAAACAGAGCTGTTTCACCCGTAGAACGGGATCAATACTTTCAAAAAAACAGTACAAAATATCCAGTTATAGGTGCGAATCATGCAGCAGTAAAAGTAACTGAAAGCAGACCGCAGAATATAAATATAGCAGAGCCTGAAAGACAGCCCGCTATTAGGATTAATCCACGTCAAAACCAGCAGCCTGCTGCTCAAAAACAAGAGCCAAGGCAGGAAAGCAGACCAGAGGCAGTACCACAGAGAAATAATTTTAATGAGATACAAAAAGCTCAGGAATATCATAGGAATGTATGGCAGGGAAATCCTCAGCCGCAGCGTCAGCAGGCTCCTCCTTCGTATTCTCAGCCTGTACAGCGTTCACAGCCTGCGCCTCAGCCTGCAAGGCAGTCAGCTCCATCAGCTCCGTCACCACGTAGAAAGTAAGCCTGGTAAATCAATCCAGAAAATAAAACTGAATATCATTGTTAAGCGCCCCGCATTATTGCAGGGCGCTTTTTTGTTGAATTCTCCCTAAGCAAACCCCTCTCCTTTTTTCAAGGATAGGGAAGGGCTGAGGTTTAGAAAGCGTCAAATCCCCCTCTCCTTTTTCAAGGAGAGGGCCGGGGTGAGGTTTAGAAAGCTAAATACCGGCTCTCTTTTGTAAGGAGAGGGGAAGGGCTGAAGTTAAAAAACATACCAATACCCCCTCTCCTTTTTTCGAGGAGAGGGCAGAGTGAGGTTAAAAAACATCGTCTCTTTTTGCAAGGAGATTGAAGGGCTGAAGTTTGCATTAAATCAATTTATTTTATGCGTCATTAAAAACCAAAGATTTTACTTAAGTTTGTTCTAGTTATTAACCGACAATTTTAATCAACGTTATTAATTTTTTTAACATGAAATTCCTTTTAACTATTTGCATTATCGGTATTGCAATTTTCTCTTCCTGCTCCCGCGATAATAAATCTGCAGCTAATTCCATTAATGAAGAAAAAGCAGTTGAATCAACCACAGTGCTTAAAACGCGGGTGAAAGATTTTTCCGCAGGTAAAAAAGTATTTGCTGAAAACTGCGTTAGATGCCACGGAGAGGATGGAAAAGCGCAAAAGAATCAAGCAAAAGATTTGTCAATTTCTAAGTTAAGTATTGATGAGAGTATTAAAATAATATCAACAGCCCAAACAATAAGCGAAAGAGGCCATGAACCGCGGTTTAAAGAAACATTATCTGATAACGACATTAACGAAGTAGCTGAATATATTGTTGCTCTTAGAAAATAAAAAATGATTTACTTAAATAAAAAAGCCTGCTTTTCTAAGCGGGCTTTTTTATTAAACATCAAAGCTTAAATAGAAATGCTGATTTGAATTTGAAAAGTGCTTCAGAAATTTTATATTTGATTCTGAAATTTTGTTCCTGACAAACTGATATTATTTAAAAAATGGATTTACCTCAAACATTACCAATACTGGATGCTGCAGAATTGCGGGTTCTTGGAGCACTAATCGAGAAGTGTAAAACTACTCCCGATTATTACCCCATGACCTTGAATTCGCTGACAGCAGCATGCAGTCAAAAAACTTCCCGCAGACCTATTGTGCAGTATGATGAAGAAACAGTGGTCATTGCCTTAAATTCCCTGAAAAAAAACGGTTTAATATCCACGGCAACAGGCGGTACAAGCCGTTCAGTAAAATATAAACATAATTTCACGCTTGTTTTTCCTCTTACCTCTGCTGAATTAGCATTGCTTTGTTTATTGTTTTTACGCGGCCCGCAGACTCCAGGCGAGTTAAATACTAATTCAGCAAGATTGTATGAATTCGAGTCTTTAGAAGAAGTGCATCAGGTACTGGACAAACTAGCTCAATATGAGCAGCCTTTTGTTCGTCAGCAGCCAAAACGCGCCGGGCAGAAAGAAGTCCGCTATATCCATTTATTTGGTGAAAGCCCGGAGTTTGAAGAAGAAGAACTCCCTGAAGAGCCTGCCAGGAAATCTGTAAATGAGCTGGAAACCCGCCTTGCGCTTGTTGAAAATGATTTAGCTCTTGTGAAAGAAACCTTAAATAAACTGATGAAAGAATTAATGGGTTAATTATAATCTGATTGATTAATGTCTTTAACGTTTATAAAATTGAAATTTATTTCTTCAGAATAGGCTTAATATTGAAACTTTTCACTATTTGAATACGTTTAAAATTTTGCACAAAAGTATGGCTTCAAACAATTTCATTTTAAACTAAACTAACGCGCATGAAAAAAACACTACTCTTTTTATTCTTGGCAGCAATATTTTCACTGCAATATACTAATGCCTATGCCCAGCCTGCCAATGATGATTGTTACAGCGCTGAAACATTAACATCCGATGTTAACTGTAATCCAACAACGGGTTCTAGTTTAAATGCAACCCAGTCAATTTCCGGAAGCTGCTCAGGAACAGATGACGATGATGTATGGTATCAATTCACTGCTGCACAATCAACCGAAACAATTACGGTGCAGGGATATAATGGCTTTGATGCCGTTGTAGAAGTTTTAACAAATGATTGTAATACCGAAAATAGTTTGTCCTGCACTGATAACTCTGGGGCTGATGGAGTAGAAACAGCAGTTGTAAGCGGTTTAACTGTCGGCACAACTTATCTAATACGTGTTTATCATTACGATGTCGGCGATGGCGGAGGTGATTTTGATATTTGTGTAACCCATGTTGTTCCTCCCGCACCTTCAAATGATGATTGTTCAGGTGCCATAAGTTTAACTTCTGACGTTGCGTGCAATTATACAACTGGCAGCAGTTTGGGCGCAACACAATCCATTTCAGGTTCATGCGGTGGCACAGATGATGATGATGTATGGTATTCATTTACGGCTCTTGCAGCAACGCATACTGTAACTGTAGTTGGGAGCAATGGGTATGATGCGGTTGTTGATGTACTTTCAGGGGCCTGCGATGGAACAAGTATTTCATGTACAGATGTTAATCCTGCCAATGGGACAGAAACAGCAGTTGTTTCCGGATTAACCATCGGTGACAATTATTATATAAGAGTTTATCATTATGATGTTGGTGATGGCGGAGGAGATTTTCAGATTTGTGTAACCCATACTGTTGCAGCACCTCCTGCAAATGATGATTGCTCTGGCGCAATATCCTTAACATCTGATACCACTTGCAATTATACAGCAGGCAGCAGTTTAGGTGCAACGCAGTCGATTACTACAGGTACCTGCGGGGGTAACGACGATGATGATGTTTGGTATTCTTTTACTGCTGTTGATACTGCACATACTGTAACAGTTCAGGGAAATAACGGTTATGACCCTGTTGTTGATGTTCTTTCCGGTGCCTGCAATGGAACAAGTATTTCATGTACAGATGTTACTACAGCGAACGGGATTGAAACCGCAGCCGTTTCCGGGTTAACAATCGGTAACGTATATTATGTAAGAGTATATCACTATGGTGTTGCAGACGGGGGCGGAGATTTCAGCATCTGTGTTACCCATGCAGCTCCGGTTGTTATTCCTCCGCCGGCTAACGATGATTGTGCAAATGCCATTACTTTGACATCCGATACCACTTGCAATTATACAACAGGCAGCAGCTTAGGGGCAACATCGTCTATTACTGGTACATGTCCTGGTACTGATGATGATGATGTCTGGTATCAGTTTACTGCAATGGCAACAACTCACAATATTACTGTTCAGGGCTCAGGAGGTTTTGATCCAGTTATTGATGTGCGTTCAGGTGCTTGTACCGGAACCAATATAGCATGTATGGATGCATCCGGAGCTAATGGGCTGGAAACTGCAATTGCTTCCGGCTTAACAGTCGGCTCTGTATATTATATTAGGGTTTATCACTGGGGCGTAGGAGATGGGGGCGGAGCTTTTCAAATTTGTGTAACCCACGCTGCACCTGTTCCGCCCGCAAATGACAATTGTTCAGCTGCAATAAACATAACATCTGATACTACCTGCAATTACACATCAGGAAGCAGTTTAGGAGCTACACAGTCGATTACCACAGGTACTTGCGGCGGAACTGATGACGATGATGTTTGGTATAAGTTTACTGCTGTAGATACTACTCATACAATAAATGTTCAGGGTTACAATGGTTATGATGCCGTTGTTGATGTAAGGTCAGGTTCGTGTCCGGGCAGCAGTATATCTTGTACAGATGCTACGTTAGCTGATGGATTAGAAACTGCGGTTGTTGGCGGTTTAACGATTGGCTCTGTTTATTATATTAGAGTTTATCATTATGGTGTAGGAGACGGCGGCGGAAGTTTTGATATTTGTGTTACTAATTCTACTCCATCTTCTGCTTCCTGCACATACGCTATTTCACCGAATAACCATTCCTTCACTCCGGCAGCCGGAACAGGAACAATAGCCGTCACTTCAGGCAGCGGCTGTAACTGGACTGCTGTTTCAAACAACAGCTGGATAACCATTACATCGGGAAGCACCGGAACAGGAAATGGAACAGTTAATTATTCTGTGACAGCAAATACCGGCAACTCCCAAAGAACTGGTACAATAACAGTTGGCGGGCAGACATTTACTGTTGCTCAAAGCGGCAACACCACCTGCACGTATACTATTTCTCCCACCAGTCATTCGTTTACATCTGCGGCAGGTACAGCTGCAATTACTGTTACCTCTGCAAGCACCTGTCATTGGACTGCAGCAACAAACAGCACTTGGATAACAATAACATCCGGAAGCACCGGTACAGGCAATGGAACAGTAAATTATTCAGTAACTGCAAACTCAGGCACCAGCCAAAGAACAGGTACAATAACTATAGGAGGGCAGGTTTATAATGTTACACAAAGCGGTACAACTGCATGTACATATACTATTGCGCCGACTACCCAGTCCTATCCATCTCCCGTTGCTACAGGAACAATAAATGTAACAACCGCAAACGGATGTAACTGGACAGCCGCAACCAATGACAGCTGGATAACAATTACTTCCGGCAGCACTGGTTCTGGTAATGGAACTGTTAATTATTCTATAACAGCCAACTCCGGCACCAGCTCAAGAACGGGTACAATCACCGTTGGCGGACACAATTATACGATTACTCAGAGCGGTACCTCAGCGTGTACTTACACAATTGCTCCAGCGAGCCAAACATTCCCTATGGCTGCAGGTACTGGAACAGTTAATGTTACAGCAGCAAATGGATGCAACTGGACTGCGGTAACAACTACAAGCTGGATAACAATAACCTCGGGTGCAACCGGCTCAGGAAATGGTACTGTCGGATATTCAATAACCGCTAACTCAGGTACCAGCCAGAGAACTGGTACTATCACTATCGGCGGGCAGACCTACACGGTTATTCAAAACGGATCAGTTGCTTGTACATATACCATCGCGCCGGCCAGTCAAACATTTACATCAGCAGCAGCTACAGGAACTGTGAATGTTACAACTGCAAATACCTGCACGTGGACAGCTTCCACAACTGACAGCTGGATAACAATAACATCGGGTAGCACGGGTACAGGCAACGGCACAGTTTCTTATTCGATAACTGCCAATTCAGGTGCGTCGCAGAGAACGGGCACCATCACTATCGGCGGGCAGACCTATACTGTTATTCAAAATGGATCAGTACCCTGCACATATACTATCTCACCTGCAGCACTGTCGTTTACTTCGCTTGCAGGTACCGGAGTTATTACTGTAACAGCTGCAAGCGGATGCAGCTGGACAGCCGCAACCACTGATGCCTGGATTACAATAACATCAGGCAGCACAGGAACCGGAAATGGAACGGTAAATTATTCGGTAAGTGCAAACCCAAATAGTACACAAAGATTAGGAACAATAACCGTTGGGGGACAAACGCACAATGTTGTTCAAAACGGCACAGCATCCTGCACTTATACTATTTCGCCGGCAACCCAGACTTTTACATCCCCTGCTGACTCAGGAACTGTGAATGTTACAGCAATAAACGGCTGCGCATGGACGAGTTCTTCAAATAACAGCTGGATAACTATTACATTGGGTGCTTCAGGTTCTGGAAATGGTCTTGTGAAGTTCACAATCACTACTAACACAAACACAGCTTCCAGAACAGGAACACTTACTATTGGAGGGCAGACTTTTACTGTGACTCAAAATGGTATTACCTGCCCTGTTACGCCGGTTATACAAAATGTTGGCTGTGCATTGGCTTCAAATCCTATTCCTAATGTTACCTATCAATGGTATATCGCAGGGTCGCCTATTTCAGGAGCAACAACTCAGTTTTATACTGCAACACAAGATGGATTTTATTCTGTGTATGTAACTGATATTACTAATAACTGTGTAACTATTTCTTCACCAACATATGTTTCATGCTCATTTGCTGGAATTAGTGAATTAGATTTATCAAATGCTGTTTCAATTTTCCCTAATCCTTCTTCCGGTAATTTTAACATAACATCCGGCAAAATTTTTACTGAGGAAAAAGTGATTATCAGCATATATAATATTTACGGACAGGAAATTTATTCATCTTCCGCAGTGCCTGTAAATGGGGCAATGGTACTTACTATTGAAAACATCAGGCCTGCAAGAGGAATTTACAGCATTTTATTAAAATCAGGAAAAACTAAAATTCAGAAAAGAATTGTTTTTGAGTAATTATTAAAATTTTATTCGATCCTTTTTAAGCGATAACAAAATTAAACTTCGGTTTTAATTTTGTTATCGCTTTTTTTGTGCCATTCCAGCCGATAAAAAACGAAGTGATTCAGATCACTCAAAATTTTGATTTGAATCATTTCACAGGATTCAAATACGCAGCAAATTTGCACTAAATAAATAATGGATTATGGAATTAGTACTAACTAAAGCCTGCGCCGCATCCGCTGTTGAAACATTTGCAAAGCAGGCACAGGAACTTAATTTGATATATTATGCTTCTGATGCAGCAAACGAGATGGAGTTTGAAGATGGTGTGGAATTTCATGAAGCTGTCAGACGTGCCATGCAGCTTTGTTTCTTTTGTTGTCCAGATCCCTCACTGGTTTTAAAAAAAATGGAATTCAGTAATTTGATTTATAAACAAAAGTATTTTAAAACTGTTTTTATTACGATGGTGGCTGTCAATACATAAAGTAAGAATGATCACTTTTTTGAAATTATATTTTCGAGTTGATTCGAAATAATTACTGTATTTAAAAAACATATGGAACATCCGCTTTTAATAACTTTTTATAAGCAAGGCTGAAAGTATAAATAGAACCATTCATTACAAGGGATAAATTTCATTACCGCAATTGATCTGAATCCTGCCATCTATCCCTCTGTAACAGCCATTCAGTAAATCAGGCAGATTTATTTTTAACTGCGGATTATATTTGTTTAGAAAAACACATCTCCTGCTGCAAGTATAAATCTCAAAAATAAAACTATTATGAAAAAAATGTTTTTTGCAATCGTGTTTCTTGGAAACACTTTGCTATTTGGACAAACAGGATTTGTGAAAATTAAAATTGCTGACAAATCAAACAATGAAACTATTCCTTTTGCTAATGTATCCATTGAAGTGAAAGGGAAAATAATTGCAGCCGGCACAAGTAATATACTTGGAGAGTGTATGTTTGATTCTCTTTCTCCAGGAATTTATAATTTCAAATCTAATTATGTTGGATATCAATCTTCTGAGATTACTGGTGTTAATGTAAAAAATGGAAAAACAATTTACCTGGAAATAAAAATGGAGGCAGCTGCCTCATTAGCCGAGATTGAAATAGTATCTTATAAAGAACCTTTAATTGATCCTGATACTAAATCAGGTTCAACAGTTACCCGGGAAGAATATCAGCATATGGCTGTGAAAAATATTAACTCTTCAGCTGCAACAACTGCTGGTATTTATCAGTCGGATGAAAGTCAGGAATTAATTATAAGAGGGGCCCGCCAGGATGGCACCGCTTATTATGTTGATGGGGTAAGGGTAATTGGAAGTGCAGGAGTTCCGCAGTCGGCTGTTGATCAGCTAACCGTTGCCAATGGAACAGGCGTTTCTAATGATATTAATGGGCAAAGATTTGTAAGTAAGGGATATCAAGAAGAGGAGTATCAAAAAATAAATGAAAATGAATTCAAAAAAGTAAAAAACAATCCGTTTTCTACATTTTCAATTGATGTTGATGCAGCCTCCTACAGTAATATCAGAAGGTTTATTAATGGTGGTAATCTTCCTCCGAAAGATGCTGTGCGGATAGAGGAGATGATTAATTATTTTTCTTATGATTATCCAAAACCAAAAAAAGATCAGCCATTTTCAATTACATCCGAAGTGTCGGAATGCCCATGGAACATAAAACACCAGCTGATTCATATCGGGCTCCAGGGAAAAAAAATAGAGACAGAAAATTTAGCAGCAAATAATTTAGTATTTCTGATTGATGTATCCGGATCAATGGATTCGCCTGATAAACTGCCTTTGCTGAAATCCGCATTAACCTTATTAGTTGAGCAGCTTCGGGAAGAGGATAAAGTATCAATCGTGGTGTATGCCGGCGCTGCAGGGTTAGTTTTATCCCCGACTTCAGGAAGTAAAAAAGATAAAATACTTGCAGCCATAAATAACTTAAATGCCGCTGGTTCAACAGCAGGAGGCGAGGGTATTGTTTTAGCCTATAAAATTGCAAAAGAAAATTTTATCAAATCAGGAAATAACAGGGTTATACTGGCTACTGACGGCGATTTTAACGTAGGTGTTTCCAGCGATGAAGAATTAAGTAATTTAATTGAAGGCAAAAGAAAAGACCGCATTTTTTTAACTGTTTTGGGTTTTGGAACTGGTAATTACAAAGATTCTAAAATGGAGCAGTTAGCTGATAAAGGAAATGGCAATTATGCTTACATCGATAATATTTTAGAAGCAAAAAAAGTATTGGTGAAAGAAATGGGAGCCACTTTATATACAATAGCTAAAGATGTAAAAATACAAGTAGAATTTAATCCGGCTAAAATAAAGGCATTCCGTTTAATAGGGTATGAAAACAGAGTGCTTGCCGATGAAGATTTTAATAATGATAAAAAGGATGCCGGGGAAATCGGCTCAGGACACGCCGTTACCGCCTTGTACGAAATCATACCAAGCTCTTCAGATGAGGTGATAGATAATATTGATTCTTTAAAATATCAGAAACTGGCTGACAGCCAGGCTTCTCAAAGTAATGAATTAATGACTATCAAGTTTCGATATAAAGAACCAAATGATACAACAAGTAAGTTGATAGTAGAAACGCTGTTAGATAAACCGCTGCCATTTGCCGCTGTTTCAAATAACTTTAAGTTTGCTGCGGCAGTAATAGAATTCGGATTATTATTAAAAGATTCAAAATACAAGGGAACATCAAATTATAACGAGGTGATTGCAATGGCCAAAAAGGCCAAAGGGGGTGATGAAGATGGATACCGGGCTGAATTTGTACACTTAGTTGAAACTTGTGAAATTTTTAGTAAAGAAGCGGCGAAAAAATAGAAAAGAAAAGTATAAAACTTAAAATTGCCCATAATAAATTTAATCGAAATCTACTCTTCTTTAATGAAAAACCTCTCTGTCATTTCGATGGCGGGGTTTTTATTTGCCGCAACACAATTAAAATAAACGATTTTTAAAATTTAAAAGAGTAATTGTTTTGGCTTGAGTTTTTATTAAATCAATTAATAAAGCTGAACATAATCTACCGCTTAAGAAGTGTTTCTTACCGCTTAATAGTTTTGATTTTCAAAGGTGTTTTTGCACTTTATCTTTGAATAGAAAATAACAAACCTCTGTACCCGTGAAAATAAAAACTACTCTCATCTGCCTTTTAATAGCTGTAAGTTTTGCTTCAAAGGCACAGTCTTATGTAACAATACCTGATGTTCATTTTGCCGCTTGGCTTAATGCACATATCCCTTCTGCAATGAATGGCAGTCAGATGGATACAAGCAGCACTGCTGTTACAACGCTGACTTCCATAGATGTTGAAAATGATTCTATCCGTGATTTAACGGGGATTCAATATTTTCATTCACTTATAACTTTAGATTGTGGAAATGGTGATAGCATTACTACCGCAAGAAATATCTTTACAAGCCTTCCTCCTCTGCCTGCTTTTCTTGATACATTAATTTGCGGTAATGATTCATTAACAAGTCTGCCCGCTTTGCCAAATACGCTGAGGATTTTAAAATGCTATCGAAACCATTTAACGAATCTTCCAGTGTTACCAAATTCGCTCATATTGTTGGATTGCAGGGAGAATCAAATAACCAGCCTTCCTTCTTTGCCTGTTTTGATTGCTTATTTAGATTGCGGACTCAATCAATTAGTAAATCTTTCTTTTTTGCCTGTTTCTCTTCTTCAATTATCGTGTGATTATAATTTATTGGACAGCCTTCCAACATTGCCTGATTCAATGAGAGTATTTAATTGCGGAAACAATCAGATAGCAAACCTTCCCGCCTTACCGAATTCAATTTCAAATTTAATCTGTTCCAATAATCAGTTAACAAATCTTCCTGTTTTGCCAATTTCACTTTCGTATTTGAGCTGTGATGGTAACCTGTTAGCACTTATTCCAGCATTGCCGAATTCGCTTTCGTATTTAATGTGCGGCAGTAATCAGTTAACAAGCCTTCCTATATTGCCGGGTTCACTTTTGTTTTTAGATTGTAAAGGCAGTCAATTAGCAGTTCTCCCAGCTTTGCCTAGTTCACTTGGATATTTAAATTGCAGTTTTAATCACTTAACAATTCTCCCGGTTTTACCCGGTTTACTTGGTAATTTATATTGTGCATATAATCAGTTGTCTAATTTGCCGGCTTTACCAGCTTCTCTTTCGTGGTTGGATTGCGGTAATAATAGCATTACGAGTCTTCCTGTTCTGCCCAATCTTTTTGCTTTATTTTGCAGAAGCAGCCTTTTAACCAGTCTTCCATTTTTACCAAATTCAATCTCCTATTTTGATTGTACCAACAATCAGTTAACAAGTCTTCCTATTTTGCCAAATTCTCTCACTCGTTTTTTTTGTGCAAATAATATGATTTCTTGTTTCCCTGTATTTCCCAGTACACTGAATGATACCAGCAATTTTTTTATTGCACCCAACCCTTTTAGCTGCCTGCCTAATTATGTTTCTGCAATGCAATCTGGAACTTTGACTTATCCTTTATGTGTTAACGGTGATACAATAAATAATATTCATGGCTGTGCAGGGGCAGGTGGAATAGCGGGCTTCTCGTATAAAGATAATAATGCAGATTGCTTAAAAAACAGCGGTGACTTAAGCTTGGTAAATATTCCTTTTAAGTTATTTCATATAAACAATAATCCATTGAGTCAAACATATTCATTAATAAATGGAATTTACGATTTCCCTGATACTGCAGGTACATACACTGTAAAAGTAGATACAACAGGAATGCCATTTAGCGCACAATGTATTTATCCAGGTATTGATTCAACTGTTTCGCTTACTATTGGAAATCCATTGGCAAATGTAAACTTTGCCATTGCCTGTAAACCTGGCTTTGATGTCGGGGTTCAATCTGTTGTTCCCGTTGGATGGGTTTTTCCCGGCCAGCAGCATCGCATTAACATTCTTGCCGGCGATATGAGCCATTGGTATAATCTTAATTGTGCAGCAGGTGTCGGTGGATTAGTGCAGGTAATGATAACAGGGCCGGCAAGCTATAATGGAATTGTTACAGGCTCGCTCATGCCTTTAATTACCGGTAATGTGTTTACTTACACTATTGCAGATTTTGGAACAATAAATAATACTGCGGCTTTTGGCTTGTTACTCCGGACTGATAATAATGCCCAGACGGGAGATCAAATTTGTATAGATGTAAATGTCACTCCAGCTGCCGGCGACAATGATGTAACAAACAATAATTATCACTTTTGTTATCAGGTAGTAAATTCCCATGACCCGAATATTAAAGAGGTATTTCCCCAAGATATAGTATACGGATATCACGATTGGCTTACTTATACTATCCATTTTCAAAACACGGGAACTGCACCTGCTGCCAACATTCGTTTAACCGATACCTTAAATAATAATTTAAACTTAGGAACCTTCCAGTTAATTAATTCCAGTCATCACAATTCATTTTCCCTGCAGGGTAACGTACTTACTTTCCGTTTTCCAAATATTATGCTGCCCGATAGCACCAGTAATCCCGAAGGTTCTAAGGGTTTTGTACAATACCGTATTAAACCAAAACCAAATTTGCGTGTTGGTACAGTTATAAAAAATACTGCAGCAATTTATTTTGATTACAATGCTCCTATCACTACAAACACTGCAGTAAATGAATTTATGGAAACTGTTTCAGTAAACGAAAATAAAATGAATGCGATATTAAATATTTTTCCAAACCCTGGTACTGGTATATATTACGTAGAATTACCGCAGGGAATGAAATTATCTGAAATAAATATAGAAGCTTACAATTTACTGGGAGAATTGGTTGGCAAAGCCGGAGCGCTTAATTCCCTTCCTGCTGGAGAGCAGGGTTGGGCTCTTGATTTGACCCATCAGCCAAATGGTATTTATATTATCAGAGTAAATGATAATAGTCTATCGTTTAATCAGCGATTAATTAAACAATAGCAAAGGGGGGGGGGGTAAGAATCAGGATTGTTTTGGAATGCTTCCAATGTTATGCCTTAAACATTGTAAATAAAGATTTGTTCCTTAGAGAGTTCTTATGAAAAAGTAAAAACCTCAGTATTGAAAATCAAAAGTCAATCCATTCAGACTTAGTGTTATTGAAATTATGAAAGAGTTCTGTTATAAAAAAATAAAATCTTTTTTTATGCCTTGAAATAAAAAACGTCCCGCCTCCCTAAAACCCTTAGAAGCGGGACGTTTTATTTAAGAACAAACGAAACTAAACTAAAATTATACTGATTGGAGCTTCCCACGCACTTTGCGTCTGACCTACAATGGAAGCCCCTATGAACCAATATTTAGTTTCCATCAGCAGACCGCTGACCATAAACATGGCTTTACGACTGCTGACTCCTAAATATTTCCAGGTTTGATCTCCCACTGCACCTGGCAATGGCGGGTTAAGACCTTGAAAGATACTGAAAATGTAAGCTGCGCCGAATACGCTTTTAATACGAAGCTTTACATCACCGGCATTGATTCCCTGTGTGGCATCAAAAACAATTGCATGGCTGCCTCCGGAAACACGCACCACCATTCCTAATTTATGCACAAGGTCGGGTGTGCATGTAGGCAGATCCTCTACATAGTGCGCTAACTCAGTAAGGTAGGCATCAGCGATGCGTTCCTTATCATGCATTAATGCAGTTTCATTAATCCCCCCCGTTCTGCGCCCCTGTGAAGGCGGCTTCCAACTCGTCTGCTATTTGATTTAACCGAGCCGACGTTGGATGTGCTCCCGGAAAATCGCTTGGAAATGCATCCAAGTTGCTTGCGTATAAACGCAAATCCTGAATTTTTTCGGGTATTGTTAAATACCTCAATCCCGAATTTACTCTTGTTTTCATTTTTTTAATTTTGTGTCTGCCGGCCGATACATTGCAATGAACCTGAAAGAAGACGGTTGATATTTATTTAAGCAATAGCTCTTTGCTATATACTGTAACACAATGCCGGCGCCATTTGTTACAGCATTAACATATTTTAACATTGCAAGAGCCTTTAATGACGGACTGTTAAGGAGATATTTGAATCTGTTATGCTCTGCAAGTATTGATTTTAAAGCTATTTTCAATAATACTATATTCCTGCTTGTAATTAATAATTACCTGCAGGTAAAATTAAATTACCTTCTGCAACTCTTAAAAGCCTGCTGGTAAAGCGAAATCACCTTCTGGCAATTCTTAAAAGCATACAGGTAAAATGAAATTACCTGTAAACAATTCTCAAAAGTCTGCTGGTGAAAGGAAATTACAAGCATGCAATTTTTAAAAGCATATTTGTAAAATTAAATTACAAGTATGCAATTCTTATAAACATATTGGTAAAACGAAATTACATGAATACAATTCTTAAAAGCATGTAGGTTAAAGGAAATTGCTTGTCTGCAATTTTTAAAAGCATATTTGTAAAACTAAATTACAAGAAAGCAATTTTAAAAAGCATACAGGCAAAATGAAATTATCTATTACCATTTGACTTAGGGCGTAGAAAAATACAGCTAAAGGGCTTAAGTATGAGTAAAAAGTTGTTGATAAAAAATGCTTTGTAGATTTAGGTAGCATCTATTAGTGAGGTACGATAATATTAAAGGTTTGTTAGCGAGTTTTGAAAAGAATGTGAATCATGGATGAAGCTGCAGCAAAAATTCTGGAAAGATATCAACTTACTTCTTGCGAATTAAAAGAAATTAAGAT
This sequence comes from uncultured Bacteroidota bacterium, assembly GCA_903847205.1. Taxonomy (GTDB): domain Bacteria; phylum Bacteroidota; class Bacteroidia; order 2-12-FULL-35-15; family 2-12-FULL-35-15; genus 2-12-FULL-35-15. The sequence goes on from CAINDA010000024.1 coordinate 166,654, forward strand.
TCTCAATAAAGGCATATAGAAGTGTACCAACCGGACTTTTCTAACAAATTTAGAGAGTCCGGCTTTTTCATTTCCCCTAAACCCTTTGATAAATCAGCGATATAGCCGATGACTTTATTTACAACAGGGGTTCGATAATGCTCAATTTTTGCATCATAGGCCAAACCGGAGGGAAACAGGGAATTTTGAAAAATTTGCTTTTGGTAATAATCGCCGGACTCCCAAACAGGAGCGAGATTTGCGGATAATTTACAAGTAATATGTAACAATTCTTTAGGGTTCGATAATTTTTGGTCGAGTGTTTCAAGTTGTTTTAAAAGACCTTCTTTATTCTTTTTCATTTCTAACGAAAACTCCTCATAAATATCAATACTAACCTTACCAATAGCATGGCGTTTTCTTAAATTATAGAACTCTTTCTCCACATTATTTAATTTCAGGGAAGTGGCTTTTTTCTCGCTTGTGTTGCTTTCAGAAAGATTTTCCCACGTGTAGTGAATTTTTTTGTGTGAACAATATAACTCTTTCATTTAATTGTGTAACACTTTCTAACGCTATTCGATTCACCTTTGTTTATCGGTAATGTGATTAATAATCATTACAACAGACAAGAAAAATTGATTAAGGGCTTGTAGACTCTATTATTGATTCTTTAAGAAATGCCTTTGCTAAAACAGTTGAACATGCAAATCATATACCGGAGGACTGAAAATTTAAAACCTGTGAATTATCATAAAGTTATCTGATTTGTGTCACATTTGGTGCTTAAAATTGAAATTACTTTTGACACATAATAAGTTTAGAAAAATATCTATGGAAACTAAAAAAACAATTTACCAATTGCACGAAGAGCATAAAATCTGGTTAAATATATTATTGTTTTATAAAGATGAACTTTCAATAATGCAAAATCGAATTTCAGAAATTGCAAAAAAGAATACTTCAAAAGAGGTGCTTTCATTCGTTGAACATTTTCAAAATCAATTAATTGTTCAGAAAGAACAGATTGACATTATGAATCATGATATTAAAGACCATGAATCTTTTCTTGAAGCAGCTGAGAAAAAAAACACAACAGCCATCGACCATCAAAAATTTCCTGATCATCTAATCCATAGAGATTCAGTAGAAAAATTCGAAAAAATATTCAATGATTTAAGGAAAGAGCTGATCACTTTTCTTTTAAAATGGATGTAATTAAAAAAAGTTTAACAAATAAATATTAAAAACAAAAAACATGAAAAAACATTTACTTATCCTGTCCATAGCATATAGTGCTATTACAGCCTACGGACAAAGCCCTTCCATTCCCAACGGAAATTTTGAAAACTGGACAGCAATCACATCTGAACTGCCTCAAAACTATATTTGGGGTTCAAACAGTGATGCATTTAAAAACAGCATCCCTTTTAATGTAATTAAGTCAACCGACGCATACCATGGAAATTATGCCGTCCAAATGACAACAGAAATAGCCAACGGAGACACTCTGCCTGGCATTTTTGTGAATGTATATCCGAAAAGCAGTAATCCTGCTTCTTGGCATGGAGGGTTTGCTTATACACAAAAACCAACAGGCATCAGCGGTTATTACAAATCATCCATTGCTTCACCGGATACTGGCTTTGTTATAGCATTTTTCTACAAAGCGGGTGTTATGATTGGGCAATATGGTATTTATTTTAACGGTACTCACAGTACTTACACACCCTTTTCATTAAACTTTAGTCCCGCTCTTCCGCAAAATCCAGATACAGTAATATTTGGTGCCGGATCTAGCAATTTTGGAAATAATAGCAATATGAGAAACGGTAGTATGCTGTTGTTGGACTATGTTTCATTTACCGGAGTAACCAGTCAACCGGCTTTGTTCAATGGTGATTTTGAAACATGGCAAAGCACAACAATTAACAAACCTGCTACTTGGTTTTTGCAGCGGGGTGGTAATGATAACGTAACAGGAGGTGCTTATAAAACAAGCGATGCAAAAGCAGGCAGTTCAGCCCTAGAATTAATAACCTATGTTGGAGAACGGGATAATCATCCAACGGCACAAGGCGGACAAATTTCAACTGGATGGTATCCAAATAATTGTCAAAATAACTGTCAGGAACAAGGCGGCTACCCCTTTTCCAATCAGGTTGATACACTTGCGTTTTGGTATAAGTATGCTCCTTCGGGCAGCACTAATGGGTATGTAAATATAAATTTTAAAAAGAATGGTAATAATATTGACAATGCAGGAATAGATCTTTTTGCTTCAGCAAATTATCAATATAAAGAAATCCCATTCAGCCTTTTGCAAATTCCGGACAGCGTAACTATCTCCTTTCAATCGTCAGGGTGGCAGGATAGTTTGCTTTCATTTGTAGGTTCAGATTTAAAAATTGATGAAATACATTTTAAATCTCAGCCATTAACTACAAATATTTTTAAATATAAAAATGAAAACACAGTAAGCATTTTCCCGAATCCTACATACGGAAAAATTCAGATACAAGCTTTAGGATTAACTATTCAAGGGATAGAAGTGTATAGTGTACTCGGAGAAAAAATTTATTCAACATCTGATTTTAAACAACAATCATTAAAAGAAATCGATCTTTCAAATTTTCAGAAAGGAATTTATTTTGTGAAAATATATGATGGAGAAAAAACATACACGAAAAAAATTGTGTTAGAGTAACAATAAAGACGGACAAGTAAACTTGCCTGTAGTAGCTTGTTATGGGCAAGTTTATGAAAATCCATTGAGGACAGAGACGAACGAAAGAACCGATGATTCTACGTGATACTTCTTGAAAGTCATTCACAACTGATAAGACAAAAAATAAAAGTGGAAACCAAAAACCACTTAAATAAACGGGGCGGAACCGGAAAGCCATATGAATAGGAAATTAAAAATAAATAGTATGAAAAAAATGATTACGATTATTTTCTGCATTGTTGGGCTTATTACATCAGGGTTTACCCAACCTGTTCTCAACTACAGTTCGACCCATTCAATCGGCACTAGATGTAATTGGTATAATATAGGAGGAACAACAACTACCCTTGCGCAAACAGGCGCAAATGTTACATGGAATCTTTCTTCTAACACTTGTACACTTATTGGAACTTTTAATGCTGTTGCCCCTTCAACGACACCATACGCATCAAGTTACCCTACTGCTAATCTTGCTTACGAATTAAATGTTACAAGTACTGGCATCTCTTATGATTATTTTATTGACTCGCCAACAGAGCAAAATAAAATAGCAGGGGGCATTGGTGGAACATCGCCGGTTATTTATACGAATTATGCAAAATCGGTTGTATATCCATTTAACTATTTGGACACATTTTCTGATACGAGCCAAACCACTACAGGCTCTCCGATACCATCTACCACCACTTATGATGCTTATGGAACAATTATTATCAACGGTAAAACGTATAATAGTGTTATTCGAGCTTCATATACTACAGGAAAGGTTGCATGGTTCATCACCGCTCCTGTTTTTTTTCCAATAGTTATTCTCACGGGCGGTTATTATGTGTATCAAGAACCTGCAACATATACTGGCATTGATGATTTGAAAACAAATACTCAAATAAACATTTTCCCTAACCCCGCAAACGGCATAATTCAGATTCAGGCTTTAGGCTTTAGTATTCAGAGTTTTGAAATATATAATGTACTCGGAGAAAAAATTTATTCAGAGCCTGTTTAAATTTTTGTTGAAATAAATATTATGGGGTAATTAAACCGATTGAATAAGCTAATTTATTTGTTGTCTACCAAAACTTCAAACAAATGTATTCAACCGATTTAACAAATACCCAATGGCAATTTATAAAA
>CAINDA010000025.1 GCA_903847205.1 uncultured Bacteroidota bacterium
AATGTCTGCAAAAGATGAAAGGTGACTTTGTTTTATCATGCTACAAAAATATAAAACCAATTCGTTATAAAAACCAATGATATCAATACTTTCAAACAAATTCTTTCTTGAAACTTAATAAATTCACCTTGCAGTGGTCTCTTATTTGAAGCAAAGAGGGAAACTCAGAAAATTAAAGGCAAATAAAGGAAACAAAATCTTTCATATTGGGAGTAAAGAAGGGTGTCAGAAAATAAAAACTATATCTTACGGAAAGTAATTATCCAGATTAACACAAAGGAATTAACCTCTAAGTTTATCTAAAAGAGTATTTAACTGATTAATTTCAGTATTGTTCAAAGCGGAGAGACCTTTATCCAGCCGTTCATCTTCTTTTTCTTCTAATTTTTTGAGTAGATTAATTCCTTTGGCGGTTATTACAACATCCATACTCCGCCTGTCATTTTCCCTGACAGATCTTTCAAGGAGGCCTTTTTTACGAAGCCCTTCAACAATTCTTGATGCATCGCTCATGCGGTCAAGCATAAGCTCCCGAATGAGTTTTATAGTAACACCTTCAGGATATTTGTTATGTAAAATATTTAAAATGTTATATTGCTGAAGGCTTAATTTATAAGGTTTTAATATATCCGAATGGAATTGAACAATCCATTTGCCGGTAAAAATAAGATTTACCGTAGCTTTATGGTATGTGTTTCTGAAAGGGTTAACCTGGTGTATTTCTTTTTCAAGCAGCATAATAATTGACCGTAGTCATTGAGTGGTTTTGAAATTTTTTAATTCGGCAATGAAACAATTTTATAATAGATAAAGACCTTACCGCATTTTCAAATTGATTCAATTCAAACTGATTTCATTTTTTTTGTTCTGAAATATTATCCTACACCATATTTCTTTACAATTTCATACAATCCTTTTTCATCAATTAATTTTATTCCTCTTCCTTTTTTTATGATCAATTTTTTCTTTTCAAATTCGCCGAGCTCCCTGCTCACCTGTTCTGCTGTAACCCCAGTTAAATCAGCAATTTCCTGCCGTGTTAAAGAAACATTTAATGTCCCGTCATCATCGTCTGCTCCAAAAACTTCTTTAATGAAAAGTAACGCTTCTGCAATTTTCTCTTTCACATTCATCTGAGTCAGATATTTCATTCTGATTTCTGTTTTTCGCAGTTCACGTGAATAGAACTCAACCAGAAGCAAGGTGAGTTTTGGGTTATTCATAAATACATCATAAAGTGTATCGTTGTCGATAAAACATATAGTAGTATCGCTTAAGGCTATTGCACTTACTGGATATTTATCATCCCTGGAACCACGGTGACCCAGCACATGGCCTACAGTGGCCAAACGGACAATCAGCTCTCTGTTCTCTGCTCCCCTTGCAACAATTTTAGCATTTCCATGCTGAATAAAATAAATTCCTTCAACATAGCCTCCTTCTCTGAAAATACAATCTTCTGCCTGATGATTAATTTGAATTTTTTTAAACTCAATTTTATCAATCCAGTCAGATGAACATTGCTGTTTAATGAAACAGGCATCACTGTTGCATTCTTTGCAGCTGATTTTGTTGTTCATCGTAAATGAATTTGGTAATTAATTGAACCTAAGTAAAATTCAAATTTTTATTGGATCAAAAATAAAAATGTAAAATTCGCCAGCAATGTGAAGTACAAAGAAACACAAAGTAACACGAAGAAAACCCCCTTGAATCTCCGTGAACTCTGTGTTCTCAGTTGTAATTTTTTTTAAAGTTGAATCGCATTATTGGTATATTATATGCAATTGTTTTGTCAGGAGATCTTTAACGACTCTTAAAGCCTGCAGTACATTTGGAATTATCAGCAGAAAGAATCGATTGATGAAGCCAGAACCTAATGTTCTGCGGGAGAATATTTTTTCTCTGACTTACAAATTTTAATTGTTCTAAATAGGTCTTTTTTTTCTCCCAGTATTTTTGCACGAAAGGGATTTTATAAAGTGCCTAATTATATCTTGTCAAGATAGTTTACTGTTACGCCGTTCAAAAATTCGCATTTATTAAAAGGTACGCCGTATTTTGGAACTTTGATTCTCATACCCTGCCCATCTCCGTTTTATCGAAGAAGGGCAGACTAAAGAAGGTTATCAAAACTCATTTGTATTTACGAATTATAAATAAAACCGTTTAGTGATATTAAATCCAATTAAATACCGACTTTGAGTATAGTCATTTTGGTTAAAGAAGTTGTTTGATTGTGGAAGTATACTTTGGAAGTTGCCGCAAAATATTTGGAATGTATGCGACATCGTTACAAATTGCAGTCCAAAGCTTACATTAGGATGCGGGTTATTAGTAGGATGCTGTGTAAGAGGCTGATCATAATTTGCCATGATACCCATACCATCAGTAAGCATATAACTTCCCGAAGCCGCAATAGCATAATGAGCGTTGTTCATCTTTGCTTTAATAGTTCCCTCTGTGCTCATATAGCCTTCCACATTATTGAAGTACGATAAACTTGGTGCTACCTGCAGAGAAAAATTATCAGTAACTTTTCTAGCAATAATTATTTGATTAAAATAGGAAATCCTATCAACATCAGATACAAAATTACCCGCCTTCGGAATAGTAGATACCGCCATATCGCCAAAATAAGTTACGCTTACCGGGCAGCCATGAGCTACAGCCTGCTTAGCAATTGCATATTTTGCGTTGCCGTCCCACTGCATCCGTTCTTTGGTAATTCCAAAACCCAGCTGCAGATTATCAATAGGAGTATAGCTTAATCCTAAGTGAATGTTAGCCGGAGCAAATACACCGTAAAAATCATTGTATTTGTTATTAATTGTTCCAAAGCGGTGCTGAATGGAAAACTCCAGTGCATTTTTAACCGGCACCATTACAGTTTGGTTGTCAATAATAAAACTGCCTTTGAAGGTGCTTTTCACACGTTCAACTGCAGCACGTTCAATTGGAACCGCATTGTTCGCGGCCACTTTACTGGTATCCTGCGCAAAGCTTTGACTGCCGGCAGCTAAAAGCCAAAAGCCAGCAGCAAACAATAAGCAGCGATAATCAGCTTGTTTTATATTTGTTTTCATTTTATTTTTTTTTAGTTTTTTAATCTCTTCATGCCCCGCTCAAAAAGAGGGGTGCAGACGAGTTTATTATTTAAAGATTCTTTGTTTAGTTTTTCTTTGCACCTTGTTTTATCCAGGCAAGAGCAAGATTATTGATGTTTCCTGGATTGGTTGCCTGCCCCATCGGCATAGCCGGACTTAGTTTACCTGTTAAGCGCTCGTAAAGGATGCTGCTTAAGGGATCTTTAACATTGACAAAGTTTCCAGCAGTTAATGAATTGTATGCTTTATCCGAATCTAAATCAGGAGCATGACCTCCAGCTGCATGACAGCCGCTCAATGCGCAATTTTTAGAAAACAGAGGAACCAGGTCTTTTGAAAAAGAAACTGTTTTGGTAACTACCACCGGCACATCCTTGATGGTAAGAGTTGTATCTTTTGCACAACCTGCGATAAACAACACACCCAAAACAACCGCTGTAGTTAATATTTTTTTCATGATGACATAGGTTAATTGTTTTTTAGGATTAGGATTCAGGAATATTGCAACCCCTGAATCCTTATTCCTAAATTATTATTTTTTAAAATGCATATGAAGGCCGGCAACAATTGCGTGTTGATTATCTGCACGGTTAATCATAGCACCGCAGCCAAATGGCATATCTTCAAGTGTTGAAAAATCTACGTCATTTACTGCATCATTGGTTCCAGACGGACCATTAGATAGTTTACGGCTTAACAACATTCTCCAGCCTGAGCCAACATATGCTGCATTTGCTGTAACGTCGCCTCGGCTTCCCGTATATGTACCTATAATGCTGCCTGGAATGCAATTAGCACCATCAATGGCACCGATCTGCTGGTAGTAAAAACTTGATGCGGCATTCCTCGGGTCGATAGTAGTGGCATCTGAAAGTGTAAGTACTCCGAATGAGTCAACTGCAACAACTTTTTTAGCCAAACCTCCGGCAAGTGTATCGCTCAGCATGATAGCACTGCTTCTGGAAGCAGTGTTGTAAGGATTAGTTCCAAGAGCCGCTGGAATTACCCAAATAGGAATATTTGCTTTTTTAGATGGTTTGTTGCTGATGGGCATTGTTTGTTTGTTGCTGAACCCGCCGTCTGCTGCATACACTCTTGTTGCACCTGGTGATGATACAAGTTTACCTGCTGACTGATATTGAACAGGTATTGAAGCTGATGGACCATTAAGTAACTGCCAATCTCCGTGAACTTCATTTTTATTTAAGGCACCGCTTTCCCCATAACTGATGCTTGAACCATCATCAATAAAGCAATCGTTTAACTGGTTTGTATTGCATACTTGAAGCATACGGCCTCTCCATACATCTAACCTTTCGTTAGGTCCATTAGTGTACATGATACCTCCATCAGCTGCAACAGTTCCACCATAAGTAGAAGCAACGTGGCAGGCTGCATAGCATGACAACGCATCAAAAGTCTGACAGCTGTGTGCAATGTTCCAAAGGATCACAAATTGATCCTGTGCAAAAGGAGGTCTGTAACTTCCGTCAGGGCTCAAGTTGGTTAAACTTGATGCAGTTGCTTCCTGAGCCCATCTTTTTGTCATATCGGTTTGAAGAGGATTGAAATACCACTGAGCGCTCATCGCATTATGCTGAGGAGTAGTAAATTCAACAAGCATGTATAAATTGGTTGCATCGTACATTGCACGCAGTGATATATCTGTACTGTTGCCAACAAATCCCGTAAATGTGTTGTTTCCCAAATCTGGCACTGTTGCGTGTACTGTCAGTTTTGGCGCACTGTTCCAAACTGCTTCAATAGTTCCATCCCAGCGTGCTGCATTGTCGCCTTGACTTGCAAGAGTTGCTGTTCCTCTCACAACATTAAGTGTGTCTGTGTTTAAAACTGGGGTCGGGGTAGTTGCTGTTGATAAATCAAGCACCTGATCATGTTTTGTACAATTGGTCAGCCCCATTAAAATAACTGCTCCCATAATTGGAACAGCTGCTAAATACTTGGTTGTTTTTTTCATTTTGAATGATTTTAAAATGTATTGTTTTTGGTTAGTTGGTTAATTGTTTGTTTTGTTTTAGTGTTTTTTTATTTGCCTCTTTTTGTCAGCCTGTTTTTATTGGTTAATGAAGTATTCCTTTTTATTACCGGTACAAATTTCTGCGAAAAACCAAACTTAAAATATGATTTTTATCAACTTTACAACTGCTTTATCGCAGAAAATTACTACTGGTTGATTTCATTTAACTATTGAATCTGTTTTAATTATACTAATTTTGGACGTACTTATCTTGGCTGAGTCAGTTTTGACTTTCAGAGCATTAAAAGAATCAGTTTTAATTGTGTTTGTTTTTACAACTGCAGTTTTTACCTTACCAGTTTTTGCCGTATCAGTTTTAACTGCAGTTGTTTTAGTTAACAGCGGTGCTGTTACTTTTTTTTAGAAAATTCTTTGATGTAGTTTATCACTTGCCAGCGTTGCTCTTCAGTCATTTCTTTTTTGAAAGACGGCATCGGTTTTCTTCCTTCAGTTATTTTCCAGAAGATAGCTCCGTCTGTTTGTTTGCCGAAATCCTCTTTTGTAAAATCGCTTACAGGTTTATCTAACTCTGCGCTTTTTGGCCCGTCGCCTTTTCCTTTTTTACCATGGCAGCTAACGCATGATTTACCAAAAATATCTTTCCCTGCAGCAATACTTTTTTCGTTTGAAGCAACAGGGTTTACTTTTTTATCGGCATCCGCCGGAGCTGTCCATTTTTCAGGGTTTCCAACGCGCATTGATGTGAATGCAAGAAAGAGTGCCGCCGCACCAATTAAGATAGAACTCGATAATTTAATTTTGCTGACTTGAATTACAATTGTTTTCATAGTGTTTATTTTTTAGTTTTTGTTTGAATTAATTTTCATGCTGCAAATTTGTGAACATTTTAATACGCCTGAGTTATATAATATTTAATGTAAATTATATAATTCACACATTAGGCATACCGCCTTCTTTTTTTATTTTAAATAATTTTATAACGATGCTAACATAAATACTCCACACAATACCAAAGAGTGTTGACAAAGTAATAATGATTGGCCATGGGGCATACACACCCCATAATGCGCGCGGGAAAGGATCCTTGATAATTGCAAGGGATGTTCCCCAGGCTGCAGGCAATTTACTTTCAATGCTTCCGAATTGTTCATTGTCCTCCATCTTAACTGCAACAGTGATAAGGCCTGCAGTGTCGCCCGGTATGTTTTTGGAATAGGCGAAAGTAGCGATGCCGTTTTCATCAGTGGTAACTGTATTGTTTTCTCCAGCCGGCATGCTCCCAAATAAGCGCTGAACATAAAACTTTAATTCTGCACCTTTTACCGGAACTTCTTTTCCGTCTTTATCCATTTCAGTTAATTTGGCGGTAACCAGATGAGCTGTATCGGCAGGATTCAAACTTAAAGTAAGATTTGCTTCCTTGAAATGCATCTGCTCTTCAGTATTTTCATACAGCTTGTCATTTTCAATTTTAGCAACAATGGTAGAAGCCAGATTTTCATCCACCGGCAGGCCTTTCTGAAGTTCTATAACCGCACGCCCTTTATTATCAGTACTTGCACTTTTTAGCAGTTGCTGCTCTTTATCATGCACTGCATAGAAATTCACCTTTGCATTTAAAGCAGGAACAAACCTTCCGTCTTTTTTTACTTTCACAACGGCAACAGCAGTCTTACTGTCAGCCTTTTTGTTATACGACAATCCAATTGTTGCCTCGCTTTTACCCGTTGCTTTTGGCTGGTCCTGCGCAGCTGAGATGTTACAGAACAAACCTGTAATGCTAATCGCAAGAGTTATTTTTTTTAGAATGCTTTTCATCTTTTTATAATTTTATAATTTGTTAATTGATCTTTTGAAAATTAAATACTTTCATTTTCAAATCCGCTCATTTCCAAATTGATTTATTAAGCTGGTTGTTTTAATTGTCCGTTACTCACTTTTACTGCTTCTGCCGCTGCTTTAGCATGGTCAGCTATTCTCTGTTTTCCTAATTCCACAGCAACTTCTTTATCATAATCAATTTCTATACCTTCTTCCACTTCCCATACTGCCATCATTGGGAAAAGTTTTGAAAACATAGTGATAATAAGAAGCATCCCTGCTAAACTTGCTGCTTCAACCGAAAACTCAACATAATTTGGAAAATAAGTTGACCACTCTTTTGTAACATCCTGAATAGGAAGGAATGGGTGAAGCATTGTCGGCACAACAATAAGGTATCTTTTTACCCATGCTCCAATTACAATAACGATGCAGGTAATAACTAGCGGTGTTATTTTTCGCCCCTTAGGGAACGACATAATAACGATAGGAATTAATACTGTTCCGAATTGGCATGTCCAGAATATTTTTGAATAATTTCCATAAAACAAATCTGAAAGTAAATGTCCCTCAGCGGTTGCCATTTTATAAGCTGGTATCCAATATTCATTCATGTTTAAGTAAGCATAAACAAGAGTAAGCGCCAAAACAACTTTTCCAATCAAATCAAAATGTCGAGGAGTAAGATATTTTTCAAAGTGATAAATTTTGCGAAATGCTGCCATTCCCAAAATAACTCCTGCAGACCCAGAATACAATGCACCAGCAACAAAATAGATACCGAATACAGTACTGTTCCATCCCGGACGAAGTGTCATTGCAAAAATGTAACTTACAACGGTATGCACGGATACTGCCACAGGAATAATTACAATTGTCATTGTTCCCATAGTTTTCTCTAATAAGTGCCATTGCGTCTTAGTCCCTTTCCAACCGATGGCCAATTTTGTGTAAAGCCATTTTTTGAATTTTTTGTAACGTGTATCAACAACAGTTAACCTGTCTCTGCAAAGTGCCATATCTGGTATCATTGGCAGAAAAAGAAAAACTGTACTGCCGGTAAAATAGGTCATGATTGAAATAACATCCCACATTAAAGGTGACTGCACTCTTCCGTACATAACAAGGTTTAATATTCTTTCCGGATGACCTAAGTCAATAATTGGCTGAATTCCCCCAAAGCAAAGAGACACGAAGGTCAACAATTCTGCCGAACGGGTAATCGGTCTTCTCCACTCCTGTTTCGTAATCCGCAGAATTGCCGATACGAGAGTTCCGGAGTGGCTGATACCTATAAAAAACACAAAAGTTGAAATGTACATTCCCCAAGATACATAATCACGCATTGCAGTTACACCCAAACCATATCTTAGCTGGCGGATGTAGCAGAATATCCCCCATGCCATAACCGCCAATAAAAACCCAACCCATATTTGAGAGGAGCGTCCAAAAGTTCTTGTAGGGCGAAGACAATCTTCGCGAAGGGTTTCTATTTCTTGTTTAAGATCAAATTTTTCAGTTGCCATTTTCAAAAGTTTTTAAATTGTTTTAATTTTTTCATTTGCTGATGTTCATTGTCAGTGAGGATATCTGACCATAGGTTAAACCTATGGTCAGATATTACTGAATTACATCTGCATACTTCCCATGTCCATTTTCTTTGGTTTGGAGTCTTTCTTTTCTCCGCTTTCATCTTCTTTCATTTCGGGTACCGGGTATTTTCTGTTCTTTGGCGGCAAATAATATACGCGCGCCTCAGTTCCCAATTCTTCGAGATGTCTGTAACCATTATTTTCTTCTAACAGCTGGCTTAATTTCACAGTTACTCCAGATCCGTTGGTCACAGCATCTTCATTCTGGTCGCCGAAATAAATAACATCCATCGGGCAGCCGCTTACACAGTGAGGCATTTTGCCTTGTCTGAGCATATCCGGGCAGAAATCACATTTTTCAACTGTTCCCATCTTGCGCGGAAGGCCTCTTTCTGGTGAATAAGGGATATTGCCAACTGCGGCAACTTCCTCTGCGCTCGGTGCGCTCCAGTTAAAGAAACGTGTTGAATAAGGGCAAGCTGCCATACAAGAACGGCATCCGATGCAGCGTTCATTATCTATTAGTACAATTCCGTCCTGTCTTTTGAAAGTTGCATTTACCGGGCAAACTTTTGTGCAAGGAGGGTTATCGCAATGAAAACATGGTTTTGGAAAGAAATAAGGCGCTGTGGCTTCTGATTCTTTCATCTTGAAAACTTTGAGCCATTCTCGCTCAGAAGGAATGTAATGCGCGGTCTGGCAGGCTTCGGTGCATTTTTTGCAGCCATCGCATTTTGCAAGGTCAATCACCATCACAAACTTTTTGTTGGCAATCCCACGGCGCGCTTCTGTCATTGATACTGGCGGCATATTACATTCCTGCAGGTGGTTAACATCTGCCTCATACACCTTACCGTCGCCTGTATTGAGAACTTTAACTTTTTCGCCTGGTTCTTTTTCCGAAGAAAAAACTTTCCCCAAGCCCCCGCCTACTACTGTAAGTCCTGCCGCAAGGGCACCAAACTTAAGGAAATTTCGTCTTCCAGCCTCATTGGATTCTGGGTTGGTTTCGTTTCCGTTTTCTTTATTATCTTCCGTTAGCTGTGACATAACTTTAAGTATTTGTTTTTTTTATAATTTAAAAAGCGATGTTGAAACATTTGTTGTTACAAAGGACATTATATTTGAAAGGGTAAAGAATGATTTTTATCATGGGAGAATCTGCTTTTTCGCAGAAATGTTTTTTTTTACAAAAGTCAGACAATTGATGTCGAATCAATAATTTTGCAAAGGAAATTAGCTTAAGGGGGCAAAAGAATGATTTAGGTCATACAACAATCTGCCTTTTCGCAGAAATCAATTTATAAAATTCTCATTTTTGGATATAGAAAATAGCAGGAAGTGAAGGCCTGTGGCTTCATTTGAATAAAAAAAAATTATTACCAGACAGAATCGAAAGAACCAAGTTTTGCGAAGAAGTAAAGAATTATTTGCCCATAAATCAGAATGATCTAACAGGAGGGGTTGAAAGAGAAAACATGAAAGTCTTAAAAAGACATTGGAGAAATGAATGAAATCAGGAGATGAAATGCATTTTTGGAACAAACTTAAAGTTATAGATAACCAGCATTTGCCGCAATCCTTCTTCATTTGTTATTCTTATTTTTTTCCCTTCTTTTGCAACGAGTTTTTCTTTTTCAAAATCAGTAAGATTCCGAATAACCTGCTCAACATTGGTTCCGCAGATGTCCGCGATATCGGCCCTTGTAATATTTGCATTCAATATCTCTCCGCTGGAATTGTAACCGAAAACATCTTTCAGGTATAAGAGAGCAAAAGCAACTCTGTCGCGCACCGTCATTTGGGCTAAATAGGTCATTCTTGCTTCTATTCCACGAAGTTCTTCAGAATAAAAAAGCATTAGTTTAACTGTAAAATGAGGATTATGAAAAAATGCTTTGGAAATAGTTTCATTATCCACAAAACAAATCACCGAGTCATCCATTGCAATAGCGCTGATAGGATAGGTCTCTCCTCCAAATCCGCGATGCCCTAAAACATGACCGTCTGTTGCTAATCTGACAATATGCTCTTTGTTATTTAAACCGTTTGAAACAACTTTTATTTTACCGCGTTTTACAAAATAAAGGCCGTTCACCAAATCACCGGCATTAAAAACATATTGCCCTTTTTCATAAGAGGTTTCTGTCTTGTGCCCCTCAATCAATTGTATCCACTCGTTCGAACATAATTTCAGGAAACAATTGGGGCTGACGCAGGTAATACAAGAATTTGAATTTTCCATAAATATTTTTCGGCCGCAATATTATTGTTTTTGAAGAGACCCTGTTAGATACAGGGAGAATTCATTGATTCACCTGCAAAAAAAGCACCACAAATATAATCTAAAACAATTACATTTAGTATAAAAAAAATGATGTTTTTTGGCTTTTAAACGAAAACTGAATGTTTTTTTTGCAAAACAGGACTTCCTATTTTTCAAAAAGATGTCAGCCATACAACAAAAAGGTTTCGAAGGCCTTGGGAAATAAAGTTTAGCATTTTATTTAAAGTCCAATTGTTTTACAAAATTAAAATAATAAACTAAGATTTTTTAAATAATATCCCAGTCATTTAATAATGTTAAATGTTTATTATTTTATAAAGAGGCCCCCCCCCCAAAATGAGACATTATTTTCTGATCATAAATTATTCAAAATAACTGATATTATTAATAATTCAGGGAAACCTGTTTTATTTTATCTGATGCTTTAAAAATGATCAATATTCGTGTCATCCAATGTCGCGTTTCAAAAGAAATGTCTTTAAAGCATCTGTATTTAAAGGCTAAAGAATGAAAACCGTAAGGCACTGGATGTATGAAAAAGCTATCAGATTAAAATAAAAAGCAGCAAAATTTCATTACCGCTTTTTACAAACGGCGTCAGCTAAAATTTTATATGACTTTTGTCATGTTTTATAAAAATACAGCCTATTTATCAGCCATAAAAAAAAATATTTATATGACTTTAATCATGTTTTATAAGTAGATATCCCTCTATTCGCCTAAAAAATATATTTTTGATGTCCCTAATAATATTTTTTTACATAGATTTGTCGATTGAGTAAAAGTACTCCTCTAAAAAGTAGAGGATTTCATAGAAGCTAACAATTTAGAAATATATATGGATACAATTTTCATGATACCCCAAAAAAAACTTCTGGCAATTATTTCCTTCCTGTTTTTATCATTTCTTATCAATTTCAATACTGCTTCTGCACAAGACGCCGAAAAACTATTTAAACAAAACTGCGCAGTCTGCCATAGTTTAGGCAAGAATAAAGTTGTTGGTCCCGGTCTAGAGGGAGTTGGCTCCCGTGTTCCAAATGATGCTTGGCTTGCAAAATGGATTAAAAATAACGTAGAAGTTCTAAAAAGCGGTGATGCTTATGCAGCGAAAATTTTTGCTGAAAACAATAAAGGAAGCATGACTGTCTTCGCCGATTTGAAAGACAATGAAATAACCGCTCTTATTGCTTATATAAAAAACCCACCTAAACCGAAAGAGGAAGCTGTAAAAAGTTCTGGTTCCGCTGCAAAGGAAGAAGAAAAGGGAGTTAACCCTCTTGCTGTATTGATTGGAATAATTGGTTTTTTAGTGATAATAATCGGAGTACTTCGCGGAGTGCGTCATACGCTGCAAAATTTACAAAATGAAAAAGAAGGCAAACCGGAAGAAGATGCCATAGGTCCATGGAAAGAAATTAAAAACTGGATGGCATTCCATAAACGAACTGTTGCAGTTATTGCACTTTTTCTTCTTGGAGGAGTGTTATCAGCAACATGGGACGGTTTGATGGGAATAGGTGTTTACGAAGGTTATCACCCGACTCAGCCTATTGCATTCTCTCATAAAATTCATGCCGGCGATAATGCAATTAACTGCCAATACTGTCATTCAGGGGTTGAAAGAAGTAAAACAGCAGGCATTCCAACAGTTAATGTATGTATGAACTGTCACAAAGGAATTTCAAAAGGCCCGGTTACAGGCACTGCTGAAATTGCAAAAATATATGAAGCAGCCGGCTGGAATGCTGAGAAGGGTATTTATGACAAACCTCAGAAACCTATTGAGTGGGTTAAAGTTCACAACCTTCCCGATTTCGTATTCTTCAGCCACCAGCAGCACGTTAAAGTGGGCAAGCAGGAATGTGCTTCCTGCCATGGCGATGTTAAAGTAATGACCACAGTTCAGCAGATGAAACCATTAACAATGGGATGGTGCATCGACTGCCACAAAAAAACAGAAGTTCCGGGAATGAAAGACAACCCGTATTACGAAAGCCTGCATAAAAAATTAGCGGAAAAATATAAGGGGCAGCCAATTACAGTGGATAAAATGGGCGGCATTGAATGCGCAAAATGTCATTATTAAAAAAAATAAATTCTAATCTCTAAATTCTAAAACTGGATTTTAGAGATTAGTTCAAGAATTTAAAGATTTAATTTTTTAGAATTTAGTAGTTGAGATCAGCATTTAGAATTTTATAAAAAATATGGCATCACAAAAATACTGGAAAGGGTTAGGAGAGTTAAACAATAGCCCTGAATTCGTTGAAAACGCAAAAAATGAGTTTGCAGAGGAAATTCCTCTCGAAAAATTTTTAGGCAGCAGCAGTCTTGTTGAAAACAACGGAACAAACCGAAGAGATTTTTTGAAATTTTTAGGGTTCAGCGTAACTGCTGCTTCTTTAGCAGCCTGTGAAACTCCTGTATATAAAACAATACCTTATGTAGTAAAACCCGAGGAAATTACTCCCGGCGTTGCCAACTGGTATGCTTCCACTTTTTTTGACGGTAATGATTACGCACCGATTGTTGTAAAAACACGCGAGGGCAGACCTATCAAAATTGAAGGTAATACTTTATCAAAAATCACCAACGGAGGCACCAATGCACGTGTGCAGGCTTCCATCCTTTCATTATATGATTCATCCCGTTTAACAGGACCCACTGCTAACGGCGCTCCATCATCATGGGAAACAGTTGATAAAGAAATAGGCGCTAAATTAACTGCTATTGCTGCAAAAGGCGGTGCTGTACGTATTTTATCTTCTACTATTATCAGCCCTTCGACTAAGGCTGTGATCACAGATTTTTCTGCAAAATATCCCAACACTAAGCATGTAACTTATGATGCCGTTTCTTATTCAGGAATAGCAAAAGCAAACGAACAATCGTTCGGGGAAGAATTAATACCTTCTTATAATTTTGATAAAGCGGAAGTAATTGTAAGTATTGCTGCTGACTTTCTTGCAAATTGGCTGTCGCCAATTGAATATGCAAAACAATATGCAAAAACACGCCGAGTGAGCAAAGAGCACACTAAAATGTCAAAGCATTATCATTTTGAATCTAATTTGTCTCTTACCGGCGCCAATGCTGATGAGCGTTACCCTATTAAAGTATCAGAACACGGCAAGGCAGCTGTTAATTTATATAATGCAGTAGCGAAAATTGCAGGTGCTTTAGCATTGCCGTCATCGGCTTTAGCATGTGATACTTCTCTTTCAAAAATAGCCTCCGAACTTATTGCAGCCAAAGGAAAAGGCTTGGTTGTATGCGGTTCAAACGATACAGATGTTCAGTTAATTGTTAACGGCATAAATGAACTTATCGGCAGTTACGGAAAAACAATTGATCTTGAAAATCCTAATTATACACGTCAGGGCGATGATGCAGCTTTTGCTGCTTTGACAGATGACATGAGCAAAGGTAAGGTTGACGCTATTATTACTTATAATACAAACCCTGTTTATACTTCACCATCGGCTTTAAAGTTTGCCGAAGCTTATAATAAAGTAGGACTTCGTATTTCATTTGCCGATAGAGCCGATGAAACAGCATCATTGGCAAATTATATCTGCCCGGACCATCACTACCTTGAATCCTGGAATGATTTTAATCCTAAAAAAGCACATTACAGTTTATCACAGCCTTCTATTACTCCTTTGTTTGTGAAACCGCGTCATGAAGGAACCCGCCAGGCGCAGGAAACTTTATTAGTATGGGCGGGAATTAACGGCGATTACCGTTCATATATTCAAAAAAATTGGAATGATAAGGTGTTCCCTATGCAGGGTAAGTATATGATGTTTACCGATTTTTGGAATAATTCATTACATGACGGTGCTGTTGAAGTGGGCAAAGGCTTGGAAACTGCAGAAAATTCTAACGATGCAGCAGCAAAAGATGAACAGCCTTCTGTTAACGGGGCGTATAAAAAAGGAGCGAAAAAAGAAGAAACAAAAACAGTTCCTAAAGTTGATTTATCAGGAGCAGCAAAAAAAATAGATTCGGTTAAAGGCGGTTCATTTGAATTAGCGATATACGAAAAAGTAGCAATAGGAAATGGTAACCAGGCAAATAACCCATGGCTGCAAGAATTGCCGGATCCCATTTCAAAAATAACCTGGGACAATTATGTTACTATGTCTCCTTCTGATATGAAGGGCAAGTATAAATTAATGGAGCGTCAGGACAGAGAGGCAAGCGTTGTAAAAGTTACATTTAACGGCGTTACTGTTAAACTTCCTATTGTTCCTCAGCCAGGGCAGGCTACCGGCACCGTTGGTATTGCAGTTGGATACGGAAGAGATAAAGCAGGTAAATTAAGCGTTCAGACGGGAGTTGTTGGACAGAATATTTATCCGTTTGTTCAGATAGCAAACGGCACAATGGCTTATGCCGCTTTAGATGTCAAAATTGAAAGCGCCAATGAAACTGTTGAAATTGCAGGAACACAGATTCATCATACAATGATGGGGCGCGAAATTGTAAAAGAAACAATTTTAGAAGAATATAAAAAAGATCCTCAATCAGGAAATCATCCTGAAATGATGCATACTCATGCCGGCAAGGTAAATCCTGCTACCATTGACTTGTGGAACGAACATGAAAAATCAGGCCACAGATGGGGAATGACCATTGACTTAAATTCATGTATCGGCTGCGGTGCCTGCGTTGTAGGCTGTACTGCCGAAAACAATGTTGCTGTTGTGGGTAAAGCTCAGGTTATGAAAACCCGCGAAATGCACTGGCTTCGGATTGACCGTTATTACAGCAGCGACATGTCGAAGGCGGTTGCTGAAGAAGAGAAGATAGGCGGTATTGATATGTATCTGCAGATGGAAAATCCTGCTCACGAAAACCCTAAAGTTGTTTTCCAGCCGATGATGTGCCAGCACTGCAACCATGCGCCATGCGAAACAGTTTGCCCGGTGCTTGCTACAAGCCACAGTTCTGAAGGATTAAACATGATGACTTATAACCGCTGTGTCGGCACCCGTTACTGCGCTAACAACTGTCCGTTCAAAGTAAGACGTTTCAATTGGTTCAACTATAACGAAAATCCTGATTACGTATTTAATCCTGCACAGGATGATTTAGGCCGTATGGTTTTAAATCCTGATGTTGTTGTACGTTCACGCGGTGTTATGGAAAAATGCTCTATGTGTGTGCAGCGCGTACAGGCAGGTAAACTGGAAGCTAAAAAAGCAAACCGCAAATTAGTTGACGGCGATATCAGCATGGCCTGCGCACAAGCATGTCCGACAAATGCAATTGTATTCGGCGATTTAAATGATGACGACAGCGCGATTTCCAAATTGAGAAAAAACGATGAACGCAACTACTTTATTTTAGAGGAGCTGGGAATAAAACCTACTGTATCTTATTTAACAAAGGTGAGAAATTGTGATACAACGATTGAAGAAGGAAAAAAAGGTGCGGCTCACGAAGAGAAAAAAGCGGAAGCATAAACAATTTGAAAATTTGTTAATAGCGGTGAATTGAATATTTCAGAAATAATTTCAGCACAGCGATTTATAATTCAGAATATATAATTTATAATTTTTAAGATAAAATATGCAGCACGATTCAGAAATTAGGGAGCCGTTAATTCTTGGTAAAAAATCATATCATCAAATTACTGAAGATATTGTAAGACCGATTGAAGGCAAAGCCACGAAACATTGGTATATGCTGCTTACGGCAGCTGTTATCTGTTTTCTTTGGGGAATAGGCTGCTTGTGTTACACTATCGGAACAGGTATTGGTGTTTGGGGTTCAAATAACGGTGTTGACTGGGCTTGGGATATTACCAACTTTGTATGGTGGATCGGTATCGGCCACGCAGGTACTCTTATTTCAGCGGTATTATTATTGTTCCGCCAAAAATGGAGAATGGCTATTAACCGTTCAGCTGAAGCGATGACAATTTTTGCTGTTTGCTGTGCAGCAATATTTGTAATGCTTCACACCGGCCGGCCCTGGCTTGACTACTGGCTGTTCCCGCTTCCAAATCAATTTGGTTCCTTATGGGTAAATTTTAACTCCCCATTATTATGGGACGTATTTGCAGTATCAACTTATTTTTCTGTGTCATTAGTATTCTGGTACACAGGCCTTGTTCCTGACTTTGCAATGATCCGCGACAGAGCAGTTAAACCGTTTTCAAAAAAGATGTATGGTCTTTTAAGTATGGGCTGGGGCGGAAGTGCCCGTCACTGGAGCCGTTTCGAAGAAGTATCATTGGTCCTTGCTGGATTATCAACACCGCTGGTATTCTCCGTTCACTCAATTGTATCCATGGACTTTGCTACATCGGTAGTTCCAGGATGGCATACAACTATTTTCCCTCCTTATTTTGTATCGGGTGCTGTGTTCTCGGGATTTGCAATGGTGCTTACCCTCCTGCTGATTGTACGTAAAATATACAGACTGGAAAATTATATTACAATTAAACATATTGAATATATGAATATCGTTATCATCGTAACGGGTTCAATTGTTGGTGTTGCTTATTTAACAGAGTTATTCATTTCATGGTATTCAGGTGTAGAGTATGAGCAGTATGCGTTTATAAACCGCGCAACCGGGCCGTATTGGTGGGCTTATGCCTGCATGATGACCTGCAATGTTATATCACCGCAGTTATTCTGGTTCAAAAAACTACGTACTAATTTGATGTTCACATTTGTGATGTCGATCATTGTAAATATTGGTATGTGGTTCGAGCGTTTTGTAATCATTGTACCTACATTGTGCCGCACATTTGTTCCATCTACATGGAACATGTACCATCCAACATTTGTGGATATCGGCATTTTCACAGGAACAATCGGAATGTTTTTTACTTTCTTTCTTTTATTTACCCGTTATTTCCCGGTAATTGCGCAGTCGGAATTAAAAACTATTGTAAAAGCAACAGGTCAGGAGTTCAAAGAAAAGGCAGCGGCGGCACATCACTAAAAAAACTAAATGCTAATTTCTAAACTTTATTGGAGTTTAGGCATCAAATAAAAAATTAGAATTTAGAATTTAAAATTTAAAGTATAGAATTAAATATATTAAGATATGAGCAATTTAGCAATACACGCAATTTATGACGACGAAGAGCCTTTAATGGCAAGTGCTGCACAGCTTCGTACGATGGGCGTTAAAGTAAAAGATGTTTTTTCCCCTTTTCCAATTCATGGAATAGACGGAGTTATAGGTGTGCCGAGAACACGGATAGCTATCTGCGCTTTCATCTATGGCATTACCGGTTTATGCTTAGCTACCTGGATGATGTGGTATATGATGATACACGACTGGCCAACGGATATCGGCGGTAAACCAAGCTTTGCATACTACATGAATGTGCCTGCATTTATTCCCATTTCGTTTGAGTCTACAGTACTCTGCGCAGCTCACGGTATGGCAATAACTTATTACTTAAGATGCTGGTTAGTGCCGGGTGCCAAAGCAAAAAACCCTGATTCAAGAACTACCGATGATAAATTTTTGATGATTGTTGAAACCAACGAGGATAACTCGAAAAGTATTGAAGCAGCCTTGAAAAGCGGCGGTGCAATAGAAATTTCTTATAAATAATTAAGTACTTAGTATTAAGTACGAAGTACAATGAGGTAATATTAACATCATAATACTCTATACATAATACATAATACACGTTAACAATGAATAAAAAAGTAACACGAATTATTTCTTTGATGGCGGTTTTCGGCTGTACAGCAATAGCCTTTACTTCCTGCGAGAAACACGATGCTAACAGTCCGGGTGTTGAATATATGCCTGATATGTACCGTTCGCCGTCGTTTGAAACAAATTTAACAACTCTGGTACAAAAATCGGACGGGACATTTGATACTGTGGCAGAAAACAGAAACCCTGCACCAGGTACAATAGCAAGAGGTTTTATGCCTTATCCATATGCAAATACTCCTGAAGGCTATGAGCTGGCTAAAGTTAATGCTCACAACCCTTTTGAAAGAAATGATGCTAATATAAAAGAAGGCGAAGAACTTTACGGAAAGTTTTGTGTTCACTGCCACGGTGCTGCCGGGCAAGGTGACGGCCCTGTTGCCGGGAAATTACCCGGACCACCTCCTCCATACACTGCTCCTGATAAAATCAACTTGACTGAAGGAGAAATTTTTCAGCTTATTACTTTCGGTAAAGGTTTGATGGGGCCTCATGCTTCACAGGTGAGCCAGGCTGAAAGATGGAAGCTTGTATTATATGTTCAAAAACTGCAGCATCCTGACGGAGTTTTTCCAGCACCGATTGCTGAAGTGAAAGCTCCTGCTGTGACAGCTAAGGCTAAAAAACATAAAAAATAATTTTTAACACCTTTTACAAAAGGGTTTAAAACTCTTTAGTATTGGGTTTTAAATCCTGATGATATTAAAATAATATAATTAAAAGATAAATACAGTAAGAGATATGAATAACTTAAACTATACGTTTACCAATAAAACCAGATACATTACTTTTGGTTTAATGGCGATAGGTTTAATTACCATTATTGCGGGTTTTATTGCCGATACAGCTCCTGAAGGAGTTGAAAATTATGCTCATACACGTATCTGGGCCAACCTGCTTGTTAACGGCTGGTTTTTTATGGGAATCGGTCTATTGGCAACATTCTTTATGGCTTTTCAATACGCTGCGGAAGTGGCCTGGTCGGTAGCAGTAAAAAGAGTTTACGAAGCAATTTCAAGTTACCTGCCTGTAGGTTCTGTTATTATGATTTTAATATTGATTGCCGGCCAGCTGCACATGCACCATTTGTACGAGTGGATGGACCCCGCTGTTATTGATAAAACATCGCCGAAATACGATGAGGTGATTGCAAACAAACACGGTTATTTTGCTCCATGGTTTTTTTGGCTGAGAACAGGCGGTTATTTAATAGTATGGAATTTATTTCAAAGAGGTTTCATTAAACGTTCATTAGAAGAAGATTTACAAGGCGGTACAGCACTTCACTATAAAAACATCGGCAAGGCAGCCATGTTCCTGGTATTTTTTGCTGTTACTTCTTCAACATCGGCTTGGGATTGGATGATGTCGCTTGATGTTCATTGGTTCAGCACAATGTACGGCTGGTACGCATTTGCCGGCATGTGGATTTCCGCAATGATTACAATTATTTTATTTGTCCTTTTTCTAAAACGCAAAGGCTACCTGGAGCAGGTAAACGAAAGCCATATACACGATTTGGGAAAATGGGTATTTGCTGTTAGTTTCCTTTGGAGTTATTTGTGGTTCTGTCAGTTTATGCTGATTTGGTACACCAATATCCCAGAAGAAATTATTTATTTCCAAGACCGCCTTCATAACTATGGTTATATGGGCCTGATGTGGACTGTATTTTTTATGAATTTTGTTTTCCCTATGGTATTGTTGATGAGCCGGGATGCAAAACGCAATTATTTCTTTTTAACATTTGTAGGATGTATAATTTTTGCGGGTCACTGGTTAGATGTATTTATGATGGTAATGCCAGGCACTGTGCATGGCGCATGGGGCTTAGGCTGGATGGAGATAGGAACTGCCCTGGGCTTTTTGGGACTGCTTTTATTTGTAGTTAACAGAGCGCTTTCAAAAGCACCGCTGATGGTTCAAAAACATCCTTATCTGGATGAAACCCTGCATCACCATATTTAATCAGCTATAAAACTAGATAGAGCAATTTAATAATTCAACAATTATAATCACTATGGTAAAGTTTTTAATTTATGTTACGGTAATTTTAATGGTTTTCGCCATTGGTTATTTAGTCAGGGTATTTGAGCTTGCTTCAAGTTTAAAAGGAGGCAAATCTCATGAAGTAACCGAAAAGGACAATCGGATAATGTCAAAAGTAATGATGACATTTCTGGTTGCTTTCTTTGCTTTCGTGATTTGGAATTTGAAAAGCTATGTACCTGTAATGCTGCCCGAAGCGGCATCAGAACATGGTGTGGGATTAGACTGGCTGTTTAATTTCAACATGGCTATACTATTTACAGTATTTACTATTACCCACATTTTCTTATTTTATTTTTCTTACAAGTATTACGGCAGAAAAGGAAATACTGCTACTTATTTTACCCACAGCAATAAATTAGAAATGATCTGGACAATAATTCCTGCAATAGTTCTTGCTATTATTATTATTTTCGGGTTAAAAGCATGGAATAAAATTACGGCTCCAGCTTCGAAAGATGCTATCGTTATTCAGCTTTACGCAAAGCAATTCGATTGGACTGCCCGCTACGCAGGTAAAGACAATGAATTAGGCGCATCTAACTACAAACTTATCACCGGTGAAAATTCATTAGGTATGGATAAGGCTGATCCAAAAGGGCTTGATGATATCATTGTAAAAAATGAATTTCATATCCCTGTTAATAAAGAAATTGAATTTAAACTAAATGCTAGAGAGGTAATTCACAGCGCTTATTTCCCTCACTTCAGAGCTCAGATGAACTGCGTTCCCGGCATGACTACTATGCTGCATTTTACCCCGATAATAACTACTGAACAAATGCGTAAAAAACTGAACAATCCGAAATTTGACTATATTTTATTGTGTAATAAAATATGCGGAAACAGCCATTATAATATGCAGATGACAATTATAGTTGAATCAGAAGCAGATTACAACGCATGGCTGGCTGCTAAAAAACCATTTTTTCAGTAAATAATTAATCAATGAGCAATTGGCATTCAGCAATAGGCAAAAAACTAATAAACGCATAAACTTTTGAACCAATGACCAATGACTAAATAAAGGTATCATTTGGCAAATCATTTAAAGTAATAAATTAAGAAATTAAGTAAAGATGGAGAACCACGATCAACAAGCTCACGAACAAATACACAGCCACGAAGAAGAGCACCACAGCGAATCATTTGTGTCGAAGTATATTTTTAGTTTTGATCATAAAACTATTTCGCGCCAGTTTTTGATAACTGCTGTAATTATGGCGTTTTTGGCAATGACCATGTCATTTTTATTCCGTCTGCAATTGGCCTGGCCGGGAGAACATTTCTGGATACTGAATTTTTTATTGGGCGACAAATGGGCGCCGGGAGGAGTACTTGATCCGGGTATGTATATGGCGCTTGTAACTATCCACGGTACTATCATGGTGTTTATGGTGTTAACAGGCGGATTAAGCGGTACATTCAGCAACCTTTTAATTCCTTATCAAATAGGTGCACGTGATATGGCTTCTGGTTTTTTAAACATGTTATCGTATTGGTTTTTCTTTTTATCGAGTGTTATAATGCTGTCTGGTTTTCTGGTTGAAACAGGCCCTGCATCAGGCGGCTGGACTGTTTATCCGCCATTAAGCGCATTACCGCAGGCAATGGACGGCTCTAAACTGGGTATGACTTTGTGGTTAATCTCTATGAGTTTATTTATTGTTTCGGCATTGTTAGGCGGCTTAAATTACATTGTAACGGTTATAAATTTGCGTACAAAAGGTATGTCTATGACCCGTCTTCCGCTTACAGTATGGGCATTTTTGGTTACAGCAATTTTAGGCGTGCTTTCTTTTCCTGTACTATTTTCAGCTGCATTGCTTTTGATTTTCGACAGAAGCTTCGGTACTTCATTTTACCTGTCGGATATTTATATCGGCGGACAAGCCCTTGAACTGAGCGGAGGAAGCCCGATTTTATATGAACACTTGTTTTGGTTTTTAGGACATCCGGAAGTTTATATCATTATTATACCTGCATTGGGTATTACTTCAGAAATTATATCTGTGAATTCGCGCAAGCCTATTTTCGGCTACCGCGCTATGATCGGTTCTATTATGGCAATTGGTTTCCTTTCATTTATTGTATGGGGGCATCACATGTTTATAACAGGTATGAATCCGTTTCTGGGCTCTGTGTTTGTATTCACTACCCTTCTTATTGCTATACCATCGGCAGTAAAGGCTTTTAATTACATAACTACATTGTGGAAAGGTAATATTCAGTACACTCCTGCAATGCTGTTTGCAATAGGTTTGGTTTCTACTTTTATTTCCGGCGGATTAACAGGTATTATCCTTGCCGATTCGGCATTGGATATTCCGGTTCACGATACGTACTTTGTTGTTGCTCACTTTCATATTGTAATGGGTGTATCTGCTATACTTGGTATGCTTGCAGGTGTGTATCATTGGTTCCCGAAATTATTTCTGCGCCACATGAATAAAAAATTAGGATATATCCATTTCTGGGGAACATTTATTTCCGCTTACGGTGTGTTTTTCCCGATGCACTTTTTAGGATTAGCGGGTGTTCCGCGCAGGTACTACTCAAACAGTGCATTCCCGATGTTTGATAATTTAGTTAATATAAATGTGATCATTACCTGCTTTGCAATTCTTGCTGCTTTGGTGCAGCTGGTGTTTTTGTTCAACTTCTTTTATTCTATGTTCCGCGGGCCGAAATCAGTTCAGAATCCTTGGAATGCAAATACATTGGAATGGACAACTCCTATGGCGAATACGCATGGCAACTGGCCTGGCGCACTTCCTGAAGTTCACCGCTGGCCGTATGATTACAGCAAACCTGGTAAAGAGCAGGATTTTGTTCCTCAGACTGTGCCTTTAGCGGAAGGTGAAGTTGATGGCGGAGGGCACTAATGCTTTGTGCTGAATAAGATTTTAAACATCCCTGTTTCATATTTGAAACAGGGATGTTTTTTTTAATAAGGATTTCGGATTTCAATTGTTCTCAATTATTTTTAGTTCTTTAAAACTGTTTCTGTTTAAAAAGCATTTTTCTTACATAACAATTCTGCTGAGCAAGAGCATTTTTCTTTCTTTTGCTTCTCCAAAAGAAAGAAACAAAAAAAAAGAGCCCACGAAAACAAACCGCAAGCTTTCGCTTTTCCCGCAAAGAGCTTACGCTGCACGCTGCGAAACTTCCGGTTCGCACTTTTCGCGGCCATCAACCGCACCTTAGCTTATTTTCTTTCATGTAAAATACTTTTGTGATGTTATCTTTACAGCGTGTATAAACGAAGGCTGTTGTTTTTTTATATTTTGTTTTTCTGTGTTTGCGGCATGGCTGCACAGCCGGCGCTTGATACTATTAAGGACTGCCTGAAACAAAGGCCGCAGCTGTTCGGCAAGCTGGATTCCCGCAACTCTTTTATCAGCAACAGCGATGCTAAAATTTTCGGCGCTGCTGCGGGTTTAAGTTTTGGAAGCCGGCTGCATTTAGGAATAGGCTATAATCAGCTCTATCCTCCCTCCGATAATTTTGATAAGGTAATTTATTATACGAATGCAAACAATGCATTAGACAGCTCAAATGCGCTGCTTAAGCTGTTTTATTTTTCTGCTTATGTTGAATACATTTATTATAAAACCAAACATTGGCAGCTGAGCATTCCGCTGCAGCTGGGAATGGGGCAGACTTATTATCAATACAACAGGCCCGGTGAAAAAATTGATGCTGAAAAACATATTTGTTTTATTTACGAGCCGGCAGTTTCTATTGAATATAAATTTATGAAATGGTTTGGCCTTGGCGCTGATATTGGTTTCCGTTTTATGGCCACAGGTTACGGCAGCTTAAACCGGAAATTTAATTCGCCTACTTATGCTTTTAATTTTATAATTTATTATACCGAAATATATAAATCGGTTTTTAAGAAGTGAGAGTTTGGGAGGCATCAGTGAAAAGATGCTTTAATAAAATTTGCAAATGATATTCTGCAAGTACTGTGTATGGTAAGCACAGCTTACCTTTTATAAATGACACGAAGTCTCTTCGCTCTTGCCTGCACAGAACTTCGCGCCTACTGGGGACCGGCATCAGATATTTTAACTTCAATTTTTTTCATAAAATAATTATTAAAGGGGTTATTATTTTGCAAGAAAGTGTGGTCTAAGATTTGACATGTCAAAATTAGAAATACTTTCTGCACAGATTACCGCAGACATTAAATCTAGCCAGTCGTTTTCAGCGTTGCTTTTTGAGTATGATCCGTTGTCTTTTTGTTCTTTCATTTTTTTTGTTAATTTATCGAAGTAACTTACTTCAAAGAACAAATAATGTCCGTCTCCTTTTGCTGTTGAATTTGCTTCTACGAGTAATTCTGATTTTGTAGGAGTTGGAAATAGATTTTTCATTAATGCACTGGACATCATTCCTAATTGCTCCATTGTAAGTTGTTTGCGTTTCATAAAAATTTAATTTTAATTGATAATTTTATTTCTAAACAAAATTTTCTAAATGAATATTATTTTCTATTTAAGTCCAAATATATTCGGTCAGCGCCAATCACCATATCTTGATATTTAGGATGCTGTTTGCCATGTAGTGCCTTGTAAGCATTGTCTCCATTTGCAAAATCTTCTTTCGATTGGATATACAATTTATTGTCCACGGGCTTAGTATTCTTATATTTGATAATATATATTCTAGCTTTAGCGAATAATAATTCGTGATACTTGTCCGTTCCAAAGTTTTTCGGATTTGATATTTCTTCATTAACAATTTCAAGCGCTATCTCCAATTTCTCACTTGCTATTAATTTATTGATGTTTTCCATTTTGTTTTTTTTCTTTTTAGAAGAAGTTCATAATGTATTAATGCATTCTTCTATTAACATTTCTTTTTTTTCTAGCATAATATAGAATTAAAATACAAGATTATTTTATTCTACATCCCTTATATAAAGCTTAAAAAGGATGCATATCAATAAATAACGTTTTATTTTCTTCAATTACGAATATTGATAATCTTTCATTTAAATGTACTTCATCAAAAAAATTATATTCCAGTGTATTTGAATTTCCATAATAATCTGCTTTGGGTTTTGTTATTTTAAGGCTAAGCTTTCCATTAGTAATTCTTTTTGCACATTCAATTTTAGACGTAAAGGAATTAAAAAATTGCAATTTCGAGGGGAAGTCAGTTTTCACCTTTTCATCACATAAAAATGGCAGAAACATCCAAGGGTCAAGGTTTATGCAAGATTTGATTAAGTTGTTTTTGATTGTTTCAAAAGTCATATTTTGGTGAGTTGCCTTACAGAATTTTTCATTTAAATTTAGCTGGAAAATTTTAATGATTTTGGATAATTTTTTTATTAGACTATTGTTTTGTGAATTTATTTAAGTGCTTAAAAATAATTATATTAAACTGCGGTTCAACTTCCTTAAAAAATAGATTATTAGTATAAGGAGATTTTATTATTTTAAAACAATATTTTGTAGGCGTTGTATTGTCTTTTTCAATTAGATAATTACAACTGCCGTCTTCTGAATATGCCTTGAAAGATAAATTACTAATATCTCCCATAGATTTAAAATAAAGTTTTATAGTTATATCATTGAAAGTAATTTCTTCAGTGAATATTTCCAATATATTATTTTTCATGTTGATTATTTATTTATGGTATGCAGATTTCCTTCCCCTCGTAATATTAACAAAAGCCCCAACACTCAATTTCGGTCAACCAATCCGGGCTATTTACAATCATTGGCAAAAATTCGGTATCAATATAAGTTGCCACAGGATTGTTTCTAAATAAATTCTCAAAGTAAGCGATTTCATTACAGATAAATTTTATGCCACTTCGGTGAGTTATAGATATTAGATTAACAAATTTTTCCTCGTTTGCGAAAATTGCAAACGGGTATAATATTAATTTTTCATCTGCAGTATCTAAAATTATTTTTTTAAGAACAGTAACTTCTTTTGAACCATTTGAAAGGCGAACTCCTTGTTTTAGTAAAGATTCGATCAAATCTTCATTAAATAATTTTTTCGATTCGTCGTTGATATTTTCTAATCTGTTTTTTATTCTGATTGTCGCTTGTCTGACAAGTGACACATTAACCACTTTTAACTTTATCTCTTTTTCGTAATCATCGAAGTCTAATTTATCCGTATTTACAGTTTCCGAAGTTGCCATCCAAACAGCATTTGATATATCGTTTACCATATTAGCAGTTAGAGGAAATGGTAACAGCGCAAGATTGTTTTTTACAAGAGTACAAATGTAGATTACATAGTCAGAGAGTAAGTCTTCAAATCCAGCATGTGAAATGCAATCTGAACTATCTTTAAATAACTTGATAGTATCATTTTTAAATTCTCTATTAATCTTTGCAACTCCATAACTCCCGCCAATATTAAGTGCTATCTCAAGAGGATTATTAATAAGACTGTCGTTTCGTGAAATTATCATAAAATTTTAAATAAAAGTTTTGTACTATATCTAAACTGTTTTTAATAATAGTAATGTTTATTCACGCAAA
Source organism: uncultured Bacteroidota bacterium (assembly GCA_903847205.1). GTDB lineage: Bacteria > Bacteroidota > Bacteroidia > 2-12-FULL-35-15 > 2-12-FULL-35-15 > 2-12-FULL-35-15. The sequence goes on from CAINDA010000025.1 coordinate 27,075, forward strand.
TATAATCTTATAAAAACGAATGCAAATTTTTAATTGAGAAGTATTTTAACACGCTGATAAACAAAAAAACTCCCTGCAATCATCAGCCTTGCAGGGAGTTTAATTTTAATTTAATCTGATGCTGTTTATACAACATGCACCATTATCGGGGTACTCCAGTCCTGCTGTCCGTCAGGAGTAACAAGCGCTACCCTGAACCAGTACTTTGTACCCGGTGCTAAACCATTAATGGTGTAATACGCCTGTGTAGTAGTTGCAGCTACTAACCAGGCAGTACTACCAACAGGATCGGTGGTATAGCCCCAGATATAGGACTTTCCGCCGACCGGTGAATTAACATCCACACTTCCCGACTGAAGACCCTGCAGTGCGGTAAACACGGTTGCTTTAGCCATGCGTCCGAGCAGAATGCTAAATCCGCTGGTTAAAGCCATTGTCTGATTTCTGTTGCTTTCAAACTCAACATAACCTGCAAGGGCTTTTAAAATCCGGTTCAGCTCAACCACAGCATCTTTAACTGCCGAAGTGCTTGCCTTGTTGCCGGGCTGCTGCAGTGCAATTTTGCTTATGAGGTCATTAACCGCGTTCTGCAAAAGAAGAAGAGCCGGATAAGGAGCCGGAAAACTTGTGTTACCGTTTACAGCCGTGTACACTGCCTGCCCGAATACAGCTAAAAGTACGGCACTTAACCTTTTAAAGGCAAGTGAAATTCTTACTAGTTTCATAGGTTGTTGAATTGTGCCCACATCACACGGTGTTATTCTTTTTGCTTTAAAAGAAGCAAATTTTGATCCGTTGAGCTGTTAATTCATAATTTGAGAAGAACACCTAAGTAGGGTTGTTTTCATGAGAAAGGCTGTTTTTCTACTAAAACGGAGGGACTGAATGAAATATTGTATGAAATTAATTTATTTTTTTTAAGCTGTATTTATTTCATCTGTTTTCATCCTTTCATCATAGAAAGAGGCAGGAGAAGGGATTTGTATGATATATTTCATTTTTGTTTTCAGGCAAAACAAAGCGTTATGAGACAAAGCAAAGCTTTTTCAGAGCAATACAAAGCTTTTTCAGAGTAGTGCAAACCTTTTCAGAGCAATGCAAACCTTTTTCAGAGCTATGCAAATCTTTTCAGGACAATGCAAACCTTTTTGAGGCAATGCAAACCTTTTTCAGAGCAATCTGTTTGGTTTTAAAGAAGCAAATATATTGTAAGCCCCCTAAAGCAATTTGAAATTAAAGCACATTAGCTATAAACGCAATAAAGGTTTTTGAAAATAAAATTGTAAATTATTTGATAAGAGACACTACTCTTTATTAGGATAAATAGAAAGAGAAATTTTTCCGGGGGCTTTATCGGCAGTAAATGCAGCGCTTTCATCCCTGAGGTTTATTTTTACTTCGCCGAATTTTTCTGATTTTACCGACCAGATAATATATCCCATATCTGTTTGACTTGCGCCGTAATGCTCATCGAAATAAGTTTTGAATTTATTAAATACGCCGTCGGTTTCTTCTGGGTTGGTAATAAAAATATCGGACTGTACTTCGCTTAGTCCTCTTTCATCAAAATTATAGGTGATGTTGTAAGAACCTTTCGCAAGCTTGTATTCATAATACAAATAACCGTCATCCGTTTCAACAGGCTTGCCGGATTCTTTTGCCTGTATTGAATCCGGCTTGTCACCCAGGCTAAACCCGCGGAACACACCGGCATCGCTGCGCATTATGTTCTCGAATTCGGGGCCGTACATTGCAATGGGAGACTTTGATCTGTTACAGGAAAAAAATATAATACTTAACACTGCAAGAGTGGCAGCAATTTTTCGCATCTGTTTTGGAAAGGAAAACATTGAATTCATTTATAGCGCGAAGATACTAAGAAAAAAATCAGGGCTTATGTATAAAAAATGTTTTTATCCGCAATCAACTGATCACCTTTAAACCTTAAGAGCAGCTGGGCAACGGTTATTACATCTTTCTGGCAGTAAACTGCTATGCGTTTGAGATCCTGTTCTTCCCAATAAACACGGGCAACATCGCTGCCATCGATATCATCTTTGGGAGTGGGTATATTAAAAATATTTGCAAGCAGATTAAGTGAGGTATAGCTTTTATAATCGCCGAATTTCCAAAGTTCCATTGTATCTAAATGGCTTATTTCCCAAGGCTTTTTGCCGGCTATGTTTAATATTTTAGGAAGTTTGATGCCGTTGATAAGCATACGACGGCAGAGAAAAGGAAAGTCGAATTCTTTGCCGTTATGTGCGCATAATAAATGTTCTTTGCGGTTATAATGTTCGCTGAGCAGTGCTGCAAAATTCTGGAGCAAAAGTTTTTCATCGTTGCCGCAAAATGATTTTATTCGGAATGTTTCATCATTAAAAAAACCGACTGAAACACATATTACTTTTGCAAACTCAGCATAAACTCCCGCTTTTTTATACTGTGCCTCGGGGCCTTCGGTTTGCTGAAAGCGGAATTTTGTATCCCAGAGTTTACGCATGCTTTCATCCAGATCGGTATATTTATAAACTACCGGTGCAGTTTCTACATCTAGAAACAAAACGTTTGAAATTTTTAAATCTTCGAACATGGTTTTTTATTTTCGTTTTATTAAAACCCTGGCATTAACATTATTTATTTTAGTACTGCCGTCTTCATCTAAAGTGCCCGAAATGGCTGTAAAATTAAGCTGTATCGAAAACGCATCAGTTTCTATCTGCAGCTGCAGCTGCTTATCAGGCACTATATAATTACCATAAGAGGGAGTATTATTACTTTTAATTTTCTTAATAAATTCATTCAAATCAATACTTTCCAAGGCTTTGGTTTTGCCTGCAATCCACAGCTTACTGCTGTTGAATTTTATGGACAGGGTATCTTTGTCCATAAAAATTTCGTTTTTATTATTATTGTCTTCTGAATTGTTATAATAATAGCCGCTAAATTCGAAAAAATAATCGAAGCCTTTTATAGATACAGTATTGCCCGGGTTACTGTTTTGAGTCTGAATATAAAAATTCGTTTCGCCGCTGCGCGAGTAATCTTCATAATTTTCTACTCCCATCAGATCTAAAACAATCCCTCTTTTATTTATATATGACCGCTCCCCGCCTGCCTCTTTTGCTCTGAAAATTGAATCAAGATTCTGGGTGAACCAAGGCTGCATATTTTTTAATCCATGAACATTATCCAAATAATTTACAAGAGAAGTGATTTTTTGCGCATTGCTGCCTTTCAGCATGGGCTCTGCTTTTTTAATACGGCCGTTCACTAATAATTTTTCCTTTATTAATAATTTTTCTAAGCGGTCGCTTTGACTGCTTTCTGAAATGCTGAATGCGCCCCATGGTCCGAACGAACTGAAAAAAGCAACGATACAAAGCGATACAGGAATCACTTTGATATTTTTTGTTTTGCTGAGCAGAAAATACGCTGCAATAACTGCAAGCCAAATGGCGAGTATCAAAATAAAATAGCGGTTTTCGGTGATGCCGTATTGCGAAACACGTTTGTAAACAGCTAATCCCAAAAGTATAATTAATGGATACAATGCCATGTAAAACCAGCGTGAAAACACTTTTATCCAGCTGTTTTCTTCCCGCTCCCGTATCGGCCAGATAAGCAGTAATGACAATATCCCGGCAGCTGAAAAACCAATTACTAAATAAGAAACCCATCCACGAGGCAGCTGCATTGCAATAGCTATTTTGGCACCGTATGCATACAGGATAATCAGGTAAACAGTAACCAGGGGAAGCAGCACAAACTGTGTAAATATTTTTAATCCTTTCGGATAATCTGTATTGCCGTCGAGGGTCTCCGTTTGCTTTGGAACCCCGGATAGGAAGAACCATGTATTAAAAATGCAGGCTAAAAACCACCACAAATCAGCATAATATTTCCATTTTACTTCTACTTTAAAAAGTTTCTCTACAGCCAGCAAGGCCAATGCCAGCCCAAGATATAAAACACCGGTGTATAAACCGGCTGTTAAAAAACGCAGGAACAATGACTTGTTGAACTGCCAGAAACCATTGATATGACCGGAACTGATGAAAGGCGAAAACGAAACTAAGAGGTGAAGGCCGATTGTAAACAAAGCAAAACGAACGCCGTCCTGAAGGCCGAAATCCTTTACATCAGGCAGAGAGAAATAATAACCGGCAATTAAAATTACTGCAGCAGCCTGAAGCATTATACGCTGAACGATAGAATGGTTTTTACTTTCAGAAAATAATTCAGCGGCTATAAACAGGCTAAGGCCCAAAGAACAGCACATAATTATTTTCCAAAGACTGTTTACTTCCTTCAGTTTTTCATAATCGCAGTGGTTTAAATAAACAGCTGCTGCTGCCGCGATAAGAGCAGCAAGCAAAGCAGGCGGAAATCTTTTAAGCGTATCAGCCGTTTCTCTTAAAAGACTTTGCAGCGAAGGGAGTTTGAACATTGTTTTTTAGATATAATTTTATTTTATCATCACTCCTTTTTTATTAATCAGAGGAACAAGAATAAAATTTTCATCTTTAATTGTTTCGGGCAGAAAAATATATTTTTTATCATACATCACTTTGTTGATAAAAAAACTTACCCAAAATTCATTATTTAATCCGAATACGGTTTCAACAATCGGTTCTATTTTTTTAAAATCATTTGCATCCACTACATCTAAAAAATGGCGTAATGTAGAAGTTTTCACATCTTCATTATTATAAGTGCCATACCCTTTGGAAGTAACAATTACGGCTTCAATGTTTTCCAGTTTTAAATTTAAAAGGTAAACATTCCATATTGTTTCCTGCAGTTCGTTTTGTTCCTTTACAACAGCAACCGCGATATTTTCAACAACAGGCGGGATAATATCTTTCTTCATATCCTGATTCGAATTACGAAATTTTATTTGTATGAATGAAATCTGAGTTTGAACTGTACAGACTTTAGGGAATTCAGCTATGCAAAAATCTGTTTTATTTATTCCCTAAAAGCTATAAGTGCCTTGTGTTTCCGAATAGAAACAGCTTTATTAAATTAACCGCCGTACATTTCCAATGCTGCATCGATGTAATAAAACACATCAATTGAATGGTCCTGCCCCGGATGAATTTTTTCCTTTTTATTGCCTAAGCGTACCACCACCATTTTTTGATCGGGAATACACACAATGTACTGCCCTAAAAGACCGCGTGCATAAAAAATATCATGCCCTTTGTAATTTGGAATCAGCCACCAGCAGTAACCGTATTTTGCATTTTTTTTGCCGAAATCATCCATCATGTCAGCCGGTTTTGTTGAGTTTAAAACATACTGAAGTGAAACCAGCTGTCTGCCGTTCCATTTACCGGAGTCTAAATACAATTGTCCGAGGCGCGAAAAATCTCTTGCATTTGAATTAAAGCAGCAGTATGTTTTTTCCATACCGCCTTCATGATCTAAGCTCCAAAGCGCAGTGTTTTTAGCCCCAATAGGCTTCCATAGTTTTTCAGAGGCATACTCGCTTACCGATGTACCGGTAGCTTTTTCAAGAATAAAACCAAGCAGCTCTGTGTTGCCGCTCAAATAATTAAATGTTTTACCAGCTGGTTCAGTGCATTTATATTTATACGTTAATTTTTTTATATCGCTTCCGTAATAAGCTGCGCCGGGATATGCGAAAGGGTTTGCGTAATCCTCATCAAAGTTAATTCCTGATGACATTGTAAGCAGATGTTTGATTGTAAGTTTTGCTTCTTCGCCCTCTTTAAATTCCGGCAAAAAATCGCTTACAGGCTGATCAACACTTTTTATTTTTCCATCATCAATAGCACAGCCGATTAATATGCTTGTAATTGTTTTTGCCATCGAAAATGAATTGGTATGGGAGTCTTCGCCGTAGCCGTCCCAATACTGCTCATGAACAATAGAGTCGTTTTTAAGAACTAAAAAAGCAACAGTCTGCATGTCTGCGAATTCTTTTTTATGTCCTTCCGAAATTGTTTTTTTATTGAAAGCTGCGCCTAAATTCCATTTCTGGAAAACTCCTGCTTTTACTTCGCGGTTGTCAAATATGGCGTATTCAAAAGCATTAGGTCCTGAGCGCCCTTTCAGATAAGTGTTTGCAATACCTTTGTACAAATAGGTTCTGCCGGAAATAATAATGGCAAGATTTAAAATAACCAAAATAATAAGGAACCATTTACCGACTTTTTTTAGAATTTTCATGCCTGAACTTTTATGATTTAAATTTTTCCAAAATTAACCAATTAATTGTTCCATCGATAAAAAAGCAAAAAAACACTTTGAATGGTTTTAATTCCATCAGAAATGATTCTGTTGATAAATTATTATCCGCTAGAATTTATTTAAAATTTGTATCTTGAAACCTGAAAATTTTATTTTTGCATTTATGAAATATCCCAATTTAATCAGCAGCAAACTCCCCAATATAGGCACTTCTATTTTTGCCGTGATGAGTAAATTAGCGGCAGATAATAATGCTATCAATCTTTCTCAAGGTTTCCCTGATTTCAGCTGCAGCGAAGAGCTGATAGGTTTAGTAAATAAATACATGCTTGCAGGCTTCAACCAATATGCTCCCATGGCAGGTTTAATGAGCCTTAGAGAGATTATTGCAGAAAAAACAGAGGACTTGTATTCAGCAAAATATGATCCCGAATCTGAAATCACAATTACAGCAGGCGCCACACAAGCCATATTTACAGCTATTTCAGCACTTATTCATGAAGGAGATGAAGTAATTATTTTTGAACCTGCTTACGACTGCTACCAGCCCGCCATTGAATTAAACGGCGGTAAAACTGTTTATTTACAGCTGAAAGCGCCAACCTATTCCATTGACTGGGAGGAAGTGAAAAAAGTTATTAATTACCGCACAAAGATGATAATTATTAATACGCCTCACAATCCTACAGGCAGTATTATGACGGCCGGCGATATGGCAAAACTGGAGAAGCTTACTCAGAGTACCGAAATTATTATTATCAGCGATGAAGTTTATGAGCATATTATTTTTGACGGCTACGAACACCAGAGTGTATCGCGCTTTCCGAAACTTGCAGAGCGGAGTATAATTATTTCTTCCTTCGGCAAAACATTTCATGCTACGGGCTGGAAAATAGGCTACTGTGTTGCTCCCAAAAACCTGATGACCGAGTTTCGCAAAGTTCACCAGTTTTTAGTGTTTTGCTGCAACACGCCTATACAGCATGCTCTGGCTGAATATTTGAAAAAGAAAAACAATTATTTAGAGCTCGGCAGTTTTTATCAGAAGAAAAGGGATTACTTTTTTTCGTTGATTAAAAATTCAAAATTCAGTCTCGAACCTGCTTCAGGTACCTATTTTCAGCTGCTCCGGTATAATGGAATCAGCAAAGAAAAAGACACAAATTTTGCTGTGCGTTTAACAAAAGATTTTGGTATTGCATCCATTCCTATTTCTGTGTTTTATCACGATGGTGTTGATAATAAAGTACTTCGTTTTTGTTTTTCAAAAAAGGAAGAAACGCTGGAAAAGGCCGCTGAAATATTGAATAAAATATAAAGGCCGCTTTCTCTTTGAAAAAGAAAAGCGGATTTAGAAATAAATATACTTCTCCCTCAGAAAGCTGTAAAACCTAGGATTTCTATGAACAACTTAAAAATTACCATCATACAATCCAATCTGCATTGGGAAAACAAAGCGGAGAATCTTCAAATGTTTTCTCAAAAAATTAATGCCCTTTCTGAAGCAGCTGATTTAATTATCCTTCCGGAAATGTTCACAACCGGGTTCAGCATGAGTCCCGAAAAATTTGCTGAGCCTATGGAGGGTGTTACTATGAATTGGATGAGGAATAAAGCCGCAGAAAAAAAATGTGTTATAACCGGCAGTTTTATTGCTCTTGATAATGGCCGCTATTTTAACCGCCTTGTATGGATGCGTCCCGACGGTACCTGCAGCACTTACGATAAAAGGCATTTGTTCCGAATGGGCGATGAAAACGGCCAGTACAACGGAGGACAAAAAAAATTAATTGTTGAATTAAACGGCTGGAAAATCTGCCCCCTGATATGTTACGATCTCCGATTCCCTGTCTGGAGCAGGAATAAACTGATACCCGGCGGCATACTGCAAACCGAGAACATGCAGTATCAGTATGAATATGATTTATTAATCTATGTTGCTAATTGGCCTGAAATACGCTCATATCCATGGAAGACGCTGCTGCCTGCACGTGCCATTGAAAACCAATGTTATACTGCAGGTTTGAATAGAGTTGGGATTGACGGTAATGGAATTTATCATTCAGGAAATTCTGCTGTGATAAATGCAAAGGGTGAAATAATCAGTAAAATCAATGCTCATGAAGAAGCTGCAGAAACAATAACATTAAATTATGATGACCTTGTTTCATTTAGAAAATTGTTTCCTGCAATTTTGGATGCCGATAATTTTGAAATTAAAAACGACTAATAACGTCTCTTGAGTTCTAGATAATTCAAATGAACTATTCTTAAAAGAAATTTAAAAAAAGACCTTATCAGTATTAAGCAGCTAAAACTTTTAAACTAGTAATTCCCTTAATCCTTTATGCAGCGGACGCTGCAGCCATCTTTCTTGCTTCCGAAACTCAGATAGCAGCCGGCACTGCCTCTTGCTAATCCATGATTATATGCAATAGAATCAGTCATTGCTGTATTTGTCCACCACACACCGGAGCTCCTGATGTTGTAAAAAGCAGCCTCACCTGAACCAAAACGAATACCGCCGGGAAGCGCTGAAAAACCGCTTTCGTTATCCGCGCCTGTGTTCGGATTATCCCAATGCGCAGTGCCTGCTTCTTTCAGCCTGCCCCCTGATATGGTGTCGAGACCTTTAGTGTTTTCCACTCCAAGAAAAGCCTGCATTGCAGCCCACTCAGCATTTGTCGGCAGATGCCAGCCCGTTGGCGCGATGCTGCGGCTGTCGTTAACTGCATACCAGTTATATAATCTTCCGTAAACAGAAGCACTGCTGGTATCATTATTATAATTACAGTATGCTCCTTTTGTTAAAGCTCTCCATTCCGACCCGCCTGTTATATTAGGTATAGGATCACCATTACTGAATTTGGTTACTTTAAGATTTTCTGCCATCCAGCTTTGCAGGCCTATTTTAACAGTTTTATAAACATTACCGTCTATATCTGTAACAGTTTCTGCAGGGTGCCTGCAGGAATACAGAGTAGCTATTAAGGTTGCTGCATAAAGTATAAAGCGGAGTTTCATAATTCGGATTTGCGGTTTTTTGTTTCATTATTAAATGCCTGATATACTATCAGAATTCAGCAGCGACTTATATTTTAATATCATTTCAGCATCAACGTTTTTTTCTTCATTAATTCGAAGCAGGCATTTAAGCCCGGTATAATTTAAAATAAATTCCTCTGAAGCCTTTTCAGTTTTCCCGTTAAAGATAATACCGGCAACGGGTATATTCCGGCTTTTCAGCATTGCAGCGGATAAAAGAGTATGATTGATGCTTCCCAAATAATTTCTTGAAACAAGTATTGCCTGGGCCTTAAATTTTTCAATCAAATCAATTACAAAATGTTTATCATTCAATGGCACCATCAAACCTCCTGCACCCTCAATAATCAATGTGTTTGATGTTTCCGGAAGAATAAATTTTTCCATATCAATTTTTATTCCGTCAACTGCAGCTGCTGCATGAGGCGACATTGCCGCTGACAAACGATACGTTTCAGGATGAAGTATGGATTTAGTATTGCTTATTAAACTGCGGATTTTTATTGTATCAGAATTATCCAAACTGCCGGCCTGCAATGGTTTCCAATAATCGGCATTTAACGTTTCAGTCAAAACCGCAGCTGCCGTGGTTTTGCCGGCATCGGTTCCGATACCGGTAATAAAAAATCGCCTCATCTTAAATCAGTTGAAAAATTCAAAGTTTGAAAGTTTAAAGTTAATAAATACTGTGAAACTGTTTTAACACAATATACTTCGCAACTTTCAAACTTTCAAACTTTAAACTTTCAAACTATATTGATTATGCAAGCAGTGCTCTTGAAATAACAATACGCTGCACCTCTGAAGTACCTTCATAAATTTGAGTAATTTTTGCATCGCGCATCAAACGCTCAACATGATACTCTTTCACAAAGCCGTAACCGCCGTGTATCTGAACAGCTTCAACAGTTGTTTTCATTGCAGTTTCTGAAGAAAAAACTTTTGCCATTGCACTGGCTGTGGTATAATCCAGGTGCTGGTCTTTCAGCCATGCAGCTTTCAAACAAAGCAGACGTGCTGCTTCTATTTCAGTTGCCATGTCGGCAAGTTTAAATTGAATGATTTGATGCTGGCTGATGGGTTTACCAAAAGCTTTGCGTTCTTTGGAGTATGCAAGCGCTAATTCATAAGCACCTGAAGCAATACCCAGCGCCTGAGAAGCAATACCGATACGTCCGCCGGTTAATGTCTGCATGGCAAATTTAAATCCGAATCCGTCTTCGCCTATCCTGTTTTCTTTTGGAACTTTTACATCCGTAAACATTAATGAATGCGTGTCTGACCCGCGGATACCCATTTTATTTTCTTTCGGCCCTACAACAAAACCAGGCGCTCCTTTTTCTACGATTAATGCGTTGATACCGCGATGTCCTTTAGCAGCATCCGTCTGTGCTATTACCAAATATACAGATGCTGAACTGCCGTTGGTAATCCAGTTTTTAGTGCCGTTCAATAAATAATGGTCTCCCATATCAATTGCGGTAGTTCTCTGTGATGTAGCATCAGAGCCGGCTTCCGGTTCCGACAAACAAAATGCGCCGATGATCTGCCCGGTTGCTAAACGTTTTAAATATTTTTCTTTTTGAGCTTCAGTGCCGAATGTTTCCAAACCCCAGCAAACAAGTGAATTGTTTACCGACATCACAACAGAGCATGAAGCATCTACTTTCGAAATTTCTTCCATCGCTAAAACATAGGAAATACAGTCCATTCCGCCCCCGCCGTATTTTGTGGAAACCATCATACCTAAGAAACCCAGTTCTCCCATCTGCTTAATTTCCTCGGCAGGAAATGTCTGGTGCTCGTCGCGTTCAATTACACCTGGCTTTAATACATCGTTTGCAAAATCACGAGCTGCCTTCTGAATCATTAGGTGCTCTTCGGTTAAATTAAATAACATTTGTATAAATTTTTATGTGGGAAATTCCGTTATTTTTGATAAGCCTGTATGAATGATTTATTCATTCTGTTGAGGAGCACAAATGTAAATTTTAAATTTTAAATCTGCTAATATTTATGACAAATAGAAACACTCTAAACTATGATGTAATAGGGCTGATGTCGGGAACTTCGCTTGATGGGACAGATATAGCTTTCTGCAGGTTTATCCTTGATGAAAAAAAATGGTCATTTGAGATCGTTCAGGCCGAAACCATCCCCTATTCTTTTCACTGGAAAACAAAGCTGCTGAGTTTAGAAAAAACGGATGCGCTCACGTTTCAGCAGGCAAATATTGATTACGGATTTTACCTCGGCAGAACAGCCGCCGATTTCATTAAAAAACACAAACTGAAAGTTGATTTTATTTCTTCTCACGGACATACTATTTTTCACCAGCCCGAAAAAAAATTAACCGTGCAGATCGGTGCCGGCAGTGCAATTGCAGCCGAAAGCAATTTAACTGCTGTCTGTGATTTCCGATCGCTGGATGTGGTATTAGGCGGACAAGGCGCACCATTGGTGCCCATTGGCGACAAATTATTATTTTCTGAATTTGATTTTTGCTTGAATTTAGGCGGTTTTGCAAATGTATCCTATCAATACAATGATGAACGTACAGCATTCGATATCTGCCCTGTAAACATTGTTATGAATGCAGTCTGCGCCAAACTTGGAAAAGAATACGATAATGAAGGACAAATGGCAAGAGGGGGAAATGTAAATGACAATTTACTTCTCGAATTAAATAATCTTCCATTTTACAAACTGCCTCCAGACAGCCCTAAATCATTAGGTAAAGAATGGGTGATAAAAAATATTAATCCTCTTTTGGATAAATGTAAACTTTCTGAACAGGATGTTCTTAGAACATTCTGCGAGCATACTGCTGTTCAAATAGGAAATGCTTTGAATAATAAACCTTCAGGAAAACTGCTGGTGACAGGCGGAGGAACTTACAATACTTTTTTATTAGAAAAAATAAAAGAGAATACCGCTCATCAAATAATTATTCCGGATAAAAAAACAATTGAATTTAAAGAGGCTTTGATATTTGCCTTTTTGGGTGTGCTGAGAATGCGTAATGAGGTTAATTGCCTGAAAAGCGTTACCGGCGCTGCATATGACAATATAGGAGGTGCGGTATATTTAACAAGATAATATCGAAAATAAAATAAAAGCAGCATATTTATTTCAACAGGCTGCTTTTATTTATCGGGTATTCTTAATTAAAATTTATCGTCGTAGAATCCTTCATCCTCATCTTCTTCATCAAAACTGCTGTCGAGTTTCAAGTCATCTTCCTCCATGGTGAAGTCTTCTTCATCATCATTCAAATTGTTTTTCCAATTTTGTTTCTCTTTCTCTTTTAGAGGTTTCAACTTGGGAGTTTTTTTAACCTCTCCTGTTTCCTTTCCCTTAGCAGTAACTTTTTTAGCTGGACTGCTTTTTGTATTGTTTGGCTTTTTCATTGTGAATGAAATTTGTTTTGCAAACTAAATGATTTATTTTTTGTGAATACTAAATTACCTTTTACAAATCTCTGAATTTTTTTATTTAAACAAAAGTTTTTTTCTAAATAAAATTATACAAATATCGGTTTACCTTTGCCGAAAGTAATATCTTTTCATAAATAAAGTAACAATTATAATTATGCTATACGATTTTTTACAGCAGACCTTTTTAGGAAACTCAATTGGAAGCTATTGCTGGTTTGCAGTAATTATTTTGGGCGGTTTAATTTTTCAAAAATTATTATCAAAACTCTTAACGCTTTTTGTTTTTAAATTTTTACAGCGGTACTCTACAGGCATTGGATACGATAAGCTGCTGGCCCTGCTGAAAAAGCCAATGGGCATATTTATCATGCTTATTGTTTTTTATCTGGCATTCGACAGGCTGGAATTCCCTGCCGGGTGGAACTTCGTACCTATAGAGAAATTTGGTATGAGAATGATATTGTTCCGTTTATTTCAAATTGCAATTGTAATTTCCATTACCTGGGTGATTCTCCGCGTGATTGATTTCTTTGGTTTGGTTTTAATGTACCGTGCCTCTAAAACGGAATCAAAAACAGATGATCAACTGGTGCCTTTCATTAAAGACACCATCAAAGTAATTATTGTTATTTTTTCTGCATTTTTCATACTTGGCGCAATATTCAAATTGAATGTAGCTTCCCTAATTGCCGGTCTCGGCATCGGCGGCTTGGCTGTAGCGCTTGCTGCAAAAGAATCGCTGGAAAACCTGCTTGGCTCCTTCACTATTTTTCTTGACAAACCTTTTGTAATAGGTGATTTTATTAAGGTTGGCGGTGTGGAGGGGCATGTTGAAAAAATCGGTTTCCGCAGCACCCGTATCCGAACAGTAGAAAAAAGTTTTGTAACGCTTCCGAACAAAAAGTTAATTGATAATGAGCTGGACAACCTTTCGTTCCGCAGCCAGCGACGAGCTAAATTTAATGTTGGTTTAACGTTTGAAACAAAAACAGAACAGTTCAAAAATATTGTTTCAGAAATTTTTGCCATTATTGAAAATCACGCCCAAATTTCAAAAAAAGAAACCTTGGTAAGGCTTCATGATTTTGATGCTAACGGAGTAAACATTATGGTAATTTACTTTGTTAACAGCATGGATTATACTGTTTATATGAATGTCCGCGAAGAAATCAACTATAAAATTTTGGAGATAGTAGAAAAAAACGGGAGCAGCTTTGCTCACCTTACCTTGCCTCCTTTAATAAAAAAATAATTTAAGAAACATTAATTATTTTCTCCGTTTTCATTCCTGATTTCAAATCATTCATCAAAGAATCTATTGTGCCTCGGGTGATGTGAGACATAACTACAATTTTCCACCACTTCGGCTCATGCTCATAGCTGTCGGCTGCTAGAAAATATTTTTCTGCAATTGAAGCTGTAATATCAGCTGCATATACGGCAATAATATTGATATTCGGATTCCTAAAATACCGGATACCAAGGTTATCCAGCCTGCAGCACAAATCGGTTGTTCGATCAACCAGCGACTGCATTTTTGTTTTCCATCCTTCTGAACCATGGTTGTGAAGCACCATCCACACAGCAACTGCATTTGCTCCTGAACGGCTTCCACATACCGTGTGGTCTGTTCCGGGCACATACTGCGCTTCCGTTGTTTTCACATACTGCATATAGCCTTTTCTGATCAGAAATATCCCCGTTCCATAGGGTGTTTGAAGCATCTTGTGTGCATCAATTGTAAAAGAAGTAATATTTTGATTTTTAAATGTATAGCTGTTTTGATCATTTGTAAAAGGGTAAATGAATCCTCCGAATGCCGCGTCAACATGGAGTTTGTAAGCAATCTTTTTTTCGTTCAAAAAAGCTGTTACTTTATCAATGTCATCCACAGAGCCAAACATTGTAGTGGATAAATTCATATTGACAATAAAATATTTAATTCCTTTTGCTAAAGCAGCCGCTGTTTTTTTCTCTAAATCGTCAGGGAGCAGCTTCCTGCTTACTTTATCCACTTCAATTACGATGGAATTAATGTTCAGAAGATTTACGGATTTTGATAAGGAGTAATGGCTGTCTTCAGAATAAATAACTCCTATTTCATTTACAGATGCCTGATATTGTTTAATAAAATAGTTGCGGTAAATCCATATAGCCTCAATGTTAGCTTCGGTTCCGCCGGATGCAACATAACCATCCTGTTCATCTTTTTCTCCGCCGAAAATCTGCTCAGCACAAAGCTGAATCAATTCATTTTCTAATTCCTGTGTGCCTTTAAATATTCTTTCGGTGCCGCTTAAAGTATGACAGCCTATGTGATTTGGATTAGCAATAAGGGTTGAAAGAAATGGGGCATTTTCAAGAAATGGAGCATCTTCATAAAACACTTCCGAATCAAGATAAGTGCCAGGAATCCCTAGTATTGGCGTTTCACGGTAATTCACATTTTTGTTTAATGCGTCAATTACTCTTTTTTTTATTTTATCAGAGGTCAGTTTAGGCCAATACATATATTTATTTTTTGTTTTATTTGTGACAGCATTTACTGCACACAGGCCTCACAGCAGACATCTCAGGGCTTACGTATGGTATCCCGAGGTTCAGGCCTCTTAAAATTAAAAGCAATGCCATTGCTGCTATAAAAACCGGAACAGCTTTATTTATTTTTTTTCGAAAATTAATATTGATGCTGTTACTAATGAGTGCGGTTGTAAGCATTGCCGGGAGTGTTCCCAATCCAAAGGCAGCCATAAAAAGACTGCCCTGAATTATATTACCTGATGCCGCAGCACCGGCAATACCCAAATATACCAAACCGCATGGAAGAAGGCCGTTCAGAGTACCGATTAAAAAAAGCGAAGTGAGGCTGTTTTTTTTAAAGAGGTTTTTTAATTTTTGTTTCACACTTCCTATGTATGAAAAAGCTGAAGTGAAAACTTTGAATTTATTTACAATTTTATTCGGGAGTAACAGCATTAATAAAACAACTGTTCCTAAAGTAATTGATAAAGCCTGCTGATAGCCGGCGATTACAATGCTTTGTCCCAGCAGCCCGAATAATGCGCCAAACAATGAATAGGTAAAAATTCTGCCGGAATTATATATTAAAGCTCCTGTAATTTTTGAAAGCAGCGATTCGCGGTTTAACGGCAGTGCCAGGGCAATAGGTCCGCACATCCCCACGCAGTGGAAGCTTCCTAAAAATCCTAATGCTAAAGCTGTCAAAAAAACGCTCATTATATCTACGGAATTACAACAGTTTCTTCCTTAAAGTAGGCTGTGTCATTTGATTTCCAGCCAATCTGCATTTTGTACATCCCTTTGCTTAAATTATTTATCGGGATAAATTGCTGCACATCTTCATTCAACTGAACCGTTGTTTTAAAATCTTTTGAAGCGTCTGAAGGGCGAAAAAAAAGAATTTCTCCAGTTACCTTTTTCCCTTTAAACACATCAGGAAATTTAAGTTCCATGTTTTTGTCAGTAATAATATGCGATATTTTTTCATCCAAAGCATCGGCATTTTTTGTTTCATCTATCTTGCTTTGAAATACCAGCTCTTTCTGATAATAATCTTCGCTTACCAGATCAATTTTTTGATTAAAGCACATCACAGCCATCGTTACTATCAAGAGAACAAAGCCAATGTATAATATTGCAGTTTTGGCGCCCCAGCTTATTTTTATCATGTTATTTTTTTTAATGATGCGCTGTCTGTAAAACCGGTCCCAAGAAATTAGTCTTTATGGTCTCTATTTTTTTTCCGTGAGAATAAACCCCGATCAGCAATTTTGTTTTGCGGTTTTTAATTTGATTTCGATTAAGGACTATAAAAAATTCACCGCTGGCAACATTTTCTTTTTTAACATTTATCGAATCGTTTCCCACCATTTTTAACAGACCAATATCAGATTCCATCTTTAATGTTACAGGCAATTGTGAATGCGTTTTATTTATTAATTTGATATTATATAAATTACTAATAGAATCGTTTGTCCTCTCCTGGTAAAGCAGTCCAGGTGTCCGCATCACACTTGCTTCCACATCCGTTCTGCTGAGAAGCAGTGTAACCAATACTCCTAATAATAAAAGCAGCACAGTTGAATATGCGATCATTCTCGAGGTGATTTTCAGCTTCTGTTTACTAGCAATTCCATTTTCAGAATCAAACCGAATCAGTCCTTTCGGCAAGCCGACACTTTCCATCATGTGATTGCATGCATCAATACATGCACCGCAGTTTATACATTCTAGTTGTGTACCATTACGGACATCAACTCCTATAGGACAGACTTTTGCACATTGCCCGCAATCAATACAGCTGCCTGCTTTACGTTCTTCATTTTTTTTAAATTTCTCCCTCGGCTCGCCTCTTACATAATCATATCCCACAATAATCGAATTTCTGTCAAGCAAAACCCCTTGCAGTCTCCCATAAGGACACACCACAATACATACCTGCTCACGGAACCATAGATAAACAAAAAAGAATACTGCTGTAAAAATTATTAGTGAAATAAATGCTCCAAGATTTTGTGACAATCCCTGATTATACATATCAAGCACTTCATCCATACCGATGATATATGCTAAAAAAGTATTTGCTATGATAAAGGAAACAAGAAAGAAAATACTGATCTTAGAGCTTTTTTTAATGATTTTTTCAGTATCCCATTTTTGTTTGTTCAGTGCCTTTTGACGACCGGCATCCCCTTCTATCCAGAACTCAATTTTCCTGAAAACCATTTCCATGAAAATGGTCTGTGGGCAGGCCCATCCGCAAAACAAGCGCCCGAACACAACAGTGAACAACACAATAAACACAATGAACGTTAACATTCCAAGAACAAAAAGAAACATATCCTGAGGCCAAAACACTGCACCGAACAAAATAAATTTCCGTTCTGTGATATTAGCCAAAAAAAGCGGTTCCCCGCCAGCTTTAATAAATGGAAGTATAAAAAAAACAAGTAAATAAACGACACTTAAAACACTTCGTTTATTGTACAATTTACCTTTCGGTTGTTGTGCATAAATCCACGCCCTGCCGCCTTCCTTATCAATTGTTGCAATAGAATCACGAAACGATTCTTTGCTGTCTGTAGTTTTCATATTATTTTTTATTCACGGCCGGCACATTATCAATTTTTGGCAATGCCTGCAGGCTGTCCTTTTTCACAGAATCTTTGGGAATAGCTGTTTCTACAAATAAATCTCCCTGAGGCGCTTTTCCATTTGGCGGATTGCTGCCATGAATTGTTTTGATATAACTTGCTGTTTCATTAATCTGCACCGGCGATAAATCTGCCTGCCATGATTTCATCCCTTTATCAGGCCAGCCGTATTTTATTGTAGAAAAAATATTTTTAATGCTGCCGCCGTGTAACCAATAGTCATCAGTTAAATTCGGGCCCACCCCGCCCTCTCCTAATTTTCCGTGGCAGGCAAAACAATTTGCTTTAAAAATCGCTTCCCCTTTTGCTAACTCCTCTTTATCGGTTAACATCTTCACATTGCCTTCACTCACATTGCCTGCACTGTTTTTTTCATAGGCAGTTTTTGCCGCTGCCGCTTCAGTGATTGATTTATTGTATTCGGCAATCTGCAGATCTCCTGTGGCCGTTACATGATAGTGAACCAAATAGATGACAGCAAAAACTATGGTTGCATAAAACCCGTATTTCCACCATGGAGGAAGGTCATTATCCAATTCGCGGATGCCGTCGTAATTGTGATCCATTAGTATGTCTGCTTCTTTCTCTATTGCCACAGAGGCATTCAAGCGTTCTAATAAAGACGGCCCTTCTTTTTGAATTACAATTTCTGCTGCCTCTTTTCTTACCAATAATTTAATTGCGCTTATTAAAACAAATATTATCAATAGTTCAAAACAAATTATTGCTATTAATAAATAAAACACTCCCCCGTTTAATCCCATAAAACCAGATATTTTTGCAGGCTGAATTACCTCCTGAGCAAAAGTTGTTTTACTTGCAGCCATCAGCATAGTGAGAATAATTACACTGAGGATTTTTCCGTTTTTGTTTTCTGCAGTTTTCTTGTTTTTTACTGCTTCTGCGACACTTGTGAGCGCACCTCCCAAAATAGATATTACAATCAGCAGTAATATAACAACTGCCAAAAGCACATCAAACAAAGGATTTGCGAATACAGATAAGGTATCGACTGCTTTAGGTGCATTGTTCTGTGCAAAAAGACTTAAGCTGAATAAAAGTGTTAAACCCGTCAATAAATATTTTGCACTTTTATTGTTTTTGAAATGGATGGCGATAATTTGTTTCATAGTAAATCTTTTAAAAAGGTTCCGGTTCATTGGTTTTATCAAGCGGTATATTTTTCATTTCTGTAATATGCTCCTTACTTACTTTAAAAGTCCATAAAGTAAGCAGTACAAAAAATGTAAAAAATATAGTCAATGATACCAAAGGGTATATGCCTATTCCTGCTATTGATTCTAAATAATTAATGAATTTCATTTTGCGTTTATCTTTTTTGCGATACTGTATGACTTGCTTTAATATCTTTCCCTAATCTCTGTAAATAGGCGATAACAGCAATAATTTCACGATCGTTGGCTGTTTCAATTTTATCATTCTTCAAGCTTCCTGAAATAGAATTTGCCTGAATAATCAAATCTTTGTTAGCAATTTTATCATATCCTTCCGGATAAGGAACACCTAATTTTATCATTGCCCTTATTTTTGCTGGTGTGCTTGCGGTATCTAACGCATCATCAAGTAAAAAGGCATAGGTGGGCATAATAGAACCAGGTGACATAGATGTAGGATCCATCATGTGGTTATAATGCCATGAATCAGGGTATTTACCTCCTACACGGGCCAAATCCGGGCCTGTGCGTTTTGATCCCCATTGAAATGGATGGTCATACACAAATTCGCCTGCTTTAGAATATTCACCATAACGCTCCGTATCAAAGCGCAGTGGGCGTACCATCTGAGAATGACAGGTATAGCAGCCTTCACGTATATAAATATCTCTTCCTTGCAATTCAAGCGGTGTATAAGGCTTTACGCTGGCAATAGTGGGTATGTTTGATTTCACGAGGAAGGTTGGAATCATTTCAATTGCACCGCCGATAAGGATTACAAGAAGACTCACAAGCATCAGCTGAACAGGTCTGCGTTCAATCCATCGGTGCCAGTGCTCGCCTTCATGACTGCCTTCAGTTTTTGCCAAAGCAGGTGCCTCTGCCTCTTCATTTTCAAGTAACGAACCTGCTCTCACTGTTTTAATTAAATTGTACGTCATCATAACAAAACCAGATAAATACATTACTCCGCCCAGTGAGCGCATAATGTACATCGGCCTTAATTGTATTACAGTTTCCAGGAAGTTGGGATATTTTAAAAATCCTTCAGCAGTAAATTCCTGCCACATCAGGTATTGTGTAAAGCCGGCCCAATACATCGGCACAGCATAAAATAAAATCCCTAGTGAACCCAGCCAGAAATGCCAGTTTGCCAGTTTAAGAGAGTATAAATTTGTACGGAAAATTTTCGGAATCAGCCAGTATAAAACACCGAATGTTAAAAATCCATTCCAGCCTAATGCACCAATGTGAACGTGTGCAATAACCCAATCAGTGAAATGTGCTACTGCATTTACTTTTTTAAGCGCAAGCATCGGCCCTTCGAAAGTGGCCATTCCATAGGCAGTTACAGCTACCACCATAAATTTAAGCACAACGCTTTCTCGCACTTTATCCCATGCTCCCCGGAGCGTTAACAAGCCGTTGATCATACCGCCCCAGGAAGGAGCAATCAGCATTATAGAGAATGCGGTACCAAGTGACTGCGCCCAATCAGGGAGTGCTGTATACAACAAGTGATGGGGGCCTGCCCAGATGTATAAAAAAATTAATGCCCAGAAGTGAATGATTGATAATCGGTAAGAATATACAGGACGTTCAGCCGCTTTAGGAATAAAATAATACATCAATCCCAAATAGGGCGTCGTCAGGAAAAACGCAACTGCGTTGTGCCCATACCACCATTGCACAAGCGCATCCTGAACTCCAGCATAACCTGAATAACTTTTTAGAAAAGAAACAGGAAGTTCAACTGAATTAACAATGTGCAATATCGCCACTGTTACAAATGTTGCAATGTAAAACCAAATGGCTACATACAAATGACGTTCTCTCCTCTTGATAATAGTGCCGAACATGTTCCATCCGAATACAACCCATATCAATGTAATAGCAATATCAATAGGCCATTCCAACTCCGCATATTCTTTACCGGTAGTTATGCCGAAAGGAATTGTAAGTGCGGCAGCAACAATAATTAACTGCCAGCCCCAAAAATGTATTTTACTCAATTTATCACTAAACATACGTGCTTTACATAAACGCTGCAGTGAATAATACACACCCATAAACATTCCGTTTCCTACAAATGCAAAAATTACCGCATTGGTATGTAAGGGCCTTAATCGTCCAAAAGCTGTCTGCGGCAGTATATTTAATGAAGGGAAAATAAGCTGTAATGAAACCCAAAGTCCGGCAAGCATTCCAACTAACCCCCACAGTATTGTTGCAAAAGCAAACTGCTTTACTATTTTATTATCATACGAAAATTTTTCTACTTCCATAATTGTTTTTTATTAAAAGATATTTTTGTTTGTTGTTTTATCGGTTTTACAAATGCTGTTTTTTTCGTCATGAGATTGTTTCAGAATTTTTTCCGGCTTTGGTACATTTTCAAAAAGCATCCTGACTGAAGGCGTGTAAGCATCATCGAACTGCCCTGTTTTCATGCTCCAGATAAAAGCGAAAAGAAAACCAGCAGCTAATAAAATACTTGCTCCTATTAAAATAAATAACACACTCATATTTCTTAATTATTGGCGTTTCAAAAATAGAATTCAATTTTCAAAATAATTATGACGCTTGTCATGTTTTTCATAAAAAGCATTGCAGCATATTTTTTTTAATAAATCAATAATCACAAACAGAAATATTACTGAATAAGGCAGGATGAGGCATTTGGAGACCTAACAGATGAATTATACTTCCAGGAAAATAATGATTTATGTCTCATTTAAAAAAGCAGAAATAACGACTTTCCAAAGAAAAGTTTTCTCATTGAAGAAATTACTTGAACTGAGAATTAATGATTTTGGTAATTAGAAAGAGGAGATGAGTTTTGTTAACCGGCAGGGATTCTAAATAAAATTAAAGCCCTTTTCGTTTAGCAATAATTGTAGTAGAAAGCATCGCCGACAAAACTATAGAAACGGAACTTATCGGCATTAGAATAGCAGCTATTACCGGGGATAAGGTTCCCTGAACTGCAAATGACAACCCGATCAGATTATAAGCGAGAGATATGATAAAAACACCGGTTATAATTTTTTTATTTGCTTTGGCAAGCCCAATAAAAGCAGGAATCTTGAAAAATGAAGAGCCGTCTAATATAGCATCGCAGGCAGGCGAAAAATTATTAGTATCATCTGATACAGCTATTCCAATATCACTTTGTTTTAAAGCTCCTGCATCGTTAAGCCCGTCACCAATCATCATTACCTTTCTGCCCTCCTGCTGAAGTTTCTGTACAAAAAACATTTTTTCTTCCGGCTTTTGATTAAAAAACAAATCTGCTTTTTTACCGAAAATCATTTCCAATGTATTTCTCTCCGAATCATTATCACCAGATAGCAATTTTAAATTATATTTTTCAGAGAGCTCAGTTACAAGTCCATTCAGGCCATTCCGATAAGTATTATCAAAGCTGAAATACCCGATTACTTCCCCATCAATCATTAAAAAAACTTTTGCAGAAGAATTATTTTCTGAAGAAACGAAGCCTGTAACAAAATATTCTGATCCTAGAATTACATATTTTTCATCAACATATCCTTTTATTCCCTTGCCCGGGATTTCTTCAAATCTGCCGACACTAAGAATTTTATTTTTAATAAACTGTGAATGAATTTTTCGGCTTAGGGGATGTGATGACTGTGCCGCAAGAGATGCAGTAATCTGCAATTCGTAATCACTTAATTCAGGCCCGGTAAAATTCACTGTCGAGCCGTGGGTAATAGTTCCGGTTTTGTCAAACAGCACAGTGTCTGTTTTAGCCAGCTTTTCAATAACAGCTGCGTTTTTCAGATAAAATTTATTTCGCCCCATTATGCGCAGAATGTTGCCGTTTGCAAAAGCCGCTGTAAGTAATAACCCGCAGGGGCATGCTACAAGTAGAACTGCAGTAAGTGCATTCAAAATTTTGCTGCTGTCGGTAAACAGCCAGTACAATGCCGACAGCGCCGCTATGCTTAAAACAACAGGTGTAAAATATTTATTAATTTTATCTACAAATGTTTGTCCGTTATGCGCCTGCTGTCCCTGATCACCCTTATTCCAAAGCTGAGTCAGGTAGCTTTGAGAAGTAGGATTTACTACTTCCAGCTCAACTGCACCATCCAATTGTTTACCGCCTGCATAAATAAATTCGCCGGCCAGCTTTTTAACAGGAGCTGATTCGCCGGTAATGAAGCTGTAATCGATATGTGTCTGCCAGCTCAGTAAAATTGAATCAGAAGGAATTAATTCATTGTTACGGATAATTATCCGGTCGCCTTTTTTTAACTCCGAAACAGGCTGGTTTAATTCATCTCCATTTTCTTTTTTAATAGTTACGCCAACAGGGAAATAAGATTTGTAGTCACGTTCAAATGAAAGTGTTTCATACGTTTTGTTTTGAAAATAACGTCCCAGCAGCATAAAGAAAACTATGCCTGACATGGAATCCATGTATCCTGCACCTGTATGGCTGAGGATATCATATATACTGCGAAGAAAAGTAACAAGTATTGCGAGCGCAATCGGCCCATCGATATTCAGATAACGCTGGCGTAGACTTTTCCAGGCAGAAACAAAAAAACTGGAAGCACTGTAAAAAAATACTGGAAGCGACAGAAATAAATTGAGGTAACCAAAAAAATATTTAAAGTTTTCAAGGTCTTTGAAATTCCCGAATGAAAAATATTCGGGAAAACTTAACATCATAATATTCCCAAAACAAAAGCCGGCCAAGCCGATTTTAAGTATCTGTTTTTTGTCAGATGTTCCTGCAGGTTTATGTTCCAGATCACTTAAGTTAATCAAGGGCTCATATCCGATGTGCGCTAAGAGCGCAGCAACTTCGGAAAGCTTAATAAAACGCGTATCGAAAACAACGGATGCTTCTTTTCTTAAAAAATTTACAGAGCAGCTTACAATTCCTTTATGAATTCTATGCAGATTTTCCAACAGCCAAATGCAGGAGCTGCAATGAATTTTTGGAATATAAAAAGTAATATGCGTATTACTGCCGTTAGTGAAGCGAATCAGTTTACTGCTGACCTGATCGCTGTCGAGATAATTATACTTTCCCGTATAAGAAAATTTTTCGGGCGAAACACCGGGAGAAGCATTAAGATTATAATAAGTGCAGAGACTGTTTTCTTTTAAAAGATCATAAACTAATTTACAGCCTTCACAGCAAAAACTTTTTTCATCAAATTGTACTGCGTCTGTTTTGCAGTTGTCACCGCAATGATAGCATACAGTCTGTTCCGATTTATCCCTTTTATAATTGTCAGTTCTCATTTCTTAATTGCTCATTCTTTACTTAATGACAAAATACAATAGTGCTTTTTTTTACCCCGCGGATGCATGATTGAAGATAACAAATATAAAAAAATAATTCGGTGCTGAAGAAGAGCAGAAAACACTATGGCTGTTTAAGGACAGTAAAAAACGGCTCTTTAATTTGTTCTTAATTATAAATTATTTTGTCAAAACATCTAAGAACAATTGAATGAAAAATATAATTAAAACAAACTTTTCATTATAAAAAATCAATTGCCGCTGCAGCGTGATTATCCGGCAAAGCAAGCAAAGGAACATGTGTATGAAAAGCTAATTTTTTACTGACACTCCTATGGAACATGCGCTCCAGCAGGCTGTAACGATGAGGAATTACGGCCAGCATATCTGCATAATGCTCTTCTACAAATTCATTGATCCCTTCAGCAAGATCCTCCTTTTCAGAAAAATAATAAAGGTGCTCTACATCATTCAGTTTATTTTCCATCTTTATTTCTGTCATTGTTTCTTCCACAGAAACATATTCCTTTTTCTTTTTTACATTCACAATATATATTTTAGAACCAAAGGTTTTCATCAGCGTTTTTAAAGCATCAATTGCATACATATCGGTTCCTGGATCATAATCACATGCAAAAACAATTTTTTCTGGTTTTTTATATACTGTATTTTCCGGGATAACAAGTACAGGTGTTTTTGCTTTTCGCAGAACATCCGTGGTAATACTTCCCAGGATCATTTCACTTAATTTGCCGGCACCCTTCATTCCCATAACAATAAGTCCCGCATTTTTTCCTTCCTCCAATATTTCATCAACGGCTAATCCCATTTTCGCCGCATAATTTACTTCAACACCTGTTTTTTTCATAAGGCACTCTGCTTCTTTTTTCAGCAGTATTTCGTTATCTTTTTGAAGTTCGTCCGGGCTTATTATTATTACCGGAACTTCCGAAACAGGCACCGGCACATGAAATATATGGAGTAAAAGCACTGAGGCTTTTATTTCTTTTGCAAGGTTAACGGCATATTCAGCAGCAGTGCTGGCTGCTTCAGAAAAATCAGTTGGAACTAGAATTGTTTTCATTGTATTACATTTAACATTTAATTATGACTCTAAATAATTTCAGCAGCTACTCCCCATTGATTGTTCTTTTAATGTCTCATTCATTTCTTCAGCATTATAATCGAGCTCAGAGAGTTTCCAATTCTTTTCAGCGATTGATGACACCCATGAGCTTTCTGATTTTTTCAAAACCCGGAGATTTACACCAAAATTTTTCCTGAAATGCTGTTCGAGAATGCGCACTTTTTGGCTGCCATTAATACTTACGCGCCCTGATATATGCGTATGGCGGATTTCGCCCAACGTTTTATTTGTATCAGTAATTTGATTTTCTTTTGCAAATATTTTATTTTCCTTTAATTCAAACCCGAAAAATACTAGTTTAAGATAAGGAAAATGACTCCGGAATTCTTTCTCAATTTCGTAAAGCCTGCTGCTATCATCAATGATGATTTCCATTATTTCACGATTTAATAATTAGCATCGCAAATATGACCGCTATTACGTAAATGGCGAATGATGCCGGTCACAAGTTAATATGACTTTTATCATGCCGCTGGAATAGTATTGACTGCAAAAAGAATAAAATCAGAGGGAAAAGACAAACGACAGAATAAAAACAAACAGAAAAAAAGTCTTATTTAGCAAATGCAATAATATGACCATCTGGGTCCTTGCAGTAAGATACTGTGTCTTCCCAATCTCTTGCTGTAGTTTTACTGATCTCTTTAGGACCTGCATTCACTCCGTTTATAAGAGACTCTTCAGGATTTTCAACAAACAAGTAAAGTTCACATCGGGGAATGCCGTTTCCAAGTTCAGAATTTTTTGTCTGCGGGCAGATAATTTTTGCTATCCCGGTTTCCGGCATCAGCCCGAGTTTAAAATTTTCATTCAGTTTAAACGCTGTCATGCCTGGAACATTTAAAACTGGTTTTTGATTTAATATCTTTTCATAGAAATCCTTACTGAGTGCCTGATCCGAAACATAAAGAATTATGCGGGGAAGCTTTTTCATTACAGCTTTTATAAAATTTAAATCCTTCGAATAGAGCGATTTTTTTTCGAATTACAATCAGAATCCCCTCCCGATTGCTGTTTAAATTAACCCAATGCTTTATTTTCTAAAAACGGTTCCTTTAAACAAAGCGACTATTTTATCATTTTGATTTCTGACCGTTACATGATATATGCCGATTTTATTTGAAAGGCTCATTTCTTCTGCAAAAGCTGTAATCACGTCTCCTTCCTTTAATGACCCGGTGTGTGAAATACTAGTTTCAATTGAAACGCTCATTCCACCGTATGAGTTGGATGCAAAAGCCAGGGCGCTGTCGGCCAAAGAATAGGTAATGCCTCCATGAGCAATGCCAAAACCATTAAGCATTTCTTTTCGGATGGTCATTCGCAGCCTGCAGCGGCCTTCCTCAACTTCAAGCCGTTCAATTCCCAACCACTGACTGAACCAATCTTTTTCATACATTTTGCTCACAATTTTTTCAGGCAATGAATTATCCGGCATCTCCTTTTCTTTAAATGAATTCTAAAAATTAATGCCAAAGATATTTATTTTTATGTCCTTTTGGGATCCTAATGAAATAGTTTTACTGAAAATTCAATTGGTTTTATAAAAATACTTCAAACTTATTTTGACGATTTACGTATTGAGAGCTATTCCATATTCCTTGAATTATTTATAACAAATAATACAGGTTAAACAGGTTAAAATCCTGCGGGTTATTAAAGGTTTTCCAGCCTGCAGCTTTTTTTCTTTTACTGCATCTTACTATAAATAAATAATTTTCTAATTAAATTTTTTGTTATATCTTCACACACTATAAACTATAGTAAAACAGATGGCAAAAAAAAATTACATTTTACTTATTTTACTTACCATAATCTTTTCTTCTTCCAGGAAGGCTGCAGCCCAAACCAGTCCCAATTGGCAGGTTCTTTATTTAGATGTTGCTGCACATACTATTGTTGACGGCGTTGAGGCATTTTCTCAAGTTAATAAATGTAAAGGAGAAGATCTTGTATATCTTAAACTTATTAATCACAATCCCTACCCTGTAAAAATAAAGTGGTTTGATGCGGTTCAGACCCCTGATTTAAAATGGATAAAAAAGGATAATATAATAGAGAAAAAATCTGTTACTGTTGAAGCGAACACAGAAATTAAAGGCGATTGCTCTGATAATAATTATTCCGAATGCATCATTAAATTAAAAAACTTTATTGATTCCCAAAAAGATTTTAAACAATATGCTGTTTATCATTTTCAAGTTGTACCGGCAGTTAAATAATTTTTTATTTTCCTTTTTAGAAGCTTTTATAATATCAAAAACATATTTTCTTTTATAACGAGGCAAAAATGATTATAAAACTACCTGCATTAAACTTTATTTTAAAAATAACCCGGAAGAACACATTTTTATTTGTGCTTTTTGGTTTGTCTTTTTTATTGCCTAAAATCGGGCATTCACAATCAACATCCACTACGGTTTATTGGAGTTCAGGCTGGTGCAGCATCTGCGGAGGATCATCTTATGCGTGTAATCCGCCATGGTCAGGAAGCGGAAATTGGAATAATGGTATAAGAAATTTTGGAGACCCCATTCCCGCAGGATGTACAATTACCAATACTTGTGTAACTGTAAATAAAGCAGACTGCGGTTATGGAACTATGTGCGTTTCCATAAACGGCATAAATATTAATTGTGCCGGCCCGGTAGGAGACTGCTGGTGCGGTAACTGCTGGCCTCAGACATTTTGCCTAGGAGGAGCTATCCCTGGTTACAATTACGGAGGTACAAACAGTGTGCAAATTACTATCAGCGGTGGAGGAGGCGAGCAGGCAGTTTGTGTTTCTAGTGCAGTAATATCTTTCAATTATTCCTGTTGTACGCAATCCGTTAACCCATCAGGTGCTTCTGCCAGCCCAAACCCTGTCTGCGCAGGAGGTTCAACAACTTTGAGTGTATCTGGCGGATCACTTGGAACAGGTGCCTCATGGAGATGGTACACAGGAGGCTGCCCAGGCTCATTGGTTGGTACTGGTGCTTCAATCAGCGTTTCACCTGGTTCCACTACAACTTATTATGTGAGAGCTGAAGGAAGCTGCAACAATACAATCTGCCAGCAGGTTACAGTTAACGTCAATGCCTCTTCAAGCGGTCCATCGTCAGCATCCGCCAGCCCTAATCAAATTTGCGGCGGATCATCAACTTTAACAGAAATCGGCGGCTCACTCGGTGTGGGAGCATCCTATCGATGGTACACAGGCGGCTGCGGCGGAACATTTGTAGGTTCAGGATCTTCAATCAGCGTATCTCCAAGTTCAACAACAACCTATTATGTGCGGGCAGAAGGTACCTGCAACAATACGCCCTGCCAGCAGGTTACAGTTAATGTGAGTTCTTCTTCTTCGGCTCCTTCTTCAGCTTCTGCAAGCCCCAGCTCTATATGCAATGGCGGGACTACCACATTAACACAAAACGGCGGGTCACTTGGCACAGGAGCGTCTTATCTATGGTATTCAGGGGCTTGCGGCGGAACATTTGCTGGAAGCGGCTCGTCCATAAATGTTTCCCCCGGCTCTACTACTACCTATTATGTATTAGCCTCCGGGACCTGCAATACTACAGCCTGCGCACCAGTAAATGTCACGGTTAATTCTGCACCTGTGGCAACAGCCTCACCTGCAACCCAGACTGTTTGTTCTGGAAGCCCAACTTCAATTGCTTTATCAAGTTCTGTCGGTGGAACAAATTTTACATGGGCGGTCAGTCAATCAGGTGTTTCCGGAGCCTCAAATGGGAGTGGAGCTTCCATTAATCAAATTTTATCCACCACCGGAAATTCTACCGGAACTGTTTTATACACTGTTACACCCTCTGCCAGCGGCTGTTCCGGAAATCCAATAATTGTAACTGTTATTGTTAATCCTATTCCGAATGCCACTGCAATCCCATCAACACAGATAATTTGCGGAGGAGGAGTTACGTCTATTTCCTTAAACAGCAACGTTGCAGGTACAGCTTTTAACTGGACTGTTTTTCAAACAGGCGCAGCAGGGGCCGCTTCAGGATCAGGTTCAACCATAGCCCAGACAATTGTAGCAACCGGCAATACACCGGGCACTGCAGTATATACCATCACACCCGCTACAGGCAGCTGTACCGGGGCTCCAATTACTGCAACTGTGACGGTAAACCCTATTCCAGTTGCATTAGCAACTCCTTCCACGCAGACAATATGCTCCGGCGACGCACCTTCGATTGCTTTAACAAGCACTGTTTCCGGTACTCTATTCAACTGGACTGCAAATCAGGTGGGTACTACAGGGGCATCAAACGGAAGCGGTTCCACCATTGCTCAAACTTTGCTTGCAACCGGTTCAACTGCCGGCACTGTTACTTATACTGTTACACCGTCTGTGGGTGTCTGCACGGGGATACCTATTTTAGTAACTATTACTGTAAATCCAAAGCCGGTTGCAGCGGCAACCCCGGCATCTCAAACGTTTTGCTCTGGCGGGACTTCAACAATTGCCTTGTCAAGTACTCTTCCCGGAACTATTTTTTCCTGGACAGTGGTTCAAACCGGAGTAACAGGCGCTGCGCTTGGAAACGGCTCTTCAATATCTCAAACATTAACTGTTACAGGAACAACTCCAGGTACTGCAGTTTACACAGTGACCCCAAGCGTTCCCGGAGGATGCGTCGGGAACCCGATAAATATTACCGTAACTGTTAATCCAATTCCTGTTGTAAGTGCAACACCAGCATCACAAACTGTTTGTTCAGGTGCTGCCACTTCTATTGCTTTAACAAGCACTGTTGCCGGTACAACTTATTCCTGGACTGAAAGTCAGACAGGCGTAACAGGAGCCACAGCTGCAGGAGGAGCAACTATTGCTCAAACCTTAACAGCAACCGGAACAATTCCCGGGACTGTTGTATATACGGTTACGCCTACATCCCCAAGCGGATGTGTCGGTTCCCCGATTACCGTTATAGTAACTGTGAATCCAAGCCCTGTGGCCACTGCCACCCCTTCGGCTCAGACAATCTGCTCCGGCGACCCGACTTCTATAGCTTTAACAGCAAACATTCCCGGAACCACTTTCTCCTGGACAGTTATACAAGCAGGCGTTTCCGGCGCTTCTCCGGGAAGCGGTATCAGTATTGCTCAGACTTTGTCTGCAACAGGTTCTACCAGCGGCACTGCCACTTATACTATTACTCCTGCCTTGAGCGGCTGTAATGGAGCACCGATTATAGTAATTATTACAGTAAAACCTCAGCCTGTTGTAACAGCAACACCGCCGGCACAATCAATCTGCTCGGGAGCAACAACAGCTATTGCATTAACAAGCAATGTTCCGGGTACCACTTTTGCATGGACGGTAAGCCAATCAGGTGTATCAGGAGCAACACCAAGTTCTGGGTCTACTATCGCACAAACCTTAACACTTACTGGTTCCAGCTCCGGTTCTGCAATTTACACAATTACTCCCACCGTAAACGGATGTACAGGAAATCCCCTGGTTGTTACTATTACAGTAAACCGTCAGGATAATCCGGCTTTTAATTATGCATCAGCTACCTATTGCCAGATAGAACCTAACCCGACACCTGCAATTACAGGATTGGCCGGAGGTACTTTTACAGCGGTTCCTGCTGGTTTGGTATTTGTGAATGTTAATTCTGGTCAGATAAATTTATCAGCCAGCAGCCTTGGTACCTATGCTGTAACATATCATACAAATGGCACCTGCCCTGCTACCAGTACTGTAAGCGTTACAATTTCAGGAGTGCTTGATGCGACTTTCAGTTATGCGACAACACCGCCAATCTGCCAGTATGGAAGTAATTTATTACCCACCTTCCCTCCAGGTTCTAGTGCCGGTACGTTTACTGCCACACCTGCCGGTTTGGTATTTGTAAATCCCGGAACCGGGGAGATTGATTTAACATTAAGCACGCCGGGTATTTTATATACCGTTACTAATACAATTGCCCCAAGCGGAGGCTGTGCAGGTGATATTAAAACATCCACTGTAATAATTAATACTGCACCGATTGTTACAGCAACCCCAGCTGCTCAGACACTTTGTTCCGGAAGTCCTACATCTATTGCTTTAACAAGTACAATACCAGGAACCACATTTTCATGGACTGTGGTACAAACGGGAGTTTCAGGGGCTGTGGCAGGAAACGGCGCTTCTATAGCTCAAACTTTATCCACTACCGGAACAATTACAGGAACTGCTGTTTATACGATTATACCAACCACGCCAGGCGGATGTCCTGGTCTGCCGATTACCGAAACAATTACAGTAAACCCTGTTCCAGTGCTCACCACAACACCGGCTGCATTGACCATCTGCTCAGGAAGTATTGCTTCAATTGCTTTAACAAGTAATGTATTAGGCACCTTCTTTTCCTGGACAGTAACACAGACTGGTGTAACAGGCGCGGCTATTGGCTCCGGTGCATCAATTTCACAGACCTTAACAACATCGGCCCCGGTTCAGGGAACAGCTGTCTATATTATTACCCCTCTTGCAAATGGCTGCAGCGGAACTCCTGTAACTGTTACCATTACAGTAAACCCTGTGCCGGTTTTAACGCCGACTCCAGCTACGCAAACTATATGCTCCGGCGATGTAAGTTCTATATCTTTGACAGGCGACGCTGCAGGCACAACATTTGCCTGGACATTTAATCAAACCAATGCTTCCGGAGCTTCCGACGGCAATGGTGCTGTAATTGCACAAATACTTACTGCAACTTCTACTGTTCCTGGGATCGTAACATATACAACCACACCAACTGCAGGCGCATGCTCCGGCACCCCTGTTATAATTACGGTTCAAGTAAACCCTAGACCAGTTTTAACCGCAACACCGCCATCGCAGTCCTTTTGTTCTTTTGGCTCAACATCCATTGCATTATCAAGCAATGTTACTGCTACAACCTATGCCTGGACAGTTGCTCAAACCGGAGTAACAGGGGCTGTTCCCGGCAACGGTTCAGTTATTCTTCAAGCTTTGTCAACAACCGGAAATGCGCCCGGTACTGCTATTTATACAATAACACCAACTGCAGACGGATGTACCGGCACACCAGTAAAGGATACGGTAACGGTTAATCCAATACCTGATGTAACTGCAACCCCGACCTCTCAGACATTTTGTTCCGGAGGCGTTACTTCTATTGCATTAACGGGCAGTGTAGCTGGAACCGTTTTTTCATGGACAGCTGTTCAGGCAGGAGTTTCAGGCGCATCTTCAGCAACAGGGGCTGCCATCAATCAAACCCTTTCTACTACCGGCCCCGCTCAAGGAACAGCTGTTTATTCAATTACTCCTTCTGCACATGCCTGCCTGGGGTCACCTATTTCTGTTACAATTACTGTAAATCCAAGACCTGTTGCTGCAGCCAGTCCTATTTCGCAGACAATCTGTTCAGGAGAAACACCCATTATACCTTTAACAAGTGATATTTCGGGCACCACTTTTATTTGGACAGTCACTCAAACTGGTGCAACCGGCGCGTCGGGAAGTAACGGTACAATAATCTCTCAGACATTAACCGCCACCGGTATAACTGCCGGCAGGGTAATTTATTCTATTACTCCTACTGCAGGCCCATGCCCCGGAACAACTATTTTTGACACAGTTACTGTAAGCCCTCGTCCAGTATTAACAGCAACTCCTCCCGCACAGACAATCTGTTCAGGATTCGCCCCTTCTATACTATTAACAGGCAACGTAGCAGGTACAACGTTTATTTGGACTGCCGGCGAAACCGATGTAAGCGGTGCTACAATTGGAACAGGAGATACTATTGCCCAGGTATTACATAATATCAGCATGTCTTCTCTTCCCGGTACCGCTATTTATACAGTTACTCCTTCCGCCGGCTCCTGCGCCGGCACACCTGTTAACATTCCAATTACAGTTTTACGTACGGATAATGGCGCATTTTCATATACTTCCGGTACGTATTGCCAGTCAGCACCAAACCCAACACCAACAATTACTGGTCTGCCTGGCGGCGTATTTTCATCCACTCCGGCAGGCTTATCATTAAATCCAGTCACAGGTTTTATTACAACATCGACCAGTGCCCTTGGCACCTATGCACTTTCCTATACTACAAACGGCCCCTGCCCGAAAGTGGTAACCATTAATATGACGATAACTCTCACTCCGAATGCCTCGTTCACTTATTCAGGTTCCCCTTTCTGTCAATTTGGAACTAACCCAGTCCCTGTTTTTTCACCCGGTGCAAGTGCGGGTATTTTCACCTCAACTCCTTCAGGTGTTGTATTTGTTAATGTTAATACCGGTGAAATTGATTTATCAACAAGCCCGGCTGGAACATATTTAATTACTAATACAATTCCTCAGGGAGGTACATGTCCTGCGCAAATCGCAACATTTACAATAACAATCAATCCTGCCCCTACAGCAACTGCAACACCATCTTCACAAACTATATGTACCGGAAGTTCAACATCATTTGTTTTAACGAGTACAATGCCAAGCACTCTTTACAGCTGGAGTATTATTCAAATTGGCGCTTCGGGCGGATCTGCGGGAACCGGCCCTTCAATTGTTCAGACATTAACCACTACCGGCCTCGTTCCGGGTATTGTAGAATATACGGTTACACCAACTGCAGGAGGCTGTGCAGGTCTTCCTATTAATGTTAATTTGACAGTAAATCCAATTCCAAATGCTACCGCAGTGCCATCTGCACAAATAATATGTTCAGGAAATTCAACGGCTATTGCTTTGACCAGTGATATTACCGGTACAACCTTTGCATGGACGGTTGTTCAAAGCGGCACATCAGGTGCGGCAATCGGATCAGGGCCTATTATTGCTCAGACATTAGCCACAACAGGGGCTGTTCCTGGAACTGCGGTTTATACCATTACACCTACAGCCGGCGGCTGTACCGGCCCTCCAATTTCTGTTACAATTACAGTAGACCCTCTGCCCTCTGCTATAGCAACACCAACTGCGCAGACACTCTGCTCTGGGGATTCTACTTCAATAGCTCTGACAAGCAACGTTCCGGGAACAACTTTTACCTGGACTGCAGCACAAAGCGGAGCCTCGGGGGCTTCTGCCGGCAACGGAACTCATATTGTACAGGTTTTATCAGCAACTTTTGGTTCTACTCCCGGCACTGTAACTTATGCAATTACCCCGTCTGTTAACGGCTGCCCAGGAGCACCGACAACTGTAATTATTACTGTTAATCCAAAACCTACTGCCACGGCTTCGCCTTCGCAGCAGACTATCTGCTCCGGTACAGCTACATCCATTTCTCTGACAAGTACAATACCCGGTACTACTTTTGCCTGGACAGTGGTGCAGACTGGTGCTTCAGGTGCAGCGCCGGGAACCGGTCAAAATATTGTGCAAACTATTACTGCAACCGGTTCTATTCAAGGAACGGCTGTTTATACAATAAGACCAACCGTTACAGCAACCGGATGTATAGGAATCCCTATAATAGTTACTGTAACAGTTGACCCTACTCCGGTTGTGACAGCGACTCCAGCGTCTCAGACAATCTGCTCTGGAAATACAACATCGATTGCATTAAGCAGCAATGTAACAGGAACAACATTTGCATGGACAGAAAGCGAAAACAACGTAACAGGAGCGGCAGCCGGAAACGGTGCTTCTATTGCTCAAACATTAACAGCTTCTGTTGCCGGAACAGCATTGTATATCGTTACTCCTTTAGCCGCGGGCTGTCAGGGACTGCCTGTTTCAGTAACTGTAACAGTTAAACCGTCGCTAATTGCTACCGCAATTCCTTCCACTCAGACTATATGTTCCGGCACTGCACCATTAATAGTATTAACAAGTAATGTTGCCGGAACGACCTTCCTTTGGACCGCCTTCCAGACAGGCGTAACAGGGGCCTCGCCGGGAATTAATGACACAATCGCCCAGACTCTGACAGCAACCGGTACTACCGCAGGTACTGTGGTTTATACAGTCACTCCAACCGCCGGCGCTTGCACAGGGACTCCGATTATAGTGACAATAACTGTTGATCCCCCAATTATTGCAACCGCCACACCATCTTCACAATCTTTCTGTACAGGAGGAACAACCAATATATTATTAACAAGTAATGTTTTGGGAACTGCTTTTTCGTGGACCGTAGTACAGACGGGTGTAACAGGGGGCACACCCAGTACAGGCACAACAATTGCACAAACCTTATCTACTACAGGACCTGTCAACGGCACTGCTGTTTATACTATTACCCCCACAGCAAACGGCTGTATAGGAACACCGATTACAGCAACGATTACCGTTAAACGCCTTGACAGCGCCGCGTTTGTTTATCCTTCAGCAACTTATTGTTTGTCAGGAGCTGACCCAACACCTATTATTACTGGATTACCCGGCATTTTTTCTTCCACCACTCCTCCGTTCAGTTTGTCGATTAATCCATCAACAGGAACAATTCACTTAGCGGCAAGTGCTTTGGGAACATACACTGTTGCCTATACCACCAGCGGTTCATGTCCTAACACTACTTCTATTAATGTAACCATTAACAGCACTACCCCGTCTGCAAGTTTCAGTTACCTTGGCTCTCCTTTCTGCCAGTATGGAACCAACCCTGCTCCTATCTATGGTGCAGGTGCAAGTGCCGGTATATATTCTGCAGTTCCTGCAGGTTTAGTATTTGTGCATGTAAATACCGGCGAAATTGATTTACAGCATAGTCAGCCGGGTACATATACAGTAACTAATTTTATTCCGGTGAGCGGAACATGCGCGTCAGCTACTGCAACATATTCAATTACTATTATTGGTGCACCGGCAGCTACAGCAACCCCTCCGCTGCAAACAATCTGCTCCTTACATTCTACTCTAATAGTTTTGACAAGCTCAATGCCTTCGACAACTTATGCCTGGACAGTGCTTCAGTCGGGTGTTTCCGGAGCATCAGCGGGAAGCAATGATTCAATTCTTCAGACATTGTCCACCACCGGGTTCATTCCGGGAACTGCAGTATATACGATAATACCTACTGCCGGAACATGCCCCGGGCATCCGATTACTGCAACAATTACTGTTGATCCTTGTCCGATTATTACAGCTGTTCCTTCTACTCAGGTAATATGCTCCGGAAATAATACGTCAATAAATATCACCAGTAATATTGCAGGTACTACTTTTGCCTGGACTCAGACTGAAACCCTTGCCACCGGAGCTTCAAACGGAACAGGCCCAAGCATTGTACAAACGCTTACAGCAACCGGCACCGGCGCAGGCCATGTTACTTATAATATTACCCCTACAGTTAACGGCTGTGTGGGTATCCCTGTACCGGTTACTATTACAGTTGATCCTTTGCCTGTTGTTACTGCAACGCCAACTGTTCAGACAATCTGCTCCGGCGATACCACATTAATTCTTTTATCGAGTACTGTTGCCGGTACTACTTTTTCATGGACTGCAAGTGAAATAGGTGTTACTGGATCTTCTTCCGGCACCAATGATACTATTGCCCAAATCCTGACCGCGACCAGTTCAGTTTCCGGCACAGTAACTTATATAATTACCCCGATTGCGGCTGGAAGCTGCCCAGGTCTGCCGACAGTAGTTACAATTACAGTGAACCCAGATCCGATTTTAACAGCGACGCCGACAGTACAGGTCTTTTGTTCCGGAGGCACCACAGCAGTTGTTCTGCATAGCAATATAAGCAGTGCTGCATTCAGCTGGACAACCACTGAGTCGCACGTTACAGGAGCCTCTGCAGGTACAGGCGCTGCCATTAATCAAACATTAACAGCAACTGACAGTATACCCGGAACTGCGATTTATATGGTTACTCCAAGAGATACAATAACCGGATGTAACGGTACTCCTGTATATGTTAATATTACTGTTAATCCTATTCCAGTTATCAGGGCTACTCCAAAATCTCAGACTATCTGCTCCGGAAGCCTTACAGGGCTTTCTTTGACTAGTGATGTTAGCGGCACCTCCTTCTCCTGGACTGTTGTTCAATCGCATGTTACCGGCGCTTCTGCAGGTTCGGGAGCAACAATTGCCCAGACTTTAGCAATTTCCGGCGCGCTGCAAGGAACTGCGATTTACACTATTACTCCCACAGGCGGAGGCTGTACCGGCAATGTTATTAAAGATACAATAACTGTTAATTCAATGGACAGCTCTTCGTTTTCATATTCATCTCCGTCCTTCTGCCAGACTGGAACTGATCCGGCTGCAATAATAGCAGGCTTGCCGGGAGGTACTTTTTCAGCTTCGCCTGGATTGGTTTTATTAGATACATTAACAGGCTTAATTGATGTAAGTGCAAGTTCAGTAGGTACTTTTTATGTAAGATATAAAACACACGGACAGTGTTCTGATACAAGTATCTGTAACGTTACAATAACAGCTGCTCCCGGAGTAGGCTTCAGTTATGCAGACACTTCCTTCTGCCAATTTGGAATTAACCCGACACCGACTTTAGCGACGGGGGCAATTGCCGGAACTTTTTCTGCAACTCCTGCAGGTTTAGTTTTTGTGAATGTGAATACAGGTGAAATCAATTTAGCAACAAGTGCTTTGGGAAGCTATACTATAAAAAATAAAATTCCTCCTAACGGCGGATGCGGTGCTGACAGTGCAATGAGACATGTTAACATTATCCCGCTTACTGCAACAGCAACTCCGCATGCAGATACTATCTGTTCTGGAAGCATAACTTCAATTCATTTGACCAGCTCGCTGCCTAACACTACTTATACATGGACTGTTGTATCAACCAATGTTACAGGTGCAAATCCTGGAAGTGATTCAGTTATAGCACAGACTCTTACTGCGACAACTTTAAATCCCGGCACAGCTGTTTATACAATAACACCTACATCGCCTGCATGCGTTGGGCTTCCTATAACTGTTACAGTAACTGTTAATCCTCTGCCTGCAGCAACTGCGACTCCGACGTCTCAAACGATATGTTCCGACAGCTCCACTGCTATCCATTTCCACAGCACTATTCCCGGCACAACTTTTTCATGGACTGTAGCACAGACTGGAGTAACAGGAGCAGTTGTTGGCACTGATTCAATTATATCGCAGGTATTAACTGCAACAGGCAGTACTGCAGGAACGGCGGTATATTCCATTACTCCATCCCTCCATGGATGTGCAGGAAACACGATCGATGTTACGGTAACTGTAAATCCATCGGACAATGCATCGTTTACATATACTTCAGCAACCTACTGCCAATCCGGACCAAATGAAACACCTTCAATTACCGGTTTGCCGGGAGGTACTTTTTCAGCAACTCCAGCAGGTTTATCAATTGATCCGGCAACCGGAACAATTAACGTATCAGCAAGTACTTTAGGAGCCTATACGTTGAAATACACAACCAGCGGAACTACCTGCCCTAACTCAAGTTCAATAACTATGACGATAGGCAATACAAACCCATCGGCAAGTTTCAGCTTTTTAGGATCGCCATACTGCCCAAGCGGAACTAATCCTTTCCCGACATTTGCTTCGGGTTCAAGTGCCGGTGTGTTTTCAGCTTCTCCATCAGGTTTAGTATTTGTAAACGTTAACACCGGCCAGATAGACCTCACAGCCAGCACGCCGGGAACATATACAGTTACCAATAATATTCCAGTAAGCGGTACATGCCTTGGAGCAACTGCAACAAATACAGTTACAATAAGTGCTTTAGCAGATGCTGCTTTTACTTATTCTTCGGCAACCTACTGCCAATCGGGACCTAACGAAGCACCTGTTATTACAGGCATGGCAGGCGGCACGTTCTCATCAGTTCCGGCCGGTTTATCATTAACGCCGTCATCCGGAGTAATTGATTTAGCCACAAGCCAATTGGGCATATACACACTTACTTACACAACAACCGGAACATGCCCCGGCACAAGCTCTATTACCATGACTATCGGCAACACAA
Source organism: uncultured Bacteroidota bacterium (assembly GCA_903847205.1). Lineage (GTDB taxonomy): Bacteria > Bacteroidota > Bacteroidia > 2-12-FULL-35-15 > 2-12-FULL-35-15 > 2-12-FULL-35-15. The sequence continues at coordinate 66,474 of CAINDA010000025.1, forward strand.
CTCCTTCTGCTGTTTTCAGTTTTGCAGGTGCAGCTTTCTGCCAGAATGGAAGCAACCCGTCTCCGGTTTATACTTCAGGTTCGAGTGCAGGCACCTATACTGCTTCGCCGGCAGGTTTAGTATTTGTGAACGTTAATACCGGTCAGATTGATTTATCAGCAAGTACAGCGGGCACCTATCTTGTGACTAATACCATTCCGGTGAGCGGAACCTGCCTTGCTGCTCATGATACAACTACTGTTACTATCTCTCATTCGGATAATGCAGCATTTACATATTCATCAGCTACCTACTGCCAGTCGGGAATTAACCCTACACCTTCAATCACAGGTTTATCAGGAGGTACTTTTTCAGCCACTCCTGCAGGCCTTGCTGTTAATTCTTCAACAGGATCAATTAATTTATCTGCAAGCAGTTTAGGAACTTATACTCTTACTTATTCTACCAATGGCAGCTGTCCTGGTTCAAGCTCAATAACAATGACTATTGGCAATACCACTCCTTCTGCTAATTTCAGTTTTGCAGGTTCACCGCTGTGTGCATCCGCAAATAATCCATTCCCTGTTTTCAGCGGAGGTTCAAGTGCAGGCTCGTTTACGGCTTCTCCGGCAGGACTGGTATTTGTTAATGTTAACACCGGCGAAATCAATATGTCTTTATCCACTCCGGGAACCTATACAATTACAAATACAATTCCTGTGAGCGGTTCATGTCTTTCTGCAACGGCATCCTCTCAATTTACAATTACGCCTTCAGATAATGCTTCGTTCCAATATTCTTCAGGAACATACTGCCAGTCGGGTACTGACCAAACTCCGGTAATTACAGGCGTTTTAGGCGGCACGTTTACTTCGTCTCCTGCAGGCCTTGTAATTAATGCATCTACAGGTGTAATTAGTTTATCTACGAGCGCACTTGGTACTTATGCACTTACGTATCATACCAATGGCATCTGCCCGAATTCAAGCACAATAAACATGACTATCGGCAATACCAATCCTTCCGCTAATTTCAGCTATGCAGGTTCTCCATTCTGCCAAAGCAGTAATGACCCTTTTCCTGTTTATGCTGTGGGCGCGAGTGCAGGTTTATTCACTTCAACGCCTGCCGGTTTGGTATTTATAAGTGCTAATACAGGCCAGATTGATTTATCTGCAAGTGCTCCGGGAACGTATAATATAACTAATTCAATTCCGTTGAGCGGCACCTGCCTTGCAGCCAGCGCAACCACTGTGATTACAATTAGTTCAGGCCCGGTAGTGACTGCAACGCCTTCGACACAGAAGATTTGTACCAACAGTACCGCCTCTATTGTATTAACAAGTTCAATACCGGGAACATCATTTATCTGGACTGTAAATCAGGCTGGAGCTGCGGGAGGTACTCCAGGAAGCGGATCGCCGATTTCACAGACTTTAACCACTACCACGCTGGGTGAGGGCGTTGCCACATATATTATAACTGCAACTGCGAATGGCTGCCCTGGAACTCAGACTATTGTACATGTTAATGTTAACCCGCTGCCTTCTATAAATAATCTTGCTATGATTATTAAACCTGCCAACTGTGCCGACAGCGCGGGTGCTATTCTTGGCTTAGGAGTACCTCAAGGTCAAAATCCTCTGATTTATCAATGGAAAGATTCATTGGGAAATATTGTAGGCGGAGACAGCATAAATCTGAGAGGAGTTGCACCGGGCAAATATCAATTGACAGTAACTGACTCAACGGGATGTTCTAAAATTGTCGGTCCTTTTATAGTGCCTTCTACTTCATTTGTTGTTGCGGCATTTACAGCAAGTCCTACAACGGGGCAGACACCTTTAACTGTGAACTTTACAAATTCAAGTACAAATGCGACAAATTATTTATGGCACTTTGGCTTGAATGATACGTCAACTGCCGTTAATCCAACATATACTATTGTACCTTCAGGGAAATTTATTGTATGCCTTACTGCCTACAACGCTGCCGGCTGCTTTGATACAGCATGCACTGCAATTAACGTCGGTCAGAATTCCGTTTTCATAGTTCCCAACGTATTTACGCCTAACGGCGATGATATTAATGATTTATTTACGCTTAATTCAATCGGCTTAAAAACTGTTGATGCAGAGATATTTAACCGATGGGGAGAAAAAATATTTGAATGGCATACTACTAACGGAGGATGGGACGGCCGTTCTGCCAGCGGTGTACCTGCTTCTGCCGGAACCTACTATTACACAATTAGAGCAACCGGTTTCGACGGCAAAGAATATTTTGATAAAGGATCTTTCTCGCTTGTAAGAGAACAGAAATAAAAAATAATTTTGCAAAAAAACATCAGCGGTTTTAAACTGCTGATGTTTTTTGTTTTTTGAGTGAATGATTTATTGTAAATTACACGATTGTTTAAACCCCAATTATTCAAATTTAATCATCTCAAAAGCCAATAAATTTTCACAAAAAAACAAGCCCCTGTATGCTGCAGGGGCTTTGTTTTTTTTAATTTTCAAATTATTACCGAACCTGAATTTACTGTTTTACTGCTGTAATAGTAATTACCTGGCTCATCAGCCCAACCTGAACATCGGCAATCACATATATAGCTTTGTATTTGTAGGTATCGGAAATTTTTCCGGCGGCCATAACTGTAATATCAAGGTACTCTGCCCGCAGAAAGCGCCCGATTAATACAAAGCCGAGGCCGTCATTATGATCGGCATACAAATCCAGCGCCTCTGAAACACCCTTTTTCCATTTTAAATGAGGGCGTCCTACATTTACCAAACCTTTTAATACCGGGCATATTGTTGTGATATCAATTAAGCTGGATGGAGCAATGATACCCAAATCCCCTCCTATTGCATCGGAATAACCGGGTGCATTTTTAATCCGCTGCACAAGGCTGCGCATACGGTCGAAAACTCCTGCGGCTACTGCTGTCGGCGCAGCAGGTAAAGCTGGTATTACCGGTACAGCACCTAGTTGAGCATGAGTGGGCGTATCATGATTCACCAGGTTTTTGTACGTAGTGATGTTTTTAAGGGTTTGTTTAATTATGTTTGTAATGTTAATTACATGCGCATGCATGTTTTTATCATCAGTAACTTCTTGTACATCGGCATCGCTTAAACCTAACGCGCTTTTATAGCCTCCTATTTTTAATTCGAAATTACTCATCCAGCTTGCTCTTAGAGTGTCGGTACTGGGCATATAACCATTATTTGCTGACATTTTTTTAGATTTTGTTTTCCTTGTTTTAAACTGCTTCCAGGACTGTGCCTGAAATTGTATGCAGTAAAAATTTTCGGGAAAGATTTAATTATTATAAACAGGCTTTATACGGTGATGGTTTTTTATCGAAACCGATTTGTACAGATAAGTATTGATATAGGCCCTGTTATTAACCCCGGCGTTTATCTGTAATTAATTTTTGAATGTGCATGTTATTACCTCCTTATTTTAATACAATTGCCCGTATGGATTCCAATTTACAGCGCTTGCATTTATGTTTATGTTATTGAAGTAATATTATTTCATGCTTTTTTATTGTTAGGGTTAATTTGTATATCAGCCGTATATCATGAGCAATGCCAAAATACATTTTCAGTAAAAAAATTAACGTTCATTAACAAATGCAATTATCATTTATTATACCAAATACTATAATCATGGGGACTGATTAATTCTTCCGGCGTAAGCGGAAACAGACTGACAATGGGCTTTTTCGAAACAAACACCCCGTGCGCATACCGGAATGTGAGGGACGGAAATAATTTTTCGTTTGAAAATACTTTTCATGCACGGGTAATATAAAAAGCATCGCAGATAGCAATTCGAACGGAATCGAAAACTTGCCTGCGGGCATATTAAAATACTTTTCAGGCTGTAATAAATTTTGTGCTGCCTGCTAAAAATGCTTTTTACATCCCCATGCTGTATGCTTCAGCTTTGCTAATCATAAATTTATAAAGAACCTGCTGCGAAGGGAAGGTTAAAATACTTTTCACATCGCCTTGCTGCGTGATTCTGCTTCGCTTATCATAAATTACTAAAGGAAACTTTAGCGAAAGGAAAGTTAAAATACTTTTCACATACTCAGGGAATAACCTGCAGTGCTGGCGGCTGCATTTTTCTGACCCGAGTTCGGATAAAACGTAGGTGAAATTATATTTTACATACCGTTTCCACTTGTAACCCCCCCCTTGGAGAATTAATTTAAACCGAAAAAGATCATTTGCTTAAGCACGAAGGCATTTTACTGAAGGAGGAAGAGGTTTTACGGACGGAATACTTGTCAACGGGGGCTGTAAAGTAGAATTTACACGCTGAAGAATTAGTTTTAAGCGCGCAAAACACCATCACGGGGCGTAAAAACAGATTTTATGCCCCCGTGAAGCCGTTTGCAGGGCTGTAACCTAATCCACAGTGGCTGTAAAGTAAAATTTACGCGCTGAAGAATTGGTTTTACGCGCGTAAAATACCATCACGGGGCGTAAAAATTGATTTTATGCCCCCGTGAAGCCATTTGCAGAGTTGTAAAATAATCCACGGGGGCTGTAAAGTAGAATTTACGGGCTGAAGAATTGGTTTTACATGCGTAAAATATCATGACGGGGCGTAAAAATTGATTTTACGCCCCCGCGATTCAATTTGCAGGGCTGTAAACTAATCCACGGGGGCTGTAAACCAGAATTTACGCGCTGAAGAATTGGTTTTACGCATGTAAAAAAACAAATGGGGGCGTAAATCCAGAATTTAGGGGAGTATGAAACATTTTTGCTTGCGCGAAAACTCCTGGTGCTTATGTAAAAGGATGCTTTTTCAATTTTAAAACTCAGGGTGCAGCTGCGGTAACCGAGCCTAATGAACAATAAACGCAGCTTTTTTTATTTTTGCTGCGTTTTATTGGTAATTTCGGACGATATACGCAACTCAACAAATCATGAAAGCAAGTTTATTAATTCACAAAGATGAAAAAAGGATTAAAATTGATTTTCCTTATAATAATGATATTGCATCTAAACTAAAACAAATACCGGATTATAAATGGAGCAAAACCCATCGTGCATGGCATATCCCATATACCAAGCCGGCATTTGAATTATTAAAAAGTTTATTTCCTGAAATAGAATATCCGCAGAAAGTTACCAGCATTAAAAGTGACGAAGCTGCAAATACTCCTGTGCCTGCGGAGGCTTTAGCGCCGGTGCCCGGCAAAACATATCAAAAAACAACAGGTGTTTCCATCATGGTTTTCGGAAGGCGGATTGCTGTTAAACTGCCCAAGAATGACTTAGACACCCGGTTTATTCTTTCGATGCGATACAGCAGATGGGATGCCAAGCAGTTTTGCTGGATAGTACCCAATTATGATAAAAATTTAGAACTGCTTAAATCTTATTTTAAAGACAGGATTAGAGAATTAATAATTCATGAAGAGCTGGAAACGAACACCGGAGCTGGCACTGAACGGAAAATCGGCCGAAACGATTTACTGATAATTAAAACAAATCAGGGCCGGTTAAAATTAATTTTCGGCCTTAATAAAGAAGTCATCAAGGCAGTTAAAAATATTCCTTATGCCGTTTGGAATGCCAATAACAAATGGTGGAGCGTACCTTTTGCTGAAAAATTTTTAGATGAAATAAAAGCTGCTGCACTTCATGAAAAAATGAAAGTGATTTATGAAGAAGAACAAATTGACAAAACAAAAAAACCGAGGATTACTTTTTATGATATACCTAATTACCGGCCCTGCCCTGAGAGTTATATTTTAAAATTAAAAGAATTAAGATACAGCGACAGAACGCTGTCGAGCTATAAAGGAATGTTTGAAGAGTTTGTTAATTTTTATCACAAGTTTGATATCGACAAGATTGATGAATCAATGATAACAGCCTTTATGAGATATTTAGTTGTTGAACGCAAAGTATCAGTATCTTACCAAAACCAGGCTATTAATGCCATTAAATTTTATTATGAGCGTGTATTGGGCGGCCAGCGCAAAGTATATTTGGTTGACAGACCGCGAACAGAAAAAAAACTGCCTGCTGTTTTAAGCGAACAGGAAGTTGCCGATTTATTAAGGGTTACCGAAAACATAAAACACAAAGCAATTTTAATGCTGGCTTATTCGGCCGGACTGCGTTTAAGTGAAATTGTAAATGTGAAAATAAAAGATATTGATTCGAAACGGATGCAGATACGGATTGAGCAGGCCAAAGGAAAAAAAGACCGATATACTTTACTCTCAATTAAATTATTGGATGTGCTGCGCGAATATTTTAAAGAGCACAAACCCCAGCAGTGGCTTTTTGAAGGAAGCGCCGGTGCCATATATTCTTCAAGAAGCATTCAATTAATTATGCAGGACTCAGCATTAAAAGCCGGCATTAAAAAGAAAGTGGGCGTTCATACACTGCGCCATAGCTTTGCAACACACCTGCTTGAAAACGGAACTGATTTACGTTACATACAAAATTTATTAGGCCACGAAAGCAGTAAAACAACAGAGATATACACACACATTACTACCAAGGGTTTTGATCAGATAAAAAGTCCTTTAGATAAATTGAATATTTTATAAGTAATCAATATGTTTTAAATTTAATTTGTTGTACGTTTGATTTTTATTGCATAAAAGTGGAATCCTTTTTATTTTTTTGCATGAAAAAATTACCAAATTAAATACCTCCCAAAATTTTGAAAGACTATCCTCAAAATATTAATACAATTTTTTTTAGATATATAAATCAGAAGGGAATTACCACTAATGCAGAAATAGGCGAAACCAAGCTGCGAATAATCGGCTTTTTTGATCGATAGGCGAAACTAGTTTCGCCTATCGGCATGTTGAACTAAACCTTCGGTAGCCTGCAATACTTGAGCAGCTCCAACTAATACACCTATATCTTTTTTCGTTTAAGAAACTCACCAATTAAAAAATTGAGCCATGAGTTTCAAGAAAAAAGAGTACTACACCTTTGTAGAACAAGCCAAGGACAAAGTCCCTGGCTTTAAAGAAGCGTTTATAAAATTTACAGAACGCGTTACCATCGACCAAAATAGTCGCAGTTTAATCACCAATTACAGTCGCAATTTAGCAAGTTTAGCATTACACTTTGGCAGAGTTCCCCACTCTGTAAGTGTGGATGAAATTAATTCCTACTTGTATCGTCTTTATGTGGATGAAAAACAATCAGCCGGTTATTTTAAACAAACGGTTTATGGGCTTCGCTATTGGTTTAGATTATTTGGATTAGAGGATCAAGCATTAAAAATGCCGGTTATAAAACTCGCAAAAACATTGCCGGTGATTTTGTCCAAAGAAGAATGCAGAGCTTTATTTAAAGCACCGCGTACACTCAAACATCGCTTTTTATTGGCATTAACATATAGTGCAGGATTAAGGCTGAATGAAGTTCGGCTTTTAAAAATTGCTGATATAGATTTAGATCGTAAACAAATTCATGTGCGGCAGGGCAAAGGAAAGAAAGACCGCTATGTTATACTATCCAAATTGATAGCATCAAAATTTGCGTTTTATATTGCAACGGTTCATTCTCAAGTTTATGTATTTGAAGGGGAAACTCCCGGAAAGCCAATGGGTGATCGAAGCATACAAAATGCAATAAAAGTTGCCCTGCAAAAAACAGAAATAAAAAAAGTTGTTTCAATGCATACGCTGCGCCATTCTTTTGCTACTCATTTGCTGGAGGATGGTGTGGATTTGCATTCTATACAGCGTTTGCTGGGGCATACTGATATACGTACCACCTTAGTATATATTCACATAGCCCAAATAAAAATCCATTTAGC
>CAINDA010000026.1 GCA_903847205.1 uncultured Bacteroidota bacterium
GACTAAAAGTCTTTCTGCAACACTTGAAAAAATTGGTATTTGAGAACATATCATTTGTGATTACAACTTTAAAAATTTGTAGAAACTGAAAGTCTTGCACTGAAAGTGCATAGTTTCAACTAACGAACTGAAACAATGAAATTTAAATTCTACAATCTGCCACTGAATATTATATTTTAAAAGGTATGACTAAAAAAACAGGGGGTGGTATTAAATAATACTAGTTTATATAACAAGTATCCATTATTTTTAGGGGGTGTTAATAAAAAAATGCAATAATTTTATTCGGATGCATAAATTTTATATTTTTGTCGGACAAATTAATAACAGAACTTAAAAAAATATAAAATGGCCTTTCACAGATTTAAAGCATTAGAAACGGTTCTTTCAAGAACCCCTGTAAACGTTACCCTGCCAAGTAATAAAGTGTCAGAATTTTTTGGAGAAAATGTATTCGGCATAGATGCCATGCGTGAGTATCTTTCTGAAGAAGCCTTTAATAGTGTTATGTCTGCCATAGAACATGGTTCAAGAATAGACCGTAAAATGGCTGACCAGGTGGCCGCATCCATGAAAGCATGGGCAAGTTCAAAAGGTGCAACCCACTATACCCATTGGTTTCAGCCATTAACAGGAACAACCGCTGAGAAGCACGATGCCTTTTTTGAGCCGACAGAAGGCGGCCGTGCTGTGGAGCGCTTTGGAGGCAGTCAATTAGTACAGCAGGAATCTGATGCTTCCAGTTTTCCAAACGGAGGTATCCGCAATACATTTGAAGCAAGAGGCTATACAGCTTGGGATCCAACATCTCCCGCATTTGTAATTGGCAAAACTTTATGTATTCCAACAATTTTCGTTTCTTATACCGGCGAAGCACTCGATTTTAAAACTCCTTTGCTAAAAACATTAAATATACTTGACAAAGCAGCCGTTGATGTCTGCCAGTACTTCGATAAAAATGTAACAAAAGTTAACGTAACATTAGGCTGGGAGCAGGAGTATTTTTTAGTTGACGAGGCTTTATATAATTCACGTCCTGATCTAGCAATGACCGGGCGCACCCTTTTCGGACACTCTCCTGCAAAAGGGCAGCAGCTCGAAGATCATTATTTTGGATCCATCCCCGAACGTGCAACTGCCTTTATGCGCGATTTTGAAATGGAATCTTTAAAATTGGGCATCCCAATCAAAACACGTCACAATGAAGTAGCACCTAATCAATTTGAATGCGCACCGGTTTTTGAAGAGTGTAATTTGGCTGTAGATCACAATCAGCTTTTAATGGATGTGATGGAGAAAATTGCGAGGCGTCATAATTTCTGTGTTTTATTCCACGAAAAGCCTTTTGCCAGCGTTAACGGAAGCGGTAAACACAACAACTGGAGCATGAGCACTAATACCGGTAAAAATTTATTAAGCCCAGGTAAAACACCAAAAACCAATTTGCAGTTTTTAACCTTTTTTATAAATACAGTAAAAGCTGTTCATGATAATGCTGATCTGCTCCGTGCTTCCATCGCCTCTGCAAATAACGATCACCGCTTAGGAGCTAACGAGGCTCCTCCGGCTATTATGTCGGTTTTTCTAGGAACACAGCTTTCAAGTGTATTGGATGAGCTCGAAACTAAAGTGAAATCAGGCAAAATGAGTCCTGATGAAAAAACTGCATTAAAATTAGGCATCGGAAAAATTCCCGATATTTTATTAGATAATACGGATAGAAACAGAACATCGCCATTCGCCTTTACAGGCAATAAATTTGAGTTCCGTGCAGTTGGTTCATCAGCAAACTGTGCCGGCCCGATGATAGTATTGAATGCAATTGTAGCAGATCAGTTGATTCAATTTAAAAAAGATGTAGATGCATTAATTTCAGAAAATGTAGATAAGGATGAAGCCATTTTTCAAATCTTACGGAAATATATAGTTGCTTCAAAAAAAATTCGTTTTGAGGGAAATGGATATGGTGAAGAATGGGTAAAAGAAGCTGCCAAACGCGGACTTTCCAATATCAAAACTACACCGCTTGCATTAGCCGCATTTATTTCAAAACAAACAATGAACCTGTTCGAACGCCACAATATTTTATCTGAACGAGAGCAGCATGCGCGTTATGATATTTATTTGGAAACGTACACAAAAAAAATTCAGATAGAATCCCGGGTAATTGCTGATTTAGCAATGAGTCAGATCATCCCTACAGCTATTAAATACCAAAGTTCCTTAATTGAAAATGTAAAAGGCTTAAAGGAAATAATGGGTGCTTCGGATTTTAAAAAAGCAGGTCAGATACAGCTGGGAATGATTTCGGAAATTTCAGAACATATCAATACCATAAAAACTAAAGTAGATGAAATGACAGAAGGCCGTAAAAAGGCGAATGCAATTACTGATGTCAAAAAGCAGGCTGTTGATTACTGCGAAAAAGTAAAATGTTATTTCGATGTAATTAGGTATCATGTAGATAAGCTTGAATTACTTATTGATGACGAAAGCTGGCCATTACCAAAATACAGAGAATTACTATTCACAAAATAAGTCTTGTAAAACCTTAGTTCATCTCTGAAGCAAAACCATTTCCCAATGCGCAAACTCCAGCCGGACTATTTGTTTGGCTCGGAGTTTTCGTTTTTAAGGATTGTTTCAGCTTTAATGGCCGAAAAATTATTTTTTTTGTTTCAATTATTTATTTATTTTAGCACCCTTAAATTAGATAAACATAAAAACTGATATGAATATAATTTCAAAAGTAACTATTGCATTTGCTGTAACACTTCTGTTTTCAACGAATGTTTCAGCCCAGAAAAATTTTTCTACTGATGCTGATTTTGCATTTGCAAATAAACAGTATTTCAATGCGATTGAGCTCTATAAAAAGGCTTACACAAAAGCCAAGAAAAGAGAAGACAAAGCAACAATCATTTTTACAATTGCAGAGTGCTACAGATTGACAGGAGACAGCAAGCAGGCCGAAGCTTGGTACCTTAAAGCGATTAAGGCGAACTACACTGATCCTAAAGCAAAATTATATTTAGCGGATGCAAAAAAAGCGCAGGAAAAATACAATGAAGCTTTAATAGAATATACTAATTATCAAACAGAAGCTCCATCTGATCCAAGGGGTGAAGATGGAATTAAATCATGTGAATTAGCTACAAAATGGAAAGATAATCCCACCCGGTATAAAGTAGAAAACATGACATTAATAAATACTAAAGACCCCGATTTTGCCCCATGTTATGCCGACAAAAAATACAATAGGCTGTATTTTACATCTATGCGCCCCGGAGTTACAGGCGGTGCTTTCGACGGAACACTCGGTGAATTTTACAGCGATATTTTTGAAACCGTGATGGATAAAAATGGAAGATGGAGTACAGCCACTCCTTTGCAACCTCCAGTAAATACTGGAGATAATGAAGGTCTACCTTCAGTAACTAAAAAGGGCGATATGCTTTTTTTTACCCGTTGTCTTGCAGAAAAAAATAAAAATTCACTAAACCAATTGTGGGTATCTACTAAAAAGGGAAATGCTTGGGGAGAGCCCGAAAAACTTCCCTTCTGTAACGATACCAATAAATTTGCATCTCCCTCAATTTCTTCAGGAGGAATGACTTTGTTCTTTTCTTCTGATATGCCCGGAGGACAAGGCGGCAATGATATTTGGATGTCGAGCTATAACAAAAAAGAAAAAAAGTGGGGCCCTCCCGTAAACCTAGGACCAAGCATCAATACACCGGGTGAGGATGTTTTTCCTTTTATTCATGATGACGGAACCTTGTATTTTTCTTCAAACGGACATTTAGGAATGGGCGGTCTGGATATTTTCAGAGCTGAGAAAAAAGGCAAAGGCGAATGGGGTAATGTAACTAACTTAAAATATCCAATAAATTCTGCCGGTGATGATTTCGGAATTATTTTCGAAGGAAGTAAAGAAAGAGGCTATTTGTCATCCAATCGTGAAGGGACTAAAGGAGCAGATGATATTTGGTCGTTTGTGCTGCCGCCATTGTTGTTTGCAATTTCAGGAACTGTAACCGACTGTAAATTTAAAGAAACCATTGAAGGCGTAACTGTTAAATTACTTGGATCTGATGGATCTTCAGTAGAAACTAAAACAGATGCTGAAGGTAATTTCAAATTTGCTGAAAACGGCGCAGCCCGCTTTGTTAACCCGAACACTTCTTATCAGCTTACTACTTCAGTTGCTAAAGAGATTGTTACCAAAAAAGCACCAAATGGATTTGTAAACAGTTCAGGAAAAGCGAAAGTAACCACAGTGGGTGTTGAAGATGCCAAAACATTCAAAGGAATTAATTTTTGTTTGATCCCCATCGAAAAATTCATCCGGTTCCCGGATGTGTTGTACGATTTAGGGCAGTCAACACTTCGTCCTGAATCAAAAGATTCATTAGATTTTTTATACAATACTTTGCTTGATAACCCGACATTCGTAATTGAGTTAAGTTCACATACCGATTACAGGGGCGGTGATGCAGATAACCAAAAACTTTCTGAAGACCGTGCAAAATCCTGTGTTGATTACCTTGTATCAAAAGGGATTCCTGCTGAACGTATGATTCCGAAAGGCTATGGTAAAAAGGTTCCTTTAGAAGTAAAAGATGCTTCAGGAGCTGTTTTATATACATTAACTCAGGCATATATAGATAAGGCTACAAAAGGCCAGTCAAAAGAAGAGTACGAAGCTTTAATGCAGAAAAACAGGCGGACTGTGTTCAGCGTTTTACGCAAGGACTACGTGAATCCTAATGCTCCAAAAGAAGACCCTAATAAAGGACAAAAAACCAAACCTAAAACTGGTGAGGACGAGGAAGATTCGACTGAATAAAAATATAAATGAAAATGATTTTAATAAAAACATCCCGCCCGATAGTAATCGGTTTCGGGATGTTTTAATTTTAAAAATATGAGTTCCGAAAACAGGTATAATTTACGAGGTGTATCCGCCTCAAAAGAAGATGTGCATAATGCGATTTCAAAAATTGACAAAGGCTTATTTCCTAAAGCGTTTTGTAAAGTAGTTCCTGATTATTTAACCGGAGATGAAAATTATTGCATTGTAATGCATGCTGACGGTGCGGGAACTAAATCTTCTTTAGCTTATATGTATTGGAAAGAAACTGGTGATGTGTCGGTATGGAAAAACATCGCCCAGGATGCAATTGTAATGAATACTGATGATTTACTCTGCGTGGGAGCAATTGATAATATTTTACTCTCATCAACAATCGGCAGGAATAAAAACCTTATTTCTGCTGAAGTTATTTCTGCCATTATTAATGGCACTGAAGAAACATTAGAACAAATGAGGAGTTATGGCATAGGCATATATTCAACCGGGGGCGAAACGGCTGATGTGGGGGATATTGTAAGAACAATTATTGTTGACTCAACAGTTGTATGCCGGATGAAACGCAGCGATATTATTGATAATTCAAATATACAGGCAGGTGATGTTATTGTCGGCCTGGCATCAACCGGACAGGCTTCGTATGAAACAGAATACAACAGCGGAATGGGGAGTAATGGTTTGACATCAGCCCGTCATGATGTCTTTAAAAAATCATTGGCTTCTAAATATCCGGAAAGTTTTGACCCAGCTGTTCCTGAATCATTGATCTATAGCGGGAATACAGGCTTGACCGATAAAATAAATATTGAACTTAAATCAGAAATCACAAATCCTGTATTGCAAATTTCAATTGATGCCGGGAAACTTGTTTTGTCGCCGACACGCTCTTATGCTCCAGTAATAAAAAAAATAATAGATCAGCATCGTTCTCAGATTCACGGGATGGTGCATTGCAGCGGAGGCGGACAGACCAAAGTGCTTCATTTTATTGATAATCTGCATGTGATAAAAGATAATTTATTTCCAGTGCCGCCTTTATTTAAATTAATCCAGTCGGAAAGCCAGACAGATTGGAAAGAAATGTATTCAGTTTTTAATATGGGACATAGAATGGAGCTCTATGTTCCTGAATCAATTGCCGGAGAAATTATTGCTGTTTCAAAATCATTTAATATTGATGCGCAAATTATCGGGAGGGTTGAGTCAGGAGCAACAAAACAATTAACAATAAAATCCGAAAACGGTCTTTTTAAATACTAATAAAAAAAAATCACAAAAAAGTTAAAGCGGCATGAAATTCGCTTACATTTACAGCGAATTTAATCTCTAACTTTTTAAACTTATTTACAATGAAAAAAACAATTACAGTTGTAGCATGCGCATTATTTGCAATGAGCACAGTATTAGGTACTGCTCAAACAGACAAAAAAGCTCCAGCAAAAAAAGAAGAAGCTAAAAAAGAAAGCGTAGCAGCAACTCCAGAAGCTGTACCAGCTAAAAAAGACGGTGCTAAAAAAGAAGCTCCTGCTAAAAAAGGTGCAAAAAAAGAAGCAAAAAAAGCTGACGAGAAAAAATAATATTTAATAATATTATTTCATTAAAAAAAAGCCCTTCATTGGGCTTTTTTTTTGACCTGCGTTGATATTCTAATGTAAAGATGCCCGCTTTTTTTATACCTTCGCAAACGAAATAATGCAGGCAGACCAAGGAATAAATAAATTAAACACTTATGAATACCAGGTGATTTGATTGATACATTTTCAAATTTTTGAATAATAAGTACAAACATTTAATTATAGAATAATCAAAAGTTTTTGCTTGTCCGCTATGCTTAAAGAGACTTTACAATAATAAATTGGTATTCAAAATTAATAATCTAAAAAGACGTGTTAGAAAAATTAGCAGCAATAAAAAGACGCTGGGAAGAAGTTGAACAGAAATTATCTGATCCCAAGGTAATTTCCAATATGCAGGAATTCAAAAAATTCAACAAGGAATATAAGGACTTAACAGGCGTTGTGGAGGCTTACCATAAATATAAAAACGTAGTTGAAAATATAGACTTTAATAAAAACATTTTATCGAATGAAAAGGACGATGAAATGCGGGAGATGGCTAAATTGGATTTGGAGGAGCTGCTTCCAAAGAAAGAACAGATTGAAGATGAAATCCGACAGATGCTTGTGCCTAAAGACCCCGAGGATGCCAAAAATGTTGTGATGGAAATCCGGGCAGGCACCGGCGGAGATGAGGCAAGTATTTTTGCAGGGGATTTATACCGCATGTACACGCGATACTGCGAGAACAAAGGTTTAAAGCTTGATGTAGTTGATTTTAATGAAGGCACAATGGGCGGTTACAAAGAAATTATTTTTAATGTAACCGGTGAAAATGCCTATGGAATATTAAAGTTTGAAGGGGGGGTTCACCGCGTGCAGCGTGTACCGAATACCGAAACGCAGGGAAGAGTTCATACTTCTGCTGCAACTGTGATGGTAATGCCGGAAGCAGATGAGGTGGACGTGGTCATCAATCCAGCTGATTTAGAAATTCAATTTGCGCGTTCAGGCGGAGCAGGCGGACAAAATGTAAATAAAGTAGAAACAAAAGTAATGCTGACGCATAAACCTACTGGTATTGTTATTACTTGTCAGCAAGACCGTTCTCAGCTGGGAAACCGTGAAATAGCAATGAAAATGCTGCGGGCTAAATTATATGAAATTGAACTGCAGAAACATTTAGACAGTGTTTCTAAAAGAAGGAAAACAATGGTTTCCACCGGCGACCGCTCGGAAAAGATACGTACATATAATTATTCTCAAAACCGCATCACCGACCACCGCATTAATCTAACACTATATAATTTGACTTTATTTATGGGCGGGGATATTCAGGAAATGCTGGACGGCCTTCAGTTAGCCGAAAATGCTGAACGTTTAAAAGAAGGCGGAGTAGGGAATTAAAATTTTTTGTGGATTAAATTACTCTTTCGAAATTGAAAAGCTGATTACTTCAAAGGCTTTATACTTCCCTCTTTAACAGGACTGAATGTTGTTCTTCTGTTTTTTTGACGCTCAGCATCGGTCTGAGGTTTAGCAATCAAAAGTTTTGTGCTTCCGTATCCCTTAGCAATCATACGTTCAAGGGCAATTCCTTTAGATGACAGATAATCAACGCATGACTTAGAGCGATCCTCAGAGAGCTGAATAACAGTTTTATCCACGCCGTGTTCGGATGCATCAGCATACGAATCAATTTCAACACTGAAGTTATTATTTAATTTCAGAAAGTCTGCTAGGTTATCTAACGCCTTTTTTGCCTCGGGACTTAAATTTGCCATTTCAGAATCATATTCTACACTCGGGAAAGCAGTTACATCCGTTGAAGAACTCGGTGCAAGAAAAAAGTCTCTTTCAAAGTGCTTGGATTCAGTTAATCCTAAAGTAACAACTGTTCCGGCATCTCCAAAATAGTTATTCTTCTGGGCTTTCATGTAAAGCTCCATACCATCGCCAAGCTTATAAAAATATGTCCCTTTAGAATCAGTAGTGAGAAAAAATGGCTCCCTTTCTCCCCTGATATCTTTAAAAGTTATAGTTGCATTTGCGAGCACCTGGTTATCCTCTGAACTGTAAACAGTGCCTCGGATATCATAAACGTTAGGTTCTTTAACAACAGTGTATATTTTGTTGCACGATCCTCCGCCTTTGCAGTCCTTACAGTCTTTCCGATCAGATGTAACAAAACCTTGAAGCTGGTTTTGGTTAAGAATAAAGTAGCTGTCGTCGTTGTTAGAATTAATGGGCTGTCCCAAATTCTTCGGCGCAGACCATATTGAATCATTGCTGTTATAAGAAGATTTAAAAACATCGAGTCCTCCAAATCCAGGATGCCCATCTGAACTGAAGTACAATGTTGCAGTAGCCGGATGATAAAACGGACTTACTTCATCTGCTGCAGTGTTGATTATCGGCCCCATATTAACAGGTTCTCCATAAGTTCTGCCGTCTTCATCAATAAACTCATACCAGATGTCCATTTTGCCGTAACCTCCCGGGCGGTTAGAGGAAAAATAAATAATAGTGCCGTCTGGAATTACTGAAGGGTCCGTGCTTTTGTATCCATCCGCATTTACTTTATCATTCATTTTTTGCGGGATCAGCCAATTTTCATTCATGAATCTCGAAAAATAAATAGCACACTGATTTTTATCAGCAGCAGACCACCTTGTAAAATAAAAGCTGTGACGATCCCTTGACAAGAAGCCCGCTCCTTCATTCATATTAGTATTAATAGGACCGTCCACCTTTTTTAAATCGGCCCAGCCTTTGTCAGTTTTTGCAGCTGTGTAAATATCGCAGGAGTTTCTTCCTTTTTCTTTTTTAGGGTCGATAATGGTATTTCCGTCGCGGGCAGCAGTAAACTCTAAACTGTTTTCATCACCGTAATAATTTACGGCAAAGCTGGAAGCTCCGGAATTAAATACAGAATCGGCTTCAGTTATTGTTACTCCTTTTACGGTGCTGCTTTCATCTAATGCTAAATAGCATCCAGCAATTTTAAGCTTTGCCAGTTTAACCAAAATTGAATCAGAAGATTTTTTACTGTTTAAATCTGTTCCGCTCACTATTGCATCAAATTGAAGATTAGCTGATGGGTATTTTTTGTTTTTCATCAATGCGTCGCCATACCAATAGCCTTCAAAAGGATATAAAGCTCCATTCATTTTGACAGATTTCTGATACCAGATTTCTGCATTTTTATAATCGCGGTTCAACCGGTAGCTCTCAGCTATTTGATGAACTGCGTATTGCTCGTCGGTTCCCGAAAATCCTGTAGTTTTTGCAGAGTCTTTATTGGCTGCAATTGCCGGAAGAGTGCTGTCTTTTGTATTCGTTTCTTTTGGAATATAAGCTACTGTCAAACCAAGAAACTTAAATCCGGCTGCACCGTTTTTTTTAACCGGCGGAGTGTAAGGTTTGGTTTCATAAGGATGTGTAATATCCGCAGGAGTGTTTTTGTCAATTATCTTTAAATAATAAGAAACGGCGGTATTATAATTCCCGGTATTAAATGCAGCATCACCATACTCTAACCATTCTCTTTTGGTTTGAGCAAAAGCAGTAATGGAAAATGTAAAAAAAACTAGTAATGTTACAATACGTTTCATACAAAACAATTTAACAATTTAACAGTTTGAAAATTTATAATCTTGGGCAATTGGCCAAAGGGTTCGGTTTGCTTTTACGGGCAATATATGTTAATGATATTTCAAATCCCCCGCGATAGGCAGAGGCTGTTTTTAAAGGCGATGTATTGATATCATAACTGACGCGTGCAGTATAGCTTCCTTTCTTAATACCGGCCTCAATAATGGATGCGTCATTATATCTATAGGTAGGGCCGAAAATTAAATAAGTATCAGCATCCTTCATAAAATAATGCAGTAAAAGAGAAGCGGAAACTCCTTGGTCGTTTATTTGACTCATATAAATGATTTTAGGAAGGAACTGTATTTTTTCGTTAACGTTTATTTTTGTGCCGGCGTGGAGATAGTACCTTCTTGGCATTTTGTTATCAGCACCCATAAAGGTTTCTTTAGGTTCTGATAAATGGAATGCTGAGAAGCCGATAAATGGGTTGAAGCGTGAATTTTCTTTCGCATAATAATACAAAAAGCCGGCATTAAAATCAGGAACCATAAAACTAGTATTGCTGAATGTTTCGCCGCTTGGAAGACTTGGATTAAGACTGCCTCCATTTGCCATATCGTACTGATTTCCGAAAGTAAGAGCACTTGCATTAAAACTGTTTTGCTGCGTACCTCCCTGCATCCCTAAAGCTAAGTGATGATTGTTTGCTTTGTCAAAAACCACATCATAACCAATAGATAATAATGCGCTTGAAACATTATATGATCCAGCGCCAGCCCTGTAATTCATGATTTGCAGTCCGACACCAAATTTTTTAACCGGCATATCAAATGAAATACCTGCTGTTGTTAAAGGCTTGCTT
The DNA here is from genome assembly GCA_903847205.1 of uncultured Bacteroidota bacterium. Classification (GTDB taxonomy): domain Bacteria; phylum Bacteroidota; class Bacteroidia; order 2-12-FULL-35-15; family 2-12-FULL-35-15; genus 2-12-FULL-35-15. Next base: position 10,889 of record CAINDA010000026.1, read on the forward strand.
GCAACTGCTGCCCATTGTGTGCGGTAATGCAGATGCACGCGGTAACTGCCGTCAAACATTCCAGTCATTGAAGGGTTCAAAAATAATGGTGCTGCATCATACTGCGAAAGATGAAAGTCCTGGGCAAAAATAAGAGAGGGTAAAAATAAAAACAACCAAACACCTCTCCTTAATCCCCTCTTTAGCAGAGGAAAACGGCAGCTGTTAACTTTATCTTTTTTCTTTTCCATTTATCTTTTTTATATCTTTTAAAATCAGCCATCAACTCTAAGAGCAGAGAGAAATGATCAATGCTATCTCAATAAAGTTACATCGCCGGAGATTCTATATTCTGTGTCATCCTCGGTTACACCGATAACAGTGTAAACATAAACGCCCATCGCCTGGGGAATACCGTTTCTCTTGCCATCCCAGCCGTCTGACTGGTTATGGGATTCGAATACCAGTTCACCCCATCCGTTATAAATTTTAAACTCAACAGTTTTATACGGGCCGCCGTAGAAATAAAAAATATCATTCTGCCCGTCTCCATTGGGAGTAAATCCGCTTGGACCGGCAGGAGTTGTGGAAACTGTTTCCTGCTCGCATTTGCCGTCAGCACATCCATTTATATCAGTAACAATTAAGCAAACATTATAAACACCAGCTGTAGTATAAGTGTGTAATGGATTTTGAATAGTTGATTTTGAATCTGCTGATGCATCTCCAAAGTCCCAATGCCAGGCAACAGCAGAAGTGGATTGGTTTGTGAAATTAATATTTTGTCCAATATCCGCCGTAACATCATTGGCTGTGAAGGCAACCACAGGTACTGAAAGAACATTTAGGGGCTGAGTAACGCTGTCAATACAGCCCTGAGAAGACTTCACAACCAAAGTAACAGAGTATGCTCCGTTGGGGGCAAAATAGTAATGTGTTGGATTTTGAACAGCGCTGATTAAATTATCACCAAAACGCCAGTTCCAATTCGTTATTGAAGCACCAGGTACAGTTGACGAATCGGTAAATATTGTCCCAGTATTCAAACAGTTTCCATTCGCTAAAAATGAAGCAGCGGGGAGACAGAAAACATTAACGGCCTGGATCTGAGTATCAATACAGCCATTGCTTCCAGTCACTATTAACGTAGTATTATGCGAACCGCACGAAGAGTATACATGTGATGGAGATTGCAGAATACTTGGCAGACCTGTTGTTTCAAAAATCCAATTCCAATTTGTAATACTTCCGGCAGGAGTTGAGTGGTCAGTAAATACTGTAGGAGCGCCTTTACAAACTGTTGTGCTTGTAAACGCTGCTACAGGGGCCGGTTTAACAAACACTTTAAGAGTATCGGTTACAGGATGACAGCCAGTATTATTTGTTGAAGTAAACCTGAGGCTGACGTGTCCAATGAGTTTATCAGCCACACTTGGTATATATGTTCCGGTGAGCGCATTTGCACTTGGAATGAAAGTTCCTGTTCCTGTTGTACTCCAAAAACCGGATCCTGTAGAAACAGCAACCGTCAAAATAATCGGGCTCCCGGAACATACACTGTCATTTGTTTTGATAAGTACAGTTGGTGTGGGAGTAAAAGTTATTTTTAACGAATCTCTGGCTGATATACATATTCCATTTCCTGTTGATTCTATATATAGAATAACAGAACCTGCAGCTGTATCTGAAGAACTAGGATGATAAATAGTAATTGTATCGTTGGCATTGCCAAATGAACCGCCTCCTAACGTATGCCAGATACCGCCGGCTGCCCTGATAACAGAAGCATGCAATGGTACACCCGAAGTATCCTTGCATACAGTTTGATCAGAGCCTGCATGGATTATTGGTCCCGGGTTAAAAAGTATCACAAGAGTATCTGTAACATTTGGACAAAACGGACTGCTGGAAGAAGTTAATAAAACAGTATCAGAACCGTGGGCTTTTGAAGCTGCTGTCGGTCTATAAATAGGACTTAAAGAAGTTGTACTTGAAAAACTCCCTGAGCCTGTCCAAAATCCTCCTCCGGCGTTTAAAATACTGCCTACCAAATTAACAATTGTATCATTTTTACAGGTTGTAATATTGGGGCCAGCATTAGTGACAACCCTGTTTTGAACGGCTGCACCTATAGTTATTGAATCTTTGCATCCCAATGACGAAGAAGTTACCAGCTTAACATTCAATGTTTGATTGCCGACAGTGAAAAGGTGAGAAGGGTTTTGCAAAGTGGAAGTGTTGTTAACGCCAGACCCCGGATCGTCAAAAGACCAAAGCCAGCTCATTACAGCTCCCGGACCTATAGTTGATGCATCAACAAAATTTACAGGAGTGCTGATACATTTAGGTGCGTCGTGAGAAAAATGAGATACCACAAAAGACATATTAACAAGATGTTTGATTGTATCAGCACAAGGTGTGCCTTTGTCAACAATTAAAGTAGCGGTAAAAGTACCCAAAATGGGATAGGTATATGGAGGAGGATTTTGAAGCAGGGACGTGTCACCTAAAGTGGTTCCGTCGCCGAAATCCCAAAAATAAGTTGTTGCGCCAATTGAAGTATTTGAAAAAGAAATCGTTTTAACATTACATGCGCCCGGCGTGGAAGTAAAACCAGCTGTATCCCCAGGGCAATTGTGGGCAGAAGAAATAAAGGATCCGAAAAATGTGAAAATATAAAGCAGCAGGAGTAGTTTATTCTTCATTCAGAATTTTGTTTTTCTCTGTAATTAATTCGTAAAAGTAGTAAAATTTTAATACATCCAAATTTTTATTAAAAAAAATGTAAATCACATAAAAAAAGCAACCTTCTTCTGCCCCTGATTAATCAAAGGGACAGCATGTTAAGCCGTTTCGGATAAGTTCAGTTTTTTTTAATCTTCACCCATTACACAGCCTCAGCTATGACTTCAATCACTTCAGGAATCATACGTTTAAGAAGTCCTTCAATCCCTGCTTTTAAAGTTATAGCAGATGAAGGACACCCGCTGCATGCACCCCGCATTTGAACAGTTACAAGTCCATAATCAAAACTTTTGAAAGTGATGCTTCCGCCATCGCTTTCAACAGCAGGACGAATATACTGTTCCAATACCTCAATGATTTTTGCTTCTATTTCGGATGAAGGAGCTCGGTGTTCAGTAAATACTTCTTTTTTTGCTGCAAAAGTATTATCAACAGGCATTTCTGTTTTTGGAAGTTCAGTAACAATTGGTTTTCCTTCATTGATATATACGCGGATAAAATCACGCAGTTCAAGTGTAATATCTTCCCATAGCACAGCATCGCTTTTTGTGACTGTCACAAAATTACCGGCTAAAAAAACAGCTTTCACAAATGGGAATTCAAAAAGTTTTGCAGCGAGCTGAGAACCTTTTGTTTCTGCTTTTGATAAATACTGCGCCGTTGCTCCATTCTCCACTAATAAACAATTGGCAACAAATTTCATTGAAGCCGGATTAGGTGTGCTTTCGGCATATATAACAACGTTTTTTTTTACAGCTGTGTCCATCTTTTACTAATTTTGAGGTTTCTAATTTTGAGGTGCGAAGATACACTAACAATTTAATATTTTAACAAATTGACAATTTGTTAGCACTTTTTTCAAACCAGCACCTTTTCAAATTGATTTATTCATGAACATGAAAACAGATTTTTTAATCATCGGTTCCGGAATTGCCGGACTGAGTTATGCTTTGAAAGCAGCAGCATTTGGGAAAGTGTGCATGATAACCAAGGCTGACGAAGATGAAAGCAATACGAAATATGCGCAGGGCGGAATAGCAGCAGTAATGTACAGCCCTGATTCGTATCAAAAACATATTGAAGATACCTTGATTGCCGGCGACGGTCTTTGCGATGAAGAAGTAGTAAAAATGGTAATTACTGAGTCCGCTCAACGCATTAACGAGCTGATTGAACAAGGGGCGAAATTTGATAAAACAGCAAACGGCGATTACGATTTAGCGAAAGAGGGAGGGCATTCAGAACACCGTATCCTGCATCATAAAGACAATACCGGTTTTGAAATTGAGCGGGCATTGCTGGCAGCGGTCCATGAACACCCAAACATAGAAATTCTTGACCATTATTTTGCGATTGATATTTTAACTCAGCATCACCTTGGGATAGAAGTAAACAGCCGCAAGCCCGATATAGAATGTTACGGTGCTTACATTTTGAATCTGCGTACCAATAAAATTGAAACAATTCTTGCCAAAATTATTCTGATGGCATCGGGCGGTGCTGGAAATGTATATGCTACTACTACAAACCCTTTTATTGCAACAGGGGATGGAGTAGCAATGGTTTACCGCGCAAAAGGTAAAATTGAAGGAATGGAGTTTTATCAATTTCACCCAACATCATTATATAATCCAGGAGAAAGCCCATCCTATTTGATTTCAGAGGCGGTACGCGGCTTTGGCGGTATTTTAAAAACAATTGACGGGCAGGAGTTTATGCAAAAGTACGATGCTCGTAAATCACTCGCTCCACGCGACATTGTTGCCCGTGCAATAGATAACGAAATGAAAATCCGCGGTGATGATTATGTTTATTTAGACTGCCGTCATTTAAATAAAGAAGAATTGATAAAACATTTCCCTAACATTTATCAAAAATGTTTAAGTATTGGAATTGATATGCTGAAAGATTATATCCCCGTAGTACCCGCAGCACATTATATGTGCGGAGGAATTAAAGTGGATAAAAAAGGCAGAAGCAGTATCGGCCGTTTATATGCAGCCGGTGAATGTTCCTCAACAGGTCTCCATGGTGCAAACCGGCTGGCCTCTAACTCATTGCTTGAGGCGGTTGTATATGCGCATTTTGCTGCACTTGACGGTATCGAAAAAATAAAAACACTGAACTTTTGTGAAGGTATCCCAGACTGGAATGCAGAGGGGACTGCCTATCCCGAGGAAATGGTGCTGCTCATTCAGAGTTTACGCGAAGTGCAGGCTATAATGACAAATTATGTTGGTATTGTCCGTTCTGATTTACGTTTGCAGCGCGCATTCGACAGGCTTGAAATTCTTTATAAAGAGAATGAAGCTCTTTATTTAAAAACAACCATTTCACCCAAATTATGCGAGCTTCGCAACTTAATAAATGTTGCCTATATAATCATTAAACATGCCCGGCAGCGCAAGGAAAGCAGGGGATTGCATTATACAGTTAATTACCCGAAAGTTTTGAGTTAGAATTATAATGAATTAGATTGCTTATCCATTTCTGTCATTCAGATTTTAAATTGTATTCTTTCACATGAAATGATGCAATAATTATGTGGGAATATCTTGGCGAGCCTGCGTTTATTGAATAATTATACGGAAACGTATTGGCGCATCCGCGTTAATGCAATATTTATATGGGAACATGTTGGCGCATCTGCGTGAATGCAATAATTATATGGGAACGTGTTGGTGCTCCTGCGTTAATTCAATGTTTATCTGGGAATGTGTTCTTTCACATGAAATGAAGCACTCCCTAAATTGAAAACAAGTTTTTAATTGTAATTTAATTCTACTTTACAAAAACAGGTTGTCCCGTCGAAATAAAAAGTTAGAATATCTGTTTTGTTTGCTCCTGTTGACAGTGTTATTACTCCTGGAATAGATGCATTGATAACTTTGCTTCCAGCAGGCAGCGTTAATGGTCAATCGCCATTGCATCCTGAGGATGCCGCAGCTTGAAGCTGACAGCAGTGAGATTAATTATTTTGATAGAATACAGAGGTTAAAAGAAAGTACCCGATAGATTGAAGTACAATTTTAAAAGATTCAGATTTAACGCTGCTTTAACCTACTTCGCAATTCGCTCTAAAAAGCCTTTTTCATCAAACAGCTTTCCATTTATTGTTTCGGCTTTTATTATATAATAAAAGGTTCCGTCAGCAACATTTTTTCCATCCCAGCTTTGTTTGATATCATTTGATTCGAAAGCTTTTAACCCCCATCGGTCATATATAACTGCTGAGTAAGTTTTAATCCCGACACCTGTTACAGTAAAATAATCATTTTTGCCATCTCCGTTTGGAGTAAATACATTTGGTATAATAAGCTTGCAATCGGTCAGAACATCTACTACTACAATATCTGATGTAGTATTACCGCAGATATCAGTTACTGTTACCTGATAGGTATTTATATTTTGTGAGGTCGGTATAACCGAGGCATTTAATGAATTATGATTATGGATGGAATCTGCAGTTGTTCCTGTGACAATAGTCCAAACATAGCTGCGATTTCCAAAACCGCCAGTGCTTACCGCATTCAGGTAAAAAGGCAGTCCCCCGCACTCTTCCTGGTCTTCACCAGCATTAATTGTTAATGGCGCACCGGTAAGAACTGTAACTTTTACACTGTCAACCGAAGGGCCGGTTGAGCAGAGAGCAGAGCCGGTAACTTTGTAAGTAATTGTTGAACCCGGTGTTGAGATTGTACTTGCAGTATTCGTGCTTGATAAAGCCGTTGCAGGGCTCCATACATAATGTGCGGCTCCTGTTGCAGTAAGTGTTGTTGAAACTCCCGGGCAGATGGTTGTGTCAGGGCCGGCACTAACATGCAGTGCCGACGGCTGGTTTGCAATAATATTAACATGTGTTGTATCTAAACATCCGCTCACGGTATCTTTAACAACTATGTAATATTGCTCAGCGCCTGATCCTGAAACTATAGCGCCTGTGTTTTGCCAATGAGGGTGAAAAATACCCGTGGCCGGCGAGTACCAATTATAAGTATATCTGGTAGAATCCGGTGCTCCGCCGCAATAGTGAAATTTCACATTCGGCCTGTTGCTGCTGTTCTGAAAAGAAAAAGGGCTTGGAGTTAAACTTGGACACATCGGGTCGCTGTCACTCACATCATACGAACATGACACAAACGGTGTTACTGTATATGGAGAAGAACAGTTGCTCGTGTAATTAGGGTTTGGAGGGCCTTCATTAAAACAAATTTCAACAACAACATTTGAAATTCCATCCCATTCAAATGCATTATCAAAATGATGTGTATTCCATCCAGTTACAACATTAAAAGTTTTTGGCGTATATACATTGTATAAGCCGGATATCCAGCTATTGCCGAGAAAGGCGACATTGGTACAGCCCATATTGATTGTATATTGGTGATAGGCAGTTATTGCGCCGACAGGAATTGGTGCAGCCACATTAAAATCTAACTGGTCTATTTTACCGCCTGTAAAACCTGCTGCGATAAGTTCGGCGGCTTTAAATAAAAATTGGTGTTTTGCTGAGGTATACCAATTGCCGTAAGGCGCAGGGTATCCTGTACTAGTGTTTGCAGCGGTTCCATTGCCGATAGATGCAATTAATGCTGTTGTACATCCTACAGGATTTGTTCCGCAGGAAGATGGAATTGCGCTGCCAAAGGTTACTCCCAGATGAACAGTATCGCCAACGCAGAGACTGGATGGCGTTGCATGAGGGCTTGGATTAGGAGGATAGTTAGGCATTATTGTTATGAAGGCAGAATCATTTTTTATACAGCCAAGGGGGCTGGTAACACTTACAACATAGGGATAAATCCCAGGAAGGGTAATAGTGGCAAGTGGATTAAATATTGCTGCATTATTTAAATAAGTTACGGGAGACCATGAATATGAATAAACAGCAGCCGGAGAAGTGCTCACATTCAATTGTATGGGTGTCTGCGCTAAACAAGTGGCGCTTCCAGACTGTGTAATTGTGTTAGTAAAATTGGGAACAACCGTAACAGTTACAGTATCTTTATTAATGCAGGTACCGTTTAGATTGCTCGTTACTAAATATTGGGTAGTTGCAGTTGGTGATGCGATTGGATTTGCACATGGATTGCAGGAAAAATTGTTCCCTACAGAAATTGCCGGGCCGCTCAGCACGCTCCAGGAAAAAGCGTTCCCGCCGGTTGCATGTAATGGTGCTGTTTGAGAAAGACACAATATTGTATCAGCTCCAACCCTGGTGCGGATATCCGGCAGGATGGTAACAGTTGCTGTGTCTCTTTTTACACAGCCGAAAGGGCTTTTAATATTCACATAATAACTATATGTTCCTGCAAGGGTAACGTTAGCAATGGGGTTTGCCACGGTATCATAATTTAAATACGCTGGCGGCGACCATAAATAAGTATATATACCAGCAGGAGTACCGGTAATATTCAGCTGTACCAATTGCTGTAAACACAAAGTGTCAGTAGTCTGAGTTGTAATAAAAGTAAAATCTGGAACAATAGTTATTGTCACTGTGTCCCTGTTTACGCAGGTTCCGCTTAAATTGCTCACAACTTCGTAGGTTGTTGTTGAATCGGGTGATGCAATAGGGTTTGAACATGGGTTGCAGGAAAAATTACCGCCCACTACCATTGGGTGACCGCTTATAACATTCCATGTAAAAACACTTCCGCCGGTAGCGTGCAGTGCAGCTGTCTGCGGACCGCAGATTATTTGGTCAGGCCCAGCAAGAGTACGCGGCTGCACATTAATATCATAAACAAATGTCTGCTGTCCCGTTACCGGACAGGCACCATCATTAACGGTAACGCTGAATGAGGTATTTGTGTTTGCACTTCCTCCGGGGGCCGTCCAGCTTATAGTTGCAGTCAAAGGGTTAGTGCCTGATGTGGTAAGAGTAGAGCCGGTAAGTACAGTTGCTATGTTAGAAACGAGTGATAAAACATCACCCGCATCGGCATCTGTATAAGTAGCATTAAAAGTAAATGTAGAACCTTCACACATTTCCAAAGAATACTGCCCTGTCTGCACCGCAGTGCCGGTAAGTCCTGTAATTCCTCCCGCAATCGGCGCAGGATTCGGCACATTGTTAGAACAGCTTTGAACAATAAACTGGATATCCCGCATTACAGTACCGATAAGATGTCCTTGGTGGTCATACTCCTGCACCAAAATAACCACCACAAAATTTCCTAATGTTGTAGGTGTAAACGTTAACAGACCAGTTAATGGATTAATTGTAATGCCTGGAATAGGAGTTGCTGCAGAATAACCTGTGCTGTAAGGTAAGTTGACAGCTCCTGCATCCATGGCGCCAATTAAAGAGTAATATAATGAATCGCCGTCAATTTCAACTACTCCGTAATTATAGTTTACAACTTGGTTTGCGCATACGTAGGGAATAGGCTGGGAAGTAAAGGATGGTGAGTTGTTACAGGCTGATGTGGCGCTGTTTAAGGTTGCCTGAATATAACTTCCTGAAGAGCTGGCATTTTGAAGATTTAAAATTGCGGCGTTTCTGCAGCAGGTTGTCCAGCTCATTGTCCATGTATCACAGACAGGTGAAAGCGTTACAGTACCAGTAAAATGAAACACCCACATACCCGGGAGATTCCCGCCATGGCAGGTGCTATTATTAATTTGAGAGGGACATAACTGTGAAATTTCAGTACCGCCGGGATTAGTTACATCAACCTGTATGGAGGCTGTACCGCCGCAGGTACTTGTAAAATCAATAGTCTGCTGGGCACCAGGATCGAAACCTAAGCAGTCAACAAATAAGTTTAAATTAATTTGATACTGATTGCCGCCTAAACAGGTATAACTTATATCCCCGCCGGCAATGTGGGATGCTTTTGCATTTTGAAAGATCAACAGACTAAAAGTCAATGCAGCAAAAAGTATTCTTCTTTTCATCCTGTTTTTTTTGAGCCGCTAATATACAGCTATTTGTGAATTTTATAATAAAAAAAGGAAATCCCTATGCTATGTCAGAGGAAAATCCTTTTAAAAAATGTTCAATCACTTTCTTTTTTTTCTTTGCCTCTTTATTCATCTGAGACAAAAAAATGAAGCGAGGGCAGTCCGTTTTTTATCTAGTTAAATTTATAGAACCTTTTTGTTCAAATTTCTTACCATTTGCTCCTTCTGCATTTAATTTATAAAAATAAGTTCCTTCTTTTGCTTTATTGCCCAGTAGATCTTTACCGTCCCATTTGGCATTAATGCTGTCTGATTTATAAAAAACTTTTCCTTCTTTATCAAAAATTTTAACACTCAAATACGCAAACGTAATTTTTGGATTGCCAAAAGCCAGTTTATCCATCATGCCGTCTCCATTTGGAGAAAATTCTAAAGGAGCTGTAGAAAGAGAAGGGTTGCTTTTTACTTCAATTTTTACACTGTCTATTGCAGTTTTCCCGGCAGCATCTTTTGAATTAAGAGTAATGGTATAAACTCCCGGTGTCTCAAAAACATGAACAGGGTTTGAGCCGGTAACCGCAGCCTTGCCGTCATTATAAGTCCATTTGTTTACTTTGCCTGTTCCGCTGTTCAAAAGATTTACAATCAAAGGAGTTGTTCCTGATGACGGACTTGCGGAAATAGCAGCGACAGGCTCTTCAGAAGAAGATGTATTTACAGATTCAATTTTTTTATTGTCATTTTTTGAAACAGCAGCGTTATTAACTTTTGTCAAATCGTCCTTTTGTCCGTTAACAGGAGCTTTCAAAATATCATTATTTAATTGTGAGTTTTTATCTGTTTTATTTTCTCCCGCCGGCAAAGCAGTAAGATGTTCATCAGCTTTGGCTGGAGCTGAAATAGGCAGACTGCCTGCCTTGTCTGCGGGTGACAGGGGTTTGTCAGTTTTGTTTGTCCAATTCATAACCATTATTGTGCTGATGATTGCTGCAATTGAAGAAAGAACTGCAATTAAAGTATTAACGCCGATTTTACTTAACGCGGTTTTAAGTAAAAGGCCTAAACCGCCCCATTTAAGTGCAACCTGAATGTTTTTCCAAACACTTGGACTAACTTCTGCTTCGTAGTTCTCGAAAGATTTTTTGAATAAATCTTCTAAATCGTCGTTTTTCATGTTCCCTCTCCTTATCTGTTTGGTACAATTTTTTGTAAATGTGCTTTAGCTCTTGAATATTGTGATTTAGATGTCCCTTCTGAAATGTGGAGCAAGTCCCCTATTTCTTTGTGCGAATAACCTTCGATTGCGTATAAATTAAAAACTGTTCTAAACCCCGGAGGCAGTGTTTGTATAATTTTCAACAAGTCATTTGCAGCAATATTTTCTGTTATGTGGCTTGATGAGGTGAGCATAAATCCAACACTATCCAGCTTTATATCCTGTTTAAATTTTTTATTTTTTCTTATATTAGTAAGTGCCGTGTTTACCATTATTTTTCTGATCCAGCCTTCAAAAGATCCAATGGCTTTAAATGTTCCTATATGTTCGAAAACGGTAATAAAGCCATTTTGAAGCACATCTTCGCCGTCCTCTCTGCTATCGCAATAACGCAGACATACGCCCATCATTTTCCGGGAAAATTTGTCGTATAAAAATTTCTGGGCTGCTGCATTTTTTTCGATGCACCCTTTTACTATTTGCTCATCAGTCATTTTCGATTTCTTTCATTGAGATACAAAGTTGCACTATTTGGTTGCATAGTTAAAATTATTTTTCTTTTTATTTAACGAAAAAAAATTGCGCAAAGAAAAAGAAAAGTTTTTCAGTTATTAAATTACTAAATATTTTTTAAAATTATTACTGGTGTATTGATAAATTACCTGCCCGGTTTATTGAAATAAATTCTAACACAAAATTTTTTAGCTCTAAACAATCAATAGTCAAATATGTCAGAGATAGCGTTAAACGATTTCTTGAAATGCAATATGCATCCTATATTACTGGTTCCCGGCCATTGATTAAAAATAATTTTCATCAGCAAACATATAAAGATTTATGATTTATCCGGCTTTTATTTTACCTGTGTTTATCATAAAAAAATGAGAGCAGCCAGCCTTCTGTTTTATTTGGTGCAGCTGAGCGGTAACAATTGTTTAATTATTTTAAATCAGTATATTTGACCTATGGCAAAAAACTTCAATAGAAATTCTTCAAAGAAGAATAATCCTGAGAGAAAGAACAAAAGTTTTTTTTTCGAAGAAATTTTAAAAGTAATATCTAAATCACCCGGAAAGGCTCTAAACTATAAGCAAATTGCATCGGCTCTTAATGTAACTGATCATTCACAGCGTTTATTAATAAATGATATTTTATCCGAATTAAAAACAAAGGGAACTGTATCAGAACCGGAGCGGGGAAAATTTAAAATAAAATCAATAGAACAATTTGTTACAGGCAGGGTTGACATGACCAGCACCGGAACGGCATACATTATTTCAGAGGAAACAGAAAATGATATTTTGGTTACACCCAGAAAAACACTTAATGCAATGCATGGCGACATTGTGAAAGTGAAGTTGTTTCCAAAATTAAAAGATAAACAGGAAGGTGAAATTGTTGAAGTTATTGAACGTGCAAAAACTAAATTTGTAGGCGTTATTCAAGTATCACCCCGCTTTGCTTTTTTGGTGCCAAGCAATAATAAAATTCATGTGGATATTTATATTCCTCTGGACAAATTGAAGGGTGCAGAAAACGGACAAAAAGCTATTGCCCAAATCACTGAATGGCCCAAGAATGGCGTAAATCCTATTGGCGAGATTGTGGAAGTGCTCGGTAATACCGGCGAAAACAATACGGAAATGCACGCCATACTTGCTGAGTTCGGCCTGCCGTATGAGTTTCCAAAAGATGTTGAACGGGCAGCAGACTTAATTCCGATAGTAATTACAAAAGAAGAAATCGCTAAAAGGCGCGACTTCCGTGATATTACAACCTTTACCATTGACCCTGTGGATGCAAAAGATTTTGACGATGCACTTTCTATCCAAAAATTACAAAACGGAGATTGGGAAATAGGGGTTCACATTGCTGATGTAAGTCATTATATAAAACCCGGTTCAATGATTGACCAGGAAGCTTCTGCAAGAGCAACTTCTGTTTATTTAGTTGACAGGGTTGTTCCTATGCTGCCCGAAGTATTATCTAACAATGTATGCTCTCTTCGTCCGAACGAAGAGAAGCTGTGCTTTTCAGCAGTATTTGAAATCACTGATGAGGCGGAAGTTGTAAAAGAATGGTTTGGCAGAACTATTATTAATTCGAACAAACGCTTTGCTTATGAAGATGCACAGCAAATTATTGAAACTGAAGCTGGAGAGTTCTGTGAAGAAATTTTAACGCTTAATCGTTTAGCAAAAATGCTGCGCGCCAACCGTTTCAAAAAAGGAAGCATTGCGTTTGAAAAAATGGAAGTGAAATTTCATTTGGATGAAGCTGGAAATCCAACAGGTGTATATTTTAAAACCGCTAAAGATTCTAATCAATTGATTGAAGATTTTATGCTGCTTGCGAATCGGAAAGTGGCTGAATTTGTTGGGAAAGTGAAAGAAAACCGGAATTCAAAGAGCGGAAGTCAAGACAGTAAAAAGGCATTTGTTTATCGTATTCATGATAAACCGAATCCTGATAAACTAGCCAGTTTTGCTGAGTTTGTAGGCAAGTTTGGATATAAACTGAATATCAAAAATGAAAAAGCCGTTGCTGATTCAATGAACAATTTATTGAAAGAAGTTAATCAGAAAAAAGAATCAGGAATGATTGAAATGCTTGCTATCCGCACAATGGCAAAGGCTGTATATACTACTAAAAATATCGGACACTATGGTTTGGGCTTCGAATATTATACGCATTTTACTTCGCCCATACGCCGGTATCCTGATGTGATGGTGCATCGGCTGCTGCAGCATTATCTTGACGGAGGAAAAAGTCCGGACATTGAAAAGTTAGAGGAGCAATGCAAACATTCTTCTGATATGGAAAAACTGGCAGCAGATGCTGAACGCGCTTCTATCAAATATAAACAGGTGCAGTTTTTAACTGATAAGATAGGTGAAGAATTTGACGGTGTTATTTCCGGTGTTACCGAGTGGGGCATTTTTGTTGAGATAATTGAAAACCACTGTGAGGGGATGATTCGTCTGCGTGACTTACGCGATGATAATTATTATTTTGATGAAGATAACTATTGTCTCCGGGGCCGTAAGAACGGCAAAGTGCTGACACTTGGAGATACTGTTAGAATTGAGGTAAAAAGAGCAGACCTTGTAAAAAAACAATTGGATTTTGCTTTGGTGGAGATAAGCGAAACAAAAAAAAATATAAGTACACCCCCGGCTAAGCAAAACTTGTTCTCCGGAAGAAAAAGGCAGGAAGAAAAATCAGAGCCGAAAGCAGAAGAGAAACCTGAAAAGAAAATTGAGCCGCCAAAAAATAAAAAGGAAATACCAAGAAAACCTTCTACATCAGGCAAATATTTTGATGAAGAATGGGGCTTTGAAATATAGCGCAGGAAACAAATGATTTATTGAAGTAAATAAAAGTTGGCAGCCGCTTTTTTGTAAGTTACACCTTCGGGAGAAGAAATTGATTCCATTAGTTCACAGGCTGTGATCTCTATTTGCTGCATGTTTAAAGGTCTTCCTATATTTATTTTTTCGAATTCTTTTATTGGGTGGAATCTTGCCAGCGTTATATGCGGGAGAGGTTCTTTATAATAAAATTTATCTTCCGGAACAATTGCATTTAAAACTTCATGGAGTGAATATACTAAACGAGTGAAAGAATCATTTTTGTAAAATCTGGCCCAAATCATTTTGGGATTTTGCGAAGGAGCAAAAGAAATTTTATCAAAATCAAGAACACTTTTTTTATGTGAATTAATAACCGGGCGGATTGTATTTAAAATTGTATCAAAATCAGAAGCTTCAATATTGCCGATGAAATAAATGGTCAAATGAAGATTGTTAAGTCTCATCCATTTTATTCCTGATATGTGTTGATTGTCTTCTTTGAACTGTTCCAGATAAGCAGGAATTTCAGGAGGTACGGGAATAGCTATGAATATTCTTCATGTCAAATTTTAGACAATTATTAATTAATTTTCTCAAATAAAATTTTGAGATTAATTATACCAATCGGAAAAATAAAACAGTCAGTTTTTTTTGAACCTCACTATAACCATTAAGCAAAGCGATGTGCCGTTTTGTATAATTCTTCTTCCGAAAGATTTTTAAAATAATCGTAAGTTATTTTCAATCCCTCTTTACGGTTTACTTTTGGTTCCCATCCTAAAATTTGCTGTGCTTTGGTAATATCAGGTTTTCGCTGTTTTGGATCGTCCTGCGGTAATGGTTTAGAAATTATTTTTTGAGAAGTGCCAGTCAATTTTATAATTTCTTCGGCAAAATCTTTAATTGTAATTTCCTGCGGATTACCGATATTAACGGGCTGTGCATAATCACTCAACAGCAAGCGGTAAATGCCTTCTACTAAATCATCCACATAACAGAATGAGCGCGTCTGAGATCCGTCCCCGAATATTGTAAGATCTTCTCCGCGAAGCGCCTGCCCGATAAATGCCGGCAGCACACGTCCGTCATTCAGCCTCATGCGGGGCCCATACGTATTAAAAATACGAATGATGCGTGTTTCTAAACCGTGATAAGTATGGTAGGCCATTGTAATTGCTTCCATAAAGCGCTTTGCTTCATCATATACACCGCGCGGACCAACGGGATTTACATTGCCCCAGTATTCTTCAGTCTGAGGATGTACCACAGGGTCGCCGTAAACTTCAGAAGTTGATGCAACTAAAATGCGTGCCTTCTTTACCCTCGCTAACCCAAGCAGGTTGTGTGTTCCGAGAGAACTCACTTTTAATGTCTGTATCGGAATTTTTAAATAATCAATGGGGGATGCCGGTGAAGCAAAATGCAGAATATAATCTAAGTCACCAGGAACAAAAACAAATTTAGAAACATCATGATGATAGAATTCAAAATGTTCTAATTTCATTAAATGTTCAATGTTTTTTAAATCGCCTGTAATCAGGTTATCCATGCCTATTACATGATATCCTTCTTTGATAAAGCGGTCGCAGAGATGGGAGCCTAAAAAACCAGCGGCACCTGTAATTAAAATTCGTTTTCTATCCACTTTGAATTATTTTAAATCAGATAATTAAAATCGGCTCATTGCTGAAGCCTTTATACTGAAGAAATATTTTATTTATTAATTACCGTTACTCTGCCAATAGAGCAGTAATAATATCCCAGCTCTCTCATTTGTTCAATGCCGTATAAATTACGGCCGTCGAATATTGTTTTGTTTTTCAACAGTGAGCTTACTTTTTCGAAATCGGGTGTGCGGAATAAACTCCATTCTGTTGCAATTAATAAAATATCGGCGTCGCGCAAAGCATCATACTCATCCAGTGCATAAGTGATTTTATCACCAATTAAATTACGGACATTATTCATTGCCTCCGGATCGTACGCGGAAATCGAAACGCCTTCTTTCAAGAGCTCATCAATAATATACAATGCAGGAGCTTCGCGGATATCATCAGTGTCAGGCTTAAAAGCCAAACCCCACAGTGCAATTTTTTTTCCTTTTAAGTTATTATTAAAATAGTTTTTTATTTTCGGAACAATAACGGTTTTCTGCTTTTCGTTAATGTCCATAACGGCTTCCAGAATTTTAAAATCATAACTTACATCGCTTGCCGATTTCGCAAGCGCCTTCACATCTTTCGGAAAGCAGCTGCCGCCGTAACCTATCCCCGGAAATAAAAAACGTTTGCCGATGCGTTCGTCTGAGCCTATACCAATGCGGACAGCATCTACATCAGCTCCTAACTTTTCGCATAAATTAGCTATTTCATTCATGAAAGTAATCTTTGCAGCTAAAAAAGCATTGGCAGCATATTTAGTAAGTTCGGCTGATTTTTCATCCATAAAAATAATCGGATTTCCCTGCCTCACATAAGGTTTATACAGCTCTTCCATTGTTTTTCTGGCCTTTTCAGAACTTGATCCGATAACAACTCTGTCGGGTTTTAAAAAGTCGTCAACGGCAAAACCTTCACGCAAAAATTCAGGATTAGAAACAACATCAAATTCGCATGAAGCATGTTTTGCAATTGCTTCCCGCACTTTATCGGCAGTGCCCACAGGTACGGTGCTTTTATCTACAATAACTTTATATTCTTTAATCAATTTTCCTAAATCCTCTGCGGCACCGAGTATGTAACTTAAATCGGCAGAGCCGTCTTCGCCGGGAGGAGTGGGCAATGCGAGGAAAATGATTTTCGCTTTTTCAATTGCTTCAGAAAGATTGGTAGTAAATAATAAGCGCCCCTGTTTGATATTGCGTTCAAATAATAAGTCGAGATGGGGTTCGTAAATAGGAACAATACCGTCTTTCATTTTCTGGACTTTATCTGCATTAATATCAACGCAGATAACATGGTTGCCGGTTTCTGCAAGGCATGTACCTGTTACTAATCCTACGTATCCTGTTCCAACAACTGCTATATTCATAGTTTAATTTGAAAATTTGTCGATTTGAAAATTTGACATTTAAAACAAAAAATATTTTTTTGTCTTAACATTATAAGATCTTAGGTCTATCCTTTTTTATTTACAAATTCCAAAACAGAATCTGTAATATATTTCAATGTTTCTTCATCTAACTCCGTGTGCATCGGCAGTGAAACAACTGATGCGCAAAGCTTTTCAGTAACCGGAAAATCGCCTGCTTTGTATCGAGGATCAAGGTATGCTTTCTGCATGTGCAACGGAATAGGATAATAAATCATAGCCGGAATTTCTCTGGCTGCCAAAAATTCGCGAAGTGCATTTCTGTCAACACCGTTTAACTGCAGTGTATATTGGTGAAATACGTGGCTAGAATATGAAGCACGGGCAGGAGTTTTAAGTTTTGGATTATTTGCAAATGCCTTGTCATAATAGGCCGCAGCTTTGTTACGTGCAATTGCATAGTTATCAAGATCGCGAAGTTTAATTCTTAAGATTGCTGCCTGAATACTGTCAAGCCGGGAATTTACACCGATTGAATCATGCACATACTGCACCGACTGACCGTGGTTTGCAATCATCCTGATTTTTGCGGCAAGTGCATCATCATTAGTAAAAATTGCACCGCCGTCGCCGTAGCAGCCTAAATTTTTAGAAGGAAAAAAAGATGTACAGCCTATTGTACTTATTGTTCCAGCTTTTTTCTTTGTGCCGTCTTTATAAAAATAATCGGCGCCGATAGCCTGAGCGGTATCTTCAATAACATATAAATTATGTTTTTTTGCCAATGCATTTATTGCTTCCATATTTGCACACTGGCCGAATAAATGAACAGGTACAATGGCTTTAGTTTTAGGTGTTATTGCTTTTTCAATTGCAGTAACATCAATATCAAAAGTATCTGGAATAACATCAACCAATACTGGTTTTAAGCCTAATAAAGCAATTACTTCAGCTGTTGCAACATACGTGAAATCTGCAGTGATTACTTCGTCTCCGGGTTTAAGATCAAGAGCCATCATGGCAATCTGCAAAGCATCGGTACCATTGGCACATGGGATGATATGTTTTACGCCAAGATATTGTTCAAGCTCGGATTGAAAAGCTTTAACCTCCGGACCATTGATAAACGCTGAAGTATTTAATACATTTTGAATAGCAGCGTCAACCTCAGTTTTAATTTTTTCATATTGACTTTTAAGGTCAACCATTTGAATTTTTTTTACAATTTTCTCCATTTAGAAATTTTATTTTTAGAATGCGAATATAGCGAAAATATGGAAATTTTGAGCCGAATTTCAAAAATAGAACTCATGATAAAAACGTATATTAGCAGCCATTTTTAATGGAATGAAAAAAATATTTGCAGCATCTTTTTTTATTTTTAGTGTACTATTAAGTTTATCTGCTCAGGTAAGCGTAAAGGATTCATCTATTTCCACTCCAATTTTTGGTCTATCTTACGGTTATCAGATTGCTGCAGGCGATATGGTAAAACGTTTTGGTAATAGCTCTTCGATACAGCTGAATGCAGATTATAAAACAAAAAAAAACTGGATACTCGGCATTAACGGCAGTTATTTTTTTGGAACGAAAATTAAAGAAAGTCTATTTGACAGCATCACAGTTGCCGGGGGCAATATTATAGACCAAAACGGCGAGTTTTCTGATATAAGGTTATATGAAAGGGGCTTCACTGTTTCGCTTACAGCGGGCAGATTATTTGCATTCAAAAAGCCGAACCCTAATTCAGGTATTTTGTTTAATGTTGGTTTAGGTTTTATACAGCATAAAATACGCATTGAAACCATTGGTAATGCAGTACCCCAGCTTTCAACAGAATATAAAAAAGGATACGACCGTTTAACAAATGGATTGCTGCTGAGCGAAGATTTCGGGTATTTATATTTAGGCAATAACAGGTATTCGAATTTTTATTTTGGTTTTCAATTTCTGCAAGGGTTTACACGTAATCGCAGAAGCTGGGATTATGAGGAGGGGATGAAACTCGACCCGACAAAGCCTGGACTTTTTCCTATCTATCGATTAGATTTATTGTATGGCTGCCGAATAGCCTGGCTCCTGCCTATCTATAAAAAACCGCCTCAGGATTTTTATTATTATTAAAAACCAAAAAAAAAATTCTATTACAAAGAGGACAGCAATACTGATGAAAATTTTATATTCCTTCTCAATACATCTTTACCATGCAGCAATTCGTACGGCTTCTTTATTTAATCCAAAAGCAAAACTGTGGGTTGAAGGCAGGAGAAATATTTTTCAAAAAATTGCTTCTGAATTAAAACCATCAACCAATGGCTCTCAGCTGATTTGGTTCCACTGTGCATCGTTAGGCGAGTTTGAGCAAGGAAGGACTGTAATGGAAAAATTAAAAAAGCAAGATCCAGAAATTAAAATTCTTCTTACGTTTTTTTCTCCTTCCGGATATGAGATTCGGAAAAATTACGAAGGAGCTGATTACGTTTTATATTTACCAATTGGTACCCGCCATAACGCAGAGCGATTTGTTAAGCTGATAAAACCTAAGGCTGTTTTTTTTGTGAAGTATGAATTTTGGTTCAATTATTTGAATGAATTAAAAAACCAAAAGGTCCCGGTTTACCTTATCAGCGGTATTTTTAGAGAGGACCAATATTTTTTTAAATGGTACAGCCGCTGGTTTAGAGAGCAGCTAAATAGGTTCACTCATTTTTATTTACAGGATGAAGAATCAAAAAAACTGCTTAACTCAATCGGTTATACAAATATCACAGTAAGCGGCGACACTCGTTTTGACAGGGTTTTTGAAATTGCAGAAAACGTAAAATCTATTTCATTGATTGAGAAATTCAAACAAGATAAACAGCTGCTTGTTGCAGGAAGCACCTGGGAAGAAGATGAAAAAATAATTTCTGATTTAAAATTTCATGCTTCAGGTTTCAAGTTAATCATTGTTCCTCACGAGATTGATGAAAGCCATATACAATTAATCGAATCGATTTTTATTCCCATTCTCAGAAACGGATTAAAGGATGGTGAAGGAGCTGGGCGAGCTTGTCTGCGTTATTCTCAGGCTGATGATAAGAATATTACAACCGCATCTGTTTTAATTATTGATAACATCGGTATGCTTTCATCAATTTATCAATATGCCTCAATAGCGTATGTTGGCGGAGGGTTCGGTAAAGGGATACATAATATTTTGGAACCTGCTGCCTTCGGCCTTCCTGTAATATTCGGTCCTAATTATAATAAGTTTACAGAAGCTATTGAGCTTATTCAAGCGGGCGGGGCGTTTTCTTTTTCTTCTCGGGATGAATTAAAAAATATTTTTAATTTTCTTAAGGCGCCAGCAGCTTTAAAAAAAACATCAGAGATATCTAAAAGCTATGTTTCATCACGTATTGGCGCGACAGATAAAATTTTGAAATCAATTTCTTTGCAAAAAAATAAGGAAATTATTAATTGATGAGTTGTTAATCTTTCTGCCTATCCGGCTTTATTAAAAAGCCATCCGAATATGCTAAATGCGGATGCCGATAATACAAACATCGTCCACCTGTTCTAAATTTCCTTTCCAGTTTTCGAAAAATTGATTCAGATATTCTTTTTGTCCGCTCATTGGCTGCTGATGAATTTTAATGAGTTCTTCCTTAAATTTTTTCTTCTTCAGTTTTTTACCTTTAGTACCAAACTGGTCGGCAAAGCCGTCCGTAGATGTATAAATAATATCATCTTTTTTAAGTTCGATTGTTTGAAGGGTAAAGGGCCGCATCTCCTCCGTGTATTTGCCAACGGGCATTTTATCACCTTTGTATTCTATCAATTCACCTCTTCGCAGCAGCCATAAAGGATTATTTGCCGAAGCAAAGTGAAGCTGCATATTTTCAAAATCAAAAACGCAGAGTGTGCAATCCATCCCATCCATGCAGACTTCAGTACTTCCTAATGGATTGAGAGCCTTTATGATCTCTGTCCGCTGTGCACCGAGGATATCGTGAGGCATATTTATGCCGCGGCCTATAATGTTTTCGTTAAGGTAGGAAATGTTTAACATACTCATAAAAGCACCGGAAACGCCATGTCCGGTGCAATCTGCAGTGATGATGTAAAACAGCTTAGGATTGGGAGTTGCGCCGGCAGAATGTGCGAATTCATTTGTCCTGGCAGGGATAGTGTAATTCTCCATAACCTGCTCACTAGCGGAATCAGCATTTCTATATGCCCAATAAAAATCTCCGCTTACAATATCTTTCGGTTTAAACAAAATAAAATAATCAGAAGCTCCTCCATCAGATGAGGTAAGCGCAGGAGTGAGGTTTTTTTTAATATACTCATTGCTGGTAAGCAGAGCAGTTTGTATTCGTTTTGCGTAAGTAATGGAATCTAAAATTTCTTTCTGTTTTTTTTCAACAATAAGCTTTTGTTTTTCGGCAGCCTCCCGCAGTCCGACTGCAATAATGCGCTGGCTATCGGCGATGTCTTTTTGTTTTTCAGCTTCATCCTTTTGCAGCACAACCTCCGAGGTTCTCTCAACAACAGTCTGCTCTAATTTTTTTTGCTGACGGCGCAAGGAGATAGTTCTATAATTTGAAAAACCGATAACAGAACCTATAATTAACATACCTGCAAAACTGCGGAACCACCATGTTTTATACCATGGCGGAAGAATGCTGAATGTATATGTAACATCTTTCTTATTCCACAAACCATCATTGTTCATTGCTTTTAAGTGAAAAGTATATTCACCTTCAGGTAAGAAAGAATAAGTTGCTTCTGTTTTTGAAGTAGGCGGAAACCAATCGCTATCAAAACCGTCGAGTTTAAATTGATATTTTACTTTGCTGGGGTCTGTAAGACATACGCTTATAAAATCAAATGTGATGTGATTTTTATTGTAAGGTAAAACTAAATTTACCGGAAGGTTTGATATGCTGTCAAAGCCGTTTGAATATCCGCTTAGCTCCTTTTCTGCATTCTGGAAAAATAACCGTATTCCAGTTATGTGTGTCAATGCTTCTTCACGGTTAACTTTAGCAAAATGCGGATTGTAAACGGTCACTCCTTTAATTGTACCCAACCATAAATTCCCATCATTGTCTTTACATTTTGCATTTCTATTATATTCCATGCCTGTTACTCCATCATCTTTATCAAAATGCCTGATTTCAATTTTGCCTGTTTCGTTGTAAACTGAAACATTAATTCTATCAAGCCCTTTCGTAGTAGCAGCCCATAAATTATCTGCATTATCAAACTCAATAAAATAAATATTGTTTGCAGACAGTCCATTATTTTCATCAATTTTTTTAAACTTAGTGAAATTGTAACGAAAAATTCCTTCATCAGTACCAAGCCAAATATTGCCCTTTGCGTCCTGAGCAATTGAGAAAACCCGCTTATCTGTAAAACCATTGGCCTTATTGTACTTCACACTGGTTTCACGATTATATTTTATAACACCGTCTTGAGTTGCCAGCCAGAGGCTGTGACTTTTATCTTCAAAAATGAAACGGATCGGAACTCCATCCTCTGCTGTTTTTGATTTTTTCAATGCTTCAATCACTTCAATTTTGCTGTCCTTTAAAAAGCATAAACCATTTTCTGTTCCAATCCACATAATACCATCATGATCTTTGGCGATGGCATTAATATGATTACTTGGCAATCCAGCTGCATTATCCAAGTATTGGAATGATTTGCCATTAAAAATGCCCAATCCTTTGAAAAAGTCTCCAAAGTATATATTGCCCTTATTGTCCTCGGAGATGGCTTGTATGTCAACTAAAAGATTTGAATTTTTTTCATGCAATTTGTAATTCGTTACTTTAGCGTTTTTTATTTTACAGACACCAAATCCTTTAACCCCTAACCAAATATTTTTTTTAGAATCCTGAAAGATTGAATTGATATTATCCCCAGGTAAACTGTCTTTTGTACTATAAGATATAAAAGCTTCGCCGGAAAATTTTGATACTCCGGATCCATGTATTCCAAACCAAATGTTTCCTTCTCTATCCTCTAATTCACAGTAAATGCTATTGCCGGCCAACCCATTTTTTTCGTTAAAAAATTTATAGGTATGATGGTCATATCTATAAACGCCTTTAGGTGTTGCAAACCACAAATTATTTTCACTGTCAGCAATAATATTTCTGAAGTTATTATTTTCTGCTCCTTCGATATTTACCTTTGAAATATTTCCATTTGATGTAATTATATTTGTTCCCGGGTTAGTTCCAATATAGATGAGGCCTTTGCTGTCTTCATTAATTGTCCAAATGAAGTTACTTTGCAGCCCATCAGTTTTATTAAAATAATTAAACTTTTTTGAACTGAGATTATATTTTATAAGCCCGTACGACATTGTTCCAAACCAAATATTGTTTGCTTTATCAGCATACATAGTAAATACATCAGCTTTATTAAGAAGAGTATCTTCGGTAAACGGGATAATTTTACTGCCGGATAATTGACAGATGCCTTTTTCAGTACCAATCCAAACAGTTCCATTATAATCCTGAATGGTTTTAAATACCCGATTATTTGTTAAACTATTTTTGACAGTATAACTGATAACGTTTTTACCATGCAAAATACTTAAGCCTCCAGCCGTTCCGAAAAGAAGTGATCCGTTTTTTAATTCGGTTATAGAATATACAACGTTATTTATTAAGCTGTCTTTTTGATTGAAGGTTGTAAATTTATTTCCGTCATATTTGCTGGCACCGCCTGTATTTGTACCAAACCAAATGTTTCCATTCTTATCCTGGCACATCGATAATACCTGGGATTGGGCTAAGCCGTCTTCAATAGTAAAATTGCGGAAATTATAAGTTTGAGCAAAAGAATTAAAAATGCCCGTTAGGAGAATTGAGGTTAGAAATATTATTTTAGCTTTATTCAATCTAAGTCAATTAGAAAATGTTTTAATCTGAAAATTATCCAGCATAATTCTGGATTGAGATTAATGCATCATTTAAACATTGTTTTATTCTATTACAACTATTCGCTTTGTATTGCTTCTGCCGTCGATGGTAAGGGTAATAAAATAAACTCCTGAATTCAAATTATTATTTCGTGTGGAAATATTATATTTATAATTACCGGGCTGCTGATCAGCATTTACAAGAGACCTGATTTTTACGCCCAGAGCATTGTAAACATCGAGAATGATTTTTGCATCTGTCAGTTTACTGATGCTGTATTCAATGGTTGTATTTCCAATCACTGGATTGGGGTATATTATGAATTTGTTTTCCGCTGCAATAGCTGAATTGTTTATTCCCAAAGGTGAATAGGGGTTGATATAAATGCTTGTTGAATCAGCCTTGTAATCCATGTGTACAAACTGATTGTGGGTAGAATCCACAGTAAATGTATAAGAAGAATCTCTGCCATATCCTGGAATGTCCGCATAAATAGTGTAATTACCAAAAGCTACATTGGAAAAAGTATAGGTGCCTGATGAATTGGTTGTGGAAGTTGCCATCAGGGAACCGCCAGGATTTTTACCAAGTTTTACATCAACCCCTGGTATTGGATCTCCGTCATTTCTGCCAAACCCTGGGCCTTGAATAATATGCCCGATCAGCAAGCCGATACCTCCTCCTGTTCCCTCTGTCACTGTCATTTTAATATCAGCGCTATCGTTTGATGCACAATCGTGATTGATAACAATAACAGAGGAATCATTCCACAAAAAAACGCTGCCATTATAAGTTGGAACAAGGGTTGGGTATGCGGCAGAATCTGCAACTACTTTTACTAAATAATTTCCATGATTAATTTCCGTAAAGTGGTAATTCCCAGATGAATCAAGCGGTGCAGTTACTAAAGCATCAAAATGTGTTTGAGATTGCGACTGTTTATAAATAACAACATTTCCATTTGTAACATCCACGTATGTGCCGTTGTGCAGGTAAGATGCATGTACATAAATATCTTTACTTTGCGTAACCTGCACTAATACGCTGTCGGAGGCAGCGCAGCCTGAATTATTTTGTACGGTCAATGAAGCAATGTAACTGCCGGCAGATGCATAGAAATGCAGTGGGTTTAAGAGGAAGCTTGTACTGCCATCACCAAAATTCCAGCTATAGGATATTGCACCTGTTGAGTTATTTGTAAAATAAGCAGTATCGCCAAAACAGAAAGGAGTAATGGAACCTGTATTGGCATATGGGGATGGGGATACTGAAGTTATTACATTATAAGCCACCGAATTTGTGCAGCCGTTTGCATTAATTGTATAAACATAAGTAAGATTAACCGTGGCAGCTGTTGTATTATTAAGTGTTTCAGAAGGATTGCCTATTCCGACGCCCGCTGCATTGCTGATACCTAAAACAGCTGCTCTTGTCCAAGTGAATGTAGAACCTGGTACTGAACTAGCAGGGTTATAATTAAAAGCTGTACCGCTGCAAATCGGAGGTGGAGATATATTACTGTTTAAAGCAGGTAAAGGATTTACGGTAACTATTTGTGCTGCAGAAGCTGTATTTCCGCTTCCATCAGTTACTGTCCATGTTACCGTTGTTGCCCCAACTGGATAAGAACCTGGTGCATTATTTATAACAGCTGCTACAGAACAATTATCAGTTGTGACAGGTGTCCCCAGCGCTATTGATGCTCCATCGCAGACTGTTATATCTGCCGGAGCAGTAATTGTCGGATTCACATTATCAGTTACCGTTACGGTTTGGGATGTCGTTGATATGTTTGCACTCCCATCGGTTACTGTCCAGAGAACAGTTGTACTTCCTAAAGGGAATGCAGCGGGTGCATTATTTGTTACTGCGACAACAGTGCAGTTGTCTGCGGTAACCGGTGTGCCAAGTGTAACTCCTGTTGCTGTGCATCCTGAATTTGTTGTTATATTCACATCAGCAGGTGCAGTGATTGTTGGATTTATGTTATCAGTTACTGTTACAGTTTGGTTGGCTGTTGCAGTGTTTGAGCTTCCATCTGTAACTGTCCATGTAACGATTGTGTTTCCTAATGGGAATGAAGCAGGTGCATTATTACTAAAATTTGCTACGCTGCAATTGTCGGTTGTAACGGGTATGCCTAATGAAACGCTAGTTGCTGTACATCCTGAGTTAGTTGTTATATTCACATCAGCCGGTGCTGTGATTGTTGGATTAATATTGTCAGATACTGTTACAATTTGGATGGCTGTTGCAGTATTTGAGCTTCCGTCAGTAACAGTCCAGATAACGAATGTGTTTCCTAATGGGAATGCAGCAGGTGCATTACTACTCACATTTGCAACACTACAATTATCCCCAGTAACCGGCGTGCCTAAAGAAACTCCTGTTGCAGTACATCCTGAATTGATTGTTACACTCACATCTGCGGGTGCAGTGATTGTTGGATTTATGTTGTCAGTTACTGTTACAGTTTGTGAAGCTGTTGCAGTATTTGAGCTGCCGTCAGTAACAGTCCAGGTAACGATTGTGTTCCCTAATGGGAATGCAGCAGGCGCATCATTACTGACACCAGCAACACCGCAATTATCTGCAGTAACCGGGGTGCCTAATAAAAACCCTGTTGCTGTGCATCCTGCGTTAGTAGTGGTACTCACATCAATAGGTGGTGTGATTGTTGGATTTATATTGTCATTAACCGTTACTGAGAATTGACAATTTTGTGTTCCGCAGGTATTAGAAGCTGTAAGTGTTACAATAGTTACACCTTTATTAAATGCGGAACCGCTTCCTGAGCCGGTCCCGTTTCCTGTTGTGGCACCGCTGAAACTGTATGTAACTGTTGGTGTTGGAGAACCAATAACTGTCGGTGCGGAATAACTTACAACTGCTGTACATAATCCAGCTGTAGTATTTGCCGTTTTATTATCGGTGCAGGTTATTACTGGTGCTGTATTTACAGTAATTGTAACTGGAGTACTCGTAACAGAAGAGGGGCACGTACCGCTTATCAATACATCAATACCAGCGCCATTCTCGGCAGTCCCTGGATTTGTAATTATCAAGGCAGCGGCAGTAACATTGCTGTAAGGAGCAGTATTGTTAAGCGGTACACCGCCTTTTCTCCATTGATAGGTTAATCCAGCTCCTGCTGCTGTAACAGCAATAGAAGCAGAGGCAGGAATTCCCTGGCAAAATGAGGCAGGTGCTGCGGGCTGCGTTGTGATTGCCGGCAGCTGATTAACAGTTATTGTAATTGTATCATAATTTGAGCAGCTGTTTGAAGTTCCAGTGAGAACATATGTATTAGTGTTAGAGGGTATAAACGCCGTACTATTGATTACTCCATTATTCCAGTTGTAGCTTGAGGCGTCACCGCCTGCAGTGAGTGTGGCAGATTGCCCGGCACAAACAGCAAAATCTGCACCAGCGTTTACAGGCGGTAAGGGATTAACAGTTACGATTACAGAATCGCTGTTAGTGCAACCGTTTAAAATTCCATGAACAATATAATTTTTGGAATTAGGCGGAATAAATGAAGTGCCATCGACTACGCTATTATTCCAGAAATAGCTCGATGCATTACCGCTGGCCGAAAGTATTGTGCTTTGACTAGCGCAGATAGTACGACCTGCACCGGCGTTTACTGAAGGTAAGGGTTTAACGGTAATAGTTCCTGAGGCAGTAGCAGCAGTGCATGTACCCGTTGTAGTTAATGTATAATTAAAAGTCCCTGTGGCAACTGGTGTACCACTGATAATAAAAATTCCTGAGCTGAAACTTCCTGTTACATCCGAAGGAAGGCCGCTTATTTCAGCTCCGGTTCCCCCGTATACTTCGTAAGTAATGTCTGTTAAAGCACTGCCAGCACAATTTGTCTGCGCATTTGTTCCTCCGCCCGATGTTAAGGCTATTGATGCAGTTACATCAATATTTACAGGCAAAACAACACTTTGAGTATTGCTGCAGCCATTAGCTGTCAGGGTATATAAGTAAGTAACACTTAGAGGAACAGTGGATGTATTAATAAGTGTTTCTAATGCATTATCAGCACCATTGGCCGCTGCATTGGAAATCCCTGTCGTTACTGCCCTTGTCCAGGCAAATGTTGTGCCTGGTGTTGAACTTGCCGGAATATAAGTATGAGAAGTACCGCTGCATGCAGGTGCCGGTGTTAAAGGGCTGCTCAATACCGGCAAGGGGTTTACCGCGGCAACTACATTTTGAATATTGCTGCAACCGTTAGCAGAAATCGTGAAAACGTAAGAAACATTTACAGACAATTGAGTTGTATTGATAAGGGTTTCCGTCAAATAGCCTGTTCCATTGCTTGCTGGATTGCTGATACCTGAAACAGCGGCTCTTGTCCAGGCGGTTGAAGCAACTGAAGGGTTGGTTGAAGGCATATAAGACAGTGACGTACCGCTGCAAACCGTAGTTGTTAAACTGCTCATTAAAACAGGCAGGGGATTTATTGTTATTGTCCCGATTGCGGTGACCGAGGTGCCTCCAACAGTTGTGACCACATAATTAAATGCTCCTGAAATCGTTGATACGCCAGTGATAAGAAATATCCCAGAATTATAAGAGCCTGAAATTCCTGCTGGCAAGCCAGCAACAGTTGCACTGGTAGCTGAACCGCCGACATTGTAAGAAATGTTTGTTATTGGATCATTTGAACAAACTGTCTGAGCGTCACTGCCGAATGGTGAACCCAGTGTGATAGTTCCCTGTGCGAACGCATTATTAAAACCGGAGTATGCAAAAAAGAATACTATTAAAAGTATCATTTTAATTGCAGGGTTTGTTTTTTTTATATTGCAGCTCGTTCTGAAAGTGTAGTTTTTTTTCATGTGCTGAAGTTTGAAATTGTTCATGAATAATGGTAAATATAAACATTAAAATCTTTTACAAAAATTTTTTTTGTCTGATTCTCCTAAAGATATCAATATTGATTTTAAAAAGGCGGCAAACATGTTTCTCAATAAGTTTCTTATAAAAATTAAGATCATAGAAAATGTGGACAAATCCATAAAAAGCGGACTGTGCTATTCAGATGACAATAACACATACACTAAAATATTTTGAATGCCCCAGTTTCAATATTTAAGTTAAAAATAAAACCTTCTATACTGTCTATTAATTCCGGCGGTTGAAAACGTTCATTTAAAATCCAAATGCTGAAAAGCCTCATCTAAATTTAAATAAATATTATCTTTGAAAATAAATACCAATAAACAAATCAAAATTAATCTTCAATGGCAAGAATACTTACAGGAGTTCAGAGTACAAATATTCCGCATTTGGGAAATATTTTAGGCGCTGTTATGCCTGCAATTGAACTTTCGAAACAAGCAGGCAGCGAATCACTTTTTTTTATTGCTGATCTGCATGCTTTAACAACAATTAAAGATTCGGAATTTATAAAAAACAGTTCGGATGCCGTAGCTGCGACCTGGCTTGCATTTGATTTTGATACAGATAAAAATATTTTTTACCGTCAAAGCGATGTGCCGGAAGTTTGTGAGCTTACCTGGTATCTGAATTGCTTTACGCCTTACCCGATGCTTGCAAATGCTCATTCATTTAAAGATAAATCAGAAAGGCTCGCGGATGTAAATGCAGGTTTGTTTACTTACCCGGTTTTAATGGCTGCTGATATTCTTTTGTACAATGCCCATTTTGTTCCTGTTGGTAAAGACCAGTTGCAGCATCTTGAAATGACAAGAGACATAGCAGAAAAATTTAATAATAAATATGGAAATGTGTTTGTTGTTCCTGAGCCGAAAATTGATGAATCAGTAATGCTTGTGCCCGGTATTGACGGGCGGAAGATGAGTAAATCATTAAACAACTTTATAAATATTTTTCTTCCTGAAAAGGAATTAAAAAAAGTGGTAATGGGCATTGTCACTGATGCCACACCTTTAGAAGCACCTAAAAATCCTGACACCTGCAATGTGTTTGCGCTTTATAGATTAATTGCCAATGAACAGCAGACTTCAGCAATGCGGGAAAATTATTTAAGAGGAGGTTACGGATACGGAAGTGCAAAAAATGCTTTGTTTGAGTTGCTGCTGGAAAAATTTAAATTACCGCGCGAAACATATAATTATTATATGAATAACCGCAATGAGTTAGATGCAAAGCTTCAAATCGGGGCTGCCAAAGCGAGGTTGATTGCAAAAGAAACCCTGAAACAAGTGAGAGGAAAGCTGGGATACGGAATCTAATCTTTCATCCAATTTCAGCTAAGGCGCAGAGATTTGGGGAGAGCAATAAGAAAATTTTTATGATCTCAGACATAATCGATAAAATTTATTTAGAATATTTTTATCAGATATAAATAAGCAAATACAAATGGTGCAGACAGGATCAAACTGTCGAAGCGGTCTAAAATCCCGCCATGCCCGGGAAGCAGACTGCCGGAATCTTTAACATTAATACTCCGCTTGAAAAGTGATTCAACTAAATCGCCAAGTGTGCCGATCACTATAAGAATAGTAGCAATTACCATCCAGTCAATTCTGCTGATGCTTGTGTACCATCCCGAAATAATAAATGCTGTTACATAAGCCAGTACGGCTCCTCCAATGCTTCCTTCCCATGTTTTTCCGGGTGACACACGCAGAAATAATTTATGCCGGCCCAAAGCGGAACCTGCTATATATGCCCCAGAATCACTGCTCCAAAGTATAAAGAATACCCCGAATAATATTTCATAGCTGTATGTTCCGCTAATTGTGGTAATATAGTTTAATAAAGTAAATGGAAGTGCGGCATAAATTATTCCCAGCAGTGTGAAAGCAATGTTTTCAAATGGCTTCTCCGCTTTTGAATAAAGTTCAAAAATAAAAATCAGGAAAATAACAGGAAGATTAATTAATAAAATCCGATGACCAAAAAATTTCATGGAAACCAATGCACTGCTGGCAAACAAAATTGCACCTGCTATTGTTCCGATCATTTTTTGAGGTTTGCTTCCGCCTTTTTCCGAAAGTGTATAAAATTCCCAAACACCTAAAATGGTAACAACAAAAAACAAAGTTGAAAATGAAAATTGATTCCAGCCTGTGCAGCCTAAAAGCACAGTTACAAATACAGCACCTGTGAGTGTACGTTTAATAAAATTATTCACGCGTTTATAGTTTGGTTGAAATTACATATTTTATTATATCCTTACGCCGATTACCAATATATCATCCGTTTGTTCTATATCCCGGCGGTAATCCACAATAAATTTTTCTAAAACAGTTCCCTGTTCCTGCAAAGGAGAGGTTTGAATTGATAAAATCAAATCCTTAAAACGTCTCCTTGTTAATTTTATTTCCTTTCCCTGTATTGCCTGGTTCGAAAGGCTGGCCGGCTGTTGTTGTCCGCCAAACTGGTCGGCAAAACCGTCGCTGAAAATATAAATGCTGTCGCCTGTATTTAAAGTAATCTGATGATTTGTAAATGGATGATTGTTTTCATCCATTCCTATAGGCTGCTTGTCCGCTTTTATTTCAATAAATTCGCCATCCTTTATCAGCCACAAAGGGTTGTTAGCGCCGGCCCAATCAAGT
Organism: uncultured Bacteroidota bacterium; assembly: GCA_903847205.1. Taxonomy (GTDB): domain Bacteria; phylum Bacteroidota; class Bacteroidia; order 2-12-FULL-35-15; family 2-12-FULL-35-15; genus 2-12-FULL-35-15. Next base: position 42,612 of record CAINDA010000026.1, read on the forward strand.
GTTTTTGTTTTTGTGTTATAAGCACAGATTGAAATATCCATTCCGTCTTTTATTTCGGCTTCGCTTTTAGCAAAATTTTCAACTACGATTTCACTTGTTTTATTTAAAATGGAAGCAGGCTGCTCCAGGTTAAATTCACGTACTGCTCTGTTAAGGGCATTGTGGCATACAAGGGAAACCATTGCTCCTGAAACGCCATGGCCTGTGCAGTCGCAGGCAGCGAACAATACCAGATCACCTATGGTTTCCATCCAGTAAAAATCTCCGGCAACAATATCTTTGGGTTTGTAAAGTATGAATGAGTTGATGAGATATTGTTTCACAATGCGCGAAGGAGGCAGTATAGCGGTTTGTATTCTTAAAGCATATTCTATCGAATCTAATATTTCACGATTTTTTTCTTCAACAATTTCTTTCTGATGCTGCAAGTCAGTAGTACGTGCTTTTACTTTTTCTTCAAGGAGCGTATTTTGCTCCGATAAGATGACTTGCTTTTCTTTTTCTTTTTGGATGTTCTGTTCAGAAAGAATTTTTATTTCAGAAAGCTGTTCTGTTAATTCTTTTTGATTCAAGCCGTTCCTTTTACCTATGATAACAGCTATGGTTAAAGGAATAATCAACAGACCAATTATATATGAGTAAGCGAAAATCAGACTTTTAGTAAAATCAAAATTTGGATTAGATTGAGAAAGCATAATTACTATAAAAGAAATACCTATAATAAAAAAAAGTGCTGTAAAAAAACCGTAAGTGATAAATTTCACTTCCCATTTTTTTTTGCTGCCTCCCTGAAATAACAGGTAAACGCAAATGCAAAAGTTGTATATTAAATAAAAAATTGAGGCGAATACAATAAATGTTGAAACCTTATAATATTGAAAAACTGTTTGAATAAGCATCAAAGTCCCGATAACAATTGAAAAGATAACAACAGGAATTTTAGAGCGGACTTTACCAGTTAATATGATTGAAAGATAGGAAGCTAAAAAGTTTAAAGAATACGCCGTAAGGGATGAAAACAATGAACCTACAAAAGAAGACAGAGGCAGTAAACCGGAAGCATAACTGAAAGAAAAAAGAATACAGAAGAATGCAAAATAAAAATTTTCAATGCTTTTTTTATAAAACAAAAACAGGATTAGAAGTATTATACCAATCGCTAAATAGTAGAATGATATAGAGATGGAATTTTTATCCCTAGTGCCTTCTGCATGTATTCTTTCATCTTTCCACTGCAGGGTGCCTATTTCAAATTTCCCTTCAAAAGCCTTTGATAGATCAGAATTTATAATACTTATTTCAATTGTTACTTTTTTTTGGGGAAATGAAAAATAATAATATTGCTCTTCCTCTTCATCTAATAAAACAAACCTTTTTATCTTTAAAGGTTTGATAATTTTGATTATTTCATTCCCATTTATCCGGACAAATAATGAACTTTTATTAATGGAATGAAAGACAAATGTTTTATATAATAAATTTGAATCAACCTCGAAACTTGTTTTGAGTTCAATTTTATCTGCATTATCTAAATCTACTGAATCCGGGCTGCATCTTTGATAATGCAAGAGTTCTTTACTGCCTTTAAAAGTTCTGACATCCCAGCTGAATCGATTAAATATAGTTATGTGACGGAGTGTGTCTCCGCTTTTCAGTTTCAGTCCAATAAAATGCAAAGTTGGATTATCAGCTTTAGACACTATAAAGCAAAAAAACAATAACAGAAACAGAAAACTTCTGTGGAATTTAGACTGCATGTTTTTTAATTTTTTGTCTATATTAGCAAAAATATACATACAATGAAAAAATTTATTCTTCCTGCGGTAATATTAGCAGTTATCTCTATTATCCCATTATTAGTTATTAATCCCGTTACTGGAATGACACCTTCTTATCTAAATTGGGCTTATGTTCTATTATCCTTTTTAATCATGCTTTTAATTGTCAGAAGGTATAAATTAATTTATTCAAACGGCGTTTTCAGTTTTAGTAATGCTTTTAAGTATGGACTTAAAGTTTCATTGTGTTATGCCGTATTTTCTTCAATCATTTATTTAGTTTATGCCGAATGTAATTTAGATTTAATTGTTAAGGGCATTACAAATGCAATGAAAATTGCTGAAGAAAAGCAGATAGAAACACAAGGTTCTGTTTCACCAAGCTATGAAAAAATGACCAAAATGATGGTAGCTGTGATGAGTAATCCTTATGTAATGACCCTCGCTAAATTTTTGAATTCTTTATTTTACGGACTTGTTTTTTCGCTGATCACAGCAGCAATTTTTAAAAACAAAATTGAACATATTAACGATTAGAAATTTATCATCAACACAGAAAAGTAATTTGAAATACATTTTTTCAGTGCAGATTTTTATAGATAAAGTTCTATGCTGATAAATAATAGACCTGACAGGTTTTAAAAACCTGTCAGGTCTGAATAAGTAAAGCCCGCCAAAATGTTAAGAAAAAAAAACACGGAGTTTTGCTCCGTGTTTTTTTTGTAAACTCTAAATCTCTTTGGTTGAATTCTTTTTCTGTACTTCAGAAAATTACTTATGCTGTCTGTTTTTCTAATACACCAGCCTTCTTCATTCCTTCCGGAACTGCCGAATCTTTATCTAAATCAATTACAATAGGTGTTGCTATACAAATGGATGAATAAGTACCGATTACAATACCTATTAACAGAGCAAAAGAGAATCCTCTTATAGTTTCGCCGCCGAAAATAAAGATGGCAAGCAATACAAAAAATATTGTTAACGATGTATTGATAGTCCGACTTAACGTACTGTTCAATGCATAGTTGATTACTTTTACTTTTTCTGATTTATCTAATTCGGTTTTGTTACGCTCTGTTAAATATTCGCGGATTCTGTCAAACACTACTACTGTATCTGTCATAGAGTAACTCATAACTGTTAAAATTGCAGCTATAAAGTCCTGTGTAATTTCCAATGAAAATGGCAGTATGCCGTCGAAAATTACAAATACTGAAAGTACAATCAACACATCATGGAATAAAGCGACTACCGCCCCCAGACCATAGGTCCATTTTTTGAATCGGATAAAGATAAAAAGAAACATCACAAGGCAGGATAACAATACCGCCCATACAGCTTTTGATCTTATATCGCGGGAAACCGTTTCACCCACCTTCTGAGAGCTCATGATTTCATACTTTGCGTTGAGCGTTTTTAAACCTTCGTTTAATTTAGCCTCTACTTTTCCTTCAGCATCTTCAGTGGCATCAGCAATTAAATAAGTAGTTGTGATACGCTGCTGTGTACTTTCGCCGTATGTTTTTACTTCGGGTGCTTCGCCAAAACTCAAGGTTAATGCTTTACGCACCTCTTCAGTTGGTTTTTCTCCGTCAAAACGCACAACATAAGAACGACCGCCTTTAAAATCAACTCCTAAACTAAAGCCGCCTTTATGTAAGTAAGAAAAAATACCTAATGCTATTATTAAACCTGAGAAAATATAATACATTTTGCGCTTGCCGACAAAATCAATATTGATACTTTTGAAAGCATGGATGGTATATTTATTACCGAAAGGAATCTCCTGATTTTTATCCAGCCAGCGGTCGAAAACCAAACGGGTAATAAAAATTGCACAGAATAAAGACGACACAATACCAATGATTAAGGTAGTTGCAAAGCCTTGAAGCGGCCCTGTACCAAAAACATATAATATGATACCGAGTAATAAACCTGTTACGTGAGAGTCGATAACAGATGACATCGCATTCCTGTAGCCTTCTTTTATTGAAAGAGCGGTTGATTTGCCCAATGCTAATTCTTCCCGGACGCGTTCAAAAATAAGGATGTTCGCATCTACCGACATCGCTATTGTTAATACGATACCAGCAATCCCCGGTAATGTTAGCACTGCGCCAAAGGAGGCGAGAATACCTATTACAAAAAAGTTATTGATAACCATTGCAAAATCTGCCACCCATCCGGCTTTGCTGTAATAGAAGCCCATAAAAAGAAGCACCATAACCAAAGCAATCATAAGGGAGATAAACCCTTTGCTAATAGCTTCCTGGCCAAGTGTAGGACCTACAACAGTTTCTTCAACAATACGAGCCGGAGCCGGAAGCTTACCTGCATTTAATATATTACATAAATCGCCTGCATCCTCAGGAGTAAAATTACCAGTGATAGAAGATGTTCCGTTAGGGATTTCGCCTAGAATATTTGGAGCAGAATATACATAGTTATCTAAAACAATTGCAATTCCTTTGCCAATGTTATCACGTGTCAAATGTTTCCAGGTAATTCCTGCATCAGCAGTCATTGTCATTTGAATAGATGAAAACCCGCCATGCTCCTGGTCTGTAAAAGGATGAGCATCAGTGATAATATCCCCAGACAATGGTGATTTCCCTCTTCCGCTTGTGCCGTTAATAGCATAAAGCTCTAATGAGGATTCTGATTTATCTTCTTTTGGAGATTTAAACGCCCATAAAAATTTAGTGTAGGGTTTAAAGATTGATTTTATTTTCGGGTTGTTCAGGAAACCGTTTATCTTAGCCGTATCTGAGATAGCGGCATATCCGATAATCGGCCCGTCTCTCAAAACTGTTTTTCCTTTTTCATCACGACCGATTGATGGGCCGAAAATTGAAAATAAAGGGTTGTCTCTTTTTGCTCTTGCAGCAGTATCGGCTTTGGTTTCTTTTCCTTTTTTAGCAATTTCGCCAGGGGTTTTGGATGTGCCTAACTGTGATGACAAGGATGATGAGGCGCTGTCTTTACCTGCAGCAGTTTTGTTTTTAGCAATATCTTTTTTTGAAGTTTTATCATCTGCCAATTTACCGTCTGCATTAACAAAAGTCGAATCTGTTTTTGCACTGTCAGCAGCTGGAGTTAAAATTTCTTTTAAGCGGGTGTTTGCAATCTCCAGCAATGGGTAGATAATTTTGTTATCGTAAGTTTCCCAAAACTCTAAGTTAGCAGTGCCCTGTAATAATTTACGAACACGTTTTTTATCAGTAACACCGGGCAGCTCAATTAAAATACGGCCGGAAGAAGCCAGCTGCTGAATGTTAGGCTGTGTTACTCCGAATTTATCGATACGTGCGCGCAATGTAACTTTGGTAGTACCGATAGCGCTTTCTACTTTATCACGCAAAAATTTTAACACTGCATCATCCGGAGTATTAAAATCAATTTTGCCTTTCAATTCAATTGTTTGAAAGTTGATTGCAAGTCTTGCATTCGGGTTGATCTTTCTGAACTCCTCGCCAAAAATGGTGACGAAATCTTTCGTATCTTTTTTCTGTCTTACCACAGCATTTGCAATTGCCTGATTAAAGGCTGGATCATTACTGTTGTTGGAAAGTGAACGGATAATATCCGGTATCGAAACTTCAAGAGTAACGTTCATCCCGCCTTTTAAATCGAGACCAAGATTTAACTGGCGTTTTTTAACATCATCATACGTGTATGATGTAATGAATATATCATATACCGGTCTTTTTCTCAAAGAATCCAGGTAAGAATTCTTTTTGGCTATGTGCTGAAAATCAATATATGTTTTTTGATCAACTGCATTCGGTGATTCTTTCTTTGATGCAGCAATTACATCTGCCTGCCCAACATAGCTGTCGGCAAAAGCTTCGGCATCTTTTTCGATGCTGTGGGCAACCCAAGTAAACATTAAATAATAAGCACAGGCAAGTGACAGTAAAATTGCAAATAGCCTAATAGCACCTTTGTTTTGCATAATTCTTAATTTATTAATTTATAATTATTAATTTGATAATTCCTTATTATGATAATTAAATATATACAATACCCAATTATCAAATCGGCTCATTTTCAAATTGATTTCAGCACATTTTTCAAATTGATTTTCGGGGTGCAAATATAGAATAACAATTAATAATTACCAATTTAATAATCAATATGCCGCAAGGAACTGTTTTTTGCCCTGAAAAGGGAAGCCGAATGCTCTTTTCTACTATTTGGACTAAAAATGAAGGGAAATTTCACTGCTTACCCAAGGGGGCAATGGCTTTCTCTTGTATAATTGAGAGCTTCACAGGCAGGCTGCCTGCATTTAAAAGATTTACAAAATCATCGGTCTCCTCAACGGTGAAATTGCCGGATATTGAAGATGTTCCGCCTTTAATCTCGCCCTGTATTGTGGGAAATGAATATACTTTATCACCTATAACAATGGCAATTGATTTCCCAATATTGTCTTTTGTTAAACGCTCCCATGTAAAAGAGGCCTCAGAAGTCATTTTAATAGAAACATAAGGAGTTGGGTTCTTTTTGAAAACTGTTTTATGAGCTTCAGTAATAATATCACCTGAAAGAGATCCCTTACCGTCTTCGTTTTTATCACGTACGGCTATAAGCTGGAGCGTTGTACCTTCTTTATCAACTGGTTTAAAAGACCATAAAAATTTAAGCTGCCGTTGTAAAACAGATCGGATCTCCGGTTTGTTTAAATAACTATTTATGACAGCTGTATCAGAAATGGCGGCAAATCCGATTACGGGCCCGTTTCTTAAAGCATTTTTGCCGCTCCCATCGTTTTCGATTGAAGGAGAAAATACTGCAAAAAGCGGATTCTCTTTTTTTAGAGCTTTTAACGAATTATTTTTTACTGATTTAATTTTTGCCATTTGTTCCGTCAGGGACATTGTACTGTCAGTCTCAATGGTTTTATCTGCTTCATCAATCTTATCATCTTTACTTAAAATTTCTTTTAAACGGGTATTTACAGTCGCCAAAAATGGGTAAACATCTTTGTTTTCATAAGTTTCCCAAAATTCAAGATTAGCTGAAGCCAGCAGTAATTCATGAAGCCTTAAGCTTTGCTTCATACCTGGCAGCTGCACCATCAAACGGCCCTCATTGCCCACACGCTGTATCACAGGATTTTCTATTCCGAATTTATCAACCCGCTTCAAAAGAATTTGTTTCAGCTTTTCCATCGTTTCATCAGTTTGATGCTGAATGAATTTCAATAAGTCTGCAGAGGACGGATTTTCTTTTAATCCTTCAAATTTAAACCGGGAGGTCAATGAATTACCGGCATCATTTTTATACATCTCAGCAGTAAAAATTTCGGCGAAAGATTTTTCAGATGTGATTTTAATTTTTGCTGCATTTATTAATGCTATGTTTATTGCTGTATCGTTCTTATCGCTGCAGCGAGATCGGATTATATCCGCAATAGAAGCTTCTAAAATAAAACTCATACCGCCGTCGTTATTTATATCAGCTTTTCGCGGCGCATCAGAACAGCCGATAATGCCTGCTATGGCGATTGACAATAAAAATAAACTGATCCTGTTTTTTATCTGAGTCATCTGAAAATAGTTTATCAAATTTTATTTAACTGCTATGATAAATAATAATTTATGATTTATCAATTTTAAAGTTATTAATTTGAAACACTTCTTCTTTCTTGAGAATTGCCCGGTTTTAGGTATATTTGTAATCAGCAGTAAATTAGTAGTGTCATGAAATTATTTCGTTGGTTTGTCTTTTTTTATATATCATTACTGACTTGTGTTGCATCCGCACAGCCCTATTTTATACGTAACGACAGTATCCCTGTAAAAATAAACGGAAGCTATATAACCAATCCCTGGGCTGGAGGCATAAACTTTATTCAGGCATCTGAAATTGATTTGAACCAGGACGGTATTAAAGACCTTTTTATTTTCGACCGAACCGGAAACAAAATACGCACCTTTATAAATAACGGAACGGCTAATAATGTTGATTACAGATACGCGCCGCAATACGAAAGTAAATTCCCTAATTTGCACGACTGGGCTTTGCTGCGTGATTATAACTGCGACGGCAAAGAAGATATTTTCAGCTACTCCGGCGGCGGATTTGCGGTTTACAAAAACACTTCAAGTATAGCCAACGGACTGCAATTTACTTTAGTTACTCCTCTGCAGTATTCCATGTATTACCCGCCCTCCGTCACTACCATATATAATTTATATATAAGCTCTGTGGATATCCCGGCAATTACAGATATTGACGGGGATGGTGATTTGGATATAATCACATTCGGAATCCTAGGAACCTATTTAGAATACCACCAAAATCAAAGCATGGAGCTTTACGGAAGCTGCGACAGTTTAAAATTTCAAATAAAAAATAACTGCTGGGGCTTTGCAGCTGAAAGTCCATATACTAATATTTTTACACTGCATGATACCTGCTCCGGAAATATTGCTAACCCCGGATTAGCGATTGACACAATTGCTGCAGGAGGTGTACGCAGTGCCGACAGGCATTCAGGCTCCTGCGAATTATGTCTGGATTTAAACGGCGACGGTGACAAAGATTTGGTTGTAGGCGGTGTTTCATACAATAACCTTACTGCTGTGACTAATGGCGGCAGCCCATTATTGGCAAACATGACAGCAGTTGATCCTGCATTTCCTTCGCATGATAGCAGCACAACTGCAGTTAATATGACGCTTTTTCCCTGTGCCTATTATCTGGATGTTAACAATGACGGTAAAAAAGATCTGCTTGTCAGTCCCAATGCACCCAATGTTTCTGAAAACTTTAACAGTTTGATTTATTATAAAAATATCGGCACTTCTTCTTATCCTGTTTTTCAATTTCAACAGTCGAATTTATTGCAGGATAATATGATTGAAGTCGGCGAAGGAGCTTACCCCGTTTTATTCGATTATGATAATGACGGTTTGAAAGATTTGTTTGTTGGCAATTACGGATACTTCAACACACCAAACTACACCCATCAAATAGCTCAGTTCAGAAATACCGGCACTGCATCAAACCCTCAATTTGAGCTTATAACGCGTGATTACGCAAATCTCAGTTCATTAGGAATCGCCAATATGATGCCCGCCTTCGGCGATTTAGACGGCGATGGCGATGCCGACATGATAATAGGCGGTTTGGATGGAAAGCTTCAGTATTTCGAAAACAATGCGCCTATCGGCAGTCCGGCTAATTTTGTTTTATCTCAGGCTAATTTTAAAAACTCTTTCAACCATCCCATTGACATAGGTGATTGTGCCGCCCCTCAGATTGTGGATGTTGATAATGACGGCAAAAATGATTTAGTGATAGGCGGGAGGAATGGAAAAATTACCTATTATCACCATACAGGAATTGGTACGGAGCATGTACCTGTAATGGATTCGGTTACTAATTATTGGGGTGATGTTAAAGTAACTCAATATGGATATACAACCGGATACAGCACTCCTTTTGTATTTAAACAAAGCGGTGTCACAAAATTATTAGCCGGCTCTGAAGAAGGACACCTGCGCTTGTATGGCAATATTGACGGTAATTTAAACGGCAGCTTTACTATGCTGGATTCTGTGTATCTGAATATTTACGAAGGTACCCGCACCGCTTTAACCGGTGCAGATATAACCAATGATGGATACATGGATCTGATAATCGGCAATTATGCGGGCGGTGTTTCTTATTACAAAGGGTGTTCAACTATTCTATCAATAAATAATATTGATAATTCTGTTCACTGGCATTTTGATTTGTTCCCTAACCCCGCGGATAATACTGTAAACGTAAAAATCCAAATGGATAACAACAATGCTTATACGCTTGATCTATATACCATCATGGGGCAGCTGGTAATGTCTCAGAAAATAATTAATAATACGGCAGTACTCCGCACCGGAAATTTATCGCAGGGGATTTATATCTGCAAAGTATCTGAAATAAATAATTCAGGCAATAAGATTAACTCTTTGGTAAAGCGCATTGTTATACAGCATTAAAAGAATATTTTTTATATCTATCCAATTTAAATGAAAATATTAAATACCCTTACAGCAGTAGTCTCAGCTGGATTAATAAGCACAAATATACTGTCGCAGTCTTTAACACCGGTTTCTTCTTTTGGCAGCAACCCCGGAAGTTTGAATATGTACACCTACGTTCCTACGGGAATCAGCAGTCCGGCAGCATTGGTTGTTGCCATGCATGGCTGTACCGAAACAGCAGCGATATATGCAGCACAGTCGGGCTGGGATAAACTGGCGGACAGGCATAAATTTTATATGGTTTATCCTGAGCAGATAAGTGCTAATAACAGCAGTATGTGCTTTAATTGGTTTGATGCAACGGATCAAAGCAGAAGCCAGGGAGAGGCTTTATCCATCAAACAAATGGTGGATTATATGAAATCCCATTACAGTATTGATACAACAAAAATTTTTGTTACAGGTTTATCTGCCGGGGCAGGAATGACAAGCGTGATGCTGGCAGCATACCCTGAAATATTTAACAAAGGCGCCATCATGGCCGGACTGCCTTATAAAGCTGCCACTTCCAGCGCAACAGCCGGAAACGCCATGTATGGATGGGTTACCAAAACACCTGCGCAATGGAGTGCTCTGGTGAAAAATGAAAACCCTTCTTATACAGGGCCTTTCCCTCATGCTGCAATATTCCACGGCACTTCTGATCTGGTAGTAAATATTAATAATGCAACGGAACTTATTAAGCAGTGGACAGATTTAAACAACGCAGATCAAACGGCGGACAGTACCAATACATCATTTCAGGGCAATTCACTTGTTGAGGAAACAATTTATAATGACAACGCAAACAAACCTGTTGTATATTATTATAAAATAACCAGCATGGGCCATGGTATTTCTCTTGATACAGGAAGCTGTCCCAGACAAGGCGGTACCACAGGAACCTATGCGCTCGAAGAGCATTTTAATTCGACCTACCAGGCTGCGCACTTTTTTAATATTCTAAAAAATCCATATTCTATTACAGGTGCAATACAGGTTAATGAAAATGCGACTAACGTAACTTACAGCGTGGTTAATACTGCTGGTTCAACTTATTCATGGGCGGTGCCTGCGGGAGCTATTATTGCGGGCGGGCAGGGGACACATTCAATAACAGTTAATTTTGCTACTGCCAGCGGGAATGTAACGGTGCAAGAAACAACCGGTGCCGGCTGTAAAAACGATATTGCTTCATTGTATGTTACGGTTCAGTTTAATGTTTCTGTTTCTCAGACATCGTATCTGCTCTGTCATAATTCATCTTCTGGAGCAGCACTTGCCGTTGCTGCCTCGGGCGGAACAGGGCCTTATACTTACTCCTGGTCGCCAAGCGGAGGGACGAACATAACCGCGAGCGGGCTGGCTGCAGGTGTTTATACGGTTACCGTTACAGATCATGCAAATGTTGTTGTTGCTTCTTCGGGTTTTACTGTCACACCTCCGGCCCTGATTACGGCGAGTCAAACACGAACTCTTTGTGCCGGACAGTCAATAAATGTAGGATCACATACATATAATTCAAGCAATACTTATACTGATACTTTATCTGCTTTGAACAGCTGCGACAGCGTATTAACAACCCATTTGACTGTTTACCCTTTAACGCCGGTTTCATTGAGCATATCCGGAAACGACTCACTCTGCAGTGCAGCCAGTGCTTTTGTTTTATCCGGCGGAAGCCCGTCAGGAGGGGTTTACAGCGGGGCAGGTATTAGCAGCGGAAACTTCAATCCTGCTGGGGCAAATATCGGATGGGATGCTGTTACCTATACTTTTATTGATGCAAATAATTGTCCCGGTACAGCTAAAGACTCCATCTATATCAGCAATTGTATCACTACAGGCTTAACAGATTCTGAGGTTTCAAAAAACATTCGCATTTATCCTAATCCCGCTGCAGGTGCTGTTAACATAGCTATTGACGGCGGTATTCTTTTGGAAGTGAAAATTTATAACAGTGCAGGAGCATTGGTTTTAGTAAAACAATTTAACCGCAATAAAGCTGAATTAGATATTCATACACTGCCGGAGGGCTTGTATTTATTGAACCTGAAAACTGACAAGGGAATTATTACACGGAACATTCTGAAACAATAAAGGTTTCAGATTTAATTTTTATCAGTCAAATAATATCTTTAACTAATCCTTTTCTCCGGGGATATTTCAGGCAGATTGTGATCTCTCTAAAAATAAAATAATTTCGAAGCTGTTATTATTTCAATGATGAATGATACTTTTGGGGTAAAATCTAAAATTCCATGCGCGGACTTTATACTATCCTTCTCCTGATTCTTTCCAATACATTTATGACCTTCGCCTGGTACGGCCATTTAAAATTTAAGGAAATGAAATGGTTCGAAAACCTCGGAATCATTGCCATTGTGCTCATCAGCTGGGGAATCGCTTTATTTGAATATATTTTTCAGGTGCCTGCAAACAGGCTTGGATTCAAGGAAAATGGAGGTCCGTTTTCTTTGGTAGAATTAAAAGTTGTTCAGGAAGCGATCACTCTTACAGTGTTTACAGTATTTACACTTGTGTTTTTTAAAAACGAAGTGCTTCGCTGGAATCACCTTGTGGGATTTGTTTTTCTTGTATTGGCGGTTTATTTTATTTTTAAAAAATGACACAGCACCGAATTTATAATTTCTAAAACTAATCTGCAGCTTTCAGTTTTCCCGATAAGATTTTAATGTTATCGGTACATCATACAAAAATGAAATCAAACTCTTTTGGATATTTCATACATATTAAACCACCTAGGCGAAGAACGCGAAGAATATTATGGAGCAGTTGCACCGCCGGTATTTCAGACAAGTAATTTTTGTTTTAAAACGGTTTCTGAAATGCGTGAAAAATTAAAACACGAATTAGAAACACCGTTTTATACAAGGGGCTATAACCCGACTGTGACAATACTCCGCAAGAAACTAGCAGCTTTGGAAGGAGCAGAAGATGCACTTGTTTTTTCGAGCGGAAGCGCGGCTGTTGCTGCGGCTATAATGAGTGTTGTAAAAGGCGGAGATCATGTTATATGCGTTGAAAAACCTTACAGCTGGACGAATACTTTATTAACTAAATTCCTTTCGAAATACGGCGTTGAATGCACGTTTGTTGATGGAAGAGAAACTGCAGTTTTTGAAAAAGCCATTCAGGCGAATACAAAATTGATATATCTCGAAAGCCCTAATTCATTAACGTTTGAGCTGCAGGACATTACTGCCGTTAATGCGATTGCCAAATCAAAAAACATTATCACCATCATTGATAACAGCTACAGCTCGCCTATCAATCAAACACCAATTGCATTTGGTGTTGATATGGTTGTACATTCTGCAACCAAATATTTGAACGGACACAGCGATGTGCTGGCAGGTGTTGTATGCGGATCGAAAGAAAGGATAATGAAAATGATGGCGGAAGAGTACATGACCATCGGAGGCATTATTTCTGCGCATGAAGCAGCACAGATACTGCGGGGTTTGAGAACACTTGAACTCCGCGTAAACAAAAGCTCTGAAAGCGCTGATAAAATTGTACGCTTCCTCGAAAATCATCCTAAAATAAAACAAATCAATTATCCTTTTTCATCTGCTAACCCTCAGCTAAGTCTTGCAAAAAAACAAATGAAACAGGGAGGCGGAATGTTTTCAATTGTACTTAATGCTGAAAAACCTGAGCAGGTTGAGAACTTCTGCGACAGCCTGAAACGCTTCCTTATCGCCACTTCCTGGGGCGGTTATGAATCATTGGTTTTTCCCATTTGTGCTTTAGGAGCGAGCAAGAGTTTTGAAAATCCGCTGCCCTGGAATCTTATACGTCTTTACATCGGGCTCGAAGATGCCGATCTGCTGATTGAAGATCTGCAGCAGGCTTTGGAAAAAATATGATTCCATTTCGGCTTTAGATAAAAAATTACATCGATACATTCTTTCTATATTTGCCCTATGAATTTTAATTTAAAAGAAATAGCTACCATCACCATGATTTTGTTCGCAGTGATAGATGTAGTAGGCTCTCTCCCCGTTCTTCTTGATTTACAAAATAAACTCGGCAAGCTGGAACCCGTCAAAATCACTCTTGTTTCAGGTCTTATCATGATTGTTTTTATGTTTATAGGGCAGTCCATTTTATCCTTAATCGGGATAGATGTAAGTTCATTTGCCATTGCTGGATCATTCATCATTTTTATTTTGGCGATGGAAATGATTTTAGGAATCAGATTTTACAAAGATGATTCTGCCGCCACGGCATCTGTTGTTCCTATTGCTTTTCCGCTTATTGCCGGAACAGGAACATTAACAACTCTTTTATCTCTTCGTGCAGAATACCAGATTGAAAATATTATTATAGCAATAGTAATAAATCTCTTTTTCGTTTATGTGGTGCTGCGAAACACCTACCGTCTCGAAAAAATATTAGGCCCCGGCGGAATTAATGTTTTGCGGAAAGTGTTCGGTATTATTTTATTAGCAATTGCTGTAAAGTTATTCAGAACACACGCAGGCCTTTAGCAGAAACCGGAAACTCATTTTAAAATTATGATTTCAATTTATACCGATGGAGCATCACGCGGAAACCCAGGCCCTGGAGGTTATGGCGCCGTTATGATTTATGGAACGCTTCGCAAAGAGCTTTCAGAAGGCTACAGGCTGACTACTAATAACCGCATGGAATTAATGAGTGTTATAGCCGCATTGGAAGCTCTTAAAAAAGAGGGGACAGCGGTTACCATTTATTCTGATTCAAAATACGTGGTGGACTCGGTTGAAAAGAAATGGGTATTCGGATGGGAGAAAAAAAATTTTAAAGAAAAAAAAAATCCTGATTTGTGGATGCGCTTTTTAATTGTTTATCGTAAACATAAGATAAAATTTGTTTGGGTAAAAGGCCATGCCTCCAACAAAGAAAACAACCGATGCGACGAATTGGCTGTTGCTGCTACCCAAGGAGGTCATCTTAAAATTGACAGCGGTTACGAGAATGAAATGAAAAGTGCAGGCGTTAAACTGCTTTAATACTATTTTAGGAAACCCATTCCTTCTAAATTGTTAATCCGAGTTCTATTGATTGAATTGAAAAACCGTACGTTTTTCTTTTTTCTGAAAAAAAAGATACCGGCGAAATGTGTGGGACACATTTGACCAGGCCAACGAAGTGCATTAAAGAATTAACGATTGCCTTCACCAAGGCTTAACGGCATCGCATTTGTTCAATCCTCACGCGAGTTTTCATATATCAAATTTCAAACTAAAAATAAATAAGAAGAAAGAAACATTCTTTTTGTTTTCTGTATGTTTTGAAAACGTTTGCACTAATACAGCTCATTGGACTTTACGCGGAGATACTTTCTTACAGACATCGAGGTGCTGATCCAGGAAATAATAATTCCGATAATAATTACTAATGCAAATAAGGTAGTCAGCATTTTTTCATCCTGCAGTTCTCTTAACTCAGGCAGCTGTTTTTGAGCAAAGTAAAGAACTCCGATAAGCATAAGGATAGCAATCAAAGCGCCGTATATACCATGCTTAACCCCTTTTATCACAAAAGGCCGCCTGATAAAACTTTGAGTGGCGCCAACCAGCTGCATTGTTTTTATTATAAAACGTTTGCTGTAAATTGAAAGGCGGATTGTATTATTTATAAGCGCAATTGCAATAATCATTAGCAGTCCGCTAAAGATTAAAATAACAAGGCTGATTTTCTGAACATTTTCATTGATCAGGGCGACTAATGATTTTTGATAGACTACTTCTTTTACAAGTTTACTGCTGAGCAGTCCTTTTTCTATCCAGGCAATGCTGTCCACATTAGCATACGCAGCTTTTAGGTGAACATTGATGGATGCCAGCAGAGGATTGTACCCCAGGAAATTAATAAAATCTTCGCCCAGATCTTTTTGCAGGCGTTTGGCAGCTTCGTCTTTGGTAATAAATTCGGTTGACTTAACAAAATCAGAGGCATCGAGTGTTTTTGCCAAACGCTGCACATCCACTTCTTTTACACCCTCGTTTAAAATAATCTGGATGCCGATATTTTCTTTCATATTGTCGGACAGCTTGCGTGTATTAAGTACAATAATACCAAGCAGCCCCAGCATAAATAAGACCAATGAAAGGCTTACTACTGTTGTAATTGACGACCCTATTAATTTACGCTTTGAATATTTCTCGAACACGATGACAAATTTTGTGCAGCTAAAGTAGCCATTTTAATGCTGCATTTATTGGAGGCTGTAGTTTGAAATAAACAATGAAGGGTTAATAACTGTCCTAAAGGCAACGGATTAAATAAAGAGAGTGCTTTTTTGTATCTTCGCAAGCTATTAATTTCAAGCAAAAATAGTTTACAAATGGAATACAATTTCAGAGAAGTAGAAAAAAACTGGCAGGCCTACTGGGCCAAAAACAAAACCTTTAAAACAGAGGATACATCGGCTAAACCAAAATATTATGTTTTGGATATGTTCCCATACCCAAGCGGGGCCGGCCTGCATGTTGGACATCCATTAGGTTACATAGCATCCGATATTTTCGCACGTTATAAAAGGCTGAAAGGTTTTAATGTGCTCCACCCTATGGGGTATGATTCATTCGGGCTGCCTGCAGAACAGTATGCTATTCAAACCGGGCAGCACCCTGAAATAACAACTAAAACAAATATTGCGCGTTACCGCGAACAGCTTGATAAAATTGGCTTTTCATTCGACTGGGACAGGGAAGTAAGAACATCCGACCCCGGCTATTATAAATGGACGCAATGGATTTTTATACAGCTTTTTAATTCCTGGTATAACCCTGAAACAAATAAAGCGGAGCCCATCACTGCTTTGATAAATAAATTTCGCAGCGGAACTCTCACTATTGAAGGAGGCTGGGGACAGGTATGGGACACTCTTTCAGAAAAACAGCAATCCGATATTTTATTAAATTACCGTCTGGCATTTTTGAGCGACACTATGGTGAACTGGTGTCCGCAATTAGGGACGGTGCTTGCCAACGAAGAAGTAAAAGAAGGTGTTTCCGAACGAGGCGGTTATCCCGTTGAACGGAAATTGATGAAACAGTGGAGCCTGCGTATTACGGCTTATGCCGACCGTCTGCTAACTGATTTAGATCAGCTGGACTGGACAGAATCTATTAAAGAAGCACAGCGCAATTGGATTGGAAAATCGGAAGGGACTTCGCTTAAATTTAAAGTTGAAAGTTCAAAGTTTGACGAGGTAATCGAAGTGTTTACAACCCGTCCGGATACCATCTTCGGAGTATCTTTTGTAACGCTAGCTCCCGAGCATGAACTGGTTGAAAAACTAACAACCCTTGAACAAAAAAAAGCTGTTGAGGAATATATTGTTTTTGCTAAAAACCGCAGTGAACGCGAGCGGATGGCGGATGTAAAAAAGATTACCGGAGTATTTACCGGATCCTATGTTATTCATCCGTTCACCGGAAAACAGGTTCCCATCTGGATTGGCGATTATGTTTTAGCCGGCTATGGCACAGGCGCTGTAATGGCTGTACCAGGGCACGATTCACGCGATTATGCTTTTGCTTCGCATTTCGAAATAGAGAAGCTAATCATTATACAACCTCCTGTTGACTGGGATTTCGCGGACAAATCGTATGATGAAAAAGAAGGGAAATTAGTTAACTCTGATTTCTTAAACGGACTTGAAGTAAAGGCGGCCATCAAAAAAATTATATCAGTTATCGAAGAAAATAAATTAGGAAAAGGCAAAACAAATTTCCGCCTGCGCGATGCGATATTCGGGCGTCAACGCTATTGGGGGGAGCCTATTCCTGTTTATTATGAAAATGAAATTCCGAAAGTATTGAATGAAAATGAACTGCCTTTGCTGCTTCCCGAAGTAGATAAATATTTACCTACTGAAACAGGCGAACCTCCATTGGCACGCGCTTCCTCCTCATGGAAATACGAAGGCAAGTTCGAATATGAATATTCTACCATGCCAGGCTGGGCTGGGTCTTCATGGTACTTCCTGCGTTATATGGATGCGTTTAACGATAAAGAATTTGTTTCTAAAGAAGCTGCTGCTTATTGGCAGAATGTTGATTTGTACATTGGCGGCGCAGAGCACGCAACAGGGCATTTATTGTATGTGCGTTTCTGGACAAAATTTTTAAATGATCTTGGATTGATTCCTGTTTCTGAACCAGCGAAGAAGTTGATTAATCAGGGAATGATACAGGGGGTTAGTGCTTTTGTGTATAGATTAGTTCTCACTGTTTCAAAGAATCCAGAGGATAATGATGGCGCGAACACTTTATCGTTGTCCGATTTACCGCCAGTATTTATAAGTGAAAAATTCTTTAATATCTTGAAAGAGAATAAAAACAATGAAGAAGCGGTAAAAGCATATTTAAGATTTGCAAACGAAACGGGTGCAATAAACGATAGAATAAAGGAACGGCAAAGAAAAACAATAGGAAATCTTAATTTTGGTGACCCGAAATATCTACAAGTAAACTCTTTACACGTTGATGTGAATTTTGTAAACAATAATGTTTTAGACAAAGAAATTTTTAAAAACTGGCGTGAAGAATACAAAAATGCCATTTTCATCACAGAAGAAAACGGAGATTACATTTGCGGAAGCGAAGTTGAAAAAATGTCAAAATCAAAATGGAATGTCGTGAGTCCGGATTTGATGGTAGAACAGCATGGTGCAGACTGCCTTCGCTTATATGAAATGTTTCTTGGTCCATTAGAACAGAGCAAACCATGGAGCACCAGCGGTATTTCAGGTGTAAGTAATTTTATCCGCAAGCTTTGGAGGCTTTATCACAATGGAGATGTATTGAATATTTCTGAAGAACCCGCATCAAGACCTGAACTAAAAACACTTCACAAAACAATCAAAAAAATCAGCTACGATATTGAAAATTTTTCTTTCAATACATCAGTAAGTAATTTTATGATCTGTGTAAACGAGCTCACAGAGCTGAAATGCAATAAGCGGGAAATATTAGAACCATTGGCAATTCTTATGTCGCCTTATGCACCGCATATTGCGGAGGAGCTGTGGAATAAATTGGGGCATACTGAAAGTATTACTTACGCAAAATTTCCAGAGTGCAACGAAAGTTATTTAATTGAAAGTTCATTTAACTATCCTATTTCATTCAACGGAAAAACAAGATTTTTCCAGGAGTATGACCGCTCGCTTTCAAAGGAGGATATTGAAAAAGAGATTCTGACTTTAGATCAGACACAGAAATATCTTGAAGGAAAAACACCGAAAAAAATTATTGTGGTACAGAATAAGATTGTGAATATTGTTATTTAGCCATTCCATTTTTTTGCTCATTACCTTGCAGAATCAGCAAAGTAAGATGCATATAAAAAGACAATAAAGAAATATGATTTCGTTTAAATATTTCGATGAACGACCTGGAGGCATTGGGCATCATTGCAATTAAATCAGCTTTATTTACTTCTACAAATGAATTTATATTTGCGATTATATCACCCTCTTCTAAAATCGGAGGTGAATAGATAATATCTGCCGGTTTCGAATTTAAAATTCCAGCCTTACTAAGGTATGTTTCTTCCAGATTTTCAACGCCCTCCAATTCCAGATCTGGTCTGCCATACACTAATAATTCTGCTTGAAATATATTACAAAACATTTTTATTTGATTGAATACATCACATCATAATCCTTTTCAACTTTTACAAAACGATGCAGCAAATAATGCTCCACCAGTTTTTCAATTGGTTTTATGCAAAACACAACTGCAAAGTTGGAGGCCAATGAAATGAAAAAGTTTTCATGTGTATGGGGCGCGATTACAAAATGCAGCAGGCTATCCTCAACAATAAAAAGTAAAATAGCAATAACTGTGGTTATGGTTTTTGCCTTACGATTTATTTTTGAAAGGGTAAGTTCATCAATTGTTTTTTGCAAAGTGATATTGGTTTTTTCAATCTGCTTTTTTTGCTGTTTTATTATCACATTCTCTTTTTTTGTAAGCTCAGCCTCAAAAATCATTTCACTCCGCTTCAGTTTTTTTTCTCCGTCCTCCTTATACACTTCATCGCTTATCTGCTGATACAGCTTGAAATGGGCAAAAGCTTTTTCTAATTCATTTTTGCTTTCATAAATTTCACTCAGCATCAAATGAATCTGAAATATTTTCGGTTTCACTTTTAATTCTTCAGCAAGCTTCATTGCCCTGTTTAATGAGTTAATGGCGCCTCCCGAATCATTCTGTTTCTGACAAATCTTAGCTGACTGCAGCAGATTTGTAACAGCACCGCCGATCATTCTAAACTCTTCGCGAATAGCTAATGCCTCTTCATTATATTGAACAGCTTTTTCCAATTTATTCTGATCAAAATAAAAAACTGCCAAATCAGTAAGAACACGGGAATAAAAATTCTTATTACCTATTGTATTACCTATTTCCAGTGCTTTGTTAAAATAATCCAGCGCAGTGTCATCTTGTTTTAGATTGTGATATGCTTCTCCTAAACTGCCATAGGCAAGCATTTCAAAATTCCGGTTGTTGACCTTTATTGAAATTTCGATGCAGGATTTAAACGCCTCAACAGCCTTTTCATTACTTTTTATTTCAAGATAAACAGATGCAAGTCCATAACTGCAGATGTTTTCAAAGATTGGATAGGCATGGGTTTTACTCAATTGATGAAACGCTTCATTCATATATTTTAAAGCCAAATCAATATTTCCCAAAGCGCGATAAGTGCCGCCATAACTTGAATTGCAGATTGCCACGCCGTCTAAGTCGTTTTGTTCGGCAAATAATTTTTCCGATTCAGAATAATATTTCAAAGCATCATCATATTTTTCTGAATGAAAAGAAATGAATCCTAAATTAAAAGTTGCTAATGCGAAAATTTTAGGCTCTATGTTTTTGTTTTGACATGCCCAATCATAAATTTTTTGATAGAATGCTTTTACTTCGTCCCTGGGCAATCCTAGTATAGGTATCCAGATACTCGAAAAGAATTCACTGATATTTTTCGGATTGTTTTGAAAGGCAGTAAAATCCTGCTCCAGCTTTTCTATTTGTTTATTCATAATGCAAAATTAATTTTTTTTGGCTCTTTTTCTTTAAACTTTAAAAAGTCCTCTGCTGTTTTAACACTTTCAAAATCTGTAAACCTTTGTAAACCCTTTTTCTTTGCCATTATATTCAAAATTAAATTGCTATTCCTTTTTTGTACTCATTTACACTAAACAACAATACACCGGAATATAAATTCTGCTCTTCTAATTTATAATTGTTTTTCGGGTTGCTGTTTTTATTTCTGCTTTTCTTTGCCTGTTTTCCGTATAACTTCTCACTACAAAAAACACTTCCTTTTTTCTGATCTGTTATATCTCTCCCACAGGTTGAACAATAACGATTAAACACGCCCGCAATTAACCCTTTATTTGAACTGTTATTTTGGGGAGAGTTTGGTTTCATTTCAGCACTTACCAATTAATAATTCTTTAAATAAAATCAATTTCCATTATTCGCAAAATTACAATACGTCTCTACTTTTCTATTAGAGTGCTTAACTCTTTAATGCTTTTCTAAAATTGCAAATTCCCGATTTTTATAATTCAAGCATTTTAAAAAAATTTTAATAATGCAAAATAAAAGTTACAATATTGTAGGTGAATTTTACCAGCCTCATTCACAATATCAGTATTTGTGCTTTTGTTGCAAATGAATTTCATTTGAAAACTTTAATTGCTGCTAAAGTCGCTACTGCTGTCCTCTAATAAACATCGAAATTTTTACAGCCCTTCTGAATAATTCCGGTACGAATTTATTACCAATCCGAACCTGCGAAAAGGAAGGTTTGGAGCTAATTTATAACATTTTTTATTTTGAGTTTAGTATTCACCTTTGCGATACAAAAGGAAGAAAAAGAATATTAATATTCGCAAAAAAAAATCAACTTTTGAATTCGTATAGAAAAAGAGATTATGAAAAATGAAAATGATAAATCAGATCGAAGGAAGTTTCTGAAATTTGGTGCTCTAGCAGGCGGAGTTGTTTTACTTGGATCTGCAATTGGCAAAGCTATTACCCCTGAACCTGAGAAAAAGTCTGGAGAAAAAGTGAAAGTCCTCACAGCAGATGGAAAATTAATGGAAGTCGATGGCTGTCAAATGAAACACCCGGCAGCCAATAAATTTACTAATCAAGAAATGCGTAAGGGGATTTCCGGAAAAAAATTTGTGATGGTAATTGACCTTGCAAGATGTGCCAATGCGAGGAAATGTGTCGAAGGCTGCCAGAAAATGCACCACAAACAGGCTCCTACTGAATGGATAAAAGTAAAACGTATGGACGATGCGGCCACACTAACCCCGTATTGGTTCCCTCAACCTTGTTTCCATTGCGATAATCCACCGTGCACAAAAGTCTGCCCGGTTGATGCCACTTTCAAGCGAGAAGACGGTCTTGTAGTAATTGATAATGAAAGATGTATTGGTTGCCGTTTCTGCATGGCTGCATGCCCCTATAATGCAAGATCATTCAATTGGGGCGAGCCGATAATACCGCAAGGAATGGAGCAGGAAGAATATTCAATTGAAAAAAGTTTTCCCGCAAAAAAAGGCACTGTGGAAAAGTGTGATTTCTGCCCAGATATGGCACGCCAAGGTAAATTACCTGATTGTGTGACGGAATGCCCTAACGGCACTATTTTTTTTGGTGACCAAAATGAAGATACAGTTACAAATGGTGAACTCACATTCAGGCTGAAGGAACTATTAACAAATAGAGCTGGTTACCGATATCTCGAAGAGCTTGGAACAGAACCAAGAGTCTATTATTTACCACCTGTTAATCGCGATTTCAAATTCGAGGAAGATTCGAAACAGCATAATACCGAAGATTATAAAATTATTTAAAGTAGAAATTATATTTTTTTATTGTGGTAAAAGGAAGCAGGCAAAATATTTTTTAAATAAAATAAATTATTTAGTAATGGAAAAAACTGAAATATTAAAAAGCGAAATGCTTGAAAAACATCATTTGAGAAGAGAAGAAATGCGGGCAGATGTTCTAAGGCCACTGCAAAAATCAGGTTTGTGGGGTAATATTTGGGTAGCATTCTTAATCGCCATTATTCTTATCGGCGGTTATGCATATTACCTTCAATTAAAAAATGGCTTAATTGTTACTGGCTTGCGTGATTACGCTACTTGGGGCATTTACATTTCGAATTTCGTGTTTTTTGTCGCTATAAGTTTAGTTGGAGCTTTGATTTCATCGGTACTCAGGCTCACCAATTTTACCTGGTATCGGCCCTTAACGAGAATTGCAGAAATTATTGCAGTGGCTGGGGTTATTTGGGCAGGATTAATTATCATAGTGGATATGGGCCGTCCGGATAGAATTTTAAATTTATTTCTGCATCCTCGGATTCAGTCACCTATTTTATGGGATGTAATTGTTGTAAGTACCTACTTAACAACAAGCGTTCTATTACTTTATTTACCCTTAATTCCAGGCATTGCCATTTGCAGAAACACATTAACAAATAAACCCAAATGGCAAAGATGGATGTACAAAGTATTATCTCTGGGTTGGAATGGAACAGAAGAGCAATGGAAAATTATGAAGAGGAGCATTGCTATTTTATGTGTTGTCATTATTCCATTGGCAATTTCAATTCATACGGTTACTTCCTGGTTATTTGCAACTACCCTGCGCCCCGGTTGGGACAGCACTAATTTCGGACCATACTTTGTTGCAGGGGCTTTCCTTGCGGGAACTGCCTGTGTTATCATCGGAATGTATGTTTTTAGAAAAGCTTATCATTTTGAAAAATATCTTACTGATGAACATTTTGGCTACATGGCAAAACTGCTCGTGTTTTTAGCATTTGTTTATGCATATTTTAATATAAATGAATACTTTATTCCATACTACAAGATGAGAGGCCCGGAAGCCAGACTTTTAACCGATCTCTTTTCAGGCAAATTTGCTGGATTGTACTGGTCAGCCCAGATATTGGGAATGGCACTACCTGCGGTCCTACTGATGTTTAAACAAATGAGGAAACCATTGCCGGTTACTCTTATTTCAATTCCTGTAGTTGTTTTTGCATGGGTAAAACGTTACTTAATTGTAACGCCGATATTGATTCACCCTTATTTGCCAATTCAAAATGTGCCCGAATCTTGGAAAAATTATTTCCCATCGTGGGTTGAAATTGCAATTGTTTCAGCATCATTAGCCGGGGTGTTATTAATTATCACAATATTCTCCAGATTATTCCCAATGATCTCGATTTGGGAAACTTTAGAAAATGAAGGAATTGATTTAGAAGAAATGGATAAACTTAAAATTGAAAAAGTATGAGAACTAATTTTGAAAACAGATTGTTACGAAAACTTTTCCTTGCAGTGATTTTTTCAATACCTATTGTATTGTCTGCAAAAACTGAGTCAGCAAAAGAAAAAAACAATGAAGTTCCTGTGGTTGCTACCATGAAGTTGACTTTTTCAGAAAAAGACAGCTTAAAAATTTGTAAAGCAACTATTACCTCCGGTGAAAAACCGCTTGGAGGAATTTCTGTAAAATTTTATGCTAAACGCTTTTTCAGCTTGCTTCCTTTAATTCCAAATGGGAAAGCTGTTTCAACAAATGAGGAAGGTGAGGCTTCTGTAAAATTTCCGAAAGAGCTGCCAGGTGATTCCAATGGCTCGGTTATCATAATTGCGAAAGTTGATGACGATGAGCATTACGGAAGTTTAGAGGCCAAGGATTCTATAAAATGGGGAACAATAATTTCTATTACTTCTCAAGACGAAGAATGGAACATGCGTTCCCTGTCGGCCACAGGAGACAAGGCACCTGTATATCTCTTATCGGCTGCAGGAGTAATAATAATAGGTGTTTGGGGGACATTGATATTTGTCATATACTCTCTATTCAGAATAAAAAAGGCGGGAAAAATCAAAAAATGAAAAAGTATTCGTCACAATTCAGTTCGAATTTTTAAAGGTGATATGTATATCAAATTAAAATAAATTAAATTAAAAAAAACAATAATAATAAAACAAAACTTATGAAAACAATAAATCAAATTGCCCTATTAGCTGGCACAGGAATTATTTTAGCAACATTTTCTTTGAATACCGCAAGTGCTCAAACAAAACCCAAGGGAACAGAATGGAAAGTTCCTGAAGCAGAAGCAAAAAAGAAAAGTGCAATAAAAAATGATGAGGCAGCAATTAGCGCTGGTAAAGAAGTGTGGACACAACAATGCAAATCCTGCCATGGTGCTAAAGGAGCTGGTGACGGGGCAAAAGCTGAAAAGCTCGAAATTACTTGCGGCGATTTTTCTTCAAAAGAAACTCAAGATTTAAGCGATGGGTCGCTTTATTGGAAAATCACTGAAGGCAGAAAACCAATGCCTTCTTTCAGTACAAAATTGACAGACACTGAGCGCTGGCAAGTGGTGGCCTTCATGAGGACTTTAAAAAAATAGTACGCTCACAAAAAGCGAATCTGAACTTCCCTCTGGTTGTAGAAAAAAATTGGAACAAGGGACAGATTTCAGCAAAATTCTATGATCCGGTTTGATGGCAACATTTATCTGGTTCGTTAGATGATTCACTTTCCAGCCTGGTTTATACTTACCCACAGAACTTACGTTTTTCGTAAGTTTTGGGGGTAAAAACAGGTTTAAATATGATTATCATCATGAAAGAATTCAATAGCAAAGCAGACATTTGAAGCATGGAAAACATTTTTGTAATAGGAGTAACTTTTAAAAATGCTGATATTACTATTAGAAGTGCATTTTCAATTTGTGCTCAAAAACAAAAAGAGAGTTATGATTTAGCGAAAAGCTTTGGTTTTGAAGATTTTGTAGTATTAAGTACCTGCAACAGAACCGAAATTTATGGAATTGGTTCAATAGAACTTGCAGAAGAAATAATTACGACAGTATGTAGTCAGCCAAAACAATTACTTGACAGCTATAAATTTATAAGAACTGCAGATGGTGCATTGGCTCATATATTTCAGGTAGCTTCTGGTCTCGACTCCCAAATATTAGGCGATTATGAAATCTTAGGACAATTTAAAAACGCCTGCAAATTATCCAAAGAAAATGGTGTGCTTGGTCCCATATTTGAAAGAATGGCAAATATTTGTATTCAAGCATCTAAAGAAATAAAAACAAAAACAGCATTAAGTAAAGGAACTGTTTCTGCATCATACGCTGCTATTGAAATTTTAAAAGAAAAATTTGGAGAAAAACCTACAAAATGTTTGTTGGTTGGAACCGGAAAATTTGGAAATAATATTTCTAAAAATATAAAACATTACTTGCCGCATTTTGAATTAACCATTTCGAACAGGACACACTCAACCGCAATGGATATTGGAGAAACGCAAGGGTTTGATGTTTTACCATACACAAACATCAATGAAAGTCTACGAAATTTTGAAGCTGTTGTTTTAAGCACATCGTCTGATAAATACATAGTTACTCCAGAGAATTCTACCGATTCTGAAATAAAATTAATACTTGATTTATCAATTCCACAAACGGTTCATCCACACTGTAAGATCGATAATACGATTGAAATATTAGACATTGATACCATCTCAGAAATTTTAGAAAAGTCACTTGATAAAAGGAAAACATACTTGCCAATTGCCAACGCAATTATAAATTCTCACATTTCAACATTTGTTGATTGGGAAAGTTTTTATAAAAAAAGAAATCAAATTGTTTCATTAAAAAAAATGCTGATTGAAGCCAGCAAAGGCTGTCCTCATTTAGCAAAACTTGACGAAACAGTAAAAGATGAAATGGTAAATAAAACAATACAAAAATTTGTTGTCGGCTTAAAACAGGATAAAGATTTAAAATTCGAACCGAAAAGTATTGTGGAAAAATTTATACGGTATGGGCTGGTTGATTAAAATAACACTAATGGGCTCACAAAGTTATTTCGCATGGAATAAATTTCCAAATTCTTAATTGGCAGGAAAATCTTAAAGATTTAATGACAAGATAGAAATTAAATATTGATACATTTTTTTGTCTAAACATTTTTTTATTTATCAATGTTTTAATTGTTAGAAAATGAAGACATTTTTATGACTGTATGTTTCAAAAATATTAACGCTGCCCTTTTTATTTCTTTTCTAACAATTCTTGTTTTTAATCACACCTGCCATGCACAGGATACAGCCCTAATTAAATCTTCTGAAAAAGCAGGGAAACCTGAAATTCAATGGGTAGGTCAATGGCCGTCGATTAAAAGCAAATCCCAAAAAAAAGAAATTAAACAACAGATTAAAGATTTATTAATCGGAAAAAAAAAGCAGGAGTTAAGCAGACCTGTTTCTGTTCTTGCAATTAATCAGAATTTTTTTTGGATTTTGGATCAAGAAAATTGTTCACTTTTTAAAGTGATTAATGATGTAGGTAAAATCCCTCATTTTATTGAAAAGAAAAAAAGTAATTTTTCATCTTTGGTTGGCATATGCAATTTTCACAACGAGATTCTTTTTACTGATTCGTTTTCGAATAAAATCTTCACCATAAATTCCGAAAAAAAAGGATGTGCCATTTTAAACGATTCATTAAAATTAGATAAACCGACTGGAATAGCGTACTTGCCAGAAAAAAAAGAGATTTGGGTAGTAGAAACCGGAGCTCATAGAATATTAATTTTAAACGAACAGGGGCAAATAATAAAAAAGATAGGTTCAAGAGGTATTGCAAAGGGTGAATTTAATTTTCCTACACATATTTGGATTGACAAAAAGGGAAATGTTTACGTGGTGGATGCTATGAACTTCAGAATACAAGTTTTAAATAAAGATGGAGAGATTATATCTGTATTCGGGTCAAATGGAAATTCTCCGGGATATTTTTCCAGCCCTAAGGGAATTGCAACTGATTCCTACGGGCATATTTACGTTTCAGATGCACTATTTAATGTAGTTCAGATTTTTGATATCAATGGAAATTTTTTATACACCTTCGGTTCTCAAGGCCATGAAGATGGGCAATTCTGGATGCCTTCTGGAATATATATTGATTCTGATGATAAGATTTATGTTGCTGACAGCTATAATTCAAGAATCCAAATTTTTCAATTAATTAACGGAGATCAATAATGAAAACAATTATTTTTTTAATTATTGCGCTTGGGGGAATCCATTTAACAATAAATTCTCAGTCAATTGTTAATACCAAACATAATTTATCAGTAAATGGACCGGGAACTGTTAAAGCTGTTTCAGAGTCAGAAATTTGTATATTCTGCCACACTGCACATAATAGTAATCCCTTAACCCCGCTGTGGAACAGAAATGATCCAGTTGCATCTTACATCCCATATACAAGTTCAACTATGAAGGCCTTGCCAGGCCAGCCCAGCGGAACTTCCCTCTTATGTCTTTCCTGCCATGATGGAACGGTGGCATTAGGAAGCGTATTAAGCAGAGGGGCGGCAATAAGTTTTGCAAGTGCTGTGAACATGCCGGCAGGGCCAAGCAATCTCACAACTGATTTATCCAATGATCATCCTATTTCATTTACTTATGACATGGCCCTAGCAAATGCCAACGGTCAGCTGAAAAATCCAGCAATTTTAATTCCCCAAATAAAATTACAAAATAACAAATTAGAATGCACATCATGTCATGATCCACATATAAACCTTTATACTGATTTTTTGGTAGCCACTTCTCAAAATTCAAATTTATGTAACGCATGTCATCAAAAAACAAACTGGGCAGCCAGCAGCCACAATACCTCTTTAAAAACATGGAACAGCGTTGCACCCAATCCATGGCCATATACACCCTGGACTACTGTAGCACAAAATGCTTGTGAAAATTGTCACAATCCACATAATGCCGGATCTCCTACTCGTTTGTTAAAACATGCGCCAGAAGAAGATAATTGTCTTGATTGCCACAATGGCAACGTTGCGTCTAAAAATATTCAGGCTGAGTTTGCAAAAACTTATAGGCATGATATTTATAATTATACTGGTATCCATAATCCTACAGAGCCGAGTCTAATAATTACAAAACATGTTGAATGTGTTGATTGCCATAATTCACATGCGGCAAAAGCCCAAACAGCAATTGCGCCAGCTGTTAAGGGCCCCAACATTGGAGTTATAGGGATAAATCAAAGCGGGGCGGTGGTCGATCAAGTTACCAACGAATATGAAATATGCTATAGATGTCATTCCTTAAATCCAGCAACTGGTGTTACCTCTCCAAGGAAAATAGTTCAAAATGATATCCGATTGGAATTTAATCCTGCTAATCCATCTTATCACCCAATAGCAGCAATAGGAAAAAATACATCTATTTCCGGGTTGATCTCACCACTGTCAGCATCCAGTATGATTTATTGTACCGATTGTCATGCAGGCAATGGCGCAGGGGCATCTAACGGACCGCATGGATCAATCTATCCGCAGATTTTAAAATTTAACTATGATCGAACATCGGCGTATGTTAACTCTTACTCAGCATATGAACTCTGTTATCAATGCCATGACCAGCCGACTACAATAACAAACCATAACCTACTGAGCGGAACAGGCACTCATGGCACATTAACTTCATGCAATACTTGTCACGATCCCCATGGAATCAGCAACACTCAAGGCAGCATTTCAAATAACAGCTTTATATTAAATTTTAATTTGAATGTGGTTTCAAACAACAGCAACAGTTTGCTTAACTGGACTTATAACTCTCCGGGAAGCGGAACCTGCAACCTCAGTTGCCATGGCCATAATCACATAAACTCAACTTATTAATATTAAAAAGTTAATCGAATATTTTAATGAATAATTTTAAATACATTTTATGAAAGAGAAGGTCGAATGTCGAAGTTGCAATAGTATTAATTGCTTCGTGAAAAAGTATTGCTCGAACGAATACTTAGATAAAATTTCTTATTACAAAAATCAAAATTTTTATAAAAAAAGAGATATAATCTTTAGAGAGGGAAATACTATGCTTGGAATCCATTTTATTCAGAGAGGTGGAGTAAAAGTTGTAACACCTAATTTGAACGGGAGAGAACAAGTTGTCCGCTTGGCTTCCACCGGGGATATACTAGGACACAGAGTGCTGGGAAACGACAAATACTATTTTAATGCTATTGCTTTGATGGATACGAAGGTGTGTTTTGTTGACACAAAGGTATTTCAGGACGCGTGCTTGGAAAACCCAAACTTTGCTTATAATTTAATACTTTTTTATGCCCTTGAATTGAGACGAACCGAGTTAAGAGTCAAATATCACTCTCAAATGAATATTCGTGAAAAAGTGGCTGAAGCATTTGTTTACCTTAATGAAATATTAGGAATAAACCCAATTACAAAAACATTGAATATAGAATTGAGCAGACAGGAACTTGCAGACACTGCAGGCACAACACCAGAGCAGGTTACAAGACAATTAGCTGATTTTGAAAACGAAAAATTAATCTATAGAAAAAAAAGGCTGATCCAAATTGTTGACTCTAAAGGTTTGGAAAACATTGTTCGCGATTACAAAATCGATTAACTTGTTTATTGTGCTTTCTGGATTTGACCCAAGATTTATCAGCTTATCATTATTTCGGCGCCCTAGAATATATATGCAATGAGACTCGCAAATTTTACATTTGGGATTAAGCACCAATTAATGATATTAGTGATAATTGCAATTGTATTAAATTTGAATACATTGTTTCACGAATATGTGCTGGATGACGCAATTGTAATGACTGAAAATAAATTTGTCGAAAAAGGCATAAGAGGTATTCCTGAAATCCTAAGCAATAGTTACTTTAAAGGTTATGAAAAACTAGAGAAAGTTGAATTTTCGGGAGGGCGATATAGGCCATTTGCGCTGGTGATTTTTGCCATTGAACATCAATTTTGGGGGGCAAATCAAAAAATTAGTCATTTAATTAATATTCTATTATTTGCCTTACTTGTTGCTTTGCTTTTCAAATTATTAAAAAAGCATATATTTCGAGAACAAAATCAAAATTTGGCATTTATTACCTGCCTCCTATTTGCAGTTCATCCAATACATACTGAAGTAATTGCAAATGTAAAAAGCCGAGATGAGATAATTACATTTATATTGCTGATAGTTTCATTAACTACACTTCTAAAGTATTTCGAAAAAAGAGCAATCGTATATCTTTTAACGAGTCTTTTCCTTTTTTTTCTTGCCTTGCTTACCCGGGAAACCGCGGTCACATTTATAGCCACGGTTCCTCTGGTTTTTTATTTCTTTTTTAATCAATCAATAAAAAAAGCTATTGGGAGGGCCATTCCTTTATTTTTTGTATTTCTTGGCTATTTAATTCTGAGGTATGAGATAATTGAATTTAACAATAATTTAGCAAATGATATTAGCAATTCACCATTTTTATTCGCTGCAGGTTCACAAGAATTTGCAACAAAAATTTTTATTCTTTTTAAATATTTGCAGTTGATGATATTTCCACACCCTTTATCCTTTGAATATGGATTCAGCCAAATCTCCTATATTGAAATTTACTCCATTCCATTTCTTCTTTCAATAATTCTTTTGATTTGTTTGACTGGATATGCTATCCACACATTCAATAAAAAATCTCTGACCTCCTTTTGTATTTTATATTTTTTTATCACCATTTCATTAGTAGCCAATTTTTTTGTTGATATCGGCACTCCGCTATCCGAGCGCTTTTTGTTCCAACCTTCACTTGCTATTTGTATCGTGGCAGCAACAAGTTATATAAAAATTAAAAAGAGTTTTAAGTTATTGGCAAATGGTGTTTTACTTATGATCCTGATATTATTTTCTGCAAAAACATTACAAAGAAACCGTGTTTGGAAAAATTATGAAACGCTCGTTTTAACAGATGTTATTTCTTCTCCAAACAGCGTGAGGGCAAATCAGTTTGCTACAAATATTTATTTATCTAAGGCTAATACTGAAAAGAATGGCGAATTTAAAAAAGAATATTTGAAAAAAGCAGCTTACCACGGTGAACGAATGCTGAAAATATGCCCAAAAGCTCCAGATCTCTACATGGAATTAGGATATACTTATTATTACTTATCAGACTATAACAAAGCTGCCGAACTATGGATAAAGGGCTCTAAACTAGAACCAACCGAAATAGATTCAAAAAAAGCATCAGACGTTTTAAGTAATGTGTTCTACAAACAGGGGAACGGTTTATCTGAACAGGACAAAATTGATGATGCTATAATCTGTTATCAGAAATCGATTGAATTAAACAATAAAAATATCGAAGCCTGGTACAATTTAGGCGGAAATTATTTTTTAATAAACGATTCAATAAATGCGGTTCGTGCCTGGGAGCATGTTAAAAAGCTGAATCCTGCTCATTCCTTTAAAAAAGAAGAATTTACACCCATCGTCAAGGCTGCTATGAATTAATTTGCTTACATTTTGAAGAAGGCAGCCAGCTGTTTTTATGATTAATAAAATAAATATTCTTTTTTCTAAGAGAAACCAGCTTTTAATTTTATTCGTGATTGCCCTTGGATTAAACATTAATACTCTCTTAAATGGGTATGCGATGGATGATGAGGTTGTAATGACACAAAACAAATTTGTTGCAAAAGGAATAAAAGGAATTCCGGAAATAGTAAGTCAAGACTTTTTTAAAGGATGGCAGGGAACTGATGACAATGAATTATCGGGAGGGCGTTACAGGCCTTTTACATTAGTAATTTTTGCTATAGAGTTTCAGTTTTTCGGGGCCAGCCCATTGGTCAGTCATTTAATTAATATTTTATTATTTGCCCTGCTGATTGCTTTACTTTTCAAATTATTGCAATCGTATATATTTCGGGAGCAAAATCGAAATCTAGCTTTTATTACTTGTCTTCTATTTACGGTACATCCAATACATACTGAAGTTGTGGCAAACGTAAAAAGCCGTGATGAGATCATTACATTTATATTACTTATTGTTTCTTTAATTACAATAATTAAACATACCGAAAAAAGATCAATTGTTTTTTTTGCAGTTTCTTTATTCTGTTTTTTTATTGCACTGCTTACTAAAGAAAGCGCAGTTATCTGCGTGGGTCTAGTTCCACTTATTTTTTACTTCTTTTTCAACAAGTCCGCCCAAAAATCTATTCTGTTTTCGCTCCCTTTTGCTTTTATCTTTATAAGCTATTTAGCAATAAGGTATATTGTAATCGGCTTTAGCATTTCAACATCCAGAAGTGTCCTTAATGCTCCATTTTTATATGCCTCAGCATCGGAGGCTTTTGCAACTAAAGTTTTTATTCTGTTTAAATATCTGCTTTTGTTGGTTTTCCCATTTCCTTTATCTTGTGATTATGGATATAATCAAATTCCTTATATTAATATTTTTTCACTTCAGTTTATTCTGTCTCTTTCACTGATACTTGGATTAATCGTATATGCTTTTTATACATTCAAAAAAAGATCCCTTTTCTCCTTTTGTATCCTTTATTTTTTTGCTTCAATTTCAATAGCGGCAAATTTTATTTTTGATATTGGCACACCCTTAGCAGAACGCATGTTATTTCTCCCATCATTGTCATTTTGTATAGTAGCCGCTGCTTTTTATATTAAGATAGAAAGCAGATGGAAAGTATTGGCTAACTCTGCTCTGCTGGCCGCCCTTCTTATATTTTCAGGAAAAACATATCTGCGCAATGCTGATTGGAAAAACAATGAAACCCTTTTCCTTGCTGATGTGATTTCGTCCCCAAACAGCGCAAAAACAAATCTAATTGCAGCAGAGCAGTATATTTTAAAAGCCAAAAAAACAACAGATAAAGAATTGAAGAATGAATGCCTTAAAAAGGCTGTTTACTATGGAGAACGATCCCTTAAAATTTATCATTTTTATTCTGTTACTTATTTGGACTTAGGAACTGCCTATTTCGAACTTCTAGATTATTTTAAAACCGCTGATCTCTGGATTCAGGCGTATAATTTGAACCCATCTAACCTCGAAACAAAAAACAGCACAGAAATGTTAAGTATTATTTTATTCAAGGAAGGAAAAAAATTTTACACTAAAGGCATTATAAATAATGCAATAAAGTGTTATGTAAAATCTATAGAATTGAGTAGCGGAAATGCTGAAGTATGGTATAACCTAGGCGGAAATTATTTTTTAATCAACGATACTAAAAATGCTATTGACGCTTGGCAAAATGTTTTAAAACTTGCTCCAAATTATCCAATAAAACCCGAAGATTTTCATAAACATTGAAATCTTAAAAATAAAAAACACCCTTTAATTATAAAAGTTTTTTGTTTTTCCCCCTCCTATTCATGAATGATTCCAATAGGAACAACGTATCTAAGCTATATAAAAGATAGTGTTTTATAGAGCTTTCAGATTTCTCAATTTTTTTATTGTGGCTAACTGCGCTTTAGCAGCTTTGTTTCAATCTAAATACATTCATCTTTCTACATAACCTCATAGATAATTTGAAGCACGATATAGACATTTGTGTCATGGAATTGTCATAAAAAACATTTATTAAAAATCATAAAAAAAATCTAGAAATCATGAAAAAAGTAATCGTAACATTATCATTAGGAGTATTGATACCACTAATGGGCGTTTCGCAGACCACCTTAGGTCCTGGAACAACAGGAACATCTCTATCAGTAGCAGGTTTGCCACACAACTTTTCAAGTCAGACATGGAACCCCTATCAAAACGTTGGATTAGGCGGACAGATTTGTCAGCCTTGCCACACCCCGCACAATAGCAATTTCGCGCAGGTCACTGAAGCACCATTGTGGAACCATACATTAACTACCGCAAGTTTTCAAATGTATGTTGGTACCGGCTCATTCGGACTTAATGGAGGAGGTTATGGTTTAACTGCTCCTGACGGAACTTCAAAGCTGTGTTTATCCTGCCATGATGGTTCAGTTGCTCTTGGCGCTTTTGGCGGACAAACCGGTTCAACAACTATGACTGGTTATGATAACGGCAATGCTGATTTAGGAACAGATCTTCGCAATGACCACCCCGTTTCTTTTGTTTATGACTCAGTAATAGCTGGAGGCGTTCATACACCAACATATATTTATAAACTTTTTGACGGAACATCATCAGGAAAAGCTGTTTCTAAATTATTGGATATTAATGGTAAAGTACAGTGTACTTCTTGCCACGGTCCTCATTCCAATAGTAAAGGTTATCAATTGAGTATGAGCAATCAAAACAGTGCCCTTTGTTTAGCATGCCATAAAAAATAAAACGCACTCACAAATAATTGGTTTGAAGGGCGAAAAATTCGCCCTTCTTTTTCACTTTAAATATTAGAATTATGAATAATAGTCTGTTTTCAAAAATTGTTGAATCAGGTCCATTAATTCAGTTCAAAGCCCTGTTTTACAAAAAACAATTCAATAAAAATCAAATAATCAATAAAGCCCATCATTCAATATATATTTCCATAAAGCAATATCCACAAAACTTTTTGTTAAGGTTATTCAGAAAAAAAACACTGCTGCATTTTAATAATTTAACCTGCCTTTTATTATCAATAATTTTAGTGATGATTTCTTCGTCCTGTAATAGAAACCTAACAAAAAGGGACATAGCTAAAACTATTATAGTTTATCCAAGTCCTCCAGAACAAGCCCGCATCCAATATTTAACCAAAATAACTTCTTCAATGGATCTTGGAAGAAAACAAAGTTTTTTTTCTAAATATGTATTAGGCGCAGAAAGGCAGAAGGGAATTGTAAAACCGTATGGGCTTGCAATACACAAGGGTAAGATATACGTTTGCGACAATTACGGAGGAGGTATGGAAATTGTTGATCTTGAAAAGAAAACAGTAGATTTTTTTAAACCAAGGGGAAAGGGGCAATTGAAAGTACCTATCAACTGTTTTATTGACGATGAGGGATATTTATATGTTGCAGATGCCGGAAGGTTTGAAATAGTTGTTTTTGATGAAAAAGGAGATTATGTCAAAAGTTTTGGAGAAAAAGAAAAATTTAAACCTACCGATGTATTTATTTATGGGGATAAAATTTTTGTTGCTAATCCGGCGAACAGTAAAATAAATGTTTACAGCAAAAGTTCTGTTAATAAATTACTTTACTCTTTCCCTGAAGGTGAACCGGGGGCCCCGGGCGCTTTAGGCTTACCGGCAAATATTACAGTAGGCAATGAGAAAGTATATGCTGCGGATTTTGGTTATTCTAAAATAAAGGTTTATGCTCCCGATGGAACCTTCATTGATACGATTGGTTCCCGGGGAGATCGACCTGGACAATTTTCTAAATTAAAAGGTATCGCGATTGATAAGGAATCAAATATTTATGCCGTAGATGCCGCTTTTGAAAATGTTCAGTTATTTAATAAAGAAGGTAAGCTGTTATTAGTTTTTGGGGGACATTATGCAGGGCCGGGCGATTTGATAATCCCAGCAAAGGTTATGATTGATTATGATAATTTAAAGTATTTCCAAAAGTTTGTTGATCCTGGTTTTGACTTGAAATATTTAATTTTTGTTACAAGTCAGTACGGGCCAGATTTAATTAATGTATATGGCCGCGTGGAACCTAAGGAAACTGCGGTTAAATAATAAAGACAAACTAAAAAAAATTCGTTTTAGGTAGTTTTTTACCATTGATTTTTTTGAAAATAATTTTAGTGTTAAATATCAAACCATTTTCATAATGTGAATAACATCAATCAAATTTTATTAGTGCCGATTTAAATTATTTTTTGTTCTTGAAATCCGTGTTTCGTTTCATATTTTTTGAAAAACATGCTGCACATCATATTAATACTTATCACTAGGCAATAGCTTTGAGGTCTTGTTGCAGAGGCATTTTAAGCCTGGTTTATTTCCTCAATTATTGTCATTCTGGACTGTTATGAAATTTGCCGGTAAAAAAACATTATTTACCATTTTTTTTAGTATTATTTTCACTGCCATATTAGTACGTTGTACTCCTGAAAAGCAGTTTCGCACGCTTTCGCTTTTTTTTGATGGTGTGCCTGAACCCAATAAAAAAACTGAGATTGATACTACCCTATCTACAGCAACTGTTGCGGATGTTGCTAAAATTGTAAAACCTGAGTTTTATTATCACAAACCCTATGAGGAAGAAAAATGTCAAAGTTGCCATGAACAAGGGTTTTCGAACCGACTTTTAAAACCAGTCCCCGAACTTTGTTATTCCTGTCACGAAGATTTTAACACAAAGTATAAAGTACTTCACGGCCCTGTGAGTTCTGGATATTGCACATCATGCCATGATCAGCACATGGCAAAAAACGAAAAACTTCTTACGCGTACGAGTCAGGATGTGTGCCTTTTTTGTCATGAATCAAAACAGATATCAAAGAATAAAATGCACGAACACATTGGTGAAAGAAACTGCACAGAATGTCATAGTCCGCATGGCGGGGAAAACAGAGGAATGTTAAAACCCGGCAGCTGCTACAATTGTCACGAAAACTTTAATTCTAAATATGATTTTTTACACGGTCCGGCGGCGTCTGGAAATTGCAACATATGCCATGATTCTCATGAAACGAAATCGCCGAAATTGCTTCTGCGAACATCGCAGCAGATTTGTCTTTTCTGCCATGACGCAGAACAGGTTAATAAAAACACGGCTCACAAAAATATTAACAATGCCAACTGTACTCAGTGCCATAATCCACATGGCGGAGGAGATCGTTTCATACTAGTTTCTTCATTGATGCCACCTAAAAGACCTTCCACACTGAAAGAAATAAATAATAGCGCTGATTCGATTCCTGGAATTATCCGCACAGTAAAAAACAAATTAAAAGATAGTTCATCTCCAAACCCTTTATTCTTATTGTCTTCTCAAACCAATGACGGCACTAACGAAAAAAGCAACAACGATTCGCTTCCTATTATGATCAATGCCAATTCTCAAGTTAAAGATAGTTCCCAATTAAGCGCGGATTTACTATTTATTACACAAAGTAAAAAAGGAAATACAGAAAAACACAGCGTTGATTCGATTCCCCCAATTAATACCATAAATACTGAGATTGATGATGGTTCAGAAAAAAAACCAGCCCTGCTTTTTGTTACTCAAAGCAAGGCAGGCAATAAAGAAAAAGGCACCATCGATTCTGTTTTTCAAATAAGCAACATCGGCAATAAAGTAAAAGATACCATTATTAAAAAACAGGTTGCGCTGTTTGTTAAAAGCCAATCTGGCACTGAAGAAAAAAACAACGCTGCTTCACACAATACTATTGTGACCATTAATAATGAAGCGCCAGACAGCTCTATCACAAACCAGATTAGATCATCAGTTAATCTAGCTTCTGATGACAGGAAAGGCAGGACCAAAATTATTTCTATTCATCAAAGTTATACTGTTAAAAAAAAGGTGAAAGTTGGATCTGACAAAAAAACACTTAAGCCGTTTACAGCAAAAAATGAACGCCCCAAGGAAAAGAGCAAAATTTTGTCAGTTTCCAAAAACATCAAAGTAAAAAAGAAAGTTAAAACTGGTGCCGCTGCAAAAAAATATTTAACTCCGTCAATTGGTCATGCGCCGAAAAAAACTAAAGTGCTGAGTAATTTTCAAGCTGTTAAAAAGCCCGCAAAGCCATCTATTCGTAAAACCACTAGTAAAGTATCGAAGAAGGGAAAAATTATTACTACAAGGCAAATTAATAATCAAAAAAAGAAAACAATAGTGCATTCCGCTAAATCGAAGTATAGAAAGCCTGTAAGTAAAAACATTACTACAGCTATGAAAAAGAATAAAACCGTTTCTCTTCCGAAAAAACATTTCGTGAAAAAGAAAGGGAAAATACGTTCTGCAAAAAAACAGAAAAGGCCTTCTGTCCATGCCAATATCATCGCCGAAAAAAAGAATAAAAATATTTCAGTTCCAAAAAGTAATGCAATAAAAAACAATGTGAAAGTTTCTCGTCACAAAAGGCATAGGAAGCGGCATTTGGTTAAAAATATTGATACGATTCAGGAAGGCAGTAAAATTATTTCTATCGAAAAAATAAATATGGTAAAAGAGAAAACAGAGGTTAATTCTGTTAAAAAACAAGCGCAGCGGACTGTTGATAAAACAAGGGGCGGTATTCAAGAAAGAAAAAAAAATGACCTGACTAAAAAAAACATTGTTACCAAAAGGAAAATAAAAGGCAGTAAACCCATAAACACTAAACGTCAGCCAAAGAGGAGCACTTCAAATAGTTCAAAAGAAAAACCGCAAATAAATTTAAAGAATAAAAATTCAAATCCAAAAGGTGTCGTTGTTGAAGATGAAGGGTCGTCTTAAGCCGCAAAATAAAAAAAGGAATTGATTATAAGTAAAATTGAGCAGGCAAAAAGCAGATTAAAAAAAATGAAAATAAAATGTTTGAATATTATAATTAAAAGTCTTAAAGAAACAGTCAATTAACTGATACTCCCCAAATTTATTTGAAAAATTTGAAAACAAAACATTTCATATTATATTATTTATTGTTGTCTATTCTAAATGGATTTTCACAAGACAGTCCAAGTCAGTTTGTGCCGTGGAAACTTACTGCAATATCAGGTGAAGCCAGGCTAAGAGGTGTTTATCAGGAGTCGGAAACAAAAAACGACAATTATTCCTTTTTACAAAAAAACACTTATCTAACCGGAGTGTTTATGTTAAAAACGAAAAGTTTTTTTGTACATCCCAATTTTGTGATTGTAAATTTGAATGCAATTTACAGCCCTGAAAGCAGGCGCAACTATTATCTTGGCATTCCTGATTACACTGAAAAGAACACTACTGAAGGGTTAGATTTCTCAGCACTGTTTTTTAGTAAAAAAAGGCTTAACTTGACTACCAACGGGAACATTAATACTAGCATCCAGAATATTGAAAACATTTCGGTAATCAAAACGAAAAGCAGGCAATACGGAGCAGTAATAGCTTTCTCAAATAAATTCCTTCCATGCTCTGCCGGTTATACTCAGCAAAAATCAGAACAAACGACAATAGGCTCTGATCGTAAGTTTATTTTTGATTCTCGCAGCGCGGAGGCGAGTGCAAAAAAATCGTTTTTCTCTTCTGATAATAATTCCTTAACATACATGCATACTGAAAACACTAGCACACAATATGATTCTTTGAGCCTCAATAATCCTCCTTTACATACAGCTATTATATATGACAATTTTGAACTTCTTAATGATATTCCTCTTGATTCGAAAAGAAATTACATGTTTAATTCGGCAATTTCAAATTCGAACGGTCATGGAACTTATAACCTTAAAACATTTTATGCCCACGAAAGTTTGAATTTAAAGTTGCCGAAAAATTTTGTATTTTCTAACCTGTTCAACTTGGGACTGACAGAGCAGGAGGTAAATAAAATTTACACCCGGGGATTTCAAAGCAGTTTGAGTCATCAGCTTTTTCAAAGCCTGAATTCGCGATTAGCATTCGAGCATAATCAAACAACCCAGACAAATTATAATGAACAAAGAAATAAAATAGGCTTTGACCTAAGGTATGCAAAACTGATTCCTAAAGGGAAGCTCAC
Organism: uncultured Bacteroidota bacterium; assembly: GCA_903847205.1. Lineage (GTDB taxonomy): Bacteria > Bacteroidota > Bacteroidia > 2-12-FULL-35-15 > 2-12-FULL-35-15 > 2-12-FULL-35-15. Next base: position 82,981 of record CAINDA010000026.1, read on the forward strand.
TCTATTCTATTCTTATTATACCGAGTTTCAGCAAGTAGTTACTCCGCCAGCTATATTAAATATTGTACATGAAGAATATATTCTTTCCGATAACGAACTGGTTTTATTTAAAAAACCAAATGTTAATATTCAATCGGTAATTGTAAAAAATCCAGCAGGAACTATTATTTATCAAAATAATCTTGATTACGTTCTGGTTGACAAAAATCCGTATTTAGAAATTGTTCGGGTTCCCGGCGGATTGATAGCGAACGGCGCGCCGGTGTTTATAGATTATACAGCAGTACAAGCAGGATTGTATAAATACAATATGGGTAATCACTCTTTTAACGCTGATGTTTCTTTGTTTAAAAACATATTTAATATGTATTATAGATATTCAACACAAGAGTATCATAACCAAAGTTTAACAGAGAATCTGGTACTTAATTATTTTACCAGGCATGTGACCGGGGCACGCTTTGATTTACATTTTGTTAAAGTTGGTGCTGAATACGAATATTACAAGAGTTCAATCATTCCTTATCAAAGGGAAAAATTTTTCATCAACTTACAAGAAATGTATCGGAATATCTTTTTTACTTTAAATGGGAATTTACAGAATTATCAAATGGCAAGTGAAAATTCAAATCGGAAAGACATGGATGTGTCCGGGAAAATTGCCTACGCGATTTTTAAAAATGTTAAGCTGAATTTTGATTTAATGTATAGGAACATGAGAGGGGCAGGAATAAATTTGGATTTGACAACTTCCAAACTTGAAATAACATCCAATATGAATAAACTTTTCTTTTCAATTGGAGCTGAGATATATTGGAACAAAGCGATTAATGACATTACAAATTTTAAAGGTTTATATATTCAACTTAAACGCAGTTTTTAATTATGGAAAAATTAGTGCTTTTTATCATTTCGGGCCCATTATTCTTAAACCTTTGGTTTGGGGAGCAGAATAAAAATTGGGTTGCGGACAATTTTTCGCCAACAGACACCATTCCCCACAAAGAGAATACGGAAATTGTAAAAAAATGCATTGACTGCCATGGAAGCTTAGTAGAGAAACAAAACAAACATATAACAAAAACAGATAAAGGCTGTGAAGACTGCCATAAGAGCAATGGTAATGAACATCCGAAAGATAAAACAATAGGATTTTCAAAACAAAATAATTTACCCGATTTATGTTTTTCTTGTCATGAAGAAAAAAAAGAACTTATTTCAAGTGCCCAGTTCGTACACCAACCTGTAAAAGATAAAAAATCATGTACAAACTGTCACTCACCGCACTCCTCCGATATAAAAAAGTTACTGATTACAAATAGAAAAGAGCTTTGCCTTGGCTGTCACAATAAAACAATTACCGGCAATTCAAAATCCATCTCAAATATTGATAAGTTGATGAAAACAAGCAAAGTTAAACATCCGCCTTTTGAAGATTGCGAGAAGGTCTGCCATAATCCTCACGCCTCACAGGATTATCGTTTGTTAAACATTGCCTTCCCCGTTGGCAATTATCTAAAAGTGAATGTCGATTCTTTTGCATTATGCTGGGAGTGCCATGAAACCGGACTAATTCAAAAGGCCCAAACAACCAAAGCAACAAATTTCAGGGATGGTGATAGAAATTTACACTTCATACACGTTCATGGGGAAAAGGGCAGAAGCTGTATAATGTGCCACAGCCCGCATGCCACAAATAATGAACATCTAATCAGAGAGAAAGTTGGTTTTGGCAACTGGGAATTTAATATGAATTATTCTTCAAGTGAAAAAGGAGGCTCATGTTCACCAGGTTGCCATGCGGAAAAAAAATACACACGTTGATTTCAGAAATGAATTGAGCGAAATTATTATTTTGATGAGGAAATTAATGTATTGTAAATTTTCATTTCCTGATCCGATTCTTCGAAATTCCCCTCCAGCTTCTGAAGGACGGATAAATTGTAGTGAGATTTTTCATGTCTTTCATCAATTTTAATGTTTTCTTTCAAAATTTGAATAGCTTTCTTGAGCCTATTTATTCTCGAATAGCAGACAGCTAAATCACATCTCAGATTAACATTTTTAGAGTCAATTTCAAGTGATTTTTCATAAAACTCAATGGCTTTATCATCTTCCTGGCTGTCATAATAAATGTTACCCAAATTACTTAATGCCGCTAAATTTTTATGATCAAGTTCGTAAATTATTAAAAAATGGTATGCTGCTTTATCTAATTCTTTTGAAACATAATAATTTGATGCAAGCAAAGTGCGGAGTTCAATATTTAACGAATCCTTTCGCAGTTTTTGTTCTAATTCTATGAAGTCATCAAGAGGGGATTTCACTTCTGCCAAAATACTCCTTTTCTCTACAGATCCTCTATTGTTTTCCTTTTCATGCTTTGAGCTGCAAGAAAAAAGAAAACTAACGGTGATTAAAATACCTAATGGAAATTTGACTGACATTTAAAGTTGGTTTTAAATCTGATATTTTTTTGTAATTCTCCGGCTCCCATCATTGGATGTTTTGCATCAATCTCAAAATACCTCCTTACAATAATTTGTATCTCCAATAGGAAGAAGCACCCCCAATTTGAGTACAAAATAATTATTTAACAATTTTTGAATCTTCCATAATCACTTCATAAAAGTAACCGAATCCAAAATCTTTATCAAGCACAATTTTACCTTCAAGTGTTATTTTGTCACCAATATTAACTTCTTGATCAGTTGTTGCAGTTAGGTCAAATTTCCCTGAGAAATCAGTTCCATCTTGAATATGGATCCAATTTTTTTTCATTATACCTGGACTGAATTTTGTTACCTGCCCTTTTATTTTTATCATTTTATCTGAATAAGATTTTTTGTTTTCAAGCAATGAAGCAATTGTAATATCTTCTTTAGCATGTTTCATTTTTATTTCTTTTTTTTCAACAGGAATAGCAGAACCACTTGACGCAGGAGGATTGTTTTGTGAACTTATTTCATTCTTTTTTTCTGATTTGGGAGGGGAAACAGATATATTATCAAGAAATAATATGTCATTAAATATTCTTTTTAATTCTTTGCTTTCAAAATTTGTCATTGGCAGCCCTCCAGTGAAATAATACGTTTCACCTGCTGAAGCAGCCATTTTAGAGGCCGCCAGCCATATTTCTTTGTTCTTTTCTTTCCCATGGATATACGTGTATTGACTTGTCTGCAATACCTCTTCGGCAATAACTTTATGCTCTTCATCTGAATTTTGGTCACTTATATTTGAATGGTTTATTTCTGGCAAAAGATTTGAAGGTTGTGAAGAGGCTGGAAAACTGGCCTTCTCCGGCATGGTTGGACTCTTGCTTAAACCATCTATGAATAAAATTTCCTTAAATGTTCTGTTTAGTTCTTTGCTGGCAAAATCTTTCATGAGAAGCCCTCCTTTGAAATAAAAGATTTCGCCGATAGCCGCTTCCATTTTTGGTGCTGCAAGCCAGGGTTCTTGATCACCTTCCTTTACGTGCAAGTAGGAATATTGGTTTGTTTGTATTACTTCCTCAATTGAAACAGTGCGGATACCCGCTAAGGTGTTAGTATCAGATTTCTTTTCTGAGTGACATGCAGGCAATAAAGAGGCAATAACAACTGTAAATAATATATTTTTCATGAGATTTTTTTTAATAAATAAATTTTGCGAACCAATATTAAATGTTTTTTTAAATAATAATTTGAAGGGGACTTATTTTAGATTTTCTTCGGAATCTAAATGTTTTTCCAGAGTTGCTTCTCTTATTTTTGCTGCCACGATAAGAAGAAGAATTGACAGTATGAGCACCCATGCCCACAATGGAAAAATTGCTTTGTCGCCTGCTCCATAGCTGTGCATCCCTTTTGAAAGAAAATAATTCACTCCGAAGAATGTCATAAGCACACTGCCAAAGCATATTACTGAGGCAGCATTAAAAATATATTTTCCATTTAGTTTTGGGATAAACCTCAAATGAAGCAGCAATGTGTAGGTTATCACTATTACCAGCGCCCATGTCTCTTTAGCATCCCATCCCCAGTATCTTCCCCATGATTCATTTGCCCACACACCTCCAAGAAATGTTCCTACAGTAGCTAAAAAAAGCCCTGTCGTCAAATTCATTTCATTAATAAAAGTAAGTTCTAAAATCAATAAATTTAGACGTTCATGATTTTTCTTGGTTTTGAACAAGTAAATAAACAGATTCATTATTCCAAGAATAAAACCCAATCCTAAAAACCCATAACTGATGGTGAGAACAGCGACATGTATTATAAGCCAATATGATTTTAGAACAGGTGTTAAATTGGTTAGTTGAGGATCGTAGCTGCTATGGCCGGCAGTCATGAGAATAAAAAAAGCCAGCAGTGCAGTTGCTGCTAATGTTATTTTTGAATAACGGATAAAACTGAAACCGGCTAATAATGTTCCCCATGCTACCAAGATTAATGCTTCGTAACCATTACTCCAAGGGGCATAACCGAGTAAATAACATCTAAGTGCCATACCGAATGTCTGGTAAAGAAATCCTATCCCCAAAAACACTATGCTGATGTTAAGCATGATACTTACTATTTTGCTCTTTTCAGTTCTGACATTATCAATAAATGCAAGCAAAAGCAACAGCAGGCTTAATATTCCATAGCAGTTTTTAAGCACAATAAATATTTGAGCTTTGTTGTAAAATATTTCCGCATTTATTTTTGTTTCTGATGGTAATTCATTTAAACCAGCTCCCTGACGCTGCATGCTTGAAATATAACCAAGCATTTTATCAGCCTTTAAATAATCACCCGATTTTTTCGACTCAGTTAAGTTTCTTATATATAACTGCATTATGTTGGTATAACTCAAGGTTTGCAACTGTAAATCCTGGTTGATAATATTTATTACTCCATTTAACGGGACTTTTGCTGATGGCTCATCCCAGCTTACCCATTTACTTGAAGTGCTGCTTTGGGCAGGAAATATTTTCAAAATGCTTCCCTGAAAAACCATCATTAAAATATTTGCACGTTCATCAACTTTAATTATTTCTTTATCAAAATTATTTTGTTCCGCCGGTTTTTTTCTGAATGCATCATCAACAGACTTTTGCAATTTATATTTCGAATCTTTATCGAAAAAATCAAGAAATGATGCTTCTTTTGTGGTAATTCCAAGCGCATCTCTGACAGCCTGCTCTTTAATATAAACCATTTTTTGCTGCTTCCAAAACTCAGGGTCTGCCATCATATCAAGGAATGCCTGCATGGCATTCACTTCCCCTTTTCCAACAATATTGAGTTTGTCTTTTCTGGAAATTTTATGGAGTATATCATACGCTAATGAATGCACCGGTTCAAAACGCCCATCCACGGCCTGGGTAATTAAATGCCCGAATTTGTCGGCATGTACCTGATCAATGAGAGGAAGATTTTCATTTTGAGAAAACACAAAAGTGCTTACCCCAAAAATTAATGCAATTGTCAAAACATTTGATTTCCTTTCTTTCCTAATTTCACTAATATTTCTTCTTAGTGTTAGGAAACGAGAACTCTTGTTAAACAGGGTAACTATAAAACCGAATGCTAAAAGAATATAACCAACATAAGACACCCATGTCCCCCAAAAATCATGATTTACCGAGAGTATTGTTCCCTTTTCATCAGGGTCGTAGGATGATTGAAAAAATCTGTAATTATCATAATCCAAAATATTATTCATAAATATTCGATGATCCATATTAATATTATTTCGACTATCTACAACTGTTACTTCGCTTGCATAAGAAGACGGGCTTTCTGAGCCGGCATATCTTTCCAAAACAAAATCTTTCAAATAAATTGAAAAAGGCAGTTCAATATTTTTTTTACCATAACCCATCTTTAAACTTAATCCTTCAAAAACAAAATTGTTGTTAGCTGCAATTTGTCCAGGTGAAAACAATATTGGCGCCTCATGTTCTTTACCGTTAATATTAATATCAAAAATTAATCCATCAAATCCAGTTTCTTCTGCAACAGAATTTACAATTTCTTTAGATGCGCTTTTATGCAGTTTCTTAAACATGAATTTTTCACTCTGCGCCATATATATTCGATTCTCTCTAAAGTCTGCGGATGTCCCTTTCCTTATAGTGTCAATTTGATTTCCCTCCATACTTGTCTCCAACAATTCATATGGGGCGCATATTTTTAAAACTCCCCCATCTTCGTTCACTTTCAGAGCATCCCGTAATTTCTCGTTATTAAATGCGATTGTTATTTTTCCAATAGTTTTAGCTTCACCTTTTTCAATATAAAATTTTTCTCTGCCATTTTCGGTTGCTGCAACAAGTTCAATTAAATCATTTCCGTCTGCAGCATTTTCATTAATTTTTTCAATCGCATTTTTTATATATTTTTTGAGACTGATTTCTATTTTGCCGTTTTCTGCTGTTGGGATTTCAGTATGAAAAGAATTTTCGAAGTACCTTCCAAAATTTATTGTAAAATCTTTATTAAAAATCTTGCCATTGTCAGTTATTGAAATCCGAAAATTGGGTTCAGAACTATATAAGATATTTGAGGATTCTCCTTCACGAATATGCATATTGCCTTCAAACCCAAAGTAACGAGTTATGCCTGCGCCCAAAATCATCACAATAAAAGCTAGATGAAAAATCACACCCCCGATTCTCTCTTTACGAAACATATGGAATGATTTAATATGACCCATAAAATTTAGCGCGAGTAGCAAAAACAGCAACTCAAACCACTTTGCATTATAAACGAAATGTTTTGCAGTAATGGTATCGTACTTATCTTCAATAAATGTACCCGCTCCCATTGCGACAGCAAGTATAACAAGCAAGACTATTGATATTTTGGAAGAGAAAAGAATGTCTAAAATGCGTTTCATAATTTTGTTTGTCTAAATAAACATCAATAATTTTTCTCAAAATTGAAGAAAATAACATTGCGAAAACATGTCAAAAATCATTTTTTGAATGATTTAATTACCTTTACTTTGCAATGAATACAAGGCTTTTGAGTGGTTAGCGCAGCTATAAATGTGCGAAAACGCAAACTTGGTTTACCAGAGTTTTATCTTATTTTAAAAGAAAATAAATTATTATCACGAGATGTTGAAAAGAATTTGCCTTGTACCTTCATTTTTTCAACATTTGATCATGGATTTTCTTTATAAACAGAGTAATGGTTTTGACAATTCCACTCTTCAAAATATTTATTTTTTTGCTTTAAATTAATTTCTGAAATACAAACTAAAATGAAACTTATTATACCTGCCCTTCTTTCGCTATTATCAATTAACCCGTCGAATCTTTGTTCTCAATCTTTGGCTGGTCATAAGCTATATGCCCACAAAGTTATTGTGGAAGAGATAGTTCAAACAAAAAACTATACGTATTTAAACGTTAAAGAATGTATTAAAGGGGCTGACTCAATTCAATGGATGGCTTTACCATTATTTGAACCTGTTGTAGGGGAAACCTATTATTTTGAAAATGGTTTGCCTATGGGAGAGTTTCAAAGCAAAGAATTGAATAGAACATTTAAACAAATTTTATTTTTGAGTGAAATCAGCAAAAGCCCTGAAATAGCAGAGAAAAATATGTTGACAGGTTTACCAATTTCACCTCCAGATTCAGTTCAGAAAAACACTCCTCAGCCAATTGTGCATACTGTTGTAGTGAAGGAAGTTTTGCAAACAAGCGGATATACCTATCTGCGGGTTAAAGAAGGCAGAAAGGAAGAATGGCTTGCGGTAGTTAAAATAAGGGCAACGGTTGGTCAAACTTTCACATTCGATGATGCTGCTGAAATGTCAAATTTTACCAGCAAGGAATTAAAAAGAACGTTTAAAAATATTTACTTTTTGGCCAAGTTAAAGCCTGTCAGTAATTTTGATAACAAAGAATCTGAATTAAAGGATGTACATATTTCAGTTTCAAAATCGGATTCAAAAGAAGATAAAATTTATAAAAAAACACTTTCCGATACATTAAAAGTTGAAATTTCGATAGCATCCTTATTGGAAAATAAAAAATTATATTCTGGAAAAAAAATAATTATTAAAGGAAAAGTTACAAAGTTCAGCGCTAGCATTATGAACAAAAATTGGATACATATTCAAGATGGAACTAGTTTTTCAGGAAAGAAAGACTTAACTATTACTTCTACTCAGGAAGTAAAAATAGGAGATAACATAAGAGCTGAAGGCACCATAACATTGGACAAAGACTTTGGTTCCGGCTATTTTTTTGACGTTATTATGGAAGACGCTGAGTTGTGAGGCAAACACTGCTTTCATCACATTCTCTTCATATAACACTATTTCCCGTTTTGATGAATTTCAAGAAAAATTCGGAAAACTTTTCGAAAGCAAAAGCCACCATCGAAGGCGATACTGTATTTTACCGCTTTCTTACCACTTTTATTGTCAATACCTTCTATAAGTTTACCAACAGTCTCACTAACCATTGTACTATCAACTCGTATCAGATTGTATTTTTCTCTTTCGGTCAATGAGTAAGACTCAGAAAACTGTTCGTAGATACATTCGTAAATCTGTTTAAAATAGTCGGAGTTTATCTTAGACAATCTTTCAGAAATGGAACTTCTGCAAATTTTTTCATCATAAAAGTAACTTGAACACTGAATCATTAAAGGTATCTTCCAGTGCACGCTGACTCAGTTTTTCATTTTCCAAAATCCCATACATCACATTGACCATATACTACCGTGCAATGGATACACGCAATCCAGCTATTTATGGCCCGGCTGCCGAAGACAGAGAAGACATGATAAAAGCCGCTTCAGCCAAACAAAATTAATTTGTTTTTGTTTGTAATTGCGAAACGTTAACTAAGAAGTTTAAATTTCAAATTACTATTTCTTAAATTGAAAAGGAGCCTTTCAGAAAATTTCTGAAAGGCTCCTTTTGCAATATTTCTCTAAATGGTTTTTCTGCGGATGCAAATAAAATCTTACCCCTTCTTCACAAACTTGGTAAGTATTACAATCACCTGATCGTTTATTTTGCCTTCAATTTGTTCGGCATTATCATGCACGAGTTTAATTTTTTTCACAACCGTTCCTTTAGAAGCAGTAAAATTTGTTCCTTTTACATTAAGCGCCTGCGTAAGCACCACATTATCGCCTGTTTCTAGCACATTTCCAAAAGCATCTTTATGAACATCTTTAACTTCAAATGCACTTAATGCCCATTGGATTGTGCTTTCGTCAAGATCCACAGAGCTGATCAGATCGCCGGCCCAAGCCTCTTTCTTGAATTGATTTAGAATCCTGAAACTCAATGCCTGCACACTTGCATAAGGGCTCCAGATGCTTCCTTCGAGACATCGCCAGTGAAAACCCGACTCTTTATCCTCCATTGCTTTCAAGCAGGTTTCGCAAATTGCAACCTGGTTTTCAATTAATTCATCATTTTTAGGACTTACTGTATATTCGACGGTGGCTGCTTCTGCGTTGCATAGTTCGCATAAATCCTGATTTCTGTTTTTTAATTCCTGGCTGATTGACATGTTGATGATTTTAATGTATGAATATAAGAATGATAAATAATTGAGTAAATAAACCACAGCTTTGCTGATAGATTCCAGTCAATCAATTTTAAGAATGATTTTGTACCAATGAAGTACCTGGTCTGAAACAAAAAAGCCTTCCAGTTTCCTGAAAGGCTTGTCTTTGTGGGTGTGGAAGCAACCATGCCCGAATCGAACGAAATTATTAAGGATTTGGCTAAAATTCAGCATGTTAAGTTTTTGTAATTTTCTGTCCGTAAAATTAAACATAATAATAAGGATTGGTCTTTTTAATGATGTTTAAATTTTCTTTATAAGTACCATTTAACAATTCATCTTCTGCATTAATCTGAGGGTCATACCAAATGAAGTATTGAATGGCTTGTATTTGATATTTTAATTTCAGACGTTCGCATTTACAATTATTTTTTGTTTAATAACTTCCGTTAAATTGGAGACAGATTTTCGAACAAGAGTAAAATTTCTATCTTTTAAAAATAATGGAATAGAAATTTCATTTTCAATTTCCCAATCTTCAGGGGTATTAGTGTAAAGTTGTTTTGTATCCCTATTTTTAAAATTGAATTCTTTTTTCCTTTTAAGTAACTGTTCATATTTTTCAAAAAGATTTTTGCTTTCACCAACTACTACAGAGCATCTATGCATTTCTTCATTCCTAACATTTCTGATATTGTGAAAAACTGTCGTTTCCTTTCGAGTGAAGTTTGTTGAACAAAATAGTTCCATTTTATGATATGTCGAAATGTCTCCAACATTTTTCATTTTATCACTTCTAATAAATTTTATTTTAGGATTATTTTCAATAGCCTTTATTAAATCTTCTATAGAATTGGATTTAACGTGATAATAGAAATTTAAAATTTCTTCTATTTGATAAAAAGCATTCACACAAAAAATATAAAATCTTTCAATATCAATTTTTAATGTTGTATCCAAAAAGGAATTTTCCATTCTCAAATTGTCAATCATCAGCTGTTTTTGAACTTTGCTATTTGTCACAAATGAGTAGTCAACCGAATATTCTCCCCTGATTTCTAAACTCTCTCTGATGGTTTTAGTGTCAATTTTTATTGGTGCTAAATCGTTTGATGAATAATCACTGTTAATTTGTTTATTTAGTTCAGACTGAGATAGTAAATCAAATTGTTTTTTAAGTTCAACAACAAAAGAATTACTTGCTCCAAGCTTTGCTTTTAGCTTGTCAATTTCTTGTTGAATTGACATCATAAATTTTATTTTTTGAGCATCCATTTCTGTTACGAATATTTTTTTATCGCATTTTCAATTCCTTCGTTTTTCCAAATGTTTAATACCGTCATTAAGTTAATTTCTGATTCCAGAATTTTATCTTCCTTGATTTTAGAGTTTACCGGTTCGCCGGTCACTCGTTCTGATAAATGATCAAAATCACTTTTAAATTTCAAAAACATTTCATCTTTAACGCCTCTAACCATTCCTAAAAACAAAATTTTCCCATTTAGGTAGTTATAAAATTGTGGCGTTGAACCTCCATATCTTAAAAACCCTCTTTTGCCGGGAAACTGAATAAGAAATTTTTGTTGAGTTGCTTGGGTATTAAATTTGTTCCAACACATTAACCAAAAGCGTATGTCTTTGATGAAAGTTCTGTCAACATTACTCTTTCTGTTTACTATTATACCTGTTACTGATTGTCTTTCGCCAGCGTTTTGAAGCCTTTCTTTTTCAAAATTAATTTTGAATTTTTCTTGTACTTCAATAATGTCCACTAATATTTTCTTGAAGCTATCATCAAAAACAGACTTGTTGGATGAAAATGTAATATCGTCTGCATACCTCGAATACGTGGCGTTTATACTTTTTGCTAACTTATAGAGTTTTTTATCCAGCCGTTGGCAAACTAAATTTGTTAATGTAGGTGATGTCGGAGCACCTTGAGGCAAACAACCATTGTCGCAGCAAAGGTTTGCAATCAGATAACCCAAATAACCTTTCCCCTTTTCTTCTGATGTTTTCTTTTTTTCTCGATTTGAGTTTATTTCATTTTCATCAGTCAAATTAAAAGGAGCTAAACCCAATACAGCTTTTATTCTTCTGAATTCTGTGCTTGGGAAAAAGTTTTTTAAATCGGTATTAAATACAAATTGTTTTCCGATATGTACTTTAGCATTATCCACAATACTTTTTTGGGGAACAAACCCTGTTGCTGTAAAATGGGGTGTAAAAACTGCATTCAAAACTTCATTAATACATTTTTGAATCGTTTTCAATTTATATCGTGGTGCAGAAATTGGTCTTTCTCCACCGCTTTTCTTTTTTATTGTAAACTGCTTATATCGGTTGGCCGGTTTGAAAGCATAATAATTTAAGTGCTTGGCTTCAATTAGGATAATATTTTTTTTACTCCTTTTTGGAAACTTTAAAATATAAATCCAACTTAACAGTTGAGCTAAATCTTCAACTGTTTCAGTTTTCGCAAAGCGAATTTTTATTTCTTCTTTATGTACTGCTGTTAAACGCATGTTTTTTCTAAAAAAGAAGTGCCAACTAGATTTTCTTTATGGATGAAACCGTCATAAATTAAACTGATGTCGTAATTCATTTATTCATATTTCATTATAATATATTAATTATTAACTTTTCGCGTCAATAACTAAATCGTCATTATAGTTCAATGCTGAACAATGAAAACAACTACCATTTACACAGCCATTGCTGGCTGACATTGCAAATCGCAATGAATAATTCAAAATCATTTTGTTGGCACTTCAAGGAACAAATTTAGTAGTTAGTTTATAAGTCTAATCATAAAGCTTAACCTTTCTCTAATTCAAAAAAATAAAAAGAGAGGTTTTGCATAAAATTATTTTTGCGCGCATACTCTCATGTTTCCATGCGGTACATATTCTCCTTCCCAAACACCGGAGAGTAAATATAATTCGTAAAATAAAATCCATTCGAAAATCCACGGGATTGTATGCTCTGTAATGCTTGTTGTATCGTGCCATTTGGTATCTCCGGGATAAAACAAACAGAGAGAACCTTCCTTGTAAATATGAATATCTGCATTGGGTTTAATTGATGGATTTAATATGTAAACCTGAGGAAAGATACCTGAACGAAACTCAATACGGACTTCATAATCGTTAAAGCCACTAATTTTGAACACTCCTCTGCAAATTAAAGTATCATTTTCAATTTTGCATCTGAGAAATGAAAAGTTTTTTTCAATTTCTCTTTTTTGTAACAATGCGAAAGAAAAGGAGTTCGGCATCTTTTGTCCATTAAACTTTGTGTGCAAGCTGCCCCCATAAAATCTATGTGGTTTGCTTACAATTCCATTTGAATTTTTTTCAAGTGTACCGACTGAAGAAACAGAAACATTTGAGGACTGCATTGCCTTTGCTAATTCTCTGATTTTTTCTTTCTCAATTTCGGCTTTTATCAAGCCGTCTCTCTCAGCAACATCCTTTGCAACAAACTTTCTTTGTTCAGCATCAAAAGTTGAAAGCAAATTTTCACGAAATTTTTCTTGCATCTCAAAACTTTGTACAACAAGTTTTTTTACCGCTTCAGGGTTTTCAAAATCAATTGTGTAATCCTTGGCAGTTAACCACCAAGCTTGGTAATCATGTGTAAGTGATTGAACCTCCTTACTTGCATATTCTTTGAAGTTCTCATAGTTATAATTTGCCCCATCTGTAAAATTGAATGAGCCGCCATACGCAACTTTGCCGTCAACAATTATAAACTTTGCGTGCATAAAACCCTTTACGCCGGGAGCATTAGTTCCTGTTTTCAAAACGATTGCACCTTTACTTTGCAATTCTCTAATTGCTGAGTAACGCCAAACATTCAAAGCATCACAAGAAAGAAGTAACTCAACTTTTTTCTTTTGAGCTGTTTCTGCAAGTTTCCTGATTAATATTTCATCAGTAAGCCAAGACACTGCAATTTGAATGCTATTTTCAGCTTTGTCTAAAAGAGCAATTATTTGCTCGCGATTATTGTTGCGGATATTTTCCATATTTTGTTTTATATATTAATTTGATGATGCAAAGATGAAACCTGTTAGTTCAGTCTAACTGAACTGATAAAATACAGTATTCTTTTATTTTCATTTTCTTATTTGATTACGCTACAAACTAACATTACATTTGTTCAGTCAAACTGAACTGATATGTCAATAAATAAAAAAGCACAAATACGCTATCTGACTTTGGATAAGTGTTTAAGAAATAGAGGCAGGCTATGGACTTGGGAAAATTTGTTAGACGCTGTTAATGATGTATTAAGCGAAGAGATTAATCCCAAAACTAAATTGCCAATGAAAATTGGTAAAACACAATTGTATGAGGATTTAAAAGACTTAGAGTACAGGGTTTATGATTCTCCAATTAAAAGAGATAAAAAAGGTAAAACAATTTATTATAGTTACGAAGACCCAAATTTTTCAATCCAAAACGCTCCCCTTAACGAAACGGAGACAAAACAATTAAAGTCTGCTTTGCAGGTACTATCAAGGTTTAAAGGTATTCCGCAATTTGAATTTATAAATGAAATAATTCCTGCAATAGAATCTAAGCTTGGTTTAGTTAGTATTGAAAGAGAAGTTATGTCGTTTGAAAACAATCTGGATTATGAAGGTTCAAAATTTATTACTCCTTTGTTTAATGCTATTGTAAATAAACGTTCTTTGACAATTGAATACCAAGACTTCAAAAGTCCTTTGCCTTATAATATTGCGTTTCACCCATATTACTTAAAACAATATAATAACCGTTGGTTTGTCTTTGGTTATAATGAGTTTACTAAAAACGAGTATTGGAATATGGCATTAGATAGAATTAAGAGCATTGAAGAATCAAAGGTGAAATACATTATAACTGATGTTGACTGGGAAGAATATTTTTATGATTTTATTGGCGTTACAAAAAAAGCAAATGATGAATTAGTAGAAATAAAATTGTGGTTTTCTCCAAGTCAAGCCCCATATATTGTTACAAAGCCAATACACCCAACACAAAAAAGTAAGAATACCGAAGATGGGCTGGAAGTTACTATAAAAGTTGTCCCAAATTACGAGTTGGAAAAGCTGATTTTGTCTTTTGGCGAAACAGTGAAGGTGCTGAGTCCAAAGTCTTTTCAAAAAACAATTTTAGGTCGAATAAATAATTCTGCCGGTCTTTATTAAATCGGGTAGAGTAAGTGCACAGTAAGTTCGTCTTCTTCGTTTTCCATGCAATTAGTTTTTTCACTTTCCAATATCCTCTTGCACCTCCAATACGTCCAATTTTATCTTTTTTTAAAGTTTATCTAAATGACAATTTATACCTCTTCCGTTACATTGGATGAAAACCAAATGGAAGCCTATACAATTTCAAAACTCATCGCACACCGAACTGATAATGTTTGATTAATTGGTAATTATTCTAATGTTTTTTAATTGTTTTACATACTTTTTCAATTACTTCTTATATGGTTCTTAATTAATTCGAGTTGCTAGTTAATGTTTTTTGAAAATAGGATTTAGTGAATGGTTAAATAAATTTGTTTTGCGAACCAATAAAACAAAACCAATGTTAAGCCCAGATAAAATCATATCAATTTTTGTTCTATTGATGATTTTTTTATTGGAATTAAATACTATGAGAATAACAGACGGAGTGTAAGTGGTAGCAAAATAGCAGTAACAGCAATGGTCTCAGCTATTTATTTTGCAGGAATCAATTGCCGCTATTCATTTTATGAAAAGTTATGGCGACTAAGTTCCAGACTTAGTCCGATCTTGGTTCCATCTTAATCCCATCTTAGTCCCATCTTAGTCCCATCTTAGTCCCATCCTAGTTCCATCCTAGTTCCATCTTAGCCCCACCTTAATCGCCAACTTAGTGGCTTTATTACCAAACTGTGGCGCTTTTTGTTGTTTGTTGCCACAGTTTGTTAAGGCAGTGCGATGCCTTAAGAATATTTTGCTTTCCTGTTGCTGGTAAGTTTTTGTTTTTGCCAATTTCTATATAAAGCATAAGGGAGTGCAGGAAGGATCCCAATTGTTTTCGAAGCTATTTCAATAGTATAATTTCTAAGTCCCTTGAACTCATTCAATTTTACTATTGCTGTTCGTCTGTTTTTTTTCTTCATGTTTTTTTAGTTTACGAATGCGAAATTCCAACTTTTTCTAAAATGAACTTCCCGTTTGGGATCAAATGGGCACGAAAAGGAAGCAAAAGGTTTGAAAAGGATTGAAAAGGATTCAAAAGGTAATTACTTCTTATAAGGTTATATGGGTAATTTCCGCCATTTATCCTTAAGTTACTATAAAAGTTGTCCCAAATTAAGAGTTTGAAAAGCTCATTTTGTCTTTTGGTGAAACAGTGAAGGTGCTGTGTCCAAAGTCATTTCAAAAAACAATTTTAGGTCGAATAAATAATTCTGCCGGTCTTTATTAATCAGACTGGGTAGTGTTTGGAGGGGATGACCATAAATTCTCTCCAGCTTATAGTATTGTCGGATTTTTTGCATTCCTCTCGAAAAGTTAAAAATATTTTTTTACATTGCGTTGACAATAAGTATTTATTTCGTACATTTGTCAACATAAAGAAAAACCTATGGAAAATCAATTTGGAATAAGATTGGCTTCTGCTCGAAAAATGGCGGGAATGTCTTTGCAGCAATTGTCTGACAAGTTAGATAAGGCTGTAACCAAACAATCCTTAAATAAATATGAGCAAAATGTGATGAAGCCGGATAGTGAACTCCTTATTAAAATGGCTAATATTTTAGGAGTTACTATTGATTACTTTTTTAGAGAGACCAAAGTTAAATTAGAAGTTGTTGAGTTTAGAAAAAAGGTTAAGCTGTCTAAAACTGAGGAAGAAGTTATTAAACAAAAAACAATTGATTTTTTAGAACGCTATTTTGAATTAGAGAATCTGTTAGATCTTAAAAGTGATTTTGTCCCGCCTCTAAAAAAGAATAAAGTAAAAAATGCAGAAGATGTTGAAGCTTGTGCTACTGAATTAAGAAACTTTTGGGAGTTAGGATTAAACCCAATTGTAAACGTTATTGAAATGCTGGAAGACAAACACATTAAAGTATTTGAAATTGATGCTCCTGAGAGTTTTGATGGTTTGTCTGCTTATGTAAATGGTATTCCAATTATTGTCATTAATAAAGCGTTTGATATGGTGAGAAGGCGTTTTACCGCTTTACATGAGTTAGCTCACATTGTTTTAGACTTTGATAAATCTATTGAAGAAAAAGAGATGGAAAAATTATGCCACGCATTTGCCGGTGCATTTTTAATTCCTTATAAAAGTTTTATTGAAGAATTTACCAAGCAAAGAAATCATATTTCTTTAGAAGAACTAAAGCACATTAAATCTTATTATGGTATTTCTATTCAGGCTATCATGGCAAGGGCAAAAAATCTCAATATTATCAATGAGCATGTTTACAAAAGTTTTAGCATTAATTTTAGTATGCTTGGCTATCGTAAAAATGAACCGGGAGAATATACCGGGACTGAAAAATCATTGCGCTTTCAGCAATTGCTTTACAGGGCCGCTGCTGAAGAAGTTATTTCTTTGAGTAAAGCGGCATCGCTTAATAATCAAAATTTATCGCAGTTTAGAAAAACATTTATAGTGTTATAGTTATGGCAATTGCGGTAAATGATGCAAATATATTTATTGACCTACTTGAGGTAAATTTAATAGATACGTTCTTTGAATTGAAATTGGATTTGCATACAACCAATTTAGTATTGAATGAATTGGATTATGAGCAACAGCAGATTATTAAAAAATACATTACTAAAAAGCGATTAACGATTAAAATATTAAGTGATGCCGAATTATCTGAATTAAAAGCTAAAGAAATAACATCAAGTAAATTATCAAAGCAAGATGTTTCGGTATATGCTTATGCAAAAGAATTAGGTGCTATTATTTTAACAAGTGACAGGCGTTTACGAATTGAAGCTAAAAATAAAGGGTTTGAGGTGCATGGGATATTATGGGTATTTGAAACGATGATGGCTGAGAAATTAATAAAACCCAAAAAGGCAATTGAAAAATTAACTGAGCTAATGAAAATAAATACTTGGCTGCCTATGGATGAGTGCCATAAAAGGATAGAAAAATGGAGTAAATAAAGCAATATAAAAATTACAGTATAAAATATTAACCTTTTAGAAAAAAATATATGAACAAAAATACTCTCATCCTACTCGTTGTAATAGTTGCTTTGATAATGGGAACTGGTCTTTTTTTTACATATCAAGCATGGCAGGAAGAACAGAAAAAAAGAAAGGAAGCAGAACAAGCTAATGTTCGTTTGATTATGGACAGCATCAGAAAACAAAAGGGTTTTTCAGAAACTGTTAAGCATGAACTTGATAAACTTGCAAAACAATTTGAAACAATTGAACCGGATGTAACTTCCAAAATTGTTAAAGCAATCAAGCTGATTGAAATAAATCAAACTGAAAATGCAATTGAAGATTTGGCAGTTATTATGGAAAATCTTTTAGAATATTACTACCAAAAGGACAATGGCTTTGTTACATGGCTTAAAAAAGTGAACAAAAGAATTGATTTGCATAATTTGCTTACTTATTGCAAAGTGGACAAAAAAATTAGTGATGTTGAATATCAATTTTTTCTTGGGGTAAAAACTATCCGTAACAAAGAAGACCACACGCTTAATCAAAAACTTGATGATTACTTAAATGCAACGGGTTTAATTGTTGGGATTGGTGCAATTGTTAAGATTGCTTCGTTTTGGAAAGAGAAAAAACATTTGGAATTTATTCCTATAGCGAGTAAAATAAATAATAATTAAACAAATGAAAGGAATAGCTGATAGTAAATAAAAAAGAACCCAATCATCCGTTGCGGGGTTGATTGGGTCTTATTTTAAAAGGGTTTAAAGTTTTCGAGGACTTCTCACATTAGGTTTATCACCTAAGCGAACCTTTTTTTATTCGTGTTGCAAACATAACAGTATTATTTTAACTGTGCAAATGTGACCGGATTTTCTGCACGGACGAAGCAAGCTCCAGCTTTAGCCTGTTTACCGGAGTTTAACAGTTAAAATAAATAATAAAATGCAAAAAGATAGTACAGAACACCCGCAAGGGCATGAGAATCATGCTCTCCACTTAACAATCAACGAAAAAAAGTACGATTGGCCGCACCAGTTTATTACAGGCGCAGAAGTAAGGCAGCTTGCCCATATCCCTCAAGAGGATAAACTCTTCCTTTCGATTAAAAAGCCTTGGGAAGATGAACCAATCCAGAATGAAACTAAAACAGATTTAGCACGTCCAGGAATAGAACATTTTTTTTCTAAAATGGCTCTCCCTATTACAATTATTGTAAATGGAAGGGAAAAAAGTTGGAACGAAAAGGAAATTTCCTTTGAGCAAGTTGTAAAATTAGCTTTTGATAATTATGTAGATAATGGTACTACTATGTATACCGTTACTTACAAAAGAGGGCAAGGCGAAAAACCTGAGGGCTCCATGGTTAAAAGTGATGTTGTTAAAGTAAAAGATAAAATGATTTTCAATGTCACAGCAACTGATAAATCATAGTCCGGATCTGAAGCAGCTCCGAGATGAAGGTTATAGCATAGCGGTATGTGGTGGATATTTACTTATCCACCACATACCTTATGTAAATAGTAACAAGGAAATAAAATTGGGAACCCTCGTTACTAAACTCTCATTGAGCAACAACACTTCTACTGCAAAGCCGCAAACTCATGTTATTTACTTTACAGGTGAACATCCATGTAATAAAGATGGAAGTTGTATTACTCAAATAATGAACAGCAGTGTAAGCCAAACTTTGCATGAAGGAATTACTATCAATCACACTTTTTCAAATAAACCGCCAAATGGGTATGATAATTATTATCATCAAGTTTCAAGGTATGCAGAAATAATTTCTGCCCCGGCAAAATCTTTGGATGATACTGTAACAGAGAAACCCTTTGATGTGATTATTGATGAAGATCCTGACACTGTCTTTCAATACTTAGATACTAATTCGAGCAGAGCCAATTTAAACATGATTAATGCGAAATTTAATGGTCAAAAAATAGCCATTATTGGTTTAGGTGGTACTGGTGCATATATTTTAGATTTAGTAGCAAAAACGCCAGTTCAGGAAGTACACTTATTTGATGGCGATGCCTTTTTATTGCATAACGCATTCCGTTCACCGGGTGCGGCCTCCAACGAACAGCTGAACAACAAATTTAGAAAGGTGCATTATTATGCCGGTATTTATTCGAACATGCATAAAAATGTTATTCCTCATGATTATTACATCAATAATCAAAACCTTGATGAGTTGAGGCAAATGAATTATGTTTTTATTTGCGTTGACAAAAACTCGGTAAGAAAAAATTTAATGGATTATCTTTTGAATGCAGCGATTCCTTTTATAGATGTTGGATTAGGCGTAAATACAGTTGATGATTGTTTGATAGGAACAATACGAGTTACAACAGGAACTTCATTAAAAAATGACCATTTAATTGATAGGGTTCCCGGAGAGGATAATGATAATAATGATTACGGCACAAACATTCAAATTGCTGATTTAAACGTTTTAAATGCAGCATTAGCTGTAATTAAATGGAAAAAAATGAGCGGTTTTTATCAAGACTTAGAAAAAGAACACCATAGTACTTATTCTATAAATGTAGCACAACTATTAAATGAAGACCTTACAGCATAAATTTGTTGAGTTTATACCAGATACAATAGAAGAGGGTATAGTATATATTTCGTTGGAATATTGTACCGCTATACATAAATGTGTGTGTGGCTGCCGTAATGAAGTTGTTACGCCTATTTCACCAACTGATTGGCAAATAACATTTGATGGAGAATCTATTTCACTTTCACCATCAATTGGCAATTGGAATTTCGAATGTAAATCGCATTATTGGATTACAAATAATAAGGTTCGGATTGCCCGAAATTGGTCAAAACAGGAAATTAATTCAGGAAGAAAATCAGATTTCAAATTGAAAAAAAAATTCTTCAAGAAAAAGAAAAGCTGACCTTGCACATTTATATCCTTTCTGCCGTTGGCTTCAGTGAAATACCATTGCACCAATTTTCGGAAAATAAATTTTCATTACCCTTAATTTTCTTTTTAGCATTTAAGAAGATATGCAGGATTATCGAATGCAAGGTGATTTTAAATTTTAGAAAAGATTTGTTCAGCTATTGATGCCTGCCATGCTTTAATGCGATGTTCTACTTTAATTTTTAAAATACCGCAAGTTTGAGTTGAATCTATATTGTTGTCTTCCTCTTTGAAAAATGAGCCTTTGATAAAATCACTTTTATCGCCCGGATAAACCAAAGCTGTTTGAGCATTATTATGATATTTACCGTAGGTGTGTTTTATATTTGTGACGAATCATTCCAAAATGACTTACAAGTTCATCAAGAATTATTTTATTAATTGTCAATTTTACCCCTGCTTGATGCGCACCCTCCAACAAATTCCAATATCTTCTTTTACTATGTTCTAAAAATATTTCAGATAAAGCAGGAATTAAAATTGAAGTATCAACGTAAATTTTAAGTTGCGACGCGATTTTTTGGAACGAAACGGCAAGTTGAGGATCCCATCTGAGCATGAACATCATTGAATAGGTTTGCGACAATCTTCGTAAATATTCTCTTTGTTCTTTTGTACCATTATAGGTAATGTTTCTAATAGTCATTAGAAGTGCTTTCTTCACTTCATTTTTGTTTTTTTGAATTATATGACTATTATCAACAACCTCTGATACAATATCAGGTAGAGCAACCTCTAAAATCTCTTTACTATGTCCTTCAATAACAAATGAGGAAAATTCAATGCCTTGTTTATAATATATATTGTGAATTGTCTGTTCAATAAGTTCTAAAATTTTTGTAGCATTTATATCTTTATCTAAAAGATATTTTTTCAATTGATCAACAGTTTGTGTTTGGAA
This sequence comes from uncultured Bacteroidota bacterium, assembly GCA_903847205.1. Taxonomy (GTDB): domain Bacteria; phylum Bacteroidota; class Bacteroidia; order 2-12-FULL-35-15; family 2-12-FULL-35-15; genus 2-12-FULL-35-15. The sequence continues at coordinate 104,507 of CAINDA010000026.1, forward strand.
CAAATTGAATATTTCCGTTTCCTCAATATCTCGCTCCATAAGTGCAAGTCTTGTCTGATAGGGCAAACAATACGCTTCTTCTTTTGCATGATAATTTATTTGTTTAGGCTTTTTAGAAAGCTCAATTAATCTCTCATCAATCGCCTGATATATCGAGGTTGGATTAAATTTAACAAATTGAGCTACTTTAACTTTTATTCCTTCATTTGTTCTAAATTTTTTGTCTTCTGAGGCAGTTCCTTCAAGTCCGTAAAGAATCAGAGTATCGGCTAATTTTTTCTCAATTTCTAAACTACTTAGTGATGCATTAAATTGCTGTCTAAGAAATATATAAAGCCTAGGATCTTTTATAAAATTACCAACTACATATTGTTTGTCAGGTTTCTGAAATTCATGAATGTTGCTCGCTATAAATGTTTCATAAAGGAGAACTAGCCTTTCATCATTTATAACATTACTCGCAAACCATTCAACGTCAAATATTTTAAGAGGAATTTTATATGCGGTTAAGAAGTCATCTTCTACAGTACTTTTATCATTTACTTTTCGGCTCGTAACATAAACAAGTTGATCTATAGTAATTTTATTCTTAATTAATTTCTTAATAGAATCTTCAATTTTGTTCTTGTAATCGGATTCTGTTGAAATTTGATAAATGAAAGTTGGATGTGTATTCCTAAAATAAAGTCTCATAGAGCCATCTATTCCTTTATCTTTCGTGCCGCCAACTGGAATAAACTTATCGCCTAAAACAATACTTAAAAATGAATGGGCGAATTCTTCAAATACTTCTCCTTTGCCAAAGTTTGACAAGGCAAATCTAAAAGCTTCCCTGTTTAATGTTATTTCTGACATATTAATCTGTTTTATTGATTATTTCTGCAAATATACCTTATAATAAATGCGTCCAGCAATATTGCCGGACGCATTTATTATATACCAAGCTATCCTAATATAAGAATCAAAAAAAATAAAATTTGAGAGATCAAAAATGGAATGCATGTATAGCCATGCTGAGATTAAAAATGGAATGCGTGTATTGCTATCCGACAGCCATAGTTGAGATTGAGGCATTAGTTTTCAATGTCTTTGTTGGTCTTACTGTGTCGTCCTGAAATAAGTTGTCACGGTTAGTAATGAATCCTGATATTGGTTGTAATTGTTTTTTTTAATCCTGAATTAAGTTGACACAAATATAATTTAATCCTGAAATTAGTTTACAATTTGAGTTAAAACTGGCTCCAAAGATTTACTGGGATATGACCTCCACCGTTTTTTTTAAATATGTAAAACTATTCAAACATTTCCTTTAAGAAGGTTGTAGTTTTTGCAAGTTGTTTATTGGCTTTGTCTATGTCAAAAAGGAAAGGGTCGTATTTCTTTCCGAGCCATGTGATAGTTTCTCTATATTCAGGATGGTGTTCATCCTTTATGATTTCTAATTTTTCATAAAAACCATTTAATCCACCGCTATCTTCGCATGGGCAGTTCATAGCCCCTGCCATACAAACAGGATACTTCATATCTTTCTGCATCGGAATTGTTTTTTCTAATACTACCTGATGCTCCCAGCTATCACCAAAATCATACAGATAAGTAATTTCATCACCCGCTTCTTTAAAATAGTTTTCAATCCGCTCTTCGTATGCGTTCAATTTTTCTTTATCAAACAAAGTATCTTCTTCATTTGGTAAGCAAAAAGTTTTTTCTCTATCCATAAACTCAAACAGGTGGCTATTTGTCCAACCCATCGCTAATTGTATGGCTATGTGTAATTCTAAAAACGTTGTGTCGCTCTCTACCTGTATGCGCCGCCAAATAAGAGGTTTACTTTCGTTCAGCGTTATTTTAAACTGAAATATTTTGTTCATGGCTGTTATTTTAATTATCAAATGTAGGAAAAATGGAAATCATCATATATAAAATCTAATTGTTTTTAATCATTTTCAATTCTTTTTCAATTGCTTCTTAATTGCTACATAATCATTTTTCAAGACATACTGAATAGATTTTTATCCTTTTAATTCCTTCTTAAATTCTGATACAAAGATTTTTGTATCTGTGAAACTTGCCCTTATTGACGGTTTGAATTGACGATTTGAACCGTCAATTATTATAAGAGCGAACCGTCAATTGACGGTTTAGAAAAATTTATTGGTATAATTTTATACCATATTATACCCAATTTAACCTTATTTATTTTTTCTTTCCGGTTCTACGGACATTTGTTTTCATCAATCATGCGACCATCTATTTAAGTCTCATAAAATATTCATAAAAGCCATTGAATAGAGCGATTAATATTAAACTAAATTAATATATCGAATACTCCATTCGATTACACAATTTTAAAATGCAATAGAAAAAACACAGGCACTTTTGCAAAGCAAAAGCGAAACATGAGCGTTATGAAAAAATATAATCAAACAAAAGCAACACAGATTCTGATTCCCAATCGGTTAATAGTTTATAACATTTTTGTATTATTGTCACTCAACTTGTTGATTATCAATATATTTGTATTGTATTTTGCAAGTCTTAAAAATGATATTTTTTCGCTCTTTGTTTTTTTCAGTTCAATATTTAAAGTGTCTGCGATATAATGAAATCCGGTACATTAAATATCAAACACGCTATCAGTAAGAATAAAAAAATTCTTGCAGATAACAGCACGCTCGAAATTGAGCAGCAAAAAAATGAACTAACGATTGAGAAGTTGCGCAACTATGAAGGTTATGAAAACATTGATGAAGAAGAAGGAAAAGAACATATCAAACTCATAAAAACATTTGCTCGGGTACTATACGACATCTATCAACAAGAAAACAGAAAGTAATATGAACGACATTGATGACTTTATTCAATTTGCAAAGAATAACAAAACGGCAGAAAGAATAAGCGGCTCTAATTGCATTATCTATACAAGGGTTTCATCCAAAGAGCAAGAAGAAGGATATAGCTTAGAAACCCAGCGTAAAGCAATAGAGCTGCACGCACAGAAAAACAATTTGTATATCATCGCTTATTTTGGCGGGACTTATGAAAGCGCAAAAAATGATGAACGAAAAGAGTTCACTCGTATGCTCACATTTGCAAGGCGGAGTAAAGAAAAAATATCCTATATCTTAGTTTATAGTGTAGATAGGTTTTCTCGCTCCGGTGCAAACGCTATTTTTATTGCATCGGAACTTCGCAAAGAAAACATTAATATTTATGCAGTAACCCAACCCAGCGATACCGCAACATCAAGTGGTAAACTGCAACAAAATATTCAATTTATTTTTAGCGAATATGATAATGATTTAAGAAGAGAGAAATGTGTCGCAGGAATGAAAGAAAAATTAATGAAAGGATACTGGATACAAAAAGCACCATTAGGTTATGACCAATATACAAAACACAGGGAGCAAAGTATCACGGTTAATGCAACAGGTAAAATATTGCGAAAGGCTTTTTACTGGAAAGCTGATGATAATTTGAATAACCTTGAAATATTAGAACGCCTACACGCAGCCGGTGTCAAAGTCTCTCATCAGCAAATTACTGAAATATTCCGCAATCCGTTTTATTGCGGAATTATCCGCCACAATCTTATGCCCGGTAAAGTAATTCAGGGCAAACATGAAAAATTAATTTCTGAAGAATTGTTTTTGCGCATTAATACAGATAAGAAACGTCAAAACATCAAATTCAAAAAGGAGTTTGAGGAAACACCTCTGAAGAATTTTTTAAAGTGCGGAACTTGCGGAACTGCATTTGCCGGTTATCTTGTCAAGCCAAAAGGATTGTACTATTATAAATGCAACAAAAAAGGGTGTAAGTGTAATAAAAGTGCAAAAATACTGAACCTACTATTTAAGGATTACCTCAAGGATTTTGAAATCTTTAAAAAGCAAATAGAGCCCGTTAAAGATGAATTTGTGAACTATATAACAAAAACCAACGATGGCAATAAAGAGAATGAGAAGCTATTTAAAACTCAGCTAACGGAAATGGTTAAGAAGATTGAGACCTTAGAAGAAAAGTTTATCCAAGAGGAGATAAATAAGGAATTATACGATAAATTTTTATTGAAGTATAAAACAGAAAAGCGGAATATTGAGGAGAAAATCGCTAATACCCGATTGGATTTATCGAACCTCGAAAATTTAATAAAAAGGTACATTAATATGTGCTTGGATCTGCCGTCATTATGGGAAAAAGCAACATTTCATGCAAAAATGGAAATTCAGAATATCATGTTTCCTGAAGGAATTTTGTATGATAGAGAAAAAAACGATTATCGAACTCCCAAAATAAATGCGGCAATTCTCCTAATTACACGATTAGCAAGCAATTTAGGGGAGGGTATAAAAAGGAAAGCCGCCTTGTTAGGCGGCTTATCCAATGTGGTGGGAGCTACAGGGTTCGAACCTGTGACCCTCTGCTTGTAAGGCAGATGCTCTGAACCAGCTGAGCTAAGCTCCCTATTCCGTTTATTGCTAATCGGGGTGCAAATATATATATTTTTTATAATCTAAACTTATTTTTTATTTTTTTTAATTAAATAGCTTCAGCTGCGGTAAAAGTGCTGCCGCCAACAAATATTAAATCACCGGCCTGAGCATTTTTTTTTGCTGCAAGAACTGCATTTTGAACCGACCCGCAGACTTCTCCTGTTAAACCAGCAGCCTTTGCCTGATCCGCAAGGTCACTGGCATTCAACGCCCTTGGAATAGAAGCCTGGCAGAAATAATAACTCGCGTCTTTCGGAAGGAGCGAAAGTATCACAGCAATATCTTTATCGTTTACCACACCGAGTACAAAATGCAGATGATGATGCGGGGTAATGCGTATTTGAATGAGTACTTCCTTGATTCCGGCTTCATTATGCCCCGTGTCGGCAATTACCAGAGGCTGCTGCGACAGCACCTGCCAGCGGCCTAATAAACCGGTCTGTTTCACGACATTTTTTATTCCGGCGCGGAGATGAGTTTCGGAGATAGTAAAACCTTTATTATTTAAAATTTTGCACACACATATAACCGCAGGAATATTTTTTTGCTGATATAGGCCGAGAAGTTCGGTTTCTATATTAAGATAAGATGCTGCATCTTCCTTGCCCCCTTCTGAGTGAGAAGCGGGAATTACTAAATCTGGCTTTACATCCCCCTTGCCCCCTTCTGAAAAAGCAGGGGGACTTGGACTTGTTTGCTTCTCAATATCCATCGATAATAACAGCCTGTCTTTATTGATGTGATGAACATTTACAGCTTTGTAATTTTCATCTGCAAAAATCAGCGGTGCATTATTCTGTTTCGCCTTTTCAATAAATACATTTTTTATCTCTGTCTGTGTTTCACCTATTATTACAGGCGTTTTCGGTTTAATGATCCCGGCTTTTTCTGAAGCAATTTTTTCGAGGGTATTGCCCAATAATGCTGTGTGATCAAAACTGATATTTGTAATAATAGATAATTCGGGGATTATCACATTGGTAGAATCAAGTCTTCCTCCTAAACCCACTTCTATTACAGCAATATCAACCTCCTGCGATGCGAAATAATCAAAAGCAAGCCCTACTGTCATTTCAAAAAATGAAGGCTGTATTATCTCGAAATTATTTTTATACGCTGCAACAAAATCCACAACACACTGCTGCGGAATCATCTCTCCGTTTATTTTTATCCGCTCTCTGAAATCTTTTAAATGAGGTGAAGTATATAAACCGGTTTTATAACCTGCACTTTGAAGGATTGATGCCAGAAAGTGAGAAGTAGAGCCCTTTCCGTTAGTTCCTGCAACATGTATTGATTTGAATTTATTTTCGGGATTGCCTATCAGCCGAAGGATCGCAATAGTATTATCTAAATTGTTTTTATAGGCTGCACTGCCGATGCGCTGAAACATGGGCAGCTGCGTGTAAAGATAATCAAGTGTCTGCTGATAATTCATTAATCCTGGCAAGTCCTTTTAATAATAGGAGATTGATTGGACAAAAGTAGAAGAATTTTAATTCGGATTGAGAATTTTTAATCCCCCTGCCTTCTTTAAAAGGGGGATAAGAAAATGTGAAGGCCAGTTTTATTCGAGAGTAAATACGAAGGTATAAGTACCACGCTGTTCTTTGATACCTTCAGGGCTCGGATTAAATTTTGTTTCTCTTGCCGCCTGTCTCGCTTTTGCATATAATTTGGAACTGGTGGTTGTAGATCCGCGCTGTCCGGGTGTTGCTTTAATTACTTTACCGCTTTCATCAACAATAATTTCTACAACTACAATTCCTTCTTCCTGTGAATCGGTCATGTGTTCAGGCTTTTTCAATAACAAACGGCCTTTTAAATCATAACCGCCTTTGCCATTATAGCCGGGAGTCTTATTGCCGTGTCCTGTATCATCTCCTGCGCCTACTCCCTTTTTTGTACCGTCTCCGGAACCTCCCGTATGCCCGTCTCCTTCGCCTTTACCCTCGTGTTTATGTTTATTTTTCAAAACAGCTAAGGCACTTTGCAATTCTGTACTTGGTTTAGGTTCTTCTGTTTTGGGCGTTTCCGTTTTATTGTCAGTTTTTTTCTTTGGGATGGTTTTAATACTCACTGACGTTTCTTTTTCATCAGTAACTAAACTCGATGTTTCATTGTTTACCGCAGGGGCTTTGGCTGCAGGGGTTTCACTCGTTGCAATATCTTTATCATGATGTCCGGATCCGCCGGCATCAGCGTTTCCCAACCCTTCGGTTCCTAAATCTAACGTGACTTCCGGTACCGGCTTTATTTCAAAAGGAGGAATAGGTGTAATAAATACAATAAACAGAAACAGCAGGAACAATAATGCATGAAAGGCTATTGTAAATGCAAATGCAGTATATCTGTTTTTATTTTCAGCAGCAGCGTTCATTTTTATTTATTTGTTGCTTTGGTAGCTAATACCATTTTAACTCCCAGACTGTATCCTACCTGCATTACATCTGCTAAATCCTGTATGGATAAAGTATTATCTAATTTTAAAATTACAGTCGGCGACTTGGTGCGTGCCAATTCTATTTTCAAGGCATTTTCTAAATCAGCAAATTCAATAGGAGTTTTATTTACGAAATATTGATGATCTGCACCAACAGAAACAGTAACCTGTTGTTTCTGCACCTGCTCAGCGGATTTTGAATTAGGCAGTGTAAGCTTTATCACGCTTGGGTTTGCGAGAGTGGATATAATAAGAAAGAACAGCAGCAAAAAAAACATAATGTCATTGAGTGATTCAGTGCTCACTTCTGCGCCTTCTTTATGTCTGCGTTTTAATTTCATTTGATTCCTCCTTCTCCCTATAAATGGAGAATAAATTATTTTTTATTTTTCATTTGTATCTTTCATCCCCTCCTGCCCTGCACCGTTTCTCACTATTCCGGAAAGGCTTATTACTGCGGCATCTCCTGCAGTATGTCCATAAACTCAACTGATGTGGCTTCCATCTTATTGATAGTTCTGTCAAGCATTGAATTGAGAATGTAATAGCCTATAAATGCAATTAAACCAATGGTCAGGCCGGATGCGCTGGTAATCATCTTTTGATATAAGCCTGCAGATATAACTCCGATACTGATATTATCAGTCAAAGAAATATCATAGAAAATTTTAATAACCCCTGCAATAGTGCCAACGAAGCCTAAAATAGGACCTATCCGTCCGATCAAACTCAAGGCGCTTAGGTTTTTCTCGAGGCGGTTGATTTCTAATTTACCAACGTTTTCCATTGCTGTTTCAATTTCTTTAAGAGGCTTGCCGATGCGTGAAACACCCTTTTCAATCATACGTGCAGCAGGGCTCGAAGTGCTGTGGCAAAGAGCTTTCGCAGCATCTTTATTTCCGTTGGATAAATAATCCTTAATATGATTCATAAAATTACTATCCAATTTTGAGGCACTTCTCAGCGTCATAAAACGCTCAAAAAAGAAATAGATAGTGAGGATAGAAAGTATCCCCAGCGGAATCATAATAAAACCGCCTTTCAAAATCAAATCGAGCAGCGAAAGCGAATCCTGCTTTGGCGCCGCTGCAGGTAAAACCGCCGAAGCAATACCCGCTGTATCCTTAACCTGGTTAAGTGCTGCAGCGCCTGAATTTACAATTTGTAATAGAACAGAATTGAACATGTTTTTTTGAATTGGTTTGTTATAAAACGTCAGCCGCTGAATTTTATTCCATTCGGCGCAAAATAATTTTTAAAACAAATGCTGCGCTTATTTTTTTTCTATAAAACGCAGCATTCGTTTTTAATCTGATCGCTAAATTACGCCTATGTAAAAGAAAAATATTTCTGAAACAATCAAGTTATAAACACAGCTTTGTTTATTTAATACGAAATTTCACAGGCAGATTAAACAACACTCTTACCGGCTCACCGTGATTTTTGCCGGGTTTCCAGGCGGGCATAGATTTTACTACACGTATTGCTTCCTCGGTGCAGCCGTCTCCTACAGGATTCAAAATTTTAATGTTACCAATTGAGCCGTCTTTTTCTACAACAAACTGCACTACAACAGTGCCGGAAGTATAATTGTCTATTGCCTGACGGGGATAATTTAAATTATCTCTTAAATATTGAAACAGGTTCCCTTTAAAATCAGGCATCTGATCAACAAATATCTCTGCCTTATTCGAAGGCGGAGCCGATGGAGCTTTAGCGGCTTCCGTAATTAAAGACGGTACGCTGTCTTTGCCGTCTATTTTTCCATTTTTATTAATTTCGGCCTCCATATTTGTTTTTTCTAATTCCTTATTTTTATCGTCAGATGCCTTCAGATTAAGGTTATCCGACTTGGGAGTAAAATCTTTAGGAAGCGATTTTTTTTCAATTTCTACTTTTAATTTTTCCGGAGGCGTAATATCAAATAGTACGGAAACGGAATCTTTCAGCGAAAGAAGTTTTTTAATATTTGGAATCGGACCGTTTGTTTTTGTGAATAGAAAAACGGCGGTTGCAATAATTCCAAAAAACAATACAGCAGAAAAAAGTGCAGCCGATAAATTATTATTGTATGATTTACGGATTACATATGCACCGTATTCTTTGTTTCTGTTTTCGAAAACCAATTCATTAAAGCTTTCGACTGATTTGAAGTTTGTGTCCATGGCTTAAGTTTTAAGGTTAATTATTTAAAATTTAGATGCTGCCGCATTAGAAATTCCATAACGAAATAAATTCGCAGGTGCGGCTTAAGAACTGGCAAACCAAGCGGTCAATTAAGGTTAACCTGTTTTGCAGAAAGAAGTTTTTAAAAATAAATGAAGGGGATGATTTGAGATAATACTCGTTCGAACGATTGATAAATAAACTCAGGATTGTATTATTTATTGTGCGGTTTATAATTATTATTTTTTTTCTTAAAAATTGCAGCATTTGAATTCATAACTGGTTGGATGAGTTCTTAAAAATTTAATATATTTTTGTGACCAGTTAATTAAAATCTCTGTAACGGGAAATAAAAAAATGAAAAAAAACACTTTGCTTCTATTTTGTCTAATTCCCTTTTTTTCATTCTCGCAGACGTTGCCGGTTTCAGAAAATGTCTACAAAAACGAAATTGAACAATGGCATCAAAACCGCGTAAAAGCGCTTAAAAGCGAAACCGGGTGGCTGAATATAACAGGCTTATTCTGGCTGAAGGAAGGTGAAAACACATTTGGAAGCGGAAACGAAAACAACATTGTTTTCCCCAAAGGAAAAGCGGATGAAAAACTTGGGGCGTTTATTTTAAAAGGCAGCACAGTGAGTCTTGCTGTGTCCTCAAATGCAATTGTGCAGGCTGATAACAAGCTTTTTGTTTCCGGAATAATATTCGATGAAAAAATGGAAACGCCGGTTATTTTATCACATAAAAATTTAAAATTGTTCATAATTAAAAGAGGAAATAAATACGGCGTGCGCCTTCGTGACCTGGAAAGCGAAGCTTTAAAAAACTTCACAAACATAGACAGATTTGATGTTAATCAAAAATGGAAGATAACTGCTGTTTATGAAGCACCTAAACAAGACCAGACAATTCCTGTTAAGGATGTAATAGGCTTAACAACAGAAACACCTTTCGGCGGTACACTTCATTTTGAAATTGACGGCAAAAAATTTCAGCTGGAAGCCACATTAGAAGGCAATGAATTATTTATTGTATTTGCAGATGAAACAACGGGAAATGAAACATATGGCGGCGGAAGATTTTTATATGCAGTAAAACCATCCGAAGGCAATACAGTAGTTTTAGATTTCAATAAAGCTTATAATCCTCCCTGCTGCTTTACGGACTTTGCAACCTGCCCTCTGCCTCAGGCAGGAAATAAGCTGGCCATAGCAGTTTCAGCCGGCGAAAAAACATACGGGCACCATTGATTAAATGCAGTAAGCTGTTTTGTTCTTAAAAAAAATTTATAAAAAAACCTGCAGACTTTTTAATCTTACACAAATGCAAAAATTAATTAACTATCCGGAATACCGCAAATACCCTCATGAACGCACCTATTTTAAAATTGTGTCGGCAGATGAGTGGGAAGAAATTCAAGTGATGGGCAGTAAATACAGCCTGCATCAATTTAAAGCTGCCATTTTACCAGATCGTAATTATATTTACGACCTGACCTTCGATTATGAAAAAAATTGGGTAAAAATTGAGGAAGAAGAATATGAGAAGATTAAGAGAACCCTATAAATTTTTTACCATTTCAATCGGCTCCAGCCTGCTTTCGAACAGGTTTTCAATCCAAATTTCTTTATCTGCAACACGGTAAATAATTTTATAATTGCCTCTGATAAGCTTGCGGTAATTTTTATTTAAAGGAAGTAAATATTTTTCTTCATCTGCTAAATAGTCGAATACCAAAAAGTTCTATAGCCTAACGATATCAACAATATCGGTTAAAAAGATGTTATAAAAATCTGCAAGAAAAGCATAAAATTATTCATAAAACTTGCAGATTTGTATATGCTTTCAAAACCAAAAAAC
>CAINDA010000027.1 GCA_903847205.1 uncultured Bacteroidota bacterium
ATATTTATGTAAATTTTTCCTCCTCAGCCTTTCTCAAAGGGGGAGGCTGGGGCGGAATTTTTTGTTTCTCCCTCCCAAATACGCCCACTCGGTTCTATAATTTCCTTGTTTGCTGCGGAAACTTCTCTGTTCGCTGCGGAATCTTCCCTATTTGCTCGGAAACTTCCCTATTCGCTGCGGAATCTTCTCTGTTCGCTGCGGAAACTTCCCTATTCGCTGCGGAATCTTCTCCGTTCGCTGCAGAATCTTCTCTGTTCGCTGCGGAAACTTCCCTATTCGCTGCGGAAACTTCCCTATTCGCTGCGGAAACTTCTCTGTTCGCTGCGGAAACTTCCCTATTCGCTGCGGAAACTTCTCTGTTCGCTGCAGAAACTTCCCTATTCGCTGCGGAATCAGACACGTTCGCTGCAGAATCAGACATGTTCGCTGAGGTTATGGAACTGTTCGCTCCAGAAATGGAGATGTTAGCAGCGTAAGCCCTTAGAACCTGAGTTCAATTGAAAATCGTTAATTTATAGTTAATTGAGTGGTTTTTAAGAATCGAACTCAGGTTGTTAAGTTTTATGATTAAAAAATAGTCCCCGTACCATAAAGTATTCCCCAGGTATTTAAACCAAAAGAGTAACTGGTTCCCAAATACATTACAAAATTATCCCCTCTTGAAATACGAAGTCTGCCTGCAACAATAGGAGCAAACTCAAGTCTATTGTCATTGTTCACTGCTAAACTTGCTAAGGGACCCACTTCAAATTCAACTTTTGATTTAGAATCTATTTTTATTCGAAACAGCGTAAACTCCGTACCGAAGCCGAAAGTGGGCGATGCTTTTTCATATACCAGCTGAGTGCCCACAAGGAACTGCTTGCTTTCAGTAGGTAAATTAAAGAACAGCGGGATTTTAAATTTTTTATGCGGACGCAGTTCAAGAAAAAAAAGAATAGCGCTGGTTGGCATCACAATAGCATACTTTGTATGAAGATCAACCACTTTACTGTTATCTATAAACAGCATCGACTGCCCAAAACTTAACTCAAATAAATGACTGCTTTTTACCGTGTCAGCTTTCTGAGCCTGAATAGTACCGGCAAAAAATAATAAAATCAGTACGTAAATGATTTTTGTTTTATGAATGTATTTTATCTGTTTCATAGTCATTAATAGTATGAATTTTCGCTGCTTAAAATCGATAACCTAAGGAAACATAAGCCCGCCAATGTTTATCAGAAGAGGGTTTTGAAATGTTGAAATTAATAGGGCCGATAGGCGATTTATAGCCGATGTTTATTCCGTAGGTTATTAAGGCGGTATATATATAATTATAATCAGGCATGGTAAAAACAAAACCATAGCCATAATCTGTAGAATTAGTTATTGGATAATATTCAGCCCCGTTTGTATTAGGCCGGCCTATATATTTTAAAAAATGTTTTGGTGTTGTAGCTGTGTATAAATAAGCTATTGCAGGTGTTATAAATAATTTATGCAGTACTTCGCATTGTATCCCCAGACGCATCGCCGCAAAATTGTTTTGAATGTTTTCTCCAGTATTTTGTCCCCACAGCGAACTGAAGTTTTGCCTTGATTCTCCTTCAACACCGCCGATAAAAAAATAATCATTTACAGGAGTATCATTGTCTGTATATACGCTATGCCCGGTTCTGAATTTAGAGGTATCAATTTTTACCGCATTAAAATAGGTTAGTCCCATAGTAAAATTAGATACAACCGAAACTCTGCTGTTAATGGGTAACAGATTGGTAACTTTTAAATTTATTTTATTGTAAGGGGCAAAAAGTGTGGTGGTTGAAGAAAACTGTTCATGCTGAACATATGCAGAATCCATACTTATTATTGATAATTCATCCTTTGATGTTGGAACCAAAATAAGTCTGCTTTCCATGAAAATTTCTGTACCCTTATTCGGAAAAACAAAACGGTTTAAGTTATTGAATCTAAACTGCCCTGTCAAGACTGAAGTATGCGAAGTCATTTGTTTTTCTAACTGGGTGTTATCACCGGGTTTAAAAACATTAATAACGGGTGTAAATCTAGGTCTTAATCGGTCAATATCGCTTGTTACACCAATATACAAAGAGCTGGGAACTGCAATATTATAGTTTATCCCCATATTGAAACTCTGAAAAAAATCATTGAAACTTGATGATGCATCTATTTTCCCTTGGCTGTCTTCCCATTGCAGAGCGCTTCGTTCCCCATAATACTGGGCATTAAATGAAAAATTAGACTGCGCAATATATTTTCGATATTGAATCCTGTATTTCGCTTCCTGCGATAGATCCAATGTTCCTGTCAAACGCGAACAGTCGCCCAGCCAGTTTCTTGCTGTTAAGTTTAAGATAAAACCAGCCCCGGCATCAGTATCATAATGCATGGCTCCTTTAAACCTGAATGCAACATCTGGCTCTGCTTTAATTTTTACAATATAATTTCCGTTTGTCTGAGGCTCAAGAATATAATATACTTTAAAATAATTCCGGGTTCCGTATATTTTTTTGACGGTTTTTTCAAGATCGCAAAACTGAATAGAATCGCCTGTTTTAAAGGTTACACGGTTCATTATAAATTGTGCAGCTTTCGCATTGCATGCCGGCTCAATCACAATATCTTCCACCTTAAAAAATGTTTTCTGCTGAACAAGTTTTTTTCTCCGGTATGCTGCTCCGCTCGCTCTTTGTTTATCGGCGAGCTTTAGCAGCTGCGGTAAAATAGCATGCGACATAATGTTTCCTGTTTCAATAATCCGGTTCGAAATTTTAAATTCTCCCGGGCCGTACTGTTTCATGCTGTCAGTCAGGTTGCTGAAAATGTCGCAGAGAGCAATATCATCTTTAGATTTATTGATGCCGTAAAAGCTGGATGTCTGCATTAGCAGTTTATTGATGGTATTCAATTCATTTTCTTCCATCAGCCTTCCTCCTGTATAACTGCCGATAATAAAATCAGCACCCATTTCTTTTAATTGATGAACAGGGAAATTTACCATTACACCGCCGTCAACCATCAGCTTCCCGTCAACTCTTATGGGTTTAAATACAGTAGGGATCGACATGCTTGCCCGCATCGCAATCGCGAGACTGCCGTGATCAATAACAACGGGTTTTACGTTAACAATATCAGTTGCCATACATTTAAATGGTATCGGCAGTTTATTAAAATCTATAATTTGATTTACATGTTTTGTAAGGCGCATAAGCGTATTCAAAAGTTCCTGCCCTTCAATAAAACCGGTTATTTCCATCCTTTTCTTTTTGATGGGAATTTCTCCTAAATAACGTCCGTATTCATCTTTTTCATCTATGTAAATATCATTCATCGGCACATATTGATTCAGGAGTAATTCCCAATCAGAGGTATGAGCAATGCTGTCAATTTGCAGGCCGGTGTAGCCTGCTGCATATAAGCCGCCGACCACACTTCCCATGCTGGTACCTGTTATATAATCAATTTTAATTCCGAGAGAATCTATCAGTTTTAATAAACCAATATGCGCAAGTCCCTTAGCACCGCCTCCGCTGAGACATAAGCCTGTTTTTTGTGTTTTGTTTTCCTGTGCATTAATATTCAAAACCATGAATATTAATAATACAAGGCAGCTGTTCTTAAAAAAGCGCATAGGGATGTTTAAAATAATGTCCGCTAATATAAAAGTAAATTAATTATGTCCTGAATATAAAAGATGTTCGAGCACAATATAACACAGAGAACCTGCAATGAAGCCCAGTACAGCCAGCCAGCCGATTTTTTTCAGATACCAGATGAAATCTATTTTTTCCATACCCATAGCAGCAACGCCGGCTGCTGAGCCTATTATTAAAATGCTGCCTCCTGTGCCTGCACAGTAGGCTAAAAATTCCCAGATATAAGAATCCTGAGGATAGGTGTGTAAATCATACATGCCGGTAGATGCCGCTATTAGCGGGACGTTATCAACCACAGCAGACAGCAGGCCTATGGCCGGAACAATAATATTCAGGTTCCCGATTTTTTGATTCATCAGCAGGGCAAGTTCTGTTAACAGCCCTGCTGATTGAAGGGCCGAAATAGCGGTTAATATTCCCAGAAAAAACAAAATACTCTGCACATCTATTCTGCGTAAAGCATTAATTGCTGATAGTGCATCTTTATCCTTTTTTTCTTTACCGCTGTGCAGCAGTTCACTTACCACCCACAAAATACCCAGGGCAAGCAGCACTCCCATGAATGGAGGAAGATGCGTAATTGTTTTAAAAACAGGAACAAAGATTAAACCGCCCAAGCCGGTAAAAAATATAATTTTTTTTTCACCTTCTGTTGCTCCATTTTTTTTTGTTTCCAGAGGATTTAAAACTGGGCTGCTGATATTTCCCTTTAATTTTATTGAAACAATAAGCAGCGGAACAATCAAACATGCCAGGCTTGGGATAAATAATTTAAGCATTATGTTAACTGGGCTTATCTGTCCGCCTATCCAAAGCATGGTGGTAGTAACATCGCCTATCGGGCTCCAGGCGCCGCCCGCATTGGCTGCAATGATTACCATACCCGTAAAATAAATGCGGTCGTCGCGGTTATCAATCAACTTCCTTAGCAGCGATACAATTATTATTGCAGTAGTTAAATTATCAAGTACTGCCGACAGAAAAAATGTGAGCAGGCAGATTATCCACAGCAGCCTTCGTTTATTTACTGTGGTAATACGCGAAGTAATAATATCAAAACCATCATGGGCATCAATCAATTCAACAATAATCATTGCACCCATCAAAAAGAAAAGTATCCCCGACAGCTCCCCTAAGCGTTCATTCAGCTGCGCTGCTATCAGCTGTTTATCAGTGCTGAGAAGTATGTAAGCAGTCCAGCATAAAACACCTGTAAGTAAAGCCGCTGCAGTTTTATTTATTTTGATGGAATTCTCAAATGCAATGGCAGTATATCCTAAAATAAATATGCATATAATAAGAGTATTCATTGGCTGAACTTAATTGAGATGTTTGTAAAAATACAGATTCGGGGTTTATATTTTTGTATTTATTTATAAAACTTATCTATATTTGAAATTCATTCAAAACAAATAATTTATGTCAATTTTTAGGAAAAAATCATTGGAGTCTTTGCTTGCTCAGGCGGCAGATTCAGAAAAAGGTTTAAAACGTACACTTGGTGTGTGGTCATTGATTGCCTTGGGTATAGGTGCAATTATTGGTGCAGGTCTTTTTGTCCGCACAGCGGCAGCTTCTGCCGAAGCAGCAGGGCCGGCAGTTACAATTTCTTTTATTATTGCTGCCATAGGCTGTGCTTTTGCCGGATTATGTTATGCTGAGTTTGCATCAATGATACCCATTGCCGGCAGTGCCTATACTTATGCTTATGCAACAATGGGCGAACTCATCGCCTGGATAATCGGCTGGGCGCTCATTCTTGAATATGCATTAGGCGCCGCAACGGTGTCAATAGCCTGGAGCGAATACCTTAATAAACTCTTAGGAGGGGCTATACCATTTGAATGGTGCCATTCGCCTTTTGAGACAAGCACCACCGGCATACATGGATTGGTAAATGCTCCCGCGCTTTTTATCCTGCTAATGCTTACACTGCTTCTTATTAAAGGAACACAGGAGTCCGCCTTTATTAATGCCATCATTGTTTTTTTGAAAGTCAGTATCGTTTTAGTTTTTATAGCGCTGGGCTGGGGTTTTATGAAAACAGAAAATCATACACCTTATATTATTGCAAAAGGAGTTGCAGGCCACAATGATTTTTTCACTTACGGATGGGGAGGAATCCTGAAAGGTGCGGCAATAGTGTTCTTTGCCTTCATTGGTTTTGATGCCGTTTCTACGGCTGCGCAGGAAGCAAAAAATCCGAAACGCGATATGCCCATTGGAATTTTAGGATCGCTGGTGGTGTGCACTCTTCTTTATGTTCTGTTCTCGTATGTACTTACCGGTGTTGCCAATTGGCAGGAGTTCGGAGACCCGGCAAAAGGTAAAGAGGCATCAGTTGCCTACGCCATTTCAACTTATATGAGTCATTACAGCTGGCTTGCTACTGCAGTAACAGTGGCAATACTTGCAGGTTTTTCATCTGTTATTCTTGTAATGCTTATGGGGCAGAGCCGTGTATTCTTTTCTATGTCGCACGACGGGTTGCTGCCGAAAATATTTTCGCACCTGCATCCTAAATTCCGGACTCCTTACAAATCGAACATGATGCTTTTTGTATTTGTCGGCATCTTCGGCGGATTTATTCCGGGAAGTATTGCCGGTGATTTAACATCTATTGGTACTTTGCTGGCCTTCGTTCTTGTATGTGCAGGTATCTGGATAATGAGAAAAAATGACCCGGATGCAGTACGTCCTTTCAGAACACCTCTCGTGCCTCTTGTTCCGATTCTCGGAATTGCAGTATGTTCATTAATGATTATTTCGCTCGACCGCTTCACACAGTTAAGTGCATTAACATGGATGATTCTAGGGCTGGATATTTACCTGTTGTTCAGCAATAGAAACAGCGTTCTTGGAAAAGCTGCAGTTGATCATTCAAGAGGAAAAAAATCAGCTTCTATTGCGGGATGTATTTGTTCCGGTCTGCTTGTTTTTATCAGCATCCTTGATTTTTACTTAACCAGACAGGCTTTTATTGAAAACCCTGCAGCTAACCATGATGCTGCATTCCCTTTCTTTTTTGTGAGTCTGGGACTTCTTCAGCTGGTAATTTTCCTTGCTTCTATTATGAAGAATAAGCAGGCTGTAAGTCTTAATTGATAGTTGTTACAGACCTGTCAGGTTTTCAAAACCTGACAGGTCTGTTTCGTTATTATTTTAATGCCCTTCTTACATAATGCAGCAAACTTTTAATCTCGCAGCATCTTATCAACAAATTTTTTTTAATGCCTGAACAAACAGAACTTAAACGCTCCCTTGGACTCATTGATGCAACCAGCATTGTAGCGGGTTCAATGATTGGGTCGGGGATATTTATTGTAACCGCTGCTATGTCGCGCGACATAGGCTCTGCGGGGTGGATGCTTGTACTTTGGCTGATTACTGGCTTGATTACAGTTTCCGCTGCATTAAGCTACGGCGAACTGGCCGGAATGATGCCTAATGCCGGAGGGCAGTATGTTTATCTGCAGCGTGCTTACGGCAGAATGATTTCCTTCCTTTACGGCTGGACGGTTTTTACTGTAATTCAAACAGGAGTGATAGCGGCTGTTGCAGTGGCATTTGCAAAATACTCATCTGTTTTTTTTCCTGAACTTAACAATGTACTTTTTGCCGTTAATCAATCATTTCAAATTACTTATGCGCAAGTATGTGCAATGGCATTAATAGTTTTGCTGTCGTACATAAACAGCCGGGGAGTGCAGAGCGGTAAAACCATTCAGCTGATATTTACCTCCGCAAAATTATTTGCTTTGGCAGCCCTGATAATACTTGGTTTAGCAGTAGGTCTGAAAGGGGATACCATTGTTCAGAATTTTCATGATATGTGGACAGCCTCTAAAACTACCGTTACTAATGGAGCGGCCATTGTTGTTCCGTTAACGGGGTTTGCCTTGATGGGGGCAATGGGGGCAACCATTATCAATTCATTGTTTTCAAGTGATGCCTGGAACAACGTCACATTTATTGCCGGAGAAATTAAAGACCCTAAAAAGAATATTCCCCGCAGTTTATTTTTAGGAACTTTTATTGTTACCATCATTTATATTTTAGCCAATATAGCTTATTTAGCGCTTTTGCCGATGAAAGGGAGTCCGGCTGCGACTGACGTGATAGGGCAGGGAATTATGTTTCCGAGTAACGACAGGGTAGGGGCTGCAGCTGCCTCAGTAATTTTCGGTAACCCGGCTGTTTACCTGATGGCTGCTTTAATTATGATTTCAACTTTCGGATGTAATAACGGAATTATATTAGCAGGCGGTCGTTTGTTCTATGCCATGGCAAAAGACGGTTTGTTTTTCAAGAAAGCCGAAACATTAAATAAAAATCAGGTGCCTGCAAAAGCATTGTGGTTTCAATGTATCTGGGCATGTGTATTATGTTTATCAGGTAAGTATAACGATTTGCTTACGTACGCAACTTTTGCATCGCTTCTGTTTTATATATTAACTATTGCAGGAGTTTTTATCCTTCGGAAAAGAGAACCTGATACCGAAAGGCCTTACAAAGCATTCGGTTACCCCGTGATTCCTGCATTATATATTTTGGTGACTTCTGCCATCTGCATCGATTTATTGATTTACGATACCAAAGATACGGGGATGGGATTACTGATTGTGCTGCTGGGGATTCCTGTGTATTACATTACGCGGAAGAAAGAAGTTCTTTAAAGAAGATGCTAAAGAAGTAAACTTATTTCTGAGGTATAAAACCGGCGGCTGAAATTGTTACCAAATTTTATCCTGGAAATTATTTCTTATTTCAATTAAAGTGGAAAAAGAAAAACGTAACAGCTGCCCACTCTCTTTTAACACCTTTAGCATAACCAATTGTGCTGTAACTTGAGTCCTGAACTGTGCCGTCATCTTTAACATATCCGACAGTAGAATAACTGCTGTTTTGCACTGTGCCGTCGCTTTTCACATATCCGACAGTTGAATAACTGCTGTTTTGTATAGTGCCATCGCTTTTTATATATCCGATAGTCGAATAACTGCTGTTTTGAATAGTGCCGTCGTTCTTAATATATCCGACAGTTGAATAACTGCTGTTTTGAATTGTTCCGTCGCTTTTTATATAGCCGGTAGTGCTATAGCTGCTCGATTGGATTGTCTGTGCTTTTACAAAAGAATTTATCCCGATGAGGATTGTTGCGGCAATGATTATTTGTTTCAATGTTTTTTAGTTTAGATTTTATACTATTTATATCCTTTTGCTGTATTTTCTGTTTTTACGAAAGTTTTATTTCTTAATTATATTTATCAATAATACACTTTTAGGGCAGACTATACAATGATCTGGCATAGCAATTTTACTGCATGATTATTCTTTAGCTGCTGCTTTAAACAAAGCCCTTGTCGGCGTTGCTTTATAGCGGTCTTTCCATAAATAATAAACAGTATGATTATAAACCATTATTTTTTCAATAAAAACATGTTCCTTTGGTAAGTATACATTTATTTGTTTTGCATTTCCCAATAAGGGAATACTTGATAAAATTAATTGTTTATCTTTATTTACAGTAAAAAAATCTCCGTTATAATTGTCCTGTAGAATAATTTTCTGCCATCCTTTTTTTTTATTGTAAGTTATTGAATCCTTAAGAATAGTATTTAATTTTAAAACATTTCCTTCTTTATTATATTCAATTACTATAATTTTATTGATACCGTGATCGAAAACAAAAATGCTTTTATTTCGCAAAAAAACAGGAGCATATAATTTTTTTGACGAGTAATATTCATAGTGCCAGACTTTGTGATCATGTTCCCAAACAATCGCCTGCTGTGATACTGAAATATCTCCCATTTTATTTGGAACGTATTCATTATCGATTTCTTTTTTTTCTAATGCCGCCATTTTCATCCTTTCTTTATCCTGAGCGGTGTAAAAATCCGCCTCAATTGAAGGATTGGAAATTAACTGGAGTTTGTAAATAATTTTTTGATTGCTTGAACTCACTGTTTCTTTTATTTTAATAATTGAATCGCATGCAATCAGCTCATTAATTTGTTTCAGCGAAAAATCAATTTCAACCGGGTCATTTGAAAGCAGAAAATCAGAATTGCTAATAAAAGTGGGGAAAAGTAATTTGTCGTTTCTTAAAAATATTCTACCGGAACACGCTTTTATTATTTCGTTTATGCCATTGTTATTCGGAATGGTTTTTAAAATGGAATCCTGCTGATTGATAAGTATCAGGCTTTTTTCCATGACTAATAATAAATTGCCATTTGGCATTATCTCATAATCATATACGTCGGCATTTTCATTTTGATAGAAGGGCAGGCTGCTTTTAACTATAACCTGATTAAGCTCAATACTCCGCTGCTTCAGCTCAACTTTAAAGCCGGCGCTTTTATTTCGATTTATGGATAACAAAGCATCACTTGCTGTAACCTTTGCTGTTTCAAAGCCCAAACAGGAAAACGAAATATATTCAAAGGTTGATGTGTCTTGAATTGCAATTGAGAATTTTTCTGAGGAAATAGGAAAAACTACCGGAGGCTTGTTTTTATATTTTAACGAGATGATCACATTTTCAAGCAATTTTCCATTAGAATTTTTAACAGAACCTCTGAAAATAGTTCCTTCTTGCTTTTCTTGCGAATATGCTGTCAAAGAAAGAAGAGAAAAACAAAATAGGATAATGAAAAAAAACTGCTTTATACCGGGATTGAGGTTTGCCATAGTTTTTATGATTGCTGTCCTATGCAATGATTATTCTAAATGGCGATAAACAAATGTTTTTCTTTTTAGGAAACATCTATGTTTCGCAAGAAGGCATAAAAAGGCTTCGTAAATGGACTGATTTAATCAAAAGCATAGCTTCCAAAATTATTTGATCAGCTCTTCAATAATTTTATCAACGCTTATGCCTTCAGCTTCAGCTTTATAATTTCGGACAATACGGTGGCGGAGAATAGCGCCGGCAACAGCTTTTACATCTTCAATATCCGGTGAGTATTTGCCTTTAATTAAAGCATGGCATTTAGCGCCGATAACTAGAAACTGAGATGCGCGCGGGCCTGCACCCCATGATAAAAAATTGTTTGCAATTACTGCAGCGTTTTCGGTATTCGGGCGGGATTTTGAAGCCAGCTTAACAGCGTACTCCAATACATTATCCGAAACTGGAATCCTTCGGATTAAATCCTGGAAATAAATTATTTCTTCAGCATTCAGTATTTTTTTCAATTCAACTTTTTTGTCGGAGGTAGTGTTTTTTACTACTGATACTTCATCCTGAAACTTCGGATAATCAAGCCATACGTTAAACATAAAACGATCAAGCTGTGCTTCCGGCAATGGATAAGTTCCTTCCTGCTCAATAGGATTCTGCGTTGCCAAAACAAAAAACGGGCTGGATAATTCATAGCGTTTACCGCCTGTTGTGATGCTGCGTTCCTGCATCGCTTCAAGCAATGCAGCCTGTGTTTTAGGCGGTGTACGGTTTATCTCATCAGCCAAAATAATATTAGCGAATAAGGGGCCTTTTATGAATTTAAAGTGACGGTCATCACCTAAAATTTCGGAACCGATAATATCGGATGGCATTAAATCAGGAGTGAACTGGATACGGTTATAACTTAATCCTAGGGTATCTGCAATTGTATTTACCAACAGCGTTTTCGCCAAACCCGGCACGCCGATCAGCAGACAGTGTCCTCTGCTGAAAATGGAGATAAGCACATCTTTAACAACTTCATCCTGCCCGATAATTATTTTACCTATTTCTGCAGTTAACTCTTTGTATTTTGCAACAAAGGCATCTACTGCTTCTACATCCGTTTTATACATGTTCAATTGGTGATTTGGTGATTTTTTGATTGGGAGATTTAGAATTGTAATTTTAATCCTTTAACTTTCTAATTCTTCATCTCTCCAAGTCTCTAATTTGTTAGTTGATCCATTTATTATTAAATGTACATTTTTTATAATCATCTGAAATATGTACAAAAGTGGCAGAAGATTTTTTCTTAATCCAAACCTGTATTGCTTCCTGCTGTTTTTTAGCTAATGCCATTGCCTGCATCTTTTGATAATCGTCCTTTAGATTGGCGCGGTGAGGAGATGTTCTGGTTTTTAAATAAACAATACGATATGCCTGCTTGCCGTCGTGCGATGACATAGGCATTGGTTTAGTCATTTCGCCAACCTTGAGTTTATCAATTGCAAAGGCAACTGTTTGATCCATCTGCCCCAGCTCATCCATCTGAAAACGCGATGCCCCTGAATAAGGATTTAAAATTAAACCGCCGCTGTTTTTGCTTTCTTCGTCATCAGAATACTTAGCAGCTGCTTCAGAAAAGGAAATGGTATCTGCCGAAACTTTTGTATAAATTGAATCCAGTGCCTGCTTTGCCCTAAGCAGATCAGAAGCATCAACTTTAGGAGATACCAGCAGGCTGCGTGCATCAACCTCATCGCCTCTGCGCTCAATTAACTGTATAATAAAATAGCCGTAAACAGTTTCAAATACATCGCTTATTTCATTCGGTTTAAGTTTGAAAGCCCATGCATCCCATTCAGGAACAAACTGTCCGCGCTGAATGTGTTCGTAATACCCGCCTTTACTGGCAGATCCAGGATCTTCGGAATACAAAGCGGCCATTGCCGGAAAAGAACTTTCGCCTTTCATGATGCGCTGTCTGATACCTTCAATTTTTTCTTTTGCTTCCTTTTTGGCTTCCGGCGTGGTTTTCGGCTTTTTCACAATCTGTCCTACTTCAACTTCAGCATTTATTAAAGGAACAGAATCAGCAGGAATGTTTTTATAAAAAGTTCTGACGTCATCCGGAGAAACAGTAATATCACCTGTAACTTTGCTCTGCATTTTCTGTGCTAACAGTATATTCCGGACATTATCCTTTAAATCAACTTTAAACTCTTCAACAGATTTACCATAAAATTTTACGAAACGTTCTTCCGATCCAAACTGCTGAATGTAATAATGTATCCGTTTGTCGAGCTCCTGGTCAACCTGAGCATCGGTAACATCCAAGCTGTCTTTTTGTGCATTGGCTAATAATAATTTTTGAAATAAAAGTTCTTCTAATAATTTGCAGTGAGAATTGTCATCTACAGGCTCCTGCGCCGAAACCATCTGCTGATACTGCGACTCGAGTTCCGACTGAAGAATAGTATTGGTGCCCACAACTGCAATAACGCGGTCAATCACCTTTCCCTGAGCCCTTATACCGGCACTGAATAAAAGGCATAGGATAGTAAAGAAGAACTTATTTTTTAGATTTATCATTGATATAGATTTCAATTTTTTTATTATTTACCGCATCATTGTAAATATCATTTTTCATTTTGGTAATGAGTTGCAGCTTTCGTTTATTCAAAATTATTTTAATAATATTATCTCTTTCAAAACTTAAAGGCGATGTGCTGTTGCGTATTTTAAAACCTTTAATATTTAAAAAATAACTGCTGGACGCATCGCTGACTTCTACCAATCTGTTGTTTTGCAAAAATAACTCTTTATTATAAGTCTGAATAGGAATTTCTTTGAGCAGATCGTCAAACAAAAGCCACGAATTATCATCTAAATAAAAGTTTTCGGCAAACTGGCGGCAATAGCCTGCAAGCAGTATTCTATCCTTTGGATTATCCGATTTGTACCAGTTTTTAAGCTTTTCAATTCCGGGTGCTTTTTTGCTGACTTTTATATAAATTACTTTTATAATATTATCCTTCAACTCAAAATTACTCTCATTACTATTGTAATACTTCTCTATTTCGTCATTAGAAACGGCAGTATCTAATTTTTGTTTTACAAGCTCCTTTTCATATGCATAAGTAATAAGAGAGTTGCGGTAATTTTCTAACTGCTTCTCTACATCTTTCTGAATATCGGTGAGGTTATCCTCTGCTTTCTGTATTACCAGGGCTTCACGCACCCAATTGTCGATATATTTTTTTAAAAGTTCTAAACTGTCTTTTGATGAAGTGCCGTGAGGAATAATATTTTTTACATTATCTAAATAGAGAGTGGCTTTATCAGCACGCGCAATTACCTGGCCGCTTCCATTTTTACCGGCTTTATTACCGCATGAAACGAGCAGCAGCATACTTAACATAAATATTAAAAGATGTTTGAATGGCTGCATCAAAAAATAAATTGCTGAATGGTAATTTTATTATTTTAAACTCCTCAAAAACTAAAAAAGTTTATGACGCATTGCACGTCATAAACTTTAGCTGAATTTATAAACGAATTATTTAACAGAAGCAAGAACACTCTTATCAATTGTTACCGGATATTTTTTCTTTAAGTCGTCAAGCCAAAGTTTCTCCAGATAATTTTGATAGTCTGAAGTAACCATTCCTTTAGAATCCTGGTAGGTTTTCGGTTCTGGTTTAAGAATTTTGTTTACTGCCACAATCACAGTTTTTTTATCTTTTTCAGAAACAATATCAGCAGAAGTTCCGGCTTTCCAATTTTTGTCAACAAATTCATTGTCGCCTTTGTTAAACAAACGGGTTTCAACCTGCAGATTTAACTGCGAGTCTTTATTTATTTCAGCTAAAATATCTTTTTCCGATTTTTTATCAGTTAATAAAGTGCGGACTTTAGCTGCAACTTTAGCATCTAAACAGCTGTAAACAGATGCATCAGCACGTTCGTCCCACATGTAATTCGCTTTGTTCTTTTCATAAAATTCTTTTGAGCCGGTTGTGTCTTTAACAGCTTTTGACCATACTTTTTGATCAGTTAATTCAAACAGCAGAATGCCGTCATGATACTCCTGCATTAAGGATTTAAATTCAGGATATTTTTGATCTAAGCGTGATTCTTCGTAAGCTATAGTACTTTCTTCAACAAATTGGTTATACAGCTGATTAACCAGCATTTTTATATCCATTTTGGGGCGTTTGCTTTGGTGGGTGACAATGTAATTAGCAAAATCAGTTTGAGTAAATACTTTGTCATTAAAATTAAACATAGTTTTTTTCATTGATGAAGCTTTAGCAGCATCCCAATGCCCATCGAACAATGATGAATCTATTGCATTATAAAATTCGTCACGTGCTGCAAGGTTTTCTTTAAACTTATATTGTGCTTTTATTTTTGCAATCAATGATACACGTCCGGCTTGTGAGCGGGAGTCTTTAGTAACTTTATCTTTGAGCTCGTTTTTCATCGCATCAAACGCCGCTAACCCGCGTTTATCAATTAGTTTAATAATGTGCCAGCCATATTTCGTTTTTATCGGGGCAGAAAAATCTCCTTTGTTCGGTATAGCATACGCGGCTTTCTCAAATTCAATCGGGAATTTTCCGGTACCGAACCAAGGCAGTTCACCTCCCTTTTTAGCAGATGCTTTATCATCAGAATACTGTCCGGCTAATTCATCGAATTTAGCTCCGGCTTTCAGTTTACCGTATATTTCATTAATTTTTGAGTATGTATTTAATGAATCTTCTTTGGTAGGAGTCGCAGCTGTTTTTACCATAATGTGCGCTGTTAATACTTCTCCCTGTGCTTTTCTTCTGTCAGTAACTTTCACAATGTGATATCCGAAACGCGTGCGTACAGGCATTGACACATCGCCGACTTTGGTATTGTAGGCTGCTGTTTCAAATGGATATACCATCTGTAATGCAGTAAAATAGCCTAGATCACCGCCGTTTTCTTTTCCGTTAGGATCATCAGAAACACCTTTTTCAGCAGCTACTTTATTGAAATTTTCACCTTTTAAAATTCTTGCCCTGATCTTCATTATTTTGTTGTAAGCCTCTAAAGTATCCTTAGGGAGTGCCGTTTCAGTAACTTTTACCAAAATATGAGATGCACGGATATCTTCCTGCAGTCGGCTGTAGGTTTCTTTCAATAATTTATCGTTTACATCTTTGTCAGTCAAATAAGGCTGAGCAAGCTGTTTGCGGTAACCCGATAATTCATCTTTGAATGCTTTTGCAGTATCCAGGTGCAGCTCTTCAGCTTCTTTAACTTTCAATTTAAAGTTTACAAACAAATCAACATAATCGTTTAAAGATTTAGTGTCATTAGTATTTGGAGTAACAGTATTGTTTTTATGGTAAACACTCCCAAATTCAGCAACGGTTACTTTGGTAGTGCCTATTGTCATTAGAACAGCATCGTTATTTTTTTGAGCAATACCGCTGGTAAATGCAAACAATGCAGCCGGAAGAAGTAATTTAGATGAAATTCGTTTATTCATGATAAAAGTTTTTTTTATTTGGGCAGCTAATGTAGCTATTATTACGATGTATAAAAATAAAACAGCTCCGAATCGCAGCTGTTTTTGTTGTTAAATTTTGTTAAGCGGAAAGGGAGAGTTTGAAAGTTTAAAGTTCGAAAGTTCAAAGTTCTGTGTTTATAATTTAGTTAAACTTTTAAACTTTAAACTTTCCAACTTTTAAACTGCCTTACCGGCTGTAGTTTGGAGCTTCACGTGTAATGGTTATTCCATGAGGATGGCTTTCACGAATTCCTGCATTCGTAATACGCATGAATTTCGCATTCTGCAATGCTGAAATATTTTTTGCACCGCAATATCCCATCCCTGCACGCAGTCCGCCGACAAATTGATAAACTACTTCAGAAAGAGTTCCTTTAACAGGTACACGTCCGGAAATACCCTCTGGCACTAATTTTTTAATGTCGTCTTCAGCATCTTGGAAATAGCGGTCTTTCGACCCTTTCTGCATTGCTTCAATTGAGCCCATACCGCGGTAGGACTTAAATCTCCGTCCTTCAAAAATGATATTTTCACCCGGGGATTCTTCCACACCGGCAAACATAGAGCCCATCATCACAGAGTCAGCACCGGCAGCTAATGCTTTTACAATATCTCCGGTAAACCGGATACCGCCGTCGGCAATGATCGGCACGCCTTTGCCTTTTAATGCTTTTGCAATATCTAATACTGCAGTTAACTGAGGAACGCCAACCCCTGCAATAATACGGGTTGTGCAGATGGAGCCTGGACCAATGCCTACTTTTACTGCGTCAGCGCCTGCTTTTACTAAAGCAAGAGCGGCTTCTGCGGTTGCAATATTGCCCACCACAACCTGCAAAGCTGGATATGCTTTTTTAACTTTTTTCAGCGCTTCTAAAACTCCTCTGGAATGCCCGTGTGCAGTATCAATTATAACTGCATCAACATGTGCTTTTACCAAAGCTTCAATACGTTCCAAAATATCTGAAGTAACACCCACCGCAGCCGCAACACGGAGACGGCCAAGGCTGTCTTTGTTGGCGTTCGGACGCACTTTTACTTTTATAATATCGCGGTAGGTAATTAAACCAACCAGTTTGCCGTGTTTATCAACAACCGGCAGTTTTTCAATTTTGTGATGCTGAAGAATCTGTTCTGCCTTTTTTAAATCCGTTCCTTCCTTTGCAATAATTACGTCTTTGCTGGTCATTACTTCCCTTATAGGACGTTTGTGATTTTTCTCAAAACGTAAATCGCGGTTAGTAACGATCCCTATCAGCTGTTTTTTTTCATTCACCACAGGGATACCGCCTATTTTAAATTCCCGCATCAGGTTTAACGCATCGGTTACAGAAGCATTTTCGAGCAATGTAACGGGGTCTAAAATCATTCCGCTTTCGGAGCGTTTTACTTTGCGCACCTGGTCGGCTTGATCCTGAATACTCATGTTTTTATGAAGCACTCCTATACCGCCTTCCTGGGCTATTGCAATAGCCAGCTGATATTCCGTAACTGTATCCATCGCAGCCGAAACAATGGGGGTATTGAGTTTAATTTTTTTAGTGAAATAAGATGATGTGTCCACTTCCCTGGGGAGTACCTCTGAATAAGCCGGTACTAAAAGTACATCATCATAGGTTAGGCCTTCGCCTGCAAATTTATTTGAATCTAAAGACATAGGAACATATTTTTGGTTTGGAGCTTATGGTTTGGTATTGACTGGCGGAAGAAAAAAGATAACACTGAATTTGAATTTTACGGGTTAAAATTCCCGCAAAGATATAGTAATTTTGTTTGCCGGAGACTCTAATCTATAAGAAAGAACTTCGGTTCTGTGGATTCTTGGGCGGAAGCTTAATCTTTATCTTATTATTTCAGCAGCTGGCTGCAATTATTACTTTTGCTATTATCATAAACGAAAAAATATTTATTATGTCCGATAAAATAATTACGCTGATCTCATTCATGTATCCAACTGAGGCTTACCCATTGATGGCGAGGCTTGAAGAAGAGGGCATAGAAAGTTTTCTGGCAGACGAAAATACTGTTTCTGTCCAGCCATTTCTTTCAAATGCAGTGGGCGGTGTAAAGGTTAATATAAAAGAGATCGACTCTAAAAAAGCTTTGTTGATATTGAAAGAATTAAACCGGGATAACAAAAAAGAAGAGAAAAAATTGGAAGATAAGTGGAATAAAGATTTTGAGAGGGTGGAAGCTTATTGTCCCGAATGTGAATCAGCAAATATATACCAGGAAAAGCTTCCATTGTATAAAACTATTCTAACTGCATTTCAGGCTAAACAGAATTACTGTGCGGACTGCGGGCATATCTGGAAGTAATAAATTATTGTAAGGTTCTGCAGCGAATTGCACTAATTTTTTTGCGATTATTTAAATTAAACAAAGATGCTTCATAAAACCAGCGGCATAGTACTTCATACAATTAAATATTCTGAAACAAGTTTAATTGTGAAAATTATTTCTCCTGATTTTGGGCTCAAATCCTATATGGTTAACGGGGTGAGAAGTAAAAAATCGAAATTTAAAGCCAATATATTTCAGCCGCTTGCTTTGGTTGATATGGTGGTTTCAAATTCTGATAAAGCCGGACTTCAGCGCATCTCAGAAATAAATATTTCTTATTCCTATACTGATATTCCATATAATATTATTAAAAGTTCGATTGCTTTTTTTTTAAATGAGGTGCTCTACAAAGCAGTAAAAGAACAGCATTCGGATGAAAATTTATTTGAATACATAAAAAATTCATTGCAGCTTCTGGATTTAAAACAGGACAACTGTTCTAATTTTCACATCTTTTTTATGATTCAGTTAAGCCGTTACCTGGGGTTTTTTCCGCAGGGAAAATACAGCAGCGACACTTCCCTTTTCGATTTGCTCGAAGGCCGTTTTATAAGCTCTCTGCCCAATCATCAGCTTTATTTAACAGGGCAGTACAGCATTTTACTGAATGATTTTATTACAGCCGGGGCTGATACAATTCATCAGATGAAGATTGATAAAAATCAGCGTAAGCAGCTGCTGGAGTATTTAATTAAATTCTACCAGCTGCATATTGCATCATTCGGAGAGATAAAATCGCTTGAAATATTGGAGCAGGTAATTGCCTGAGTTTTATTCCTGTTTAAAATAGCTTAAGGCCGAAATATCCACAAGGTTCACATCTTTATAATAAAAGTGCAGAATGTCTTCATAGGAATATTTTAATCGTGCCATCTGCATGGCTCCTTCCTGACAAAGCCCTACACCGTGGCCGTAACCACGTCCTGAAAATTTCACCGAATCTCCGATACGTTCAATTGAGAAATAGGTTGATTTTAACTTAAAATCTGCTCGGATAATTTTGAGCGGAATTTTTAAATCTTTATCTGTGAAATAAACAGAGCGGCCATAGGACTGAGAAAAAGATTTGGCATTATTTAAACTGTCAACAATAGGATATTTACGTTTCAGCTGTAAGTATGCTTTCCAATCTTCAAGCGGAATCGACCGCTGCCAGCGGGCCTGGCTCTGATTCAAACAAAAAGTGTCTTTCACAGATTTTAAATAAGTAGTTGACATGGCCCAAACATCCTGCGAATTGCAGGTTTCGCCGCCACAGTTGGAATGAAAGGCCGCTGTAATCAAATTGAGGTTATTATCCACCACCACTAATCCTTTTGTGCTGAGTACAGCTTTAACAATATTATCCTCATTCGCTCTGCTGGAATAGGCCTGGCAGTGCACATCGTCGCAGACTTCAAAGCCTTCAGAAGTATGGCGTGTGAGATGTGTTAATAAATAGGTGCGGCATAAAATTGCCTGAAGTTTATAATATTCTAAACTTGTTCCGCGCCCGGCTTCTGATTCAACAACGCCGGCGATATAGTTTTCTAAATCAACTTTGTTGATAAGCAGAAACTGTTTTTTATCAGGGCTGAGTGAAATTTCGAGATTGTTATCATACGTGCGGACCTTGCTTGCCGGGATTACAGATTTAATTTTAAATGCAGCGTACGACTCTTTTGAAACCATTTTTAAACCTGCAAATTTTCCAAGGTCTCGCTCAAATGTTTTCAGACGGATGGAATCACCTTCAATACTCATTTGAAAAATTCCGGAAGGGTCGCAGTCACCAAGAAGCTGGCCGTCGGCATAAACGAAATAACTGCATCCTAAAGGAGAGAAAATAAATGTGCTTATTATTTTTGTAGTTAAAATCCGCACGCTTACAGTTGCTGCGTTTGAATAACAGGCAAAAAACAGAAACACTAAAAGAAGTATGATTTTATTTTTTTTCATTATATAATTCTAATCAGTGCTTCTAGTTTTTGTAATTTTTAATTTAAAAATCTTATCGTTATAAATACAGCTTTGCGTCTTTGCGTCTTTGCGGTGATAATTTTTTCCTCTAAGGCGCCAAGACACAGAGTTTAAATTGTTAAAGTTTGTTTTGATTTAAATATGCAATCATTAATTCAGCAGTTTTTTTTGATGCTCCTGCACCGCCTAATTTTGTTGTAAGTTCGGAGTAATCGGTAATTATTTTTTTACGCGTTTCGGTGTTTAATAATTTATCAAGTTCTGATTTAAGATTGTTTTCGATCAATTCATTTTGAATTAATTCTTTCACTATTTCTTTATCCATTATCAGGTTAACCAATGAAATGAATTTAACTTTTACCAGCTGTTTGGCAATTGCAAATGAAATTGCACCGCCTTTATAACAGACTACTTCGGGTACACCGAACAATGCAGTTTCCAGCGTAGCAGTGCCGGAAGTAACTAATGCTGCTTCTGCTTTTTGCAATAACTGGTATGTTTGGTTATAAACAATTTTGACATCTGCATCAGCTATAAATGTCTGATAAAATTCTTTGGTCTGCGATGGCGCACCTGCAATTATAAATGTATAATTTTTATAATACTTCTGCATGGAAAGCATCAAAGGAAGCATCACCGCAATCTCTTGTTTACGGCTGCCGGGAAGCAGGGCAATAATTGGTCTGCCTTCATCAAAAGAAAATCTGGCAGGCTGTTTAGAATAATTATCAACGGCATCCAGAAGGGGATGCCCGACAAAATCAACAGTATAATCAAAGCGCTGGTAAAACTCTTTTTCAAAAGGAAGGATCACAAACATTTTGTCAACCACACGTTTTATTTTATGAACGCGGGATTGTTTCCAGGCCCAGATCTGCGGTGAAATATAATAGAAAACTTTTATTCCGGCGCTTTTTGCAAACGCTGCAATGCGAAGATTAAATCCCGGATAATCCACTAAAATTAGTACGTCGGGCTTGTACTGCGAAATATCTTTTTTACAAAAATCGACATTGCGGAGAATGGTGCGAAGATTCATAAGCACTTCCGTGAAGCCCATAAACGCCAGCTCTCGGTAGTGTTTTACCAAATCAGCTCCCTGCTCTTTCATCAAATCTCCGCCCCAGCAGCGAAAAGCTGCATCCTTATCCAGAATATGCAGCTCTTTCATTAAGTTGGAGGCGTGTAAATCACCTGATGCTTCCCCGGCAATGATATAATACTTCATCAGATAACTACGTGTAAAATTTCAAGAAAACAACAATGCCGGCCCATATAAATGTAGAAGCAATTACACCGCGCGTTGCTTTATATTTTTCTTTATTGATAAATAAATAGAATAGAACAAGGTTGGCCAGAACGCATAAAGTAATTACCGGCGTATATATATCGCCCAGCTGCATATAATTAATAAATTTCCGGATTGATAAAAACCGGAAGTTGATTAAATAATAGCCGACAAAAGCTATAAAGGGTGCAAACAAGCCGAATAGAGCTCCGATCAAGGTTTTATCAAAATCAATATTTTTCATTTACTGCGAATTACGAATTTTATCGAATTACGAATCTGTGTTTTAAATTGTCTGCTTTTGCTTAATAGCTAATTGCCTGTTGCCTGTTTTTTTTCTACAATTTCCATCCTGTTAACCCTTTTATTGCAGCATGTGCAGTCATATCAAATTGAGTAGGAACAACCGATACATAATTATTTTCCAATGCCCAGATATCAGTATCTTTTTCGCCGGCATCAAAATTCTCGAATTTGCCTGTGAGCCAGTAATACGGTTGTCCGCTTGGATCGAAGCGTTTATCGAATTCTTCAATCCAGTTGGCTTTTGCCTGACGGCATATTTTTATTCCTTTTATTAATTCTGATTTCAGCTTTGGAATATTCACATTCAAACAGACACTGCGTGGCAGACCGCTCGTTAATACTTTCTGCGCAATGGTTTTAACAATTTTTTTTGCAGCAGTAAAATCTGCATTTATCGAGGTATCAGAAAGTGAAAAACCAATTGATGGAATTCCTTCAATTGCTCCTTCTACTGCTGCCGACATTGTTCCTGAATAAATTACATTGATGGATGAATTGGTTCCATGGTTAATACCTGACACGCATAAATCGGGTTTGCGGTGGGTAATTATATTAACTGCAAATTTTACACAGTCAACAGGGGTGCCGGTACAGCCGTATTCTTCTTTTACATTATATATTTTAGATTTATGAATACGCAATGTTGAATTAATTGTAATTGCATGTCCCATCCCTGACTGTGCTTTATCAGGAGCCACTACCACCACATCTCCTAAGGTTTTCATTACTTCAATCAATGCGGCGATGCCTGGTGCGGCAATGCCGTCGTCATTGGTTACTAAGATAAGCGGTTTACTTTTTTTCATCAAAACAAAAATACTCATTATAAATCCCGCATATGCGGGATTGACCAAAAATACATCCACATTTAATTGTTGATAAAATATCTGGAAGGATTAGTTCTTACTCGAGTTATTTGAGGAAGGGCGGGGGAGGAGGAGGGATAAATTCAATTTATTTTAAACCCCACCCTGACCTAATGATCCGAAACAATTTTTGCTTTAGCGCCTTTTTTATAACGGATCAAAAATACAACCGGAATACAAATTAGTATTGCAATGCCGACTGTGAAAAACCCCTGAGTATAGCTGACCATTGCCTGCTGCTTATACAGCATGCCTTCAATAGTTTTATAGGCAAGAGATTCTGCATCACCTGAGGAATAACCTTTCGAAATAAAATTTTGGGTAAGTGCCGATATCCTTTCTGCCGCTAAACTGCTGTATTCGCTGATATATCCAAGCATACTTCCCCGTACATCAGCATTTTTATGGGATAAAAAAACATTTATTAAAGCAATGCCCACTGCGCCGCCCAGCTGACGAATCATATTTGCCAAACCTATTGCCTGGGCTAAATCTTTTCCGCGAAGGCCTGCCACAGCTAATGACAATATCGGCGACATCATAAATGCCAGCCCTATGCCGCGAAGGACAAAGGGGAAATAAAAATTATTTGCACTTGAATCAGGCGAGGCAAAAGAAAGCATCATTAAAAAAATAAAAGTTATGCCTATACCGATAATAATTATTGTTTTAGGATTAGAGCCTTTCCCTAAAAGTTTGGCAACCATCGGCATTGCAAAGGCTGAACACAAAGCGCTCGGAATCATAAATATGCCGGTATCAGTGGCTGTCCACCCCAGGGATATCTGGGCGAACAAAGGAAAAATAAAAACAGTGCCGAAGAGCAGGAAACCCAGCATAAAATTCATGATGCTTCCCATTGCAAGGTTATAATTTTTATAAAGTCGGATATTTACTGCAGGGTAATCAATGGATAATTCCCTGTAAATAAAGGCAATCAACCCAACTAAAGCAGTAATTGAAAACACAATAATGTCATTACTTTCGAACCAATCTTCGGAGGTGCCTTCTTCCAAAACATATTGCAGTGAACCAATAGCAATAATTAAAAAAAGAATTCCCCACCAGTCAATTTTCCTCGGCTTTTTTGCGCCTATCATGTCGGTCACAAAGGTCCATGACAAGATAGAAGCCACAATACCGATAGGAATATTTATAAAGAAAATCCAGTGCCATGAAAAATTATCGGTGATATAGCCTCCCAGCGCCGGACCAAAGGTTGGTCCCATAATTATTCCCATTCCGAAAATAGCACTTGCTGTACTTATTTTCTCAGGAGGAAATGCGCCGATAATAATAGACTGCCCTGTAGATAATAAACCGCCGCCGCCTAAGCCCTGCACAAAGCGCCAAAACACCAATGTCCATAAATTAGTGGACAAGCCGCACATCAGTGATGAAAAAGTAAATATGAGAACTGATGCAGTGAAATATGTTTTTCTTCCGAACAAATCGGACAACATGCTTGTGAGCGGAATAATAATAACATTTGAAATCGCGTAGGCTGTTATAACCCATGCAATCTCTGTTGTTGTGGCGCCGATGTTACCGCTTATTTCGCGTAATGAAACATTTACAACTGTGGTATCAATCAATTCTAAAATGGCACAGCTGATGGCCGTAATAATTAAAATCCATTTTTCTGCACCTGTCGGGTAAACAATAGGCGGATGAAGTGCTTGGTTTTTCAAGATTATTGATTAAAAAAGATATAATTTATAAAATATAATGTTTTGTTTTCGGCTCGCAAAGACGCCCAATTTTTTTTCATTTTCACATAACGAACTTCTGTTTTTGTCAAGTAAAGAAACAAAGTTTAACGTTTGTTTTTTATTAGCGTCTTTGCCCCTTTGCGCGACATTTTACTTGACGCTTACTTCAACAAATGCGCTTAATCCGGGAAATAAAATATCTATTTTATCTTTTGGATAGTCTGTGATATTGATCCTCAGCGGGACGCGCTGTGTTACTTTAATAAAATTTCCCGTAGCATTATCAGGCGGAAGCAAAGAAAATTTAGCACCTGTGGCACCTACAAATGATTCTACAACGCCTTTTAAGTGGATATCAGGGTATGCATCTAATTTAATTTCTGCCTCCTGTCCGGGTTTTAATTTTTTAAGCTGTGTTTCTTTAAAATTGGCAGTTATCCATAAATGTTCATTGTCAATAACTGAGCATAATGGCTGGCCGATTGTTATGTACTGCCCTTCATCAACACCTCGTTTTGCCACAATGCCATCGGAAGGAGCGGTGACAGATGCGTATCCCAGCTGTGTCTGCGCTAATATTAATTCAGCTTCGCGCTGCTTTACCAATGCCTGAGATAATGTAATCAGTGCCTGCTGCGCTTCTGCCTGTGAGTGTATTCCCTGCGACTGTGCGGCCGAAGATTTATATTGATTTACGGAACCAGTATACTGTGCTGATGCCATATCAAATTCAGCTTTCGCAGCTTCGTACTGCACTAATGTGGCAGCTTTTGCCTTAAACATTTTCTCCATCCTGTTAAAATCATCTTCGGCTTTTTTTAACCTGGCCTTGGCTGAATTGCTGGTTTGAGATGATGCTTCAGATGAAAGCACAGCAGCATCAGCATTTTGACTTGTTGCAGCAGCATTATTTTTTACTGAGAGCAGATTTGCCTTCGCATTTTCCAACGCTGCTTCGGCCTGTGCTGTTCTGGTTTTTAAATCAGTATCATCAATGGTGATAAGCACCTGTCCTTTTTTTACATGTTCATTATCTTTAAAATGAATTGTTTTAACGTAGCCGGTAACACTTGCCCTTATCGGAACAATATCAGCGTCAAGCTGTGCATTATCAGTAGATTCAAACCCTGCAGCTTTAATCCAGTATAAAATGGAAGCAATTAAAACTACTGAAAGCACTCCGGCAATAATTGCTATTCGTTTTGATTTGTTTTTTTTAGGTACTTCTTTTTCTGTGTCCTTTGTTTTCATTTTTTTGTTTTAAAAATTATTAATTCCTTTAGAAGTATTATAGCTGGTAATCATATTCATAAGTTTTATCTCATGAATCTTTTGATTTAATAAGGCCTGCATTTCTGCATTGAGCTCAGTTAAATAATCAGTAGAAGTTATACTTCCGTTTTCAAGCTGTAATCCAGCTGTAAGTTTAATGTTATGGCGCTTTTCGATAATAAGTTTATCTTTTTCAATAATATTTTTTAATGAATTAATCTGCGCAGACTGTGTTGCAAGCTGTGTTTTTAAATTAAATTCAAATACTTCTTTTTGAACATCTATCATCTTCCTGCTGATGCTTAGATTCTGCTTTTCATTTGAAATGGAATATAAACTGCTGATATTCCATTTTAAACTTACTCCGGCTTCACCGAAGAAACGTACGTTCTGATTCAGGAAATTATATCCGGGCCGTCCGTAATTTTCATCGCCGAAAACTGAAAGTTTAGGCACGGAAATTTTGGAAGTCAATTTATAACGTGCTTCCACTAAATCTTTCTGAGTACTGAATAGTTTTTCTTCAGGGCGGAGAATATCGTTTCCGGAAGCTGTTGAAATTACCGGCTGAATTGGTAAAACAGTGCTGTCTGTAATTGTTTTATTAATGAACATAGCAAGAGATTGATATAATGCATCAATGTTATCTTTTGTTTCAATAACCGATTGATCTGTCTTTAATTCTTCCGCTTCAAGTTCATCTAAATTGCTTTGCAGTATCATCCCATTTTGGAGGGATGAAGCAAGTACTGATTTTTTGTTATCAATATCGTTTTTGTAGATATTTAATGTTTTTAAATTTTCGCGGCTTAATAAAATATTGCTGTATAATTGATTAACCCTGTCAATGAGTTTATATAATTCCACTTCGTTTTTGGCTGTTTCGTTAGCTGCATTTAAAGCCTCAATATTTTTTTGCTGTTTAATCTGCCCGCCGTCAAAGAGCATCTGCTCTATGCTCAAAGAGCCGACATAACTATCCTTAGGGAAAGAAGTTCCTAAAAACGAAATTGCTTCTGACTGGTAAACCGCCTTGGAACTAAAGGAAGTATGAGGAAGCCAGTTTTTATTTGCTTCGGCAGAATTATTTTTACTTACCTGTTCAATTAAGTTGTTCTGTTTTATTAATGGGTAATTTCTTTTAGCCATTTGAATGCAGGAATCGAGCGTTATGATGCTCTTTTGACTAAAAACTGCGCTGGAAACAAATAGTAATAGTAAGGTTAATCGTTTCATTGTATGATTTTATTTCTTTATTAAACCCTTTCAGGGGGCACTTAAAATAAGATGATTTTATATTATTTACTCAGCGTGTTTTCAACAAATGTTTTCACGGATTGTTTTAATTTATTTGAATTAAAATCATTCCAGTCTTTGTGATTAACTTTCAAAACATGCTTAAACAAGGGTGATGCGAGAAACGGGTAAGAACATAATGATTGAAGATTAATTAAAAACATTGAAGTATCAATTTTTTTTATTTCTCCTTTTGCCACTCCGTCCTCTAATATATTTATAAGGCTTGTTCCCTTTTTGTTTTTTGCAACACTTACTTTCTCCTTAAATATTTCAGGGTTGATGCTGATTTCCTTAATTATAAACATCGACATCTGAGGGTATTCGGCATAGAAATCGATAATGTTGTCGATATATTTAAAAACCCTTTGTTTGATGGGTAATGATGAATCAGACAGAACATCCATCTGCTGAAAATACTTTACCAAAGCACCCTCAAAAATTTTATCGAACAGCTTTTCTTTGCTTCTGAAATAATAATGGAGCAATGCCTTATTAATTCCTGCAGTATCAGCAATATCCTGCATCCTTGCGCCGTACAAACCGTATTTCATAAATACTTCTTTTGCTGCTTCAAGTATTTTGTCTTCAGTTGGCTGCGCTTTTAATTTCGACATTGATTATACAGTTTAACCATTTGGTTAAACACAAAAGTAAATAAAAAATCAACACAAAAAAATATATTTGAAAATAGGTGGGGGCGTGTCGGCTAAAATTATGCGTATTGCAGGTAAAATAACACCTGCAAGGGAAGCGTTTATGCAACACCTGCAAGGACGGAAATTAAGCGTGGGCAGGATGCTATTCATATCGGGGATTACAAATCCTGCTAATATTAGACTGTGAGAACAAATCCCAGCCAGCGTGGGGCAGGAAGGGGGGCATGCAATTAGCGCATCCGGCGTTTACCAAGCTGTTGAAGCATATCTGCAGTTAACCGACAGAGCAGGCAAAAATCAAATACAGCAAGGTGCAAATGTTGGGCTTATACAAAGTATCAGCGGAACGGCCTCCACCGCAATAACTCATGTGCTGGAAAGGATGTAGGAAATTTTAAATTTTCAAGAATTCAGTTCATTATTTGTAGTGAAAAGTAATTTTTCAAGAGAGGCTATTCTCATTTCTTCTTTCCTTCTCTTTAATTATTAACCCTAATTCACGGCCTGTCTGTCCTTTCACAGATGTATTTTCCTGCGCTCTCCTGATTAAATAAGGCAGTACCTCATTCACTGGTCCGTAAGGAACATATTTAGCAACATTGTAATGCGCTGCTGCCAGATTAAAACTGATATGGTCGCTCATGCCGAGCAGCTGCGAAAAATAAATATGTTTATTTCCTTCCGGAATATTTTTTTCTTTCATCATCCTGACAAGATTCATTGAACTGTTTTCATTATGCGTTCCGGCGCATACTGCTGTTTTTTCAATGTTTTCAATACAGAATAAAAGTGCTGCATCATAAGCCTTGTCTGTATCTTCCTTGGTATCCTGGATAGGCGATGGATAAGCTCTTTCAGAAGCCCTTGCCCGTTCTTTTTCCATGTATGCACCGCGTACTAATTTTGCACCGAGGTAATAATTTCCTTTAACAGATGTTTCAAAGGAATGTTTTAAATATGCAAGCCTGTCTTTGCGATACAGCTGAAACGTATTGTAAACAATGGGCTTTTGTATATTATACATAGTCATCATTTTAACAGCCAAATCGTCGATTGCTTTTTGAATCCAGCTTTCCTCAGCATCAATAAAAATCGGGACACCGGCATCATGCGCAGCTTTGCAGATAAAATTAACACGATGCTGTACCAATTCCAGCTCCTTTTGTTCAGCCTGAGTCAATGATTTACTAGCAGTAACTTTTTCCAATAATCCAAAACGGGCAAGGCCGGTTACTTTAAAAACACAGAAAGGGATGAGTGTATCTTTTTTTGCTTTTTCAATTGCAGCAATTGTTTCTGATGCACACGCTTCAAAATCTTGTTCCGTTTCTTTTCCTTCAACCGAGTAATCTAAAATAGTACCTATATTAAAACGTCCTAATTCTTTTATTGCTTTATCACACTCATCAATGGTTTCGCCGCCGCAAAACTGCTTGAAAATGGTAGCTTTGATAATCCCTTTAATCGGCAGGTGTGTTTTTATTGCAAAGCTTGTAAGCACCTGTCCGATATTTACAAACACAGGACTCGATACCATTTTAAACAGCCAGTAAGAGCGGTTTAAATCTTTATTTGTTTTGCCCGAAAAAGCAATTTCGGTATTATTGAATGACAGCATTTTTATGATTTAGGCTTGCAAATATAACAAAATACCTCAGCGCCGATCTGCATTAGGGATGATCTAAAACTCTGCTTAATTTTTTAAAATTATAATTCTTCTCGCTTTGGAGACCTGATAGGTTTTTAAAACCTGTCAGGTCTAAAATAAAAACGGTCGTCCACCCTGTTTCTATGAGAGTCGATATATACCTAACAAAGGCTGGATATAGATGGCTGCATTTTATTATATTTGCGAAGATTTTTTTTATGTCAGAAATTAAAGCAGGTAGTTATTCCGTTTTTGTAGCAGCCGATATTGCTAAAGAAATCAATAGGTTTCTCAAAGCGAATGAAAGCCGGTTTTCTAAACTATTTATTTTGGTAGATGAAAACTCTCTAAAGCACTGTTATCCGAGGATGGCGACGCATGTTCCGGGATTTAAAGATGCAGAAATTATTGAACTTGAAAGCGGTGAAGAAAGCAAAAATATCGAAATCTGCACACAGATTTGGTCTGCCTTAAGCGACTACGGTGCAGACAGGCAGTCATTATTTGTAAACCTCGGAGGCGGTGTAATCAGTGATATGGGTGGTTTTACTGCCTCAGCTTTTAAAAGAGGAATCAATTTTATAAATATCCCTACAACACTTCTTTCTCAGGTAGATGCTTCAATCGGAGGCAAAGTGGGGATAGATTTAAATAATTTGAAAAATGAAATCGGTCTGTTCAGCAATCCTTTGGCAGTATTTGTGGATACAGCATTTTTGCAGACTTTGGACAAACGGCAGCTTTTGTCCGGTTTTGCCGAAATGATAAAGCACGCTCTGATTGCTGATGCTGCTTATTGGCAGAAAATTAAGCTTGCCGATTTTTCTGATTTTAAAAAATTAGATTCTTTAATCGAAACATCAATCCGCATAAAAAATAAAATTGTTCAGGAAGATCCCTTTGAAAAAAATGTAAGGAAATCACTTAACTTCGGACATACAATCGGCCACGCACTTGAAACTTATTTTATGGATGCTCCAGATAATAGAGCTCCTTTGCTGCACGGCGAGGCAGTAGCTGCTGGAATGATCTGCGAGGCTTATTTATCAAGCACTGTCATAAATTTGTCTGATAATTCACTGAAAGAAATAACAGATTTTATATTGTCTAAGTATAAACTGATACTGCTCCGCGAAAAGGATTTGGATAATATTACTGCACTTATGCTGCACGATAAAAAAAACGAAAACGGCCTTGTAAATTTTTCTTTAATCCCTTCAATTGGGAAGTGCGAAATAAATAAAACAGCTGAAGCCGGCTTGGTAAAAAAATCTTTAAGATATTATTCTGAACAGGCGGCTCTTTTAAATAGGCTTAACTAGTAAATGCATCAGGATCTGGGATGAAACTGAAGAATCGCCTGCCGTAAATAATCCCTGTCGAGATGGGTATAAATCTCTGTGGTAGTAATAGATTCATGCCCAAGCATTTCCTGCACAGCACGTAAATCAGCTCCCCCTTCAATTAAAT
Organism: uncultured Bacteroidota bacterium; assembly: GCA_903847205.1. Taxonomy (GTDB): domain Bacteria; phylum Bacteroidota; class Bacteroidia; order 2-12-FULL-35-15; family 2-12-FULL-35-15; genus 2-12-FULL-35-15. The sequence continues at coordinate 30,700 of CAINDA010000027.1, forward strand.
GAGTTGCAAACGAGTGGCGGAAAGTATGAGGACTTATATGTTTTTTCATTTTTATTTTTAACGCCAGTTGTTTGATTATTGTAAACACCATCACCCGTGTGAGTTTAGCTCCCCGCCGGTTTAAAAATAAAAAATCTCCGTTATTATCTTTGACTGAAATGTGGCAGCGAACCTCGTTTTTATAAATGTTAATCTGTTTAACCGCACTGCTTCCAATCGGTACTAATCGCTCTTTATCGCCTTTCCCGATAACTTTTACAAACCCGTTGTTAAAATGTAAATTAGAAATTTTTAAATTAACCAGCTCGCTGACCCGCAGTCCGCAGCTATAAAGGGTTTCAATCATTGCTTTGTTCCGCTGGCCTTCCGGTTTGCTTAAATCTACGGCTTCAATAATTTTATTGATATCCTCAACGCTGAGTGTATCCGGAAGTTTCCGCCCCAGTCTTGGAGCTTCCAGCAAAGCTGTAGGATCATAATTCAAAATATTTTCCAATAAAAGATATTTATAAAACCCCTTTATTCCGCTGATAATACGAGCTTGCGACCCTGCGCTCATTCCTAATTCAGTAATCCATTTCAAGAACTCCTGCAGGTGTTTTAATTCTATTTCTTTTGGAGTTAACTCGGCTTTTTTATATTCCAGAAACTGTACAAATTTTTCTACATCGTGCAGATAGGCTTCAATGGAGTTCTTCGACAACGATTTCTCCAATGCCAAAAACGATTTATAACCATGAATGTAAATTTTCCAATTCATTTTCCTTTTGGGGATTTACAAATACATAATTTGATATACCTTTACCTTTGCAAAAGTAAAAACAAAAAAGGGTCAGCCCTAAATAATAATACACCCTTAAAGCTGGTTTAAAAGCTATCAAGATTTGTAAAATTCAATATGAAACTAATAATAATAAATGGGCCTAACCTAAATTTAATAGGCACCCGCGAAACTTCAGTATACGGCACTCAGTCTTTTGATGAGTATTTTAAAACACTGCAAAACAATTTTAAAAGTGTTGATTTAGCCTGCTATCAAAGTAATGTTGAAGGAGAGTTGATCAATAAACTGCAGGAGATTGGCTTCTCTTATGATGGAATTATTTTTAACGCCGGCGGATACACTCATACATCTGTTGCTTTGCACGATGCTGTGGCGGCAATAAAAACTCCCGTTGTTGAGGTACACATCTCAAATGTTTTTGCCCGTGAGGATTTTCGTCACAATTCATTAATTGCTCCAAAATGCAAAGGCTCCATTTCCGGCTTTGGAATGGATTCATATAGATTAGCCATAGAAAGCTTTTTGTAAAAAAAACATGGACAATAGGGAAGAGGCACATCAGAAAAAAAATATTTAATTTTTAAGATTTAATACTTTGTGCATTGAGAGGCTGTAGAAGGGTATTTACTTGATGCTATTCAAATTCAGCCTCCTCAGTTTGGGAGCAATTTTAGCAGCTGCTGCAACAACCAATATCGTCATTATTCCGCCAAAAACAACAGAGGGCTTCAGCCCCATTGCCCGCGCTGTAACTCCGGATTCAAAAGCCCCGATTTCATTTGACGACCCAATAAATATACTGTTTACTGCGGCAACTCTTCCCCGCATTTCATCTGGAGTAGAAAGCTGCAGAATAGTATGGCGTATTACAACACTAACATTATCAAATGCCCCGGTTAGAAAAAGGAAAAACAACGACAGATAAAAATTAGTTGATATGCCGAATAATATCGTGGATGCCCCAAATGCCGCAACAGACAATAATAAGTTTCTTCCGGCATTGTGGGTCGGCGGTTTATATGCTATTATCAGGGCCATTAATACCGCTCCTAATGCAGGTGCAGCGCGTAAAAATCCTAATTCAACAGATCCTACTTTTAATATTTTATCTGCATAAGCAGGAAGCATAGCAACAGCCCCGCCAAACAGAACAGCAAATAAATCCAGTGAAAGCGCGCCTAAAATCAGCTGAGAACTAAAAACAAATTTTATTCCAGCCGACAAACTTTCCTTCAGTGATTCTTTCTTTTCCTTTTGCGGCAATGGTTTTGAAGCAATAAATAAAAATGACAAAACAGAAATTACAATTAATACAATATTTACCTGGTATGCAGCAGTAAAGCTTACAGCGCAAATAAAACCTGCTGCGGCAGGACCGATAACAGATGCAACATGCCATACTGTGCTGTTCCAGGTTGATGAATTGGTGTATAAGGGGCGGGGAACTATCTGAGACATAAAAGAAGGAAAGGCTGCTCCTAAAAAACCACGGATAACTCCTATACATCCTATTACAATAAAAATAGGAGTGATGCCGTACGTCTGAATTACAGTTGCTGTACTCGTAGAAAAATAGAGCAGGGCAGTGGTACAGAGAATCAGCAGCGAAGTAAATAAAACTATAATGTGTTTTCGGTTAAAAGTATCTGCTGCATGACCGGAAAAAAAAGAAACAATGATAAACGGAATAGCCTCTGCCAGCCCAATCAAACCAAGCGCTAAAACATCTTTAGTATATTGATAAACCTGCCAGCCTACAATTACACTTTGCATTTGGATAGCAAGTGTCAAAAAAAAACGGCTTGTCAAAAAAAATAAAAATTCTTTGATGCGCAGTGCTGCGAAAGGATCGTGTTTGATTGAAGTGTTATTCATAATATCCAAAACAAAGACGTCCCGCATTTTGCGGGACGTCTTTGTTTTTAATTTTCTTCCTTTTTACTTTTCTTAGGTTTCGAATCTTTCTCTTTTGGTTTGCTGATTTTAATTTTTATTTCTTGTTTTTCTTTGTCAAAATCAACATCAATAATATCATTTTCAGTTAAGTGAGATTTAATTATTTCTTCCGCCAATGGATCTTCAAGATACTTTTGGATAGCACGTTTCAACGGCCTTGCACCAAATTGTACATCGTACCCTTTTTCAGAGATAAAATCTTTCGCAGCTTCAGATACTTTAATTGAATATCCTAAACCACTGATACGTCCGTAAAGACTGTTCAATTCAATATCAATAATTTTGTGAATATGATCACGGGTTAAAGAATTAAATATTACCACATCATCAATACGATTTAAAAATTCAGGAGCAAAAGCTTTTTTCAAAGCATTTTCAATAACACCTTTTGCATGACCGCCTTCTTCTTCCTGCTTTGCTGAAGTTGAAAAACCAACACCTTGTCCAAAATCTTTTAACTGACGGGCACCAATATTTGACGTCATAATAATAATCGTATTCTTGAAATCAATTTTTCTTCCAAGGCTGTCAGTCATCTGACCGTCATCCAATGCCTGAAGCAGCAAATTGAAAACATCAGGATGCGCTTTTTCAATCTCATCCAAAAGAATCACTGCGTAAGGGCGTCTGCGTACTTTTTCAGTTAACTGTCCGCCTTCTTCATAACCAACATATCCTGGAGGAGCTCCAATCAAGCGGGAAACAGCAAATTTTTCCATATACTCACTCATATCAATACGAATAAGCGCATCATCATTATCAAACAAATATTTCGATAAAATTTTTGCTAACTGTGTTTTTCCCACACCGGTAGGACCAAGGAATATAAATGAACCAATCGGTTTATTCGGATCTTTTAATCCGGCTCTGTTTCGCTGTATAGCCTTAACAACTTTCCTTACTGCATCTTCCTGCCCAACTACCTTGTCTTGCAGGAGTTCCGCCATTTTAATAAGTTTGTCTCCTTCGTTCTGAGCAATGCGCTGAACAGGAACACCTGTCATCATCGCAACCACTTCTGCAACATTTTCTTCAGTTACAACCTCGCGATGATTTTTGCTGTCTTCTTCCCATTGCTTTTTTGCTGTTTCCAATTGTTCAAGTAATTGGCGCTCTGTATCCCTTAAACGGGCAGCTTCTTCATATTTTTGAGAACGGACAACTTTATTTTTTTCTTCTTTTATTTCTTCCAGTTTTTTCTCAATCTCCAAAACATTTTTTGGAACATTTATGTTGATGATATGAACGCGCGAACCGGCTTCATCTAAAGCATCAATAGCCTTGTCGGGAAGGTGGCGGTCGGAAATATAGCGAGCAGTTAAAGTTACACATGCCTTTATAGCTTCATCCGTATATTTTACATTGTGATGATCTTCGTATTTCGATTTAATATTATTTAAAATCTCAACAGTTTCTTCAGGTGAAGTCGGTTCAATAATTACTTTTTGAAAACGTCTTTCCAAAGCACCGTCTTTTTCAATGTACTGACGGTATTCATCTAAAGTGGTAGCACCAATACATTGAATTTCTCCGCGTGCAAGAGCCGGTTTAAACATATTGGATGCATCCAGAGATCCAGAAGCACCGCCGGCGCCGATGATTGTATGAATTTCATCAATAAATAAAATTACATCTGGAGATTTTTCTAATTCGTTCATAACAGCTTTCATACGCTCTTCAAACTGCCCGCGGTATTTTGTACCGGCAACCAGTGAAGCTAAATCAAGCGTTACTACACGTTTCCCGAATAACACACGGGATACTTTGCGCTGTACAATCCGCAATGCTAAACCTTCAGCAATTGCTGATTTGCCGACTCCCGGCTCACCTATTAATATAGGATTGTTTTTCTTTCTCCTAGACAAAATCTGCGATACGCGTTCAATTTCTTTTTCGCGTCCTACAATAGGGTCTAATTTGCCTTCTTCAGCAGCCTTTGTTAAATCACGGCCGAAGTTATCCAGCACAGGAGTTTTTGATTTGCTGTCAACAACTTTTTTAGTACTGCCGGCGCTAAATGTATCATCATCCGCATCCTCTCCCGGAGGAGTACCTGGAAATTCTGCTTTGGGATCTGATTTAGATAATTCAAGTTCTAGTTTCATAATTTCGTAATCGATTTTAAATTTGTGAAGAGCTTTTGTCGCAACATTGTCTTCGTCTTTTAGGATTGATAATATTAAATGCTCGGTGCCGATAACTGGACTTTTAAAGAGCTTCGCCTCCAGATAGGTGATTTTTAAAGCTCTTTCCGCCTGCTTCATTAAGGGAATGTTTGCAAGGTTACTTACTTTGTGATTGCCGGTGCCGATTGACTGCTCAACAGTTTTCCGCAATTCAGATAAATCAATACCTAATGATTTAAGCAGGCGCACAGCCATACCTTCACCTTCCCTGATGATGCCTAATAATAAATGTTCTGTACCGATATAATCGTGACCTAAACGCAAGGCTTCCTCACGGCTGTAGGTGATTACATCTTTAACTCTGGGTGAAAATTTGGCTTCCATAAATACGTGATTTATTTAATGATTTTAAAACGTTAAAAATGTTTTAAGAGTTTCAATACCAGCAAAAATAAGGTATTTAAGTTAAAACCAAAAGTACTCAGCGTTTTTATTGCAGTATAATCTGCAGCTTTAAATTTATCAACAATAAAAAATATCAAAATGTTAATAATTAAAAGCTAAAAATCTGAGTTTTTCTGTTGAAAGAACTACCTTCGAACTCCTAAAATTCTTATTGGTTTTATCAAATAGTGTGCTAATAGAATTTTATGACAATAAGCCAGCCTTATCTGAAGATTATAACAGTTTTAAATAAAAAATAAAGAAATTATGGCAGACGGAGAAAAAATTATTAAGATTGACATTGAGGAAGAAATGAAATCCGCTTACATTGATTATTCGATGTCAGTAATTGTTTCGCGTGCATTACCTGATGTTCGTGACGGTTTGAAGCCTGTTCATCGCAGGGTGTTATATGGAATGCTTGATTTAGGGGTTATGTCAAATAAGCCGCATAAAAAATCTGCTCGTATTGTAGGGGAAGTACTTGGTAAATATCACCCTCATGGTGATACTTCAGTATATGATGCAATGGTGCGTATGGCTCAGGATTGGAGTCTGCGTTATCCATTGGTTGACGGGCAGGGTAACTACGGTTCTATTGACGGCGACAGCCCTGCAGCAATGCGTTATACCGAAGCACGTTTGAAAAAAATTGCTGAGGAAATGCTGAACGATATTGAAAAAGATACTGTTGATTTCCGCCCTAATTTTGATGACAGTTTAACAGAGCCTACTGTACTTCCTACGCGCATTCCTCAACTTTTAATTAACGGTGCTTCCGGTATTGCTGTAGGGATGGCCACTAATATGCCTCCACATAATTTAACTGAAATTGTGAATGCAACAATCGCATATATAGATAACCGCGAAATTGATATTGCCGGATTAATGCATTATGTGAAGGCACCGGATTTCCCAACTGGAGGTATTATTTATGGTTACGAAGGTGTGAAAGATGCATTTGAAACCGGACGCGGAAAAATTGTTATGCGTGCCCAGACAAATGTTGAGGTTACTGAAGGAGGCCGTGAACGGATAATCGTTAACGCTATTCCTTATCAGATAAACAAAGCAGAGATGATCCGCAAAACAGCTGATCTGATTAATGATAAAAAAATTGAAGGTATCTCTGATATCCGAGATGAATCGGACAGAGACGGAATGCGCATTGTATATGAAATAAAACGTGATGCCATCACAAATGTGGTATTAAATAATTTATTCAAATATACTGAGCTGCAAACATCATTCAGTGTAAACAATATTGCATTGGTAGGCGGACGCCCGATGATGCTGAATTTGAAGGATATGTTAGTTCATTTTGTTGCGCATCGCCACGATGTTGTTACACGAAGAACTAAGTTCGAATTAATACAAGCTGAAAAACGTGCGCATATCTTAGAGGGTTATTTAATTGCTTTAGATCATTTAGATGAAGTAATTAAGTTAATCAGGGCATCATCAACCCCGAGTGAGGCTCAGGACGGTTTAATGAGCAACTTTGGATTGAGCGAATTGCAGTCGAAAGCAATTCTTGAAATGCGTTTAAGAGTACTTACCGGTTTAGAGAGAGACAAAATAAAATCGGAGTATGAAGAATTAATGAAACTGATTGAATACTTGAAATCAATTTTGAATGATGAATCTCTGAGAATGAAAATTATCAAAGATGAACTTCTTGAAATCAAAGATAAATACGGCGATGAACGTAAAACTGAAATAGTTTATGCTTCGGGTGACTTTAAAATTGAAGATATGATTGCCAATGAAGAAGTGGTAATTACCATTTCCCACATGGGGTATATCAAACGTACTATGCTGTCGGAATACCGGACACAGGCACGCGGCGGAAAAGGTGCCAAAGGCAGTACAACCCGTGACGAAGATTTTATTGAGCATTTATTTATTGCTTCAACACATAATTACTTAATGCTGTTCACTGAGCAAGGCCGCTGTTTCTGGATGCGTGCATTTGAAGTGCCGGAGGGAACACGCCAATCTAAAGGCCGTGCTATCCAAAACCTGATTAACATACCATCAGATGATAAAGTAAGAGCTTTCATAAATGTGAAAAGCCTTTCGGATGAGGAATACATCAATAATAATTTTATTATCATGTGTACCAAAAACGGAATTATCAAGAAAACCACATTGGAATCTTATTCGCGTCCGCGCCAAAATGGCATCAATGCAATTACTGTGCGCGAAGGCGATACACTATTGGAAGTATTATTAACGGATGGTAAAAACGAAATAATGCTTGCTTCAAAAGCAGGAAAAATTGTCCGCTTTAATGAAGCCAATGTGCGACCAATGGGACGTAACGCTTCTGGGGTGAGAGGTATTAATATCGGCGATGCAAAAGATAATGAAGTAATAGGTATGATTGCAATTTCTGATCCTTTAAGCAATGTGATGGTGGTATCTGAAAAAGGATACGGCAAACGTTCGGATATTGAGGAATACCGCGTTACTAAACGCGGCGGTAAAGGTGTTAAGACAATTAACATCACCGATAAAACCGGTAATCTGATTGCTATTAAAGATGTTACTGATAAAGACGGTTTAATGATTATCAATAAATCAGGTATAATTATCCGTTTAGCGGTTTCTGAACTTCGTATTATCGGCCGTGCTACGCAAGGCGTTCGGTTAATTAATATGAAAGCAACAGATGAAATTGCTGCTGTCAGTAAAGTTGATATAGCTGAAGTAATAGAAGAAGAGGTTAATCCTGAAAATGGAATAGAAGGAGACGGAACTAACGAATCGGCTTCTCCTGATTCTGAGCCGAACAGTAATGTTGAATAGTTATTAGTTCATTTGTCATTTGTTTATTTGTCATTATTTCATTGGTTTATTAGTCTATAGGAAATTGGCAATGTGAAATTATCTCCCTTTGGCGCATAATTTTTGTCTGCAAAGAAGCAGGAAGCAAAGAAAGATGTGTTGAAGGGGGATAAAAAAGCAGGTTTAAGAATAATTGTTTTTCTGAAATCGTTAAAAAGAGCCATATTTTTGCTTCCTGAGCATCATTGAAAGCCTCCTGAACATGATTTTTTGCTTCCTGAGCATCATAGTAAGCTTCCCGAACGATATTTTTGCTTCCTGAGCATCATAGTAAGCTTCCTGAACGATATTTTTGCTTCCTGAGCATCATTGAAAGCCTCCTGAACATGATTTTTTGCTTCCTGAGCATCATAGTAAGCTTCCCGAACGATATTTTTGCTTCCTGAGCATCATTGAAAGCATCCCAAACATGATTTTTTGCTTCCTGAGCATCATAGTAAGCTTCCCGAACGATATTTTAGCTTCCTGAGCATCATTGAAAGCATCCCAAACATGATTTTTTGCTTCCTGAGCATCATAGTAAGCTTCCCGAACGATATTTTAGCTTCTGGAGCATCATGGTAAGCGTCCCGAACGATATATTTTGCTTCCCGGGCTAAATATTAAGACTACAAAATAATATTTCGTTACTTTCTAAACCTCATTATATGTTTTAGTAAAAGCATTTTTACTTCGTGCTTATCTGGAATTACAATCCTATAATAAAAAGGCCACAATTGCAATTAAAAATCATGGAGTAATTCTTCTTTAAAAAAGTCCTTTACTATCATTAATTAATCTATAGTAATTCTAAATTATCTTTTCAATATTCAGTCTGTTTAACGGAACTGTTTTTTTTTATCTTTGTGCGCAAATTCTACAATTTTTGAATCTACTTATTCCAAATTATAAACAAAAAATTCCTATGAAAAAAACGTTTAAAATCGTCTGCAATCTAGTGGCTTTGCTGGTTGTATCCGCAGCAAATAATAGTCATGCACAGCCTCTGTTGGTTGAAACTGTTCCGGCACGGCCCGACGGCATGTCAATACCTTATGAAAAATACAAACTTCCGAACGGGTTGACAATAATAGTTCACGAAGATCATTCAGATCCAATTGTAAATATCCAGGTAACTTATAAAGTTGGTTCTGATCGCGAAAGTATCGGCAAATCAGGATTTGCACATTTTTTTGAACACATGATGTTCCAGGGATCTTCACACGTAAAAGATGAAGAGCATTTTCATATAGTTTCAGCAGCCGGCGGTAATATGAACGGAAATACAACCCGAGACCGAACTGTTTATTATGAAACACTGCCCAGCAACCAGCTTGAAGTTGCTCTTTGGCTAGAGTCGGACAGAATGGGCTTTTTGTTAGATTCACTCACTCAAAAAAAATTCGAAAGCCAGAGAGATGCTGTAAAAAATGAAAAAGGGCAGGGCGATAATCGTCCTTATGGACTTTTAAGTGAAATAAAAGATCAAACTCTGTACCCATTAAAACATCCTTATAACTGGCCAGTTATAGGTTTTGTTGACGACTTGAACAGAGCGAGTTTGAATGACGTTAAAAACTTTTTTCTTCGCTGGTACGGGCCAAACAATGCTATTCTTAATGTATCAGGTGATGTTGATCCAAAGGAAGTAGTTCGTTTAGCTGATAAATATTTCGGCGCTATTAAATCATGTCCGGAAGTAAAGAAGATGAAAATTACCCCTCCAATGCTTCCTGCTGATAAATATGCAAGTTTTAAAGATAATATTTATCTGCCTTTAAATTACAGAGTTTATCCTACTGTGCCAAAATATCACAGAGATGAAGCAGCTCTTGAACTGTTAGCTTCAATAATGGGAGACGGCAACAATTCTATTTTCTATAAAAATTTCATAAAAAGCAAGCTGGCTCTTCAGGCAGGTGTTAGTTATGAAGGCAGCGAGCTTGCAGGTGAGCTTTCAATGTATGTGCTGGCATACCCTCCGGATGATTTTAATTTTCAAAAAATGTTCAATGAAACGGATGGAAAAGTAAAAGCCACAATTGACGAGTTTGAAAAAAACGGCATAACTGATGAAGCTCTTCAAAGAGCAAAAGCAAAAAAAGAATCGCAGATTATAGGCGAAGGCGAAAATGTTGAAAGTAAAAGTTATATGCTTGAAGAGTGGGAAAGACTAGTAGGCAAGCCTTTTAATTTATCGGATGATTTAGATCGGTTTAATAAAGTAACTAAAGAAGATTTAACCCGTGTATTAAATAAATATATAAAAGGTGCAGGTGCTGCAGTTGTTGATGTTTACCCTAAAATGGCATCGAAAGATACTGCAAAAAGCTATAATCCTTATGCAGGTATGAAGCTTGGTGATGACCCCGAGTATGCTAATCTAAAATATATTATGCCTGTGGATAATTTTGACAGAAGCAAACATCCTGAAGGAACGGCATCAAAAACACCAAAAGTTCCTGAATACTATACACATGATATGAAAAACGGACTAAAAGTGTTAGGCACAATGGAAGCTGAAACACCTAAAGTTGTTATATATATGCAGATAGAAGGCGGTGATCTTGTTTTAAAACCGGAAGAAACAAAAAAAGTTGGGATTTCAGAACTTACTGCTCAGATAATGAATGAGGGAACTCAAAATTATACTACAGAGCAAATCAGTGCGGAACTCGAAAAGCTTGGCAGTGACATTACTTTCAGCGGAAGCAAAGAAAACACTACGATTACAATTGAATGTTTGAAAAAAAATCTGGATGCCACTTTAAAATTATTTGAAGAAAAATTACTTCGCCCTAAATTTGATGCTGAAGATTTTAAACGTGTGAAGAAACAATACAAAGAAGGATTAAGGGATGAAAAAACAAATCCTCAGGTTTTGGCGAGCAGAGCGTATGATAATATTCTTTTCGGCAATTCACCTTTTGGTACTTTCCCGGTTGTTAAAAATGTTGAGAAACTGGAACTTGAAGATGTTAAAGATTATTATACTAAATATTACTCTCCATCAGTTACTGCTTTAACATTGGTAGGTGATATTTCAGAAAAAGATGTACTTCCAAAACTTGAATTTTTAGAAAAATGGGCAGCTAAAGAAGTTATAATTAAACCAGCTGTTGCTGCGCTTCTTCCTGCCGAACCGCAGATTTTTATTGTTAACAAAGATTTTGCTCCTCAGTCTGTAATAAGTATGGGATATACTTCTCTGCCATTTGATGCTACTGGAGATTATTTCAAGAATACAATTGTAAATTTTGCATTCGGAGGTTCAGGTTTTAATAACCGGATTAATCTTGATTTAAGAGAAGATAAAGGATATACATACGGCATTTATTCTCATTTCAGCGGCAATCAATACAATGGCAAATTTACTATTGGTACTTCCGTTAAAAGAGCAGTAACAGCTTTAGCTTTAAAGGAAATTATGAAAGATGCAAAAGAATATCTTGATAATGGTGTTACAGATGAAGAGGTTAGTTTTACTAAAAGTTCTATTTTAAACAGCGAGGCCCTCAAATATGAAACTCCTTACCAAAAGGCTTTGTTTCTTAATAAAATAGCAAAGTTTAAACTTGATAAAGATTTTACAGTGAAGCAGGCGCAGGTATTAAAAGGTATGACGAAAGACGATTTTAATCAGCAGATAAAAAAAGCATACAAGCTTAATATGGCCATAGTAATTGTGGGCGATAAAGATATTATCAAAGACGAATTGGATAAGGTTTTAAATATCAAAGATGCTAACGAACCTCTGAAGTCAGTTAAAGTAAAAAATTTCACGTTAGATTAAGAAACTATCTCATGATTTAAAATTGCGGCACAATGCCGCAATTTTAATATTCAAAAATTAAATTTTAAAGTATTACTTATGAAAAAGAGTTTATTATTTTTAGCAGTTTCGTTTATTATTTTTAATGTTTCAGCACAGCAAAACCAGGTTCAGAATGCAAACAATGCCTTAAGATCAGGAGAACTTGATAAAGCTAAAAAAGCTGTTGACCTTGCGGCAGAAAATGAAACCACTAAGAATCTCACTAAAATGTGGTATTACAGGGGTAAAACTTATTTAGCGATTTATGATAATAAAAAGGAGTATAAAGATCTTGACCCGGATGCTGCACTTAAAGCAGTGGTAAGTTTTATCAACTGCTTAAAGGGTGATAAAGATAATATTTATAAAGACGAAGTAACCGGGCTGCTTGTGGCAAGTGCAATAAGGCTTTACAACAATGGTACAGATGCATACCGCAAAGGCAATTTCGATAGAGCCACTCAAAGTCTTACCGCAATTTTCGATGTTTTTCCTTTCGACAAAGACAAAGGACTGACAAGAAGCAACATTAGTGTTGAGTCTCTCAATTACGATCTTTATTCAATTGCCTTCGACTCAAAAAACTTCGTCAAAGCAAAAGAATACCTTCAGAAATTAATTGATGCTAAATATAAAAGCCCTGAGATTTATTTAAATATGAGCAGGATTTATCTTAATGATAAGGATACCGCCAAAGCACTTAGCTATATTGAGATGGGCAGATCAATGTTTGATGATAACGTAAAACTTATCAATGCTGAACTTTTAATATATATTCAGCAGCATAAAACAGATATACTTTTAGAAAAAATAAGTAAAGCAATTGAATCAACGCCGGATAATGAATTGCTTTATTATACACAGGGATTAATTTATAATGACAAAAAAGAAGCAGACAAAGCAGAAGCATCTTTTAAAAAAGTATTAGAAATTAAACCTGATCACCTGGATGCCAACTTTGAATTGGGAAAACTTTATTTTAATAAAGGGGTTGAATGGAATAATAAAGCCAGCAGCCTGCCTTTAAGTGAATCAAAAAAAGCAAATGAATTTGATGAAAATGCAAAAACTGCTTTTAAAAAAGGACTGCCTTATTTCGAAAAAGCACATGAGCTGAATCCTAATGATATGACAGTTGTTCAATCTTTAATGAAGGCATACCGGATTACAGGCGACGATGCAAAATTTAATGCTCTTAAAGAGCAGACTGACAAGCTGAAAACAAAAGGCAAATAGAAAGGAAGGTTTATAAAAAATAAATTTTATGAAGAAAATTGTATTTTTATTATTAGCATCTGGTTCTGTTATTACAGGCTATTCTCAAAGATTAAAAGTTAATAACGCGGTTTATTATTATAAAGATTATACTACTACCAAAGATGCTCAATCATTAAAGCAGGCAAAAGAAAATATTGATCTGGCATCAGTAAATCCCGATACAAAGGATAAGGCAGAAACACAGGTTACTAAAGGCCAGATATATCTTGCAATGTATGAGGCTGTCAGAAGAACGGAAGAAGAGAAGCTTATGAACATTGCCGATCCCAGCAAACGTACTTTTGCTGCACTTCAAAATACACCTACAGCAAATCTAGACAGCGCCTACCAGGCTTTTTCAAAAGGTAAGCTGCTTGATGTAAAAGGGAAGTACAGCACAGAGTTAAAAACGATGGCCAATGTTGAAATTTATTATGATAACACAGGAAGGGCTGATTTTAACAGCAAAAAATATCCTGAAGCTTTAGCTGCTTTTGAAAGGGCTTATGAAATAGGCGGTAATGCTGATACTACAGTGCTTTATTTCTGCGCTGCTTCTGCCGATTATGCGAATGATTTTAATAAGGCTAAAAGTTATTATCAAAAAATGATTGATAATAAACAAGGCAGGGGTGTTACCTATTCTTCATTGGTAAATGTATATTTAATGATGAAAGATACAGTTGCAGGAATGGATGTATTAAAAAAAGGAAGAGCAGCCTATCCTTCTGATCTCAATCTTGTAATCAGCGAAACTAATTACTTTTTGAGAACCGGTAAAAGCCTTGATGCTATAAACAATTTGAATATTGCCCTTAAGGCGAAACCAAGTGATTTTAGTTTATACCTGGTGAGAGGCAATGTATATGATAATCTGGCAAATCCTAAAGATTCAAAAGGCAAGGATTTGGACAAACCAAAAGACTATGTCGAGAACTTAAAAATGGCTGAAACTGATTATAAAAAGGCTGTTGAATTAAAACCTGATTATTTTGATGCCTTGTTTAATTTAGGCGTTTTATACAGCAACAATGGCCGGGTAATAACCAAGCAGGCTGATAAAATAATGGATAAAGCAAAATATACTGCTGAAAATGCAAAAGCTGATATTGAATATAATAAAGCAATGTCGGTATTGGAAAAAGCTCTTGAAGCAAGCCCAAAGGACAAAAATACAATATTTGCTTTGAAACAAATTTATACGCGTTTACAGCTTTTAGATAAGTTAAATGCGATGAACGAAAAATTGAAGAACTAAAGGCTTCCACCTTAGTTTGGATATTTAAAGCGGGGAACTCAAAAGGTTCTCCGTTTTTTTGTTGATACAAATTAAAGTAGTGTCATTTCAAATTCTTTTCAATTACAGCTCCGTTTTTAAAAATTACTTCTCCTTTTTTGCCTAAGAAACGCTGGAGTCTGTTTTTCTTTCCTTTGGTTTTTATGCCCAGCCATTTTTGGCCGGCACTTGTAATGGTGCCGCCGTCAACAATTAATTGAGCACCTCTTTTAACAATAATTTCAGCCTGGTCAGGCATTAAAATTTTTCCTGTTACAGTCAGGGTTTTTCCGGATTCGATAACTAAATCGCTGTATAATCTGATATCGAAATTCCAGACTTCATTTTTATTTACTTTCTGTGGCTTTTCATTATAAGGGCTGTCTTTCACATATTTCCTAATTGATTTAATCGACAAAGCGCGGTGCATTTTTCCGATCTGCATAGGTGAAAAATAATATCTCACTAAATTATCCCCGCCCATAATATTATTTGTGCAGGTGTTTTTGCCTGGGGTTATTTTGCAGGCGAAACTTCCTCTTTCCCAGCAATAGGCCGGAGGATTGGGGCCGAATAAATCATAAGATATTCGGGATCGGAAGCATCGCATGTTTCGTGGCAGCAGGAAGGATTATAGGTGTGAAATAAATCAAGACAATGTCCGATTTCATGAGCAAGCGTTTGAGAATTTGCATAGCCGATGCGGGCAGTGCTGATATAAACACCTTGAGAACCTGATAAGGAAGGAGCAATCTGTCCGCTGCCGTCTTTCAAAACAAAACTGGGAAAAGGAGGAATTGAATATGGAGATGCGGTGCCGCCGTTGGTAAGGTAAATATTTAAATTATCCAAACGGGAAGAGTCAACGCCTGTTATGTATTTTTCAAGCGAGTTCATTGACGTGTTTTCATACAGCTTTGTTCCTTCGTAAAAGAATATCCGCCCGTCTAAATCAAAACGGATTTTTGTATCTGTTGGACTTGCCACTCCGGCAATCGGATAAGTTGCTGAATCAACATTTGTATAAAATGAGTTGAGCCATTCAATCATTTGATTAAGAGCATCCACAGTTTCTGATGTATTTTGAAGTGTACCCGGCCCGGTAAAAACATTTAAGGCAATTCTGATATGTTTTATAGGTGTATTATCATCAGGTATATAATTTTCTATCTTTTTATAATGGTTTACGAAATCGGGGTTATTATTTGAATTGGAATTGTCGCAGCCGGAAATTATTAATGATTCATCGGATGGGCCTTTTTTTTCTTTCCCGGGAAAACCGGAGCAGAGAATAAGCATTGTGAAAAAGGAAAGTAAAACTGGTATTATCTGTATTCTATTTGTTTTCATAAACAGGAGGACTGCAATGCAGTAAACAGGTATAAATATAAAAAGAAAAATGGCGCATGTAAATATGTAAGTAATGATTATTAATTTTGCATCCGATTTTAAATTTATAAAAGATTTATTCTCAAAAATTATGGCTGAAGAAAAAAAAGAAAAATGGTTAAATTACCTGTCGGCAACAACTGTTTTAATTGCTGTTTGCGCAACATTGTCAACTTTTAAAGGGGGAGGTTACAGTACAAAATCAATGCTGAGCCAGTCAAAAGCTTCTGATCAGTGGGCGTTTTACCAGGCAAAGAGCATTAAATCGGCGCTGTATGAAATGCAGAAGGAAAACCTGGAGTTAGAAAGAAATAACCTTGCTGCTAAAATAACTGAGGAAGGATTAGAAAATCGGATTTCTCAATATGATGGGAAAATTAAAAAATATGCTGATGAGAAAGAAGAAATCAGTAAAACGGCCAAAAAATTTGAAGATGAACGCGATGAATCAAAACTGCATTCTGGAGCATTTGGGATCGCAGTTATTTTTCTGCAGGTTTCAATTTTGCTTTCTTCGATTGCTGCGCTTACAAAGAAAAAAATTGTTTGGTATTTAAGCGTTGGGTTAGGACTTTTGGGAATTTTATATTTTATGAACGGTTTCTTTTTATTCTTTTAAGAAAATGAATTTTTCTTTTTTAATAAGAGATACAGTTTTTAGAATATCAATGGAGATGCGGTAATTGCGTATGGCTATTTAACATAAAATATCATTATAAGACGGCCTTTTGGGGCTGTTTTATAATGAATATTATGTTACTTAGCTTGGGTAAAACTTGGTAGTATTTTTTCAGCTAAAAATAGAAATTAAAAATCAACAAGTTTTCGCTGGCGTGTGTGAGCCTAAGTGCTATTTACATTATGTTAAATAATGTTGGAGATTATGACTTAATAAGGGCAGTGGTGCTCGATATAAACTCTTAGGCTGTCTATTGTTATATCTTTTTGATGCTGGATTTTATCTGCTTTTTTATCCGATTTGTATTCACCATAAAAAACGCCTATTGAAAATATAAATCCAACAATGGCAATTATTGAAACAATTGCGGCAGACCATTCTTTTAAAAATTGTAACCATTTCATTTTACAAACATAATCATATTTTCTAATGGCTTCTAAAATAACCATTAAAACAGGAAATATTATGCAATAAAATAAAATGTTATCTGACAATTTTTATATCTCTCACCTAAAGCGTGTGTGGCAGAGGAAGCCATTTTTCGTGCGGCTATTTAATATAAAAATTCTTATTTTTCAAAATTTTTCATTTTGCGAAAATAAGAAAACATTATGTTAAATACAGAAGCGTTTTTCGGCTTAAAAAATTTCGTAGCGCGGGGGCAGAAAACACAGTTCTTAAATTATTTTTATGGGTCGCATTAGGAATAATTTTACATTGGATTTATAGCCATGTATAAATTACCCAGCCTAAATAAATCGTTAAAAACTTCAATGTTCCTTCAACAATTTTAGGCAAAATAAAACTAATACTTTTATTTATAAAATACCAATTACTTATATAATCATCTCCTTTATTAGTTAACCGGAATGTATCAAATTGTTTGTTTTTTTTAATATATCCCTCGTCCTCAAGTTCCTTTATAAGTATTTTTACATTATCATATTTTGATGTAATTCTAAATCTCATTTCATCTACAAAAGGTTTAGTCTGTATTTCCTTAATCATTCCAATCTTTTCCATTTCTGAAATAAATGATATTGTATCAAATGGGGGGATTATTCCAGTCAATATTAAAGTAGTATTTGCTTCAAATTTATTGTCAATAAATTTCAATATTATTTTAGCGTCTTTCCTTTTCATTTCACAAATATAAGCTATTTTTAAATGATGGTATCTGCAAAAACACGCAGGATATAAGCGTGTGGCTATTTAACATAATATATATTATAGGACTAATGTATAGTTTTATATTTCTCTATAATACTTGCACATTTCTTTAGTTCTGTACAGCTCCTGAATTAATCCATTTTGAAATTACAGAAAGTTCACAGTCGGTCATTTTTCCGGTTGGCGGCATAAAAAGAACTGTTCCTTTTTGATTGATGATGTGAGAAAATTTGGAGCCGAAAATGCTGTCGTTGCGGTAAAAATAATTCAGATAATTTTTTAAAGAACTGAAGTTTTCTAAATCAAGTCCTCCGTTAGTTTCTGTAACTGCTGACGAATGACAGCTGTAACAATTATTTTTCAAAATTGGTTTTACTGATGCTGTATAAGTAAAATTTAATGTATCGCAGCCCTGCGTTTGTTTTGCAATAACGGGCGCAAGTTCATATTTATCTCTTCTGCAGGAAACTGCCAATAATGCAATTAATCCTATTGTTATAATTATACTGCTGGTATTTAATAATTTCATAGGCCAAATATATTCCGAGTTTTCATTGGCTTTGTTATGCGAATGTTAAAAAAACATTTTCTTTCTAAAAACAATGCTATTTCAATAAATTATGAATTGTTTGTCTTAACTATTTAAAGCTTATTTCACAGCCAGACTGCTACAGTTATGATTTTTTTTGTTTGTAAGGCTTTAGGCTTATAAATATCTTCGATGCCGTCGATTACAAGGATTTTAACTTTATATAATTAGAACAATTCAAAACCCAATAATAAATAATTCATACTATTCTATGCTAAAAAAAAAATTAACCATAGCGCTTGCTGGTATTACAGTTTTAAGTACAATCATTACCACCGGCTTCACTAACCGTCAAACCAAAAATGGCGGCATTTCTAAATTTCAACAGCAAGGTTCCTGTTCAGCAAGCGGACAAAAATCATCAAGCGGTTCACAGGTTGGATGGACAAATTCGGTACCTGATGGACCAGGAAGCTGCTCCACGGGCAATGGCTGCCATTCAGGCGGAAGTGTTACACCAGTATTTCATTTCACAGGCACACCGGCATTTACAGGGAATACTTATGTTCCCGGAACAACCTATACAATTGCAATTCAGGTAACAGGTTATCCGAAATACGGGTTTGATTTAGAATTACTGGATGGCAACGGTGCTTCAGGTGCAGCAATTGGTACTTTTACCGCCTTAACTCATTGCCAGATAAAACCTGCTGGTTCTTATCCGAAAAGTATAACACAGACCTCATCTATTTTATCCACAACAACGGCTACATTCACATGGGTGGCTCCTGCAAGCGGCAGCGTTTATGTTTATGGGGACGGCAATGGTGTTAACGGTGACGGCGGAACGGGCGGAGACAAAGCAGTATTGTACACGCTTGTTCTTACTCCTCAGGCCTGTGCAGGTCCGGCAGTTCCGGGTGCTATTAGCGGCAATACAACAGTCTGTTCGGGTTCTTCCAATACCTACACTATCACTCCAGTTTCAGGGGCAACCTCATATACATGGACATTGCCAGTCGGCTGGACTGGGAGTTCAACAACTAATTCAATTACAGCCGTCTCGGGCAGCTCAAATGGTAATATTACGGTAACTGCAAACAATTCATGCGGCTCTTCTGCACCGCAGACTTCAGCAATAACAGTTAACAGCGTACCTGCAATTCCAGGTCTTGTAACCGGTAATACAACAATTTGTCCGGCATCTTCCAATACTTACAGCATTGCGGCTGTATCCGGGGCAACTTCTTATACATGGACGTTACCCGGCGGATGGACTGGAAGTTCGGCAACTAATTCAATTTCTGCCACAGCTGGCAGCACAGGCGGCAACATCACAGTAACTTCAAATAATACCTGCGGTTCTTCTGCCGTTCGGACTGCCGCCATTATTGTAAACAGCATACCTGCTGTTCCTGCAGCTATTATCGGCAATACAACAGTTTGTTCATCTTCAAGCAATACATACAGCGTTGCTGCAGTATCCGGTGCTTCTTCATATACCTGGACACTCCCGGGAGGATGGACAGGCAGTTCAGCAACAAATTCAATTACTGCTTTATCCGGGAGCACCGGCGGCAATATTACTGTAACTGCAAACAACACCTGCGGTTCATCAGCAGCACAAACCGCCAATATTGCAATTAGCGGCGGAACAGCACCAGCGCAACCGGGGACTATCAGCGGAAATGCCGCTCTCTGCTCCGGCACTTCTAATATTTACAGCGTTACCGCCGTTGCAGGTGCTTCGTCCTATACATGGACAGTACCAGGCGGGTGGACCGGGACTTCAGCAACTAATTCTATTACAACATCTGCAGGTAATGCAGGCGGAAACATAACAGTTATTGCCAACAATGCATGCGGCTCTTCATCAGCCCAGACTTTAAATGTAATTGTAAACAATACTCCTTCTACGCCTAGCTCTATCAGCGGTAATTCAGCGGTTTGTTCGGGTTCGGCAAATACATACAGCGTTGCTTCAGTAAGCGGTGCATCCTCCTATTCCTGGATATTGCCAAGCGGCTGGACAGGCAGCTCAGCAACTAATTCTATTGCAGCAACGGCAAATACAACGGGCGGAAATATTACTGTTACTGCAAATAATTCATGCGGGCCATCATCTCAGCAGACAGCAAATATTACGGTGAACAGTTTACCTGCGGTTCCAGCTGCAATCATAGGCAGTTCAACTGTTTGTTCAGGCTCATCAAATGTTTACAGCATTGCAGCTGTACCCGGTGCTTCAACATATACATGGGCAGTTCCGAGCGGATGGACAGGCAGCTCAACTACTAATTCAATTACTGCAACAGCCGGAACTACAGACGGCGTACTAACGGTAACTGCTAATAATTCCTGCGGAATATCTGCGGCACAGACAAAGAGTATTCTCATAGGAAGCGGACCTGCACTTTCTCAACCTGGACCTATCAGCGGAAATCTGATGGCTTGTTCAGGAACCTCAACAGCCTACAGTATTCTGCCGGTAGCAGGTGCAAACAATTATACATGGACGCTGCCAAGCGGATGGAGCGGCAGTTCAACTTCTAATTCTATTACAGCAGTTGCAGGAAGTACAAATGGCAATATTACAGTATCTGCAAATAATTCATGCGGTTCATCAATAGTTCAGACATTAAATGTATCAGCAAACAGCGTTCCCCCTGCCCCTGCTTCTATCATGGGAAGTACAGCGGTTTGTGCCGGCTCTATGAATACCTACACGATTGCTTTAGTTCCCGGAGCCAGTTCTTATTCGTGGACGCTGCCTGCAGGATGGATGGGAAGCTCATTTAGTAATTCAGCAACAGCTTCGGGCAGCCAAGGGGGCATTATTACAGTTACTGCAAGTAATGCCTGCGGAACATCATCGCCTCAGACGGCTATAATAACTGTGAGCACAGTTAATCGTTCTGTTACAGTTTCAGGTGCAACTCTCACTGCTTTTTCTGCCACGGATGCGCATCAATGGGTTAACTGCAGCGGGTTTACCCCGATTGCAGGGCAAACAAATCAAACTTTTACAGCTGATGTGAATGGAAATTATGCGGTAATTGTCAGCCGCAATGGCTGCATAGATACTTCGGCCTGTATAAATATGAATCTTGCCGGCATAACTGAAAATAGTTTTGGCTCTTCCCTAGTATTTTATCCTAATCCCTCTGAAGGGAAATTTATTATTGAAATGGACGAAAGCAATATTGGAAATGGAATGATTGAGATTTATAATTTGTTTGGTGAAAAAATACTTCAAACGGCAATAGTAAATGCAAAATCAGAAATTGATTTGAGACAACAGCCGGGCGGAATATATTTAGTGAAAATTGAAACTTCGAAAGGACGGGCAGTTAAAAAAGTAATCAAAAAATAAGCGAAATAGGCTGGCGTTAAGTGATTTATTAATACTAATTAAGCATAAGAGTTTATTGCCAATAATTAAAACCTCAATTCATTTGAGGTTTTTTTATTTTAATATTTTGAAAATTGTAATTTCTGTCAAATGAATTAGAGGCGGCTTTTGAGAGCCTTTTAATATTTTATAATTAATAATATGGTAATAGTTAAATGTTTCAGCAAAGTATAAAAAGCGTAGTTTTGCAGGCAATATGAAAAGAATCGGAGATTATAGAAGACTTTTAGGTGTTACCCAAACGGCCGGCTTAAAGGAGTTAAAAACAGTTTACAGAGGGTTTATGAAGGACTTTCATCCTGATAAATTCCATGAAAATGACTCGCAAAAGTCTGCTGCAGAGGAAAAAAGCAAAGCTATTATTGAAGCCTATCATTTTCTGGTAAGTATTGATCCGGAAACGCAGGCTGCTAATCTGGAACAGTATACCGCAACAATTACTACTTCAACTATTATTGATTACCAGCATAAAGGAGTTACTCTTAAAGTAAACTTTTTAGACGGCAGTATTTACGAATACTTTAATGTGCCCCGGGCCATGTATATTAAACTGGTTAATGCTGATTCTCAGGGAAGATTTGCCAGGAGGCATATTTTTAATTCGTTTGTTTACAGGAATGTAACTAAGTCAACCGGGGTTTAAATTTGGATTTCGCTGGTTCTTTATTAAAATGGGGATATAAAATAACCACGGAGACACGGAGAGCACAGAGAAACACGGAGAAAAAAAACACGGAGGCAATGTGAGCACGGGGAAACACGGAGGAGAAGTCTGTTATCCAATTTATTTGAAAATAAATAACTACCAATACAAAACCAAGACCATGAACAATCCATTATTGCAGAAATTCGAGACACCTTTTAATACTATTCCGTTTGAACAGATTAAATTAGAACATTACCTGCCGGCTGTTGAAAAAGCTATTGATATGGGCAGAGAAGAAATCAGGGCTATTAAATTTAATCCGGCGGTGCCTGATTTTAAAAATACTATTGAAGCGTTGGAAAGAACAGGGAAAACACTGGATGTTGCCGCCGGTACTTTCTTTAATTTGAACGGCGCCGAAACCTGCGACGAAATGCAGGTGATTGCCCAGCAGATTTCTCCCTTAATATCTGCTTACGCGGATGATATATTACTTGACGAGGAATTGTTTAAAAAAATTAAGACAGTATTTAAAACTACCGACAGGGATACACTCTCGAAAGAGGAAACAATGCTGCTTGAAAAAACTTACAAAAGTTTTGTTAGAAACGGCGCTGATTTAGATGATAACTCTAAAATTAAGCTGAAAGAATTGAATGCTCAATTATCGAAACTGGGGCTTACTTTCGGAGAAAACCTGCTGAAAGACGGCAATAAGTTTGAGATGAGAATTACCAGTAAAGAAGCTTTGTCCGGTCTGCCGGAAGGCGTAAAAGAAGCTGCTTTGATGGCCGCTAAAGAAAAAGGCTATGAAAACGAATGGCTGTTTACTTTGGACTACCCTTCTTACATTCCATTTATGATGTATGCTGATAACAGAGCACTGCGCGAAAAGTTTTACAAAGCTTTCGGGTCGAGGGCTTTTAATAATAATGAGTTTAATAACGAAGAAACTGTTAAGCAGATAACAACCCTTCGTCATCAAAAAGCACTTATGCTGGGGTATGCTTCTCATGCCTTTTTGGTTTTGGAAGAACGTATGGCCGAAAATCCTGCTAAGGTTTATAATTTATTAAATGAACTGCTGCAATATGCCAAGCCTGCCGCAATTGAAGAATTAAAAGAAGTACAGGACATCTGCACTAAGCTGAACGGCCCTGCTGTGATGGAACGCTGGGATTTTTCGTATTATTCCGAAAAACTGAAGAATGATAAATTTGCCATCAACGATGAAATGCTGAAACCTTATTTTCAGTTAGAAAAAGTTATTGAAGGCGCTTTTAAAACCGCCAATTTATTATACGGAATAACTTTTGAAAAACACAGTTATATACAAGTGTATCACAAAGATGTTACGGCTTATGAAGTGAAAGATGAAAACGGAAAGCACCTTGCTGTGTTTTATGCCGACTTTTTTCCGAGAGCAGGCAAACGCGACGGCGCCTGGATGACTTCCTTTAAAGGGCAGAATAAATATGATGCTGTTGAACAGCGCCCGCATATTTCAATTGTATGCAACTTTACAAAACCAACTGAAACCAAGCCTTCCTTATTAACTTTTAATGAAGTAACTACTTTATTTCATGAGTTCGGACATGCGCTTCACGGTATTTTGGCCGACGGCTATTTCGAAAGCCTGAGCGGTACTTCTGTTTTTATGGATTTTGTTGAACTCCCCTCCCAGCTGATGGAAAACTGGTGTTATGAGGAAGAATGTTTAGAATTGTTTGCCCGCCATTACCAAACGAATGAAATGATTCCTATTGAGCTGGTTCATAAAATAAAAGACAGCGCCAATTTTATGAGCGGTTACCAGACTGTGCGTCAGGTTGGCTTGGGTAAATTAGATTTAGCTTGGCATAATTTAAGTGAAATTCCTGCCGGTACGGTAAGTGAGTTTGAAACAAAAGCTGTTGCCGAAACCGAATTATTTCCTTCGCTGAAAGGCATAAATACTTCCTGCGCTTTCTCGCATATTTTTCATGGCAGTTATGCTGCAGGATATTACAGTTATAAATGGGCTGAGGTTTTAGAAGCCGATACCTTTGATTATTTTTTAGAAGCCGGCATTTATAATAAAGAAGCGGGTAAAAATTTCAGGGATAAAATACTGTCGAAAGGCGGCAGCGAACATCCAATGGAATTGTATAAAAAATTCAGAGGACAGGAACCTTCTATTAAACCATTGCTTAAAAAGAGCGGACTGCTGAAGGAAGAGAAAGCGGTTTAATACTGGGATGTTTTCAAATGATTAGAATGTCATCCTGAAGAGCCCATTTGGCGATGAAGGATCTTCTTAATTATCAGGAAGATTCTTCATCCTTCCATAAAAATGGAAGAATTCAGAATGACATGAGAATTGAGAGCTGTACATAATAATAATTACGCTTTCTTTATATGCATCCGTTTTTTTACCATCTGGCTTACACGGTACATTGCAAAAATTGCAATAATACTTATTCCTACCATCACATATCCTACTGTATCATAATGTTCGAGGGGGCTTGTTTTTGTTTTCTGAACAACTATTAATCCGCCGGCCGCTGCTGCGAGGCCTCCGGCAAACTGCTGCAGGGAGGAATTAATACTCATAAATGCTCCCCTATCCTGCATCTGCGGCAAAGCGGTTGCCAATGCCATTGAAGGTACCATGCGGCTCATGATGCCTATCATCATCAATACATTTATAATCATTACCACCCATAAAGGTACCGCGGTAAGGTTGGTATAAACTACCACAATAATCATCATCCAAATGGAGGCAGCTGCGAATAATTTGAATTTATCAATTTTGTCGCTTAATTTACCTATGAGGGGCATTATAACTAAAGTGCTTACCCCGCCTACCATAAATAATAAAGGCAGCTGTTCTTTTGTAACATGCAGGTTATTTATTGAAAATGCGCTGCTCCAGGGCATCATCATAAATCCTCCGATAGAGAGTAATACGGTTGCCGAAAAGCCTATCCGGTAATTACGGTTGGAGATGGTATGCCAGAGATGAGCTAATGGGTTGCGGTCGCTTTTAACTTCGAGGTGTTTGGTGATGGGGTTTAATTTTAATGCTATGCCAACCCATACAATGGAGGCTAAAATAACAATCATTATAAATGGCGAAGTCCAGCCCCAGTGATTGGCTATGTATAAACTGATGGGGATGCCTAATATCTGGCTGGCGCTGAATCCCATTTGAATAAAGCCCATTACCCGGCCCCGTTTTTCAATTGCAAAAATATCGGCCATTATGGCCATTGATATGGAACCGATTACACCGCCGAACACCCCCGTTACAATACGGGCTGCTATCAGCATGGGATAGGTGGATGCTAAACTGCAGAAGAAGGTTCCTAAAATAAAGCCGACGTAAAAAAACAGGAGGAGTTTTTTGCGGTCGAAACGATCGGCAAAGCCGGCTGTGGCAATTCCGGAAATACCGGCGCTGAAAGCATAACATGATACCGCTGCGCCGAACTGAGAAGTTGTTAAGTTCATGGTTTTCATTAGCATATCGCCTAAAGGCGACATTACCATAAAATCGAGAACAACGGTAAACTGGGTTAATGCAAGTATTACAATTACAAAAATTTGATAGGATGTAAATTTGGTTAAAGGGGCTTGTTTGAGTTCGGACATATATAGTATTAAAAATTTTGGGCGATGCCAATAAGTTAAAAAGCCATCGCGCATATTTCGACAGGCTCAATATGACAGTGCGCATGGTCAGTCTGAGCTTGTCGAAGACCTGGGGCTGGCTTTATGTTAAAAAACGTCTTTAACTTAAAAAAACGCTGGAGCGCGAAGGTAAACATTGTTTTTGTTTTTCCTTATTTGCGCCCCGGCGTTTTTGCAGTATTTTTAATATTCTTCCCTTATGGAATCACAACATTTGCTCCCATAGGAGAAGTGCCGACAGCATTGTAAATAAATTTTCCGGTGCTTAAATCTTCATAATACGATGAGCTTGCATAAGCAACTGCTGCCGGATAAACCGCAAAATAAGCTGTTGAGCCGGTGGTTAATCCTGCCCCGTATAAATCAGAAACCGGTACTAAAACCGAAAAGCTGGTTAAATTTGAATTTATTGCTTTTGAATATAAAAGTGAATAATTGGCCGGTGCTGAACTTACCGAAGCAGTTGTTCCGAAATATACTGCTAATTCGCGGCCTTTAGCATCTGCTGTTACTGTTCCTCTTACTTTTACATAGCTTATTCCGCCTGAAATAGTATCAACTGCAGTTACAGATCCTAAAGCGAAAGTTGGTATTGCCGAAAGCTTAATATCATGATTGTTTTGCCCGGTTAATAAACCTATATTCTGCACTCTTGCAGTACCATATGCCGAATCTATTATAGTAATGCTGTAACTTCCTGTAGGGAGATTTAGGAAAGAATATTTGCCCATATTATCGGTTAAAGCTGTTGTTGTTGTGTTATCAATACTCACTTTAATGTTTGAAACATTTGTACTTAGTTTGGTTCCGTATTGATCGTATAAAGAAACAAAACCGGTAATTGAACCTGTATAAGTCGGGCCGGGAGCACCCTGAGGTCCGGCGGGGCCTATAACATCTTTTTGGCAGGCGGTAAAAAACAACAGGCCTAAAGCACCTGTTAATAATAAAGCAATCGGTGTTTTTTTGATTTTCATGTTTCTATGTTTTTTATGATTAAAGGTTAAATTAAATGAGCCGGATTTAAAAATTCGGCTTCGGCAAGTGGCAATAATGAGGCCATGTTTTTGAAATACCTTAGAATTGAGTTATAAATAACAGGTGTTTTAGTCAAACACGAGATCTTGTGTTAAGCTAAATCATCTAGTTTTATCAAACACGAGATCTTGTGTTGAGCAAAATCATCTAGTTTTATCAAACACGAAATCTTGTGTTGAGCAAAATCATCTAGTTTTATCAAACACGAGATCTTGTGTTGAGCAAAATCATCTAGTTTTATCAAACACGAAATCTTGTGTTAAGCTAAATCATCTAGTTTTATCAAACACGAGATCTTGTGTTGAGCTAAATCGTCTAGTTTTATCAAACACGGGAGCGGTGTTTGGCAAAATCATCTGGTTTTATCAAGCATGAGCATCTTGTGTCGCATCAAAACACCTGCCCAAGCCTTAATTTTGAAATAAGATTTGGATTTCCAGCCTGATATTCCTTTTTTATAAATTTAGCCTCCGGGACAGCATGCTCACCTGCATGTGGGAATTCAGGATAATGCAACTTCCCCAATTGTTTGGGATGCCGAACGATTAATTGAAGTTCACAGCGCTTTAACTATTGTTACTTTTAACGGCGCCGTTGCCGGAAACGCAGGTGATTTAGGCAAAATAGCTGTTTACCGTACCCGCTTTGTTACCAACACAGGCAAAAAAGGCCCATTGAGTGATAATCTGTCGGCTTTGATTAATTAATATTTGATGAGGTGAATTTATAAAGACGAAGCCGGTGGCTTCGTCTTTTGTTTTTGGGTAGATTTGCGGGGAGGATTTAATAAATTTTAAAAATCAACAAAATGAAAAAACCGCTATTTTTTTTATTTCTTATAATCAGCGGCAGTAATTTATTTGCGCAATATAGTACAGATTTAAATTTTGAAAATAATCATTTCGGCAATGCAAATTTTTGGATTAATACTTCTCCTCAAAATATATGGCAGATCGGCAAACCACATAAAATACTTTTCGATTCTGCTTATTCAAAACCTAATTGTATAATTACTGATACAATAAATTTTTATCCTATCAATTGTAATTCTTCATTTATACTATCATTACATACAGATTGTTGTGGTAATTCCTGGGATGGAAAACCTGTTTTAAAGTTTAAACATAAATTCAATACTGATTCTTTACATGATGGCGGATTTATTGAAGTTTCATTTAATTCAGGAATTACATGGGTAAATATTATCTCAGATTCTACAGTAAATTATAATCATCCATCGCAAAATTTTCCAGGTGGTAATCAAAATTTTTATTCTTTAAGTGATACTATAAATGGAGGTATTCCTGCTTTTACAGGCAAATCAAATGGATGGATAGAATCCAGCTGTTATTTTGTTAGCTGCGGGTATGGTTTTCCAATCGATTCAATTATGGTTCGCTTTACATTTAAAAGCGATGCAGTTAATAATTCTAAAGAAGGCTGGATGATTGATAATATTACTTTCGTTAATGATATTTGCGAATCAATACCAGAAATAAACCTATCAGATTTAAACATTTACCCAAACCCCAGCACAGGGAGGCTTAATATAAGCCTGAATAAACAGCAAAGCAAAACAAATACTGAGCTGAGTATTTTTAATATGCTTGGCGAAAAGATTTATTATAATGCCAGGTTTAATCTGCAGGCTTCAAATGAAATAGATATTTCCGCATTTCAGAAAGGTATTTATTTTATTAAAATGAATGATGGGGCTGAGGTTTTTGAAAAGAAGATTGTGGTGGAGTGAGGCATTTTAAGCTCCGCTGATTGAACCCGTCATATTGTAAATATTATTTCCCTACATTTACCCGCGTTAATCATCCCCGTAATTAACAAAAGAATTTAATTTGTTTTAAGAACAAATTTTTTTGTTTCATTTAATCATCATTATTTGATGGTTAAATTTTTTACATCCCCTCAATTAATGAAATGGTTTTTCAAAAGAAAATCTAAGTCCGATGATTTTAAATTGGAGCTTATAGATATTGTAATTCTATTAATTTTAATTCTGCTTATTGCTATAATATTTTATGCGGTAAGTGTTTTTTTTGAAGGGCATCGTTAAAATAATTTTCCCCTTTAGTAATAATCTCGTACATAAAAAAAACAAAAACGTCCCGCAATACCTGCGGGACGTTTTGTTTCTAATAAATAAAGCCAAAACCTCTATTTATTCAACAATCATTTTTTTAGTTATTTTTTTACCGTCAACAGTTAAAGAATAAAAATAAATACCGGAAGCAAAACCAGCATTATTTACTTCAACCGAATAGCGGCCTTCTTTTACATCTTTTTGTACTTTTTCAAATATTTTAACACCTCTTATATCATATATTTCTAAAGCAGCGCTTGCTGCATTATTTTTAATTGAATAGCTGATAACCGTTTGGTTAGTAAAAGGGTTCGGCGTATTCTGGTTCAATTCAAAACCGTTTTGTGCAAGCTCGCTTATTCCGGTTGTAGTATTGCCGTAAATCGAATAAGAAATAACCGGTGGAGAAAGTAAATCGCCGGTCATGAAGGTAGAATATGATGTTGGGTATTGATTGTATCTAACATCGCTGCCAAAAGAAGCGCCCATGCACCACGAACTTGGATCAACCTGCTGATTAGCATAATCAGTCATTGCACTTACCACAGGGTTATGCTGTCCCCAAACTATACCTGCAAAACCATTTACAGTCTGAGCAACTGTTGCTCCCGGAAAAGCATAACAGCAGTCGCCTAATGTATGTGTACCTCCCGGAACAAATGTGTAAAAGCAGGAAACAATATTTCCTGCAGGCACAGCAGCTGCAGTAGGCAGTTTTATTTTAATATTTTTTACATGTCCTGAAACGCCGACGCTGTCGGAATTAGTAAGCACACGTTTAACCAATATATAATTGCTTGTCGGCGCAGCAGCTTTTACCTTATTACCTTGCGCAGTGGAAGCACCAGTTAATTTCGGCCCAATCAGAGAAGTTCTCCAGCTGTCTACCGGAGGCCCCCAAACAGCATTCGGCACTTTAGTAAAAACAGCGGTATTAGCAGTATCACCCCAAACAATCCATGTATATAAAGTATCATTCGTGGCAGTTTTTTTCATATATGAACCAAGAACAGCAACCGAATCAATATTATAAGCATCAAGATGAGTTACAATAGGCAGATGGCTTGTCTGAAGGTTAGTTGACTTCGGGTCGAAAACAGTTCCAACCAGATTGCTTGTAACAAAAGCAGTAGTAGTTGTTCCAGAGCCGAGTCTGACAGTAGAATCCATATAAACAGGATTAATATATAAACTCTGGTTGGGATTTGCAGCAGGCGGTTCAGTAATTCCTTTAACTGCCATTACAGTACCTATTGGTTCTACCCAATATCTAAATGCTGTTCCGGTTCTGTCATTACTTAAATTAGTAAGCGGTGATACTACATCGGTTGTTATTACAGCCGGCATGCGATAATCTTGCATTTTAAATGCATTTTGACTGATAATTGTTCCGCAGACAATCATACCAGCTAATGATAAATAAGTTTTTTTCATGTGTTTTTGTATGTTTTTTAATGATTTTTAAATTGGGGACGCGGGCAAATCTAAAGAAGCAGTTTGATATTAGCAAGGCAAACGGCCTAATTAACAAAATTTAGGCTTTTAGTCCTATAAAATAGGGTAAACAGCCTAGAGTAAATAACGCCGGTTTATGATGCAATTACTTTATATTGCAGCCATTTAGTAAATTTTATCTCAATATAAAAAGACGAAGCACAATATTTTTTCTTTTTTTTCTTTTTAGATTTGCCCTCAAATATCCGCTCTCGTTAAAATGAAAAAGCAATTCCTCATCCTATTTATATTTTTAATTGCATCCTATTTTTCTTTTTCACAGCAAGAGAATCCGGAGCCTGGTTATCCTAAAATAGTGGGCTTTGCAAGTATCCTTCATCCCCTTGTAAGTGTGGATAAAAACGGAAATACATTTAATTTTAAAAACAGCTATACTATCGGCTTCCCTGTTGGGATCAATATTATTAAAACTTCTAAAATCGGATTCAGCCTTGAAATAGTACCATATATAAAATCGGCGAAAGGAATAGACCAGGTAAGTAATCTATTAATTCATCCCGGGCTCATGTTTCTGTTAAAACGCGATTATAAATTAATAATGCGCATGGCATTCGAAACCGAAGGGCGTTACGGCCTCACTCCTACTCTTAACAAAACCCTGATTAAAACAAAAAATATTAACTATTTAGTTGCCGCTTCAGCCCCCTTGCGTTTTGGAAATGAAAAACCGCCGTCTATTGGATTGAGTTTTCAATTTGGTATTTGCTTTTGAGAACTGTTTAATATTTTTTTTAATCCTCCATAATTAATTCAATCTCAATTTTAAAAGACGAAGCAAAGCCCTTCGTCTTTTTTTTAATTTACATTTGCGGTTAAGCTAATTAATTTTAACAATTTAGTCTATATATTATGAATAAACATATTACTAAACCTAATAGGAGTCTGCTAAAAAACGCCCTGCTTCTGCTATTCATACTGCTGATTAAAACTTCTTCTGTTTTCTCGCAATGCGCCTTGGCAGGAATGCAGCCAAATACTACAGGCCCAGGCAGCGCTCCTCCTTCAACATCAATAATTAATACTAAAACCCCTACCCTTCGCTGGGATTCAATTCCGCAGGCAGGCATTGTTTACGGCGTTTATGTATGGGATATGAATACAAGAATGAGAGTTGTTGATAATAACTGCGCTACGCGTAATTGCAGTTATACCATACTGCCCGGCGTTTTGAGCGACACCACACAATACATGTGGGCTGTTAAAGCATTTGCCGGCTGTTCTGATCCCTGCATGACAATTCTTTCGCAGGATTTATTTTTTGAGATTCAGCCCAAAGTCATTGAACAAATCAAGCCATTGCAGGAAGTTAAAAAAAAATACAAATACAACTGCTACTTCCAGGGTGGTGTTTTGTTTCATAATAATTATACCGGCTCGGTGGCCGAATTCAAAACCCTTAGTCCTAATTCTGTGCTGCTTAAAAATAACTTATCGCGCTTTACCAAAAATGACAGCAATCTTACAGGCAGTGCCGGCATGTGGTCGGGAGGCATAGCATTCAGAAAAGTAATGCCCGAAAAAATGTTTAAGCCTTATACCGAATATAGAATAGGTCTTACTTATTACCGTTCCGGAAATGGTTTTAAAAATGCTTATACTTCAAAAACAGACAGCGTACATAACGTAAATTATTATTACGGCTACGAAACAAAAGAATGCCGCGTTGATTTTGCTGTTCTACACGGTTATCACGTCACTCCTAAATACACAATCTACGGCGGTTTGGGCGCTTCGGCAGGATTCGTCTATAATGCATTTACAAGTATTCTTTACAGCGATTCAAGTTTTGTAAAAACCGAAAAGTTCAATAATAAAACAGGAGCATTTAATTTTTCTATGTACGCCCCACTCGGCTTGGATATCAGAATGGGCGAGCGGACAACCTTTTGGAGCCACCTGCATTTTTGTATAGAAGCACGTCCTACCCTATCCTTTTATACTATCCCCGAAATAAAAACCACCGCCAACGAAGGTTTGTATATAGGAGTAGGATTAAGGTTTTCGCTGGATGTGAAAAAAGAAGAAATATTCATTAAGGGGTAAGTTTAATATCTAACCTCACCCCTGCCCTCTCCTTGAAAAAGGAAAGGGGGGCAGCGCCGCAAGCTCTTCAATAATCTTTCGGTTAAGGCTCCCCTCTGCTTTTTCAAGGAGAGGGGCCGGGGTGAGGTCATTAAGCAAAGGACATTTGTTATACAGTTAAAAAAAAGACGAAGCAAAGTGCTTCGTCTTTTTTTTGGATATATTTGTATGTATTCCATATTGATAAAAGAATACGCTTATTATGAAAACATTTGCCTTTTTGTTATTGATAACAATCTCCGAATTTGCTTTCTCACAGGAAGAAGGAACAAGAGGAATAATTAAAGTTAAAAAAGCCATTGCCGACACTACTTGTACTGCAAATATTTTGGGATACAGCGGAAAAAACTTTACGAATAAAAAAGCTCTGTTAAAAGCAAAAAAAATCGAATTAAGTAAAAATTGCAATTGTGAAATAATATCTTTTAGGATTAATTATATATATGATAATTCATCTATCCACCAAGTATTCATTGGCGATGTGTTTAACGGGGTAGAAATATTTGATGATTTAAAAAAACACACAGATGATCCCAAATTGACCAATATGATTATTGAAAAAATTATTGCAAAGAATAAAGTCACCGGTGCAGAAATAGAACTTCCAAAAATAATATTTGATATTGTTGATGATGCTGATTAATATTAGAACTAATAACTAAAAACAAATAACCAATAACTAATGCCAAACACCTTTTCCAAAGAAGAAAGAATCCCGGTAAAACGCCTTGTCTCAAAAAGAGATATAGGTATTGAAGCCTTTGAATTAGAAAACGGACATTTAATGCTCGAAGCAACCTTATTAGATCCCTATCATTTAATACGCTTAAACCTGCATATTGATCCCATAACTAAAGCTATTACTCATGCTAAAAGTGAGTTTGCAAGCCATCCTCATGCACTTTGTCCTTTTGTCGCAGCAAAAGCAAAATTATTAGTCGGACTTAAAATTGAGCGGGGTATTACAAAACAGGTTTCCCAGCGTATCGGCGGAAACGAAGGATGCATCCATCTCAGAGAATTAACCCTCGAAACAATTAATTTTGCTGCCACAACATTAATAGGGTTTGATGAAGGCTTCGGTTTAATGAGCCGCGATTTTAATATTCTTAAGGAAAGCGAAAAATTTGAAATATCGAAACATCTGCTTAAAAACAGCTGTTATATTTATAAAGAGGATTAACAGTAATATCATATACAAAACCTATGCGGATACTTTTACTAATTACACTCATTGCCATAACCGGCACAACAGCTTCTGCTCAAAAACAAAAGCATAAGAACAAAGCTGTTACAGAATACACAATTGATGATAAAAAAGTAAGTAAAAAAGAATTCAATAATTTTTTATCCGGATTAAAAGAACAGGAACATACCTGGTTCTGCGACGAAACATCAACAGGCGGAATGACAGGCTATGATGGCAAAGATAAAGATGGAGTGCTATATGAATACAGGGCAGAAACAGATTCGGGCTCCCAAAAAAACACAATCAAAAAAAGTTCATTAAAATAAACCAATGAAAAACCTAAAAAAAATAAACATTCTGCTCGTCTCAATAATAATTTCTGCCTGCGGTTTTGCTCAGAAAAATAAAGGAGATAATTTTTTAACTGTAGGAGGAGCTCTTACCTGGCTGGGCAGCCCGTCATTTAATGCTGCCTATGATTATGGATTAAGCAAAGAATTCAGCCTTGGTGCTGCTGCCAATTACACCGAAAATTTTGACGGCTTTTCTAAAGGCCCGAATACTTTAAGCAGAACAAATATAGGGCTGCGCTTCCTTACCCATCTTGGGAAAAATCCCAATCTTGATTTTTATGCAGGAGCAAGATTAAGTGCCAGTATCTGGGCTGGTTCAGGTACGGTTACTGATTTATTGGAAATAACCAGGAAAGGCGGAGAAGTAATCCCTACTGCACAAGCAGTAATTGGTTTAAGATTTATGGCTTTTAATTGGATTGGGGTAAGCCCCGAAATTGCGCTTGGGTACCCATATACTTATTCCATAGGATTAAGTTATAATCTGGCCAGCACAAAAAAAGAAAGGCAGGAATTAAAAGATATTAAGAAGGCCGAGGAACTGGCAGAAAATGCAAAAAGGGATGAAGAAAGAGCAAAAAGAGCTGCTGAGAAAGAGCAAGATGATGCTAAGAATGCAAAAATAGAGGCAGGGATAATTCCCAATGATAAAAAAAGCGTAGTGAAATTAAATTTAAGTATCGGGTCGGGAATAGGCCCGGCTTATGAACGGTATTTAAAAAAAGGTTTTGCTGTTGAAATAGGTTCATTATTCCATTCTTATAATTCGCCTATACAATCGGCGGCTTCAAATAGTAATGCAGTTTTTAGCGAAAGCGATTCGCTTCATAAAGGAATAAAAGTATATGGTTTGGTAAAATATTACTTTAATAACAAGCATAATCGTTTTCCGAAAGGGTTATATGCAGGGGCTTCTTACAGCTATATTAATTCAACAGATTTAATTAATGTAGCTGATCTGGCTGCAGTTAAAAACCCTGTTTCATTTAATTACGAAAAAAATACAGAGCAGCATCTTGGAACCCTTATTATTGGGTATCAGCTTTCTTTCGCTAAACACTTTACCGCGGATTTATTCGCAGGCTTACAGTCTGGTATTGCAAGCCTGAAGTCGGTTAAATACCTTGACGCACAGGCCAGCGAACAAAAATTTATATCCTATTTCGGGCAGCACCAAACTCCTTTACAGCCAACTGTAACTCCTTTTATGCTGAAATTAAGTATCGGGTATATTTTTAAATAAAGGCTGTGCAAAAACTTTAAAGGATAAAACCGAAATCCTTGTTTTATAAAAAAAACAATTCAAATGAACAAAAATTTAATCTTTAAACTTTCGTTATTTGGTTTAGCAATGGCTGTTTCAACCGTATTTTTTATTCCTTCTAAAGTTGAACCTTTTTTTTGGATTACAATCATTCTTATATGCGCATATCAGATAACAAAAAAATGCACCAGCCTTTATTTCCTCAATGGCTTATGCGTAGGTTTAGTTAATTGTGTTTGGATAACTTTAACGCATATTCTTTTGTTCAATACTTATATTGCCAACCATCCCGAGGAAGCAGCAGTGATAAAAAATATGCCTTTGCATGATTCCCCTAAATTATTGATGCTGTTAACAGGTATTGTTTTTGGTATTGTTTCCGGACTTCTTTTAGGATTGCTTTCATTTTTTGCTTCAAAAATTGAAAAAACAAATTAGTATGACAAAAGCAGAAGAATATTTTATTGAATTAACCAAAGAGATTCCTGATGTGAAACCCGGAAAAATGTTTGGTTCATTGTGTATGAAAACAGCAAATGGAAAATCCGGAGCTATGTTATGGAAAAACAGCCTTGTTGTAAAACTTCAGGGCGATGCTATGAAAGAGGCCATGAGTTTAGATGGCGCAAAACTTTTTGAACCAATGGAAGGACGAACAATGAAAGAGTGGGTTCAGATTCCATTTGATTATAAAGACAAATGGAAAACATTTGCTCTCTCTTCTTCAAAAGAGGTAAAAGCATTAAAGAAAAACATTTCAAAAAAGAAATAAATGAATCGTTCAAAGAAAGTCCTAAACAGGAAATTTTTAACCTGGCTCATATTTTATGTTTCATTTTCTTCATCCTTATTCAAGATCATCAACTTCGTATATTTTACTCCCGGCGGTTATGATAAAGGGTTCGATTTATTTCTTCCGCAGAATTTAATTGCTCTTTTATTTGTTTTGATGGGTACCCCGGTGGTTTTATGGCATTCCGTTAACGTCATTATCAACCTTATCCGCAGAAAAAAAAATGATTAGCAAATAATTTTTCCTGAGAATAAAATCCCCTCCCCTTCTCTAATTTTTTTTATTTTATAACTCTTGCTGTCAAATCGTTTTAAGAGATATCATATTCAGATCTTATTATATCTTCCTGTTTGGCACGACTCTTGACTTTGCACAGCCGTCAAAAAAAATGGAGATCAGAAACCATTATAAAAACGGGGCGAAATTAAAAGCCGGGTATTAAATCTCTAAATCAAATAAAATGAAAAAAGCACTTTTAGTTTCAATGGCATTGTTTATCACCATACCTTTTTATTCTATCGCTCAAGACATTCCGCAAAAAGTGCATGAAGCTGGTATAAATTTCAGCAGTTTAAATAATTTCGGAATACGCTATAAATGCGGAACTGATAATACCTTATTAAGATTAACTCTTCTCTCAATCAATGGAAATAATACTGCTACTAAACTTGATTCGGTTACAAATAACCAAAGTTCTATGGGGTTTGGATTTAATATAGGTTTTGAAAAAAGAAAAATGATTAATGAAAAGTTCGATTTTTATTATGGTCTTGATTTATTGAGCACATATACTTATAACAAAACTGTTAATAATCAATTTAAAACCAGTTCTGAAAATAGTTCATTTAGCCCCGGTTTAGGATTTGTTCTAGGATTGAGATATAAAATAAATAGTGCTTTCAATATTACTGCTGAAGTTATACCCTCAGTTAAATATTCATCTGGTAAAATAACCAATACAAATAATAGCGTTAATTCCACTCAAACAACATCTGGCTATTCTTTTGGTTTATTAAATTCTAATGCCAGCTTGACTTTGGCTTATAGATTCGGGAAATAATTTTTTCTTGAGAGCAGCACTTGCTGCGCTCTTTTTAATTCCACATTACACGCCTTTTTTAAATATCATACGCAACCGTTTCAGATGCTATAAATGAACTGCGGCAAAAGGGTTTCACAGTTGACTTCAACTTGGAAGAAAATTGTATTGCCCGTGCTGCCGGAAAATTTAATGTGGATGAGTTTGATATAAAAGAAATATACCGCTATGAAGGAGAATCCGACCCTGGTGATGAAGCAACTGTTTACGGCATTGAATCCAACAGCGGTGTAAAAGGAATATTAGTGAGCGGCGCAGGCACATCATCCGATTTCAACACCAATATTTTATTGAACAAAAGGAAACTTCAGAATAAATGAAATTCATGAAAAAGATGAGAAATGATTTCCTCCCTTAGTCGAATCAATCATTAAAATTCTAAATCCGAATCATCAGGCTTTTGCGATTTACGTTTAAACATAGTCGCATCAGCTCTTCCGAAACGTATCATTAAAGTAAGTTTTACAAATCTCACTTCCCGTCTTGTCCATATTACCTGCTGGTATTGATCCGTCAAAACATTAGTTCCTCTTCCTCTGGTATCAAAAATATCGTTCAGACTTAAAGTAAATGTTATGAATTTTTTTATGTCCTTGCTTATACCGCAGTCCGCACCGTAGGTTTCTTTAACAGTGCCCTGAGGAATAGTTTTAGGCGACTCATAATTACCCGAAAGCTGCAAATTAAAACTTTTAGGCAGATGATAAACCATATTCAGCTTGCCTGTGTAATTCAAGCCCTGGTTGCTGATGCTGGCATTATTGTAGGACGCATCGATGCTGGTATAAATCAAATTCATATTAAAAGTTGCCTCAAACCCTTTAAATAAAGTGTATTTTAAAGTATTGTCCATCCCCAGGGTATTACTCTGCTTTCCATTAATAGTAGTGGTTACAAGCACCGAAGCATCCGACTGTAACGGGTAAGTATAAGAAGTCATAGGGTTTTGCGTGTTCCTGTAAAACACCGTCATAAACAAACTGCCTTTGCTCAGTATCTGATTATAATTAATCTCAGCCATTGTAATAAATTCAGGTGAAAGAACAGGATTGCCGATGCTGTAATCTTTCGGATCGGCGGCCATAATAAAAGGCATCAGCTGCCTGAAATTCGGACGGTTTATCTTACGCGAAACATTAAACTGCATATCCTGTGTGCTGCTTAATTTTTTGCTGATGAAAATACTTGGAAACAATGCATTCATAATGTTACCCAGTTTGCTTGGATACTGATAAGAGAACGATGAATCATTTTTATCAGTTAAAATTCCTTTGTAGTATGAATCTTCAAATCTTAAGCCCAGCATGTAATTCAGTCCTTTATACCGGGTGGAATAATTTACATAGGCGCCGTTAACCAAGTCATTTATTTTATAATGACTTGTCAAAAAAGGATTTGAAAAATAAGCACCTGAATTGTAATCAAATTGATTTACCTCCAGCCCTTGGCTGCTGGGCTTGTAATTAGAACGTACACCAGTTTCAAATTTTGTACTGTCGTTTATCGGATTTATATAATCAGCCTGAAATGAATATCCCTGACTGTGTGCAAGTGCATCATTACCCTGCAGGGAAGGATTTGCAGGCTGCAATACGCCGTCTGCTCCGTAAACAGTGGTTGTATAAGTACTCGGACTGTGTGCTGCCAATGTATTAAAATTAATATCCGATGTAAACTCCCTTCCCTTTTTTGGAAATGTTTTTTTGTAACTTACCTTAGAAGTGTAGTTTTCGAAATGAGTATAATTCGGATTCTGCCTGTTACCGTAGGACAGCACTGAATCAGATTTATTTTTTGTTGTAAACAACTGATTGCTGCTGTTATTAAACTCGCCGGAAACAATGGTTTCAGAAAGAGAGAGCGTGTTTCTGTTATTAATGAAATAATCAAACGAAGCAGTACCCATCTGAAACGTCCGCTGGAAAGAAGTGTTATCATTCGTATTGAAATAGCCTGAAGGCAGGCCATTCTGTAAGTTGGTGCGGTTGGTATAGCCTGTACCGGGATTAATACTTGTGTTATAATTATAAGTAATAGAAAATCCGATAGGTTTTTGCTTTACATTTATTGATGCCATCCCATTATAATGATTGTTTGTACCGATGCCTCCGGTCACTATGCCGTTATACCCCGGTTTATTATTGGCTTTCATAACTATATTGATGATGCCGCCGGTTGCACTTGCTTCAAATTTTGCAGAAGGGTTTGTAATCACTTCCACTTTATCAATCTGGTC
This sequence comes from uncultured Bacteroidota bacterium, assembly GCA_903847205.1. GTDB lineage: Bacteria > Bacteroidota > Bacteroidia > 2-12-FULL-35-15 > 2-12-FULL-35-15 > 2-12-FULL-35-15. The sequence continues at coordinate 70,347 of CAINDA010000027.1, forward strand.
GGCCGGAATCTGGTCGAGAGTTAAAGTAGTCGGTCTTCCGTCAACATATATAGTGGCTGCATTCTGCCTCAGCTGGGCATTTCCGCTTTCATCCAGGGTAACTGATGGAATACTTTTCATAACATCCGAAGCGGTACCGCCTTTAGAAACAATGTTTTTATCAACATTAAAAACCTTGCGGTCGATATTCATTTCAACAGCGCTTTTTTCTGTAACAACTTCAACTTCACCAAGTACTTTTGTATCAGCTTCTAATTTAATATCTCCCAAATCCTGCTCTTCATTTTTAGGACTGATAGTAATTGCCTGCCTGAATACTTTGTATCCAAGGGCCTTTATCTGCAAATCATATTTCCCGTAAGGGAGATTTTCAAAACTGTATTCTCCATTATCCTTTGTAAGGCAGCCTGCAACTATACTGTCTTTTTTTAAAATTGCTGCGGATGTATAAGGCAAAGCTTCCTTTGTTTTAGAATCAATGAGTTTGCCGTAAACATGCCCTATTGAAGGCATTTTATAACCGCCTCCGCCTGGCCGCTGCGCTTGAACTCCTAAGCTCATTAAAAAAAACAGTATAGAGTATATGTATATTTTCATTGTTACAATTTATAAGGGTCTCAAAAATAGCGAATAGAACTGAACTTAAAATAATGCAAGCAAAGAAAATAGACTTAGCCCAATGATATAGAGATGAAAGCTGGCAAGCCAGCGGCTTAATCATAAAAAAATATCCTATTGGAAAAGGCAGCTCCTTCTATCTTTCAATTAGAAATACTAGTAACATGGGCATGCAGATTTTTTATTTATCTTTGGCAGCCTGCCTGCAATGGTGCGGGTTCATTATCTTCGCTGAAAACAATAGCAGCCAATTAGTTTTATTTTATGGTACATACAGAAAATCACCTTCGTAATTCAGATTTTATAACTGACATTGTAATTGGAATGTCGGATGGATTAACCGTTCCTTTCGCATTGGCGGCTGGTGTAAGCAGTGCTGTAAGCAGCAATGATATTGTTATTACTGCCGGTGTGGCTGAAATAATTGCCGGTGCAATTGCAATGGGCCTCGGCGGATACCTTGCCGGAAAAACAGAGGTTGAGCATTATCATTCTGAATTAAAACGCGAGTGGGAAGAAGTTGAAACGGTTCCTGAAAAAGAAAAGCAGGAAGTGAAAATTATTTTTCAGGACTATGGCTTCAGCGAAGAGTCACAGCACATGCTGGTTGAAGAGCTCGCTAAAGACAAGCAGAAATGGGTTGATTTTATGATGAAATTCGAATTGGGATTAGAGAAGCCCAATGAAAACAGGGCTGCTAAAAGTGCATTAACAATTGGTTTGTCTTACGCTGTAGGCGGAATTATTCCTCTTATTCCTTATTTCTTAACATCATCTCCGATTGAAGGATTAAAAATTTCAGCAATAGTTACGCTATTCTGTCTTTTTACATTTGGATATTTTAAAAGCAAAGCTACCGGACAGCCTGTTTTAAAAGGAGCTTTAAAGGTCATGTTAATTGGAGCGGCTGCGGCAGCTGCAGCATTTACAGTCGCCAAACTCTTTGGATCATAAATCTTATTCAAAATAGTGCGGAAGAAAACGGCTGGTATTACTGGTTACAAGCGTAGAACTTTCCCTTATACCCATGCCGGCAGGCTTCCCTCCTATCATCCATGAACCGATAACAGCAAAGTTGCCGTCAAATTCGGGGAGCTTGCATAACTGTTGAAATATAAATCCTTCTTCACCATAATCTCCGGCAGTTTCTTCAAGAAGTTCATCGTTTTCAACTATTTTTATGTTTGCGCCTTCCCGCGAGAGCAATGGTTTTGCAGCAAAGCTTTTCAACGTTTTAGGAGTATCGAAATAACATTCCAGAAGGTTTGGGTGATTCGGAAATAACTCCCAGAGTATTGCAAGTATAGCTTTGTTGCTCAGCAGCATTTTCCAGGCAGGCTCAATCCAAATTGTATCACTGTCGTGAAGATGAGCTCCAAACTCCTCGTTCACCAGCCATTCCCAGGGGTAGAGTTTAAAAATGCCGTGAATCCTATTTTCGAAATTATCAGTAAAACCTGCACCGTTCCATCCAATTTCATGTACCGGAATATATTCGGTTTCCAATCCGGCTTCAGAGGCGCAGTCCTGCAGATAGCTCACTGTAACATAATCTTCAGGGAATTCATCCAGACAGCTGAAATAAAGTGTTTCATTCTGAAGTTTTTTTTTAGTCCGTTTCCATTGTTCAATCAGTTTTTCATGAATGCTGTTGAACTGGTCGGCATCAGGATGAAGAGCCTTCTGCCATTGCCATTGCACAATTGAAGCTTCAAAAAGAGAGGTTGGAGTATCGGCATTAAACTCTAGCATTTTGGGAGGTTCAGATAAATTTCCGTTCCAGCAGAAATCAAATCTGCCGTAAACAGAAGGGAATTTTTCTGCCCAGCTTTGTTTAATCAGATCAATAAACGCATCGGGAATACGGAACAAATGAAACAGGTTGTTATCTATCACATGCTGAACAGCCTTCAGGCACAAAGAATATACACCAGCAGATGCCTTTTCCAGAACTTCAATTTCATCAGATGAAAATTTATAACTCGCTGATTCATCCCAATAAGCAATGCCGTTCAGGGTGTGAAAACTAAATCCGAGATTTTCGACCTGCTGCTGCCAGTCTGTCCGGGGAATTATTTTTTCTCGAATCATGACCCGGAAGAAAAACCTGATCTGCCTGTAGAACCAAAGCCTCCCCTTGCAGAACTTGGTCTGCTATGCGCTGTTCCAAAAGAAGAACGACCATGTGAAACTGACCTTTGCTGAGATGCTCCCATTGAAGAACGTCCTGATGAAAGCTGTCTGTTTTGTCCTCTTCCAAATGTAGATCTGCTTGGTGAAGAAGTTCTTTGTTGCCTTATTCCGCTTGTGGAACGTCCATCTGAAAGCACACCTCTATGGTTTGTTCCGCCGGTTGAACGGCTGGCAGAAATCGATCTCCGCTGTCCGTAAAAGGTACTTCTGCCGCCATTTCGGCCATTCCCGCGGTGGTTCCCATAATAAGAATCACCACCGGCGTAATAATTTCCATGATGATGCCATCCCCATCCTCCTCCCCATCCCCAAAAAGGATGCGGGTGATAATAACCATAGAAAGGCCAAAAAGACCAAAAAGGGCGGGGATAGAAAAATGGATCGTAATAGCCGCCATAAACAATATAAGGACTCCGGTACTGGCTGTAATAAGAATCATTCGGATCCCGGTACCCTGATGAATCCGCGGGTACCGATTCATTGTTATTATTCACTTCAGCGTTCGATTTTCCGACGTCATATACATCGTCGCTGTATGCATTAGACTGCTGCGCCCCTGCATTTCCAATAAATAACATCATTGGAAATATGGTCACAATAATATGGTTTGATAGATTTTTCATGATTCCGTTTTTTACAGTTAGAGAATATAAAGCAAACATTGTGCCGTCATTATCAGTAAATAATTAATACAATAAAATTCGAAAAAAATTACCAAATAAATTTCTTGACAGTTAAGATATTGATAGCACCCAGTTTTTTTATTTTAATATCTTTACGCAAACAAAAAATACCCGAACAGTTGTACGTACTGCCTAAAATTTTGTTACTGTTTGTGATTATCTTTGCTTTCAGCTGGTATGTTAATTATACCGTTGTCCGAATAGTTAAATAAAAGAAAGATATTGTCCTAATAAAATCTGATGTGGCATTTTTAAAATTAATAAGAATTTGAAATTATAATAAAAATGAAAAAATCAAAAAAACAAAAAACTCAATGGCTTGCGCAGCCTGAGGAACATGATTATCCAGCGGCTAAATCTTACTTGAATTTATTTTTTGACGAGCAGGAATCTTTAGAGTTTTCAGAAAAATTAAAAAATGTTTCTATCGTTCATTTTAAAGCTAAAGATGTTTTCAGGGCATCGAAGCTTTCATTGCTGGGGGTAAGCAACTCACATGTAAAAAAAAATGTGGCAAAAATTCTTAAGGGTAAAAAAATGTCCCCCATTCTGCTTGTAAGAGATACAAAAAACGTTGGATTAATTATAGCCGACGGTTATCATAGAATGTGCGCAGTGTATCATTTTGATGAAGATGCTTTGATACCATGTAAAATAATTTAAATCAAACTCTCCATTTTGCTTGGTTCGAAAAGTGTTTTGTTGAACAATTTAGAAATTGAGCCCAATTCTTTTTAGAAAAATTAATAACATGATTCAAAAGAAACAATTTAAGTCTTTTTCCAAATATAGATTTCAGAAATATTACATAATTAAATTGTCCTGTTTTTTAGTAATCGTATTAAATTCAGTTAACTCTTATTCCCAAAGGGTTGTGCTGCAGGGATTTTGGTGGAACTATTGGAATAATAATTATTCAAATGGTTGGGCAGATTACCTGGTAGACCTTGCTCCCCGTTTAAAACAAATGGGTATTAATGATGTTTGGGTGCCCCCCTCTATTAAAAATGGAAATCAGGGTTGCGGCTATTCCCCTTTCGATGATTACGATTTGGGCGATAAGTACCAGAAAAATATTTTAAAAACACGGTCAGGAGATAAAGATCAGCTGCTACGGATGGTTGCCGTACTTCATGCAAATGGGATTGGCGTTGTACAGGACATTGTACTGAATCATTTGGATGGTGCAGGAAGCTCAAATGGCAGCGGAGGACAGGATCCGGCAGCATGGGATGATTTTACAACAAGCAGGTATAAAAATTTCCGCTACTCCTGCTTTTCCACTCCTGCCGGGGACGAGAGCGCAGCAGACTATTTAAGCAGGAAGGGCCGCTTTTCTAAAAATTGGCAGAATTTTCATCCAGCACCAACCGACAGTTCAATAACAGGCGATTGGAATGTGGTATGGTTCGGGCCAGATGTATCTTACTATGACGGAGCTATTGGGCAGAGTTCAAACGCTATTTACAATCCAATTCAAACTACAGCGTATATGCGAAATGAAACTCGGAAATGGTGCATTTGGTACAAAAAACAAATGGGCTTTGACGGAGGCAGATGGGATGCGGTAAAAAATTATCCGTATTGGGCTGTTGAAGATTTTGTTTACAATCAGCAGCACAATGCAGGCTGGGCAAGCGGCGGCGATAATATGTTCTCTGTCGGGGAATGGGTTGGAAGTGCCTCTGAAGAAGATCAATACGAAAACAATGTGAACAACCGCCAGGGCACTTTTGATTTTGCCTTACGCGATGGAATTTATCAAATGGTTTCTGGCGGCGGGAATTTCAATATCGGAACTATTCCTTCATTTCAGCAGACCAACAGGGTTGTAAATATTAACGGGCAGTATATTCACCGTACATGCCCTTTTGTAAACAGCCACGATTCTTTCCGACCCCAGGTGGATGCGAGCGGTAATTTTACCGGATGGGATATAGGAAATGAATTGATTCCTCACATAAATCCTTTTGATGTAAGGCTTTCGGCTGCCTATGCCGTAGCTTTTGCTGTTGACGGCAATCCGATAGTATTTTTCGAAGATTTATTTGACATCGGAGGAACTGGGAAAAGGTTTACCCACTTACCCGGCAATGCTGCAGACCTGCCTATCAGAAGCGACATTGCGAATTTAATCTGGTGTCATCAAAATTTGCATTTTAAAGACGGAGTTTACAAAGTACGTTATCAGGCTGCGGATCATTTGGTGATTGAACGAAGCAACAAGGCTGTTATCGGCATTAATGATAATTACAGCACATGGCAGAATAACTATGTAATTACTGATTTTGCGCCGGGTACCCAGCTTAAAGATTATTCAGGAGCTAACGGAACAGCAGTACTTACAGTGGATGGAAGCGGAGGAGTAAATATTAATACTCCTCCATGCGATGGCAGCGCGCTTAATGGACGCAAAGGATATTCTGTTTGGGCGCCGGTAAACGCAGTAACAAATTTTTCGCTGCAGCCTTATTCTACCACACAGGAATGGGAAATGGCGGATGATTTAGGCGACAGTAATCCTAACTCTCTTGGACAGGGCGGTTCTTTGCCTGCTAACAGTACTGCCTGCCGGGTTGTAGGGAATGTTTTTGCTTCTGCCGGTACTGCTCTCAATTTTAATATTTATCCGACGGATTCCTCACAAAATATAACCTTTGAAATTCAAAAAAATAATGCTGTAGTTTTTTCGCAGCAAGGCATGGGTAATTTGAGCGGCTCTTACGCTGTGCCGGATTCTAGCTGGTACACGGCTATTATAAAAAACACAAATGCAAACAATACATCACAGAGGGTGTTTGTTAAATTAAATTACACCGCTCCAGCAGGGGCATCAACATTGCAATATCCGTCTCCGGGAAACGTAATGTGTTCAAACATTACTACCTCCGTAAAAACAATGAAACAAATACAGAACGGCGGATATGTTTATCCAAACCCTGCAATGGCTACGGATTTACATGTTGTGCTTACTTCAACGGAAGAGAAAAATGCATCCATTATCTTATTCAATGGTCTGGGGCAGAAATGTTTTCAGGAAACAATAAAAATATATACTGGAAACACAGATGAACACCTGCATCTGCCCGAGAGCCTTGCATCCGGGCTTTACTTATTAATGGTTCCTGAATTAGACTTTAAAATAAAAGTGCTGATTAAATAAAAAAATTAAAAAAAATTATCTAAGTAAAATAGCAATGAAAATACCGGCTTTATTATTATTAACCATATTGCTTAACAGCTGCACACCGCAGGCACCGGTGCTGCCTGAATCAACGGTGATTACAGACGAGTTAGCGGCGCAGCTGAGGGACATGAAAGAGAAATACCGGCCGGGACTCGGGGAGATTATGAGCGGTATTCAGACGCACCATGCTAAACTCTGGTTTGCCGGAATAAATGAAAATTGGAAACTTGCAGAATATGAAATAAAAGAAATAAAGGAGAGACTGCAAACCGCGCAGGATATAGAAACAAACCGAAAAGAAACTGGTGAAATCCCAATGATTTACGGCAGTATCGACAGTGTTTTGAATACCATTCATCAAAAAAATGTTAGTGCATTTAAAAACAGTTTTAAATCATTGACAAACACCTGCAACAGCTGTCACCGTTCAGTTAATTTTGAATTCAATGTAGTAACAATCCCCGCTGCTCCTCCTGTTACCAACCAGAGTTTTAAAGTAAAATAAAAAATGGAAATAATTATCATTTCTTCCGTTGCTTTAATTGCATCTCTGCTAACTTTTTTTTCCGGCTTCGGGCTTGGGACAATTCTTACTCCGGTTCTCGTTATTTTTTTTCCGGTAGAAATCGCAATTGCATTGACAGGTATTGTTCACCTGCTCAATAATTTTTTTAAGATTGCATTAATCGGCAGTAAAATCAACTGGAAAGTCGGCATTAAGTTCGGCGCGACAGCGGTTATCGGTGCATTTGCCGGTGCCAAACTTTTATTGTTTTTATCCGGCGGCACCGTGCTTTACAGTTATGCAATTCACGAAAAAATATTTTCAATAACTGTAATCAAACTCATCATTTCAGTTTTAATGATAGTGTTTGCTTTGTTCGAATCAGTTCCTGCTCTCAAAAAAATTCAGTTCAACGAAAATAAATTATATCCCGGGGGGCTCATAAGCGGTTTCTTCGGCGGGCTGTCAGGTAATCAAGGTGCATTGAGAAGCATGTTTCTTCTTAAATGCGGATTAACAAAAGAAAGTTTTATTGCAACAGGGATTCTTATTGCCTGTGCAGTTGACCTCACAAGACTTTCGGTTTATTTCAGCCGTGTGTCATCCATAAATATTCAGGATAACTTAACGGTTCTTATTTCTGCAATAGCGGCTGCATTTGCAGGAGCTTATATAGGAAGCCGGCTGCTTAAAAAAATCACAATTGATTTTGTTCATCGGTTAGTTACTGTTATGATAATATTTCTTGCAATTGGTCTGGGGCTGGGACTGCTTTGAGAGCATTGAAAAAAAATATACCTTCGCGAACCTTAAAATAAGGCAGGCAGGAACCTGAATAATTACTTAAAATTAGTATTGGAAAAAAGAAATAAATATGAATAACGAAGAAAATATAAACGAAGAGTTAACGGGCGGAGGAGATGAACTGCACAACGTAATCCATGTTTCAGGAATGTATCAAAATTGGTTTTTGGATTATGCATCCTATGTAATCCTGGAACGTGCAGTTCCTTATATAGAGGATGGTTTAAAGCCTGTTCAGCGCAGACTGCTTCATTCTATGGATGAATTAGATGACGGACGTTATAACAAGGTTGCGAACATCATCGGGCATACTATGAAATATCACCCGCATGGGGATATGTCTATCGGTGATGCATTGGTGGCATTGGGACAGAAAGATTTATTGATTGATATGCAGGGTAACTGGGGTAATATTTTAACCGGCGACAGAGCTGCAGCCCCGCGTTATATTGAAGCACGCCTTTCAAAATTTGCTCAGGAAGTTGTTTTCAATCCTAAGACTACTGTTTGGCTTACCAGTTATGACGGCCGAAACAAAGAACCAGAAACGTTTCCTGTAAAGTTTCCTTTATTGCTTGCTCAGGGTGTTGAAGGGATTGCTGTCGGCTTAGCATGTAAAATGCTGCCGCATAATTTCAATGAATTAATTGATGCATCTATTGCTGTTCTGCGCGGTAAAAAAACAGATATTCTTCCTGATTTTGTTACAGCAGGCACAGCAGATTTTTCGAATTACAATAACGGACTTCGCGGCGGGAAAATACGCGTGCGTGCTAAAATTTCGCAGTTAGATAAAAAGACATTGGTTATTAATGAAATCCCCTTTGGCACAACTACAGGCTCTTTGATAGATTCTATTGTTGCGGCAAACGACAAAGGGAAAATTAAAATACGCAAAGTAGAAGATAATACATCCGAAAACGTAGAGATTGTTATTCATTTGGTTCCGGGCATTTCGCCAGATAAAACAATTGATGCGCTCTATGCTTTCACCGACTGCGAAGTTTCTATATCGCCAAATGCATGCATCATTGAGAATGACAAACCTTACTTTGTCGGTGTTAATGAAATGCTTAAAATTTCAACTCATAAAACGCTGGATTTGCTTCGCAGAGAATTGGAGATTGAAAAGGGCGAACTGCAGGAATCATTTATGTTTGCTTCCCTCGAAAAGCTTTTCATTAAAGATGAAATGTATATCGATTTTAAAAACTATTCGGATAGACCCACTTTGTTCGGCTATCTCGACGGGCGTTTTACCAAATATAAAAAGCAATTCATCCGTGAGATTACTAATGAAGATTTTGAGAAGCTGACACAGATACCAATGATACGCATCACCCGCTTTGATTCAGCTAAAGCCGATGAAAAGATGCGTGCATTGGATGCCCGTATCCTTGAAATAGACCATCATTTGGCAAACTTGATAGAATATGCAGTTGAGTATTTTAAAAATTTAAAAAAGAAATACGGCCACGGCCGCGAACGTAAAACAGAAATTAAATCGTTCGAAAACATTGTGGCAACAAGCGTTGTGCTTGCAAATGAAAAATTATATGTAAACCGCGAAGAAGGTTTTGCAGGTTTCGGATTGAAAAAAGATGAGTTTATTTCTGACTGCTCTGATATTGACGACATTGTAGTATTCCGTAAAGACGGCACAATGACGGTTTCTAAAGTACAGGACAAGGCCTTTGTCGGTAAGGATTTAATTCATATTGCAGTTCATAAAAAAAATGATGAACGCACTATTTATAATATGATTTACCGCGATGGCAAAACAGGAAGTGTGTTTATGAAACGTTTTCCGGTAACAGGCACAACGCGCGACAAACAATACGATTTAACTAAAGGAACGAAAGGTTCGGAAGTAATTTATTTTACTGCTAATCCAAACGGTGAATCAGAAATTGTGGAAGTGCAGTTAAAACCAATGCCGGGGCTGCGAAAAGTGCAGTGGGATATTAATTTTGCTGATTTAGCAGTGAAAGGCCGTAACTCAATGGGCAATGTGGTTACCAAATATGCTGTTAAAAAAATTGTTTTAAAACAAAAAGGTTTATCCACACTGGGTGCGCTTGATATGTGGTTTGATGATACCGTACAGCGTTTGAACACTGATAAACGCGGTACTTTTTTAGGCAGCTTTGCACCGGATGATAAAATATTAACCATTACAAAGAGCGGTTTTTACAAGCTTACCAGCTTTGATTTAGCAACGCACTTCGAGGAAGATATGCTGCTGATTGAAAAATGGAATCCTCATAAACCAATATCTGCTGTGTATTTAGACGGCGAGACTAAAACATATTTTGTGAAACGTTTTTTAGTAGAGCCGAGTGATAAAAAAGTATTGTTCATCAGTGAAACAGAAGGCTCGAGGCTGGAGATTGTTACTGCCGATGCAGTTCCGGTTCTTGAATTAAAATTCAGTAAAGTGAAAGATAAAGAGCTGCCGGATGAAAAAATTAATTTAGTAGATTTCATAGGCGTAAAAGGCTTTAAAGCAAAGGGAAATAAGCTTTCCTATTCAAAAGTTAAAGAAATAAATTTACTGCCCCCTGTTGAAGTGCCCATAGATGAAGATGTATTGGAAGAGTTTGAAGAAAGCGGAATGTCGCCGCTGGAAGCATTAAAAAAAGCCTCTCACCCGGAAACAGAAAAAGGGAAAACCGTTATATCTATTGATCAAATGATTAATGCTGAAATAAAATTACCTTCTGAAGAAAAAAAGAAAAAGAAAAAAACCGATGATGAAGGGGAAGAGGCGCAGGGGACGCTGGAGTTTTAGTTTTTTATCTTCGCCTGGCTGAAGATGAACCACAGAGACACGGAGAACACGGAGAAACACTAAGAAGAATATATTTAAGCCTTATTATTTTTTGATATGAATATTATTTCTAAAAAGAAACCTTCTTTTAAAATCAATGAATCGCTTAAGGAATACTTAATAAATTTCAACCGTTCGGTAAAAATCCCTTTTACTTACAGCGAGTTGCTGCGCTATTTCTGCACCATTCCGCAGAAAGACAAACATGGTAAGGATACCCTCTGGGAAACAGTGATGTTTCAGCCTTCCGAAATGGAGGATATACATTACCGTTTGGTGAAAATGTATGCCATGATGAAGTTCGACGGCAATGAATCATTGATGGAACATCTCCTGGTTGACAGGGTTGATTACTGTGCTTTCGGTAATTCTAAACCTTTCCGGATACGGATTGTAAACCAATACAATGATAACCACGATTATTATTATGTAAAAATTGCTGATGCATCGCGTGTTTATGGTCTGGAGCTCGAAGATCTTCTTTCGCCGAACCGGATTAATTTTTTAGTTGATGATGATACTCTTGTAGAGGAGCATATTACAGGCATTCCCGGCGATTTGTTTACTAAACCTGAATACCACTGGCTTGAGGTAAACGAAGTACGGCTGGCAAAAGAATTTGTCAAGTTTAACGAACGCTGTTTTGTAAGACTGCTGGGCGATATGCGTGCATACAATTTTGTAATTGATGTAACAGCTGATTTTGATGATGTTCAGTACCGCTTCAGAGCCATTGACTTTGATCAGCAGTGTTATGAAGGACATAAAAAAATATATCTGCCGCAATATTTTAAAGAGAACAAACATTTTGTTGATATAGGGATCAAACTTATGAACCTTGAAACCGTGCAGCAGTATCAGCAGGAAGAAAGAACCCTGATGGCAAAACGGATGAAGCGTGCAAACCGCCGTACTGCAGGTTTATTAGATGCAATGTGTACCGATACCCTATCCACACCTGAAAAAGAAAACACATTAAAAAAAGAGCTGGCAACTCATTATTCCCATCCCCCATTTTTAAAATGCCGCAACATGGGTGAGATACTTCGTTTAAGTTTAGATTTACTTGCTGAGTAAATGGTACCCCTCAAAATGAATGTTAACCATCCAATTCAGTATGACGGTAAATTCAAGCATGTAAAATTTAAAGCATGCTTACTGCAAAACTTTGAACTTCTTGGGTAAATAGTCGAATACCAAAAAGTTCTATAGCCTAACGATATCAACAATATCGGTTAAAAAGATGTTATAAAAATCTGCAAGAAAAGCATAAAATTATTCATAAAACTTGCAGATTTGTATATGCTTTCAAAACCAAAAAAC
>CAINDA010000028.1 GCA_903847205.1 uncultured Bacteroidota bacterium
TGTCTGCAAAAGATGAAAGGTGACTTTGTTTTATCATGCTACAAAAATATAAAACCAATTCGTTATAAAAACCAATGATATCAATACTTTCAAACAAATTCTTTCTTGAAACTTAATAAATTCACCTTGCAGTGGTCTCAAATTGCGATCTGCGTTGGTCAGCAGAGCGTCAAGGTGCATGCAAGGCTCTGCCGTAGGGCAATTCAGACGTAATGTCCCCCTTTTAACCCTCATTAGTAATTAAAATAATTGCGTACTTAAAGAAAAGGTATTACTTTCGTGCTTCAATTAGTTTAGTGATCACCCTAAGAAGAATGAATGAACATTAGTTCAATTGTTCCTAAAACCGCTAAGAAATGAAAACATTCCGCTTACAAACCAGCATTTTCCGCTGTAACATCCGCCCTTACTTTAAGGATATTATAATAAATTCCCATGCAGATGTCTCTCGCATGATGCATCTCTTTATCTTTAATTGATAAAGTCCTTTTGATGAGCGCAGGCAATTTCAAAAGCAATAATTTTTATAATTTGATTTTAAATAAAAAAAATTAACCATGAATATCATCAAGTCAGTTCTCATTGCAGTAATATGTTTTGCGTCCTCAGGTATTATTTCTGCCCAGACAAATCACAAACCGGAGAAAAAAAAGAACAAAACGGTTTATTATTATAAGTTCGAGGGGGCCAAATCAATAGAGGAAGTGCGCCGTCTGGAGGGCGATGTATATGCGCTCAAAGGAGTTACTGAATTTAAATCTGAATTTAAACCTGAAACTAACCTGGCACAAATAATTGTTGTTGTCTTGGAAAAACCAAGAACCACCGAAGGCGAAATATTATTTCAAATAACCGATTTGAAAAAAATTCTTGAAAAGAAAGGCTATGTCCCGCTTGAGCTTGTAACTGAAGAACTGCCGGCAGAGTAATTTTATAAATATTATTTAAAAATATATTATCGTAGATTCTATGAAAAAGCAATACTTACTACTTATACTGTTTAGTTTAATGATAAGCGGGGTGTATGCGCAGTCCGACAACTGCGCGTCTGCCACTGTTATCACAGTAACGCCCAATTGTACTGCTCCGGTTAACGGCACAACAATTGGCGCAACAGCCGACATATCAGGCTGTGTTGGAAATGCCGATGATGATGTTTGGTACCAGTTTACAGCTACCGCAGTAAGTCATCAGATTACGGTTACTCCTTCAGCAAACATGGATGCAGTTGTGCAAATGCTTTCGGGTGCATGCGGAAATTTAACAACGCTGTACTGCCAGGATAACGGAATATCAGGTCAGCCCGAAACCGTTTATGCATCAGGTTTAACAATCGGATCGGTTTATACTGTGCGGGTTTATAATTTCGGGGCAGGGGCAGGCAGCGGTACGTTCACCATCTGTATTACTAATCCTCCTCCTCCTCCAGCCAATAATACCTGTGCAGGAGCAGTATCGCTGCCTATTACTACTTCCTGCACGTACACTGCCGGAACAACTGTCGGCGCAACACAATCGTATCCAGGATGCGTGGGTACTGCCGATGATGATGTATGGTACAGCTTTACAGCAACAAACTCAACAGCAACGATAACTGTAGACCCCTCTTCTTCTATGGATGCGGTTATTCAAATGTATTCCGGTTCCTGCGCATTGCTTAACAGTATTCAGTGTATGGATAATGGACTTGCCAATGGCAACGAAGTTCTCAGCCCAATTGGTCTGGTCGCAGGAAATACCTATTATGTGAGAGTATATGATTATTACAGCGCTAACGGCGGATATCCTTTTAACATCTGCATCACAGGACCGCCTTCATCTTCAATTCCTACAAATGACAATCCCTGCAATGCAATTGCTCTGCCTGCTGTAACCTCCGATTGTAATTATTCTCAGTTTACAACTACCGGAGCAACTGCTTCTATGACTGCACCCACGCCGTCTGCATGTACAGGCGGTTCAGCACCCCAGCAAGGCGGTTTCTCATCCGCAAGTCATGATGTATGGTTCAGCGTAGTTGCGCCGGCAAACGGAAAGCTTACAATTACTCCCCAGCCTGGTTATGGAATAAATGACGCAGCAATGGTTTTATACAGCGGTACATGCAGTTCGCTTACGCAGATTACCTGCTCCGATGATCATAATTTTCCCGGCACTTCTAATGACTTGAAACCTTATATTTCACAGTCGGGATTAACACCCGGTGCAACTTATTTTATCCGCTATTTTGCCTATGGCTCAGGTTCTGGTAATTTTGGAATTTGTGTTTCTTCGCCTGATAACGACCTCTGTTCAACTGCCTTATACATCTGCAATTTGAATGGATACAACGCATCCACAAGTGCAGCATATACTCCCGACAGGCCCTGCAATATGTTTGGAGATAACGAAAATTCAGCCGGTGTTGATCAGCCCGATGGAACAAATACAGGCGGTGTTTTCGGACAGGGAGGCTCCTGGGGCAATGGTTCTCAGTTTTATGATGTAGATATAAATAATAATTCATGGATCAGGTTCACAGCTTCTGCTGTAACAGCCGTTTTAAATGTAACGATTGGTAACTGCTGGGTAGGAAATTATCCTTCGGGAGGAATTCAAATGCAGATATTTTCAGGGGCAAACTGCTGCGGTTTTACTCCTGTTTCTAACTTCGAAGAAAACTCAACAGGTTTTACTATCACAGGAAACGGCCTGACAATCGGTAATGATTATTATTTAATGGTGGACGGCTATGCCGGTGATATCTGCAATTATACAATAACAGCAAATACCGGTGTTCAGTTTCCTGGAATTACTGCAATCCCAAGCTCTGTATGTATTGGAGGCAGTTCTGTTTTAACAGCACCAGCCGGAGCAACCTCTTATCAATGGCTGCCGGGCGGGCAGACCACTCAGAGTATTACTGATTCCCCTTCCACTACTTCTACTTATACTTGCATTGCCAGCGGTATCTGCGGGTTTAAACAAACAATTACTAAAACCATAACAGTTAATCCGCAGCCGGTAATAACAGTAAGCTCCGATACTATTTGCAGCGGACATAGTGCGGTATTAAATGCAGCCGGCGGCATCACGTATTCATGGAGCAATGGAGGCTCAGGCCCTTCCATAAGTGTAAACCCGACTTCCACTGCATCTTATACCGTTACCGGAACGGATATTCATTCCTGCACTAACACTGCAATTGCTGCCGTTACAATCAGTCAGCCTCCAACACTTTTAAGTGCACCAGTTTCTGCACCCAGCAATTGCGGGCAGTCAACAGGTTCTTTAACGGGAGTCACAGTAGGCGGTTCGGGCACACTGCAGTATTCCTGGACGAACGCAGCCAATGTTGTTGTCGGCAATACTGCCAATTTAAATAATCAGCCTGCCGGAACTTACAATTTAACAGTAACTAATTCAATCGGCTGTTCCTCTGTTTTCGGACCTTACAGCATTATTAATCCAAGCGCTCCTATTGCACCAGTTATAACAGCAAGTGCAACAACAGTATGCGTCGGCGCTTCCATCACTTTAACAGCTAGTTCAACAGCTCTTAATCCTTCATATACATGGACAGGGCCGAACAGCACAAGTAATCAGGCCGTATTAACAATACCTGTAACAACAATTGCCGATTCGGGGCCTTATGCTGTAAGTGTTACATCAAGCGGATGCACCGGCCCTGCTGCTATTATTTCTATCACAGTAAATCCGCTTCCTTTAGTGAATGCAACATCGGCCAGTGCAGTTGTCTGCAGCGGAAATACTGTTTATTTGATTTCTTCCGGAGGAGCAATTTATTCATGGACAGGGCCGAATTCTTTCAGCTCCGGTTCTCAAACTGTGCCTCTGTATAATGCAACAACAGCCATGAGCGGAATTTACACGGTTACAGTTACCGATGTGAATGGGTGCACAGGAAGCGATACTACTGCAATTTTAATAAAGCAGACACCGGATCCTGTTGTAGCTGCCAATGTTTCTACCTGTAACGGTGCCCCCTTGACTTTTACAGCATTAAGTACCGGAACAATCAATTGGTACAGCGATGCATTGTTAACAAATTTGGTCCAGGCCAACAGCAGTCATTATTCCCCTGCTGTTTCTTCTGGAACAACGGTGACTTACTATGCCGTGGCGCTTTATAATGGATGTACAAGTTCCGTAACTGCCGTTACTGGCAGCAATTTTAATGTTAATGCAAATGCAAGTGCGAGTGATACCACCGGCTTTTCGCCGATAACGGTGAATTTTACCAACCTAAGTACCGGGGTAAACCCCAATGATAATTTTCTCTGGGTTTTCGGCGACGGCGATACTTCAACCAGTTACAACGCCGTCAATACATTTGCCCAGGGAGGTAATTATCCCGTAATGCTGGTTGTTACTGAAACAACTAGCGGCTGCGTTGATACGGCTTTCATTAATGTTTCTTACAGCGGGGAAACACTTATACTCATCCCCAATATTTTTACGCCTAATAATGATAATGACAATGACATATTTACTATTAAATCAAACAGGCTTAAAACGCTGCATTGTATAATTTTCGATCGCTGGGGATTAAAAATGTATGAGTGGGACGGCCTTCACGGAAGCTGGGATGGAAAAGCACCAAACGGTTCGGCTGCATCAGAGGGCACTTATTTTTACATTATCAAAGCCTCCGATTTTGATTCAAAGCAGTATGATAAGCAGGGAGCATTTCAATTGACTAAATAAAAACAATTGGAAAATCAGCAGCCTTAATTTTAAATTACAGAATTATTATAAATCAGTATCAGCACAAAATCCCCCTTCCTCATTTCGAAGAAGGGGGATTTTGATTTTTAGAAATGGAGGGATTTACATCCAGCCCATATCTGTTTTGATTTTGTGCCTGCTTCCCTGACAATCTCTATGGCCGCCGCAAGAACTAAACAGCACTGTTGATACTATAAATAAAAATACTAAAATTAGTTTGTTCTTCATGGGATCAGGTTTTTTTGAGTCTTAACGTAGTAAATATGTATTTGTTTCAATTGTTGAAAAACAAAATATTTGTTTAAAAGGCAGCTATCTTATCCGAAATATACTGCCCCGATTTTAATTTGCCGACAATTTTAGAAAACGCATCAATAGTGTAATTAACATCTTCAAGCGTATGAACAGCTGTAGGGATTATCCGAAGAATAATCATGCCCTTTGGAACAACAGGATAAACAACCATTGAACAGAAAATATTGAAATTTTCGCGCAGATCTAAAATCAGATTGGTAGCTTCAGGAATGGAACCGTTCATAAAAACAGGGGTTACCGGTGAATTGGTTACGCCGATTTCGAACCCTGCTTTTTTCAAACCGCTCTGCATCGCATGTGTAATTTCCCAAAGTTTATTTTTTAATTCGGGATGATTGCGCATTAATTCAAGGCGTTTCAATGCACCAATCACTAAAGGCATTGGAAGTGATTTTGCGAATATCTGAGAACGCATATTGTATCTAAGGTATTCCACAATCTGCTCATCGCTCGAAATAAAGCCGCCTATCGATGCAAATGATTTGGCAAATGTTCCGAAATAAATATCTATCTGATCCTGACATCCTTGCTCCTGGCCGGTTCCCCCGCCTGTAGCACCCATTGTGCCGATGCCGTGTGCATCATCAACAAATAAACGGAAATTATATTTTTTCTTTAATGCAGCAATCTCTTTTAATTTACCCTGATCGCCGCGCATACCGAATACTCCTTCGGTGATTAATAAAATAGAGCCGTTTTGTTCCTCAGCTAATTTTGTTGCTCTCTGTAATTGTTTTTCGCAGTCTTCAATATCATTGTGTTTGAATACATAACGTTTACCCATGTGCAGGCGTACACCGTCTAAAATACAGGCATGTGCTTCGGCATCATAAACAATAACATCGTGGCGGTCAACTAAACAGTCAATTGCTGAAATCATTGCCTGGTAGCCGAAATTGCAAAGGATGGTATCTTCTTTTTTAACAAATGTTGATAATTCAGACTCTAATTGCTCGTGAAAATTTGAATTTCCGCTCATCATGCGTGCTCCCATTGGTGTTGCAAAGCCGTACTTTACAGCTGCATCACCGTCTGCCTTGCGCACTTCCGGGTGATTAGCCAATCCTAAATAATTGTTCAAACTCCAGTTTAAACGTTCTTTACCGCGAAACATCATGCGTGGTGCTATGTCGCCTTCCAATTTTGGAAATGTAAAATAGCCATGCGATTCTTTTGCGTGCATCCCTATCGGGCCGCGGTTTGCTTTAATCTTTTCAAATAAATCTTTCATATTGCTGTTGTTGTTCTTGTTTCAGAAATTGCAGTGCGAAGTTAACAGATTCTGCCTGATTTACAAAGGTTTTTTTACCGGCTGTGGTGTATTGTAAATAAGTTTCTTCATCAATGATAGATTTATGTTCATAAGGTTTAAAACAAGCACGCTGCTTGGTCGTTCGCGGGCGGAAATTCTGCAGCTTAAACAAATTCTAAATTCAAATTTTAATTGAAAATGGCATGAGTAAATTTTATGTTATGCCTTATATTTGCATACTTAAATTGATTTCAGCTTTAACAATTTGATCTCCATGACAACACTCAATCTTAATCCAATTCAAAATCCGATTAATAAAAAAAAGCTTTATGAAATGGAGGAAGCAAGCTCACAGCAGATTGAACAGGTCTTTAAAACAGCCCGCAGGATGCAGGATATTGTAAAAAATATGCCCGTTGAAAAACGCGTTGAAGAGATTTTGAAAATCAATGATTATGTTATTGCTCACCGCGAAGAAATAATTACACGTATTGTTGAAGAGACCGGTAAATCAAGGTTTGATGCATTGAGTTCCGAAATTTTTGAAGTTTGTGACCTAATAGATTATTTAAAAAAAGTTGCTCCGAAATTATTAAAAGATAAAAAGGTTCATACGCCCATTGTGCTGATGGGCAAAAAATCTAAAGTTGTATTCGAACCATTAGGAACCGTATTGATAATCACTCCCTGGAACTACCCTTTTTATCAAATGCTGCTGCCTTCTATTTTGGCATTTTTAGCTGGGAATACCGCAATAATAAAACCTTCCGAGCTTACGCCTCTTAAAGGGTTAATAGAAAGAGTGTTGACCGAAAGCGGTTTTTTGAAAGATGCGATTCAGGTTATTTACGGCGGCAGAGAGACGGGAAAACAGCTGATAGATGCCCAGCCGGATAAAATACATTTTACCGGAAGTGTGCAGACAGGAAAAAAAATAATGGCTCAGGCCGCTCAATACCTTATTCCGGTTGACCTAGAGCTTGGGGGGAAAGATCCTGCCATTGTATTTGAAGATGTAAATATTGAACGCACCGCAAATGGGCTCCTGTGGGGAAGTTTCACCAACAGCGGTCAGTCATGTACTTCAATAGAGAGAGTGTATGTTCAGGAAAGTATTTATGATGAGCTGATAAAAAAATTGTATTACAACATCAGTAAACTTAAGGTTTCTGATGAAAATAGAAATTACCTTGAGCCGGGAGAGTGTGATATGGGATGTATGACTTCTGAATCACAGATTCAGACAGTGGAATCGCATATTCTTGATGCCGTTGAAAAAGGGGCTAAAGTAATTATCGGAGGAAAAAGGGCGCCGGGCTCACTGCATTTCCCGCCTACTTTAATTGTGGACGTGAACCATACGATGAAAATTGTTATGGATGAAACATTCGGACCTGTGCTGCCCGTTATGAAATTTAAAACAGAAAAAGAGGCAGTTCAGCTGGCAAATGATTCGCCTTACGGGCTCAGTGCAAGTGTCTGGTCAAAAGACTTAGCCAGAGCGGAACGCGTTGCCAAAAATTTAAAAACAGGCAATGTTTCTATTAACAACTGTATGTTGACGGAAGCCAATCCTGCCTTGCCTTTCGGCGGAATAAAAAACAGCGGGATAGGCCGTACTAAAGGCGAATGGGGCTTATTCAGTTTTGTTAATGTAAAAGCAATACTGATAGACAAACAGAGTTCAATCATTGAAGCGCAGTGGTATCCGCATACAAAAACTAAATACGATTTATTAACCAGCCTTATTATTTCGCTTTTTTCACGCTCCAGAAATTTAATTAAATTTGCTGCAGTTGGGATGAAGCTTGATAAAATAGGTTCTAAAGAAAAAATTAAATAAGATGGCAGCAACGTATGATTTCATAATTATTGGTTCAGGAACTTCAGGCGGAGTGCTTGCACACAACCTTCAAAAATCAGGAGCAAAGTGCCTTTTGATAGAGGCCGGTAAGTATTTCAAAAAAGAGACCTTTCCAAAAAATGAAGCAGATGCTTCTACCCAGCTGTATTGGGGCGGAGGATTGGAATTTAATGAATCAGCTACAATGGCATTTCTCCGCACAAGGGCGGTAGGAGGTACTTCTATTGTAAACCAGTGTTTGATGAACCGCTTTGATGACATCGCTTTCAGGGATTGGAAAACACAATCAGAAGTTGGCTTTTTTAATGAAAAAGATATGTCGTCCTATTATGAAAAGGTTGAAAAGGCTTTGGTACTGCATACTTTTGATAAAAGTGAATTTAATAACAATGCAAAAAAATTTACGGCAGGATGCGATAAGCTGGGTTATAAATGGGATTACCTTCAAAGAGGCCAGTCCGACTGTGCTTTAGATAAAGGGAACGACTGCATCGGCTGTTTAGGCGGCTGCCGAAGGGATTCCAAGCAAAGTACTATGGTGGCGTTTATTCAGAAAGCTGAAAAAATCGGGCTTGAAATTTTAACCGAATTTACTGTTGACAGCGTTGAAAATAAAACTGATTCCGTTCTTGTAAAAGGAGAAAAAGCTGGGCAGAAACAAGTGCTTACAGCTAAAAAAATAATATTAGCCGGCGGTTCGTTCGGCAGTACCGGTATCCTGCTTCGTTCTGGTTTTAAAGATCGTCTTCCTGCATTAGGAAAATATTTTTCTTCACATCCGCAGTTTATGTCATTCGGTATTTATGATGAATACATTGATTCTCACAAAGGGGCTTTCCAATCGGTAGCTTCTAAAGACCCATCATTCAGACAGAAAGGGTTTAAGCTGGAGAATGTATTTGCTTCGCCGATATCAATAGGCATGTTATTCAATTCAGTGGGGAAACGCCACCAGGAGCTGATGAGGCAGTACCGCAATATGGCATGCATTGAAGTGGCTGTAAGAGATGAGCCTTCCGGAGAAATATTCCTGAATAAAAAAGGAAAAGTGGTGGTAAGAAAAGAGCTTACAACACGTGATAGGAGCAGAAGGGACCAAGGGTTAGAGGTAATTCAAAATATTTTTTCAAACAGCGGCGCCAAGGAAGTGGTGCATTCGCCTTATTATTTCGGACTTCACCTGATGGGCGGATGTGTTATCGGCTCCAACGCCCAAACCTCGGTTGTTGATCCCGATTTCAAAGTGCATGGAATGGATAATATTTATATTTCAGATTCGAGCATTTATCCGAATGCACCCGGTATTAACCCTTCATTAACGATTATGGCTCTTTCACAAAAATTAAGTGAACAATTAACACGCTGATCACATGTCAAAAATATTAAGCAAATCAGCTCTTATAGCTGTTAACAGAATTGGAGATATTATTATACCTCATTCAAATGAATTTCCTTCTTTCTCCGAAGCGGGAGGCATAGAACATATTGATGATATTATGTCATATACTCCGCCTGGTGATGTAAAAGACCTGAACATGGTACTGTCTATTTTGGCATACTGCCCAGGGTTTGTCCTTAACATACTTGTTAAACAAATGCTTTCCAGCAATAAAAAAACAGGCCCGCTTTCTCCTATTCTACGTCAGCTTGATATCGGTTTAAGAGGCATTGTATTTACCTGCTATTACTCTGGGAAAACCGGAAGCAGCTACAAGGGTAAAAATCCTTTAGATATTATTGGTTACAAGATTACCAGACTTGAGGATTGATATAACCCCGGTTATATTAAATCATTTAAACAATTTCTGCTAATTGTAATTTGACTTATAAAGCTTTTTTCAATTTCACCAACGCTTCCTCTGCTTGAATGAAACAAGCTTTAAAATTAGTATTCCTGCCCGCTTTCATTTTTTTATACAGTTATTCCTATTGTCAAAATACGGTTAAAGGAAAAGTTATTTCAAATACTACTTTAGAGCCTCTGGCTTTTGTAAATGTTCAATTCAATAACGATAATCGTTTAAGAGCATCAACAGATATTAACGGTAATTTTGTTTTCAGCCTTCCTCAAAAAATTACCTCACTTACCTGCTGCTACATCGGTTACCAGCAGCTCACTATAACGCTGAATTCAGATATTAAAGAAAACAAAGAACTCTTGCTGAGAATGGTTCCTGTTTCATTTCAGTTAAATGAAGTTATTATTAAAGCCGGCGAAAACCCCGCTGACAGGATCATCCGGAAGGTAATTGAAAATAAAGATTTAAACAACCCGGAAAAAATTCCCTCCTTTAAATACAATTGTTACAATAAAACTATTTATGATTTTCTGCCGGCTGATACCATTAGTGCAGGAATCGATTCTTCTAGAATAAATAAAAAATTAAAAGGCGGACATCTGCTGATTATGGAATCTGTTACCGAAAGAAAATTTACTGCACCAGATAACAGCGAAGAAAAGATAATAGGGACAAAGGTTTCGGGATTCAAGCGTCCTTCATTTGCCTCGCTGTCAACAGACTTTCAGCCTTTTTCTTTTTATAAGGATATTATTAAAATATTTGATATTAATTATCTAAACCCAATCAGCAATGGCAGTTTGAAAAGATACCAGTTCAGGCTGGAGGATACGCTCTTTCAAAACAGCGATACAGTTTTTATTATTTCTTTCAAGCCCCTGCCGGGAAAAAATGCGGAGGCTTTAAAAGGAGTGCTTTACATTAATACAAATAAGTATGCGATTCAAAATGTAATTGCAGAGCCGTTTGAAAAAGGGTTTGTAGATATTAAAATACAGCAGCAGTATTCCTTTGTAGATAATAAACAATGGTTTCCGCAGCAGTTGAATTTCGAATTAAAAATGATGAAGTATCCTTCCAAAAAGATGGGAACAAAAGCCAACGGAAAAAGTTATATCCAAAACGTTGAGTTAGGGGCTGTCCTTAACAAAAAAGATTTCGCGCTTGAAGCTGTTTCAATGGATCCTGAAGCAAGCGGCAGAGATGAACTCTTTTGGAATAAATACCGCCCTGAAGCTTTAAGCAAAAGGGAAATAACTACCTACCAGGTGATAGACAGCTTCGGAAGAAAACATAATTTCGAGGGAATCCTTCATCTGATTGAAAAAATAAACCTGAATAGAATCCCTGTTAAGTTTATTGATATTGATGTACCGCAGACACTGGTGTATAATAAATTTGAAGGCACAAGGATCGGCACTGGTATTTATACAAATGAAAAAGTATTCAAACCTATTGTTGTTGGTGGTTTTTTCGGGTACGGACTTAAAGATTTACAATGGAAATACGGTGGTGAATTTGTTTGGACAATAAACAAAAATAAAGAGTTAAAAATAAAAGCGGCTTATAAAAATACCCTTACAGAAACAGGCGGTTCGGGACTTAATTTTTTTAACGGCGGTTTGCTTGACTTCAGGTCGGCAATCGCTTCACAGATGGATAGAATACAACAGAACTCTGTTTCTATTGGTTTCCGGGCTTTGAGGTATGCCGAAATTGATCTTGCTCTGAATCATACCATCGTTACTCCCCAGTATAATTACGCCTTTCAGCTGAACGAGGCGCAGCAAATAAGCAATTATACCAGCAGCGATATTACAGTACACATGCGGTATGCCTACAAAGAAAAACTGATTACCTCTTTTAACCAAAGAATGAGTATGGGCTCAAACTATCCCGTAGTTTTTTTGGCTTACACTAAAGGAATTAGAAATTTTTACAACAGCGGATTTGATTTTAATAAAGCCGAAGCAAGGATTGAGAAATCTTTTTTTACAAAAAATATAGGAGAAACAACTTTCAGAATTGAAGGCGGGTTTATTGACAAACCTTTGCCTTACGGGCTTTTGTTTACAGGCGAAGGAAGCCTCGACAACAGTTTTCCTTTCCCGCTTAAAAATTCTTTTCAAACGGCTGCCCCGTATGAATTTTTATCCGATAAGTATTTCAATTTTCATTTTGCTCATGACTTTGGCGCTCTGCTTTTTAAACTAAATAAATTTAAACCTCATATTTCAATTCATCAAAGCATAGGCTGGGGAAGCTTATCAGATAAGGAGAGCCAGCAGCTTATTCAATTCAAAACCAAAGAAAAAGGTTTTTATGAAACCAGGCTTCGGGTTGACAATATCATTAAGCTGAATTATTTAAACATTGCCTACATAGGTTTAGGCACAGGTATTTACTATAGATACGGCCCTTATTCATACCCAAATCCGGCAGACAATTTAGTACTGAAGTTCAGTCTTAGTTTCTCAACAAAATAATAAGAACCCCACTTCCCTTTCTTATATGCCTTTTCGGGGGAGCTTGTAAAAAAAATAATTATTTGTCGTTGATAAATTAATTCCTTTAAAAGCTGAGGTTATTTAATTAACTTTGTTATACAGAAAAAAATATTAGAAGAAAATCATAAAGTCAATGACCTTTTTCACTTTCAGAAATTTTTAATTCAATCAATTTTCTTGTCAATACGGCACTTTGTTTGTGAAAAGCATCGACTTTTTTTCATAAATAAGTGGTTTGAAATTATTTATATTTCAAATAAATATTTCTTAATAGAATCAATTTTAAAATAAAAAAAATATCCGTTCAAATGATGACAAAAAATTATATACTTCTCTCCATTTTACTTTGTTCATTTTTTTTAAAGCCTGCCAAGGCGCAATCAGATAAGGTGGCTGCAGACAGCAGTAAACTTAAAATAATGACGTGGAATCTGTACATGCGTCCGCGCCAGGTGTTCCACAACGGCCAGCTGAAAAGGGCACATGCTATTGTAACGCAGTTAAAAGATAAAGACTATGATCTGATTGTATTTCAGGAAACTTTTGACAGAAAGGCAAGAAACATTATCTGGAACGGACTCAAAGAAAAATTTCCTTACCAATCAGGAAGTCCTAAAAAGAAACGTTTATTCAAACTAAATACTGGTGTTTTTATGATCAGCAAACTCCCTTTAGAAGTGGTTGACAAAATATTTTTTTCAGTATGCGGCGGTTCTGATTGTTTTGCGGTGAAAGGCGCAGTTCTGATAGACGTTGTTAAAAATAATCATAAAGTTCAAATCATCGGCACCCATCTGCAGGCAGCTGAAGGCAGGCACATGACAGGGCAGAAAATCAGGCAGATTCAATACGAAGAAATTAAAAACAAATTGATGATTCCTCATGAAGAAAAAGGCGTTCCTCAGTTTTTCGTAGGCGACTTAAATACTTCGAAAGATGATAAAGTAAGCTATTCGCAGCTGCTTACTGCTATGGATGTTGAAGACGGAGAAATAACGGGAGACAATCAATTTTCTTCAGCAGGAGTTCAGAACGATTTGAAAGAGGCCGGTGATAAACCGCATTTGATAGATTATATTTTATGCAGGAAAAACGGATGTGTTGTTAATTTTAAACAGCGCTGCGTTAAAATTTTTCAGCAGACATGGGGTAAAAACCATAAAGATCTTTCTGATCACTACGCTGTATATGCAGAGATTGAGCTTAAATAAATGAAATTGGTTTTCATTTTTAAAATTGCTTCAGGATTATTTTTTTTAAGGACGGTAAATTTATTGTTTACTGTCCTTTTTTCATGTCTGCCGGCGCGGGATAATTTAATTTAATAAAAAGGAGGACGCTTTTTGTTCCTAAAATAATTTCGATAAATTTATTCTTTTATTTCTTCATCCAATTTCAATCCCTAATAAATGAGTACTCCGGATAACAGCCAAGCTGAATCAATTAAGAAAATAGATGAAACAAATCAATTGGTTTGGCGCATGCGCGGCAATCCCCCGAAGGGAATGGATTTGTTTGAGTTATGCACGGAAGCTCTTGAAAAATCCATATCTATTAATTATCACTTAGGAAAAGCTCAAAGTCTTTTAAATATGGGCATTAGATCCTTTATTGTAAAGCATGATTCTGATTTAGCCTTGTCGCAGATACAAGAGGCTAATCAGCTGTTTAAAGAGATGAAAAGTGAAAAATGGCTTGCTAATTCTCATCTGACACTTGCAATAATATTTACCAGCATTGGTAAATCGGAATCTGCATTATCTAATGCATTAAGAGGAATCAGTTTTTACGAAAAAAGGGAAAATGATACTTTTGATAGAACAATGTCCTTTTATGTTTTAGGCACTGTTTATAAAGATTTAAAAAAGTACAGCGAGGCAGAGAATTATTACAAAATCGGAGTTTCTGGCGACAATGCAGATGATTCCTTATGGGTAGGCAGAATATATTCGGGACTTTCCAATATTTATTCCGGCCAGGAAAAATATGATGAAGCAATTGAGATGGGATTTAAAGCTCTTGATATTCTAAAGTCTGAGAAAAATATTGTCGGGGAAAGCCGTGCTTTAAATGATATCGGAGCCATTTATAAAAAACAAAAAAAATATCCTCAGTCATTGAATTATTTCCTTAAAGGATTAGAATTGCGCGAATCTCTTGAACTTGTTCAATTTGCTTTATCAAGCCATGTTGATATTGCCGAATTGTACTGCGAAGTCGGCCAATCGGAAAATGCAATTATTCATCTTAAAAAAGCGGAACAAAAAGCAATTGATACCAAGCTTTTTTCGAGGCTTTCTAAAATATATCATGATCTCTCTGCAATTTATAAAAGGGATTCGGACTATGAACAGGCGCTTTTTTATAATGAAAAGTATGTTCAAATAACGATTGATACACAGGAAAGTGAAATTGAGAATAAAATTAAAATTCTGCAATCGGAACTTTTGCGTGAAAAAGAAGCCGAAATAGAAAGATTAAAAAATGTTGAACTTAAATCTGCTTACGATTTGATTGAATTAAAAAACAAAGAAATTTTAGATTCAATAAATTATGCAAAACGCATTCAGTATGCACTTTTGGCGCACGAAGAGCTGCTGAACAATAATCTGAAAAAATATTTTATTTTATTTAAGCCTAAAGACATTGTCAGCGGAGATTTTTACTGGGCGTCAAAAAAAGGCGATGATTTTTTTCTGGCCTGCTGCGATTCCACAGGCCATGGCGTTCCAGGAGCTTTCATGAGTTTATTGAATGTTTCTTTTTTGAACGAAGCTGTTAATGAAAAAAATATATTAAATCCCGATGAGGTGCTGAACCACATTCGTGACCGCCTGGTTCAAAGTCTCGACGGCGGACAGGACGGAATGGATGCAACTTTAGTGAAAATTAATGGAAACAAAATAAGTTATGCTTCAGCAAATAATTTTCCTTTGCTTATACGGGACAAACAGCTGATAATGCTCAATGCAGATAAAATGCCCGTTGGTAAAGGATACAAATCAGAGAGTTTCAGCCTGTTCGAAACTGAGTTAAAAGAAGGAGACAGTTTGTATTTTTTTACAGATGGTTTCTCAGATCAGTTCGGCGGGCCTGCGGGCAAAAAATATAAGTACAAACAGCTTGCAGATCTTCTCCTTAAAAATACTGAAGAAGATATGGAAGTTCAAAAAGAAAAATTAAATGAGGCCTTCAATGCCTGGCAGGGAAATTTAGAGCAGGTGGATGATATCTGCATTATTGGAATTAAATTTTAATATTTGGCAAGGCTCATTGAAAAAGTAAAAACCTTAATCAGAAAAATGAGTAATATGAATTAAAGAGAAAGCAAAAAACTGCAAGACTGTAATAAGTCTTGCAGTTTTTTTATCAGGTTAACGCTCTGAAAATGCTCTGAAATAAAGCTCTTTAGTAAACAAATTACTATTGTACTATTATTTTTTTATTCGCGATTGTTCCTTTTTCAGAAACAATTTGCACAAAATAAATACCGGCAGTCAGTTCTTCTTTTTCGATAACCAGCTTGTTTCCTGAAAAGTTAATTGTTTTAACTTCTTTACCAACCACATCAATAATTTTTGCAGTTCCGTTTTTTATTTCTTTAGAAAACGAAATTGATGTCTGCGATGAAAATGGATTTGGATAAATACCAATCACTGATGCACTGTTTTTTTCTTGTATGCCAAGTGTCTGGTTTATTGAGATAGAATCATTTTGCACTGTAAACATCTGCGTTACTCCGGCAGCATTATCTGCCTTAACACAGCATCCGGACAGGTGAAGCACCGCAGGCCCTGTTAATGAATTTTTAATCTGAAATTTAAAGTCTGCAATTTTTCCGAAACCGCCTGCATCTGTATGGTCAATCCTTGTAACAGCGCCGTAAGCGGTATTTGCTAATTCATCAATTTTAGCAATCTTTATTGCATTGGTACCCGGTGTGCCTATCCAGCTGGCCGGATAAGAAATACTTTCTGTTCCGGTTTGAATAAGCGACGCATCAAAATTGATATTAAATGAAACACCATATAAGCTGCTTATCGGCGAACTTGAAGTACCTAGCCATAGTTGGGCATCTATTATGCTTCCAGCTGTATAAGAGCTTCCGGAGATTACAAAATACATATCTGATGTTCTTATTCCTGAATTATTATTTTGAACCGGTGCAATTGCATGAGTTAAACTGAAATTCAAAGTAATTGCAAGAGTATCACTGGCATCAATCACTCCGTCTCCATTGCAGTCAGCATGTTTAATATCATGTCCGTTGGCCTGAGCAGTTCCCCAATTAGCGACAGCAAAAGCCTGCCAGCTGTTATCCACACTTGCTCTTGGTGTTCCTGTCTGAGAATAAAATAAACCGATAGGTAATAAATCGTCATTGTTTACAATAGAATCGTTATCAGCATCGCCTGGCCAAACTGCCGGACTTACTGTTACAGTTACTGAAGCGCAGGATGTAGTATTACAGCCGCCAGCAGCTCTTACATAATAAGTAGTGGTTACAAGAGGTGAAACAGA
Source organism: uncultured Bacteroidota bacterium (assembly GCA_903847205.1). GTDB lineage: Bacteria > Bacteroidota > Bacteroidia > 2-12-FULL-35-15 > 2-12-FULL-35-15 > 2-12-FULL-35-15. Next base: position 16,987 of record CAINDA010000028.1, read on the forward strand.
AATTGAACTTCCTGTTCCAACAAGTGTTCCGCCGCAGCTGCCAGTGAACCAGCTGTAAACAGCACCGCCTCCGCCTAAAGTTCCGCCGGTTTCAGTTAATGTTGATGATAGTCCCGCATACACAATGTTTGGGCTTGCTGCTGCCGATGCCGGAGCAGTGGATAAAGAATTAACAGTAAGTGCAAGTACGAAATTTGTTGGATTTGTACAGCCGTTGGCAGAAACAGCATAAATGTAAGTGACATTTATTGGAGAAGCTGTAGTATTGGTAAGTATTTCATTTGGATTGCCCATGCCTGAAGCTGCTGGATTGCTGATACCGACAACCATTGCTCTTGTCCATGTAAATGCTGCGCCTGATGTGCCGCTCGCAGGGACATAATTGAATGCAGTTCCGCTGCAGATTGCCGGAGGTGATAATGAACTGCTTAATGAAGGTATTGGATTTACTGTTACAGTAACGTTTTGATTAACGCTGCATCCGTTTGCAGTAACTGTATAAACGTAAATAACATTTATAACATTTTGGCTTGTATTGGTAAGTGTTTCGTTGGGATTGCCAGTACCCGAAGCTGCAGGATTGCTGATACCTGTTATAACAGCCCTTGTCCATGCAAATGTTGCACCCAATGTGCTGCTTGTAGGTACATAATTGAAAACAGATCCGCTGCAAATTGCAGTCGGCGTTAAGGTGCTGTTTAGGGAGGCACCAGAAGTGCTGCTGCTTATGCTGTTAGAATTTGAACCGGTAGTGCATCCATTGCCAGCCCGCACGCGGTAATAATAAGTTACGTTTACTGTCAGCCCTGTTACATTAAAGGTAGTCATATTGCCTGTATTCAAATTATTGTAACCCGTTACAAAATTTGAAAACGCGGGATCAGTTGCAACATCTAAAAAATAAGTGGATGCGCCGGCTGCAGCAGCCCAATTGGCATCAAAAGAGGAACACATGATGTTGGAAGCAGCTGTTGCCGTTGAAGAAATGGCAGCAGCATTAAATGTTATGGTGTTTGAATTTAAACTTGTGCCGCAGCCATTCATTGCCCGCACACGGTAATAATAAGTGGTGTTTATTGTTAAGCCTGTGATATTATAAGTAGTAACATTGCCGACATTCAAATTATTATAACCCGAAACAAACGTTGAGAATGCAGCATCAACAGAAACATCCAGAAAATAGGCTGTTGCACTTCCAACTGCTGACCAGTTTGCATTTAAAGAAGTGCAGGTTAAGTTGGTAGGTGCTGCTGCAATTGGAGCAGCAGGCAGCGGGTTTACTGTAATAACTACACTAAACGCCGCTGGGTTTGTACAGCCGTTAGCGGTAACTGTATATACATAAGTAACATTTACAGGAGCTGCGGATGTATTAACTAGAACTTCATTCGGGTCACCGCTTCCAGAACCTGCAGTATTGCTGATGTTTGCAACTGCTGGTCTTGTCCATGCAAATGCTGCACCCGATGTTAAACTTGCGGGAACATAACTAAAAGCAGTACCGCTGCAAATTGCAGGCGGTGTTAAGGAGCTGTTTAAACCCGGGGTTGGATACACTGTGGCAACAACATTATAAGAGGAAATATTTGTGCAGCCGTTTGCAGAAACAGTGTAAATGTAAGTTGTATTCACAGGGGCTGCTGTTGTATTAATTAGTGTTTCGGCTGGGTCGCCAGCGCCGCTGCTGCTGCTGTTGCTGATGCCGGATACGGAAGCTCTTGTCCATGCAAATGATGCGCCCGATGTTGCACTTCCGGGTGTATAGCTGAAAAGAGAACCGCTGCATGTGCTGGCTGTTAAACTGCTGTTTAAAAATGGCATCGGGTTTACAGTTACGAGCACGTTTTGAGTATCGCTGCATCCACTTGCGTTAAGTGAAAAAGCATAAGTAACATTAATCGGATTTGATGAAGTATTGATAAGTGTTTCATTTGCATTGCCCGCTCCAGCAGCCGCAGGCTCCGTGATACCTGAGATAAGAGCTCTTGACCATGAAAAGGTTGTACCTGATGTAAGGCTTGCAGGTACATAACTGAATACTGATCCGCTGCATAATGCAGACGGTGTTAAAGTGCTGCTTAACGCAGGTATAGGCCTGACTGTTAAAGTTACACTGTATGCAGATGGGTTTGTACATCCGTTGGCGGTAACTGCATATACATAAGTAACATTTACAGGAGCTGCAGATGTATTAACAAGTACTTCATTCGGGTTGCCGCTTCCAGAACCTGCAGTATTGCTGATGTTTGAAACTGCTGGTCTTGTCCATGCAAATGTCGCACCCGATGTTAAACTTGCGGGAACATAATTAAATGCAGTACCGCTGCAAATTGCAGATGGTGCTAAGCTGCTGCTCAAACCCGGAGTTGGATATACTGTGGCAGCAACAATAAAATTGGAGATATTTGAGCAGCCATTGGCAGAAACAGTGTAAATGTAAGTTGTATTTACGGGTGATGCTGTTGTATTAATTAGTGTTTCGGCTGGGTCGCCTGCACCGCTGCTGCTGCCGTTGCTGATGCCTGATACGGAGGCTCTTGTCCATGCAAATGAAGCGCCGGATGTAGCACTTCCGGGTGTATAGCTAAAAAGGGAGCCGCTGCATGTGCTAGCTGTTAAACTGCTGTTTAAAGCGGGTGTCGGGTTTACAGTTACGATAACATTTTGACCTCCGCTGCATCCATTAGCGTTAAGTGTAAAAACATAAGTAACATTAATCGGATTTGATGAAGTATTGGTAAGTGTTTCATTCGGATTGCCCGCTCCTGAAGCCGCAGGCTGTGTGATACCTGAGATAAGAGCCCTTGACCACGAAAAAGATGTACCTGATGTTAAGCTTGTAGGTACATAACTGAATACTGTACCGCTGCACAATGCAGGTGGTGCTAAAGAGCTGCTTAATGCCGGTATAGGCCTTACTGTGAAAGTTACACTATATGCAGATGGGTTTGTACATCCGTTGGCCGTAACTGTATATACATAAGTAACATTTACTGGGTTTACTGTTGCGTTGTTAAGAACTTCGCTTGGATCTCCGCTTCCGCTGGCAGCGCTATTGCTGATACCAGATACTACAGGACGTACCCAGGCGAATGTGGCGCCGGATGTACCGCTTGCAGGTGAATAATGAAAAGTAACACCGCTGCAAATTGCCGATGGTGATAAGCTGCTGCTTAATGCAGGTATCGGATTTACAATGATTTTTCCGTACGCGACAGCAGGGCTGCCTGTTCCGGTTGTAGTAATGGTATAATAAAAAGTGCCGGATACTGAGGGCGCGCCGCTGACAGTATATGTTCCTGCACTATAAAGACCTGATACACCCGTGGGCAGTCCGGTAATTCCGGCGCCGGTTGCTGTACCGCCTACATTATAGTTAATAACAATTATCAGGCTGTTGTTACAGACAGCCTGGGTATCTAGGCCTGAAGTCAAATTAATTGTCTGCTGAGCAGAAGCCTTATTAAAACCAGCGAAGGCCATTAACATAATAACTGCTGCCAGTATGTTAAAAGCCGTGGCTGCTTTTTTTAAGACATTGCTGCTTTTTGAATAGTAGTTTTTCGTTTCCATAATTGTTATTTTATGATGGTTTAAAAATATTCTATATTATCTTTGGAAGAATGATGAAACAAATGTAGAATACAAAAACAAATAAAAAACACCTGTTTTGTGTGATGCGGTTTTGGTTTTGTAAACTGCGAATTTTAAAATTGCAGCATTATTAAGATTAGGAGTTTTAACGGGCGTATCTTTTAATCAATTCCGACAATTCTGTTTTTACACTTCTGGAAACAGGAATGTCGCAGTCGTCAATCATTTCAATAATACCGCTGTCTTTTGCGGGGCTGAATTTTTTAATATATTCCAGATTTATAAGATGAGAATTATGGCAGCGGAAAAAACTTTCGCCTTCTAAAGAAGCTTCAAGAGATTTTAAATTTTTAGTGACAAGCCGTATTTTATTATCAATGGTATATACCTTTGAATAACTTCCGTATGCTTCTATCCGGATGATGTCTTTAATATTAATATACTCCGAACCATTAGTGGTAGGCAGTGTAAGCTTGCCCGATAATGCAGTTTTTAATTTTTCAGTCTGTACCTGAGGAATACCCTGCTTCCCAATTTTTTCAGAAATGCGGCTTACAGCATTTATCAGCTCAATGATATTAATAGGTTTTAATAAATAATCAGCTGCGCTTACCTTAAAAGCTTTAATGGCAAATTGATTATAAGCTGTAACAAATACCACTTCAAATCTTCTGTTTTCGAACTGTTCTACCAGTTCCAATCCTGTCATCTGAGGCATTTCTATATCCACAAAAACCAAGTCAGGATTTTTATTTTGAATTTCTTTAATTCCGTCTTTGGCTGAGAGTGCCGTACCAATTATTTCTACTTCTGGGCAGAATTCTTTCACAGCTATTTCTAAGGCAGTTACAGCATTCTTTTCGTCATCAATTATTACGGCTTTAATCATAAATTAATAGGTTGATTTGTTAATTGTTTCAAGCAATATTCAAATTGTTTGATGAACTAAATAAACAGGGTAAAATAAATTCAACTCTTGTTCCGCAGGCATTTCCGGCCTCATCTTTTAAATCAAAATATTTTAAAGGCATATCTGTATTATATAGTGAATTTAATATTTTTAAGCGCTGGTCGGTTGCCTTAATTCCAAATGATTCACGGTTTTTTTTATTTTCAGTTGTTTTTAATGATGCAGTCCGGCCGATACCGTTGTCTTCAACAGAACACAGCAGAAATTCTTTGGTTAATTTAATATCAATAGTAAGTTTTCCTTCGCCTTCTTTAGGCATAAGGCCGTGTCCGATTGCATTTTCAACAAAGGGCTGGAAAATCAATGGGGGGACAAGAAAATTTTCCGGAATAATGCCTTCTTCAATATTAATAGAGGCAGTAAACCTGCCGATGAATCTCCTCTCTTCTAAATCTATATAAACCAAAAGGGTGTCAAGCTCTTCTCTAAGCGAGATATGGTCAAGCTGTGACTGCTCAAGCACCTTCCGGATTAAGCCCGAAAATTCAGAAAGATAAAGACTTGCCTTTAATTTATCATTCCTGAAAATAAAACTTTGAATGGAATTTAATGAATTAAAAATGAAATGCGGATTCATTAATTTCCTGACCGATATGAGCATATAATGCGACAAGTCATTCTTCAATGTTTCCTGAAGTTTTTCAGTGTATTTTAAGTTGTCAACCAGTTTGTCGCGCTGTACGGTTATTTCGCTGTTCTGCTGGTTCAGTTCTGTGTTTTTTTTCTCAATAATGATGTTCTTTTCTTCTAATAAATATTTTTGTTTTGTAATCTCTTCGTTTTGTATTTCTACTTTTTCTTTCTGGCTTTCGATAACACGTTTTTGTTTTGTTGTAATGCGAAGTGAGCGCAAAATTAAAGCGGCAAACAACATTGTTAAAATTAAGCCGCCCATAACCGACCAAATAATTATCTGCTGTTTCTTTTTAGCTGCTTCGTGCAATGTCAACTCCTTATCATGCGCCGCCTGAATCATCATTTCATTTTTGTTAAATTCATAACTCATCTCTTTATGAACTATCTCATAATTTTTTTCCTCATTAAAAATGGAACCCTTTGCAGCGGCAGCTTTTTTATAGTGTTCTAATGCTTTTTTATATTCCCCCATCTTCGTATAAAGTTCACTCAGATTTTCATTGCCGGTTTTTATATCTGCCAGACTGCCTATCTGCTCAGCAGTTATTAAGGATCTCTGCAGGTATTTTTCTGCAGCGGGGTATTTTTTTATTGTTGTATAAACTAAGCCGATGTTACCGAGTTTGATTGCAATTCCGTTTTTATTTCCCAGGTCTTCATCTATTTTTAATGCCTTGAAATAGTATTCAAGGGCGATTGCATAGTTCTGCTGACCATTAAAAACACTTCCTATGTTATCGAAATTATTTGCAATTACTTTTTTATCTCCGAGTTCTTCAGCAAGTTTTAATGATCGGAAATAATAATACAATGCTTTTGTGTAATCGTTTTGGTTTTCGTATACAATCCCGATATTGCCGAGATTGTTTGTAATGCCGTTTTTATCATTAAGTTCTTCAGAAATTTTTAATGCTTTGAAAAAATAAGTAAGGGCCTTGGGGTATTTGTTTTGATACTTATATATAATTCCGATATTGTTATATGAAGAAGCTATTCCGGTTTTATTGTCAAGTTCTTCCGAAATCTGTAATGCTTTGAAATAATAGTCTAAGGCCTTCGAATAATTACCCTGCCTGCTGAAAATAACGCCGATGTTTCCCAGCCATTTTAGAATTACTTTTTTATCTCCCAGCTCTTCTGAAATTTTCAAAGTTTTTAAATAACATTCCAAAGCTTTTGGGTAATCGCCCTCTTCATAATAAACGCTGCCAATATTGCCGTAAGCGCCCGCAATTCCTTTTTTGAAATTCAGCTGCTGCGCAAGTTCTAATGCTGTATTGCCGTAATACATTGCAGTGTCGTAATGCCCTTTTTTAATATATTCCCAGCATAATTTGTAAGAATGAATTACTTTATTGGTGTCAGGTTTATCGTTTTGAAAAAGCTTAACGAGGGAGTCTGCTTTATTCTGCTGTGAAAAAGAAAAACAAGCGGAGACTACAAAGCAGCAAGTGACAATAAGCTTCAAATTTTTTATACGGCCGGATTTGCAAAAATGAATTGTTTCGCAAAATTGGGAGAAGCGTGGAAAGGCAGACAAAGTTTTATTTCTTTTTAGGTAAGTCATAAAATTGGAAATTGTTCCATTACTACAAATATGCAATAAAAATTCCTCATTATCCAGTACTTCAAATTCTCTTCTGTAAGGGGTTTGGAAACCGGCGGGAGTTTTTTTTAATTTGAATTGTACAGAAAATATTTTTCAAGAAGGGGTTTAACAAAGCGTCAGCATTATACTTCAGAATTTTCATTGTTAATAATTTTTAAATAAAAAGCCCGGCACTGCGTCCGGGCTCCTCATTTGTAATTCAATAAAATTTATCATTCCTACTGTTCTACATGTGTATCACTTCGCCGTAAGCAGCAGCTGCAGCTTCCATAACGGCTTCACTCATAGTTGGGTGAGGGTGAACAGTTTTAATCAGTTCGTGGCCGGTTATTTCTAATTTACGCGCTGCAACAATTTCAGCAATCATTTCAGTTACGTTTGCACCAATCATGTGAGCGCCTAAAAGTTCACCGTATTTTGCATCAAAAATTAATTTTACAAAACCGTCTTTTGCCCCTGCAGCGCTTGCTTTACCGCTTGCAGAAAATGGAAATTTACCAACTTTGATTTCGTAGCCGGCTTCTTTTGCTTTCGCTTCGGTATAACCTACTGATGCTATTTCTGGCTGACAATAAGTACATCCGGGAATGTTATTGTAATCAAGTGCTTCAGGAGACTGACCTGCAATTTTTTCTACACAGATAATTCCTTCAGCACTTGCAACATGTGCTAATGCCTGTCCGCCCACACAGTCGCCTATTGCATAATAGCCTGGAATATTTGTCTGGTAATATGGGTTTGTTAAAATTTTTCCTTTGTCAGTGGCAATGCCGGCATCTTCCAGTCCTAAATTTTCTAAGTTTGCCTGAATACCAACAGCAGAAAGCACAATATCACATTCAATAATTTCTTCTCCTTTTTTTGTTTTGATTTTTACTTTGCAGCTGTCACCTTTTGTATCAACACTTTCAACATTAGAATCAAGCATTACTGTAATCCCGATTTTTTTAAATGAACGTTCCAGCTGCTTAGAAACCTCAGCATCTTCAACAGGGACAATGCTCGGCATAAATTCAACCAAAGTAACTTTAGTTCCCATTGCAGCATAAAAATATGCGAACTCACTTCCGATTGCTCCTGAACCAACCACTACCATTGATTTTGGAAGTTTTGGGAGTGTCATTGCTTCACGGTAACCGATTATTTTTTTACCATCCTGCGGCAGATTAGGTAATGCACGGGAGCGTGCGCCAACAGCCAGTAAAATGTTTTTAGCTTCGTATATTGTTGCTTTACCATCGGCAGTTACTTCTACTTTTTTGCCGGGTTTAACTTTGCCTGTTCCGGTGATAACATCAATTTTATTTTTTTTCATCAAAAATGCAATTCCTTTGCTCATGCCGTCAGCTACATCACGGCTGCGTTTTACTACAGCGCCAAAATCTGCTTCGCCGCCATTCACTTTAATGCCGTAATCTGCAGCGTGATTCAGATATTCAAATACCTGCGCGCTTTTTAACAAAGCTTTGGTAGGAATACATCCCCAGTTTAAGCAGATGCCGCCTAGGTTTTCACGTTCAACAACAGCCGTTTTTAAACCCAGCTGTGAAGCTCTGATGGCTGCCACATATCCGCCGGGACCGCTTCCTATAACTATTAAATCGTAATTCATATTTTGTAGGTTTAAATATTCAAGATTTATTTTTCAACGCTTCAGACATGCTGTCTTTAAGCACAAGTGTTTGTAATGTTTAGTTTTAATGCGAAAGGCGAAATTAGCAAATTATTTTGGAATACTGTCGTGCAGGATTTAAGTCAGAAATAAATTTATGAGACGTGCCGATTATTATAATTGGTAAGATTTTTTGTGATACTTTTAAACTCCGAATGAGGGTATAAAATTCGGTTTTTTTAATTTTTAACTGAAAGGACATACCATAAAACAGCTTAAAATGAAATATATAATTTCGTATGAAAAACCCCACAATCATTATATCAATATTGAATTCAGAGCTGGTAAAATAAATCAGGAAGAGCTGCTGATTCAGCTTCCATCATGGCGTCCTGGGAGATATGAACTTGGAAATTTTGCAAAAAATATTCAAAAATTTGCAGTGTCTGATGAAAATGGAAATTCTTTAAGATTTAATAAAATCACAAAAGACTGCTGGAAGGTCCAGACCACGGGCATTTCGGAAGTTCGGGTGAAATATAATTATTTCGCTTCAGAATTAAATGCAGGCTCAACATTTTTGGATGCATCGCAGCTGTATATGAACCCCGTTAACTGCTGTGTTTATATCCCGGACCGTATCAATGAATCATGTGAATTAGAATTAATTCTGCCCGCTGATTATTCTGTTGCGGGCGCGCTTGCCCATTCTCCAGATGGGAAAGCAGGGGAGAAGTGTTTTGTTCTGAGTGATTTTCATGAATTGGCTGATACCCCTTTTATAGCAAGTAATTCGCTGCAGCATAATCAGTTTATTTGTTTCGGGGTTGAGTTTAATGTTTGGTTTCAAGGTGAGTGTAAGCCCGACTGGCCGAAGCTTACAAGTGATTTTCTGAAATTTATAAATGAGCAGCTTCTTGTAATGAAAGAATTTCCTTCAAAATCATATCACTTCTTATACCAGATACTTCCTAATAAAATCTATCATGGCGTGGAGCATAAAGCCTCTACGGTTATTGCACTTGGGCCCGGTTATGAATTAATGAAAGAAAATTTGTATGAAGATTTATTGGGGGTGAGCTGTCATGAATTATTTCATGCGTGGAATATTAAAACCATCCGCCCGATTGAAATGCAGCCGTATGATTACACGAAAGAAAATTATTCAAAACTGGGTTATGTCTGCGAAGGCGTAACAACTTATTACGGCGATTATTTTCTATTTCGTTCGGGTGCATACAGCCAAGAACAGTATTTTACTGCCTTTGATGAACGCATGCAGAAGCACTTTGATAATTTCGGGAGATTTAATTTATCTGTGGCCGATTCATCTTATGATACATGGCTGGATGGTTATGTTCCCGGGGTTCCGAACCGCAAAACATCTATTTATGATGAAGGCTGCCTGCTTGCTTTTGTAACTGATATTTTTATCAGGAAAAATTCAAAAAATAAATATTCATTAGATGATGTAATGCTTTATTTATATAATGAGTTTGCTTTAATGGGAAAAGGATATTCGGATACAGACTATAAGTCGGCAGTGGAGCACTTTGCAGGTGCATCATACGATTTAATTTATTATAATTATATCAGCAGTGCATCTGATTATGAGCCCATACTGCGAGATGCGATGGAATATATCGGCTGCGAACTGGCATTGATTCCGGCAGCAAAATTTCATGAAAGCAGCTTAGGAGTTAAAGCTTCTGAGGTAAACGGCGCCTGCAGAATAACTGCTGTTTATCCCAATTCTGCTGCTGATTCGGCCGGTATCTCAGTTAATGATGAAGTGCTTTCTGTGAACGGTATGCAGATTAGGCCTGATGGTTCAGGAACAAATTTTATGGAGTGGTGCAATTATTTTGGTAATATTCCTTTTACTTTGACAGTTTCATCAAGCGGGATTGTTAAGCAGCTGAAAATAATTCCGCAGTTAAATCAGTATTACAAAAAGGCCTGCATAAAAATACTTGCTTCGCCTGATAAAAATCAAAAAGATAATTTTAATAAATGGAGCGGCGTTAAATTTTAAGCAGCTAAAAAAAATAAAAAAAACATGGAAGATCAAGAAATTTTAAATGAAAATCCGGCACCAAAGCGTCCGGTTTTTTTAACAGTATTATGTATTTTAACTTTTATTTCTGCCGGTCTTGGAGGACTATCTGAATTGTTAACACCTCTTTATTCAGATGTGATGATAGATTTTTTGAAGAGCAACCCGAAATATGACGAAGCCGCGATGGGAGAAACCATAGCTATGCTTCATGCAGGCTGGGGATTTTATTTTACGGTATTTGTGCTGTCATGCGGGTCTTTCACTGGTGCTTTTTTAATGTGGAAATTAAAAAAAATAGGATTTCATTTTTATTCCCTGTCTAACCTGGCAATTTTATTTGTGCCGATGTTAATGATGGGAACAGCAATCAGCTGGGCTGGAATATTACTTACAGCCTCTTTCATTGCGTTGTATGCGCTGAATCTAAAGTATATGAAATAAATTATCTGCTGAATTCCTCCGTCTCCTGCAAATGCAATGTGGATGGAGTAATGCAGCTACCGCTTCTTCCAATAGCCTACAAAAAAAATTATCAAACCAACAAGACCCATCGCGAAAGTGAAGACGGTTTGTCCTGCATGAATGAGTGTTGCCAAGGTTTTTCCGACTATGCCGGTAACTCCATACAGCAGCACAACCTGCCCAACCAAAAAATGATAAGCTCCCATTCCCCCGCCTTGTATGGGAATGGAGCGTCCGATTGTGCCGATACTGAGAATAGTGAGACAGGCTCCCCATGTTAAAACGGAGGTTTCTTCAAAAACAAAGAACCAGAAGTAGGTCATTAAATAATAACATACCCAAATTAAAAAAGTATAAAATATAAAAAGTTTTTTTTCTTTAAGTTTTGAAATGCCTGCCAATCCTTCTTTTAAGCCCTGGATGAACTGCAAAAGAATTTTCGGAGATTTTTCGCTGATAGTTTTTCGGAAATAAAAAAACAAAACAGAACTGCATATTATTACCGCCGAAACCACCATTAAAACTATGCTGTTACCGGCGATAATCTTGACAATAACGCCTTCATAAAAAGGCTTAAAAACATTGTTCTGGAAAAAATCAATTATTTTATCGAACTGAAGCATAAGCGTGAGAAGCAGCACAATTATTAAGCTGATAATATCAACTACCCGCTCAATGATCACCGTACCCAGCAGCTGCATAAAAGGAATGTTGTGCTGTTTTTTTATTGATAAACAGCGGGTAATTTCTCCAAGGCGCGGGAAGCAGAAATTTACAAAATAGCCGATAGACAGGGCTGCGAAAGTGTTTGAAAATCCGGCTTCATATCCGATTGCTTTGATAAGCATCTGCCAGCGCAATACCCTGAAAACATATACTAACACTGATACGATCATTACCAGGTAACACCATGAATAATTCCCTGTGTTCAATGTCTGCTTTAGTTGCGCAATATTTAAACCGCTGAAGAAGAGCCACGACAGGGTTAATCCGGTGCCGAGCAAAACAATGTATTGTATTATCTGAAGATGTTTTGGTTTCAACGTTTTATTTTGGCCTGAAATTACAAGAATAAATAATACAAATGTGTCAGTTTTAAATCAGTCTGGAATAAAGTTTCTGTGCGTTAAAAGCCGTCATCAGCAATTTAACTAATTGAAGAAATCTTTTTAGAAAGATGCATCTCATTTGGCGTACTGAGTTTTTCGCAAAGGTTGATGTTTTTATTTTTGCTGCCTCATATAATTAAACAAACACCCATTGGCGAAAGTCAATAGGTACAGTATTTTCAGTAAAAGCAGAATTTAAATTTATCATCAGTATTTTGTCAGCAATGAATTTTGGCAGTAAAACTTTCGACCTGATTTAAAACGGCTGTTAATGAAATAGGTTAATATTTATCTGTATTCATAGGCCTTTCATGAATACTGAATAAATCGTGCCTAGCAATAAAATGAGTTTAAAGTCGTAAATGCACTGTTTACAGCTATTTCGGGCTGTATTAAGTGGAATTCAAGTATCAATGTTGAAAAAGACGTTTACTTTAACTATTATTAACATTTGGTTTATAACTTTTTTTTTACATCTTTGCAAATCTTTAATCGGAAATGAAATATAATTCAATATATTTTGTTAGTAGTAATTAAAACACACCCGGAGTGATTTTCATTTGAGCACTGAATGCTGTAAATAAAACCTCTGCTTCACAAGAGTGCCGGTGTGCAGTAAATTTTATTTATAATGAAAAAAATCAATTTAATACTTTTTCTCTTTTTTGCTTTCTGTACTGCATTTGCAGGCACTAAAGGCGGTGCTATGATTGCACATCACGAAAGAACCGGAACTGATACTGTTCCCTATTCAATAGATTTAGAAGAAATTTCTGATTATTATGATTCATTAGTTTCTTTCCCTGCTTATGATCTATACTGCGGCTGGGATACAGTAAATACCCACTCCATTAAATTTAATATTGAATCATTAAAAAACGGCGAAAAACAAATTGTTTTGAATAATAAAAACAGCTGTGGTTTTGTACAGCCTTTTTTGGGAAATATAACTTCTTCTTTCGGGCCCCGAAAAAGACGTTTCCATTATGGAACCGACATTAATTTAGAAACCGGCGATGCTGTCGGCGCTGCATTTGACGGCAAAGTACGCATCGCTAAAAAAAGCAGCACTTACGGCAATCTGGTTGTGATACGCCACAGCAATGGCTTGGAAACATATTACGCACATTTATCGAAAATTAATGTGGAAACGGGGCAGGAAGTATTTGCAGGGCAGATTATCGGATTAGGTGGAAACACCGGCCATTCACATGGGAGCCACCTGCATTTTGAAGTTCGTTATTTGGGCCAGCCCATCAATCCTCAGGATATTATTTCTTTTACTGAACATAAATTGGTTTCTGATACACTTTGTTTGAGTGAAAAAACCTTTGATTATATTTCAGAAATTAAAAAGACCGGCGGCAGAAATTTCGCAGGCTCCAAAGCTGCAAAAGTTTACGTTGTAAAAAAAGGAGATACATTGTTTGCAATTGCCCGTAAATACGGCTCTTCGCCGAAAGATCTCTGCCACAAAAACAAATTGAAAACTTCTTCTAAACTGCACCCAGGCCAAAGAATTAAAATTTGATTTTTGTATTTGAATTTCGGATAGAGACCACATCAGTACGTTACAGAAATCTTTTAATACCCTTCTTCTTTCAATAGATATTCCTTTGTCTGGGAATTATAATAGGCAATTTTTGAATCCTTCTCTAATTTCAGAATGCTGCCTTTATATACTGTAACAGCAGCTAATTCGCATGGTATCACTAATGCACCTGATTCATCAATGAAGCCCGTTTTATTTTCAATTACAACTTTGCACAATCCATTTTTAAACTCATCTGCTTCATCAAATAAAAAATCTATAGCTGTTTTTCCTTCTTTGTTAATGAAACCGATTTTTCCGTTCTTATCAGAGACTTTAGCAAGGCCGTTAGTAAATTCATCAGCGGATTGGTAAGCATACCGTATCTGTAATTTCATTTTCATGTCGATATACCCCCATTTGTTTTTCCGCTGCACAGCAGCCAAACCTTCGTTATATGGTTCAATGCGGTCGAAATCTTTTGGTGTAACGTATTTACCGGTTTTGTCAATCAATCCCTGTTTTTTATTTTTTACTGCCACAGCTAACCCGTCTTTAAATTTAATTGCCAGCATTGAAGTGCTGTTGTAATCATAATCAAGAGGAATAAAAATTTTTCCGTTACGGTCGGCAAAACCATATTTGTTGTCATTCACAACCATGATTGCATCTTCAGCCAATTCGCCTAATACATCATATTCACAGGGAATTAAATATTCGCCGTTTTTTTTGATGATTCCGTATTTCCCTTCCGATTTTACTTTGGCAGTTCCATTAATAAATTTCCCAACCCATTCATAAATGCAGGGAATTATAAAGATGCCCGAAGAATTTATAAAACCGCTTTTGCCGCCTGATTCAACGCCTGCAAGGCCTTCGCTGAAATCATCTGCTTTGCTGAATTTAATTGGTATTACAGTATTTCCAGTTTCATCCAGATAACCATATTTTTCTTGCTTGGAAGCGGCAGCAAGCCCTTCGGAGAATTCATAAATTTCATCATACACTAAAGGAGTAATTAGTTTACCGTTTTTATTTATAATTCCAGATTTTTTGTTTTGCTGTACAACCGATAAGCCATGCTTAAAATCCTCTACCTGGTCGTAAATAAATGGAATAGCAACTTTACCGGATTTATTTATAAAACCTGATTTGCCGTTCATTCCGCATTCTGCATAGCCTTCCGAAAAATCCTCAACCCATTCAAAGGCGCACGGAACCATTATAACGCCCGTACTGTCGGCAAAGCCCCATTTTCCATTTTGGCGGAATGGAAATAGTTGCTTCTGCGATAATTCAATATCCTTATCTACAATTTTAGAAAACGGCGAATCAGGAAAATCAATTTTAAATTCAACCAGGGATTCTGTTTTATAATCGGCCGAGTAGATGCCGTAAATATTATGCCATGCAATATCGACATTCTGATTTTTGGGGTATTTTTTTATAAAATTATGATATTCATCAATTGTGCCATTGGGTGTAGAAAGCGCATAAATTGAATTTTCTACTTCATCGATGTAAGGGCTTTTGGGATATTTTGCCATGTACTTTTCATACTCGTCGATTGTATTGTTTTTTGTTGATGCCTGGAAAAGCTTGTAGGTATAGAGATCCTGGGCTTCATGAAGTTCCTTGGCCAATGGATATTTCTCAATAAATTGTTTGTAGTCCTGGTAAGTATCTTTCTTTTTTGCTTCCTGGAAAGCAATGCTGTTGCGAAGATCAATTGCATCAAAACATTCTGGTGCGGTACAATATTGTTCAATAAATTTATCAAGCTTAGCAATGGTGTTCTGACTTTTATAAATTTCAAATGCTTTATGATGTATTTCTTTCTTTAATGAGTCGATGGTTTTCTGGGTGACATTAAAACTTAAATAAAATGCTTTTTGTTTTGGTGTAACGGTAAGGAAAGAAATATCGGAGATAATAATATACTTATAAGCACTGTCGATATTGGAGAAGGGGTTATCGCTGCGGAAATAAATGATACTTAATCCGTAAGCAGCGGCGCATTTTTCTTTTTTTACAGTTTTTTCGAAAAGACGTTTCGCTTCGAAATAATTGTAAGCTTTCAGTGCGGAAAAAGCTTTTGAAATTGTTTTACCGCTTACGGCATTTACAGAACAAAACAAAACAAATAAAAAAGCAATTTTTAATCTGTGCATAAACTAATTTCAATTTTTCCCAAAATTAACAATATCAGCTGAGTGCTGCATTTCTTTTTACCAACAGGATTGTTTTAGTTGTATTTTTGGAGAATAGTTTTATGATTTTAATTAATTAAACATATCATGTTTTCGAAAGGACAGCTGGTTTTTGCGCTCTTGTTTTTTGTTGCTTTTGTGATAGCCATATCATGGGCGTATATCAAAGATAAAAAAGGAAATTCTTTTTTCTTTAAAGGAACTTATAAAATATTATTGTTTGTTGTTTTTGTTTTTTTCGCGCTTTTCGGCGTCGTAAAAATAAAACATCATTTTTTCCCTTAGTTGATTTTGGTTAGAGCCCAAAACAATATTCCTCTCTGAGAGTTATGTATGATTATTGAAGAAACCTTGTGAGAAGGAAGCGGAAAATTATACCGCAGCCAAAATTCTCTTTTGGATTTTAAATAAAATTATCAGCTTGAAAATTTTCTGCGTGGAGGAAACCGCTTACTGCCGCCAGCCGGATTTTTATTTGCTGCAGTTCCGCTATCAGGTTTTTTTGCTGGTCTGTTAAAACTTCTTCTTTCTGGGCGCTCTGCTTCTGCCTTTCTTGGGTTATTAAACGCAGGGCCTTCCATTACATCCATTTTATTTCCGAGCAGTTTAAGTATGTCTTTAAAATATGCTTTCTCTTCTGATGCGCAGAATGAAATTGCGGTTCCTCCGGCTCCGGCTCTGCCTGTTCTGCCAATGCGGTGAATATAAGTCTCGGCAACCTCCGGCAGTTCATAGTTTATTACATGAGAAAGTTTATCAACATCAATTCCTCTGGAAGCTATATCGGTTGCTATCAGCAGACGTACTGTTCTGTTTTTAAATCCTTCAAGCGCCCTTTGTCTGGCGTTCTGTGATTTGTTCCCGTGAATAGCTTCTGCTTTAATACCGACTTTAACTAAATCTTTCACTAATTTATCAGCCCCGTGTTTTGTTCTGGTAAATACAAGTGCATGATCAATTTTTTCTTTTTCAAGAACAAATTTCAATAAATCTTTTTTGTCCTGTTTTTCAACATAATAAACTGATTGTTTTACTGCTTCGGCAGGAGCTGAAATAGTTGCTACCTGCACCGCTACCGGATTTTGTAAAAGTCCGTCGGCTAATTTTCTGATTTCGGGAGGAACAGTTGCAGAGAAAAAAACAGTCTGGCGTTTCGGCGGGAGTTTAGTTATGATTCTTTGTATATCCCTGATAAAGCCCATGTCCAGCATTCTGTCCACTTCGTCAAGCACAAAAAATTCAACTGTATGTAGTTTTATAATACCCTGATTCATCAAATCAAGTAATCTTCCGGGTGTAGCAATTAGCACATCAATCCCGCTGTCCAAAGCCTTTATCTGGTGATGCTGAGAAACGCCGCCGAAAATAACTGTGTGTTTTATGTTCAGATTTTTTCCGTAATCGGAAAAGCTTTGTCCGATTTGAATTGCTAATTCCCTTGTAGGCGCAAGAATCAAAGCTTTAATTCCGAAAGATTTCCGAATCAATTGTTTTGCGTGAAATAATTGTAATATCGGCAATGCAAAAGCTGCTGTTTTACCAGTACCTGTCTGTGCACAGCCAAATACATCTTTTCCCTGGAGTATATATGGTATTGATTTTTCCTGAATAGGGCTGGGGCTTGTGTAGCCTTTTTGTTTCAAAGCCCGGCAAAGCGGTTCAATTATATTTAAATTTTCGAATGTCATTTTTTTTGTTTTAAAATTAGTAAATGTGAGCCGGCTGTATGAATAATACAGCTGTAGATAAACTTTTTGTTATCAATAAAAAGGGTTGTGAAATTTAAAGAGGTGTGAGAAGGAGCGATGCAAAACAGTCTTTAAAATACAAATCTAATATTCTCTAGCTCAAAGATACGTATTTAATTTAAGTATGGATGAGATTGACTGAAGAGGGATAAAATAATTAAAAAAAATATTTTATTTAAAGAGCGCATTGATATGATTGCGCAGGAGTTTTTGTTCTGTTTTCGACTGAGTTAATTTCAACGCAAGTTCAAAATTTCTTTTGGCTTCCTCCGTCTGGTTCAGTTTTAACGAGATTTCGCCGAGCAGGCTGTAATATAAATAATATGATTCTAATTTTTGTCTGCCTTGTACTGCCTCTAATTCAGTTTGTGCAGCAACTGCGCCGTTCAGCTGCAGCACGGCAACAATACGGTTTAATTCTGTAACAGGCGATGGCGAAATCCGCTGCAGCCATTCATAATATCCAAGAATATTTTTCCAATTTGTTTTTTCAAAACTTTGCGCTGTGCAGTGTTCAAAAGCGATTGCAGCTTCTAAGTGATAACTGCTGATGGTACTGCCGAAAGCCGCTTTGTTCATATATGAATTTCCTTCGCTTATTAAAACTTTGTTCCATTTGCTGCGGTCCTGTAAAGGAAGTAAAATTATTTCTCCTTCAGAGCTGAGGCGGCTGCCGCTTCTGGAAGAATGAAAACACATCAGTGCAAGCAGTGCATATACTTCAGGTAACTGCGTGTACTCGTTTTCTGCGAGGAGCCTGCAAAGGGTGACAGCCTCTTCAATTATATCATTTCTAATTAAATTTTCGGAATGAGTTGAATTATATCCTTCGTTAAAAATGAGGTAAATGCTGTTTAATACACTATTAATCCTATTATTTATTTCATCCTTGCTGGGGATTACCAGCCTGATTTTATTCTGTCTGAAAAACTCTCTTGTTCTGTAAAGCCTCTTAGAAACGGTATCTTCAGAGGTAAGGAAGGCTTTAGCAATTTCGCTGGTGCTGAAACCGCAGAGTGTTTTAAGAATAAGGGTGATTTGATTTTCTTCAGAAATATCAGGATGGCAGCAGGCGAACATCATTCTTAACTGATCATCTTTTATTAAATGTTCTTCAAACAATTGATTAAAGGTTGTTTCAACGGTGTAACCCGAAGCAAGCAAAAAGTGAGTTTCGCTGTCGCCGAATGAAATACTGCTTTTTTGTTTTTTGATTAAGTTGAGGGCTTTATTTTTTGCAGCGATAAACAGCCATGCTTCCGGCTTTGCGGGGATGCCTTTTAATTTCCAGTGCTCAAGAGCAGAAATCAACACATCCTGAACTACATCTTCGGCGAGCTCAATATTATGAGAACCGAATATGCGTGTAAGCACAGAAACCATCTTTCCCGCCTGGTGACGGAAAAGATGGTTAACAGTGCTTTCTACAATTTGATCAGAGGAACTTGACATTTAGTAATGTCAAATTAATTAATTATTGGAATGTAATCCAACTTTGTTTCCTTCGGTATCCAGGAAAAATGCCATGTGGCCCATCTTGTTGCCGATATCAGTTTTAGGCATCAGTACTTTGCCTCCGGCTTTTTCAATTTTACTTAATGCTGTTCCAAGATCAGGATTAGCATTTAAATAAATTACCGCACCGTCTCCGCTTGGTTTATGCATTGGCCCTTGCACTAATGCACCTGCAACTTTTCCGTTCGCTCCTTCACCTGGGAAAAATGCCATCTGCATTCCCATGTTTTCCTGCTGCTGCATCTTAACAGAAAAAACTTCTTCATAAAATTTTTTTGCTCTGGCGATATCACTTGCTGCAATTTCGAACCAGTTTAGAATGTTTACTTTTTCGTTCATGTTGGTTTTGGTTTTAAATTATTATTTATTATTTGTTGAAATCAGGCTTTGTAGAATTAAATGAGATGCTTAAAAAATCGCCCCTGCCCCTACAAAAAAGAAGGGGGACAAAAAAATTGTAAAATTACCATTCAACCCACTCTCCTTTGGGATGAACCCACATAGAGGAAGCTGGTTTGGATGCATATATATTATATAATCCAGAGTTTTGAAATTCAGGACTCATGTAATGTTTCATCATGCCATCAGCACTCATCCAAACATCAACTCCTAATATCTCCAATGCTTCCGGAGAGCTGGGTGCAGCCATTCTTGAATAAAATGCGTGAGAAACCATTCCGTTTGCACGTGCTATTTTTACAGTTCCTTCCATTGCCGGATTATGAATTGCAGCGGCTTCTTCAAGAGATTTAACTGTTCCGCGCACCAAGCCGATAAATTTTTCGTTTTTGCCGGTTGGGGCAGGGAAATTGAAATTCAAAAAGTCGTCTATCTTGGTCCATACAATTGCTTCTCTGGAGGCAAACATCATCTCGGCTCCTCCCTGTACCTGCGGGTCGCTGAAAAACTGATTAAGGCCTTCCATGCTGTTCCATATGTCCATGAATAATAAATCGCCCTTAAACGATTTTTCTGCGTCAACTGGCATAAATGTCATATGGCTCATGTCGCCAAGTGATTTGGCAGCTGCCACTCCGCCGGGGTTTCCGGCAGTTTGATTATGAAGCTCGCATGCGGCTTCAATACTTGAAGGCTTAACTTTGCCCATAACGGTAAGCAGATTAAAAGTCATTTTTTGTTTCATGGGGATTTTTTTGTTTTTAGGATTTTTTTTTAAATAATTTTGAGTGTTCAATTTTGGCAGATTCAGAAAATTATTTACTGCTGTTTTTAGCTTCATTGTACCCGTCTGCAGCAAAGCAGATATTAATAATTAAAACAGCGGCAAACATTATGTTATGAAGTAAAGGACTCAAAGCCTGAAGCTGCAGTTCCACATAAGTGAGTGCTATCGCGCCAAGTGTAAAACCAATACCTAGTACGGTGCGTTTTTGGTTGTAAATGTAACCGGCACCCATAAAGAAAAAATTAAGTACTGCTGCGATCCAAGGGTTCTTTTTCATTTTGGTTGTTTTTTAGTTTATATTCTGATGGTTTATATACTAAAGACAAACAAGACTTTAAAATTTGGACAAATTTTTAATTATTTTTTCAAATATTTTTTCATTGGTGTCCAGTAATATTCTTTCCATCCGCTTTTTAGCGATTCCACGCTAATTTCAGGGACTTCGGCTTGAGTGAAGGTTAGTTTTGTTCCTTTGTCTTTCTTTTCGAAAAGGAAAGTGCAAGTTGTATAATAATCATCAGGCCAGCCGTTTTCGGCGAAATGCCATGCCTGTATAATTTTTTTGCCGTCTTCTAATTCGATGTTATAACCTGTGCAGTAACCGTCAAACACTTCAAATTTTCCTTTAATTTTTTTACTGACTTTTACATCGCCGCCTACAAAAGCAGCGTATTTTTTTTTATCCATTAGTAAGTCATACACTTCCTTTGGAGAAGCGGCAAATGTTACCGTCTGTTTAATTGTTTTAGTTTTCATGTGTCAATAATTTTATTTGATTTTTATTTTTTTTCTGGATTTTACATTGTGAAATAAAAAGAAAATTATACTGCACTCATAGTACCTATTTCGCGGATCTCTACCGTTCCGCTTTCTGCTTCAAGGTTGGGACAGCCTTCTGAAATTTTAACGGCTTCATTAAAGCCTGCAGCTTTTATCAGTACATAGCCTCCAAGAATTTCTTTGCCTTCCATAAAAGGGCCGTCGGTCAACTTCTTTTGGCTTCCTTTTATAACCCTTCCTTCGTTTGTTAAAGGCTGGGCGCCGGTTAAGTGACCGCTTTGTGCAATTCCGCCGATCCATTCCTGCCAGCGTTTCATGTGAGCTTCAATTTCGTTTGGTGATAATTGTTTACGTTCCGCATCGCCCCCGCGGAATAATAAAAGATATTCTTTCATGATGTTTGGTTTTAAGATTTATATACTAAAGACAAACTAAAAGATAATAATAGGACAATTTAGGAAAATATTTTTTAATCGGCATTCAGGCGAAGTTAACAAATCATAAAATCTTTTAGCAAAGTCTTATCAAAACTCTGAGGAAGCTTCAAACAGGATGATTTAAACTTTGATTTGTTTTTTTAAGAATGATTTCTATTTACCTGTGGCTCCCAAAAAAATTGGATAAGCTTTTTTGGCATTATGGAATAAGGAGAGAAATTGTTTTAGTTGTCCATTAGGCATGGACTAATTGTACATTACTTGAATTATTTACCGTACATCTTTTTTCGGTGCTGGATACCCCAGTCCTTTAGGGCATCAATTACTTTTTCAAGTGACTCTGCGTAAGGTGTAAGAACGTACTCAATGGTTACCGGCAGCGAATCATAAACAGTCCTTTTGACCAGCAGGTTAATTTCGAGCTCTTTTAATTCTTTTGACAGCATTCTTGAGGTGATTTTCGGGATTTGTCTTTCTATTTCCTTAAATCTTGTATTGCCGGCCGACATAGCAATAATTATCTGGAGTTTCCATTTGCCGTTTATTACATCAAGCGCATCTCTTATAGGTAAAAGAGATTTAAGGCAGGCAGTATGATTTTTATTTTCCATCGAAGTTTAACTTGGTATATTCGAGTATAGCGGTATATTATTGTATATCACTTACATTTGTATAGCAAATGTATGTAATTTTGTGTTTAGGAATATAAGTGCATAAAAATATTTTAAAATTTTCCTCTCACGGCATTAGGTGAGAAATAAAATTTCTTAAAATAAAAAAGACAAATGAAAATAGAAATATGGAGTGATGTAATGTGCCCTTTCTGCTATATCGGGAAACGAAAATTTGAAACCGCTTTAGAAGGATTTGAGCACAAAGACAAGGTGGAAGTTGTCTGGAAAAGCTTTCAGCTGAACCCTGATATGAAAACAGAACCTGGCAAAAATATTAATCAATATCTGGCTGAAATTAAAGGCTGGTCATTGGAGCAGGCGGAAAAAATTAACAAGCAGGTAACAGAAACTGCGAAAGCAGCCGGTCTAAATTACAATTTTGATAAAGCTGTAATTGCTAATTCTTTTGATGCACACAGGCTTATTCAATTGGCAAAAAAAAATAATAGAGGTGATGCAGCTGAAGAGCGATTGTTTAAAGCATATTTTACTGAAGGAAAAAACATTGCTGATGCTGAAATATTAGTTCATTTGGGTATTGACATTGGGCTTGACGCTACTGATGTAAAAACCATGCTGGCGGGCCAAGATTATACTGACGAAGTAAAAAAAGATATTTATGAAGCGCAGCAAGTTGGTGTAAGAGGAGTTCCTTTTTTTGTAATTGACCGCAAATATGCAGTTTCGGGAGCTCAGGAGAGTGCTGTATTTACTCAGGCTTTGAATAAGGCCTGGGCCGAAAAAGTATAAGATTTACAGAAAACAATTAATTGCAGTATCTCTTCATAACGTTATAAGCCTCTTTCATGCCCAATTCGCCGGCTTTGCTTAAATCAATGCAGCCTTTTTCTCTCTGCTCCATAAAAATAAGCACTAAACCTTCGTTGTAAAACGCTTCCGGAAAATCAGGCTCAGAGCCCAATGATTTTGAAAGGTCGCTGAGTGCAGCTGGGAAGTCGCCCAAAGAGATTTTTACAGCAGCCCTGTTGAAATAGGCAAACGTAAAATTCGGGTCTAATTTTAATGCTTTAGAATAATCATTAATAACTAAATCATAGCTGGGATCATAAACCGATTTCTGCGCTTTGCCCGACGCGTTGCCGTTTAAAGAGATCTGCGTAGTTTCTTTATCGAAAGAATGAATAAGTGTAAGCAGCTTAAAACGCGTATTCGCCCTGCTGAAATAACCAACAATGTTGTTTGTATCAAGAGATATTGCTTTATCATAATCGGCAAGGGATTGGTTGTAGTTTTTTATAGAACTATTTAAAACGGCCCTCTCTAAATAATAGGCCGCATTTAATTTGATGCTCTTAACAGAGTCCATCCGGCCTATTTTTTCTGAAGTCTTCATTTGATTAACACTGTCGGCTGAACTAACAAGGGTTACCATATCATTGTTATAATATTTCTTTTTTCGGGTATCATACACTTTTATTTTTTTTCCTGATTCAGGAAATAATGCTATTTCATATATTGGCAGAGGCTGTATATCAATATTGTTATACTGAACTTTTGAAGACGGATTTTCTTTGCTTCCAAAATCGCTGTTCAAGGCTGTGAGCTTAATCAGTTTAATACCTTCGCTGAAATTCATGCTGTCGTTTTTGGAATAATTATGATGCTTTACCGCTTCGGATTTTTTATAATCTTCCATCGCGCCTTTTATATTATGAAGGTCTTTTTTGATCAGCGATCTGTTGTAGTAAGCATCCGCAAATTCGGGGAACAGTTCAATCACTTTATCATAATCTTTTAATGCACTTTTTTTATCGCCGATTTTATATTTTACTCCTCCGCGGTTATAGTATGCCTGAATATTATTAGGGTTTAAAATCAGTACTTCATCATAATCATCAATAGCGGATTTATATTTTTCAATATCGCATTTTAAAATTGCCCTGTTAAAATAAGCAGCTGCATTGAAAGGGGAGAGGCGGATTACTTTGTTCAAATCTGTCATAGCCTCTTCAAATTTTTTGTCCTGCATTTTTAGCAATGCCCGCTGCATCAAAGCAGGACCATTAGCAGAATCCTGGCTGAGAACGAAATTAAAATCAATCAGGGCTAAATCTTTTTTTGAAAGCGCATTTAACGCCATTCCGCGCTGTATATAGGCATATAGGTTGTTTCTGTTAATTTTTATTGTTTTATTAAAATCTTCAATTGCTTCTTCATGTCTGCCCAAGCCATCTTTGGCTGCACCTCTGATTATATAAAGAGTTTCGTCTTTCATCTTTAATCTTAGTGCATGGGTGCAGTCATTAATCGCTGATTCATTTTGATTGAGTGTAAGAAACAGCACAGCACGGTTCGAATAAATTCTGGCATCATTAGAATCAATTGAAATGGCAATTTGGTAATCATCAAACGCACCTGAAAAATCATATAATTTATCGCGTGTAACTGCTCTGTAAAAAAATAATTCTTCAAGGTGCGGGAATATGGATATCGCCTTGGTATAGTCTTTTTCAGCACCCATAAAATCATCCAGCTGGAACTTAGCAAAGGCTCTTAAAAAATATCCTTCGTAAAGTTCAGGCTCAACCTGGATAGCAATATTGAGTTTTTCGATTGCTTCGGTGTAATTGTTTTTACTTAATTCATATCTGCCAAGCTGCAGATAACTTCCTTTTATCTGAGCATCGGCATTTGAAAGAAAAAACAAAATAAAAACGAGTGTGATTATATTTCCTTGACTCTTAAACATAGTATACATCTGTTTTTCAGGAAAATTAATTTTTTCAATTAAAGAAGTCTGCAAAGGTTATGATATTATTGTAAAGATAAAAATCGAATAAATATTTTTCCAGAATATCTAGGTTAAAAATTTTAAACTTGAAAAGGTTTTGATCAAGCGGGTTTTACAGAATAGTATTAAATTCTATTTTTGCAGATATCCAAAATGCTTGTTTATGTTTTTGTACATCTACACAATAAGCCCGCTTATATATTAAATCATTCTTTTTGCATATTTGGATGTCCGGTTATTAATTAAGTAAATATCTTTGAGAGACAATAATTGAATATGAATAAAAAACAAATTATAACCGCCATTATTCACATACTTGTGTGGGCTCTTTTTTTGTCTATTCCTATTTTGTTTTTCAGTAATCCGCAGGGTGAACACGCTCCTCCCTTTCATAAAGATTTTTTCGGGCTAACAGAAATTATTTCATATTTAACCTTTATAGGATTTTTTTATCTGAATGCTTATGTTCTTATTCCGGTTCTTTTATCGAAGAAAAAAACTATCGTTTATATTGCAACAGTAGTAGTTTTAATTATCCTGATTGCTTCTGTTAATGCGGCAGTGAGTGATTTTTACAAGCCTCATCTGCATCCCAGAACTTTTATGCGGTTATTTGGTTTTAAATTATTTCCCTGCATTTTTAATTTCGCTATCAGCACAAGTTATAGAATTATTATAGATAATGTTGAAGCAGCAAAAACCAGAAAAGAAAAAGAGAATGAAAATTTAAAAAGCGAACTTTCTTTTTTACGGTCGCAGGTGAGCCCGCATTTTATGTTTAATGTTTTAAACAATATGGTGGCTCTTGCCCGAAAAAAATCGGATCGTTTGGAGCCGGCTTTAATTGAGCTGTCTAATTTAATGAGATATATGTTATATGAATCCGGTGAAGAAAAAGTAAGCGTCAATAAGGAAATTGAATATCTTAAAAGTTATATTGATTTGCAGATGCTGCGTTTTGGCGATGATGTTAAAGTTAATTTTGATGCAGTCCGTAAAACGGATACAGATAATTTTATTGAACCTATGCTGTTTATCCCTTTGGTTGAAAATGCTTTTAAGCATGGAATGGGCTTAGTAGAGAATCCTGAAATAAACATACAGCTGATCATAAATGAAGAGTCTATTTTTATCCGCGTTATAAATAAATTCAACAGCCGTGAAACTTCAGGCAAAACTGGTAATTCAGGTATTGGACTGAGTAATTTAGAACGTCGTTTGAATTTGTTGTATCCCGGTAAATATGAGCTCAAACTCTCAAATGAGAATAATCAATTTATCGCCGCTTTAAACTTAAATTTGAAATGATGCGCTGCCTGGCAATAGATGATGAAACACTTGCGCTGGATCTGCTTGAAGATAATATCAGGCAGATTCCCTTTTTGCATCTGGTAAAGCGCTGCAAGAATGCTTATGAAGCAATTGAAGTATTACAAAAGGAAGAAATTGATTTAATATTTTTGGATATTCAGATGCCCGGAATTACCGGCCTGCAGTTTCTGAAAAGCTTGAAGTCGCCTCCGATGGTGATTTTTATTACTGCCTATAAAGAACATGCACTTGAAAGTTTTAATTTGGATGTGCTGGATTACCTTGTTAAACCGGTTTCTTTTGAACGTTTTTTGAAAGCATCAAATAAAGCTTTGGATTATTATAATTTGAAACAAAAGCTGGTACACACATCGTCGCCAGCTGCTGATTTTATATTTGTAAACGCTGAATATAGTCTTGTGAAAATTACAATTGCAGACATATCTTATGTAGAAGGATTAAAAGATTATATTAAAATTCACCTTGTAAATGCTGTAAAACCGGTTATTACGAGGATGAGTTTAAAAGGTATTGAGGAAAAACTGCCATTCGGGAAATTTTTTAGGATACATAAATCGTTTATTATTTCAATTGATAAAATTACTTCCATCCGAAAAAACCGGCTTTTTATAAAAGAGACAGAACTGCCTCTGAGCGATCTTTACAAAGATAATTTGTATAAAATTATAAGCCCAGAAAATATAATATAAAACCTTTTACAAATTGTTAGTGGACACCCAAGTTGTTCTCAAAAAAATGCTTTTATATAAATTGGATTCCAAATTTATTTATAATCCAATTAAAAATTCTAAAGTGTCCACACCGTCGGCATAATCCGATAACGAAGGACATTGAGCTGTCCCGAAGGGTATAGAATTGTTGATTTGAGAAGTTTTAGAAACAACGCACTGCAGTAATTCTTTATCCGCTTCGATTCTTTTATTCAGACTTTTCAAATCATGATAAAATTCATAAAATAAAACACCTATCGGAGATGAATACGCACTGTCTTCTTTTAATAATAAAAAATTATTATCTAATAATGATGGCTGGCTGCTCATCAAATAAACTGTGCGGTTGTATTCGTAATTATTCCCGTACTTATTATTGTTTACAATGTTTTTGAATTGAAAAATTGATTCGTAAAAAGTTTCAAAATTATACCCTCTCGGAACAAATAGTTTAGATACATTCCGGCAGCCTAAACCAAAATATTGAAAAATATCTTTTCCCAAAAGTTTCATATCGCCTCTTTCTTCTGCACCTGTGAGAACTGCAGCCGAATTCCGATTTTTGCGGATGATGTGAGGATATTTTCCAAAATAATATTCAAAATAACGTGATGAATTATTACTGCCTGTTGCTATAACTGCGTCGATGTTTTTTAAGGGGCCTTCCGTAAATTCAATAAAACTGCTGAATTCAGGTTCAATAACAATTAATATTTTTGAAATAAACGGCAGCAGCAATTTATCCTCCGATGATAATTTGCCGATAAATTTATTTCCTGATAACAGAACACACAACATATCGTGGAAGCCTGCCATTGGGATGTTTCCTGCCATGATAACGGCAACACTCAGTGCTTCTTTTTTCTCATTTAAGTTTTTTATGTATTTCGAAAGCCAATCTATCATTGGTTCTGGATTCAGGCTGAATGCAATTGAAGCAATTGCATTGCGGACATTATCCTCGGTAAACCAGCCGTTGTGAAAGTGGACCGACTGAATAAGGCTGTTAAAATCGCTGTAAAATCTTTCGTTTAGAGCATTATCAATCTGTTTTTCCTCTTGTTCAGAAAACTGTTTTAAAAAAGTTCCTAATGTTACAAAGGTTTTTATTCGGTTATCTATTGTCATTTTTTTATAATTCTAAACTTGCTGTTCAAGCTTTGTAGTATATTTGTGAAATATTTTTTTACAAAACTAACAAAAACAAAAGACTCCTATGGCGATTAAAATAACAGAAGAGTGCATTAACTGCGGGGCATGCGAACCTGAATGTCCAAATAATGCAATATATGAAGGCGGAAACGAATGGCGTTTCTCAGACGGCACTTCTATAAAAGGAATGTTTACAGCAAAAAGCGGTTTATCCGCTGACGGCGATGCGGCACAGACACCTGTGGCAATGGATATATATTATATTGTTGCGGATAAGTGTACTGAGTGCACTGGATTTCATGACGAGCCTCAATGTGCGGCCGTGTGTCCGGTTGACTGCTGTGTTGATGACGAAAACTGGAGAGAAAGCAAAGAAGATTTAATGGAGAAAAAAAATGCGATGCATATTTCCTAAAATATAATTATTGAATATTAAAATGCCGTCGGGTTAAGCCACAGACGGCATTTTTATTTTATTGTAAACTTGAATTTATTCTTTAGAAACCTTTGCATAATTAAACAGTTTTATCAAGAAAATTAGAAGGTGTTTGATGAATCTTAAAAATAGAAAGAAATAATCCATTCACAATTCCGTTTATAATTTCATACTTTTGAGTAAATGAATAAACTATTTTTCCTGTTTTTGTTTTTATTTTCATTAAATGCCGCTGCACAGGATAAAAATGCAGACAGATTGTTATTGCGCTTATACAGCGATACTTTAAAAATGTGCTCCACTAAATTATACAGCGCAAAAACCGATCAGGATAAAAAGAAATATAACCAGCTGCTGCTTAACACTTTTGGAAGAGCCTTGAATGTTGATAATTCATTTGACTATCCATTTGATTCATTAAATTTTGCTGAAATACTGCAGCCTCCGGATAAAACATTCAGAATAATAAATTGGAATGTTCCTTATGAGGACGGTACTCAAGAGTATTTTGGATTTATTCAGGAAAAATTTACTGTAGTAAAAAAGGGAGGCCTTTTCAAGACAGAAAAAAAGGAAACAATGCTGCTATTCCCTTTAATTGACAAGTCAGCCGAAAATAATAATCCAGAAAATTCCATCAGCGATAATACAAAATGGTATGGTATGCTTTACAGTAAAATTATTGTAAAAAAAACGAAGAATAAAACATATTATACCCTTCTGGCGTGGGACGGAAATGATAAGTTCACTAAGAAAAAAATTATTGATGTTCTTACATTTGATAAAAAGGGTATACCTCATTTCGGAGCAGCTATTTTTAATATGCAGAAAAAATTTCCCAAGAGGGTGATTTTTGAATGTGCGGCTTCTTGCTCAATGTCCTTAAGGTATAACTCCAAAAAGGATTCTATTGTATTCGATCACCTGGCGCCCGATCAGCCAGGGTTAGAAGGGCAGTTTCAATATTATTGCACCGATATGAGTTATGATGGTTTTGGTTTCAAACATGGCAAATGGAATTACGGTGTAGATTTGAATGCCGTAAATGATAAAGATGCAAATGATAAATATTATAATGACCCTCATAAAGCAAATGCTGCCGGGCGCGAAAGCAAAACAATTATTCCGGCAGCCAAAAAGAAAAAGAAAAAGAAAAAGTAGCCTGCTTTAGAATGATGATTTTTTATACTTTATGTTTTAAGACCTATTCTGGTTACTAATAAAATGTTTCTCCCTTTTTAGCCATTGTTTTTAATAACACGCAGGGCCTGTATCGGTCTTCAGAATAGAGATTGTATAAATTTTCGAGGATGTCTAATATATTCTGAAGCCCTAATTCATCTGCCCATTTCAATAATCCTTTTGGATAATTTACACCTTTGGTCATTGCCGTATCTATATCTTCTTTTGATGCCAGCTGAAGATAAAAGGCATCAACAGCTTCATTCATCAGCATTGCAACAACACGGTAAAAAATAGTTTTACCTAATTCTTCATTCTGCTTAGGCTTTGGCATCACAGAACCTTCGGCATAATTGTAATAACCTTGTCCAGACTTTCGTCCGAACCATTTTGCTTCGTATAAGCGTTTTTGTGTTAATGAAGGTTTGAAACGCGGCTCGTAAAAAAACTGCGTCCATACACTTTCTGTAACTTTATAATTTATATCGTTTCCAATAAAATCCATGAGTTCAAACGGTCCCATTTTAAAACCGCCGAATGTTTTCATTGCCCAGTCAATCGTTGCAAAATCTGCAATGCCTTCTTCATAAATGCGGATGGATTCCCCGTAGAATGAACGTGCAACGCGGTTAACAATAAAGCCTGGAGTATCTTTTGTAAGAACAGTTATTTTGCCCCAACTGTCAATCAACTTTTTTGAATTTACTGTAACCGCTTCACCCGTTGTGAGCGCAGGAATAATCTCCACCAAAGGCATTAAAGGAACAGGATTAAAGAAATGAATGCCGATTACACGTGCAGCATTTTTGCATACAGAAGCAATTGAAGCAATTGATAATGAAGATGTGTTACTTGCTAATATGCAGTTTTCGGAAACAGTGGCTTCTAAATCAACAAACAGTTTTTGCTTTATTTCTAAATTTTCAACTACTGCTTCAATAATTAAATCGCAGTTTTTAAATTGGTTTAAATCAGTGGCAAATTGTATTCTTCCGAAAATTTCTTTCGCAGCCTGCTCTGTGATTTTTTGTTTCTCAGATAATTTTTTTAAGGTGATTTCTAAATTGCCTTTTGCTTTATCAAGCGCTGCTTGATTCGTATCAAATACAATTACCTGATGCCCTGCAGTTGCTGCTACTTGAGCAATTCCTGCCCCCATTGCGCCAGATCCTATTATTCCTATCATAATCAAATACTAATCTCCCGGAAAGGGAATGATGGTTTTAATTAATAAATTTTGCATAAACTATTACATCCTGAATATCCCTCTTCCTAAGAGAAGTGAGGAATTCTACTCTCCTTTAAAAACAGGTTTTCTCTTTTCAAAAAAAGCACTCACGCCTTCATTGTAATCGTAAGTCTGCGCTGCGCGCACCTGCATATCAGCTTCACATTCCAGCTGCTCGCTTAACGTATTATTCAATGAATTGTTTAACATGCGTTTGGTAAAACCTAAAGCTTTGGTTGGCAGGTCTGCAAGTGTTTTTGCAATGACCATTGCTTCAGTGTGGAGCATATCATCGGCAGCTGTTTTATAAATCATACCCATTTTTTCAGCATCAGCTGCGGAAACTTTATCACCTAACATCATCAATGCAGAAGCCTTTCCAAAGCCCACCAGACGGGGGAGAAAGAAGCTTCCGCCGTTATCGGGAACGAGACCTATTTTACTAAATGCTTGAATGAAAGCGACTGAGCTGGCTGCAATTACAATGTCACATGCTAAAGCTATGTTTGCTCCAGCTCCGGCAGCAACTCCGTTAACGGCGCAGATAACGGGTTTTTCGATGGCACGTATTTTTAGAACAATCGGATTGTAATGCTCACGGACAATGCGTTCAATGCCTGGGCCGCTTTTATCTAAAGCTTCAGATAAATCCTGCCCAGCACAAAATGCTTTTCCTTCACCCGTAAGATAAACAGCGCGGATTGTTTTATCCGAGGCGGCTCTGTCTAATGCATCCTGAAGCAGCAATGCCATTTCGCGGTTAAAGCTGTTGAATTTATCAGGGCGGTTAAGCGTAATTTTTAAAACGCTTCCATCAGTTTCTGTTTTAATAAATGCTGACATAATTTATGGATTGATTTGGATTCAAATATAATCTTTTGGGAACAAAGCCAAATGTACAAACTTTGTAATTCATCTATGAATGAGAACAATTATTCATCAAATACATTTAAAATAATCGAAAGGTTCTTTGCAGTCCAGACAGCGGTATAAGGCTTTACAAGCTGTGGAACCGAACTGCGAAATCATTTCTGTGTTTTTTGATCCGCACTGAGGGCATTTTAATTCGCGGGATTTTCCCATCAATACTCCTTTATCAATGGAGCTGTGATCTGGAGGTGCGATACCGTATGCACGCAGTTTTTCTTTTGCCGCATCGCTTATCCAGTCAGTTGTCCAGGCGGGTGAATAAACTAATTCAATTTTTACATTGGTTATTCCGATTTCTTTGAGTTTGATTTTAATATCATCTTCAATTACTTTCATTGCCGGGCAGCCACTGTAAGTAGGCGTAATTACAATGGTACAAAGAGAGCCGTCCCATTTTACATCCTGCAGAATGCCTAATTCAATAATATTTATGACAGGTATTTCCGGGTCAGGAATTTCAGAAAGAAGATTGAATATTTGATCTTTGGTATGTAAGGCCATTTGTAAATATATCTTAACCCAATTTTAATATTACTATTTTCAGACAGAGCCTGAAATGCTTAGTTTCGCTTTGTTAAAGCAAGACCTGTCAGGTTTTTAAAACCTGACAGGTCTATTACCCAAAAAAATATTTCTATTCTTTACAAACTGGCTTTTGCCGATTTTACCAATTGGCATTAGGATAAGATCTTGGTATATACTGCATTTCGGCGAGCAGAAAACCTAAATGTTCACTGTGTCTGCCTTCTCTGCTGCCTTTTTGTTTAATGTTAGCGGCGGGAATCTCCAGCTTCGCTTCAGAAATTACTTCTCTCACACGTTTTTCCCAGGCTTCTTTTACTTTATTTAAATCAACAGCAATGCCTTCATTAATCAATATTGCATCAACTTCATTCATATCAAATAAATCAGGAGTATACATCCACAAATCATTTAGTGCAGTCTGCATCCTCTTATGACTTTCTTCTGTACCATCGCCTAAGCGGTACATCCATTCGGTTGTGTGACGCAGGTGATAGGTAATTTCTTTATGTGATTTAACTGCAATGGCGGCAATGGTTTCATCCTTGCTTGTTTTTAATTCTTCGTATAAAAAGAAAGTATAAACATCATATAAGAACTGGCGGGCAATGGTAACAGCATAATCGCCGTTAGGCTGCTCTGTTAATAATAAATTGCGGTATTCCCGTTCGCTGCGTAAATACGCCAAATCATCTTCTGTACGGCCTTTCCCTTCCACCTGTGCAGCATAAGTTAATAGTGCTGATGCGTTGCCGACAAAATCCAAAGCGATATTTATCAATGCAATATCTTCTTCCAGAATGGGGCCGTGTCCGCACCATTCAGAAAGCCGGTGGCCTATTATCAAACTGCTATCGCCTAAGCGGAGAAGGTATTCAAATTTTGCTTCTTGTAAATTCATTTTTTTAAAGTATTATGTATTTAGTATTATGTATTATGAACCGGGTATTCTATTATCTTAATACTCCGTACTTAGTACTTAATACTTTCAACTATAAATATTTCACCCCTTCCGGGATTTTATAAAATGTCGGGTGGCGGTAAGGTTTATCATTTGCCGGTTCAAAAAATGCACCCTGATCTTCGGGGCTTGATGCCGATATTGCTGCAGCAGGAACTACCCAGATGCTTATTCCTTCGCTTCTGCGCGTATATACATCGCGTGCATTCTGCATTGCCATTTCCGCATCAGGAGCATGAACGCTTCCTACATGTTTGTGCGGTATTCCGGGATTCCCTTGTACAAATACTTCCCATAAAGGCCATTGTGTATCACTCATAATTAAACTTTTTTAATAATTATTTTTGAAGATTATATATGTTTTGTATGTTTTATTTTATTTCATTTTGCTTCATCATCGAAGCAATTATTTTTTCATTGTCATGACTGCTTTTTTCAAATGCCGAAATTATCCGCTGCTTTTCAGTTTCTTTTTTGTCCTGGCTTAATTTTTTCGTTGCTTGAATATCGGTTATTGTAATTTGAAATGCCGTAATTCCTTTTAACATTTTTGTTTTATAATCCATTGGAAGTTTATCCCATTGAGTTTTGTATTCTTTTTCAAAATTGTTAATCATACTTTCCAAAACAGCAAATGATTCTTTTTGTTCAGTAATTATTCTCCCTTTCCCGTAAACATGCACTGCCATGTAATTCCAGGTGGGAACATTTATTTCGCTGTCGTAGTATTGGGGAGAAATATAGGCATGGGGCTCTGTGAAAACTACTAATACATTATTGTTTGTTATCTGCTTCCACTGCGGATTAGCTTTTGCAAAATGCGAAGTCAAAATAATTTCGTTTTCAGTTTCTGTAACAACAAAAGGTAAATGCGATGCAGTTTGAAAATTATCTTTTACTGTTATAATTGATGCAAAGCTGTATGTCCTGATGAAATTTAAAATTTCTTTTTTATCCGCTGCTAAATAATCTTTAGGAATATACATTACCAGATAATTTTTATTTTTTTAATTGTTAAACCGTAGTATAAACAGTCTTATTCTTGAATGATAAAAGATAATTATAAAATCGAAAAAAAATTTTGATTCTAATTTTCCGCCAATGGTTTTGCGGGCAGATTAATTTCAAATGCTTCCCATTTGTGTGCCCCTCCATTCCAGAAATATTGGATCGATTTTCCGCCGTTGGTATCATAAACTAAATAATATCCTTTGCCGTCATTTGAATCGTAATAACTTTTCATCATAACTTCTCCTGTTGCGCCCGGCAGAGGGGTTTCAGGTAAGTTAATTTCGAATGCATCATATTTATGAGCACCGCCGTTCCAGGAATACTGGATAGATTTTCCAGTTTTTGTATCCCAGGCTATGTAATATGATTTACCGTCGTTGTGATCAAAATATACATCAAACATTATATTACCCAGCGCCCCTGCAACTGGTTTTTCCGGAATATTAATTTTAAAAGATTCCCATTTGTGTTCGCCGCCGTTCCAGCTGTATTGAATCGACTTTCCTGTTTTAATATCCCATGAAATGTAATAGGCTTTTTTATCGTTGATATCATAAAAGGATGTCATCCGGATATTATTTTGGGCTTTAATGCAGGTGCTGCTGAGAATGATGAAGAATAATATAAGTTTTAAAATTTTCATATTTAATTTGTTTTTTGTGATTTATTATAAAAGAATTTATAATACGTCTTCTCTTATGCCATAGCTTTTTCCTTTGCCTGCTTTGCTGCATACGCAGTTGCAGCCTCGCGCACCCATTGTCCCTTTTTGTCGGCTTCTACTCGTGCTTTCAGTCTTATTGCATTGCATACTCCATTGCCTTTGATGACTTCAAAAAATTCTTCCCAGTTAATTGGGCCGTGTTCATAGTGGCCGGTCTTCTCATTAAATTTCATTGCAGGATCAGGTACTTTAAGTCCGATGAAATCAGCCTGCGGAACAGTGCGGTCAATAAAGCGTTCCCGGATTGCATCATTGCTTTCCATCTTCACTTTCCATCGCATCAGCTGTTCACTGTTCGGCGATTGATCGTCGCTTGGACCGAGCATCATTATAGAAGGCCACCACCAGCGGTTAAACGCATCCTGAGCCATTTCTTTCTGCTCTGGCGTACCTTGTGCAAGGTGCATCATTATTTCATATCCCTGACGGTTGTGAAAACTTTCTTCTTTGCAGATACGCACCATTGCACGGGAGTAGGGGCCGTAAGAACCGCGTGCCAATGCAGTCTGGTTCATTATGGCTGCGCCGTCCACTAACCAGCCTATTGCGCCGATATCAGCCCATGTAAGAGTCGGATAATTAAAAATGCTTGAATATTTTGCCTTGCCGGAATGCAATTGTTCTAACAGCTCTTTGCGGTCAATACCAAGGGTTTCAGCAGCACTGTATAAGTACAAACCATGCCCGCCTTCATCCTGAACCTTTGCCAATAAAATTGCTTTTCTGCGAAGGCTTGGAGCACGTGTAATCCAATTGCCTTCGGGAAGCATCCCTACAATTTCTGAATGAGCGTGCTGACTCATCATTCTAATCAATTGTTTGCGGTATGCTTCGGGCATCCAATCTTTGGGTTCTATTTTCTGACCTGCAGCAATTTTTGCTTCAAATTGTTCCAGCTGTTTCGACTCTTCCATTGGCTCTTGATTTTCTTCTGCAATTAAGTTTTAAAAATAGTTATAAAAATAGGGTTTTTATCCGCAATTACAAATTACATTTGGATATCAAAAAATATTTTAAATGAAAAGTATTAGAAAAATATACTGCCTCTGTTTTTTTAATACAGCTGTATTGATGATTATCAACGGCGCAGCAACAGCTCAAATTAAAAACTTGCTTGTAAACAGTTACGATAATATTGTAAAACTGAACTTCGAAACAGCATCTCCTTCTCTCACTTATACCGGCATTAATCATGGGTTTGAAGCTGTTTCTCATGCTGAAGACGGCTTAGGAAATATTTTATTTTTTGTGAATGCTGATGGAGTGTATAATGCTCATAATGTTTTAATGCCCGGCTCCGGAAAAATTTATGCGAATTCATCTGCCACTGAAATCGATATCTGCCCCTTTCCGGATAATCCGAATAAATTTTATATTTTTTATAATGCTGAACTCTGTTCCAGCTTATACTACAGCGTGGTTGATATGAAATTAGATCATGGACTCGGCGATGTGGTGAGCTTAAATACTGAAATAGATTCAGCAAATGTTTCAGAAGGACTTGAAGTTATTAAACGCCCCTGCCGCAATAGTTATTGGCTGCTGGCCTATGTGTGTGATATAGGTTTTAAGAGATATTTAATTGATGAAAAAGGTGTTTCTGAAGGAACAATTATTTATGATTATTCCGGTCCGGAAATTTTTGTGGGACGCGGTGAACTGGATTATAACAATGGCAGAATGGGAATGTCGTTTGCTAACAGCCCCATCTCTACTGCCTTTGTATGTGATTTTGATGCGTCTTCAGGAATTATTACTAATCCTAAAACAATCATCCTGCCTGATGGAGGGCAAGGGCTTTACGGAATGGAATTTTCGCCTGACGGATCAAAAGCATACATGTCTAACTGGTATGAAAACAAAAAAGATAATTTATTTCAGTATGATTTTGCGACAGAAAAAATCAATTCATTTTTTATTACTTCAACACCTGCCGATAAAATTGAAGCTGTAACAGGGCCGGGACAGATTGAATTAGGTACTGATGGGAAATTATATATCCCGTTTGATAAGGGAAATCAAATTACTGTTGTAAGTAATCCGAATTCCCTGACTCCGGAGTTTTCGAAAATTACTACTACTTCTAAATTAGCTTTAGGGGTTTCTGACCATATTCAATCGGAAATGTATAAGACACAGAATAATTTTACATTCAGCCATGTTTGCCTAGGTGAAACAACTAATTTTATTTCTAAAGCTTCTGAATGTTCTGATCATCTTCCAAAAGTAATATGGAATTTCGGCGATAATGCCAGCGGAAAGAAAAACACTTCAACAGCTTTAAGCCCTTCTCATTATTACGCTTCAGCTGGTGATTATAAAGTAAATTTGTATTTAACAGATTCAATCGGCACCGATACTATTTCTCATATTGTTTCAATCTCAGCACATCCAAAAGTAAATCTTGGAAATGACACATCCATATGCAAAGGGATGACAATTGTATTAAATCCGCACACAGCGGCTTCCAGTTTCAGCTGGTCCACTTCTGAATACCAGCCGAAAATTAAAGTTTATGATGCAGGAAAGTATTGGGTAAATGCTGCTAATAAAGGATGTTCAAGCTCCGATACAATCCTGATTAAAGCAAGACCGTTACCTGTTGTTAATATCGGACCGGATTTATATCTCTGCGATAGTCTGCCGCAGACATTAGATGCAGGGCCGGATTTTAAATCATATATATGGTCAACTGGAGAAAAAACTCAGAGCATAAACGCTCCCGGGATTAAATACTGGGTTTCGGTTTCAAATGGGCTGTGCTGGGCTTCCGACAGCATTGAAATAACATATCAGGCGGTGCCAAAGGTATATCTGGGGAAAGATATTATCCTTTGCGGAAATGATTCGGCAGTATTGAATGCAGGTAATATAGGTGCTGAATTTTTGTGGTCAACAGGCGATACTTCCCGTATTATAAAAGTGAATAGAACCGGAACATATTATGTTACTGCAAACAACGGCTTATGCACTTTTTCAGATACCGTAAATGTGATTAACCGCGGTTTTATTCCAGTAATTAAAGTTCCGAATAAATTTAAAATCGACAGCAGCAACGTTAATCCTTCATTAAAAATTATCACTGAAAATTTAAAATACTTTCATATTAAAATACTTAACACCGCAGGTAAATTGGTGTATGAATCACTCGACTTGGCAAAAGGCTGGAATGGTAAAACGCTTGATTCAAAGAAAGCCGCAGACGGCATCTATCATTATACAATTGAATACAATACTCCTTGTAAAGATGAGAAAGAGATAAAGAAAGGCGTGTTTACTTTAGCGAGAGAAGTGATTGAAAATCAAAAAAAATAAAAATAGTTTTGAGGTCTGTTTTAATATTTTCCGATAAAGCTGCCCGCATATTTCGACCGGCTCAATATGACAGCACGCGGTCAGTCTGAGCTTGTCGAAGACTGTGCGTTGGAGACAGCAATGTTTTTTTATAAAATCTAAACAGACTCCTTAAATTGATACTAAGTTTTCCTTTTGATTTACACCTGCGGTTCCATTATCCATAATTATTTTCCAGCTGTCCCATTGTATCTTAAACCAGATTAGAACAACTGGTAATGCCTTTATTTTATAGGGTTCAAAAAATTCCTGGCGGATGAAACGCGGGATTAAATCTGTAGGTGCAAATTCACAGAATATAATTAAGAAAATAAATAATCCAGTATTTACTTTTGAGGATGGTGCATTAAAAAACCATATTACTGCGCCGGTTACAGCTACTATATACGTTGCCGATTCTGCCATTTGATTGAAGGCGCATAAAAAAGTAAGCACCGAACAGATTAACAGCCCCTGCAATTTTAATTTTATTTCTTCTGATTTAAACATTCCAGGAAGTATGGGAGCGCATACTATCAGCAGGGCAGGGACTTGTATTATTAAATCATTAAACTGCAGTCCAAACCAGGAGCGGAGAATTCCCATGAATGAAAACGGAACTGAATAAGCTGCAATGGAAGAAAATTCGCTTTTATATAAAGCGGCTAATTCGGGAATTGAAATAAAAATTAAAGGCAGCGCCATGAAACCTATAAAGCTTAATGCTGATGCACTGATGAAGGCAGGTTTTCTTTTTGCCATAAAGAATAATGCCGCTGCTGCGAAGCCGTATATTTTTATAAATAAATTGAGCATACATAATACTGCCGCCCAGGCTTCTTTTTTATAAATAAAACATGCGTAAGAAAACAGCATGACTGCCGTAACCAAAGCATTTATTTGTATGTTCTGAATGGATGTTACTAATTCGGGAAGTATAGAAAGCAATATCAAAGAGCCTTTGCGCTCATCGTTTTTGAAAACATATTTAAGCGCATAAAACAGCGCTGCCGAATTTATAATGTTCCATATTAAAACACCTACGGATACAGGCATAAATGAGAATGGCGCTGCAAGTATTGCAAATGAAGGACTGTAGCGGTAGAGATCGTAATATAAATCGGGATGGAGGAGATAAGGGTTCTGGTGATGACGCAGTAAATCGAAAGAATCAACGAAGATTAAATAGTTATTATATTTTCCTAAAATAATTTTCGGAATTGTAGCTCCTATTGTTACTATCAGATACAGCCAGAATAATGTTTTATAATTAAAACCAATGCGCTGTTTCAGGGAATTCAAAAAACTCATTGCTTAATTAATTTTATAATAACCTTTTATGCGGCGGATAAATATTTTTATTAAACTTCCGAATAAATTGAAGGAGTCAGATATAAAAGCTACAGTAGTTGTTTCCTGGTCGTATTTAAAATTAACGGGCATTCCTTTTATCGACAGGTTGTTTGCACGCACCATCACCAGCAGTTCTAAATCAAAACTAAAATCATTCTGCTGCGATTTAAATAACAAAGGTTTTATATCATCAACAAAAAACATTTTTAATCCTGCCTGATTATCTTCTATGCCCGGTATCAATAATATCTGCGCAAGCTTGTTGTAGATACGGCTGCTTAAATGCCTTGTAAATATATATCTGAAAAAAGAAGGAGGTATTAAATACCGAGAATCGGGATGAACACGGTTTGCGATAAGCAGTTCTTTGGCTGAAATGTTTTTGTAAAAGAAATCGATGTTGGATAAATCGTAAGCTAAATCGGGGTCGGTAAAAACCATGAGCTCGGTGGGGCATACCGCTATTGCATGTTTTATTGTTCCGCCTTTACCTAAGTTGTGTTCGTTTTTTAAAACTGTATATCTTGCTTTATTCGGCGATGCTGCAGCTGTTTCGTTGAGTATGGCAAGCGTGTTATCGGTTCCGCCGTCTTCGATAAATAGTACCTGCACATGCTCTCTGCTGTTTAAATAAGCATCAATAACTGCAAATGATTCTCGTATAAATGAACTTGAATTATAGCAGGGGAAAACGATGGTTAATTTAGGAGCCATAAATTTTAGTAAGCGGTACTATTCGGGCGTTAAGATAGATAAAATCTTTCAATTCTGATAAAACCTGCATCTCATTTACTCGCTGTTTATTGTAACTGTCAGCAAAATCGACGCTGGTTGTTTCGTAACCGGGATGCACAATCCATAAAGCTTTTGTTACATTATTTGCATGCAGAAACTGGAACTGTTTTTTAAGTTTTTCGGAGGTAAAGTTTTCTCCCATTATATTTAAGCCGAATACGGGAAGCTCATTTTTTAAGGAAGACGCCGAATTATTAAACAGCCATTTTTTTATTCCCCCGTCAGGAGAAATTTCTCTGCCTAAGCGCACATAAGGTATGTTGTGCTGCTTCGCGAATTCGTTTAACAAGCCTGCAACCTTGGGTATAATATGTATGTGCTGGTGTGTATCAATATGTGTAATAGGCCGGCTGTATGTCCGTTTTAGCTGATTATACTGCGCTTCAAGTTCTTTTTCGAGCGTGCTGAGCTTTAGTTTTTTGAAATAAAACTGCTGTGCTATTTTAAAAGGACTGTTTAAAAAGGGCGTGAAATTATTTTTTGTGCTTGCCAGATTAAAATGAAGTCCCACTGATATGTTTTCCTTTTCGGAAAGTAATTTCATGCGGGCATCATCTGCATTCTGCACCATTACACTGGTTGATGAAACCAAACCCTGCTTCATCATTTCTAAAATACCATCGGAAATAGGTGTGCTGAAACCGTAATCATCGGCATTGATGCATAAATCTATTTTGCTGAGGGTATTCATTCGGGCAAAAATAAGGGTTTTTATTTTGCTGTGTATTTTAATGTGTTAGATTGCAGACGGATTTTCTGGATGTGTTATGCGCAGTTAATCTTTACAAATGACAGAAAGTATCTGTGTTCCTGCTAAGTCTAAACCTCCCGCTCACTCGGCGCGGCCTGCCTGTTTCAGCAGGAATTATTTTTTCTATTTATATTTCTATAAATTTTCTATCTTCGCTGGTATATGAAAACAAATCAAATTCAGGAATTTTACCAGCTGCTTAAAAGCGACAATCTTTCATTTATATATCAAGGTGATTTTAGCGACGGTATTACCGACAAAATAATTGCCCTGAGCGAATACAGTCTTGAAGACAAACATGAAATGGGAGAAATAAGGAGAAAAGTTTCTTTTGTTATTATAGAGTGTTTTCAAAACATTGTAAGACATGGAAATGACGCCCGGAATAAATCCAACAGAACAGTAACATCTCCAGGCCTATTTTCTACTAGAAATACGAAAGACTGTATTTATATTGCTTCGGCTAATTTGATTGAAAAAGAAAATGTTGCTCAACTGACGGAAAAACTCGAAAGCCTGAACAAATTGAATAAAGAACAAAAGAAAGATCTGCATATTGATATTTTGAAAAATGGCAAACTTTCGGATAAAGGCGGTGCTGGCCTTGGATTTATTGAGATGGCAAGAAAATCTGAGAACCCGCTGGAATTTACTTTTGAGAATGAGAATGATAAACTTTCGTTATTTTACCTGATGTTGAAAATGCATAGTAAAGGTGTGGTAAGCGAAAAATACGTTTCGATGCAAAGCGTAATTGAATCGTACGATTTAATGCGGAAAGAAAATATATTAATGATTTACAAAGGGGATTTTTCGCAGGAAACTGTTATTCCTATGCTTAAAATGGTTGAACATAATTTAAACAAGCATAAAGAAGGGCTTCATTTTACAAAGAAAATAGTGCTGGTGCTTATTGAAATGCTGCAAAATATATCGAAACATGCTATTGAACTGAATGGTAAAAGAGATTCGATATTTATGATTGGTAAAAACAACAATAAATACATTATTTGTACCGGCAATATGGTTGACTCTGCTTCTTCAGAAAAATTAAAAACTAAAATAGATGCAGTTAACAATTTGAACCCGGAAGACTTGGTTGTTTTATACAAGAAGAAATTGAAAGAAAACGCATCCACTGAAAGGGGAGCCGGGCTGGGGATAATAGATATTGCCAGAGAAAGCACTGAAAAAATAGTATTCGATTTACAGCCGGTAGAAGGCGGGTTGCAATTTTTTTCATTATGTGTTCAAATATGAATTTATCAAGCATTAATGCTGATATATGATATTCTGTGCATCGTAGCTTTTACAAAGATTCAGTTACCTATCTCCTGCTGTTTTCATTAAACTTCGCGCCTACCTGGGCATTTTAATAATAGTATTTTTATCGGCTTTCCCTAGCTCATAAAATATCGGCTTGTAGTTTTCCTTGGTTAAATAAATGCTCACCTTTTTATTGATACACTTTCTGACTACTGCAGGGATATGCAATTCAAAGTTTCCATTTTTATCGGATGAAGTATTCACAACTATACTTGGCATACAATTGTAATTCTGGAGCGTAATTGTTACGTTTTCTAAAGGAATGCTGTCATGTTCTGATACCA
Organism: uncultured Bacteroidota bacterium; assembly: GCA_903847205.1. GTDB lineage: Bacteria > Bacteroidota > Bacteroidia > 2-12-FULL-35-15 > 2-12-FULL-35-15 > 2-12-FULL-35-15. The sequence goes on from CAINDA010000028.1 coordinate 59,901, forward strand.
CCTGCCCCTTGTAAACTGCACTGCATCCCAAATTGAATAATAATACTATAGGCATAATTATTATCGAGTATAAGTATTTGGTTTTTTTCACCTTTTTATCAATGACTTTATTATTCAATATTTGCCGATTTTGAAAGTTCGTCAGTATGCCGGTTAAATTAAGCGCAGCTGTATGCTGCGCTTAAGGGCAAATGAAAATAATAATTAATAATCAATTATTAAATCAACGCACTGCATCTGCAATTAATTTTTCGAAAACTCCGGTACTTTTTATTTCTATATTGGGGATAGCTGTGTTGTAGCATTTTATCTCCATCAAAGTTGCAATTACTGCAGTTTTTTCTCCCGCTTTTTTCACTCTGATATTCCATTCTCCGGTGATATATAAATACTTTTCCTTATCAAGTGAATTAACCACAACAAAGGCGTTTGGATTAATTAAATGCCCGTCAACTTCGGTGGAAAATGTTAAAGAACTTTCTTTAGATACTATTAACCCGCTGGGTTCTTCAATAATTCTGATGGATATTCCTTTGGCGGCTAGTAAATCAATTACCTCTGACCAAACTTCATCTACCGTTTTGGCTGATTCAATATGAAACGATGAATCTTGATATTTTCCGATAAGAGCCGTACGCTGTACATTACATGATGTGAAAAGTAATACTATCGGCAACATTATTACAGAGTAAATGTGTATTGTTTTTTTCATTTTTTTTTTGGTTAATTGTTATTACTATTTTTTATGATTTTAAAAAGTTCGGCAGGATGCCGGTTAAAGAAAGCGCAGCGGGATGCTGCGCTTAACGGGGGTGCAGTTAAGGATTTTCTTTAATAATAAGCAGAATTGCCTTTTTTAATTTAGGAATAAAATCAGTACAAATTTCAAAGACAATCTCAGATTGAAGCTTTTCATAATGATGAGAAATAATATCACGCAGACGAATAATTTTCACCCACTCAATTTCTGTATGCTTATCCAGTATTTCAGGATACTTTTCTTCAATTTTCTTTAAATTTTCACCTATTGCCTGCAAACGCATCATAGTTGCATCAAATAAGGTAATACCATGCGAAGACGAATCATAATCACCAGGATTTTTAATATCTTTTGTACATATATTTATCCTATGAATATGCTCAAGAATATATTCTAATTTTGAAATAAGAACATCATTTTTAGGCATAGATAATTTCTTTTTCAATAATTGTAAGAAAACGTGTAGATAAACTGCGGCTTTTAGTTACCAAGTCTACTTTTTTGTTCAACAGCTTTTCTAAATACAAATAAGCACCCATCAATGAATCAAAAGATGGTTTTTTAAATTGAATTAAAATATCCACATCACTTTCGGCGGTTTCATCACCTCTGGCATAAGAGCCAAATACTCCAATTTCTTCAACTCCAAAAGCATTCGAAAGATAATTTTTTTGGGATCTGATTGATTCTATGACGCTTTGATTCTTCATGTGAAAACAAATTTACAAAAAATAGCAAAGGAGCACTATGATGAATGAATAATTTATGGGGGAAGGCGGGGTTTAGTTTTTTTATTTTAGTATTTTGGTTGAACTGTCGTTGCGCGCTATATGTGATATTCTGTGTAGGATAAGCGCAGCTTACCTTTTACAAATGACACGAAGCAGCTGCCATCTTGCTTTCGCCGAACTTCGCGCCTACTGGGGCTATTCAATAAACTGTGTAAGTGTTATCTGCCCTCTTGCTTTCGCTGAACTTCGCGCCTAGTGGGATATTATAATCTTTTTAATTAAGCCTATCATACTTTCTTTTATATTCGTTGATAACCTCTCCCTTTTTTGCTTCTAAAGTTCTTTCTAATTGTAATAACTTTACCAACTCTTCATCAGAAAAATTTGTGGATCTATGATCTGATCGATTTATTCCAATTAATTCTAAAATTTCACTTTCATACTTAAGCTGTTTATAGCCATATCTTTTATTATATCTAAATATCATAATCACATATAGCTTGTCTTCGATCGGTTTAATTGTTTTTTTTAACTCCAGTTTCCAATCATTTTTCAAAAAACTATTCATTTTATATTTTTTATCGACCAATTTCCTCGCACTATTTATTAGGTCAGGCAAGTCTTCGGGTGAACTGATTGTTTGCCCCCATTTATTTTTTATATTCATACCAGTTGCCCATGAACTAAGCATATAAACTCCTCCACCTATAATGAGTATAAAAATTAAAATTAAAATCCCTTCCATACGAATTTGAGTTTTGTTTCTGATCGATTTACATCGGCGGCAATTTTTCAAAAAATTCCTTCACTAAATAGCGAAGGATTGGTGTAGTTATTGAAAGTATTTCTTTATCTCTCTTAGAATTTAAGCCCTTATTTCCATGAAATAGATTACATCTTACTTGATATAAACACCACATTACAGTTGATAAATCTACAACTTCAATTTTTACTTGATTATTCTTTTTGGGGCGCTCGTCTTTTATTGATTTTAAAGATAAAATTTTATCAAACTCATTTTTATATTGTTTATAAACCCGATTAAAAATTTCTTTTGTATCCGAATCTTGAATAATCATTTTTATGGCGGTTCTTTCGGTTTCAGTTGTAACTGCGACATAATAGCAATTAAAGGCTATCCAATAACAAATAAATTTATTTACATCTTCTTGTTCATTTTCGCCTTTTTTAATCCAATCATTCATTATTCCACAAGTAATTTCTGCTGATGCCATAGAATTTATTTTAGTCCGTTTTAATTAATTCTAAACAGTGTGATAATCTTAAAGGTTCGGTTCTTCCAAAAAATTTTTATCAAGGTTATTACATAAGCATAGAATGGGACTTCCATTTTCATTCAAGGAAGGGCCAAATTTAAAGTATTGCTGTCCTTCTTTGATTACAACATCTATTATTTGATAAATATTATTATCATTAGAATTTCTACGCGTATATTTCTTTCCTTTTTTTTTCTTATTTTCTTTCATTAGTTGAATAATTTATGATGTTGTATATTTTATATAACTATATGTTTAAAGACAAATATATCCAAATAAAAAAGACGAAGCCCCCGGCTTCGTCTTTTAAAGTTTTATAAAAACATAATTAATTCTGTACAAATACCGAACGTGTAATACTTGCCGGGCCGGTACCTGCGGCGTTATGAGCAAATACTTTAATATTTATTCCGGCGCCAAGAGGGAGGCCGCTTAAAGTTTCGTGTGAAGTAGCATTTGCAATAAAACTTATAGGTGCGGCACCTGCAGCAATATTTATCTGTTTATTGTTGCTTAATGTAACTGCAGCTTCGGCACCCACAAAAGCAATAATGCTGTATTTTTCAACACCTGCCATTGGTATTATCTGCACAACTATATTACCGTTTTTAGAAGTTAAATCTTTTATAACAGCCTGTCCGGGTAAAACAGAAGGTGTGCGTTCAGTGGCAGTGTTTTCGAAACCTGCACTGTGAATTTTAGCAACATCTTCACCGCAGTTTAATGTTACATATTCGCCTACCTCAGTAAGCATAGTGCATGAATCGATTAAAGTACTATCATACACATCTTTATCAGCTTTTCTGTTGTTATAGGCATTTAAGCATACAACGCCTTGAGCTGTTATAGCAGCCGGTGTATGAGGCGGGTTAGGATAAGCGGCATTGTTAAGCATTTCGGTGCCCACGTTTGAGAGGATGCCTGCTGTTATAAGGCCGTTTTTTCTTGTCCAAGTATCTTTAACTTTTGGTTTTAGTGACATATTTCTTTTGTTAAATGTTTTCGAAACAAAGAAAAAGAGTCCCTGAAATTTATTTTATGATACTGCTCATAATCATTTCTGCTTTTTCGCAAGTTTTAAAATAGAGAATAAATTTTTTGGCAGCGAGCATTTTTGGCAGTTTCTGCCAAAATAAATTCTGAACAAGGCTGTAAAAACATTATCATAGCTATGATAATGTTTATCATAGGTATGATAGAAGTTATCATAGCTATGATAAACTCTTTCAAAGGTATGATAGAAGTTATCATAGCTATGATAACGTTTATCAAAGGTATGATAGCTGTTATCATAGCTATGATAAACTCTTTCAAAGGTATGATAGACTTTATCATAGCTTGTTTAAACATCCTGCAAGACCTCACCCCCGGCCCCTCTCCTTGAAAAAGGAGAGGGGAGCCATAATTTTAAGAATTTGAATGGATACAGAATAGAACCCCTCTCCTTTTTCAAGGAGAGGGGCAGGGGTGAGGTGAATGAGTGTTTTGGTTTATGTGATAGAACCCCTCTCCTTTTTCAAGGAGAGGGGCAGGGGTGAGGTAAATTAATAATTGCTCGTCTTGTATAAAAGAATTAAATTGCAGTGCAAATCGAAAGAATTATAAATTAATTTCTAATCTATCACGATATGAAAAAACATATACTCTTATCAGCTTTAGCATTTTTAACTTTTATAACTATTGAATGCCATGCACAGCTGCCAACCGGCAGTATAGCTCCCGATTGGACTTTTACTGACATAAACGGTGTAAGTCATCATTTGTATGCCGATTTAGATGCAGGTAAAACTGTTTATCTTGATTTATCAACTACATGGTGTGCCGGATGCTGGGATTGGCATACGAGCGGTTATATTGAAACACTCTGGCAGAATCACGGCCCTATTGGTCAGCCAGGGGTTAGCCCGAGTTCAACAAATGATATTCTTTTTTATCTGATGGAATGCGACGGCTCAAATAATTATGCCTGCCTTATAGGCGATAATGTTAATTGTACAAATGTTTACAATGAAGCAAGCATGGGCAATTGGGTTACAGGAACCAATTATCCGATAATTGATCCGCCGTCGCCTGCCATTGATGTATTCAATACTAATTACCAGAGCGGCAGTTACCCTACAATTTTTGTGATTTGTCCCGACCGCTCCTTAACAAACTATTGGAATAATGCTCCGCCGGATATGTATCAGGCTGCAACCTGCGCCACTGCTTCAGCAGGAGCCGATGCCCGTATGAGAGTAATGGATTTATTTCCGCCCCTGCTCGAATCCTGCGACAGCGTTATACCGGCATTTCATATTTCAAATAATGGAAGCAGTACGTTAACCTCGGCCAATATTGCCTTTAAAGTGGATGGTATAACTCAAAAAAATTATCATTGGACAGGCAGCCTTCCCACTTATCACGATGCATTAATCAGCGGCATCAAAGTAGGTTCATCAGTGCCGGGCCATCATACTGCTTCAGTTGTAGTTTCCAGCCCCAACGGACTCACTGACCCTACACCATCAAACAATACTGCAGCACTGTCATTTAATATTTATCCTTCCGTTGGCCCGCTGGTTTCAGAATCATTCGAAGCTTCCGGAATACCATCTTCCTGGACTATCGGCAATGGCGGACATGCGCCAACCTGGACAACAGGTTCTGTAGGCTATAATTCTTCGAAATCTGCTTTTTTAAATTGGAACGACAGCATTCCTGATATGTATGAAGTAGATTTGTTTAATATTAAAGCGCAGTCGTTTGCCAATGCAGGTTCTGCTTCATTAACGTTTGATGTTGCTTATTGCGAAAGCTTTTATCAATATAATCTTGCAGAATTAGATGTTGAAATTTCTACCGACTGCGGTATTACATGGCTATCAAAATATGCGAAAATCGGCAATGCTTTGGCCACAAAGCCCTATAGCAACAACCCTTTTGTCCCTGCATCTGCAGCAGATTGGAGACATGAAACAGTAAATTTAACATCCGCTGCCGGGCAGTCGCATGTGTTAATTCGCTTTAAAGCAACTTCAGCTAACGGCAATAATTTATATATCGATAATATTAATGTAACCGCTGCAGTTACCACAGGCATTGAAGAAGCAGGAAGGATTAATACAATAAATGTTTATCCTAATCCGATAACAAATAATGCAACTATTGATTTTAACTTAGTTAAAGATGCTGATAATGTATCAATTTTGCTGGTGAATGAACTTGGCCAGGAAGTATTAAATAAAAATCTCGGGCATTTAAGTTCAGGAGAACAAAATTATAATCTTAATGTTTCCGCATTAAATAATGGATTGTATTTATTGAAAATTAAAACCGGCGAAAATATAATCACCAAAAAAGTATTTATAGATAAATAAAAAAGCAGTAGTCCTCTTTTATAATTCCAAAACATTTTCTGAAAATAATAACCTTCAAATGCTCTCGATATAGTTTATCCTGAGTGAAGCCGAAGGACTCGAACTAACTCGGCGTGTTGTCACTCTGAGCTTGTCGAAGAGTGTGCGTAAGCTCCCCCGCATGTTTCGACAGGCTTAACATGACAGCGCACATAAAAATATTTTAATCAAAAAAAAGAACCTCCCCGTTTCCGGGAAGGTTCAATTCATAAAATTAATATAAGCTTTTGATGATTACATCATTCCGCCCATACCGCCCATACCTGGGTTACCCATCGGCATTGCAGCACCTTCTTCTTTTTGATCAGCTAAAACACACTCAGTAGTTAAAAGCATTGCAGCAATTGAAGCAGCATTTTCTAACGCAATACGTGTAACTTTAGTAGGGTCAATAACGCCTGCAGCAAAAAGGTTTTCATATTTTTCTGTGCGTGCATTGTAACCGTAATCATTTTTGCCTTCGCGTACTTTCTGAACAATTACAGCGCCTTCTAAACCTGCGTTAGCAACAATCTGGCGCAATGGTTCTTCAATTGCACGTTTAACAATTGCAATTCCTGTGTTTTCGTCTTCGTTATCGCCTTTTAATTTGTCCAATGCATCAATTGAACGAATGTAAGCAACACCGCCTCCGGCAACAATACCTTCTTCAACAGCAGCACGTGTTGCAGATAATGCATCGTCAACGCGGTCTTTCTTTTCTTTCATTTCTACTTCTGTAGCAGCACCTACATACAATACAGCAACACCGCCTGCTAATTTAGCCAAACGCTCTTGCAGTTTTTCTTTATCATAATCAGATGTAGTAGTTTCAATCTGTGCTTTAATTTGGTTCACACGTGAAAGGATATCAGCTTTTTTGCCTTTACCGCCTACAATAGTAGTGTTGTCTTTATCAATAGTTATTTTTTCAGCAGTACCTAACATAGTAAGGTCGGCATTTTCTAATTTGTAACCTCTTTCTTCAGAAATAAGAGTTCCGCCTGTAAGGATAGCTAAATCTTCAAGCATTGCTTTTCTTCTGTCGCCGAATCCTGGAGCTTTCACCGCAGCAATTTTTAAAGAACCGCGTATTTTATTAACTACCAATGTAGCTAAAGCTTCGCTGTCAACATCTTCAGCAATAATTAAAATTGGTTTGCCTGTTTGTACTGCTTTTTCAAGAACAGGAAGTAATTCTTTCATGTTCGAAATTTTCTTGTCAGTAATAAGGATAAGCGGAGTTTCCATTACTGCCTGCATTTTGTCAGCATCAGTTACAAAATAAGGAGAAATGTAACCGCGGTCGAACTGCATCCCTTCAACCACTTCAACAGTAGTTTCAGTTCCTTTAGCTTCTTCAACAGTAATAACGCCTTCTTTTTTTACTTTTTTCATTGCTTCAGCAATCAGCTTTCCGATAGTGTTATCGTTGTTAGCAGAAATAGTAGCAACCTGCTCAATTTTTTTGTTGTCGTCGCCTACTTTTTGTGATTGTTTTTTCAAACTTTCTACAACAGCAACAACTGCTTTGTCAATACCGCGTTTCAAATCCATTGGATTTGCACCTGCAGCAACATTTTTTAAACCCGCAGTAACAATAGCCTGTGCAAGAACTGTTGCAGTAGTAGTTCCATCGCCTGCAGCATCAGCTGTTTTAGAAGCAACTTCTTTCAGCATCTGAGCTCCCATGTTTTCAACAGGATCTTTCAATTCAATTTCTTTTGCAACTGTAACACCGTCTTTAGTAATCATCGGTGCACCGAATTTTTTATCAATGATAACATTGCGGCCTTTAGGACCTAAAGTTACTTTCACTGCATTTGCTAATGAGTCAACGCCCTTTTTTAAACGGTCGCGTGCATCAATGTTAAATATAATATCTTTTGCCATTTTGTTTTTTTATTTATTGATTAATTATTTGTTTGTTGTTTTTTGTTTAGTCCCCCTTGTGGGTTTTAGCTTGTGTGATAGAGAAAGGGGGAGCGCTGGCTCTGTGTGCTGCAGGGGGATGTTACCCGCTTCGCTTTTCTCCATTTCTCCAACTCTCTAATTCTCTATTTCCCTAATTATACTATCGCGAAAATATCAGTCTCGCGCATAATCAAATAATCTTTGCCTTCAATTTGTACTTCAGTACCGGCATATTTTCCGTACAATACGGTATCGCCAACTTTCACTGCTGGTTTGTTGCCTTTTTCATCAATATCGCTTACTGCAATAACTTTTCCTCTTTGAGGTTTTTCTTTTGCAGTATCAGGAATAATAATTCCTCCTTTTGTTTTTTCTTCAGCTGCAGCAGCTTCAACTACTACTCTGTTTTGAGTACCTGCAACAGGCTCAATGTTTACTTTTGTGTGTGCTTTTGCCATTTTTATTTATTGTTTTAAAGGTTAATTAGTTTATAGTCCCGCATGTGCGGGATTTAAATGCTCCCGACTTTGTCAGTTATTATGCCAAAGCAGGTATTCATAGTTATAAAGGACAATTTTGCAGTTCAACGGTTAATTGCAATAAAAAATGTCAGACTTTGGTGACAGTCTGACATTTTAAATATGAAATAAATTATCGCTTATTTTTTTTGTGCAGGAGCCGGTGCTGCAGGAGCAGGTGCTGCTGCTGGTGCAGGAGCTTTCTTTACAGGAGCTTTTGCAGCGTTAGGCATGTCGCCGCCTTTTTGTTTTGTTACCGACTCTGTCGTTTTTGAAGTCCCTTCTGCAGGAGTATTATATGCAGTTGATAATAAACTTAAAACTAACAAAGCAATTGCTAAAGTCCACGTTGCTTTTTCTAAAAAATCAGCTGTTTTGCGAACACCCATCACTTGGTTTGATGAAGCGAAAGATGATGCTAAACCCCCGCCCTTAGAGTTTTGTACTAACACTACCATTATTAAAAGAAGACACACTAAAATTATTAATATTGAAATAACAGTTCCCATATTTATTGTTTTTGCTGATTAATTAGTTTCCGTAGATTTTTTATTTGGGATGCAAAGTAAAGTCTTTTTTCTGGATATTTCAAACGTAAATTTTCATAAGCCTGTAAAGCTTTGTTATAATTGCCCTGTAACACCAGTATTTTAGCCAAAGTTTCACTCACAAAAGTTATATCATCCGCCACACTTTGTTTCGCCATATTAATCGGATTGTAAAATTCAGCCTTAGGTTTCGACATTTTAGGTTCTTCCCTTAAAAATTTGTCAATTAAATCGGCCGTTGTTTTTTTAGCAGTATTTTCTTCCGGTTTATTTACTTTTTCTTTTGTAATAGCTGATTCTGCAGATATTACAGAGGCATGTTTGAGCCATTCGGTAAATGAATGTGTTTGAGAACTATTGAAATCAGCTTCAGACAGAACTGTACTATTTGTTTCAAGTTCTTTTTCTTTTGGCTCTAAATCTGCTGTTGTCTGCGCAATTGGAGTATTTAAAATAAAATTGGAAACAGGAATTTCTTTCTCCTCTTCCGTTTTAATAATCTCATAATTTTCGCTGAAAGGTTCTTCACTTGTTACTTTTATCTCCGCTGAAGCGATAGCAGCCTGGGCTAAATACTCAATTTCAAGGTCGGCAAGAATTTCATCTTTGTTTTTTTCGGATGTTAAAGGAGGAACTTCTTCTTTAATAGCTGCCGTTTTATTTTCAATGATTACAACATTCTCAGCCTCTTCTTTAAAATCAGCATTTTTATTTTCAATGATTGAAGTCTCTGCCGCCTCATCTTTTAAAGCAGACTCTTTGTTTTCAATAATTGCAGGATCTTGAATTTCTTCCTTTATTTCGGCCTCTTTGTTTTCAACTGCCGCAATAGTTACGGCCCCTTCTTTAAGATCAGAATTTTTATTTTCAATGATTACCGGATTCGGAATTTCTTCCTTATCACCTGTATTTTCTATAGGTTCAATCTTTTCAATTATAGAAGGTTCTTTCTCTATAGGCTCTGCTGTAATTTCAGAAATTATTTCAGCAGTTTCTAATTTACCAGCAGAATCAACAGTTTCAATATTTTTTTGTTCAATCGGCTGAAGAATAACTTCATCTTTTGCGATTGGAGTTACAGCTTCCTCGATTGGTTTGTCAGCTGTCTTTACAGGTGTTTCCTGGGCAGAAATAACTTCAGATTCGGGTTTTGCAGTAATTAAATGATGAAGAACTTTACGGTTAGCAGCATAGGCTGCAGTTATTTTCAGCTGATTATTATAATGAATGCTGTTTTGATTATGCAGACTTTTTGAATACAGCAGATGAGCCGTCTGGAAATATGGAAAATTTTTTATCAATTCAGCAAGCAGCGCACTGTCGCTTCCCGATAGCTTATCGGGATTATCCATAAATGATATAAATTGATTTCGATTCATGTGTTAATTTCGTCTTTCGGATTTTTGATTTTAGATTGATGTGTTAAATCCGCATTCACAATCCGAACTCCGAAATCCTTCTGTTACCAATCGTTTAACGCCTTATTAAAAATATCCTGAACCAGCTGATCATTAATATCCTTGATTAAACCATCTTCTACCGCTGATAGAGTCTGGGTGCTGGAATAATCAGTAAATCGTACAAACGTCTGCTCGAAATTTTTCTTCTCGTCAAACGAGCAGGTATATTTTACATTAACAGTTATAGTTAAACGGTTCAATGCTGCCTGGTCAGCAGTTGCAGTGCTTTGTATTGCAATTGGAGCAGTAGCATATCCGGTTATATTCCCTTCAAAAGCCAGGTCTCCGCCTTTATTAACAAGTCCTAAACTTGATTGTGAGCTTAATTTATCACGCAGCGCTTCAGTAAAGCTTTGGCTCAAAGTCGGAGGTGCAAGTGATGCATTATTCTGAAAATACTGTACCGAAACGGTTTTCGCTTCAGGCGGAATAGATGCGCCGCTCAAAGAATAGCGCATTTTGCATCCTGAAAATAAAACAAAAGATAAAAGACAAAATTTCAAAAGGATGAATTTTGCAGCGCCTGTTTTTATACGATTTAATTTTTTCAACTTCTAACTTTTAATTTTCAACTCTTAACTTTCAACTTTCTAACTTTTAACTTACTTTATACTGTATTCATTAATTTTTCTGTACAAAGTTCGTTCCGAAATCCCAAGTTCTTTTGCAGCATTTTTGCGTTTGCCTTTATGTTTTACCAGTGCTTTTTTAATCATATCCTCTTCAATTTCATGCAGCGATAAATTTTCTTCAGTAACAACGGCCTGCACAGGAGGTGTTTCTTTTCCGCCTGACCGGATGGCTTCGTTCATTCGGGCCGGAGATTTTATAAATCCGGGTGAAGTTGTATTATAGCCTAGTTGTAAAGGAGTTTCTGGAGTCCCTACTTCCTGGTAAAGTTTTTTAATCAGGGGTGCATTTTCCGGTTGAAAATCCTGATTGAGCTGGCTGTCGTTTTCAATTAAATCCACTACAATTTTTTTCAAATCCTGCAGATCTTTTTTCATATCAAAAAGCACCTTGTATAACAAATCGCGTTCGCTGAAATCGCCGCCTTGTGATGCATTGCTTATCACCATTGGTAATTGGGAGGTTTGGCGCTGCGGCAGATAGTTGCGCATTATTTCAGCATTAATTTCTCTTTGTTTTTCAATAACTGAAATTTGTTCAGTAATATTTTTCAGCTGCCGTACGTTTCCCTGCCAATAGTAATTAATCAGCAGCTGTTCTGCCTCTGAATCAAGTTTTATTGAAGGCATTCGGTATTTTGCTGAAAAATCAGCAGCGAATTTGCGGAACAATAAAAAAATATCCTGGTTACGGTCACGCAAAGAAGGAACAATGATAGGCACTGTATTTAAGCGGTAATATAAATCTTCGCGGAATTTTCCTTTTTCAATTGCCTGTGTAATATTTACATTAGTAGCCGCAACAACGCGTACATCAGTTTTTAAAACTTTTGAGGAGCCCACTTTAATAAATTCTCCGCTTTCTAAAATGCGAAGCAGGCGCGCCTGAGTAGCTAAAGGCATTTCTGCAACTTCATCCAAAAAAATAGTGCCTCCGTTTGCAACTTCAAAATACCCTTTGCGGGCTTCGTGTGCACCAGTGAATGAACCTTTTTCGTGCCCGAATAACTCTGAATCAATTGTACCTTCCGGTATTGCACCGCAGTTTACAGCAATATACTGCCCATGTTTCCGCGCACTTAAATTATGGATTATCTTTGGAAATACTTCCTTCCCGGTACCGCTTTCCCCTGTAATTAATACGGTTAAATCAGTAGGCGCAACCTGCTTTGCAATATCAATTGCTCTGTCTAACAATGGCGAATTGCCGATAATGCCGAAACGGTTTTTTATTTCTTGTATAGTCATGTTTAATAGAATCAAGATTTTTAGAGCCAAGAATCAAGACTTGTTAGCCTTATTAATTAGATACTTTTTCTCTAAATGTAAATATCATTTTTTGTACTTTGGTAACTAAATTCAATGTTTGTTTTAAAAGTTCTGCGTCCCCATATTTTCTTCTTTCACTAATCAATAATTGAGTTTCTAATTCATAGGAGGAACTTAATGAAATTGACAAGTATTCTGCAAATTGTAATTTTGTTCTTTTACCTGAACCTTCAGCAATATTGGATGGTATCGAACAAGAGCATCTGTTCATTTGGTCGATGAGATTAAACCGTTCTTCCTTTGGTAGATTTTTACAAAACAGAAAAACTAAATCTGTTAAATCCATCGACTTTTCCCAAATTTTTAATTGTTTAAAATTATGCGCCATTTTTTATAGAATCAAGATACAAGAGCCAAGAAGCAAGATTTAAAAGCCTTTTTCATTTAGCTGTTTTTCCTGAATATTTTATTTTGTTTATCATTTGGTTAACTCAATTTTTATTTTGTCGATGAAGCCTTCCTGATTCTTGAATCTAATATCTTGCATCTATATTACAACACCAATCAATGTCGCACTTGTGCACTCAGTTGCCAGCACATTCACATAATCGCCGGGTTTGAAGTTTCCTTTCGGAAAAACAACAGTTGTGTTTTGTGAATTTCGCCCTGATAATTGATCCGCTGATTTTTTCGATACCCGCTCTGCCAATACTCTATGGATTTTCCCTACTCCCGATTTAGTGCGTTCTCCCGAATGTTTTTGCTGTAAATCAACAATCTCCTGCAGCCTTCGTTTTTTTATTTCTTCCGGCACATCATCTTTATATTTGCGTTCAGCAAGTGTTTTGGGACGTTCGCTGTAGGCAAACATATATGCAAAATCATACTTCACCCATTCCATTAATGATAAAGTATCCTTATGCTCTTCTTCTGTTTCACTGCAGAAGCCGGTAATAGAATCGGTTGAAATAGCACAGTCAGGAATAATTCTGCGGATAGCATTAATGCGATCCATATACCATTCACGCGTATAACCGCGATTCATCATTTCTAAAATACGTGAATTGCCCGACTGTACAGGCAGATGAATGTAATTGCAGATATTTTCATATTTATTAACCATATGTAAAACCTCGTCATTCATATCTTTCGGATGAGAAGTGCTGAAACGTACTCTTAAATCAGGATGAACCAATGCTGTTTTTTCCAGCAGCTGCGCAAAAGTCACCGCGTTTTGTAATTCTTCTGCTGAAAAAGTTTCCTTTTTTAATCCGCCGCCAGTCCATAAATAAGAATCTACATTTTGTCCAAGCAGGGTAACTTCTCTATATCCTTGATTAAATAAATCTTGAGCTTCTTTCACAATTGTTTCGGGATCGCGGCTGCGTTCACGCCCTCGTGTGAAAGGCACAACGCAGAAAGCACACATATTATCACACCCGCGTGTAATGCTTATGAAAGCTGTAACTCCATTAGAGTCCAAACGTACGGGAGCAATATCAGCATACGTTTCTTCTTTCGAAAGAAGAACATTTACTGCCTTTTGTCCGCTTTCAGCGGTTTCAATTAACTCGGGTAGACTGCGATATGCATCCGGCCCTACAACAATATCAACTAATTTTTCTTCTTCTAAAAACTGCACCTTTAAACGTTCCGCCATACAGCCTAATACACCGATAATTAAATCAGGATTTGTTTTCTTTACTTTTTTGAAATCAGTCAGCCGTTTGCGGACGCGCTGTTCTGCGCCTTCGCGGATAGCACACGTATTAATAAATATTAAATCGGCTTCCGCAAAATTCTGGGTAGTTGTAAAACCTTTATCCTTTAATATAGATGCAACAATTTCACTGTCCGAAAAATTCATTGCGCAGCCGTAACTCTCTAAAAATAATTTTTTACCGTTAGAGTTCAATGGTTCAGCAGTCAAAAGAGCTTCTCCTTGTTTACTTTCATCAATTATTTTATTCACACTCATTTTTTATTTTATATTTGCGGCCGTTTTAAAAGGGTGCAGAATTTTTTGGATTGCAAAGATAATCAAAATAAACCTGTGACAAAATGGCGTATTTCGATTTGCTTTAAAAATTGGAAACCCAGCATTGGAGCAGTTTATTCATTGGCAGATTAGAGGCATTTGCAAATAACATTTGGAAAATTCGCTTTTGATTTGTTTCCTTTGCACCCTGAAAACTGGGAAAGAGTAAAATACTTTAACCCTTAGTAACTTGAAATTTATTTAAAGTATGAGCAAAAATTTAGTGATAGTGGAGTCCCCTGCAAAAGCCAAAACAATTGAGGGATTCTTAGGGGAAGGATTTACTGTAAAATCAAGTTATGGTCACGTTCGTGATTTAGCAAAAAAAGGATTTGGAGTTGATATCGAACATAATTTCACTCCTAATTATGAAATATCACCTGATAAAGTCAAAGTAGTTGCAGAATTAAAAAAATTAGCAAAGGGAGCCGAAACGGTTTGGTTAGCAACCGATGAGGATCGTGAGGGAGAGGCCATTTCCTGGCACTTGTTTGAATCTTTAGACTTAAACGAGAAAAAAACAAAACGCATTGTATTTCATGAAATAACCAAAACAGCAATCAAAAATGCAATTGCAAATCCTCGTGATATTGATAAACATTTAGTAGATGCACAGCAAGCCAGAAGAATTTTAGATCGTTTGGTCGGCTTTGAACTTTCTCCGGTTTTATGGAAAAAAATTCGTCCGTCCTTATCAGCCGGCCGCGTGCAATCGGTTGCTGTCCGCTTAATTGTTGATCGCGAACGTGATGTAATGAATTTTAAAAGCACATCATCATATAAAGTAAACGGCAATTTTGCTTCCGGCAATTCAAATGTTAAAGCAGAACTTGGAACTAAATTTAAATTGCTTGATGAGGCACGCGCCTTTTTGAAAAAATGTGTTTCTGCCGATTTTAAAATTGAAAGCGTTGAAACAAAACCTGCAAAAAAATCCCCGTCAGCTCCATTCACAACTTCTACATTACAGCAGGAAGCAAGCCGTAAGCTGGGCTTTTCAGTTGCTCAAACAATGGTTGTTGCGCAGCGATTATACGAAAGCGGGAATATCACTTACATGAGAACTGACTCAGTAAATCTTTCCGATACCGCTATAAATCAGGCAAAGGAAGCAATCACCGAAAATTATGGTGCAAAATATTTAAATGTCCGTCAGTATAAAACAAAATCAAAAGGTGCACAGGAAGCTCACGAAGCCATCCGTCCCACCTACTTCGATAAACCCACAATAGCAGGTGATTCAGCCGATAAACGTTTGTATGAACTGATTTGGAAACGAACCATTGCATCGCAGATGAGTGATGCTGAATTGGAGAAAACCACTGCTGTTATTGGTGTTTCTGGTGCTTCTGAAAAATTTACCGCTCAAGGCGAAGTTTTAAAATTCGACGGTTTTCTCAAAATTTACATGGAGGGAACCGACGATGAAAATGAAGAAAACCAGGAAGGGATGCTGCCTCCGATGAAAGTCGGCGAGAAATTGAATGCAAATGAAATCATTGCAATGGAGCGTTATACGCACTATCCTGCACGTTACACAGAAGCCAGTCTTGTGAAAAAATTAGAGGAGCTTGGTATCGGCCGCCCTTCAACGTATGCACCTACAATTTCCACAATTCAAAAACGCGAATATGTTGTGAAAGAGGATAGGGAAGGGGTGCAGCGTAATTTTAACGTTGTTTCCTTAAAAGCAGGTAAAATCGCCGAAGAAATTCGAACAGAAGGTACCGGCGCTGAAAAATCAAAATTATTTCCTACTGATATTGGAATGGTTGTTACTGATTTTTTATTGGCGCAGTTCCCGCAAATCATGGATTTCAACTTTACAGCAAAGGTGGAAGAAGAGTTTGATGAAATTGCTGAAGGGAAAATTTCCTGGACAAAAATGTTGAAAGAATTTTATAAACCTTTTCATAAAAATGTAGTAGATACTTCTGAAAATTCAGAGCGCGCATCCGGCGAACGTTTGCTGGGCATTGATCCCGTTACCGGAAAAAATGTTTATGTACGTATTGGTCGCTTTGGGCCGATGGCACAGCTCGGAGAAGGCAATGATGAAAATAATAAACCAAAGTTTGCCGGCCTTCATAAAGATCAGCGTATCGATACAATTACTTTCGATGAAGCTATGGATTTGTTCAAACTGCCCCGCGTAGTCGGCGAGTTTGAGGACAAAGAAATGGTTGCTGCTATTGGACGTTTTGGCCCTTATATCCGCCACAACAGCATTTTTGTTTCCATGAAAAAAGAAGACGATCCAATGACCATCTCTACTGACCGTGCAATTGAATTGATACTTGCAAAACGCCAGGCAGAGATAGATAAATATATTAAATCATTTCCTGAAAATCCCGAAGTTCAATTACTGAACGGACGCTGGGGACCATACTTAGTTATTAATAAAAACAATTTCAAACTGCCTAAAGGAATTGACCCGCATACATTGACTTTGCAGGAATGCCTTGATATTGCTGCTGATCCTAAAAACGCAAGTAAAGGAAACCGCTTCAAGAAAAAAGAAACAGCAAAACCATTTAAACAGGCTGCTGCAAAGAGGGCGGTTCCCAAAAAGGCTGCAGCAAAAAAATCAGCCGTAAAAAAAACAGCTCTAAAAAAAGCAGTAAAAAAATAGTTGAAAGTTTTTAATTTTTACGAAAAAATCAGAAGCAATGTATCTTTCTGAAAGAATTTCGTTATAAAATTATAGTTAAACTTTTGCCAAGTAATAAATTTTTACAATTTTTTATTTTAACTAATGCAAGAATATTTTACGCCGATAGATATTTCTCAGTTTGACGGAATTAATCAATACGCTGATTCCTCTTATGGAAAAGTAGTCGGCAGGTACATTGAGGATTCTGATTTTCCGGAATTAGAAAACATCCATCTTGCAATTATTGGAGTTGAAGAAGATCGCAAAGCTTTAAATAATGAAGGCTGTGGGCTCGCGCCCGATTACGTAAGAGAAAATTTATACAAACTATTTCAAGGAAACTACACATCAAAAATTGTTGATTTAGGGAATATAAAAAAAGGGAATACCATTGAAGACACTTACTTTGCTATTAATGACGTACTTTCTCAATTACTGAAAAAAAATATTATTCCAATTATTATCGGGGGCAGCCAAGATATAACGTTCTGTAATTATACTGCGTACAAGAGCCTTGAACAGACAATAAATATTGTTGCCGTAGATTCCTGTTTTGATATTGGTGATGGGGAAAAAGAACTGAACTCTCAAAGTTATTTGAGCAAAATTATTTTACATAAACCAAACATCCTTTTTAATTACAGCAATATCGGTTATCAAACTTATTTTGTTGAACAGAATGCAATCGAGTTGATGGATAAATTATATTTTGATTCCCATCGTTTAGGTCAGGTAAGAGCAAATATGGAAGACGTTGAGCCTATAGTGCGGAATGCTGACGTAGTAAGTTTTGATATTTCTTCTGTTCGTCAATGCGATGCACCGGGGAATGGAAACGCATCTCCCAACGGATTTCATGGCGAAGAGGCTTGCCAGATTGCACGCTATGCGGGTTTGAGTGATAAACTTTCTTCAATAGGTTTTTATGAAATCAACCCGGCTTTTGATACGAATAAACAAACTGCACATCTTGCAGCCCAGATGATCTGGTATTTTATTGACGGTTTTTATAATCGTAAACAAGATTATCCAATAGTTGATAAATCAGAATATACCAAATATCGTGTATCCATAAAAGACCATAATCATGAAATTGTTTTTTATAAAAGTAACAAAAGCGATCGATGGTGGATGGACGTGCCTTATCCGATTAACCATCAGATAAAACATGAGCGTCATCACATGGTACCATGCTCTTACAGCGATTATGAAACAGCCTGCAGGGATGAAATGCCCGACAGATGGTGGCAGACATTTCAGAAATTAGGCTGATTTAGAAAAAAATAAATGAGGTAATGAACAATAAAATGTTTGAAAAATTTGTTTTTATAAACATAATAGCTAATTTAGCGACCTCAACTACACTAAAAAGTAACAATAAATTGTTAATTTTTTTATAAGTAAAAAATGAAAAAAAATCTTACTACTATCGCATTATTCATTACCGGATTAGCTGCTTTTGCTCAGCAGGACGCGCAATTCAGTATGAACATGTTTAACCGCCTGGCGGTTAATCCAGCCTATGCTGGTATGAATAAAGCTCTTTGTGCTACATTATTATACCGCCAGCAGTGGACTAGTTTTCCGGGCGCACCTAAAACAGGTCTTTTAAGTGTTGATTTTGGTGAGGTTCTATATGGCGGAGTGGGTTTAACTGTTGATCAGGATCAATTAGGTTTTGATAAAACATTAAATGCGAAGCTGGCGTATTCATTCCATTTGCCGCTTGGGCCGGGCACATTAGGAATCGGTGCAGAGGCTGGGATGCTTCAGAAAGCAATAACAGGGAATTTTATTGCACCTGATGGATCAATTGGTTCTGGCCCTGATCAATCTATTCCTTGGACAGGAGCTTCGGCTGTAACTTATGATTTGGGATTGGGTTTGTATTATACAACTAACAGGTTATATGTAGGACTTTCTTCGGATCACTTGCCGGAACAGCAATTGTCAAAAAAGGTACAAGGTTCTTACGATTTTACATACACTGTTGCACGTCACTATTACGTTATGGCAGGTTATACTTTTCAATTGGGGCAGCAGTTTGATTTAACTCCTTCTGTATTGGCAAAGTCTGATGCATCAGCAACTCAGTTAGATTTAAATTTGATTGCAAAATGGAACAAAATGGTATTTATCGGCGCCTCTTATCGTATCAGCGATGCAATCGTTGGTATTGTGGGATTAGAGAAAAGCTTTACTCCAAAACTAACTGCAAAATTCGGTTACTCGTATGATTTAACGTCTTCAACTATCAAAAATTACAGCAGCGGTTCACACGAAATTATGTTAGGCTTCTGCTACAAAATTAAATCTGAGCCGAAACCTACAAGCCATATGAACGTTAGGTTTTTATAAAAAAAATATTTTTGTAACCTTTAATCAAAAGGTTCGTTTAAGTACATCATTAATTTCCTTTTTTTTATTTCATTTTCATTAATGATTTTCTAACAAAAGGCTGTTTAATAATAAAACAACAAACATGAAAAAATTCATCTTGTTAGGTTCAATGGCTGCAATTACCGCGGTAGGTTGTAAAACTAGTACCGGAGAATTAGTGGGCGTTCAGGGGCGCCCTGAATGGTTCGATATTGATCCATTCGGGATGATGCATATTCCCATGGGAAGTTATAACATGGGGCCCAGTGATGAAGATGCTCCGTACGCGCATACAACAAAATCGAAGACAGTTTCTGTTCAAGCTTTCTATATTGACCAAACCGAGATATCTAACAATGAGTACCGTCAGTTTGTTTATTGGGTTAGAGATTCTATTGCTCACCGTGCTTTATTTGAAAGCGGTGTTGCTGAACATGCTGTTGAAAATGATGCCTTTGATCAGCCTCTTGAACCGCCTCTCGTTAACTGGGACACAAAAATAGAGTATGATCAGCAGGAAGTAAGGGAAGTATTAGAATTCATGTTTTATCCTCCGGAAGAACGTTTTTACAGAAGAAGAGAGCTTGACACCAGAAAACTTAATTATGAATATTACTGGCTCAATTTGAGATTAGCAGCTGCTAAATCCAATCGTTTTAAACCTTCTAAGTCACCTGATGAAAAAACTGGCTTGGATTTTATTAATGGATATCAATCTACAAGTACCGGAGATAACAAAACATTAGGCCATTATGATGTTAACGATGAAATTACTGATGGACATGGAAAATACAGTATTCGGGAAAGGAAAGATAAAGATAGAAGTGTCTTTATCGTAAAAGATGTGATCAATGTTTATCCTGATACTTTGGCATGGATTCATGACTTTACTTATTCCTTCAACGAACCTATGACAAACATGTATTTTTGGCATCCTGCTTATGATGATTATCCTGTTGTGGGTGTGACATGGAAACAAGCCCGCGCATTTTGTATCTGGAGAACGCAGCTTTTTAATAATTGGCTGGCGGCCAACGGACAGACTTATGTGAATGATTTTAGATTACCTACAGAATCAGAATGGGAATATGCTGCTCGAGGCGGTAATGCTTTAAGTCCATATCCTTGGGGCGGGCCATATATTAGAAATGCGCTCGGCTGTTTTTTGGGTAATTTTAAACCAATGCGAGGCAGTTATATTGATGATGGAGGCTTTCATACAGTAAAAATCGGAATGTACAATCCAAACGACTATGGTTTATATTGTATGGCAGGCAACGCCGCTGAATGGACCAGCAACGCATTTGATGAGTCATCATATGATTTTTCTCATGATTTAAATCCTGACTATGTTTATGAAGCACAGGATAATGAAGCAAGTGTGTTAAAACGTAAAGTTATAAGAGGCGGTTCCTGGAAAGATGTAGGTTTTTATTTACAGACAAGTACCAGAACTTATGAATATCAGGATACTGCAAAATGCTATATTGGTTTCCGTTGCGTTCAAACTTATCTTGGACGTGCTAAAGGCGATGATGTTAACGGAGGTCATCTTTAAATAAAATTCACAATTTATAATCTAAATAAAAATAAGTAAGTAATAATTAAATTTAAATTTTAAAACTATGGGTGGTAAAGTATGGAAAAGTTTTATGGCCAAATTATATGGATTTGGTGCTGCGGTTGTGATCGTTGGGGCGATGTTTAAAATTATGCACTGGCCTGGAGCGGGTCCAATGCTTGTTGCCGGATTATCAACGGAAGCAGTTATCTTCTTTTTCTCGGCATTTGAGCCGCCTCATGAAGAAGTAGATTGGAGTTTGGTTTACCCAGAGCTTGCTGGTATGCATGGCGAAGAAGGAGACAAGCTGATAGAAGAAGAAAAAGAAGAAAAAGAAGAAAAAGGCTCTCTTACTGAGCAATTAGATAGTATGCTTGAAGAAGCAAAGATTGGTCCTGAACTAATTGCTAGTTTAGGTTCTGGATTGCAGCATTTAAGTGATCAGACTGGTAAGTTATCTGACTTAGCTGATGCCGGTGCTGCATCTTCTGAATTTGCAAGTACAATGAAGTCTGCTTCTCAATCAGTTGGCAGTCTAACTGAGTCATACGATAAAGCTACAGACAGTATCTTATCTTCAACTGAAGGACTTTCAAATTCTTATGATAAGGCAAAAGATATAATTCAATCTTCAACAGAAAAATTGTCTGTTTCATTCGGAAATGCTTCCCAGGCTATTGAATCCTTAGCAAATTCTAATGAAGAATCACAGAATACTTATGGGCGGGAGCTTCAGAAAATATCAAAAAATTTATCTTCGTTAAATGCTTCCTATGAACTTCAATTGCAAAGTTCTAATGACCATTTAAAAACTACTTCCAGCTTCAATGATGGATTGGCTGCAATTATGAAAAACTTAAATGATTCAGTTGATGATACTAAAAAGTATAAAGAGCAAATTGCTCAACTTTCAGTAAATCTAGAATCATTGAACACGGTTTATGGTAATATGCTTACTGCCATGAGAAAATAGTAATTCAACTCTTTTCTCCTCCATTATTTTTCTGCTTTTCGAACTGTATGAATGTAGAGAAAATGGTTGAAAAATGCTTTCACAATTATATTTTATTATTTGTGAAATCAAATGAGAATCCAATTAGTCTAATTAAATAATATAAACAATAAAATAATAAGTAAATATGTCAGGTGGAAAAGAAACTCCAAGGCAGAAAATGATTGGTATGATGTATCTAGTGTTAACAGCACTTTTGGCACTAAACGTATCTAAAGAAATTCTGAATGCCTTCGTTATTGTTGAAAATGGTTTAAATAGTACTAATCAAAATTTTGACGGTAAAAATGGAACTTTATATTCCAAATTTGAAAAGGCTATGGCCGAGGATAAAGCAAAAACGGAGCCTTGGTATAATAAAGCGAAAATAGTCAAACAGAAATCAGCAGATCTTTGTAAGATTATTGACGATATTAGATCAGAGTTATATATGCATGTTCAAAAACTTCCTACTAAAGCTGAAGCAGATACATTTAAATTGGCTAAATTGGATAGCAAAGATAATTATGACATACCTACTCATATTATGCTCGGTGAAAAACCTGAAGAACCCGGTCCAGAAACAAGTGCAATGAAATTGAAAAATGCTATAATTCAATACAGAAAAGAGGTAATTGATCTGGTTCCTGCAAAAGAAAAACCTTTTTTAAAAATTGGATTAAGCACTGATGATGTTTATTCTTTTTCGGATGAAAAAAAGGTTCATTGGGAGTACAATAACTTTGATCATACAACAATGGCTGCTGATATGTGCATTTTCGCCGCTCTAAAAAATGACGTGAAAAATACTGAGAGTGATATTGTTGGAGTATTACTCAAAGAAATTGATGCAGCTAATTTTAAATTTGACAAAGTTGTTGCAAAAGTCGTGGCTCCAACCAGCTATATTACACTTGGTGAGGAGTATACTGCAGATATTTTTATTGCGGCCTATAGTTCTACTAGTAATCCAAAAATACAAATTGGTGATGTTGATACGGCATCTAAAACAATGAGAGGAACTCCCATTGATGTGCCGGTTGAAGCAGGTTTGGGAAAATATACTGTTCGTTCAAGTTCAGAAGGAACTCAGAATTTCAGTGGAATAATTAATTTGAAAGCACCTGATGGAACTATTGCCCCTTATACATTTTCATCAAGTTACACTGTTGCACGGCCCGCGTTTGCCGTATCTCCAACGAAAATGAATGTGTTTTATATCGGCGTTCCTAATCCTGTCGATATTTCTGCTGCAGGCGCTGCTCCGGCTAATGTTGTAGCAACCTTGAGCGGAGCTGGCAACATCGCTAATAAAGGCCAGGGACATTATGAGGTAACAGTAACATCAGGGAGTGAATGTGCTGTAAACGTTTCAATAAAGGATCCTAAATCTGGGACAACCAAATCTATGGGACTGCCGGCAAAATTCCGGATTAGAAAAGTGCCAAGCCCTAGCGCTAAATTTGCGGGGGTTGTAGGTGACGGAGCTGTCACATTGGGTGAATTGAATGCTGCCAGCGGATTGTTTGCAGATTTATCTGATTTCGTTTTCGACTTAAAATTTCCAGTTACAGCTTGGACTGTTTCTATGAGCGTTAATGGGTTGTTTCAAGATCAATCAACAAAAGGTCCAATGGCAACTCCGGCTATGAAAGAGCTTATGAAAAAAGCAAAAAAAGGATCAAAAGTTTTAATTGAGGGTGTGCATGTTCAGGCACCTGACGGTGACCGGAAAATAGCAGGATGTAACATAAAAATAAAATAAAAATCAGTTGTTAAATTAATAAGGTGTTTGATTTTTTAATTGTTTTAAATAGGGAGGTAATCATGAAAAATTTGAAATTTGTTTTAATGATGGCATTGATTGTTGCTACGGTAATTAATAATTCTGCCCAGACTCAGCCGACGACTCAGACTCAAGCACCTACCCAAACGCAAGCACCTGCAACGGGTGCAGGGGTAATACGCCCTCCGAAATATCCCAGTGAAATTTATACAAAAGAACACGCTAGTAACAGGAGAGCGATACCTTATCCCTATTTGCGTGAGGCGGATGTCATGTGGAGTAAACGTGTTTGGAGGGTAATTGACCTTAAAGAAAAAATAAATTACCCTTTGTACTATCCGAACGCACCAATTGCTGATAGAAAGAGCTTATTTGATGTTCTCAAAGAAAGAGGTTTGAGAGATGGCACAATATCTTGTTTTAATCCAATTGATGATGAATTTCGTATTGAATTTACAAGAAGTGAGCTTGAGGCGTTGCTTTCAAAGTCTGACACTTCAATGGCAGATGATCCTAATAATCCAGGAGGCGCTCAGATTCAGGCCATAACCAAAAACGATGTTACTTCAGCTGAGATTACAAAGTATTGGATTAAGGAAGATTGGTTTTTTGATAAACAGCGCTCTGTCCTTGATGTTCGCATAATCGGATTATTGCCAGTTGTTGCAAAGAAAAATGAAGGTGGGGGAGACGCAGGCGGTGACAAACCCCTGTTTTGGGTTTATTTTCCAGAAATACGGCCAGCTCTTGCAACTCAAGATGTTTATATGCGGCATAATGATGCAGAAAGAAGAACGCTCGATGATATATTTTTCAAAAGGATGTTTTCGAGCTACGTCATTAAGGAAACTAACGTATATGACAGGTATATCAGTGAATATACTTCCGGCATAAATGCATTATTTGAATCTGAACGTGTTAAAGATGACATTTTTAAATTCGAGCATGATTTGTGGCATTTTTAAAATTATTTTACAATAAAAAAACCTCTGCGAATTCAGAGGTTTTTTTATTTTATAAAGCATCTATTTATTTTCAACTTTTTTTATTCTCAAGTACAATTCGGCCGGCGCAATAATTGAAATACCTTGTATTTGCAATTTTGCATTACTGGATTTATTGCATTACCTCTGTCTAAATTGCGCCATCAAAACATGAAAAATAATTATTATGTTCAAAATTAATTTTCTCCTATTATCTGTAATTGATCCGATTGAAAAACATTAATGCCTTTTGTCTCTGATTTGGATAAATTCAAAATTGCTCGAGCAACAGTTGCAGCCTCAATTGCTTTATATTTTTTCAGTTTGCTGATAAATACAAATGAAAATATTTTCATTAATATTTTTCCGGCAGCTTCTCCCATTCGAAATTTCATTCTATTGCCTAGTAACATTGATGGGCGTACAATAATTAAAGATTTAAATTTCTGCTCTTTCAAAGCTGTTTCAATATCGCCTTTTACTTTTAAATAAAAATTTGGTGATGCAGAATCTGCACCGACAGAAGATATTAGAAGGAATGATTCTATTCCGTTTTTTTTCGCAATTTGAGCGGCCTCTAAAGGGTAAGTATAATCAACTTTTATAAATGCGTTCTTCGAACCAGCAGTTTTTATGGTAGTTCCAAGGCAGCAGAAAAGAATGTCTCCTTTAATCAAATCATTAAAACTTTCGGCATTTTCAAAGTTAACAATATGCTGCTCCAGCTTCGAATGATATACAGGTAATGGCTTTCGAACAAAAGCTTTTACTTTTTTAAAGTTATCATCTAAAAGGAGCAATTTTAATACTTCATTTCCGACTAGGCCTGAGGCTCCAAATATTAAAGCAGTTTTGACCATCATTATTTTCCTTTTATTCGGGTTATTAATGAAGAAAAGGCATCAGAAACAGATACTTTAAATTTACTTCTATTCAAAGCCATTGAATTATCTGCATTTTGGCTTAGCTTAAATGAAAACACAAATGAAGAGTCTGGTTTATCAAATCCACCCATCTGTCCGAAACGGATATCATTAAAATAAACTTCCCCCTTATGTGAAGAGATACAGTAATAACCTTTTGAAAACTGCTTCAATATTTTTACGGAATGGTCATTTAAATATGGCGAAAGAAGATAATCGTTTTTGTTAACGCGGTAATAATCGATGTTATTAGTTTTATCGAAAATGGAATAGTATCCTAACCAATAGCCTGTGCTGTCTGGCGCATACGCCATCCATAAAAAATTATTCAATGCAGTAGGAGTTGTTACAAAATCAGTAGTCTGGTGCTTTTCCTTAATGAGAGATTCATGCATTTCATTGGTTACATGCCATTTATTTAAAATAGTAAAAACCAAATATAGGCTGCTGATAATTAATCCGATTTTATTCCATTTCAGACGCCTGGGAGAACTGTTTTTTGCAATCAATGCAATTAAAACACAGATTAAAAATGGGAGGGTATAAAACGGATCTGCAACAAAAATGGTATTGAAGGCAACGCGGTAACTGCTGAATGGTTCAAACCATCCTGTACCATATGCAGTAAGAGAATCGATAAAAATATGTGAAGTAAATCCCAGAAAAAACAGCAAGGACCAGCTTTTCCAGCTGACTTCTGTTTTCATATTCCATTTCCTGAATAACCAGCCTAGCAGTAAGGGCATTAATGCTGCAAATAAGAATGAATGAGTGAAACCACGATGTACTAATAATTGCTGTGCATTGGTGAAGCATGGCGATGCTAATACATCAAAATCAGGAATAGTATCAGCAATGGCTCCCCAAAGCATCGCTTTACGGCCTATTTTTTTTCCAAGCACAGCTTCTCCTATAGCTGCGCCTAATACTAAATGAGTTAATGAATCCATGATTTTTGTTTTCTGCAAATATACTACTCATTGAGTTTGAATATTGCTGTAAATTAATACCTTTATTCCGAATTTGTGACCAGATCATTAGAAAGCAGATTTAATATACCGGCATTATTTTATTAAAAATTAGTATTAGCATTAATTTAGGATTGTGAAATTGATGATTTTTTTTAATAAATATTGACGGAAGGTTTGAGGTTAGAAAATAATAATAAGTTAAAAAAGCAGCTTGGATTCAAAATTTAAATATTTAATTGGAGCTCTGGCAATTTTGCTGACAGCTTTAACAGCATGGTTTTTAAAGAGTATTGTCTTATACATTACAATATCTATTATACTCTCACTGATCGGTCAGCCGCTAGTTCGATTATTTTCCAAAATTAAAATTAGACGTTTCCGATTTCCCTCTTCAGTTAATGCACTGCTGGCGTTGATTACAATGATACTGCTTCTGGCTGCATTTTTCTCCCTTTTTATTCCCTTACTAGTTGAAGAGGCCAGAATTGTCAGTAAAATAAACCCTCTCGATGTAGTAGCTGCGTTTCAGGAACCATTAAAAAATTTAGAACAATTTCTTCAAAAGTATCAAATTTCAATGGGTGACGGCGAGCCTATTGAAAAAATCATTGCTTCAAAACTTACCTCGGTTTTTGGATTTCATGAAATTTCAAACTACGCAAGACAAATTATCGGTGTAACGGGAAGCATAATTGCTGCATTTTTTTCTATATCGTTTATCACTTTTTTTTTGATGGAGGACGAACACTTAATTTATAATATTGTTCTGCTGTTAACACCGGCTAAATTGACTGAAAAAGTGAAAGAAATAATGTCGGATTCTAAACGTTTATTAACTCGTTATTTTATCGGCATTTTGCTGGATATGGCTTTTGTTGCAGCTTGTACATCCATTGGTTTATCAATCTTCGGGCTAAAAAATGCTATGCTGATAGGTCTGTTTGCGGGTATTTTAAATGTTATTCCATACATTGGGCCTTTACTTGGAGCTGGTTTTGCAATTTTAATCGGCGTTTCATGCAATTTAAATTTAGATTTTTATACCCAGTTAATTCCTTTGATTGGAAAAATTGCCATGACTTTTTTAGCTGTTCAATTGCTCGATGCACTTTTCTTTCAGCCCTTAGTGATTTCCAAAACTGTTAAAGCCCATCCTTTGGAAATATTTTTAGTTATTCTAACCGCTGGAACTGCAGCAGGAATCGGAGCGATGGTAATTGCTGTTCCTGTATACACTATTATCAGAATTTTTGCAAAAGAATTTCTGAATAATTTTAAAATTGTTCAAAAGCTTACCGCTGATTTGGAAGACCCGTCGAAAAAAAATATCTGATAATCCAGATACGAAATTTTTAATACAGGCTGATTTATCACTACACCCGTTAGCGTCATTTGAATAAATTATTTATAGTTGTCATAATAAAAATCGCATTTCAAATCCGGAATAAAACAAATTCAATTCTTCTTATTCATTTAGTTTTTTTTGGAAATTTTGTTCGAGCCTTCCCATGTTTACTTCAGCTGGTCTAATTTCATCATGCAAAAATAGGAGAGCTCTTGCAAAGTCTTAAAATTAGATTTGTTTTTCTTTATCCCTTGCAGAATATAATTTGAATTTTAATCCGGTAAATTTGCACTTCAACTTTTAACGAGTAAATTTGGGCTCTTGAAATTCAGGGATAAAAAAATAAAAATGAAAAATAACAAAATCACTATAATACTATTTTTTTTAGGTTTTCAAATTTTTGTAAGCGCTCAGAACACCCCCCTCCCTGCTGTTGTTGGTACTCCGCAGGATTTGGAGGATGTAGTTTATTTAAAAACAGGTGCTATCATCAGAGGGATAATTATTGAGCAGGTTCCTAATAAAACCCTTGAAATAAAGTCTGATGACAATAATTACTTCGTTTTTAAAATGGATGAAATAGCAAAAATTACAAGAGAGAAAAGGATAACTGATCCCACAGATTATAAGAAAAAAGGATTCATAAATATTACTGAATTAGGCTTGGGGTTTGGTATAAATACGATTAATACCTATCATGGCTCTGTTGATATTGCAAAACAAACAAATATAACGGGAATAAGAAGTATTAATGGTTATCAAATGAATGAGTATTTCTCATTCGGACTAGGTGTGGGCTTCGAAGCCTTTCTTGACGGTAAAAACAAGGGGGCTTTAATGCCTCTTACTGTCGATGTAAGAATGCATTACCGCAAAGGAAAGTTTTCTCCTCTCTTTAATTTTAACGGCGGTTATTCTGTGGGATTTGATAATTCAAGTGGATTAATTGCAAATCCATCAATAGGTTTAAGGCTATATTTAAATAAACACATTGCTTACCTGTTTAGTATTGGGTATAAAGTACAGCAGCAAAGAATATTTGAAAAGGATGAATATGGAGGTTTAATTCCTAGAATTGAGAACTTTCAATTTCTGCAGTTAAATACAGGTCTTTCATTTTAAGTTAATAATTGTCTGAAGAAAAATTCTAAACTTCTTTAATGGTCTTTTTGCATCGTTTAGTGCAGAGCTCTCTTAATTATTTATTAAAGCAACAGCATAAGCACAGACTCCTTGTTCACGGCCTACGTAACCCATTTTTTCATTGGTAGTAGCTTTTATGCCGATATCTTTTATATCGATATTCATAATTGCTGCAAGAGTTTTTTTCATGGAATCAACATGCGGGTTTATTTTTGGATTTTCTAAAACCAAGGTGCAGTCAATATTTCCAATAGAATAGTTTTCTTTTTTTAAAAGCTCAACAACTTGAGCAAGAAGAATTTTACTGTCAATCCCTTTAAATTCTTGAGATGTATCCGGGAAGTGAAATCCTATATCACGCATACCGGCTGCGCCAAGCAATGCATCGCAGATGGCATGAATAAGTACATCGGCATCCGAATGACCTACTGCACCCTTGGGGCTTGGAATTTTAATACCGCCCATCCATAATGCTTTTCCTTCGAGCAACTGATGAACATCAAAACCAAATCCTATTCGTATTTTCATCAGTTCATTTTTTGAATTATTATTCAGAGAATTGCTGATAGTAAATTCTATAATAATAAAATTCTCTAACTCTTGAAATCAGGAAATCTCAATTTTTTATTATTCTGCTTTTTCATCATTTTGTGCTTTGAATGCGTCAAAGTCAAATGTGAGAGAGAATCGTAAGGTGTTTTCAAGCGGGTTGCGTTGCTGCGTTGGAATCAGGTAGGCAAAATCTAAACCGAAAACATTGTATTTAACCCCGGCTCCAAGTGTAAAATACTGACGGTTTCCTTTAGTAGGATCCTCATAGAAAAAACCTAACCTGATTGCAAATAATTTATTGTACCAATATTCCATTCCAGCGGCATAATTAATTTCTCTTAATTCTTCTTTATACCCTCCTGGAGCATCACTAAATGAACCAAAGATACCTTCTGCAATAGGTCTTTTGGGGTCTTTTCCCAAAAGAATAATAGGATTTCCTGCTGCATCATAAGCTACGCCGTCTGGCTGTCCTGTTATTGGATTGGTTTTTATTTTATAAATCGGAGGTGTAGGCACTAATAATTTATTGGCATCTAAAGCAAAAACAATGCTGTTGTAATCATCAATATTTATAGCAAGCGAAGTACCAAGGCGGAGATTGATTGGAATAAAATCGGAATTGTTTTTTCCTCCTCTATCGGAATAAGACATTTTAGCACCGATATTTGAAATATTAGTGCCTATACCTAAAATAGCTTTTTTACTTCCTATTTTAATTTTTTCTTTTCGGTACAATGCCGATATATCCACTGCAAAAGATCGTCCTGGGCGGGTTGCTGAGCCGTCAACAAAAGTTCCTCCGGTTAAATTCGAATTGATATACCGTGCCGCTCCGCCAGCTGAAAAGCTCTTCCCCAATTTTACAGCATAAGCAACATCAAAAGCAAATTCGTTCGGACGAAACTGCCCGGTTGTGTTTCCGTTGATATCGGTAAAAGTAATATCACCTAACGAAAAATAACGCATTGAAGCCGCAATAGTGCCGCTTTTTTTAGTTTTATAAAATCCGGATAAATAGGCGAGATTGATGTCCGGCACCAAGGCTCTTAACCAGGGAGTATAAGAAACGCCGAAACCCATTTGTTTGTCTGTAAAAGCCAGTTTAGCAGCATTCCAGTGAATAGAATTTACATCAGCAGAAGTCGCACAGCCTACATCACCCATTCCGCCTGCTCTTGAATCGGGTGAAATCAATAAAAACGGGACAGCTGTTGTAATAGTATTGGTTCTGGTGCTTAATTCCTGCCCGGAAATTTGATTGTAATTTATCGAAGATTTTGTTTGAGCAAAAAATAAATTAGTATTGAGTAAAATCAATATTAAAGGAATAATACTTTTTTTATTTTGATTAAAATAATTCATTGAAAAAACAATATTTATTTCGTTTATATTAAAAGATATATTCCCCATAACGTTTAATTATAAAAAATAGTATGAAGGATAGTTCTTTTTTTGAGGTTGCTAATATACTATATTTTTTTACTGCAGCAATCGTTTATTATCGCACTATCTAAACGAATTTTTGTGAAACAGAATCTATTCTGCATGTAAAGAGAAACATTCTTTTCTTAAGCTGAATCTCTTTTCCCTTACAAGCGGAAGAAGTGGGTATTTAAAATGAAATTTTCGGTCATTGGAAAATCCAGTTTGTTAGGTAAATTTGCTTATCTCTGAATTTATTTTTTGCATCATTTCAGTTTCTCAGAGCTCTTTCATTCCATTTGTTTACTCTAAGATGTCATTTGTTTACTCTCACAATCCATTTGTTTACTTTCACACGCCGTTTGTTTACATCACGATGTCATTTGTTTACTCTTAGATGCCATCTTTCAACATTGAGATGCGTTCTTTTCACTTGTACATTCGATTTTTTAACTTCGAGATGCGTTTTGTTCACCTTCACATTCGATTTGTTCACTTTCACATTCAATTTGTTTACTCTCACATTCGATTTTTCAGCTTCGAGATGCCATTTGTTAACTTTTACATGCCATTTTTTGATTTTCACATTCCATTTGGCAGCTTTCATATCGCATTTTTCGATTCTCACATTGCATTTATTGATTTTCACATCCCGCCGGATGTTCAAACATAATGGGAAATATATCTTACTTATCCCAAAATCTTGGCTGATTATCTCAAAACACTTGGGAAGAGTTAGAATTCATCTAATTTAAAATAACAAGTTTTTCGTATTTCTCAGCAGTACTGCCGTCACTTGTTTTTATTTTTACACGGTATATATAAACCCCACGTCCTATTTTGTCTCCGAAATCGTCACGGCCGTCCCAGTCAATAGGATCAGAGCGAAATCCGACAGAATTTACAAATTGATCAATGTTTTTTACCAATTTTCCCGAAACAGTAAATACCTGTACCTGCACCTCGAGTACTTGGCAGCATTGGTTATCCTCAAAATAAAATTGCGTTTTTGTTGTAAACGGGTTTGGATAATTAAGCACATGGCTTAAAGCTAATGTAGCAGATTTTGAAACAATAAACTCGGTGTAGGATTCTGAAGAATTATTGTAAACATCCCAAACTTTTAATTTCAATGTGTGTTTTCCTTCATTTAAATCAGCAAACGGATAGCGGATTGAACCGCTTTTATAGCTGTTCAAATCAGATTGATAAAAATCATTGAGCACAATTGAATTTGAGGTATTCCCATCAAGCACAGCTATGATGTCATGGCCGATGCCATTGCCGACTGTATTAATTCCGCTTGCATCTTTTAGTACAGAATACAAATCAGGTTTTTCATCAGTTAAGCCGCCAAACACAAATTTTGCATCATTCAAGTAAAGTTTAATTTCTGGTCCTGTAACATCTGATGCGGCAGAGTTACTAGAACCGCCGATTATTACTTTTTCATAATAGCCCGAAGCGTCATCGTTACCGTTTTCTGCATAATAACTTATTCTGCCGATCCCATATTGATAAGCGATATCTTTAGGTACAATAAATGAAAATTTAAAATGTCCATTGCTTACACTTACTTTTCCTTTGTATAAAATATTCTTTTGAACTTTGAATGTAAATGGAGGACTTGCAGCAACTCCATCATTTGAGAGAGTTGTAATGTTCTGAGATTTATCATAAACAGTCGGGTATAAAACGCCGTTGAATGTATTTAGTGTATTGCCGGAATTATCTTTAAGATGACCGCTGATTGTTACCACGGACAGTGCTTTTAAGGTATCTAAACTTGAAGGAGTGACAGCGGAAAAATTAACGGAGTCAGTAGAAACAATATTTTTTGGATAAGTTAATGTTAATGCCGGGTCGCCCAATAATGTGAAGTTACGGCTGTTTTCGGAATTTCCGCCTGGCTGTGTTTTTATGAACTCATACAAATCTCCAAGCCGGGGCATCTTGCCGTTAACAGGTACAAAGGCTGCTTTATAAAAATCCAGGTTCAGATAAAAATTAGGACTTGCAAATACCAGCCTTACTGTGCTAAATAGCGCTATTGCTGCACCATTGGGATTTAAAAAAGTATATTCTCCTGCCGATACCTGCTCTGGATCGTCGAATCTGCTGAACTCACAGGTAGCAGTAAACAGCAGAAATAATTTGTCTGCATTATTCCATTTATTAATGCCCGCTACTTCTATAATGCGTTCGTGTGCAAAACCGAATACACCGCCGTGTCCGGTATAATTTATAATTAAAGCTCCTTGTTGAACACGATTATTGATGGCATCTGTAACTCCTGGATAACGGTCACCGCCGGGAGTAGCTTCCTGTTGAAATGCATCTAAATATATCTTGTCAATGTTGAGATTATTATAGGTGGTGTCAACCATAGTTGCTTCCTGATTAGCCTGTGAAACATGTATGTCGCCGTCTTCGTCATCCCCTATAAAACAAATCATATTTCGCCAGTCTCCAAAGGGGGTGCCGGAAGCCTTATTGGAACAGCTATTTGAAGAATTTCCAGAAACAGGAACTCCTGTCCTTGTATAATTTATAATTTTGTTGACAGCTGCTTGTGCATCAGCTTTTGTATCAACTGGAAAACGCCCGATACCAATATCTACAGCATCATTAATCCATAAACCTTCACCGTCATCCAGCAGACCGTAAAAATCATCAGATACGTATGAAGAAGTCACAATTGTTGAATTATACGATTGGTACGTAGGGATAAAATTAGTGTTGCTGTTAAAACGTTTTTTATTATCGTAGGAACCATCACCGAATAGTAATAAGTATTTCGGCATGTCAGCAGGGCCGGAAGCCTTATCATAAAACATTTTTACAAAGTCGCGGATAGCTGAGATATCCTGCTCACCTGATGAAAACTCATTGTAAATCTGCTGTGGCGTTACAACAATCGTTGAAAGGTTATCATGGCTTTGATGATGGGCAGCCAGCTGATTTGCTTGCTGCAGAAAATCAGGATGTGCAATTATAATTAAATCCTTATTTGATAGAGAGTGCAGGTTTTGGTTCACAATAATGCCAGATGAATAAGGGGTGTTGAAAGCGGAACCGGTAAATGCAATAAATTGTTTTAACGAATCTGAAGGCAGTGTAAATTGATACGCTGAAGGCAATGGGCTTACAAGCGTTTGAAGCTTTACATTAGAAATATCTGTAATGTCCCATATTTGGATAGGCACTGTGCTTGTTACATTATACTGTGCTGTCTTTCCTGCCCCCACAGATTGCGCATCCCTGAATGCCATCTGAGTGCCGGCCATTATAAGCTGCCGCCTGGCATTTACCTCAATGTAATCAAGCCATGCAACTGCATCAGTAGTTTGTTTGGTTACATTTACTGTTATTACAGGGCTGGTGGGAAGAAATGAATAACAAGCAGAAACTATATTAGCATAAGCATCATACTCGCTTCCTGACACGCTCGGAATTGAAATTGAAGTGCTCCCAGACTGGCTGCTTACTGAATACAAAGCATTTCCAGCGGTTAAATAACGCGAGGCTATGTTTGTTTTTACTGTCGCATGAGAGGTGTCAATATTGGGAAATGAAAAAGAAAAATTAAAGGAGGTTGTGTTTTCAAAATACTCGCCAAACCAGGCTCTTCCTGATTTAATAAAATTTACATTCTCATTTTCATGAAAGGAATAATCATCAAAACTTGAAACCGAATTTGTAACAGGTAGTGCAGAGGATGCCTGAGACTGGATACGTTTGCCGGGACCTAAGTCGGTGTTAATAAAATAATAAGCCGAATCGGAATACAAATGTATTGCATGTGAAAATTTAGGACAGGATGAACTGTTGTATGACCATGTATTAGTGCCTTTCCCATAAAATAATAAATAGTCATCACCATCAAAAATGCCGTTGCCATTGTTGTCCTGAAAATAAATTGCATTTTCAACTAAATCATCGGGGCGCGGTGTGGAATTTAATTCTGGAAGCATTCCTCCGCCGTTGCCATACACTCTTATGTTCTGCGGATTAACCAAGGCCATATTAATTCCTAAATTTTTTAAAAAAGAATATGATAATTTGTAAATACCGTTGGAATAAACAGCAATTTTATACCACGTGCCGTTTTGCAAAACAGAGTTAGGCGCGTATGTGTGAACCGAGCGGGTTCCCGATTTAAATGAAGTGCCGGGAGTATTTAATAAATCAAATGAAACAAGTTTCTCGAATTTGCCGGTATTGGGGTTTTTTCTGATGGGAATAAAAGAAACAACACCATAAGATTTCTTTTTCACCTTGAGCACATTGGAAGTTGTTTGTATTTGGATGCCGATTTTAGAAGAGTTTTTTATCAAAGCAGCTTCTGCCTCAGAAAGAACCTCAAATGAAGGATTAATGATTAAAGAAGAAAAATCTTGCTCATTTCCGGCAAGGGATATTTTTTGGCTGCAACGCGGTAAAAAATCATCTTCAAAAGCATATTGCGCTCCTGTAAAGGATAAAAAACGTTGTGTTTCAGAATCTGAAATTTTTATTGAAGCGGGATGCTGCCAAACAATTTTAGTACTGCCCGAATTATTGTAATTGATTGATTTAGGCTGCCCAGAAACAAAAATAGGAAGCAATAAAATCAAACATAATGAAATTCGTATCACCATAAAATTATTCCATAAAAAGTCAAATTTAAATAAAAAAAGAATTTGTTTTGCGAGTAATATTTTTTTTACATAAATTTGTTTGTTAAAAGTTTGGAAAATTGTTTGAATAACGATAATTTTATCCGAATATTGCACCATGAGTTTTTTTATTTACGGCATTAATTTTTGTTAATCGTAACTTTTAAAGATTTTTTATGTATAATTGTCCCACATTATAAATTTCTCCATTATGCTAAAACGAATTACTTTAATTCCATCCATACTATTTTTATTCGCTTACAGCGGAAATTTATTTGCCCAAGACCCTGAATTCACTCAGTTTTATGCTAATCCTCTTTATCTTAATCCTGCACTCGCTGGAACAGCAAGATGTCCTCGAGTTAATTTAAATTATCGTAACCAATGGCCTGGTATTTCAGGGACTTACGTTACTTATTCTGCATCCTACGACCAGCATATTGATGCTATAGGCGGTGGTTTAGGTTTGCTTGTAACCAATGATAAAGCTGGTCAGGGAACGCTTACAACAACTAATGTCAGCGGAATATATTCATACTTGTTAAATGTTACACGTGAGTTTTCATTAAAATTTGGGGTTCAGGCAACCTATTTTCAAAAAAGTATTGATTGGTCGAAACTTACATTCGGCGATATGATTGATCCACGGAGAGGATTTGTTTATAATACCAATGAACAGCAGAGGCTGCAGAATAAATCAAATGTTGATTTCTCTGCAGGCATTTTAGGTTATAGCAAAAGATATTTTTTCGGTTTTGCGGCACAGCATTTGACAGAGCCTGATGAAGGGTTGCTTGGAGTAAGTAAACTGCCGATGAAACTGACAGGACATGCCGGAGCGGCTCTACCTATCGGGGATAAGGGAACTCAAACATTTATTTCTCCTAATGTTTTATATCAAAAGCAGCAAAATTTCCAGCAGCTTAATTTAGGAATGTATGTTACTAGAGGGTCTATTGTTGCGGGTTTGTGGTATCGTAACCAAGATTCTTTTATTGCGGTAATAGGCTTTCAGCAGCATTTCTTTAAAGTTGGATACAGCTATGACGTTACAATTTCTAAATTGACAAATACAACCGCTGGTTCCCACGAACTTTCATTTTCTTTACAATTTGAGTGTAAGCCAAAAAAGAAAAAATTCAGGTTGGTTAGTTGCCCTTCATTCTAAAAATTAAATCGGAATACAATTTTTTAGCCATTATACAGTTATATATATAATACAACATAAAAAAAATTAAAATGATAAGTACAGATGCGAATAAAAAAAATGTGAATTGTGTTTTTAATGAAACTCAAGATTTAAATTTTTAATTCGTAAATAATTTAAATACTTACTATTTAATTAACCAAAACCAAAGCAATGAAAAACCTATCAAGCAAAATCATCTTATTTTCGGTAATTCTGATCCTTGGATCTTGCGCCAAAGAGAGATCGCCTGTTACCGCTTGGGAATATAATAATCCTAAAAACGGAGGTTTCGAAGTTGTTCCTTATGAAGAGCAGGAAACTGGTCCCGGTCTTGTATTGGTGCAGGGTGGTACTTTTACTATGGGACGAGCGGAACAAGATGTAACATATGAATGGAATAATATACCTAGAAGGGTTACTGTTTCATCCTTTTATATGGATCAAACTGAGGTTCGTAATTTAGATTATTTGGAATACATTTATTGGACAAGCAGGGTATTTGGAACCAATTTTTATGATGTATTAAAAAAGGCAATGCCTGATACTTTGGTATGGCGTGACCGTTTAGCTTTCAATGAGCCTTATGTTGAATATTATCTGCGTCATCCTGCTTACAGGGATTATCCGGTAGTAGGTATTAATTGGCTTCAGGCATCTGATTTTTGTGCTTGGCGTACAGATCGTGTAAACGAATTTATTTTAATTCGTGAAGGTATTTTGAACCATACCCCTACACCAACAGAAACGGACTATTTTAATACAGATCAGTATCTAGCAGGTAAATGGCAGGGAACAGTTGTTACGCCCCTTCACAATATGAGTCCTGATGGGGGCGATCGTTTAGTAAGAATGGAAGATGGAATATTCTTGCCAAGATATAGGCTTCCAACCGAAGCTGAATGGGAATTTGCTGCCTATGGTTTAATTGGCAATACTATTGGAGAGCGTATTACAGACAGAAGATTATATCCTTGGAACGGTCATGGAACGCGTAATCCAAACGAAAAGTTTTTAGGTCAGATGATGGCTAACTATCAACGCAGTAACGGTGATATGATGGGTAATGCAGGTCAGCTTAATGATGCGGGTGATGTCACTACACCTGTATATTCTTATTGGCCTAATGATTACGGTTTGTACAATATGGCTGGTAATGTGAGCGAATGGGTAATGGACGTTTACCGCCCTCTTTCAGCAGAGGATAAATCAGATTTCCGTCCTTTCAGAGGTAATGTTTTCAAAACGCAGAAACGGGACGTTGATGGTATTATGATTAGTGATACTGTCCATTATGATAAGGATAGTAATATAGTGGATATACCAGGAATGGTTCGTTGGAGAGATGTGAGTATCGCTGTTCCAAACGACAACCTTGATGAAAGAAGAAATTATAAGTATGCTGATAATATTAATGCTTTTGATGGAGATAATCAATCACAGGCGTCAAGTTTAACTGGTGTTCTAAATAGTGAACCTTACGATCCTAATTCGGATAAAGCGGAAAGCGAGAACATGTATGAATATAAGAAAACTTCGTTAATTAATGATAAAGCCCGTGTTTATAAAGGTGGTTCTTGGAAAGACCGTGCATATTGGATGGTACCTGGAACTAGACGTTTCCTTGATCAACGCCAGTCAACAGCTTGGATTGGATTCCGTTGTGCAATGACCCGTGTTGGAAGCCCGACAGGTTTAGGAAAAAAATAAAATCTTGTTTCATTTAAAATAAAAAAAGG
The DNA here is from genome assembly GCA_903847205.1 of uncultured Bacteroidota bacterium. GTDB lineage: Bacteria > Bacteroidota > Bacteroidia > 2-12-FULL-35-15 > 2-12-FULL-35-15 > 2-12-FULL-35-15. Next base: position 98,717 of record CAINDA010000028.1, read on the forward strand.
TCCTACAATTATTTTGTGGGACCTTTTTGTTTTAGGCAATGCTTATTGGTAGTAATAAAAAATGAAAACAGGTCTTAGGATTTATTTATAAAAAAAATTAGTGCACCAGTTTACCAATTTCAATAGCTGCTTTTACAAAATTAACAAACAGCGGGTGGGGATTAGCAACAGTGCTTTTATATTCGGGGTGGAATTGTACGCCGACAAACCAAGGGTGATCCTTAATTTCAATTATTTCTACCAGTCCTCCTTCAGGATTGATTCCAGAGGCCGTCATACCTGCTTTTTCAAAAGCAGCTAAATATTCGTTATTAAATTCATAACGATGACGGTGTCGTTCATTAATTTTATTGGTTTTATATATTTCCCAAGCTTTGGTACTTTCCGAAATATTACAGGGATATGACCCTAAACGCATAGTGCCGCCTTTATTGGTGATTTTCTTTTGTGCTTCAAGCAAATCAATTACCGGGTAAGCTGTTAATGAATTCATTTCAGTTGAATCGGCATCCTTTAATCCTAATACATTACGAGCAAATTCAATCACTGCACATTGCATTCCTAAACATACACCCAGGAAAGGAATTTGATTTTCACGTGCATATTTAATTGCACTGATTTTGCCTTCAATACCGCGCTGGCCAAAACCAGGCGCAACTAATATACCTTTTAAGTTTTTAAATTTTTCATTTGCATTTTCGTCTGTAATGCTTTCGGAGTGAATCCACTCAATTGATACTTTGCAGTCATTTGCAGCACCAGCATGAATGAATGATTCAGATATAGATTTGTATGCTTCTTTTAGTTCAACATATTTCCCGACAAGACCGATTTTCACTTCCTGTTTAGGATGTTTGAATTTGTGTAAAAATTCTTTCCATTTCAGGAGATCAGTGCTTTCTGAAACAGTCATTTTCATGTGATTCAAAACGACCACATCCAGCTGCTCTTCTTCCATCAATAACGGCACTTCGTAAATTGTGCCTGCATCCCGCGCTTCTATAACTGCATTAGGTGCTACGTTACAGAATAATGCGATTTTGTTTTTTATATCTCTGTTGAGTGCATGCTCAGTTCTGCAAACCAAAACGTCAGGCTGAACACCATATTCCAATAATAATTTTACAGAGTGCTGAGTAGGTTTTGTTTTAAGTTCACCGGTAGTTGATAAGTAAGGAATCAATGTCAGATGTATAACCATTGCATCGCTGCCCAATTCCCATTTTAATTGTCTTACAGCTTCAATATAAGGCAATGATTCAATATCACCCACAGTACCGCCTATTTCTGTAATTACAAATTGATAGTTACCAGTTTTGCCAAGCAGTTTAATTCGGTTTTTTATTTCATCCGTAATATGGGGGATTACCTGAACAGTTTTTCCAAGAAAATCGCCTCGCCTTTCTTTTTCAATCACTGATTGATAGATGCGTCCTGTAGTAACATTATTAGCCTGAGAAGTTGGGATATTCAAAAACCTCTCATAATGTCCTAAATCTAAATCTGTTTCGGCGCCGTCGTCTGTAACGAAGCATTCACCGTGTTCATAAGGATTAAGTGTTCCTGGATCAACATTAATATACGGATCGAGTTTTTGAATAGTAACTGTATAACCTCTTGCCTGCAGCAACTTGGCTAAGGAAGCAGCGAGAATGCCCTTCCCTAATGATGAAGTTACTCCTCCAGTAACAAAAATGTATTTGGCAGCTCCTGACATAAAATTAATTTATTGATTGTTCCCTAACCAGAGGAATTTGAAGGTTGTACAAAATTACAAATAATTCCTGCTGGTTGAAAAATGTTTTGAAAAAGAATTTTAGCTATTACTCCAGTAATGGATTGAAAGGAATGCTTATGAATAATGTTAGGGACTTAAACTAATTTCTTTTTAGTTCAGGCCATTGCCATTTAGACAAAGAATTTAATTTTTTTGTATCAATGAAAATATAATTGCATTCTCTTCTCAATAATCTTTAATTTAACAGCCCGAAAGTATTAACCCAATTTAAAATATTCCTATCAGAAAATAGAATATTTAATTTTTGAATTAACAAATTAACAAAACAAAATTGAAGCTTGAACTTGACATAAGCCCTTTAAAAAATTGGGCTGTAAATTATTCTAAACCTTTGCTTATTGCAGGCCCATGCAGTGCAGAGAGCGAAGTGCAGATTATTAGTACTGCGAAACAAATAGCGGCTTTTTATCCGAATAGTATTTTCAGAGCGGGCATCTGGAAACCAAGAACCCGTCCCAATACTTTTGAAGGTATTGGCGACATTGGTTTGAACTGGATGAAACAGGTGAAAAAAGAAACGGGATTGCTGACGGCAACTGAGGTAGCAAATGCAGAGCATGTAGAAAAGTGTTTAAAACATGGGATTGACATACTATGGATAGGGGCCCGTACGACGGTGAATCCTTTTTCGGTTCAGGAAATTGCGGATGTTTTGAAAGGCGTGGATATTCCGGTATTTGTAAAAAATCCAATTTATCCCGATTTACAATTATGGGCAGGAGCATTGGAACGCATCAATAATGCGGGGATAAAAAAAATTGGAGCTATACACCGCGGGTTTCATTCGTATGATAACGGACCTTTCAGAAACTCGCCAAGATGGGAGATGGCTATAGAATTAAAAACGGCCTGCCCTGAATTGCCTGTTATTAATGATCCTTCACATATAGGAGGAACACCTGAATTGATTCCATATCTTGCTCAAAAAGCGATGGATTTGGATATGGATGGTTTGATGATTGAAACACACATTAATCCCAAATCGGCATGGAGTGATGCAAAGCAACAAGTTACTCCTGCCGAACTAAAAGAAATTATTGATGATTTGAGCATACGTTCAGCTTCTGTTGCAAGCATTGAGCTGCAATCAAAACTTGATGAATTGCGTTCCGTTATTCATAAATTAGACAATGACTTATTAGAGGTGCTTGCTAAGCGCATGGCGGTTTCTAAACAAATAGGCGAATATAAACGTGATAATAATATTACTATTTTGCAGGCTGCTCATTGGAAAAAGCTGATTGATTCAAGTGTTTTGAATGGTAACCAGCTCGGTCTGCCGCAAGAATTTTTAAAAGGACTGTATCATTTGATACACGACGAATCGATTCGTAGACAAACTGATGTAATGAATAAAAAAGACAATAAAACCTCCCTATAATCAGTAAAACAGAGGAGTTGTAATTGATTTTTTTATTATTCCTTTCAATACTATTATTTCAGAAGCTTTCAAATATATTCCGAAATGCTGAATCAATTTTTTGCCTGGCAATGTCAGGAGACATTTTTAAATACCACATTTTTTACCCAGGCTTTCCCCCAATCATTTAGTTCTTCGGTACTCCACAGTTCAGGATAAAAAATACGTTTTTGGAAACGGGGAGGCAGATATTTCTGCCAGTTGGTACCGCCTGTAGCAGCGATGTCTTCAGGATCTCCCTGTAAATATCGGACAGCCGTTTTGTAATGGGACAGCGGCCAGTTTATATTTACGTCCACATCTAACTGACGAAATGCCAATTTTAAGTGCTCGTTTTTTTGATCAGTAATAGAAAGTGATTTGTATAATGCCCATAAATTTTTGTGTTTGAATTTTTTTGCCAGCTTCATAAATTCTGAGGCATATTTTTCTTCGAACTGAACAAGTGTTAATGTTTTTTTACCTGAAGAAAGCTCAGTTGCACCAGCTTTCCAGTAAAGGTGTTCGTACATTTTTTCTATTTGTTCATCATTTACATCATCCGAAAAATTACCGCGGACATCCTTTGCGATGAGGTTTTTAAACGATGTAGAACAGATTTCTATTTTACGATACTGCCCGGATTGAAATCCGCTTGCAGGTAATAAACTCATTCTGAATTTTAAAAACTGTTTTGGATCCATTCCGTCAACCATTATATCAAAGGAAGTGATAAGCGCTTCGAAATAGCGGTTGATGCGGGTTACACGCTCAATGAAAAATGCTACATCTAAATTTTCTTTTTCTGCAAGCTGGTTGTATTCATGTAAACAAAGTTTAAAATACAGTTCTGTAATTTGATGATACATTATAAAAATATTTTCATCAGGAATGTTGGTTTTCGGCGTTTGCAGGCTCAGCAGTGTATCCAGATGGATGTAATCCCAATATGTTAAATAATCCGCATAAAGCAGGCCGTCGAGATAGGAAGAAAGACTCTGACCCATAGCCTGGTATTTTTCATCTAGTAATTTTATTCGTTCAATTATCTCGGGTTTCAGTTCCATAATAAAAAAGTTAAAAATGATGTGCGAAGTTAGGAATTTAGGATTTGGAATTTAGTTTTTAGAATTTTAAATCCTATTTAAAATATATCTTTGTCCTTTCAAATTTAAAATGAACACTAAATTTATTAATTGGTTTATCCTTATTCTGCTGGCTCTTGTGTGGGGCAGTTCGTTTATATTGATGAAAAGGGGCATGGAGGTATTTTCAAGCGGGCAGGTTGCGGCAATGAGGATATTTTTTGCTTTTTTATTTTTATCTCCCCTAGTTTATAAACACGTCAAAAGACCTTTATTAAAACATTGGAAAGGGTTTTTGGGCATGGGTGTGTTAGGAAATCTTATTCCCGCATTTTTATTTACAAATGCAGAAACAGGTATCAGCAGTTCGATTGCAGGCGCGCTTAATTCCTTAACACCTTTATTTACACTGCTGGCAGGGGTTCTGCTTTTTAAAGCAAAAACACACTGGATAAATGCAATAGGTATCAGTATTGGTTTTATTGGTGCAATTGGCTTGCTGCTTGTCGGCAAAAAAGATAATATGGATAATAACCTGCTTTTTGTTTTTTACGTAGTGCTTGCAACTATCTGTTATGCTTTGAGCGTGAATATTATTAAGAAACATTTGGATGATGTTAACTCTACAACGGCCACTGTGTGGGCAATGCTGTTTATTGGTCCGGTTGCGGGTGCTTATTTATTTACTACAGATTTCACTTACAGGCTAGCAACAAATCCGCTGGCGATGAAAAGTCTGGGGTTTGTAATTCTGCTGGGCGTATTCGGTACCGCACTTTCAGTAATTATTTTCAATGTACTAATCAGGAACACTAGCGCAGTTTTTGCTTCCTCAGTTACTTACTTAATACCAATAGTAGCGATGGGCTGGGGGCTTTTTGATAATGAATCGGTACAGCTTATGCATTTTGCATGGATCGGCTTAATTTTAATGGGTGTTTACCTTGTGAATAAGAAAAAAAGCCCAAAACCTTTGCCAGACTAAAATATTTTCTTAATTTTGTGCCCCCAAGAAAGAATCCTCTTGGGTAGTATTAACAAATAAATCCCTAAAAAATGTACGCAATCGTAGAAATAGCCGGGCAGCAATTTAAGGTAACACGCGGGACGAAAGTCTATGTGAACCGCCTAGAAGCTAACGAAGGGGCCAAATTAGAGTTCAACAAGGTTTTGTTGATTGACAATGACGGCAAAGTTCAAATAGGAACTCCTTCAGTAGATGGTGCAAAAGTAGCTGCAACAGTACTTTCCCATCTAAAAGGTGACAAAGTCATCGTGTTTAAGAAAAAACGCAGAAAAGGCTACCAAAAATCAAATGGGCACCGTCAGCAATTATCTCAAATCCTTATTCAGGGAATTTTGGGTAAAGGCGAAACATTGACCGAAGAGGTTGTTCTTGAAAAAAAGGCACCTAAAGCCAAGCCTGCAGCGACTGTTGAAACAGTTGAAGCTGAAGTGAAAGCACCTAAAAAAGCAGCAGCTAAAAAAACAGCGGAAAAAGAGGCTCCTGTAAAAAAGGCTCCTGCAAAAAAAGCGGCTCCTAAAAAAGCAGCAAAATAATTTGAATTGATTGGTTTCAATTCTTGATTCATAATTTTTAATTCTATAAAACAATGGCACATAAAAAAGGAGCCGGAAGTACGAACAACGGCAGGGAATCACATTCTAAACGTTTAGGCGTTAAAATTTACGGTGGACAGCCGGCTGTTGCAGGAAATATCGTTATCCGTCAAAGAGGCACAAAACACAGACCAGGCGCAAACATGGGTATGGGCAAAGACCATACTTTATTTGCGTTAGTTGACGGAATGGTGGAATTTAAAAAGAAACGTGACGACAAGTCTTATGTTTCTGTTATTCCTTTTCCTGCTCAAGCTCAGGCGTAAGGCGAATTAAACATTTTGATAAAATCTCCTGAACTTCAACAGAAGTTTGGGAGATTTTTTATTTTTCAAACTATTGATTTTGTAGATTTGCAGAAATAAAAATCACATACAATTTAAGATGAAAACACTGTAAATCTGATTTTAAAATCCTCGAATTTGAAGATGCTTCATGTAATTTTCAAATTGATATATTTTCAAATGGTTAAATTAATAAATCTAATACAATAAATATTTTATGCTCCAGCTACATTACATCCGCGAGAAAAAAGACGAAGCCATTGCTCGTCTGGCTATTAAAAATTTTGATGCGAAAATTATTCTTGAACAGGTTCTTGAGCTAGATAATGAACGCAGGCGCACCCAAAATGAATTGGATTCATTGTTGAATGAAGCAAATACAATTGCAAAGCAGGTCGGCGATTTATACAAAGAGGGCAAAAAAGCTGAGGCTGATGATTTGAAAAATAAAAGCACTGCTGTAAAAGAAAGCTCTGGAAAGCTTGCTGAAGCGTTGAAATCGTTAGAAGAACAGCAGCATAATTTATTAATATTAGTACCCAATACCCCGAGTGTAAAAGTACCGAAAGGAAAAACTCCTGCTGATAATGAAAATGTATTTCAGGAGGGGGAGATTCCCAAATTGTATGCCGGCGCAAAACCGCACTGGGAGCTTGCTGAACAATATGATTTAATTGATTTTGAATTGGGGGTGAAACTTACAGGTGCTGGATTCCCAGTGTACAAGGGGAAAGCAGCCCGTTTACAGCGCGCTTTAATAAATTTCTTTTTGGACAAAGCAACAGCAGAAGGATATTTGGAAATTCAGCCGCCGATTATGGTGAATGAGGCTTCGGGCTATGGTACCGGCCAGCTTCCCGATAAGGAAGGACAGATGTACCATTCAACAATCGATAATTTATATTTGATACCAACTGCCGAAGTTCCTATCACAAATATCTACCGCGATGTGATTGTAAAAACAGAGCAGCTCCCTATAAAAATGTGCGGCTACACTCCCTGCTTTCGCAGAGAAGCGGGCAGTTACGGTAAAGATGTACGTGGCTTGAACCGTCTTCATCAGTTTGATAAAGTTGAGATAGTACAGATTGCACATCCTGATAAATCATACGAAACATTGGAGCAGATGCGGGAATATGTTGCAGGCCTGCTTCGGAGCCTGGAACTGCCTTTCCGCACACTTAAACTTTGCGGAGGTGATATGAGTTTTGCATCTGCCTTAACATACGATTTTGAAACATTTTCTGCTGCACAGGAAAAATGGCTGGAAGTAAGCTCTGTATCTAACTTCGAAACATTTCAGAGCAACCGCTTGAAATTGCGTTTTAAAGAAGGCGATGCTAAAACACAGCTGGCGCATACATTGAACGGAAGTGCTTTAGCACTGCCCCGTATTGTAGCATCATTACTGGAAAATAATCAAACTACTGAAGGAATTAAAATTCCGAAAGCTTTGCAGCCTTATACCGGCTTTAGTTTGATTAATTAATGTCTGTCCATAATGTCTGAGAATGGACACGAATTTCACTAATTTTAAATCTAAAATGTCTTTAATTCGTGCAATTCGTGTCAAGTCTTTTTTTGTTTTTTCATTTGCCCGAGTCTATAGGCAGACACTTATTAGTGTTCATCATTTATCATGGAAAAAAATGTAATCCGCTGTTTATCCATTCATGAATAAAATAATTTTCAACCCGGCTTTTATATTTTTGTGGGCAGTGTTTTTTTTCACGGCCTGCAGTACTTCTGATAAATATTTAAAAGAAGTAAAACAGCTCGAAAGTGTATTGGTAATTATCGACAGCTCACAGATTAACTATAAATCGGTAGATACGGCCAAAATAAGGCAGTACACGGCCGCATTAAATAGTAACATTGCTTTTGTTACCGAGTACAATAAACACGATACATTAACGCGCGAACAATCTCAGCTGGTATCAGAATACAGTTCTTCGCTCCGATCATTTGAAGTCATCATTAAACAATATAAAGAAGTAGGGCAGGAGCTGCTTGAATCAAAAGAACAGATTGAAAATTTAATTCATGATTTAAAAATTGCCAAGATCGAAGATGCAAAAGTTCCGGTTTATGTGCAGGATGAATTGATTGCTGAAGCACGTGCTGTGAGGACTGCGGGTATAATTGTAAATTCTTCGAAGCTGAATTCTGAAAAATTTGAAAAAAATAATCCGAAGGTAAGTGAGTTAATAGAGCTGCTGAAAAAAAAATCGAATTCAAATAAACACTAAGCGCCTTGAAATTTAAAACGGGGCATTTCTTTTCCTTCCGAAATAATATTTTCAGTAAACATTTTCAAAGGCCTCACCCATAAATTTTCTCCTTCTGGCTGATAAAGCGCTTTATATACAACCATCTCTTCAAGGGTTTCACTGTGTTTTGCGATACCTATTACTTCGTAGTTTCCGCCCTTGTAATGCTGATATTTTCCTAGAGCTAATTTCATTTTTACGGAATTACAAATTGATAAATTGAAATTTAAACTAAAAAAGGATTATTCTTCCGCTCAAAACCGATGGTGGTAGATGGTCCGTGCCCGCTGTAAACTTTATAACTATCTCCTAAAGGAAATAATTTATTTTTAATGCTGCTGATGAGAGTTTTAAAATCGCCGCCGGGCAGATCGCTCCGCCCGATGCTTCCCTGAAATAAAACATCACCGGCAATCATTAACTGCTGTCCGCGGCTATAAAATGTGATACTTCCGGGAGAATGCCCGGGGGTTAAAAGTATCTCTAACACTTCATTTCCAAAAGTGATTTTATCGCCTTCAATTAAATAAACAGAGGGCTCAGGAGACGGTTCGGCATTTAAGCTGTACATGGCTGCTGTGCTCATGTAAGCATCAAGAACGGGCTGATCGAGTTTATTTATTTCGAGTTTCAAATTATATTTATCTGAAACAAATCCGTTGCCGAATATGTGATCAAGATGGCAGTGCGTATTTATTAATTTTACAGGTTTTAATTTATTGTCTTCTATAAAGCCTGCTAATTCAGATCGTTCACGGCTATCATAACAGCCTGGGTCAATAATAACACACTCTTTTGTTTCATCAAAAAGGAGATATGTGTTTTCCTGAAAAGGACCGAAAACAAAAGTTTTAATTGAAATCATAAGGAAGATTTATTTTATTTATTAAAGGAGGTTTTCTTTTAGAAAGAAATTTTTTCAGGCGGTGAGAGTGGTGCTTTAATAATCCATTTCATTCATTCTTCGTTTTTTATTCAATGCCTTGGCGGAAAGTATTTTTTGCGCCAAATTTTTATTTTAGCATCTACAGGCTTTTTAAAAAAGAAATAAGCGCCGGTCATTAAAATGAGATAAGGAATTGCCATTAAATAAAGTATCCCTGTATTCAGTCCTTTTGCAATTGAACCTCCGCTTGACAAGTCGCTTTCAACTGTAGTTTTACACATAGCACATTGCGCAAATGTGGTTGCACTGCTGATGAGCAGAAAAAACATGAGAATTAAAAATGCCAATTTTTTTTTGTTTTTCATCTCTGATAAAACTGATACATTAGAAAAATTTACTGCATTAAAGTTACAAAATTAAAATAAATAATACGGTGAAATCATCAAATATACAGCCACACCGGTAATGGTAACATACAGCCATATCGGGAAACTCCAGCGTACTAATTTTTTATGTTTCATCTTATACATTTCACCATCGGGAAGCTGGGATTTCAGTCCGTAATAAAAAGACAATAAAATTAAAGGGAGTACGGCTGCCGCCAGAATAATATGACTGATAAGCAGAACAAGATAAGGCGCACGAAGGGGGGAATCTTTAGGGAAAATAGTTTCCTGTACTAACCAATGAAAAGTGATATAAGACAAAAGAAATACAGCGGACAGACAAAATGTAATGACATTTAGTTTTTTATGAACCGGAATGTTTTTTTCCTTAATCATGTAAAGCGATAATAAAAGCAAAAGCGTGCAGGCCCCATTGATCATGGCATTCAGCTTAGGCAGTTTGTAAACGAAGGCAGGAATGATATCCGGCACGGGCAGTATTTTTTTATTTAGTATTATTACTGCTGTAAATACTACCAGCGAAACAGCCGTTACTAACCTGAAAACCTGCTTATCATTCATTGTATATATTTTTTAAAATGTTTTTTAAAATGTTTTTTGTAAAAAACTATCAGCTCTGAAAATTTGTTCAGCTCATGTGATAAGAGTTCTACTATTTTTCCTACAAACTGGGGCTCTTCTTGTTTTTAGTTTCTTTGATATAATATTCTGCAATCAACACTTTTATATCATCCAATAAATTGTTTACTTCTTTAATATTTGTTCCGTGATAAATACCGCGGATATGTTTTTCTTTATCAACTAAAATAAAAAAATCACTGCCCATTAAATCAGCTGAAGTCCCTTGTTCTTTGAATAGCGGGAGTAAATAACCATTCTGGGCTAAATCGACTAATTGCTTTTTATCGCCGGTAACAAAAGTCCATGTTTTAGTATCTGCGTGAACCATATCTGCGTATCTTTTTAGTACCGGTACCGAATCATTTTCGGGTTTTGAGGTAAGTGATAAGAGCTGCACGGTTCCATTTGTATAAGCGAATTTGTCCTGAACACGAAGCAGTTCAGCTGCCATTCTGGGACAGATAGATTTGTTCTCAGTATAAAAATAATCGGCAACATAAATTTTTCCATCATAGGTTTTATCAGTGATGTTATTTCCATCCTGGTTAACAAAGCTGAAAGGAGGAACAGTATAATAAATCGTGTCTTTGCCTTTAGCTGGGGCGAGCTTTTCACCGTAGAAAGGCAGATGTATAAAATTGTGTTTGCCGGTTGTAAGAATTACATAAAATACAGAAGGAAATGATAAGAGAAAAAGCAGGATAATGATTTTGTTTTTCAAAATAAAAAGGTGTTAAAACGTATTATGATAAAAAAAAATGGCTCCGCATGATACGGAGCCATAAATCTATTTTGATTAATTATTTTTAGATACTATTCTGCGCATGTGAATGCAGGGCACGCATCATTATTTTTCGCCATCTTCAGCCGGTTCCGGCTCTTCAACCTTACCTGATGCAGCGTTTTTGTTAAGTTCTATTTTTTGTTTTGAGATCAGGTCGTCCATTTTGTTTTTATGTACTTTACAATAGTTTGCTTCGGCCACAATAATGCATATCAGGTAAACTATAAACAGCATGTAAGGGCCAAGAATGCTCCATTTCATTACTTTCTTTTCGTGCCCCAGGTGCATAAAGCTGAATACAATAAAAAATGCTTTTAAAACTGTTAAGCCGATAAAAATAAATTTTAATAGAATAGAGGATGTTCTGTCGGATTCTAATAAGCCCATTTGCATTGCAAATGAACCTATGATAAGCTCAACAATTGTAACTGAGAGCATAATCCAGAAAACAGACCATAACTTCTTACGAATAGTTTTTCCTTCTTCCTCACTGTGTTGAGCCATTAACTCATACTGTGGATAATTATCGTGAAATTCTGACATAATAAAATAATATTAAAATGAATAAATTTTAAATCCTAAACGAAATACTGAAACAACTCTGCTGTTATAACAAATAGAAAAATGTAAATACAAATACCCAGACTAAATCCACAAAGTGCCAGTATAATCCGGTTTTTTCAACCATTTCATAATGTCCTCGTCTTTCGTAAGTTCCTTTTACCACATTGGTGAAAATAACTATGTTAATAATTACCCCGCTGAAAACATGGAATCCGTGGAATCCTGTAATGAAGAAAAAGAAGTTGGCGAAAACAGGAAGACCGTATTCATTCACTGTCATGTTAGCACCGTAAACTGTTTTTTCAATCCACTGTCCGTTTTCAAACACACTGCGTAAAGCACCATGATGAGTACCCACAATAAAATGATACCACTCCCAAGCCTGTGAGCCAACAAACATTGCACCGCCGATAATAGTAAGAAGCAGCCATATTGTTACTTTCTTTTTATCATTGCGATGACCTGCTTCTACAGCTAATACCATAGTAACAGAGCTCATGATTAGGATTAGCGTCATCAAACCAACATACGCCAAAGGAATATGGCCTGAATAAAAAGGAAAGTGAGTAAACACATCTCCCGGAATGGGCCATACTTCGGGATGTTTGTGACGCATGAAGCCATACGCACATAATAATCCTGAAAATGTTAATGCATCAGAAACCAGGAAAAACCACATGTATAATTTTCCGTAACTAACGCCAAATGGTGATTTACCACCACTCCAAGCTGATTCTGAATCCGATTCTGCGACTGCGTGACCTGCCATATTTTTTTACTGATTATAAATTAAAAATTAATTTTCGGGTGCTAATATGCAAATTTCGCTGGAATTTTCAGCGGACAAATAACAAAAATAAAAACAAATATATCCAAAGCAAATCTAAAAAGTGCCAGAAAATTGCGCAAAGCTTTATTCCATAAAGATTTTCTGAATTGTATTTTTCTCCTAATGATTTAATCCAGACAACTCCTAAAGCCATTATACCGCCTGCTAAATGGAGCATGTGCAGACCGGTTAAAATATATAAAAAAGATCCGGAAGCATTACTGTACTTGCCGGCAAATACTATTTTTTGATTATAAAGCACGCTCCAGGCATTAAACTGGCAGATTATAAAAATAAGGCCGAGCATCAATGTTATTGATACTGCAATTTTTAAATTTTTAAGATCATTTTTTTTAGCTGCAGCTAGAGCCCAATTCATTGTTACACTGCTGATCATAATAACAGCGGTGCTTACATAAAACAGTTGCGGCAAATCAAATTTTAACCAGTCGCCTTTTTCCTGGCGTACCACATAAGCGCTCGTTAACCCGGCAAACACCATCACCATGCTCACCATGCCAAGCCACAAGAGAGGTTTTCCAACCTTTTCCCGGGTGATGCGTTTTTCGCTTAAAGTTAATACTGTATCCATTTTTGTTTAATCTATTTTAAATTTCATTTGAAAAATCAGAATGAAATTATTTTTATTTCCCGATCATCACTGCCAGCTGAACAACCGGCAGATAAATAAACGAGCCGAACATTAATCGGCGTGCGGCTTCAACTGTACATTCTTTAAATAATATGTATGCCTGGTAAGCAAAAAGTCCGCCGCAGGCGGATATTACAAACGCAGAAACAATGCCTGACATGCCGAAGAATACAGGAAATAAACTGATTGGAAGTAAAAATAAGGTATAAACCAGCACCTGAAAGGCACTGCTTTTGTTTCTTCCCCCTAAGGAAGGCAGCATGCGGAATCCGGCTTTTTTATAGTCGTCATCAAGCACCCAGGCTATTGCCCAAAAATGAGGGAACTGCCACATAAACTGTACAGCAAACATAAGCCAGGCAGCAAATTTAATTTCGCCGAAACCAGAAGTCGCAGCTACACATCCTAATAGCGGAGGAATAGCGCCTGGCAGAGCTCCTACAAAAACTGCAAAAGGGGTTACACGTTTTAAAGGTGTATAAACAAGGGTATATAAAACTAGAGCCAGAGCGCCTAAAATACCGCTCATTGGATTCATAAAAATAGTCAGAACAGCGATGCCGGCAATACCCATTAAGGAAGCCAGCATAAAAGATTCATTTATACTCATCCGCTCCTGAGGCAGGGGCCTGTTTTGAGTACGGTTCATTAATTTATCCAGATTTTTTTCGATGATCTGGTTAAAACCGTTAGAAGCACCTGTAACTAAAAAACCTCCTAAAATAAGCAGAAGCATTTTACTCCAATTCACCTGCTCTGAGCCGATAACAAAGCCGATTACAGCAGACAGCACAACTAACGAAGCTAATCGCAGTTTTACAAATTGCACATAATCTTGTACTTTACTCATCACAGAAATAGAATTTTCAGCAGTATTTATGTTTTCCGTCAGCAAATTTTTTATTTTTTTTGTTTACGGGTACAATTTTACCAATTTATTATGATTTAGAGAAAAGTTAGGATGAAAATTTAGACGATTATCAAATAATTACGGATGAATCTCAAAATTCAATTGAAATTATATTAATAATTTCTGGGCAGGATTAATTGCAGCAATCATTTATTTTCCTGTTTTCAGTTTCTTATTCTCTTTATGCCTTTTGCTGTCGCGTTTGGTTTTTTTCTCCATGTTTTTTTTTAAGGCCTTTGTTAAGTCAATACCCGTTTGGTTAGCAAGGCAGATAATAACAAATAAAACATCTGCCAGTTCATCAGAAAGTTTATTATCCTTCTCATTTTTCTTAAAAGACTGCTCGCCGTAAGTGCGGGAGATAATGCGTGCTACTTCGCCCACTTCTTCCGTAAGCATAGCCATATTGGTAAGTTCATTGAAATAACGCACACCATGTGTATTTATCCATTCATCTACTTTTTGCTGCGCTTCTTTTATGCTGATTGATTGGCCTGCCATTGGTATTGTGTAATATTATTAGTTCGCTTGAATGATTAACAAAATTTAAAGGGAACAAAAAAAGGATAGTTCCTGAAATTCAATTAGATTATTATCTGCCAGCATCCAATATGGAACATCTCACGGCAACGCGATTGCAATTTACTGTTTTTTCAGCATGTAAAAGAAAAAACAAATCGAGGGGATTTTATTCAATCGGTATACATTCAAAAAGAGATATTTCTTTAGTTTTTTACTGCCCATTCAATTAAAGGGCAGGTTCAGAGAGGTATTCCTTAAGATGATTAGAAACTAAAGATGCATAGTATGGCGAAGTCATAGATGTTTTATTCAGATGCTTGAGTAATCCCGGCTGCACATCCTTAATCCCGGCGGTTAACTGGATAACCCCATCCATAAGTTCATCGGATTTTTTTAGTATTCGCAGTAAAATCTGCACCCGGTTATTATTTTTTGTTTTCATTTTAAAGCATTTGTTATTTCAATAATGAAAATCGATGTCCTGTTTTGCTCCAATGAAATTATTTTTAAGCAATTTCATTGGAGAGAGGATATATGATAAGCGGTAATTTTTATTGGTTAAGCAGTTTGAAAAGTTCTTTGAGGTTAGGAGATAAAATAATTTCAGTTCTCCTGTTTTTCGCTTTCCCATCTACTGACGTATTATCAGCCACCGGGTAAAATTCGGCTCTGCCGGAAGCGATAATTGTATGCGGATCTACTTTGTTATCTATAGTAAGGATACGCACAATAGATGCCGCGCGTGCAGTGCTGAGAGACCAATTGTCTTCGTATTTGCCGCTTACAGGCACATTATCCGTGTGGCCTTCAATCATTATACTGATATCAGGAGTTGTATTAAGCACCGATGCTAAAGTCTGCAAAGCTTCCTTACCCTTTGGATCAACTGCTGCGCTTCCCGATTTAAACAGCAGTTTTTCCTGAAGCGATACATACAGTCGTCCCTCTTTCAATTCAACGCTTAATTCATCCGGCTTAAAATTGATCAAGGCATCTGCCATAGTCTTTTTAAGTTTAGTAAGAATATCTTTCTGCGATTGAATGAGTGTCTGAAGGTCTTTCAGGCGCTTAGCCTGATCTGCAATTGTCATTTTAGAATTTTCAATTTCAGTCTGAGAGCTGGAAGAAAGATTCTGGAGATTTTTTTCTGCATCCGCTTTTCCTTTTTCCAAGCCGGTTTTGTCTGTTTCGAGGCCGGCTTTTTCTTTTTTTAAACCTGCATTTTGTAAATTGCACTGATTTAAACTCGAGTGTGTTCCAACACTGTCGCTTTGCAGGGCTTTTACCCGGTTTTGTTCTTTTACAAATTTCTTTTTAGATACGCAGGAAGAAAGCACAAGTACAGCGCTTAAGAAAATAAATGAAAGTTTTTTCATGATTGGATTTAGATAAAATTATTTTTCGGGACAAAAGTGAATGTTTCCATCGCATAATTTGTTACATAAATTAAGAGTTAAGTTACATGATTCACATATTTCAATACTATTTAAAATGAGATAAATAAAGCCAAGCATTAAGAAATTTTTCAAAAACAATTGATACTTTTACATAAAATAAAAAAGCATCATGAACAAATCAGTAAAACGGGTATTAATAACACTGGCAGTATTAACGGCTTTGTGGCTGGGAGCCTGCTATGCGCTGCTTATTATATCTCCTAAAATAATTAACAAAACAGGGCAGAGTAAAAATGTTGTATTTCACCTGCAGCCTGTTCAGGAATTCAGAACAAACAAAGGAGGCGACAGTATTGATATTGACTGGATACCCAACGATACTGCAAAAATTACTTATATATACCTCCATGGCAACATTGGGCGCTTAACAAAGGTGATTGACGACCTGCATCCATACGGAAATATATGTTCCCCGGCTTATCCGGGCTATTCAAAATCCACCGGGCATCCTACAACTGAAAATACTTTTGAAACAGTGGATATTGTTATCAAATTTTTGAAAGAAAAAAATATTGATTTGAAAAATGTTGTGGTGATAGGTCATTCCCTTGGGGGAGCGCCTGCAATGTATGCCGCGGTTCATTATCCCGAACTTAAAAAAGTAATTACTGTAAATACATTTTACAGCATGACAAAAATGTGCGAAGACCAATATAAAATTTTGTGCATATTCAGCAGCAGTATTCTCAATACTGCATCATTAGCGCCTGACGCAAAAGCCCCGGTATTAATCTGCCACAGCGAGGCAGATAATTATATTCCTTTTGCGCAGGGCGAAATGTTATTTAAAATTGTAGGTTCACCTCAAAAAGAATTTCGTAAAATAAACGGCACCCACGGCGAGTTTAATATGAACGAAATTTTAAAATAATTATCTGAAATATACTGCAGATAATAAATCATCAATTAGGTCATTTGTGATTAATATCACTAATTGTGCTGATCGCTCTCATCATGCACAATGATCCCTTTTTATACTTTTGCAAAAAAATGAAGGCTGTTTTGAAATGTCTATTAATAAGGCGTTTTCGGCTTTTTTGTTTTTATTTAGCAAGAACATTTTTTGTTTATAAAAACGCCGGAAAACAATCGTATTCTCTTTTTAAAATCATAGCTTTGCATTGCATATCAGTAGCTTTTATTAATAGTGTAAATTGGTTTTTAATCCAGCAAAAGAATAATATGCTCCATGCGGCTTAAAATAAAAAAGAAATCGTTTAACAACAATAAATATGAAATCATTAAAATACATTTTTGAGCCGAAATCAGTTGCTGTAATCGGGGCCTCAGCATTTACAGGTACTGTGGGCAATGCTATTTTTTCAAATATACTTCAATCAAATTTTAACGGGCCGGTTTATCCGGTAAACCCCAAGTATGACAGCATAATGAGTGTGAAGGCGTATGCAGATGTTGTATCAATTCCCTATTCTGTTGATTTAGCAGTTATATGCGTGCCAAAAAATGCAGTTGAAGGTGTTATGATTGACTGCGCTGAAAAAGGAATTAAAGGAATAGTTTTAATCACAGCAGGTTTTAAAGAAATAGGAGAAGCAGGGAAGGCTATAGAAGATAAAATTACTGTTATTGCAGAGAAATATGATATAGCGCTGCTGGGACCTAACTGCCTAGGCATTGTTAATACACATAAAGATATCTGTTTGAATGCGAACTTTGCTATTAAGATGCCCCATTCAGGATGTGTAGCAGTAATATCGCAAAGCGGTGCAATAGGCGTAGCGGCACTTGATTATGCACATCAGCATAATTTAGGAATTTCAAAATTTGTTTCCATCGGCAATAAAGCCGTGGTAGATGAAAGCGATGTGTTGGAATATTTGATTGATGATGATGCAACAAAAATAATAACGATGTATGCCGAGGATATTGGGAATCCAGGACGGTTTTTTGAAATGGCAAATAAAGCCAATGCGAAGCAAAAACCAATTATTATAATAAAAACCGGGAGATCAGTAAGAGGTGCTATTGCCACACAATCCCACACCGGCGCATTGTCGAGCTCTGATACTGCGTACGATTCGCTTTTTGCACAGTGCGGTGTAATACGTGTAGAAACACTTGCACAGCTGTTTGAATATGCAAAAGGGTTTACCTGTATGGTACAGCCAAGAGGCAATCGTATTGTTGTGCTTACAAATGGCGGTGGCATGGGCATTATAGCTACAGATGCTGCTGAAAGATGCGGTTTGGAAATGACCAACTTTGCACCGGAGACATTGAAAGAATTAAAAGCAAAACTTCCGGCTTCTGCAAATATTCATAACCCTGTAGATATAATTGGAGATGCCGATGCAAAAAGATTAAACGATGCGCTCACAATAATTGTAAAAGATAAAAATGTGGATGCAGTTATTGTTTCAATTACACCCACTGTAGAAACAGATATGAATGCAATAGCGGCGGACCTTTGTGGTTTTGCAAGAGCAAATCCCGGCCTGCCTATCTTGGGCAACCTGATGTCGCTTGAGCCTGATCCGGCTTTTGAACGGCTGCTCGAAAAAGCGAATATTCCTAATTTCGATTTCCCTGAAGCTGATATCCGGGTGCTTACTGCAATGATTAAATATTATGAATGGATTAATCAGCCGCAGATTGCAACTGCGAAATTTGAAGTAAATAAAAATCAGGTAAGGGAAATACTTGATGCATTAAAAAAAGAAAAAAGGACACGGCTTACCGAACCTGAAACATATCAGATATTAGGGGCATACGGCACAAAGGCAGTTGATTTCCGCACTGCGAAAAATTTGGAGAAAACTATTATTGCCGCAGGCGAGATAGGCTACCCGGTGGTATTGAAAATAATTTCACCGGATATACTGCATAAGCTGGATGTTGGCGGGGTGAAAATAAATTTGAAAAACGAAGACGAATTAAAAAATGCATTTGCTGAAATGAGCGAAAGCATTAAAAGCAAAATGCCGGACGCCAAGATTCATGGTTTTTTAATACAAAAATTTTTTACTGCAAAAGGCATTGAAATTATTGCAGGAGCTGATTCAATAAAAGGTTTCGGCTCTCTAATTATGTTCGGGCTGGGCGGTACTTTTGTTGAATTATTTAAAGATGTTGCATTCAGGTTAGCCCCGCTCACAAGGCAGGATGCTCTTAACATGATGAAGGAAACTAAGGGATATCAGATTTTAAAAGGCTTCCGAGGACAGGCTTCTTATGATATAGATGCTATTGTTGATTACCTGTTAAGATTATCGCAGCTGGTAACTGATTTTCCCGAAATAAAAGAACTTGATTTAAATCCTATCAGGGTGCTTGAAGACAGTCAGGGATTGGTAATTATGGATGCGAAAGCTATAATTGCAGAACCGGTTGTTTCATTTGGGAAGCATAGTGCAAAGGTTGAAAAATCAGAAACTGTTACTAAGCTTCAGCCGGAAATCGACGGCCGGATTCTTCCAAAATAAAAAATATTGAGCTAGATAGTTCAGTATGTATTCAGGTTTTTTTCCTGATATTGAAGATTCGAATTCAAATTTATATCTTTATGCTTCTGACACTTTACTAGTATAAAGTTTATTTATGCCGAATGCCTTACATAATATCCGCCGAATGCTTTCGTCAATAATTGAAATTGATGATAAAGAGTGGGACTATTTTTCAGCAGCGCTGGAGGTGAAAACATTCAAAAAAAAGGAGCTTTTACTTAGTGCTGATACAATATGCAAAAATGTTTATTTTGTAAACATCGGTTTGCTCCGCATATTTTTTACAGATAAAAACGGGCGTGAATCTACATTTCATTTTGCACAGGAATATGATTTAGCAACTGATTACGAAAGTTTCCTGCAGCATTCTCCTTCAAAATATTTTATACAGGCATTAGAAGACACAGAGGTTGTGGTTATGACGCATGATATGGTGATTGAAGGTTATAAAAAATTACGGAGCGGAGAAAAACTCGGGCGCCTGCTTACCGAAAAATATTTTATACTCTACTGCAATAAAATTCAGGCTTTATATACCCTTACTCCCATTGAAAGATACAGGGCAATGAATAAACTTTTCCCTTCCGTTTTGCAAAAGGTTCCTCAGCATTTTATCGCCTCTTATTTAAATATAAGCTCGGTTCATTTAAGCCGATTAAAAAACGAGCCGGAATAATTTGATAACACATGTTATTTTTCAGATTTAAAGCCTATTCCTTATTTTGTATCCTAATTAATTTGAGTTTAACAGCTCAAACTTATGAGAAACACTATTTATTCAAAAACCACAAAGAAGGTTATAAAGTCTACCGCATACCAACTATTATAAAAACAACCTCCGGCAAATTACTTGCATTTTGTGAGGGAAGGAGAAACTTAATGGATAACGGAGATATAGATATTGTAATGAAAACATCCGCAGACAATGGTACTACCTGGAGCAGGCTGAAAGTTATCTGGGATGCAGGAAAGAACACCTGCGGTAATCCTTCCCCTGTTTTTGACAGAGTTACAGCCAGCATCGTTATAGCTGCGACGTTAAATAATGAGAGAGTATTTGTACTCCGTTCAAAAGACGAAGGTTTAAATTGGGAACAGCCTCAGGAGATTACTCCTGCTGTTAAACCAAATGGCTGGGGATGGTATGCGGCTGGTCCTGTTCATGCTATACAATTAGAACAGTCCGCTTTCAAAAACCGGATTGTTGTACCTTGTAATCATACTGTAACAGGCATTGAAAGGCATATTTCACACGTAATTTATTCTGATGACAGCGGAGTTTCATGGAAACTTGGAGGCGGTGTTCCGAACGAAAAAACTGATGAATGTACCCTGGCGGAGCTGACCGACGGGAGTATTTTATTAAATATGAGAAACAGCGACCGGGCTTTGCCTTGCAGAAAAACAAGTATCAGCAATGATGGCGGGATAACATGGTCTTATGCCGCATTCGACAGTTCACTTATTGAACCTATTTGTCAGGGAGCATTGCTGCGATATTCTTTCAGCCCTGATATTCTTTTATTTTCAAATCCATCACATAAGAAAAAACGGAAAAACCTTACTCTTTCAATTAGTTATGACCAAGGAAAAACCTGGACGAAACATATAAATATATGCCATAATAAAAGTGCATACAGCGATATGGCTGTCCTTAATAATGGGGATGTTTTGTGCTTGTTTGAAACAGGAAAAGTGCTGCCATACTCTGGTATAGCTGTTAAAATCATTAGTAGGGAAATGATAAATAAGTAAAATACTGCTCCACTAATTTTGTAATAATAAAGGCCGGAAATTTTATTGTGAATTTCTAAACAGCAAGAGATGTTTGAGGCCGGATTAAAGCTTTATTAAAAAAAACAGCCCGATTAATTTGATAACAAATGTTATTGCTTTCGTTTATAAATTGGTTTTTCTTTGCAATATGATTTATTTATGGATGGAATTAAAATAGGAGCCTCACAATTAAACCGGAGATAGTTTTAGGATTAAATCAAACAGAAATGAAAAAAGCAAACCTATTAATAATTGTACTGTTTTATACGTGCAGCCTTAGTGCGCAGTCATATAGTATCGGGCATACAAGCCTTTCATTCACTGATGCATCAAGGAGCAATCGCAGCATTACTGCAGAAGTTTATTATCCTTCAAACACTGCCGGAAATAATACTGCTGTTGCCGCCGGGCAATACCCCGTGGTTGTTTTTGGTCATGGATTTGTAATTGCTTACAGCGCTTATAATGATGTGTGGAATGCCATTGTACCAAGCGGGTACATCATGGTTTTTCCCACTACGGAAACTTCATTTTCTCCCTCTCATCTTGACTTCGGCAAAGACATAGCCTTTTTGGTAAGCGCAATGAAAGCAGCCAATACTAATTCTTCGTCATTATTTTTTGGCGCTGTTACTAATGCTTCTGCTGTGATGGGGCACTCTATGGGCGGCGGCAGTGCTTTTCTGGCAGTACAATACGATTCATCTATTACGGCGCTTGCTTCTTTTGCACCGGCTGTAACAACTCCGTCGTCAATCACTGCTGCAAAGAGTATTTATATCCCGGCAATAGTTTTTGCAGGAGCTAACGACTGTGTTGCCCCGCCTGCTCAGAACCAGCAGCCAATGTATGATTCGCTTTCTTCATCGTGTAAAACGTTTGTAAGCATAACCGGCGGAAGCCACTGCCAGTTTGCTAACTACAGCTTTAACTGCACCTTTGGTGAAAGCACATGTACGCCCCAGCCTGCAATTAGTGCAGCGCTGCAGCAAACAACAGCATTAAATCTGCTGCTGCCCTGGCTGAATTTCTATTTGAAAAAAAACTGTGCTTCAGGAACCCAGTTTCAGAATTTAATTGCTGCGGGTTCAGGAATTACAAGCCAGCAAAACTGTGTGCTTCCAATTACAGGTCCGGTTATTACTGTAAACGGCGGAACGGCTATTTGTCAGGGTGATTCAGTGGTACTTACTGCAAGTTCAGCAAATTCATATTTGTGGAGCGGCACTGAAACAACTCAGAGCATCACGGTTTCCGCTGCCGGCAATTATTCTGTTACTGTGAGCAATGCAATTGGGTGTTCAGCTGTGTCAGCAGTATCAGCAATTACAGTTAATACGCCTCCCTCAATCCCGGCTGTTACTAGTAACGGACCTGTTGTTTTTTGCCAGGGAGATTCCGTAAGACTTACATCAAGCACAGCAAATTCTTATTTATGGAGCAGTACTGAAACAGCACAAAGTATAACTGTTTTCGCTTCCGGAAATTATTCTGTTACAGTGAGCGGAACAAATGGATGTTCAGCTGTTTCTGCCGCAACTGCGGTTATTGTTAATCAGCTGCCTCCTATACCTGTTATTACTGCAAATGGAACAACATTAACTTCAAGTGCAGCTGCAGGTAATCAGTGGTTTTTAAATGGTGCAGCTATTACTAATGAAGTATCTCAAAGTTATACTGCCCTGCAGAACGGCAGTTATACTGTATCGGAAACAATAAACGGCTGTTCTTCATCCTCTGCTCCTTATGTTAACATTACTTCAGGTATTAAGCATGCCGATGCAAATAATATAGTTTTAATTATTCCTAATCCAAGCAATGGGAAATTTCGGATAGAATGCGCTGGTATGCATTTAGTGAAAATTAAAATATATAACTTAATAGGACAGATAATTTATGAACCTGAATTACCCGATTCGGAAATAGATTTGTCGGCTCATCCGAAAGGAGCTTATTTCATTGAGGTGCAGACAATGGGAAAGATATATAATAAAAAACTCATTTTGGAATAGGCAAGCTCCGGCTGGAGAAATTTTTTAGCCGCTTTTGTTTTATGAAATTAATTTACATCTTCAAAAAAATTAATACAATAAACCCCAGTTAATTTTAACCAAACCCCCAAACCCCTAAAACATGGAAACAAAAAGTTCGCTCACTAAGATTGTTTATGCAATTGTATTTACCGGCCTTGCTATTACCGGCTGTAAAAAAGCAGATTCTCCTGCTCCTATTTCATCTGTTCCAGCTGCTTCTGTTCAGCCTTACACAAGTGCACAGCAGACACAAAGAGCCAATGACCAGAGTAACGTTGAAAATCAATGTAATGCTGCAATGGATGATGCCGATAATGCGATGCAGAATTGTGCCAGAACCAGACATTCATCTGCAATAACTGTATGCAATTTATCTATTGATACTTCATTGGCATCGCAGGGTAAAATTACTTTGAATTATAATGGCAACGACTGCTCCAACTTAACATCACGTACAGGTTCTATTGTTATTCAGCTGCCTTATAACAATAATACTGTTACTACATGGATAACAGCCGGAGCCGTTGCTAAGCTTACATTTAATAACTACAAGGTTACCCGTTTATCGGATAATAAATCAATAACATATAATGGTTTCCACAGTATAAAAAATGTAAACGGAGGCGGAGCATTACAGCTATTGTCTGGTGCAACAATCCTTCACCAGATCAGAGCCAATATGGTAATTACATTTGACAACGGTACCACCTGCACCTGGCAGATTGCTAAAACCCGCACATTTACAAATGCTGCTGGTTTAATAACAGCAACAGTAGCCGGTGATTCAACATTCAGCACTTACGTACATGCTGCTGTTTGGGGAACAAACAGATTAGGGCAGCCCTTTACTGTTGATATGCCTACAGCCGTTTCGTATTATACCTTAGGTTCAGTATCAATATGTTTATACCGCCCTTTTACCGGAGTTGTAATAGACTATGTTCCTTCAAATACACTTACTATTACTTATGGTGTTGACTTTTTAGGCAACCCTGCAACCGGCTGTCCTTTCGGATATAAATTTGCCTGGATGGATGCTAATAATGTACAGCAGCATATTGTATTACCTTATCTCTAATCCTTTTTTTTTCTGTTTTTTTGAACTGAAAAACCCCATCCTTAAAAAGATGGGGTTTTGTTTTTCAGATATTGTTTCTGCCTTTCTGAAGGAAATAAAAAGCCTTCCCGATTATATCCAGAGGGTTTTAGTGACTATTTAGTTAGTATCAAAAATCAATATAAATAACATTTTTAATACTTTGTATTTAATACTTTGTACTTTAGAAATAAAAATTCATGACAAACACATCTTTAAGTTTATAAAACAGAGATATGAAAACAATTGAAATTAATACCGGCAAAGAACACAACATTACTGCAAACATTTATGAAGCTGAGCAAAGCGCTGCTATACTTATTATTTCGTCGGCCACTGGTGTGAAGCAGACGTTTTACAAAAAATTTGCCGAGTTTGTTTCTGCTAATGGAGTTTCGGTAATTACATTTGATTATCTGGGTATTGGACTTTCGCTTAAACAACCGATAAAACAATTAAAAAATAATGCTTCCGATTGGGGGAAAGTGGATTTGGAAGCTGTTATAAAATATGTTGAACAAAATTATCCCAATTCAAAAATTACATTGCTGGGACACAGCATTGGCGGGCAGCTTATCGGTTTGGCCAAATCATCACCTGGTGTTCAAAAGATAATTTTAGTTGCTGTACAAAGCGGTTATTGGAAGCTTTGGAAAGGTTACAAGAGATTAAAAATGTGGGCTAACTGGCACCTGCTTTTTCCGGCACTCATCAATACATTTGGTTATCTGCCTTCAAAGAAAGTCAGCGGAATGGAAAACCTGCCGAAAAATGTGGCAAAACAATGGAGCGGCTGGGGCAGAAAATCGAATTATCTTTTTGATGAAGTTTCTGAAAAGGATTTATTTTTCAAGGATGTTTTCACGAAAATACTTTCGATAAGTATAGAAAATGACACGTACGCACCCAAAGAAGCGGTTGATTGGTTTGCAAATAAATATGAAAACTCAGACATTAGGAGATTACATTTAATGCCCAAAGATTATGACACAAAAGACATTGGTCATTTTGGAATATTCCGTGAAAAGTTTGCGGGTAATTTATGGGGCTTATTCCTTAAAGAAATAGAAAAATAAAAATTGGATTGAATAAAAAATAAAAATGATGAACATTAAAGCGACTGGTTCAATAAGCATTTTGAAAGACATCAAAACTGTATTCGACTTTATTTCTAATCTTGAAAAAGACAAATTGTGGAGAAAAGAAATAAATAATACAACCATGACAAGCAAACCTCAAATTAATGCTCAGGCTGAAGAAAATTCTTTTTTATCAAAACGAAAACCAAACCATATCTTGAATTTAATCTGCACACAGTATATTGAAAACAATCAGGTTGTTTATCAAACTTTACCAGATTCGAATTTTTTTTTAAAAAGCAGCAGGCAGGCAGAATATATTTCGCAATACGAAACGAGAGTTATTTACACCATAGAATTTGATAAAGATATTGTTAAGCAGGCATTTGGATTTTCATTACCTGTATTTATTATAAACATGGCAGCAAAGTCCGACATGAAAAAATATCTTGCTGAATTAAAATCAGTAATGGAAAAATTGACAGTTTAAATTTTTAATTCTGTTTATGAAATATATCCTGCAGCTCAGTTAATTATATTACTTAATACAATTATGAAAATACTTTTTATAGGCGACAGCATCATCAGGGGTAAACAAGGAGTTAATTTTGTTAAAATTATTGCAAAATTCTTTCCTCATTTTAAAATTACAAACCTTGGCAATGACGGCGAAACTTTAAATATTATTTCTAAACGACTTTTGAACCATTTAAGAGAAGTAAATGATTATGATTTTATTGTATTTGAAGGCGGTGCTGGAGATGTGGTAATTCCTTCCTTTCTGGAAAAAGGAAAGCTTTTTGAATTTGCTTACCATCACCAGAAAAAAAAAGGAATGATTCCTCTAACAAATAGCGCTGATTTTTATTCTTTTCTAAAAAAAACAATCAAGGAGGTAAAACTTTTATTTAAAGGGAAATTGATACTAATTACAAATGGCTGTTTTAATGAAAAATTAACCTCTGAATTAAATTCTAAAAGGAATGAATATAATAAAATTATCAAACAACTAGTATCAGAAGAACAGCTCTTATTGGCAGATGCCGGATTATTAATTGACGAATACTTAAAAACGAAAAATCAAACAGACTATATTTATGAAATTTTTTGGTGTGTGGCATATACTGATAAAATTGTTACCTCATTTAAAACCGGAGCTAGCCGCTTAAGCAAAAAAAGAAATCTTTTAGTTACAATAGACGGGGTTCATTTGAATGATAAAGGAGCAGAATTGTTTAGCCAAAGTGTAATAAAGGTTCTGGAAAAAGAAACGAATCAAGCGGCAAGTAACAATGTTCGTTAAGTTTCATGACTATTTAAATGGTATTTCAAGTTTCTGAAAATATCCTTCTATTTTGTTTTATCAATTTAAGTTATATCTTTACCAATAACAAACACAATAAAATCCTGTAAATAATAACCAAAAACCCTAAAACATGGAAACAAAAAGTACGCTTACTAAGATTGTTTTTGCAATAGCATTTATCGGTCTGGCAATTACAGGCTGTAAAAAAGCAGATTCTCCTGCACCCGTTCCAGCTACTCCAGCGCCTACTTACACTAGTTCTCAGCAGACACAAAGAGCCAATGACCAGAGCAATGTTGAAAATCAATGTAATACTGCCATGGATGATGCAAACACTGCAATGCAGAATTGCTCAAGAACCAGACATACAGAAACTGTATGCAATTTAACAGTTGATACTTCATTGGCATCGCAGGGTAAAATTACTTTGAATTATAATGGCAACGACTGCTCCAACTTAACATCACGTACAGGTTCTATTGTTATTCAGCTTCCGTATAACAATAATACAGTTACTACCTGGACAACAGCCGGAGCCGTAGCTAAGCTTACATTTAATAACTACAAGGTTACCCGTTTATCGGATAATAAATCAATAACATATAATGGTTTCCACAGCATAAAAAATGTAAATGGCGGCGGAGCAGTTCAGCTGATGCTAGGCTCTACAATCCTTCACCAGATAAGAGCCAACATGGTAATTACATTTGACGACGGCACCACCCGCACATGGCAGATTGCTAAAACACGTACATTCACAAATGTTTCAGGTTTAGTAACAGCAACTGTTGCAGGCGATTCAACATTCAGCACTTATGTACATGCTGCAGTATGGGGAACAAACAGATTAGGCCAGGCTTTTACTGTTGATATGCCTACCGCTTTTTCATATTACATGTTAGGTTCAGTATGTTTATACCGCCCTTTAACAGGAGTTGTTATTGATTATGTTCCTTCAAATACACTTACACTTACTTATGGTGTTGACTTTTTAGGCAACCCTGCAACCGGCTGTCCTTTCGGATATAAATTTGCATGGATGGATGCTAATAATGTTCAGCAGCATAT
Source organism: uncultured Bacteroidota bacterium (assembly GCA_903847205.1). Classification (GTDB taxonomy): domain Bacteria; phylum Bacteroidota; class Bacteroidia; order 2-12-FULL-35-15; family 2-12-FULL-35-15; genus 2-12-FULL-35-15. Next base: position 126,627 of record CAINDA010000028.1, read on the forward strand.
TGTTATACCTTATTATTAAATCGTTTTTTTAATTCTGTTTTTCCGAACAGAAAAGTCCCATCCTTAAAAAGGTGGGGCTTTTGTTTTTTTGTATAATAGATTGTATTTCTATAATCAAAGCCGAAAATTTTTCATCAGAGCATGGTTTTGTTCTTTCATAGCTATGATAAAGTCTATCATACCTTTGAAAGAGTTTATCATAGCTATGATTACTTCTATCATACCTTTGAAAGAGTTTATCATAGCTATGATAACTTCTATCATACCTATGAAAGAGTTTATCATAGCTATGAAAATTATTTTCATATTCTACCCTTCTCGTAATTGGTTATTACCAGAAGCATCTATAGCATATATCACCCCATCCGCATAAATTCAAATCTTATTATTTATATTTGCTTTGCGGGCACAAACAATTTATTATTTCAAGCCCTCTGTCTTCCTGCAGCAGCCTGAATAGTTATAGAGTTTGGCAATTAAATTGTACCGAAAATTAAATAACGATAAATGCAATTAAACCAAACAAAAAAAATAAATCTTTTTTCGAGATATCTTTTACGCAGCAGCTTATTTATAGTCTTTGTTTTTGCCTCAGGCAAACATACATATGCCACAACCTTTACAGTAACCACAACAGCCGATACCGGCCCCGGCTCATTAAGAGATGCTATTACAAACGCAAATGGAGCAGGGTCAGGTTTGATTGATTTTAATATTTCCGGCATAGCACCTCATACAATACTTCCTCTTACAGCTCTCCCAATTATTACGGCAAATAATATAATTATTGACGGCACCACCCAGCCAGCTAATGGATATTCAGGTGCAAGTCCAAAAATTATTATTGACGGTGCCGGAATTACTGCGAATGGTTTAGAAATAAGCGCAAATTTTTGTGAAGTATATGGCTTATTTATCAAAGGATTTAATCAATCCTTTCAATATGGAATATATATAACTTCTTCTGATTGTATTGTGGGCGCAATTAATAAAGGGAATGTTATAAGCGGCAATTATTATGGAATAGGAACAAATATTTTTGTAAACAACCTTTTTATCAAAGGAAATAAAATTGGTACCGACCCAACAGGAACAATAGCTATAGGAAATTTTTACGGGATAGTTTGTAATGGGATCACAACAAACATAAACATTGGAGGATCAGCTCCGGGAGAAGGCAATTTAATTTCCGGAAATACAAATGATGGGATAAGAGCAGTGGGAATAAATACCGGCATGATAATAAAAGGAAATGTGGTGGGAACTGATATTACCGGAGCAGCAGCTTTAGGGAATTTGTCAATCGGGATAAGTTTACCCGGATCAAATACCAATGTAATAATTGGCGGCGGAGCATCCGGTGAAGGAAACCTCGTTTCAGGAAATACAGGCGGAGGGATAATATTGGCAGGTTCTAATACCGGAGTTATAATAAAAGGAAATAAAGTAGGTACTGATATTTCGGGAGCAGCATCGCTCGGAAATTTATCAAACGGTATAGGGCTGCCCGGATCAAATACCAATACAACCATTGGAGGCGGAGTACCCGGAGAGGGAAACTTAGTTTCAGGAAATAATGGAGGTGGAATAGTTGTAAATGGTTCTAATAAAGGTGTTATAATAAAAGGAAATACTATTGGAACTGATGTAACCGGGCTTCTTATTATGGGTAACAAAGGCTCAGGAATAGATATTAATAATTGCAAAAACCTGACCATTGGAGGAAGCGGTGCAAATGAAGGGAATATTATTTCCGGGAATGGCACTTTCGCATATCAGGGAGGAATATCGCTGCTTTTTTCATTTGGTATTACAACAATTTATGGAAACAGAATAGGAACAGATTACAGCGGAACCATTGCAATGGGTAATTCTGGTTTTGGAATAAAAATATATTATACCGACAGTACTTTAATCGGCGGTGCTTTTCCAAATCAATATAACATTATTGCAAACAACGCCGCGGATGGAATTACCCTTAGCGATGTGACAACCAGCAAAAATAGAATCAGCAGATGTTTGTTTTATAACAATGGAGCAAAAGGGATTAATTTAAATAACAGCGGCAATATTAATTATCCTGCACCTGCAATAACCAACATGACTTCAAGTTCTGTTTCCGGCACTTCAAATCCTAACGATACTATTGAACTGTTTTATAATCATACTGGAAACTCAAACCCGCAGGGAATGGTATACATAGCCGCGACAACTGCTGACGGCTTGGGAAATTGGATATACAACGGATCTCTTAATACCAATTCCTGCATAACAGCAACAGCTTCCGATAATTTGAATAATACCTCAGAGTTTTCTGTTGTATCATCATTGATTTTAAATACTTCACCCAGTGTAACTATCTGCAGAGGTAATAGTACATCGCTTGCAGCCACGGTAACAACAAGCGGCGGGGTAACTTACAGCTGGAGCCCTTCAGCAGGTTTAAGTTCAACTTCAATTTCAAATCCCATAGCAAGCCCGGCAAATACAACTACCTATACCTGTACTTGTACTGGAACAGGCGGTGTATGTTCCAATTCAGTAACCAAAACAATAACAGTAACAGTTAAGCACATTAATTTATCACAAACAGTAACAAATGTTAAGTGCCACGCTGCCTGTGATGGACAAATAAATACAATAGCTAACGGAGGTATTGCCCCATATACTTATAACTGGACAAATGGATCTTCAAACGCTGGCTGCACTAACCTTTGTCCTGGTTCATATACAGTAACTGTAACTGATAGTTTAGGATGTTTAGCCAGTGCCGATACTGCTATTACAGAGCCAGCGGTATTAAGCAATACCATTACTGCAACTCCACCGGCCAGCTGCAATGGAACATGCGACGGCTCGGCTTCAGCTTCTGCTTCGGGAGGAACTATTGGAGGAGGATACAGCTATTCCTGGAATACCATGCCTGTGCAAAATTCAGCTGCTGCAACAGGATTGTGTGCTGGTAATTTTATTTGTACTGTTACCGACAATAATCTTTGTACAACAATAAATTCTGTCACTATTCCTCCGCCATCGGTATCAATAACAGCATCATTAAGCGCAGCTCCTGCTATTTGTTCAAGCAGTACAGGAAGTGCAGCAGTAGCAGCATCCGGAAGCGGGCCATATACTTATTCATGGTCATCAGGCGGAACAGGAACAATAGAAAATAATCTTGCTGCCGGAACCTATACCGTTACAATCACAAACACTTCCACAAGCTGTTCTAAAATAGATTCTGTAACTGTTACATCAAACAATCCTTTATTACTTAGCACTACGGCAACTCAAACAGCCTGTGCTTCAAATAACGGAACTGCAGCGTGCATTCCAAGCAATGGTACAGCACCATATACATTTTCATGGAACACAATACCTAATCAAGTCACGCAGACAGCTTCAGCTCTTGGAGTTGGAATTTATACTGTAAGCATAACAGATGCGCATGGATGTACGCAGTCTCAAACAGCAAGCGTTAGTCAAATCCCTGGACCAACAGCTGTAGTAACCGGATCGGCAAATGTAATTACATTGGGAGAAAATACGCAGCTGGCAGTTACTGGAGGCTTAACGTATCAATGGTTTCCTGCATCTGATTTAAGCTGCACAGCGTGTCAAAATCCGATTGCTATTCCATTAATTACTGCTGTCTATTGCGCTCAAGTAACCGATATAAATAGCTGTAAGGACACTGCCTGCATTACTATAAATGTAGAAATCCCCTGTAGTGATTTAATAAATATAATTATTCCAAATGCGTTTTCACCGAATAACGACGGCCATAACGATAAGTTTCATCTGCAGGGATGGCAAATGTGTATAAAGAAATTTAATATTCTAATCTTTAACCGATGGGGAGAAAAAGTGTTTGAATCCGATGATGTATCATTTTCTTGGGATGGCACTTACTCATCACCTTTAATTAATGGAGGTAAAGCTGATCCTGTAGATCCTGATGTATTTGTATATTATATTAAAGCGACAGATTTAAATGATAAAGAAGTGTTAAGAAAAGGAAATATTTCTGTTATCCATTAGCAGTTTGTAATTTTAGAAAACGCAAAATAGGATTGGAGAAAAAATCTTTTCCAAACATTTTTCTCAACCCGCTTTTCATTGTTTTGAAATGGCGGTATTGATGATGAGTTGATGACAGCCAATGCAGGTGCTATTTCACCTGCATAATTGCAAGGCTTATTATCTATATTTGTGAATCTGGTTTAAATAAAACTTCTCAATTGAAGGTGAAATAACAGTATCATTAACAATAAAAAACTAAAACAAAATGAATAAAATAATTTACGTATTTATCATTAGCAGCTGCCTTACATTAACTGCAGCTCAAAGAGTACTGGCGCAGGCAGGTACATTAGACAATACATTTGGTACTAATGGAATAGTTACAACCAATTTCGCTGTTGCAATTTCCTATGGCAATTCAATAGCTCTTCAGCCGGATGGCAAAATAATAGTGGCAGGGGCTAAAACCAACACGATCAATGGTTCTCACTCTGATTTTGCTGTTGCACGTTACAACAGCAATGGCAGTTTAGATAATAACTTTGGCACTGGCGGGAAAGTAACTTTTGATATTGCGGTAAATAACGATGATGCTGCCCTTTCCGCTGCTATCCAGAATGATGGTAAAATTGTAGTTACCGGATACACCGGAGGAACAGGTTTCTCCAATTTTGCTACACTTCGCTTCAATAGCGATGGTACTTTAGACAATACCTTCGGCACCGGAGGAAAAGTGATTATGAATTTTGGAGGTGCTTATGCAAGCTCCGGATCAATTACTGTTTTGAATAATGGAAAACTTTTGGCTGCAGGAAATGCCAATGTCATTGGAAGTACCAACCCGGATTTTGCATTAGCCCGTTACAACAACGATGGCAGTTTGGACAATACATTTGGTTCCGGCGGGAAAGTAACTACCGACTTTACAGCTGATTCAGATGATCAGGGCTATTCAGCCATCATTCAAAGCGATAGCAAAATTGTAGTAGCAGGTTATCGTTATCACGCTGGGGCAGATTTTGCTTTAGCCCGTTACAACACTAATGGTACTTTAGACAATACCTTTGGTACAGGCGGTAAAGTTATAACTGTTATGGGCAGTTATTATGATACAGGTATTTCAGCTGCCATTCAGAGTGATGGTAAAATTGTGATTGTATCAACAAATGGTACCAACGGCTCTAATGCTGATTTTGTTTTAATACGATACAACAGCAACGGCACTTTAGATAATACCTTTGGCTTTCTTGGACGAATTACTACAAGTTTCGGAGGTACCAATAATTTCTGCAAATCTCTTGCTATACAAAGTGACGGCAAATTTATTGTCTCTGGTACCTCAAATAATAGTTTTGTTTTAGTCCGTTACAATAGCGATGGCAGCATGGATAACACCTTTGGGGCTGGCGGCATAGTAAATACATCTGTTGGCAGTGTTAGTGAAGGCTTTTCATTGGCAATCCAAACAGATGGCAAAATTATAGCAGCAGGAGCAAGCGGCAATAACACTATTTATGATTTCACGGTTATACGATATGATGGCGGGGTAACAGGCATTGACGAAAATAAAACTGACCAAAACAATTTGACTGTTTTTCCAAACCCCTTTACTTCGCAAACAAACATAGCGTTCTCAGAAGAACAAAAGAATACAGCAATAAAAATAATAGATGTACTTGGCAGAGAAATAAAAATAATAAACTTCACCGGCAAAGAACTGCTATTAGAAAAAGGAGAGTTGAAAAAAGGGATTTATTTCCTGCAGACAACTGACAATGGGAAACATATTTGTAACACAAAAATTGTTGTTCAGTAATTTCCCAATCAAGAAAGAAGAGGTATTAACACAATAAATATATGCAATACACTTTCGGGAACGATCAAATATCTAACCGCGGTTTTGTATATTTAATAGTTATTGAACTTTCAAACAAACAATTAAAATGAAAAAACTAAAATCCACTTTCCGCAGCAAATATCCCTTCATTATAATCCTCAGTTCTATAATCAGCTTTTCATTTACCACGCTTTTTGAAAAAGGAGACATCAAAATATATTGGAGCAAAGACAAATTACTTACCTGGGATGATTTCAATGGCAAGCCTGCAAAAAGCAGTGCTTATGATGCCGATACCGATGCGGGTTTCGAGCTTCATACTTCTTACAAAAGCGATGCACGCAGTATAGTTATTGAACTGCAGGCATATTTCCTGAAAAACAAATCATGCGTTAAGCAGGATAAAAAGACAGACTATTTATTAAAACACGAACAGGAACATTTTGATATTTCAGAGATACATGCTAGGAAATTCCGTAAAAATTTAATGGAAGAAAAGTTTAAAGAGAAAACGTTCAGTAAAAAACTGAATGAGTTGAATAGTAAATATACAAATGAGCAGTTTAAATATCAGCAGTTGTATGATAAAGAATCCGACCACAGCAGAAATGAAAAAAAGCAGCTGGAGTGGGATGTTAAAATAGCAAAGGATTTAAAAGAATTAGATAAATACAGCGAACCTAATTTTACTGTTGAGGTGAAATGAGATAGCTGCATTTAGACTTTAAGAATAGCAGCGCTTCATTGTTAATACAAAAAAAATCTTCAGAATTCTTTACACAGCAATACTTGTCTGCCTGTCTGCCTGCTGCATAGCGGCATCAAATTTTGCAGTTAATGCATCATCCCAGTTCATCAGATTTTTCATGTAGAGCAGGAGAGGGGTTTCCCAGCGTTTCACTGTTTCAATATCAAAATAAAGCGCTCCCGTACGCCTGATAAAAAAATCGGCAGGACTGCAGCACATTTCTTCAGTAATTGAATAATGAAGCTGGGCGCGAAGAAGCAATGGAATAGTATTCTGCTCTTCTTTCTTTAATTTTTCAATGACAGCATAAAGCGAATCAATATTGGAACCGTAACGGTTTATCATCAGTTCGCCTTCAGCAGCAGTAAGTCCCAGCTGACGTGCCTGTATTAATTTATTTTTTACGAAATCAGGAAACCCAGCAGCACCTCCTGATTTTCCTCCCGAAAGCGCAATGTTTTCAGTAGTGCAGGGCGGTAAAGTTTTTCCTCCGGCCTGTTTCATTTTTTTGCCAATCAGATCAACAATGCGTTCCGCCATTTTGCGGTAGCCCGTAAGTTTGCCTCCTGCAATAGTAATCAGCCCCGTTGCCGATTCAAATATTTCATCCTTGCGCGAAATCTCAGATGGCCCTTTACCAGGCTTCTGGATAAGAGGCCGCAGACCAGCCCATGTTGATTCAATATCATCAGCAGAAATAGTTGCTGTCGGAAAAATATCATTCACGCATTTCAAAAGGTAGGTAATGTCTTCCGCTGTAACCTTCGGGTTTGTTATATCTCCCGAGTAAAATGTATCGGTAGTACCGATGTAAGTTTTGCCTTCGCGTGGAATTACAAATATCATCCGCTTATCATAGGTATCAAAATAAGACGATTGTTTTAAAGGAAGTTTCTGCCCGCTCACCACAATATGAACTCCTTTTGTAATGTGCAGTTTAGAGGCTTCTTCGGGTTTATCCAAACGATCTACATCATCAACCCATGGCCCTGCGGCATTTACAATATATTTTGCATGAAGCTCTGAAATTTTTCCGTTAAACTGATCCTGCACTTTTAAGCCTGAGACAACGCCGTTTGTATAAAGAAATGAAACTGCCTTCATATAACTTACCGCTGAAGCGCCTCTGTTCACGGCTTCTTTCATTACTTCAATAGTAAGCCTTGCATCATCGGTACGGTATTCATAAAAAAGAACACCGCCTAATAAATTATCTTTCCGCAGCAGCGGTTCTGCAGCAATGGTTTCTGCTTTGCTTAATACTCGGTGCTTCTCGGCTTTTTTAACGCCTGCCAGAAATTCATAAATAGTCATTCCTAAACGCGCAGTAAATATGCTTAATGAACCGCCTGTTACAATCGGCAGCAGCAGCTGTTCTGGTTTTGTAAGATGAGGTGCATTGTGATGAACGATAGCCCGCTCTTTGCCTACTTCAGCGACAAGCTTAAATTCCATCTGCTTTAAATATCTTAATCCGCCGTGAATAAGCTTTGTAGAACGGCTGGAAGTGCCGGCCGCAAAATCCTGCATTTCTATCAATGCTGTTTTCATGCCTCGTGCCGAAGCATCAAGAGCAATGCCTGCCCCTGTAATTCCTCCTCCTATCACAATTAAATCGAAAGAGGAAGTGCTCATTTCATCAATAATGGAGGATCTGTTTTTTGCAGAAAATGAAGTCAATGTATTTTTAATTTTAAACGAAAATTAATTAATTAGAAAGATCTGATAGGGCGGTAATAATAAGCAAAGTCCTTATTCAAATAATCTTGAAAACCAAAGTCGAAATGCTGGTACCATGCAAATAGGTCATCAAACTCTGAAGAGCTCCAGTAATAGCCGTGCTCATAACCGCCGATATTATCCTTTTGCAGATACAATAAATTCAATTCAGCTTTTGAAGGCAGATACCAGTCGCTGTATCCATTCAATACAAGGTCACTGCATAAGCGTGCTGCTATAGCGTTTGAATTGCAGGTTTTAACAATAGCTTTTGTATTATCTCTTCCTGTTCCTAAGTCAACACTAGTTTCATCTACTGCAAGTTTTGAACATCCCCATTTCACGCGCTGGCTGTCACCGTAATCAAATGAAGCAACTAAACCGTGTTCGCCGGTTTCATCAATATAAAATATAATCCCCCCCCCGTAACTCTGTCCTATCGCAAGTTTAGCCGTAGAAGCTGCCACAGCAGCAGCCAGCTTTTGATTGCTTACCCTGATTGAAACAACAAACTTTGCTAATGTTGTAATTTTGCTGGTGTTGGGAAGACCTGAGATGGTTGTTTTTGCAGGCAGCTGCGGTATTTTGGGAATGATGTCAATTAGGTTGCTCAGGCATGAAATTTTAATTGCATAGCTCACAGGCTGCCCAGATTTAATTCCTGAATTAATTATTCCAATCAGGTTTCCAAAGTTATCAAACAAAGGGCCGCCGGCATTGCCTGGTTCTACTCCGCATGAAATTTGATACATGGTAAGATCATTTTGAAAGCCCGATTTTGAGCTGATGATGCCGTTTGCAGTCTGAACATCTTCAGTCGGCGACCCAATCTGAGGATAACCCATTGCGAATATTTTTTCTCCTTCTTTTATTGATTTCAAGGGAAAAGCAAATGGTGCAGCTCCAATTGTTTTAACAGCAGGGTCCTCAATCTTCAGTATCTCCAGGTTGTTCAGCGGATCGGCCTTTACTGAAATTGCAGGAAATGTTTTTTTTACTCCGTCAATAAAAACATCAACTTCAAAATGATAGCCTTCTTCTAGTGCATGATTGTTTGTTGCTATATAACCTTCAGGCGACAAAAGAATCCCGCTGGCGCTCCAGACTGCTTTAGTCTGCGCCTTAACAAAAAGCGCTGTGCAGAAAAGGAAGAGAAATACTTTAAATTTTAATTTCATTTTTTGGGGGTTAAAAAGTTTAATTTATTTAGTTTAAAGTTTTAAAGTTGAAAGTTAAAGTCTTTATTAAGAAATTGTTTCAAACCGAAACTTTAAACTTTCGAACTTTCAGCTTTCAAACTTACTTTCGGTTTAAATGCAATCGCAGCATTTACGGCCATTTTCCAGCCGCTGTATAATTCATTTATTTTTTCTTTTGCTATTCCAGGCTTAAATGTTTTGTCAACAAGCCACTGAGAAGCAATCTCTTCGCGGTTTTTCCAGAAGCCTGCTGCAAGGCCGGCAAGGTAAGCAGCGCCCAATGCAGTGGTTTCATTCACAACAGGCCTGTCAACTGGTACTTCAAGTATATCGCTCTGAAACTGCATCAGCAGGTTATTGCGTGCAGCACCGCCGTCAACTCTCAGGCTTTTTAATTTAATGCCCGAATCCTGCTCCATTGCTGCCAATACATCTTTCACCTGGTAAGTGATTGCCTCTAATGTAGCCCTGATAAGATGTTCTTTGCTTGTACCGCGGGTAAGCCCGAAAACTGCACCTCGTACTTCGCTGTCCCAATAGGGAGTTCCCAATCCTACAAAAGCAGGAACAACATAAACGCCTTCTGATGTATCCACATTTTTTGCATGCGCTTCACTTTCTGATGCTTCTTTAAAAAACTGCAAGCCGTCGCGAAGCCACTGCACAGCGGAACCTGCAACAAATATACTTCCTTCTAAAGCATATTCTACTTTGCCGTTTATTCCCCATGCAATAGTTGTAAGCAGTCCGTTGTGCGACTGTACAGCCTTTTCGCCGGTATTCATAAGCATAAAGCAGCCGGTGCCGTAAGTGTTTTTTGCCATCCCGCTTGTAAAGCAAGCCTGCCCGAATAAAGCGGCCTGCTGATCGCCTGCAATACCTGCAATCGGAATGTTTATTCCGAACAAGCCAGTTTCAGTACTGCCGTAGATTTCAGAGGAGGAGCATACATTAGGAAGAACTGATTTAGGAACTTCAAGCATTTCAAGCAGTTCAGTATCCCATTTCAGATCGTAAATATTATACATCAAAGTACGTGAAGCATTGCTGTAATCCGTAACGTGAACTTTTCCGCCGGTAAGTTTCCATACAAGCCATGTATCTATTGTGCCGAACAGCAGACCGCCATGCATTGCCCTTTCACGGGCACCTTCAACATTGTCTAAGATCCATTTTAATTTAGTACCTGAAAAATAAGCATCGATAAGAAGTCCAGTTTTATTACGGACTTTTTCATTCAGTCCTTTCTTTTTTAATTCATCGCAGATAGGAGCAGTCTGCCTCGACTGCCATACAATGGCATTGTAAATGGGCTTGCCGGTAATTTTATCCCATACCACAGTTGTTTCGCGCTGGTTGGTAATGCCTATGGATGCAATATCAACTGCGTTGTATTTTTTCAAAGTTTCCTTTACAACATCCTCAACCGAAGTCCATATTTCCATAGCGTCATGCTCCACCCATCCTGGTTTTGGAAAATACTGGGTAAATTCTTTCTGAGAAATATGAACTACCTCTCCGGCTTTATTAAAAAGAATTGCTCTTGAGCTGGTTGTACCCTGATCTATTGATAAAATGTATTTTTTTTCCATTGGTTTGAGAGAATTTTATGAGGCTTACAAATGTAATTAAATCCTTGTGTTTATAAAATCTTTATCGATTAAGATTTAGAGGAGAATTGAATAAATATTTCTGCAGGTTTTCTGCTTGAGGAAATAAATTATTGGAAGAGTGAAGTTGAGGATATTTTTTGCCGCGAAGGCGCAAAGACGCAAAGTTTTTTTTAGGTAAAGATTTCTTCTTTGTGTTTTTCTCTTTGCGTCTTGGCGCCTTTGCGAGGGACTTTTTTTATTTACAAATGAAAAATTCTTATTATTTTTTATCCTCAGAAACAGAACGGCCTTCTTTAACAACTGCCATTATTATTATTATCAAAACAATTGGTGCAATCACCCATAACAGCATACTGACTTCCTGCTTGAACAATGCTTTGTAAACTAATGCTCCTAGGATACCTCCTAATATCGGCCCTATAACCGGGATCCATGCGTATCCCCAGTCAGATTTGCCTTTTCCGATAATGGGGAGTAGAAAATGGGCAATACGCGGCCCAAGATCACGTGCAGGATTAATAGCATAGCCTGTTGTCCCGCCAAGGGATAAACCGATTGCCACAATAAAACCGCCTATCACCAAAGGAGTTAAACCTTCTGAAAATTTGTTGGCACCAATTGCCGACAATCCGAATAATAAAATAAAGGTTCCGATAATTTCACTGAGCAGGTTAGCCCAAGTTTTGCGGATAGCAGGCCCTGTTGCAAATACAGCCAGCTGTGTTCCCTGATCTTTAGTTTCTTTCCAATGCGGTAAATATTGAAGCCAGACAATAACACCACCGATAAATGCGCCGCAGAGCTGGGCAAAAATATAGAGCGGCACTTTTTCCCAGGCAAAATCACCTGCGCAGGCTAATGCAATTGTAACAGCTGGATTGATATGCGCCCCGCTGATGCTGCCTACAGCATAAATAGCAAAAGCAACTGCAAGACCCCATCCGGTTGTAATCACTATCCATCCCGAATTTTCTGATTTAGTTCCTTTTAATATAACCCCTGCAACCACCCCGCCTCCAAAAATAATTAATAACATTGTTCCGATAAATTCTCCTAGAAATGCTGACATGTTTTTTTGTTTTAGAGTTTATATTTTTATGAAAATTAAAGATAATATCAATTTGTTAATTTGAAAATGTACTAATTTGAAAATTAATCGGCACATTTTCAAATCAGCACATTTTTACATTTTTTGATTATTTCAGCTGTTCAAATAAATTAGGATAATCAGTTATAATTCCGTCAACGCCCATCTGTTTTAGTTCTTTCATTTTTGGAAGATCGTCCACTGTCCAGGGAATTAATTTAATGCCTGAATCTTTACATTCTTTTACAATTTCTGCTGTTACTGTTGCGTAATCAGGCGAGTAAATTGTCGGTGTAAATCCTAAATCTTTTAAGCGTTCGGTAAAAGACTTGATTGTGGGAGGTTCAAATAAATAGGCTGTTCTGATCGCCGGGTATTTTTTATGAAGATATTGCAGCGTGCGGATGTCGAACGATTGAATAATCACGCGTTCTTCAATTTTTTTTTCTTTTATAAGAGATATTATCATCTCTACAAACTCTTCCGGTCCGGGATGATAAATGTTATCCGTTTCTGGTTTGCTTTTTGTTTCAATATTGTATTGAATCGACGGTAAAGACTTTGCTTTTGTATATGCCTCAGCACTGTCTATTACATCGCTCAATTTAGGTTTGTGAGCTTTCATTTTCTGTTGCTGCGGAAAGCGGGGGTGAGGCTTCATACCGACATCAAACTGCAGGGTTTGCTCATACGTCATTTCATAAATATTAAATGATTTTTCATCGCTTTCATTTATAAAACTGCCGTCGGCTTTGGTTGTAATTTCATGATTAAAAAACGGTTCATGGCTGATGATAATCTGTTTATCTTTTGTGATAACAGCATCCATTTCAAGTGTAGTTACTCCAAGGTCAATAGCTTTTTTAAAAGCTGGTATTGTGTTTTCCGGCATCAGCCCTCTGCAGCCGCGATGTCCTTCTTTATCAAAAGCAGCAACCGCTGAAGAATCTTTTGGAGCAGGGGCTGTGGAGCAGGAAAGAAGTATGCAGCTAATAAGAATAGAAATTTGTTTCATGTTTTATATATCCGGCTGATGATGAAAAATATTTATTTTGAGGAGCAAAGATATAATTTATTTAATCTCAGATTTGATGAATTGCCTTAGGCAGGCTGTTTTCAAATGTAATACGATCATTTTGCAACAAAAGGGATTTCAATTTTTTTAGTTTTATCCAACTTAATATTCACGAAATTTACAATGCTTCCGGCCTCTCCGCTTGTTGCCAGTTTGTATTCATCATTGAAGATAGCATTTGAACCGCTTCCTTTTGGAATTTGAAATAAATCATATGCGTAAGTGATCTGCTGTTCGACTGCTGTGAGAGAAGTTATCTCAATAGTCAGCTTATTATTTCCGTTATTTACGAACAGGGCTTTGTTGGAAGAACTGCCGGTGGGGTTAGATTCCGTTATGGATTCAAGAGCACTGCCGTTCAGATATACCTTAAAAATGGCATTGCCCTTTGAATAAAAACTGATTTGGTAATCATTGGAAAGTTTGTTTATGACTTTCAGCTGCTCAAGACTGGGAAGATCATCATCCTTAACCAGCCAGCTGTTATTTATATAAACATATTTCAGAATGCTGGTGTTTTTCGGATCATTATACCGCATAATAGTTACGGAGCAGCAATTATTAACACAGCTGTATCCGGTAATCATATCATCTTTTATCGCAGCTAAATCTTTTGCCTGTCCGCTAATAACCATTTCCTCATCCATCTTCCTCAATTGTTTAATCACTTCAAGCTGATCATGAGAAAAAGTTTTTTTTACAAAAGCAAAGTCCTTTTTAACTGCAGCCTCACGCAGGTCTTTGAAAAAGGCTGAGAATTGAGGTTTTAGATCATTCGTTTCACGTTTCGCCTCTAGGTTACTATTTTTATTCAGGGCAGTTTTTTTTATATAATAACAATAAGTGTATGAAGGAGTAAGTATTGCAAAAGAGATTAATATAATACAAAATAATTTCCTCTTAGTTCCTTTGTTTTGTTTCTTTACGAATTGTTGCCTGCAATTAAGATTTATCATTTTTACTTTGCTTATGTGAGCCTCAAAGTTAGCAGCATTTCCCCAAAAAAAAGAGCTTGTGGTGATTAAAAAATCGGATATGCCTAAAATAAAAAACACCCCGTAGATTTTACCTGCAGGGTGTTTTGTTTTGTTTTTGAAATTAATAAGTCCAGTGTCCCGGAACCCATATTTGGTAACCGCCACGGTCAATAATCCATTGACCTCCTATCCATATTCTTGGAGCTAAACATAAATGAGGTCTGGGAATTATTAACGGTCGGCAGTAAATGTGCGGTCTGCAATATCCATGATCATGGTATCCATACCCGCCCCTTTCTTGATATCCATATCCGCCTCTTTCATGATGCCTGTATTCGCCTCTTCCATGATCAAATGTTGTATTTGCAAATGTAAATTGGCAGACTGCCGCCAGAATTACTGTTATCAATAGCTTTTTCATTGTTTCTGTTTGTTGGTTATCAGCCTTTATTCAAGCGCTGCACCACAATGAGAATTTTAACATCTCTTAACATTTCAATTGAAGGAGAATGAATGGAGAAAATGGCAATAAATGATTTTATAATCAGAAAAAATGAAAATAGTTTACTCATAAAACTCAACTATATCAGCTATTATAGTGACTTTTGGGCAGGTGTATAAAAGTACATTCAAAGCTTCTGAGTCATAGCGCAGATTTACTAATGCAAGTTTTCTTCCCAAGGGACTTCTAAACTTTGTTTCAAAATTCTTCCTTAAGTTCTGCGTGGACGAATTTAGAACCTGAAGCATTTTATGAATTAATCTTAAGCAGCCAATGGGATGATCTGCTCCATTAATAGAAAAATTTTGATTTTGTTTTGAGGCAGTACTCAAAAAAAATCCTCCCTTCCAATAAATGGAAGAGAGGAAATGACAGAAGTTATTTTATATTAATAAATCATTTTAAAAAATGTAAGCACCCAATTGCGGTTAAAGTCAATAAGGGGGGCGCCGCAATGCTGGCATACATCATTGGTAGTGTCGGTGTAAGGGGCGCCGCACTTAGCGCATTCGTAACTGAAAACAGTTTCCTTTTCGGCAGTCTGTAATGCTTTTATGTTTTTAGATAAAGCCATTTCATAACTTTTGGTAATCATTTCCGAATCTATCAGCTGCAGTTTTTGTCCGGCTTGAACGCGCTGGTAGGTTGCAGTTAAATAAAAGTTCAGATTTAATCTTTCCTCATTTGTATAAAAATCAAAGAGGTCAACTTTATTCAGATACAAACGGTCGAATACAAAATCGCCCGCTTCTTTTTTATCTTTAATAATGCCTGCAGCGGTTTCCTCATCTGAGAAACGGGTTAATATTTTTTCAGGCTCACCGGACATAACTTCCATAATCTGCATAAAAATATTTGATGCAACATCTTCTATCCGCTGGACTGAAAATAAAGTATCGTTCTTTGTGAGCTCCTGCAGCTCCTCTCTTTTTGAAAAACTGCTTCCTCCATTGTAGTCATCGGCCTGCGTGATTTCACTGAGTACCCAGTCGTAAGAGGCATTGTTTGTTAATGTTCCGCACCAGCCGCATCTGCTTATTTCTCCCATATTTAAATCAAACAGTCCGCCGCAGTTGGGGCAGTTATTAGAATTGTAAAGATTTTTATCAGCAGCTGCATCCTGCCGTTTTATAAATGTCCAGTATTCCTTGGCACTGTCTCCGCGGTATTTTTGATTAAACGAAGGATATTTTTCGCTGCTGAATTCGTCATCCATTGTGAAGCTTACTGAAACATCGGCAGTCTGGTAATTACCGTCAATGCCTGAGTTGGCGAGATGTATATTCTCAATGCTGATATTAGTAAGTTTATTAACCTGTGATAATTTGTTCATCATTGCAAACTGTGCATTGAAGCGCTGATACACGCCGTCTGAAATCCATTTGCGTACTTTTTTTAAGTCTTTATTCTGCCACGCTTCCTGAATGCTTAAAAAAGCAGTTTGGATTTTTTCTCTGTCTAGTCCTTCAGGTAATGGCTGATTTGATTGAGGTTCATTGTTTTCTGAGTCGTCGTTTTCTCCGCTGGATGAATTATTGTTTTTCGAATACCAATAAACAATAAACAGAACTACTAAAACAATAATAACTACACTTAAACCTCCTCCGCCATATCCTCCGCCATAACCGCCGCCATGTCCTCCGAAACCCCCTCCTCCGCTGCTATGGCCTCCTCCTCCGCCATGTCCGCCCCCTCCGCCAGCTCTTGCGATAACTTCCTGATAAGATAAAAAACAAATTGCCGCTAATGCTATAACTGTTTTGTTTAATGAAGAAAATAATTTTTTCATGCTTTTATAATTTAGGCTTCGTGGTAGAAAATAAATTAAATGTATTAATAGAAATTAAAATTAATCTTTTTTAGTTCAGCTTGTTTAAATTTTTTGAAGACAATTTTCTATCTCATATCAATGAGACAAAAAAAGAATGTATCAGAGGTTCGGGTATTAAAAATAGCAGAGCAAAAGAGGGTTTTTGATTGTGTGATTTTGTAAATCTCAGAAAGCATTATAAATACCGACAGGCACCTACCGGGAATAGCCATAGAGATGTGATAACCGAAGTGAATGAAAATATCATGAGTTCTGATAAAACCAATCACGGCTTTTAACTTTATATAAACCTCAAAATGTTTTTTCCTCAGAAAAATCCAGTTCATGATTTATTGAAAAATATATTTTTAAAATAGCGCACAAGCGCAAAATATTTTTTGTTTTTTTTTATTTCAATACTCTCTCAATAAAATGCCTGCAGCTGTCAATTTATCGGCCGATGTTTCTATTGTCCGCATGTGTCGAGGCTTTGGCTTATTCGTCTGAATATATGCGTTACAAAAATCAGACTAAGCTGAGTCATTAGTGATACCCTAAAATTGGAAACTATGTAGTTTTAAAAAATTATTTCTTTTAATTACTTTTACTGCAGTTCTTAAATTTTGTATTAAACATTGTTGATGCAATTTGCGGAACCCGCTGTCAAAACAATTACTCATGAAATATTTATTTCTTTTAATTATTTTAATTTCCCTTTCCTGCCAGGGGCAGACTTCACCTGAAGGTGCCAGTAAAAATCAGAAGCAGAAAACGCCGCTTACAAATTATTATATTCCGCTTGAAAAGTTGGCTGATTCTTTGAAGCTTCTGAAATCTAAAGCAATGATAAAAGTGTGTAAGTCGAAATATTTGCTGTCGATAGTTGTCGATTCAAAAGTGATAAAAAGTTATCCAGTTGTTTTAGGATTTAATCCGATAGACGATAAATGCAAAGAAGGAGACGGCTGCACGCCGGAAGGAGTCTTTAAAATTAAAGCGATGTATCCAAATAAATTATGGTCGAAATTTATTTGGTTTGATTATCCGAATGAGGCTTCAAGAAAAAAATTCAAGGAGTCAAAAAAGAATAAATTAATTCCTGAAAATGCCTCAATAGGAGGAGATGTAGGCATACACGGCGTTCCTGCGGGAGCAGATTATGCAATTGACGAGCGCCAGAATTGGACACTAGGCTGTGTTTCCCTGAAGAATAAAGATATTAACGAGATATATAAATTCGCTTTTGTAGGAATGAAAGTTGAGATTGAAAAATAAGATCGGCATGCAGCTTTTTAATTTAAAGGACTGCGTTTAAGGGAACTTTGTTTGTTTTCGAAATAATTTAACTCCGATTTTTTCATAATTTCCAGCGCTTTATTCTCCACTCATTTTGCTGCTGTTCGGTTAAAAATGTCCATGCTGCAATGCGGCTCACCTTTTGACCTTGCTCCATATTGATAATTTTTACGTCAAAGACTTTCACTTTTTCAAGTAATCTGAAAACGCCCGGAATGTTTGATTTCTTTGAGATGAGCGTGGAGTACCAGAAACATTTTTCCGGCAGCTCTGCGCTTTGTTCAATCATTCTTCGTACAAATAATTCCTCGCCGCCCTCGCACCAAAGCTCTGTGTTCTGTCCGCCGAAATTTAAAGAAGTTTTCTTTTCTTTTTTAATATCTAAGTTTTTCCATTTTCGTTCCGTTCCAGCTTCTGCTTCTGCCCTTGATGAATGAAAAGGCGGATTACACATTGACATGTCGAACACTTCCCCTGGTTTAATAATATTTCTGAAAATAGCTGATGATGCAGTTTGCAGGCGGTACTCGACTGCCTTTTTTAAAGCATCGTTTGAATCTATAATTTGTTTTGCCGATTTAACAGCTCCCGGATCAATATCCGAACCCGTAAAATGCCAGCCGTATTCGCTGTTTCCAATAATAGGGTAAACACAATTTGCGCCGGCGCCTATATCAAGCACCCTTATGGAATCCCCTTTCGGAAGATTTCCTTTATTTGAGAAACTTAATAAATCAGCCATGTAATGAATATAATCAGCCCTTCCGGGAATAGGCGGACAGAGATAGTTTGCAGGGATATCCCAATTTGAAATTCCGTAGAAATGCTTTAACAAAGACTTGTTCAGGGTTTTTACTGCCTCCGGATTACTGAAATCAATTGATTCGTTCCCGTATTTATTTACTGATACATATGCCGTGAGTTCAGGACAGCTGGTGCAAAGCGCGGCAAAATTGTACCGGAAACGATGGCGGTTCCTGGGATGCAGTCCGCTCTTTTCTAAAGGAAATATTTTTGACTTTTCTGACAACTTTGATTGCAGCTTATTTTATTTTTTCCTTGAAGGCTTGTTAAGCACGCTGGATTCGTTTAAGCCAAAAGCTGAAATTTCCTTCAAATCCTTCAGCGTCGCAAAAGTTAAGAACACCTCCAATAAATAATGGCGTGTTTTACTTTTCATGCCTTGGAAGCTTGTTTTTATTGGTTTTTATCAAAACGACCACCAGTAAAATTAAAAACCCCGTTATCTCAATGATAACGGGGTTTTTGTACTTTTGTTCAGCGGAGAGTGAGAGATTCGAACTCTCGATACCCTTGCGAGTATACAAACTTTCCAGGCTTGCTCATTCGGCCACTCTGACAACTCTCCGTTTTTAAGGAAAGGCAAATGTAATAAAAGTTTAGAGTTTTATATGCTGCTTGATTTTAATAATTTTTTTATCGACCTTTACAAAAATCTTCAAGGGTCTCAAAGGCGTTGAAACAGCATTTAGAAATGGTTTTGTCTTAAACCTGATTTATCAAAAAAACTTGATTCATAACCATAACCCGCAGGAATTATGAAAAGAAAACTACTTTTAACATTCATCTTCTTTACTTTAGCTGCTTCATTTGCAAATGCCCAATGGCATCCAATAGGTCCGTTTGGCGGTACTATAAAGTGTTTTGCCGTAAGCGGAACAACTGTTTTTACAGGTACCGGCGGAAGCGGCGTTTTTAAATCAACAAATAACGGCGGGCTATGGACAGCTGTTAACTCAGGCCTTACAACTTTGGCTGTGCAGGCATTAGCTGCAAACGGTACAACACTTTATGCCGGAACTTATATGGGCGGTGTCTTTGTTTCTAATAACAATGGGGGCAGCTGGGCTGCTGCAAATACAGGTTTAACAGATACAACAGTTAATGCGTTGGCAATAAGCGGCACCTCTGTTTTCGCAGGAACAAATCACGGTGTATTTATATCAACCAATAGCGGCGGTTCCTGGACGGCTGTTAATACTGGCTTTCCAACAGGTATTTATATAAGATCGTTAGCAGTGAGCGGCACATCTGTTTTTGCCGGAACTGGCAGCGGTGTGTTTTTGTCAACAAACAATGGCGGATCTTGGACCGCTGTTAATACTGGTTTGCCGAATATGTATGTTTCTGCATTAGCTGTAAATGGCAGCGATATTTTTGCCGGAACCAGCGCCGGTGTTGCTAAATCTATTAATAACGGCGGGTCATGGACCTCAGTTTATACAATGACCAATGTAAGTTCATTAGCTGTGACCGGAACAAAAATTTATGCAGGAGCCTATGGAGGAGGGGTTTCTTTATCATCAAACAACGGCGGACAGTGGGCAGCAGTTAATTTAGGGTTGGTAAACCTTGTTGTTTCGGTAGCCGTTTCCGGGACATTTGTTTTTGCCGGTACTGATGGAAATGGATTGTTTTCATCAAGCAACAACGGAGGGCTTTGGACTAAAGCCAGCACAGGTATTACCAATACCAATGTTACATCGCTTGCCATAGACGGCGGAACTATTTATGCAGGAGCTTTGAGTACCGGCGTAATTTCAACTGTGAGCAACGGAGCAACATGGTCGGGCAGTACCAATGGCCTTTCTGATCTTCAAATTCAGGCACTATCTGTAAATGGTTCTACTGTACTAGCCGGCACCTATTCCGGCGGAATTTTTAAATCAACAAACAGCGGGGGCAATTGGGCAACAGCCAATACCGGTCTTACAAATAATAATGTTAATTCTTTTGCTTCTAGCGGATCTACAGTTTTTGCCGGCACATTCGGAGGAGGGGTGTTTTCTTCTTCAAACGCTGGGGGGCTTTGGGCACCGGCGAACAACGGATTAACAAATACTTCTGTTCAGTCATTAATCTCAAATGGTGCATCTGTTTACGCCGGAACTTTTTACGGCGGAATTTTCAAATCTACGGATAATGGCGCAACTTGGACTGTTATGAATTTAGGTTTGACCAACCATAATGTTACTTCTTTTGCTTTCAGCGGATCAAAACTTTTTGCTGGAACATTTGCCGGCGTTTTCACATCTATTGATTCTGGCGACTCCTGGACTGCCGTAAATACAGGCTTGACAAATCATACAATACTTTCTTTGGCAACACACGGAGAATTTATTTTTGCAGGAACCGAAACTGGCGGCGTGTTTTTCTCGAGCGATACTGGTGCCACCTGGACTGCTGCTAACACAGGTTTAACAAACCTTAAAGTGGATGCTTTAGCCGTTAACAGCGGATATCTTTTGGCTGGAACGTATGCGGGCGGCGTGTGGGAGCGCCCCTTAACCGATTTCGGAGTTCCACAGGGCATCAATGAAATCTCTGCAAATGAATCACTGATAAGCATTTATCCTAATCCTTTCAGTAATTCTGCAACAATAGAAATAAAAGGGAATATAATGTCCGGACAAACTGATTTGGCAATATACAGTCTGCTTGGGCAGGAAGTGAAAAGAATACAAAATATTACTGAAAAAACAATAACGCTGGATCGAGTTAATTTGTCCAATGGAATTTATTTTTACAAACTCTTCGAAGATAATAATCTTAAAGCAGCCGGAAAATTTATTGCTGAATAGTAAATTCCCCTTTCTACTGTCGACAGGGGCATATCTATTTATTTTAAACAACAAAACATGTTAGGTTTTCAAAACCTGACAGGTTTGAATAAACAAAGGAAATCTTCCGCTTTGTTTGGTTGATCTCATTCTTTTCTTTAAAATATAACCTAACGATTGAATTCGTCTTTCAATCCGCTCAAATTAATTTTTAACGTTTTAAAGCACCCCAAAAACATTTTGTTTCCAATCTCTTTGCACAGTTTTATTATATTTATTCGGTTTTTTCTCGAAAATTAAAATATTTTTGTATTTCCGGAGTTGTATAGTGTTAACCTTTGTTTGAAAATTAAAAAACACAAAACTGCAGCACCGGATTTGTTAGAATTGATGAAATGAAAAAAAAGAATATTTATTCTTCGGCGATTATTGCTTTTTGCAGTTTTTTATTACTGTTAAGCGCGTGTTCGACAAAAAAAAATACGGCCTATTATCGCGGCTGGCACAATATGAATGCCCGATACAACGGCTATTTTTATTCAAATGAAAATTTTAAAGAATCAGTCAAGAAAGTAGAAAAAGCAAACAAGGACGATTTTAATAAATTGATTCCCCTTTTTATTTATCCAGATAATCAAAACGCTAAAAGCTACTACAGCGATTTTGATAAAACAATAAAAAAATCTTCTACTGTAATCCAGCGCCACGCCATTGTTAATAAAAACAAAGAGGAAATTGCAAATGCCTGCAAATGGATTGATGAAAACTATATGCTTATAGGCAAGGCTCATCTTTATAAGCGCGATTTTTTCTCTGCTTTAGAAGAATTTGAGTATGTTTCGAAAAAATATCCAAACCCAGAAGCCAAATACGCAGGAATGCTCTGGATGCTCCGAACCAACAATGAAATTGGCAGTTTTTCAAAATCAGAACCTATCATTGATGATTTAAGAACTGCAAAAGATTTTCCCAAAGACAAAAATTTTCAGCAGGAGCTTGCAATTGTATGTGCTGATTTTTATATAAAAAGAAACGATTATGCCGGCGGTATCACTCAGCTTACAAAAGCAATTTCGCTTACCAAAAACAAAATAAAAAGAGGGCGCTATACTTATGTGCTCGCTCAGTTATACCAAAAACAGGGTGACAACAAAAGAGCATCAATGTATTTTCAGATGGTACCCGGCCTGCACCCCGGTTACGATATGGAGTTCAGTGCCCAGATTAAACGGGCAATGTTATTTGATACTCAGTCCGGTGACAGCAAGGCATTAAAAAAACAGCTGATGACTATGCTGAAAGATGCTAAAAATAAGGAGTTTCATGATCAAATTTATTATGCCCTTGCAGAAATTGCCAATAAAGAAAATGATACACCGGGAGCACTCGCTTATCTTGATAAATCAATCCGCGAAAGTGTTGCAAATAAAACGCAAAAAGCTTTGTCGTATTTAAAGAGGGCCGATATTTATTTTGATAAAGCAAATTACAAATCCGCCAAGGCTAATTACGACAGCACTATGGCAATTTTACCAAAAGATTTTCCTGACTACAGCCTGATTGAAGACAAGAAAAAAAGTTTAACCGAACTGGTAACCAATCTTAACATTATTACCAATGAAGACAGTGTGCAGCGAATGGGTAAAATGACTGAGGCAGAAAGGAATGCTGCTGTTGAATCCATGATAGCCAAAGCAGAGGAGGAGGAAAAGAAAAAAGAAGAAGAACGTTTGGAGTTATTGAAAAACCCGCCCCCATCGGTTACAAACCAGACAACGCCAACCACAGGGCTCCCGGCAAGTTCAAGCGCCTGGTATTTTTATAACCCGGGCACAGTGAGCTTCGGTGCGGGGGAATTTACTAAAAAATGGGGATCGCGTAAATTAGAAGATAACTGGCGCAGAAGCGACAAAGAAATACAGATTGCAGCAGCAACCGATGAGGAGAGCCTACATGTTGATTCTACTGAAATAAAGGGTGTTGCATCAGCCAAAGACGGAACAAAAAATAAAAAAGACAAGAGTTATTATTTGAAAAATATTCCTGTTAACTCAGATGCAGTAGCTAAATCGAATATTAAAATAGTGGAGGCTTTTTATAATGTAGGTTCCATTTATAAAGAGCGTTTATTGAACAATGCTAAATCGGTTGAAGCCTTTGAAGAATTGCTGAAACGCTATCCTGATAACAAATATAAGCTTGAGTGCTATTACCAGTTATACCGTACTTACATGGCGATGAACAACAATACAAAATCGGATTATTACAAAAATATTTTATTGAATGATTTCCCTGATACTGAATATGCCAAAATAATTAAAAATCCAAGCTATGCTAAAGATGTAATGGCAAGTAAAAATCAAGTTGAAAAATTTTATGCGGCAACGTATCAGCTTTATTCCGAAGGTAACTATTCAGCTTGCTTATCTAACTGCCTTCTCGCTGATACTTCTTATTCTAAAAGCAATTTAATGCCTCAGTTCGACTTTGTGAAGGCCCTCTGCATAGGCAGAACGCAGGATATAAATTCCTTTGCGGCAGCCTTAACCCAGGTTGTTATTAAATATCCTAAAGCAGCTGTAAGAGAGAAAGCTCAGGAGATGCTTGATTTGATTAAGAAGCAAAAGTATCCGGAAAAGACAATTGCTTCGGTGAGCAAAGATTCGCTGCAGCCAAAACCGAAATTCATTTTTAAAGAAGACGGAGAGTATTACTGGCTGGTGACCGTTGCAAATGGCAAGGGGGATATAAATAAATTTAAAGCAAAACTTTCTGATGCGGATGAAGAGTCGTTCGGCACTGATGAGCTTACTATTTCCAGTGTTTTTTTAGATGCAGCCCATCAGCTGATAAGTGTGAAAACCTTTGACGGCAAGGGAAAGGCTATGGATTATTATAATTTTTTTAAAGATAACAAATACATGTTTTCTGATTTAGAACCCGGCTCATACCAATCGTTCATCATTTCATCAGAGAATTACACTACGTTTTATAAAGATAAAAACATCGAGGAGTACAAACAGTTTTTTACTCAAAACTTCAAATAATTTTGTTCGTTTACATTTTTAAATTACTTTCGCTTTACGATAAAATTAAAATTTCACAAAATGTTCAATAAATCTATGGCAAAAGATAACAATTCAGAAACCGCATCAGTAAATTTGATCGGCGCGGGAACTATTATTGTCGGCGATGTTACTACCAATGGTGATATACGCATTGATGGCTCACTGACAGGTTCCATCACCGTAAAAGGTAAAATGGTTATCGGAGTTTCCGGAATGATTGACGGAGAAGCAGTATGCCAGAATGCAGATATTTCGGGAACGGTTAAAGGGAAAATTGCAGTAACTGAATTGTTAGCACTAAAAGCATCAGCAAAGCTTACCGGCGATATAATTACAAATAAAATTGCTGTTGAACCGGGAGCTGTGTTTTCAGGTTCATGCAGTATGGGCGGCGTAATAAAAGATATAAAAGGTGAACGGACAGAAAAACCAAAATTTGCCGAAAAAACCGCTTAACGATTACGTTAAGTATTCAGGTATGGGCGTTAAAATGGCTGCCATTATGTGCGGAGGCACCTATTTAGGCATCCAGCTTGATAAATGGCTCCATTTAAAGTTCCCGATTTTTACACTTGTTTTGTCATTGCTCTCCGTTTTTTTTGCCATTTATTATTTCATTAAAGATTTCATTAAAAAATAAAATGGGTATCTCCTTAAAGTCTTTTTTTATTCAGCTTTTTCTTTTTTCAACTCTTACTTTCGGCATATCTCTTTTGTGGCAGCATTTTGCATCCGAGCGTTTTCAAACCGGTTTATGGCCCATTATCTGGATTTTTTTTATTTCTACAACAGCGGTTATTCATGCTGTTTTAATCAAAGCTTCTGAAAAAGATCCTAAAAAATTTGTGACCTATTTTATGGGCATCACAGGTTTAAAATTGTTCAGCTACCTGATAATAATTGTTATCTACGGATTGTTAAACAGGGAAGGCGCTTCAGGCTTTATCATGTTTTTTTTACTCCAGTATTTTTTATACAGCGCGTTTGAAGTTATCACGCTTATTAAACATTTCAAAAAATAAGTATACCGCCTCTGATTACAATTTTGTAATCCTCATTTCATTTTCAGCAGAAATCATCAAAAAAACTGAATAATAATATCGGGATATTGGCAAAACTTCCTTAAGTTTGCGGCCGAAATTGAATGTTCGTTAAAGAATTCATGCGATGGTAAACAAAAAAAAATTTTTCAAGCAATTCATAATTTATACTTCACTACTGTTTTTTTCAAATTCAGCATTTGCCTACGATCCAGTCGAAAATGACAGCATTAAAGGTTCTAAAGCTGTTTCTTCTCCCGTAAAAGAGAATGTTTCAGAAAAATTTAATGCCGGCAAACTTATCATGGATCACATTGTTGATTCGCATGAATGGCATATTGCAGGCCATATCGCTCTTCCTCTTCCAATAATCCTTTATTCAACGAACACCGGCTTAAGTATTTTTCTTTCTAATAAATTGGAGGATGAGCAGGTTTACAACGGATTTAAACTTGAAAAAAATAAAATTTTTGCAGTAAATAAAGCGGGAGTGATTGATGAAGCAGCCAGTGCAAAACTTTGGGACATATCTATTACCAAAAATGTGGCATCATTGTTTTTTAGTATCGGATTGATATTATGGATTTTTCTTACTACAGCCAAAGCATACACAATAAATGCCGGTAAAGCACCAAAGGGAATGCAGTCATTGCTGGAACCTTTGATTATTTTTGTAAGAGATGATATCGCTAAATCTGCAATCGGCGAAAAAAAACACAAAAAGTATCTTCCTTTTTTACTAACGGTTTTCTTTTTTATCTGGATTAATAACATGCTTGGTCTTATTCCTATTATTCCGGGAGGAGCCAATGTTACCGGCAACATTGCAATTGGATTAACATTAGCTGTTATCGTTTTTATCATAACTATACTGAGTTCAAATAAAAATTACTGGAGGCATATTATTGCAATGCCGGGTGTGCCAATCGGGGTATTAGTATTATTAACACCGATCGAAATTTTCGGAATGTTCTTAAAACCATTCGTACTTATGGTGCGGCTTTTTGCAAATATGCTTGCCGGACATATTATTGCATTATCCTTCTTTAGTTTGATATTTATTTTTGCGGAACTGAATGCTGGAGTTGGATGGGGAGTATCAATATTCTCAATTGTTTTCACAGTATTTATGGGAATGCTGGAACTTCTGGTAGCTTTTCTTCAAGCATATGTTTTCACGCTGTTGGCTGCAATGTATTTTGGCACTGCAGGTGAAGAGCACAGTCACGAAGAACATCATTAATGATTTTATCTGCTGAGTTTCTCTGGCAGCAGCCACATTTAATCAGAGGAAAAATAAAACAAACAATATGTTATCTACAATTTTATTAGATGCAACCCTTTCAGGTGCTTATGTTGGTATCGGTTATGGAATTGCGGCTCTTGGTGCAGGTATTGCTGCAATTGGGGCTGGCTTAGGTATTGGACGCATCGGCGGAAGTGCATTGGAATCAATTGCTCGTCAGCCGGAAGCTGTTAACGACATCCGTTCAAACATGATTTTGACGGCTGCTCTTGTTGAAGGCGCTGCATTCTTTGCTATGGTTATTGGCTTACTTGTAATTTTCTTGAAGTAACCGAAAACAAATTTTCTGTACTGCAGCGGTTGGCGGCAGTACAGATTTTTATCTAATAGGTATTTAGTACAGAGTACAATGTATTTTGAAAAGTATTAAGTACGGAGTACAATGTATTAAGTACTTGATTGATGAAAAACACAAAAACTAAAAATCTAATAATAATATTCTTTGCTTAATACTTAATACACAATACTTAATACACAATACATAATACTTACTACTTAATACTTTTTAACAATGGAACTAGTAAAACCCGAATTCGGCCTTATTTTTTGGATGTGCATCTCATTTGGTGTTATTTTCTTCATCCTTAAAAAATTTGCATGGCTTCCGATTCTCAATATGCTGAATGAAAGAGAAACCTCTATTCAAAATGCCCTTGACTCAGCTGAGAAAGCAAAAGAAGAAATGAAAGCGATGCAGTCCAGCAATGAACGGATATTAGCTGATGCAAGAGCTGAACGTGATCTGTTATTAAAAGATGCACGCGACATCAGAGAAAAAATGATTTCTGAGGCAAAAAACATTGCAGCTAAAGAGGGAGAACGCATGTTGAAATCGGCACGCGAGAACATTCAAAACGAAAAAATGGCGGCCATCTCTGAATTGAAAAATCAGGTTGCTGTGTTGTCAATTGAAATAGCTGAGAAAATTTTAAAAAGTGAATTATCAAGTGATGAAAAACAAAAATCACTGGTAAAAAATTTATTACAGGACGTTAATCTTAACTAAGTTAAAAGTTGAAAAGGTAAAAGTTGGAAAGTTAATAGCAGCCAACTTTGAACTTTAAACTTTGAACTTTCAACTAAGTAAAAATGGAAGGAACAAGAGCAGCAAGCCGTTACGCAAAAGCATTCGTTGACCTTACTATGGCTCAAGGTGTTTTTGAGGAAGCTTTTAAGGATATGAAATTTATTTTGGATGTATGCCACTCCAACCATGAGTTTGCAGTTTTCCTGAAGAGCCCTGTTATTAAAACTGATAAGAAACAGACTGTTTTAAAACAGATATTCAGCGGAAAATTGAACAAAGTAACTGATGCTTACATTCATTTGATTACTGCGAAAAAAAGGGAAATTTATTTGGCGGAAATTGCTTCTGAATTTATTAATCAATATAAAGAAAAGAAAAAAATACTAACCGCTGTAATTACAACAGCAAGCGGTATTGATGATATTATCCGCAGCAAGGTTATGGCGATGGTTAAAGGTGACAGCACTAGCGAAGTAGTGCTTCAGGAAAAAATAAATAAAGATATTATAGGCGGATTTATTATTCGCGTCGGCGATAATCAGGTGGATGCAAGTCTTTCACGTAAATTAAACAGTTTAAGAAGGAGTTTCACTGAAAATCCTTTTATAAAAGAAATGTAATACTAAGTTTAAAAGTTGAAAAGTTTAAAGTTTGAAAGTTTAGCAGACTATTTAAAAACTTTGAACTTTGAAACTTTAAACTAAATAAATTAAACTTTAAAACTTTAAACTAAAATACAATGGCAGAAGTTAAACCAGCAGAAGTATCTGCAATTTTAAGAGAGCAGCTATCCGGTTTTAAATCGGAGCAGGAATTGGAAGAGGTTGGCACCGTGCTTCAGGTGGGTGATGGTATTGCCCGTATCTATGGACTTTCCAGAGTGCAGTCGGGCGAGCTGATTGAATTTACAAGCGGCTTAAAAGGTATTGTATTAAACTTAGAAGAAGATAACGTAGGTGCTGTTGTATTAGGTTCTTCAAACGATATTAAAGAAGGTGATATAGTTAAACGTACCGGCAAAATTGCTTCCATCAATGTAGGCGAAGGCATGCTTGGCCGTGTTGTTGATACAATGGGAAATCCGATTGACGGCAAAGGCCCTATTGCAGGCACATTATATGAAATGCCTTTGGAACGTAAAGCTCCGGGTGTTATTTACCGTCAGCCGGTGAATGAGCCATTGCAGACAGGTTTAAAAGCTGTTGATGCGATGATTCCTATCGGCAGAGGCCAGAGAGAGTTAATTATCGGCGACCGTCAGACTGGTAAAACAGCTGTTGCCATTGATACTATCATAAACCAAAAAGAATTTTACGAAGCTGGTAATCCTGTTTATTGTATTTATGTTGCTATCGGACAGAAAGGTTCTACCGTAGCAAATATTCAGCGTGTATTAGAAGAAAAGGGCGCAATGCCTTATTCTGTTATCGTTTGCGCTACTGCATCCGACCCGGCTCCAATGCAGTTTTATGCTCCCTTTGCTGGTGCTGCTATCGGCGAATTTTTCCGCGACAGCGGCCGAGCTGCATTAATTGTTTATGATGATTTATCGAAACAGGCAGTTGCTTACCGCGAAGTATCATTGTTATTAAGAAGACCTCCGGGACGCGAAGCTTATCCGGGCGACGTATTTTATCTGCACAGCCGTTTATTAGAGCGTGCTGCAAAAATAAATGCGAATGACGACATTGCAAAAAACATGAATGACCTTCCTGAGTCAATCAGAGGAATTGTTAAAGGCGGCGGTTCATTAACAGCACTGCCTATTATTGAAACACAGGCCGGCGACGTTTCTGCATACATCCCTACAAATGTTATTTCCATTACAGACGGACAGATATTTTTGGAGTTAAATTTATTTAACGCCGGTGTACGTCCCGCAATCAACGTAGGTATTTCGGTATCACGCGTCGGCGGTAATGCTCAGATTAAATCAATGAAAAAAGTTGCAGGTACTTTAAAACTTGATCAGGCTCAGTACCGCGAATTAGAAGCTTTTTCTAAATTCGGTTCCGACCTTGATGCTGCAACAAAATCGGTACTTGACCAAGGATCGCGAAATGTGGAAATTTTGAAACAGGCACAGTTTTCTCCATTAAGGGTTGAACAGCAGGTTGCAATTATTTACTGCGGTACTAAAGGTTTGCTTCGTAATGTTCCGGTAAACAAAGTGAAAGAATTTGAAACAGAATTTTTATCATTTTTGGAAGCAAAATATAAAAATGTATTGAATGATTTAAAAGGAGGTAAACTTACTGACGAAATAACAACTGTGTTAGAAACGACAGCTAAAGATTTATCAAGCAAGTATAAGAAATAGAGAATTGGAGATTTGGAGAATTGGAGAAGGGTTTTAATTTAAACGTTAAAATTCTCTAACTCTCTAAATCAACAAATCACCAATTAAAAAAAGGATGGCAAATTTAAAAGAGGTACGTAACCGGATTACATCTGTAAGCTCCACACAGCAGATTACCAGCGCTATGAAAATGGTGAGTGCTGCTAAATTACGCAGAGCACAGGATGCTATTACTCAAATGCGCCCTTATGCAAAAAAACTGAAAGAAATTTTAGAAAATTTAAGCGCAAGTTTAGACAGTTCCGATGGTATTTACTCTAAACAGCGTGAAGTAAAAAATGTATTATTAGTTGTGATTACCTCTAACCGCGGTTTGTGCGGAGGTTTTAATGCGAATGTAATTAAAACAGCAAGCCGTTTGGCTCGTGAGGAATATAATGGATGCAAAGTAAGTGTAGTATCTATCGGCAAAAAGGCCGCTGATTTTTTTAAGAAAACAGAGTTTGGTATATTGGGTACTGATATGCCCCGCGGATTAAACGAATTATTTGATAATTTAACATTTGCAAATACTGCACCTGTGGCTGAAAAAATTATGAAATCATTTGCTGCCGGCGAGTTTGATAAAGTAGAATTGATTTATAATCAATTTAAAAATGCAGCAGTACAGATTACTACAGTAGAACAATTTTTACCGGTACAGGCGCCTCCTGCATCTAAAACAGGCAAATCAATTGATTATATATTTGAACCCAGCAAAGAGTTTATTGTTGCCGATTTAATTCCGCGCTCATTAAAAACACAGCTGTTTAAAGCATTATTAGATTCACATGCTTCTGAGCATGGTGCGCGTATGACATCCATGCACAAAGCAACTGATAATGCAGGAAGTTTGATTAAAGAATTAAAATTGATGTACAACAAAGCACGCCAGGCTGCTATTACAAACGAAATTTTAGAAATTGTAGGCGGTGCAGAAGCATTGAACGGATAATACACCCCTCTCCTGAATCCTCTCCCCTCAAGGGAGAGGGCTTTATTTAAAACAAACAGCCCCGGTATTTCCGGGGCTGATTGTTTTATAAATCCTTTATAAAAAAATTCTATCAGAATTTACAGCAGGCTTACTTTATAACTTCCGGCTGCGGCTTCGGTATTAACAACGTGCAGAAAAGTATTTGCAATAGGCTGTCCTGCTGCTGGTGCAGGATTAACAAACTGGGCAGCCGTAACAGTAATAATACTATTGGCATTAACAGTTATAAGTGTTTGATTGGCGGCAGTATCTGCAGCACTTGCCGACAAGTAAAACTGAATTGCAGTAAGTCCGCTTTCTAATTTTAATTCATCAGCCGAACTGAAAGTATGCTGCAGAATGTTCTCTGTTTCATTGCCGGTTAAGGCTCCTGTATATATCAGCTGTTTGTGATTGCGGATGCTTTGCAAATCAAATATAGGTTCAATAACCGTTGGCGCAGCAGCAAATTTATTGATACATAAACCTAACATAGCATATAAAGCGGTGCAGGTATTGCCTACAGCAAGTGTAAGCGCATCCGAAAAACTGCTGGTTTGTGTTACATGGCCTGCCTGTGTTGTATTGGTGAGGCTGAGCGATCCTAAAAATGTGTTTACATCAGCCTTAGTAGGAGCTAAGGCAGCAATATCGGCAGCCGAAAGCACCAATGGATTGGCCAATTGAATGTTTAATGCTGCCACTGCCTGCATTCTGTCATCATGTTTACCTGTTGAAAAGGTTTATGTCCGCTGCCAAGCAGGCTCATGTATTTAGTATTAGTTGCGCCTTTGCCTACTGCATTGGTAATACCTAAATCCCAAACACTGATTTTTACAGCGCTTAACAATTTATACAATTGCGATAAGGTAAGCGTTGCGCCAACCTGTGTGCCTCCCTGGGCTTTCCAGTTGGTATAAGCTGTGGTTAATGCCACATGTATGGGGTGATAAACGGCATACTGCGCGGCATAAAACGGGTCGGATAAACGTGCATATAAAGCGGCATCGGTAATAGTAGAAATATGTACTGCTAATTTAAAGTTTCTGCCCACTGCTGTGAGGAAAGGATTGTTTAAAAATGACCATGTAAGCATATCTGTAATTTTTTAAGGTTGATTTTAAGAATGATTGTTTGGATAGAAATAGGTATGAAATTTTGTTTTTATCGCTGTACCGGACAGTACATCAATAAAAACACTTGTTTTTGCCTTTGTACCGGACAGCACATCAATAAAAACACTTGTTTTTGCCTTTGTAACGGACGGCACAGCAGTAAAAACATTTGTTTTTGCCTTTGTAACGGACAGCACAGCAGTAAAAACACTTGTTTTTGCCTTTGTAACGGATTTACCGGCTGGTAAAAGATTCATTTATAATATTCAAAGAACGAAATCTGATATTTTTCAGATTTCAATTTTCGGAACTTTGTTTTAGGCAAACTATGATTTAAAACAGTTTATAGATTTTATTTTAGAATTGTAATTAATCAGGGAGCATTTTTATTAGATTATATTTGCTTTGATTATGGTTTTGATAACCTTTGATTATCAATTTGAGCTAAAGCCGATTGTTAATTATTTGTAAGCGGTTACAATTGCATTGCGATAATCAGGAAATAGGCGAAACTGGTTTCGCCTATCGGCCCAAAACGCCGATAGTACGCAATGAATAATGATTATTAAGCCGGCGAAATAAAATAATACTTATTTTGCTGAAGAAATAATCACCAAAGCTGCGTATATCGATCGAAAAATTAAATAATATGCAGAGCTGCGTTTAGCGGCGTGTTATCAGCAATAATGAGACCCAGCGTAACACGAACTGAAATGAAAACATTAGCGACAATAATTCTATTTAGTTTCTTTGCGACAGTCAACATATTTGGACAAAAGAATTTTGTAAACAAAATGCAAATGAACGACACAATGAAGATTGCAGTAACAAGAGTAGCAGATTTATTGGGAGAATATGACCACGACACATTGCAAATAGTGAAAACATTTTACGACCTGCGACTGTACTCAACAAAAAGACGAACTTTGTATCTAATAGACAAAGTAGCGTTAAAATCTTTAAAGAAACTTGTGAATAGAGGGCTAAAAGGAAAGGACAGAGGTTTGTCGTACGACACATATAAACTAACTTTCAAGACAGAAACACAAACGTTTAATCTTAACAAAGTAGTATTTGATAATTTTATGCTTGAATTAAAACCATTTAGAATTCCAGGACGAAAGTTTTTATAAACGGAACTAAATTGAAACGAACTTGACACGCATACTAACAGCTTTATTATTTTTAATTGCATTGACAGCAGTCGGACAAAAAAACTTATTGACCTATAAAGACACGATGAACTTTACAGAAAACAACGTTATTTCAACCGACAAAAGAATTACAAAAAATATGTTTACACTTTATCAAAACATCGGCTATGACGCAGAAGCTATAATTGACGAAGAATATAACTATACACTAAAACTTTTTTTCCCAGACCCGACAACAGCCAAAACAAGAAAGATACTTAACCTATCAACAGACACAGCAATTGTAAAAAGTATTTATGAAGTTGTTTCACCTTGGGGCAGTGGTGGTAAAAACAATGGAATAAGTGGACAAATAGAAATTATTGAATGGAGTAAAAACAGTGTTACGTTAAAGGAAAATATTACTGTTTATGTCAGCAGACGAAAGCAAATAGTAACATTTGTTGGGACACGAACATTCACGAAGAAAAAAGGCTGGTAACAATGACTAACAGAAACGAAACAACCTTGAAACACTTGACAACAAAGCAGAAGAAAGAAATTACTGCTGATAACATAAGATTTATGAAATAAAAAAAAGGGGGGGCGACCTGCCAGTATGAAGTTTCAAGCATTTAATTACGCTTGTCGCGGGGCGAAAGAGACGAGCTTTTAA
>CAINDA010000029.1 GCA_903847205.1 uncultured Bacteroidota bacterium
AATCCGCAGAGAGCGAAAAACAAAGCTTGCAAACACAATTACTAAAAACAAACCGCCGATTACTGACCATATTACAATCTGCTGTTTTTTCTTTTCTGCTTCGGCAACTGCCATTTCTTTATCATGCTCAGCCTTTGTTGCAGCTTCTTTTTTATCAAACTCGAAATTCATTTCTTTGCGGATAAGCTGCTTTTTGTTTTCCTGACTGAAAATTGTGTCCTTTAGTGAGATTGATTTTTTGTAATGAATTAGAGCCAACTTATATTGTTTTGTTGTATCGTAAAGATCATATAAATTCGCTTCTGTTATTCTTAAGGCATCTAATGCACCTATGCTGTTTTCCAATGAAACTGCTTTTTTTAGGTATTGCTCTGCTTCCTTAAATTTCCCGATTTTACAATAAATTGATCCAATAATGCAAAAATCCCCAGCAATACAATTTTTATTATCAAGTTCTTCAAATATTTTCAAGGATTTGAAAAGATAATCCAATGCTTTATAAAATTCATTTTGCTGCTTATAGATTTGGCTGATATTGCCTAGCTGGGTTGCAATGCCCATTTTTAACCCTAGCTCTTCCGCAATTTTTAATGCTTTGAAATAATAATCCAATGCCTTTGTATTATTATTTTTATACCAATATAAAATACCCAAATCACTGTAATTACCCGCGATATTCTTCTTTCTATTTAACTTTTGATTTATAACAAGGGATATGGTATAATATTTTAATGCTTTTTCATAATTTCTTTGCTCAAAATATACCCATCCAACATTCCGGTTGCAATCAGCAAGCCTAATTTCATCATTCAGTTTCTCGAAAATTTTTAAAGCATTGAAATAATTATCAGCTGATAAAGTAAAATTCCCCTTGTACCAATATATATCACCTATTGTATTATATAAAATCCCAAGGCCTTTTTCGAAATTTAATTTTAAAGCAAGCTCTTTTGCTTCTTGCGCATAATTCAATGCCTGTTCATAATTAGAAATTAAATAAAATTCATGGCTTAAATGATTCAAGTCATTCACTTTAATGGTATCAGCTTTATCAGTATTAATAAGAGTAAGCAGCGAATCAATCTTTCTGTTTTGCCCAAAAGAAAATGAATTAGTAATCAGCAAAAAAGCATTAAGGATTATAAGTAAGATGAGTTTTTTCATAAATCTAAAATACAATTATAAACTTATCCCAATTACCAAAACATCGTCTATCTGTGGTGTATTCCCTTTCCATTCACCATGTGCAGATGCGATGAGTTCTTTTTGTTTCGGCATCTCCAGGTGTCTATTACTCAAGAGTAATTCTTTGAACTTTTGCATACCGAATTTTTTTCTATCCTCCCCTCCGAACTGATCCATATAACCATCTGTCGAAAGATAAATACTCATGCCTTCTTTTATTGGAATAACACGGTTAGCAAATACTTTTTTAAGCGGATCATTTAATTTTGCTATCATACTTCCCCCGCCGATGCCGTAAATATCGCCTTTGATTTCACCAACCTTTCCATCTGATAAAACATATAATGGGTTTTGCCCGGCATACTGAACTTCATTATTTTTATAATCAATGCAGCACAAAGCAATGTCCATTCCGTCATCAGATAATGCGCCGTCTTTTTTCTGATGAAGTGCTTCATATACACCGAGATTTAAATAATGCAATATTTCTGAAGGCTTTGTAATATGCTTTTCATTTACAATCTGATTCAGCAGTGTATTCCCTATCATGCTCATGAATGCCCCGGGCACTCCATGGCCGGTACAGTCGACTGCGGCTATAATAATTTTATCATCTGTTTTAGAGCACCAGTAAAAATCACCGCTAACAATATCTTTGGGCTGGAAATAAATAAAGCTGTTTGGTAAATAGTTCTGCACTTCGCTTTCTTCCATTAAAATGCTTTGCTGAATGCGCTGTGCATAGCTGATGCTTTCAACAATTTTTTCCTTCTGCTTTTCTACAATTTCTTTTTGTTTATCAACTTCATTTTTCTGCAGCTCAATAATACTTTTTTGTTTTCGTGTTATCCGCAAGGAGCGGTAAACAAAACCTGCAAATACTATAACTAAAAGCAAACCGCTTATCACCGCCCAAATAATAATTTTTTGTTTTTTCTTTTCCGCATCCGCCACAGCCATCTCTTTATCATGTTCTGCCTTTGTTGCAGCTTCTTTTTTATCAAACTCGTAATTCATTTCTTTGCGGACTAGCTGCTTTTTATTTTCCTGGCTGAAAAGCGTATCCTTTAGTGCTATTGATTTTTTGTAATGGATGAGTGCGTCTTTATACCGGCCGGTAGTATCGTAAAGCTGAGAGAGGGATTCTTCAAATTGTCTTAATTTATCATTTGCACCAATACTGTAATCAATGGCAATAGCTTTTTTGAGGTATTGCTCAGCTTCTTTAAATTTTCCGGCAGCAGTATAAAGTGACCCAATGTTGCCCAGATTAATTGCATTGATGTTTTTATTACCAAGTTCTTCATTCATTTTCATAGATCTTTTATAAGAATCAAGTGCTTTGGGATAATTTTTTTGTAATGCATAAATATTTCCAATATTGCTTAGCAGACCTGCAATTCCGTTTTTTTTTCCAAGTTCTGAAGCAATTTTTAATGCTTTGAAATAATACTCTAATGCTTTTTCGTAATTATTTTTAATTTTATATAAAACACCTAAATCGTTATAATTATTTAAAATATCTATTTTTCTATTTATCTTTTGATTAACAGCAAGTGATTTAGTAAAATACTCCAAAGCTTTTTCATAATTTCCCTGATTAAGGTAAACCCAGCCAATGTTGCCGTTGCAATCTGCAATAAAATTTTTATTCTCAATATTTTCAAATAGCTTTAAAGCCTTAAAATAATTATCGGCTGATACTACATAATTGCCTTTATACCAATTTATATCCCCAAGGAGGTTGTATGATTTTCCCTCACCTATTGCAAAATTTAATTTTGAAGCTTGCTCCTTTGCAGCCTCCGCATACTTTAATGCTTGGTCGTAATTAGTAATATTCAGGTATTCTAAACCAAGATTGTTTATGTGGTTTACCTTATTTGTATCAGCCTTATCCGTTTTGATAAGTATTAAGAGTGAATCAATCTTCCTGTTTTGCCCAAAGGAAAATGAATTAGGAATCAGGAAAGAAGCACTAAGGATTATAAGGAAGATGATTTTTTTCATCAGTCTAAAATATGATTATACTCTAATACCTATTACCAATACATCATCAATCTGCACAGTCTTCCCTTTCCATTCAGCCTGAGCAGATGCTATAAATTCTTTTTGTTTTTGCATGTTCAAATGCAGGTTATTCAAGAGTAAATCTTTAAATCTCTGAGTCCCGAATTTTTTTCTGTCGCTGCCGCCGAACTGATCCATATAGCCGTCAGTTGAAAGATAAATACTCATTCCTTCATTTATTGGAATAACATGGTTGGCAAATACTTTTTTAAGCGGGTCATGTATTTTTGCAATCATACCTCCTCCGCCTATGCCGTAAATATCACCTTTGATTACTTCTATCTTTCCATCTAATAAAATATACAATGGGTTTTGCCCGGCATACTGTATTTCATTATTTTCATAATCAATGGTGCAGAGTGCTATGTCCATTCCATCATCTGATAATGCGCCGTCTTTTTTCTGATGGAGTGCTTCATATACTCCAAGGTTTAGATAGTGTAATATTTCTGATGGCTTGGTAATATGTTTTTCATTTACAATCTGGTTCAATAAAGTATTCCCTATCATGCTCATGAATGCCCCGGGCACTCCATGGCCGGTGCAGTCGACTGCGGCTATAATTATTTTATCATCTGTTTTAGAGCACCAGTAAAAATCACCGCTTACTATATCTTTGGGCTGGAAATAAATAAAACTATTTGGTAAGTAGTTCTGCACTTCGCTTTCTTCCATCAAAATACTTTGCTGAATGCGCTGTGCATACGTAATGCTGTCAACTATTTTTTCTTTCTGCTTTTCTACTATTTCTTTTTGCTTATCAACTTCATTTTTCTGTAACTCTATTATGTTTTTTTGTTTTCGTGTAATCCGCAGAGAGCGAAAAACAAAGCTTGCAAACACAATTACTAAAAGCAGACCGGCGATTACAGACCAAATTATAATCTGCTGTTTTTTC
>CAINDA010000030.1 GCA_903847205.1 uncultured Bacteroidota bacterium
CCGATGGCTTTGCCGACCAGTTCGGCAGTAATGGCAAAAAATTAATGAAGAAAAAATTCAAAGAAGAACTTCTTAAAATTCATCAGCAGCCAATGGCAGAACAGAAAGAATACCTCAATCAATTTTTTGAAAACTGGAAAGAAAACGCAGAACAGGTAGATGATGTTTGTGTTATCGGGGTAAGAATATAATTGTATTTTAGATTTATGAAAAAACTACTCATTATTTTAATCCTTACTGCTTCATTCATAATTCCTGGTTCTTTTTGTTTGGCTCAGAATAGAAAGATTGATTCGCTTCTTTCCCTTCTTAAGTTAGAGAAACCAGATACCAATAAAGTAATCCAACTTTATAATTTAACAAATGAATTTAGGATTGCCGGCGATTTTGAAAAAGGTTTAAACATCGGGGCAGAAGCATTAGAACTTGCCCAGAAGTTGGATTTCAAAAATGGAATTGCACAAACAAACAACAACATTGGAAATATTTATTTAGGGAAGGCAGATTATCCCCGAGCACTTGAATATTATCTGAAAGCATTAAAGCTCGATGAAGTACAAAAGAATAAGAAGGGATTAACTAACTGTTTAGGTAATATCGGAAATGTTTATTGGATTCAAGGCGATTATCCCAAAGCTTTAGATTATTATTTAAAGGCATTGAAGGTGGCGGAGGAGCTCAAAGAGAAAAAGGTTATTTCAAGACATCTTGGCAACATTGGAAATGTTTATATTCAGCTCCACGACTTTCCAAAAACATTAGACTACTATTTTAAGGCATTAAAGCTGGATGAGGAACTCAAAAATAAAAATGGTGTTGCTCGGCATTTTAGCAACATTGGTGTTGTTTAT
Organism: uncultured Bacteroidota bacterium; assembly: GCA_903847205.1. GTDB lineage: Bacteria > Bacteroidota > Bacteroidia > 2-12-FULL-35-15 > 2-12-FULL-35-15 > 2-12-FULL-35-15. The sequence goes on from CAINDA010000030.1 coordinate 852, forward strand.
ATGGATCAAGCAGACTATCCCAAAGCATTGCAATGCTTTTTGAAGGTGTTGAATATGAAGGAAGAACTCGGTGACAAAAATGGAGTAGCCAATACCCTCGGCAACATAGGTTCGTTATATACAAAAACCGGCAAATTTAAAGAAGCTGAAAAATATCTCAAAAAGGCCATTGCTATTGATGAAGCTATTGGTTCTTTAGATTATTTAATGCAAACGGAAGAATACCTCTCAAACCTCTATGACAGCATTGGCCGTTATAAAGAATCACTCATTTATTACAAAAAATCAATCGCACTAAAGGATACCCTTTTCAGCCAGGAAAATAAAAAACAGCTCATTCGCAAAGAAATGAATTTCGAGTTTGATAAAAAAGAAACTGCAACAAAAGCTGAACATGATAAAGAGATGGCTGTTGCTGAAGCAGAAAAGAAGAAACAAAAAATTATTATATGGTCAGTAATAGCTGGTTTGCTTTTAGTTATTGTGTTTGCAGGCTTTGTTTTCCGATCCCTGCGGATAACACGAAAGCAAAAAAACATAATTGAGTTTCAAAAAAATGAGGTTGATAAGCAAAAGGAAATTGTAGAAAAACAGAAAGAAAAAATAGTTGACAGCATTACTTATGCCCAGCGCATCCAACAAAGTATTTTAATGGAAGAAAGTGAAATACAAAAGTATCTGCCCGAGTGCTTTATCTACTTCCAGCCCAAAGATATTGTAAGCGGTGATTTTTACTGGTGTTCTAAAGTTATTGATAAAATTATTATAGCAGCAGTCGACTGCACAGGCCACGGCGTTCCCGGTGCTTTCATGAGCATGATAGGCAATACACTGCTAAACCAAATAGTAAATGAAAAACATATTACCAAACCTTCCGAAATACTCCGGCATTTAAATCTTGGTGTTTATGAAGCGCTTCATCAGAAAAAAGACGGTGCGATCTCTGACGACGGAATGGACATCGCATTATGCTGTATTGATTACAAAAACAATGAAGTGCAATTTGCCGGTCAAAACCCATTGTATGTTTTATCAGATCGAAAGATAGAAGTTATCAAAGGCGATATTTACGGCATTGGCGGAGGAGGTATGATGGCAAAAATGCATGATCCCCTAAAAAAAGTATTTGCCAATCATGTTATTCCCTTAAAAAAAGGAATGAGTATTTATCTTTCTACTGACGGCTATCTGGATCAGTTTGGAGGCAGCGATAGAAAGAAATTCGGAACGCAAAGGTTTAAAGATTTACTCTTGAATAACCTGCATTTGAATATGCAGAAACAAAAGGAACTCATTGCATCTGCTCATGATGAATGGAAAGGGAGGACTGTGCAGATAGATGATGTTTTGGTGATTGGGATTGAAATATAATTGCATTTTAAATTTATGAAAAAACTACTCTGTCTTTTAATCCTTACAGCTTTATTCCTAAGTACTAACTCGTTTTGTTTTGCACAAAATAAAAAGATTGACTCGCTGCTCATCCTTCTCAAAAAGGATAAACCTGATACCAGCAAGATAAATCATCTGAACGATTTAGTTTTTGAATATTTAAATTCAGAGTTTTACGATTCTGCTTTACATTATGGTACCGCAGCATTGAAGCTTGCCCGTCAGCTTGATTTCAAAAAGGGAATAGCTCGAGCCAATAATAATATCGGAAATTTTTTTTTAATGCAAGCCGACTATCCCCGTGCGCTTGACTATTATTTAATCGCCTTAAAGATGGATGAAGAATTAAATAATAAAAAAGGAATATCAAGCCGTCTTGGAAATATCGGAAATATTTATTTTCACCAGGCAGATTATCAAAAAGCTTTAAATTACTATTTCAAAGCATTAAAAATAGCAGAGGAAATTGGAAATAAAAATTACATTTCCAGCTGGCTTGGCAATATAGGAAATGTTTATTCAGATAAAGGTGAATATTATAAAGCGCTTGATTATGGACTCCAATCAATAAAAATTAGTATTGAACTAGGAAATGAAAATGCAACAGGAAAAGAATTCAATAACGTTGGATCTGTTTATGAGAAGCTGGGGAATTTTCCGAAAGCATTGGATAGTTATTTCCATTCATTAAAAATCAGGGAAAAATCAGGAGACAAAAAAGGTATTGCCAGCACTCTCACTAACCTGGGTTCAATATTAAGGCGAATGGGGAAATTCAAAGAAGCCGAAAAATACTTAAAAAGAGCCATTGATATTGAAAACACCATAGATGCATTGGATGTAATAATGCAGACAGAAAAAGTGCTCTCAGAGCTTTATGATACCATAGGAAATCCCAAGCTGTCGCTTATTCATTATAAAAAAGAAGTAGAAATAAAGGATACACTTTTCAGCCAGAAAAACAATGAACAGATTGTCCGCAAAGAAATGAACTTTGAGTTCGACAAAAAGGAACTTGCAGCTAAAGCAGATCAGGATAAAAAAGATTTGATTACGGCCGCAGAAGAAAAAAAACAATTGGTAATTATTAAGTCGGCTGTTCTGGGATTGTTTTTAGTAATTTTATTTGCCGCTTATATTTTCCGGTCGCTTCGTATTACCAGCAGACGGAAAGGATTAATCGAACTTCAGAAAAATGAAGTAACCAAGCAGAAAGAGGAAGCTGAAAAACAAAAAGATATAGCCCACAGCCAGCGGATCATCGCAGAAGAACTGCGTGAAATTTCAGATAATCAAAAACATATTGTAGAAGAAAAGCAAAAAGAAATTGTTGATTCCATTACTTATGCCAGGCGCATACAAACAGCTTTGTTAACAAGCGGAGACTACATAAAAAAACACCTTCCGGCAGAACATTTTATTTTATTTAAACCCAAAGCCATAGTGAGCGGTGATTTTTATTGGGCATTAAGCATAGCCCCTTTCCCTAATTGGGATATTGGAACCAACAAAATAAAACTTCCGAAAGAAAACGAACGCCGGCATATTTTTTATTTGGCAACAGCCGACTGCACCGGCCATGGTGTGCCCGGAGCCTTTATGAGTATGTTAAACATTTCTTACCTCAATGAAAATGTAATAGAGCGAGGCATCCGTCTGCCCCATGATATTTTAAATGCACAGCGGAAAGAAATTGTGCAGGCGCTGAATCCCGAAGGAAGCACTGATGAATCAAAAGACGGCATGGACTGCACACTCTGCGCCTATGATTTCGATAAAATGCTTTTACACTTTGCTGCAGCAAATAATCCTTTGTGGTTAATAAGAGAAAAAAGTTCAAAGTTAAAAGTCCAAAGTTCTGAAGCATCTGAAAACAACTCAGAACTCAATACTCAGAACTTTGAACTAATTGAATACAAAGCCGATAAAATGCCTGTGGGCAAATACAGTGAAAAGATGGAGCCATTTACTTTGAATACTATTGAACTTCAAAAAGGCGATATTATTTATACCTCTACCGATGGCTTTGCCGACCAGTTTGGAACCAATGGCAAAAAATTAATGAAGAAAAAATTCAAAGAAGAACTTCTTAAAATTCATCAGCAGCCTATGGCTGAGCAAAAGATACATCTCAATCAATTTTTCGAAAGCTGGAAAGGGAGTACTGAACAGGTGGATGATGTTACTGTTATTGGGGTGAGGATTTAAATGTAATTTTGACTTATGATAATTTTGGTTCTGATTTTATTAAATAAAAGCCATGTGCCAATAAACAATTTGCAAGTTTTACTTCAGCAAAAATTCAACAAAAGAACAAAATGCAAACCAAATCTATTTTAACTGTTTCAATTGCAATTTTGTTTATTGCAATGAGCATTAAGGCGCAGGTAAAATCTAATTCTCCAGCTAAACCTCAGGCAAAGAATGCCGGTTCTGAAACCAAAACATTCGGCTCATTCACAGACTCAAGAGATGGCAAAACATACAAAACAGTAAAAATAGGCACACAGACATGGATGGCGGAAAACCTTGCTTATAAAGCGGCAAACGGCTGTAATGCTTATGAGAATGACAAGAAAAAAGCAAGGATGTATGGTTATCTTTATACTTGGACAGCTGCAGTAAATGCCTGCCCTGCTGGGTGGCATTTACCGAGTGATGATGAATGGACTATTTTAGAGAATTATTTAGGAGGGGATAGTATTGCCGGAGGAAAAATGAAAGAATCAGGTTTAACAAACTGGAACAATCCCAATACAGTAACATCCAACAGCAGTGGTTTCACAGCCCTTCCAGGAGGTTACTCCTTCGGGGGAAGATTCACCAATGTTGGTTACGGCGCCGGCTTCTGGTGGTCGGCTGCCGAGAGTGGTGTTAGTGCTTGGCCTCGGTACCTGTATTACATGGAGGCTCGTGTGTACCGTACCGCTTATAATAAGTCGTACGGCTTCTCGGTAAGGTGTATTAAGGACTGATTATTTGTTTATCCGCCTCTTTAATTGTTTATTTTGAGGACACTACAGCGCAAATCGTAAAACAAGAAATTTAATATTAAAATTAAAAAATATTGGTTTTAATTCTGATTTCAACACAAATAAAATTTTCTTTATCACATCCAAATAATAGTTAATTTCGTCCTCCGAATTTTTTTTTAAAGAGATCTAATGAAAAAACTATTATTAATTACCGTAGCAGTAAATTTTATTAATTTAAATGCATCATTTGTCCATGCGCAGAGCCCGTCTCAAAATATAATAAATCTTGGTACTAAATCGAGGAAGGCTGATTACCTGTATTTGTCTGCTCCCGATTCAATGGGAGTGAGAAAACGACTTAAAACCCCTTCGGCAAATAATGACCGCACTCAGAATACAAAGCTCCCCTACCCTATAATATTTATACACGGCCTTTGTTCTAACTCGGCAACCTGGGATACATTAACCAACTTTTTGGATGTACAATACGGTTTAAACTTTGGCGGCAGATTTGATTTCTGCTTAAACTCCGATAACGACAATACTGTTGCAAACAAAAATTTCTTTCCGACAGCAGGTGCCGATATAACTTTATTTACTCCCCTATTAACTGCCGCCGATTATTACACTGTAAATTTTGATGTCGGTATTGATGGCGGGGTTTTTCCGGCAACCAGCGATGGAAATTATGTAACCAGCAATCAGCAGGCAATAATTAAGCAGGGAGCGGCGCTGTCGCGCGCAATACATGATGTACTGCAGATAACCGGGAGAGAAAAAGTTATATTAATGGGGCATAGTATGGGAGGTTTGGCTTCGAGAGAATACATTCAAAACTCATACAACTGGCAGGCCGACGGGCATCACCATGTTGCTAAATTAGCAACTACCGGCACCCCGCACGGAGGCAGCAATGCTTCTGCTATTGAGCTGCTTGATTCTTGGGCCGATATTGATGACCAATCGGATGCAGTAAGAGATTTGAGAACATCCTATTATGTGAGCGACGCACCTGGTGTTTATTTGTTTGGAGGTTTAGAAGATAACTCAATAATAGATGATATGACCTTCGATAATTTTTACAATGTGGATGTAAATTGCAGCAGCACACCGGGCAATACTATTATTGGATTAAATCAGAAAAATATTGATACCACATTGGATTATTCATGTATTATAGGAATATGCGACTGCACCTTCAGCTCTCCCGGCGACGGTGTAGTAAGCGATTCCAGCGCAGATATAAATAATGTTTATCCCGGATTAACTACTAATTTGTTTTATTATAACGGTTCTGCAACTACCGAAATTCATTCGGATTTACCGGGACTTACTTATGAAAACATGCAGGATTTAGACGAGCCTAATATACATAGATTAGGTTATCATATAGGTTTTGATACTGCCTATACGGGCTTTACAACAGTTCAGCCTGCAGGGGGCAATAGCTATGATTATGATAATTTTAAATTTGCTGTACCCGCCGGCAGCAATGTAACCGTAAGTATTAATAACATTGCATTAGCCGATCTGATGGTTCATATTGTTGATATAGCCGGCAATACAGTGGGCTCAGTTGTTCACAGCTCCGGCGCTTCAAGCATTAATTATACACAGGCTGTAACAGCGGGTAATTATTATTTAGAAATTTATGGAACGCCGACTATAACAAGTTATTTGAATCCGTATTCTTTTATTTTAACCAACGCAATGACTACGGGAATTGAAGCTTCTAATAAAGCTGATGATTTAGTAATTTATCCTAATCCTGCCAATAATGTTTTAAACATCACAAATATTAGCAGCAAAACACAAATTAAATTATACGATGTACTTGGCAAGCTTGTATTTGAAACCGAAGCAGAAGGCAGCACATCAATAGATACCAGCCTGCTGAACGGTGTATATACACTTTCTGCTATCAGCAGTGCCAAAGGAACTGTAGTTACCAAGGTAGTAGTAACAAAATAATATTTTGGCAGGTTAAGCAGATTTTAATAGCTGATTTTGTACTGCTGAAGGTTTAATTTCAGGATAGTTTTTTATAAATGCGGAGGCTTCAAATGAAGTATCCGCATTTATTTTTTAAGGTATATTTGCGTTATGAAAATATTTCTTTTTCTTTTAATCCTTACTGCTTCATTCCTGATTCCTAATTCGATTTGTTTTTCTCAGAACAGACAAATTGATTCGCTCACAATTCTGCTTAAAACTGATAAAGCTGATACCATTAAGGTGAATGATTTAAATCATTTAAGCCATGAATTTTATTCAATTTCTAATTATGAGCAGGCATTGTATTATGCACAGGAAGCAAAAGAGCTCGCTTCAAAATTAAATTTCACAAAAGGCCTGGGGATTTTATATAATACCATAGGTGATATATATTGGTATAAAGGCAATTTGACTTTATCTACCGATAATTATTTCAATGCTTTAAAAATTTTCGAGAAACTAAATGATAAAAAATATATTGCTGATTGCAACCGGAATGTTGGATGGGTATATTTTGATGATGGAAATTATGGAAAAGCATTCAACTACTATAATGCATCCCTTGCTATAAATCAAAAGTTAAATAGAAAGAAAGACATCGCTGGTAATTACAGCGATTTGGGTATTTTATTTTATTTTCAAAAGAATAATACAAAGGCATTGGATTATTATTTCAAAGCATTAAAAATTGAGGAAGAGCTTGGGTTAAAAGAGGGAATTGCAGGCGCTTTTGTAAACATTAGCAATATCTATAAGGATCAAAATGAATTTTCAAAATCGTTAGATTATCTCTTCAAATCTTTGAAAATATCGAAAGGGATTGATAATAAAACAGGTATTGCATATGCTTTTGGCAATATAGGGATAGTGTATGGTAAAACAGGGAAATTTAAAGAAGCAGAACAATACCTAAAAAAAGCAATTTCATTGGATGACACCATCGGTAATTTGGAAAACTTGATGAAATCCGAAGACGCACTATCTTGGCTTTATGAAACTACAGGACGATTTAAACTTGCTCTTATCCATTTCAAAAAATCTATAGCACTAAAGGATACTATTTTCAGCCAGGAAAACAAAAAGCAGCTCATCCGCAAAGAAATGAATTATGAGTTTGATAAAAAAGAAACTGCAACAAAAGCTGAACATGATAAAGAAATGGCCGTTGCTGAAGCAGAAAAGAAGAAACAAAAAATTATTATATGGTCCGTAATAGCTGGTTTGCTTTTAGTTATTGTGTTTGCAGGCTTTGTTTTCCGTTCCCTCCGTATTACACGCAGACAAAAAAACATAATAGAGCTTCAAAAAAATGAGGTTGATAAGCAAAAGGAAATCGTAGAAAAACAGAAAGAAAAAATAGTTGACAGCATTACTTATGCCCAGCGCATCCAGCAGAGTATTTTAATGGAAGAAAGCGAAATACAAAAATATCTGCCCGAGTGCTTTATCTATTTCCAGCCCAAAGATATTGTAAGCGGTGATTTTTACTGGTGTTCTAAAGTTAATGATAAAATTATTATAGCAGCAGTTGACTGCACCGGCCATGGTGTACCGGGAGCTTTCATGAGTATGATAGGCAACACATTGCTAAACCAGATTGTAAATGAAAAACATATTACCAAACCTTCCGAAATACTACATTATTTAAACCTTGGGGTTTATGAAGCGCTTCATCAGAAAAAAGACGGTGCTTTATCAGATGACGGTATGGATACCGCCGTTTGCTGTATTGATTATAAAAACAATGAACTGCAGTATGCAGGGCAAAACTCATTATACATTTTATCAGATGGAAAGATAGAAGTAATTAAAGGCGATATTTACGGCATTGGCGGAGGAGGTATGATTGCAAAATTGCATGATCCGCTTAAAAAAGTATTTGCCAATCATGTTATTCCTATGAAAGAAAGTATGAGTATTTATCTTTCTACTGACGGCTTTATGGATCAGTTTGGAGGCAGCGACAGAAAAAAATTCGGTGCTCAGAAATTTAAAGACTTATTACTGAGTAACCAACATCTGAACATGCAAAAACAAAAAGAACTCATTTCATCTGCTTATGCAGAATGGAAAGGGAAGACTGTGCAGATAGATGATGTTTTGGTGATCGGGATTAGAATATAATTGTACTGTGGGCTTATGAAAAAATTTATCTTCCTTATAATCCTTACTGCTTCATTCCTGATTCCTAATTCGTTTTGTTTTGGGCAAAATAGAAAGATTGATTCACTTCTTACTCAGCTTAAAAGCGATAAAGAAGATACCAGTAAAGCAAAACACCTCAACGCCCTTGGCTGGGCTCTGATGAATCAAAACCCTGACACTGCTATTATTCTCGGTAATCAAGCACTTGAGATTATTACTCCTGTGTCATCTGCCGAATTTATTTCAACTAAGGAGCCATCAGAGGGGAAAAGAATAATCTTTATTCGAGCCAGCATTCTCCAGCACTTGGGTGTTTATTATTATTCTAAAGGAGAATATGCTAAGGCCATTGATTATGCGATGAATGCATTAAAATTGGATGAAGAACAAAAAAATAAAACAGGAATGGCAATTTGCTTAGGCAATATAGGAAATATATATTTTAGTAAGGGCGATTATCCCAAGGCGTTGGACTATTATTTCAAAGCATTAAATATTGCAGAGGAGTTGGGATATAAAAGGGGAATATCTACCCATCTCTCCAACATTGGACTTGTTTATTTTGATCAGGGTAATTATCCCCAAGCGATTGATTATTACTTCAAATCACTAAAAATAGAAGAAGAGCTTGGAAATAAAGATGGAATTGCCGGCTCATTAATTAATATTGGACTTGTTTATTTTGATCAAGGTGATGATTCCAAAGCATTAAACTATTATTTCAAAGGGCTAAAAATAGCGGAAGAAATTGGAGAGATGCAAATTCAAACAACCGCACTTGGTAATATTGGCATGATCTATTCTAAAAATAATTATTCTCAGGCATTGGAATACTATTTTAAAGCTTTGAAGATAGCCCAAAAACTAGAAGATAAGGAAGTTATTGCAAGGCATCTTGGTAATATTGGAGTTAGCTACAATGATCAAAAAGATTATCCTCAAGCGATTAGTTATTTTTTCAAGTCATTAAAAATGACAGAAGACTTAGGAGACAATAGGGAAATTGCATTTTGGTTTGGCAACATTGGAGAGGTTTATACTACAATTGGAAAATTTAAAGAAGCAGAACAATACCTTAAAAGAGCTACAACTTTGGATGACAGCATTGGCGCTATAAATGATTTACAGGGGTGGGAAGAAGGCTTCTCGGTACTCTATGATAGTATGGGCCTCTACAAAGAAGCCCTCATTCATTACAAAAAATCAATTGCACTAAAAGACACAATTTTCAGTCAGAAAAATAAAAAGCAGCTCATCCGCAAAGAGATGAATTATGAGTTCGATAAAAAAGAAGCTGCAACAAAAGCTGAACATGATAAAGAGATGGCTGTTGCTGAAGCAGAAAAGAAGAAACAAAAAATTATTATATGGTCAGTAATAGCTGGTTTGCTTTTAGTTATTGTGTTTGCAGGCTTTGTTTTCCGCTCCCTCCGTATTACACGCAAACAAAAATATATAATCGAGTTACAGAAAAATGAAGTTGATAAGCAAAAAGAAATAGTAGAAAAACAGAAAGAAAAAATAGTTGACAGCATCACGTATGCCCAGCGTATTCAGCAAAGCATTTTGATGGAAGAAAGCGAAGTGCAGAACTATCTGCCTGAATGCTTCATTTACTTTCAGCCGAAAGATATTGTAAGCGGTGACTTTTACTGGTGCTCTAAATTAGGTGATAAAATTATTATAGCTGCAGTTGACTGTACAGGTCATGGTGTTCCCGGCGCTTTCATGAGCATGATAGGCAATACACTGCTGAATCAGATAGTAAATGAAAAACAAATTACCAAACCTTCCGAAATATTACATTATTTAAACCTTGGCGTATATGAAGCCCTTCATCAGAAAAAAGACGGTGCTTTATCAGATGACGGTATGGATACCGCCGTTTGCTGTATTGATTATAAAAATAATGAACTGCAGTATGCCGGGCAAAACTCATTATATGTTTTATCAGATGGAAAGCTAGAAGTAATCAAAGGCGATATTTACGGCATCGGCGGAGGAGGTATGATTGCAAAATTACATGATCCGCTTAAAAAAGTATTTGCCAATCATGTTATTCCCATGAAAAAAGGAATGAGTATTTATCTTTCTACTGACGGCTATATGGATCAGTTCGGAGGGGCTGAGAGAAAAAAATTCGGTGCTCATAGATTTAAAGATTTACTCTTGAATAACCAGCATTTGAACATGCAAAAACAAAAAGAACTCTTTTCATCGGCCCATGATGAATGGAAAGGGAAGACTGTGCAGATAGATGATGTTTTGGTAATTGGGATTGAATTATAATTGTATTTTAAATTTATGAAAAAGAATCTGCTTCTAATTATTTTAAGTGCTTATGCCTTTTTAAATTCGTTTTGTTTTGCGCAGCATAATAAAATCGACTCCCTTCTTACCCTCCTCAAAGTTGATAAACCCGATACCAATAAGGTAAAGCATTTAATTGATCTCAGTAATGAATATCTATATATTATTAATAATTATGAGCAGGCAATGCATTATGGACAGGAAGGAAAAGAACTCGCCATTAAATTAAATTATTCAAAAGGCCTTGGAGCATCTTACAATACTATCGGAGACATAAATTGGTACAAAGGCAATTATGTATTATCAACCGATAATTATTTTAATGCAATGCAGATTTTTGAAAAATTATATGATGAGAAAAACCTCGCTGTTTGCAATCGCAATGTTGGATGGGTATATCTCGATCAGAATAATTATGAAAAAGCAATTGAATATTTTAATAAATCGCTTGCCATTAACAAGTACTTAAAAAGCTTAGAGGGGATTCGTGCTGATTACAGCGATTTAGGTAATTTATATATGAAGCAGAATAATTATGAAAAAGCGCGGGTGTATTATTTAAAATCATTGAAAATTAGTGAAGAAGTCGAAAGCAAAGTTGGAATTGCAAGAGCAGTCGCGAATGTTGGAAGTACCTATTGGCAGCAAAATGATTTTCCAAAGGCACTGGATTATTATTTCAAGGCTTTGAAATTGCATCGTGAAATTGGAAATAATATGGGAGTTGCAATAAGTCTCTCTCATATTGGTTTAATTTATACAACAACCGGAAAATTTAAAGAAGCTGAACAATACCTCAAAAAAGCCATTGCTATTGACGACAGTTCCGGTGCTTTGGATCGATTAAGATTGGATGAAGAAGCTCTTTCAAAACTTTATGATACAACTGGGAAATATAACTTGGCGCTCATTCATTACAAAAAAGCAATAGCACTAAAGGATACTATTTACAGTCAGGAAAACAGTAAACAGCTCGTTCGCAAAGAAATGAACTTTGAGTTCGACAAAAAAGAACTTGCCGCTAAAGCAGATCAGGAAAAAAAAGATTTGATTACTGCAGCTGAAGAAAAAAAACAATGGGTAATTATTAAGTCGGCTGTACTGGGATTATTTTTTATGATTTTATTCGCCGCATATATTTTCAGGTCGCTTCGCATTACCAGCAGACAGAAACAATTAATCGAGCTTCAGAAAAATGAAGTAACCAAGCAAAAAGAGGAAGCCGAAAAACAAAAAGATATAGCCCACAGCCAGCGGATCATCGCAGAAGAACTTCGTAAAATTTCAGATAATCAAAAACATATTGTTGAAGAAAAGCAAAAAGAAATTGTTGATTCCATTACCTATGCCAGGCGCATACAAACAGCTTTGCTTACCAGCGGAGACTACATAAAAAAACATCTGCCTGCCGAACATTTTATTTTATTTAAACCCAAAGATATTGTAAGCGGTGATTTTTACTGGGCCTTAAGCATAGCCCCTTTCCCTGATTGGGATATTGGAACAAATAAAATAGAACTTCTGAAAGAAAACGAACGCCGGCATGTTTTTTATTTGGCAACAGCCGATTGCACCGGCCATGGCGTGCCCGGAGCCTTTATGAGTATGTTAAACATTTCATACCTCAATGAAAATGTAATAGAGCGGGGCATCCGTCTGCCGCATGATATTTTAAATGCACAACGTAAAGAAATTATACAGGCATTGAATCCTGAAGGAAGTATTACAGAATCAAAGGACGGTATGGACTGCATACTCTGCGCTTATGACTTTGATAAAATGCTTTTGCATTTTGCTTCAGCAAATAATCCTTTATGGTTAATAAGAGAAAAAAGTTCAAAGTTAAAAGTCCAAAGTTCTGAAGCATCTGAAAACAACTCAGAACTCAATACTCAGAACTTTGAACTAATTGAATACAAAGCCGATAAAATGCCTGTAG
>CAINDA010000031.1 GCA_903847205.1 uncultured Bacteroidota bacterium
GGAGATGTGGTTTATACATCTACCGATGGCTTTGCCGACCAGTTTGGAGCCTCTGGTAAAAAAATGATGAAGAAAAAATTTAAAGAAGAGTTGCTTAAAATTCATCATCAGCCGATGGCCGAACAAAAAGAATACCTGAATCAGTTTTTTGAAAACTGGAAAGGAAACTCTGAACAAGTGGATGATGTTTGTGTTATTGGAGTGAGAATATAAATGAAAAAACGGATCATTATATCAGTGCTTTTTTTCTTCTCCTCATTTGCAGTAATTGAAGCTTTTGCGCAAAATAAAAATATCGACTCCCTTCTTGCTCTCATCAAAACAGACAAACTAGACACCAACAAGGTAAGCCACCTGAATAAATTAAGTTTTGAATATAATAACAATGGACTTTATGATTCAGCTTTTTACTCAGGAAACAATGCCTTACAGCTGTCACAACAACTATTAAACCAGGGCCCAGATAAAATTGGAGGGGAATTACGTGCAATAAAAAAAGGCCTTTCAGATTCTTACAACAACATAGGGTCAGTTTATTATTACAAAGGGGAATATTTTAAAACCTTAGAATATTGGTTGAAGGCCTTAAAGATAGATAAGGAGTTAAACGACAAAGCAGGAATGGGAAGACGTTATGGTAACATCGGAGTTATCTATCGTAATCAAAGCAATTATCCTCAAGCATTGGATTATTATTTAAAGGCTTTGAAAATAGCGGAAGAGCTTGGATATAAAAATGGAAAAGCAAAACATCTTTGCAATATTGGAACGGTCTATTACGACCAGGGCAATACCTCTAAGGCTTTGGAATATTATTTTAAGGCGTTGAATGAGGCGGAAGCGCTTAAAGATAAAAAAGGGGTTGCAGCAGATCTTGGTAATATCGGAATGGTGTATGCTAAACAAAACGAATATCTTATGGCTTTGGAATATTATCACAAAGCACTTAAGTTAGACCAAGAACTAAAAAACAATAATGGAATTGTAAGACATCTCAGTAATATTGGGACTCTTTATGATATTAAAGGCGATTTTCCCAAGGCGTTGGAATACTTTTCAAAAGCATTAAAAATGGATGAAGAGCTCGGCGATAAAAATGGAATAGCATCTGATTTGGGTAACATTGGTGCCTTTTATGCTAAAACCGGGAAATTTAAAGAAGCAGAACAAAGCCTCAAAAAAGCCATCAGTCTTTCTGATAGCATTGGCTCACAGGATAATTTAAGAGAATTTGAAAAATCCATTTCTCAGCTTTACGATACCACAGGCAGATATAAACTGGCACTTATTTATTACAAAAAAGCAATTGCATTAAAGGATACCTTTTTCAGCCAGGAAAATAAAAAACAACTAGTTCGTAAAGAAATGAATTATGAGTTTGATAAAAAAGAAGCTGTTACTAAATCGGAAAATGATAAACAGCAGGCTGTTGCTGAAGAAAAAAATCATCAGCAAAAAATTGTTATCTGGTCAGTTGCTTTCGGTTTATTTTTAGTTGTTGTGTTTGCAGGTTTTGTTTTCCGCTCTCTCCGAATTACACGCAGACAAAAAAACATGATTGAAACACAAAAAAATGAAGTAACAAAACAAAAAGACATAGCTGACAGCCAGCGGATCATAGCGGTTGAACTCCGCGAAATTTCAGAAAAACAAAAAGAGATTGTTGAAGAAAAACAAAAAGAGATATTAGATTCTATTACTTATGCCAGGCGCATACAAAGGGCATTGCTTACCAGCGATGAGTATATTAAAAACAATCTCCCGGCAGAGCATTTTATTTTATTTAAACCCAAAGATATTGTCAGCGGAGATTTTTAC
>CAINDA010000032.1 GCA_903847205.1 uncultured Bacteroidota bacterium
AGGCACGGGTTATTTTAAAACCTCCTGGAGCGGAAGTGATATAAAACCCAAAATGGGCGAAGTAACAGTAGTAAAAACTGATGAAGGTGTAAGCTGGGGAGCTGTGTACTGGCAGTATTTTGAACAGCTGGATAAAATCACACCATCAAAAACACCGTTGAATCTGAAGAAACATTTGTTCTTACAAAAAAATACAGATTCCGGTCCGGTGATAGAACCGATTACAGAAAAAACAATGCTGAAAGTAGGCGATAAATTAAAAGTGAGAATAGAACTCCGTGTTGACCGCGACATGGAATATGTTCAGATGAAAGACATGCGTGCCTCAGGCTTTGAACCTACGAATGTGATATCGAGATACAAATGGCAGGATGGTTTAGGTTATTATGAAAGCACACGTGATGCAGCCACAAATTTCTTTTTCTCTTATCTTCCGAAAGGAACCTATGTTTTCGAATATCCTTTAGTGGTAACTCACAACGGAGATTTTTCCAACGGCATTACTTCTATTCAATGTATGTATGCCCCTGAATTTACAAGTAATTCAGAAGGTATCAGGGTGAAGGTTGGGAAGTAAGAGTTTTCATTGGTTTATTAATAAAGTAAATCAAGATTGGATTTTGTGCTGAGTGAATAGGTAATACTGCGTATAAAAACGTTCAAACTATCAACAATAAAAAATGATTATTTATGAATTCCAGAAAACTTTTTCTGCTTGCTTTAATGGCAATTTCATTGCTTGCAACAGCATTTACAATTACTAATTATAAAAAAAGCAAAAACACTATTTTGTTAATTTTCCCGAAAGGCAGCAACTATTTGAAAGAGTGGAAAAAAGTAGATTCACTCACAGAAAAAGGTTTAAATAAATCTGCATTGGAAGTGGTGAATAGCATTTATGCGAAAGCAAAAAAAGAAAACAATGCTCCCCAATTTGTAAAAGCCATTATTCACCGCATGAAATTTGAGCAGAGTATGGAAGAATATTCTTTAGTAAAAGCGCTCAACAAATTAAATGAAGAAGCTAAAGAAGCCGTGTATCCCGTTAAGCCCATTCTGCAATCCATGATAGCTGAAAGCTACTGGCAGTATTACCAAAACAATCGCTGGAAATTTTATAATCGCACAGAAACAGTAAATTTTAATAATGATGATATTACTACCTGGGATTTGAAAACAATTTTTTTCCAAGTCGTAAAAAATTATCAGGCTTCACTCAAAAGCGCTGACAGCTTAAAACGTACCCCTCTTAATATCTATGATGAAGTATTAATAAAACAACAGACCGACTCACGTAAGTTCCGGCCGACGTTGTATGATTTTATTGCGCACCGCGCTGTTGATTTTTATATGGGCGAAGAACCTGACATTATACGCCCGGCATATAAATTTGAGTTAAATGATTTAAATTATTTTAAGGATTTTGAATCATTTTCAAAACTAAAAATCGAATCAAAAGATACTTTATCATCAAAATATTATGCATTAAAAATTTTACAGGATCTCTTGATATTTCATTCAGACGCTGATTATTCTTCTCTTGGCGGGGAGTCTGAGAGAACAGCATCTTTAATTGATGTTGACTTAAAACGATTAAAATTTGTAAAAAACAAATCTGTTTCTGAAATAAAAGACAGCTTATACTTAAAGGCCCTGCAAAATTTAGAAAAACATTTTTCTTCAAATCCCGCTTCAGCGGAAGTAAGCTGTGAAATAGCGAAAGAGTATTTTGAAAAAGGGAATAACTATAAGCCGCTGCAATCTGAAGAAAATAAATGGCTGAAAAAACAAGCTCTTGAATTGTGTGAAGCGGTAATTAAAAAATATCCCAAAAGCGATGGTGCACTGAATTGTGACGTATTAAAAGCTCAGATAAATGAACGTGCTGTTGATTTTATTACAGATAAAGCCACCCTCCCGAATAAGCAGTTTCGTGCCCTTTTAACCTATAAAAATTTAAAAACGGTTTATGTGCGTATTGCGCTGATGGATATTGATAAATATAATAAATCCATTGATCGTTACTATGGCGAAGAACTGGTTACTCAATATTTAAAACTCAAACCGGTAAAAGAATTTACGGTGGAACTGCCTGACGACGGCGATTACCAATCACATTCAATTGAAATAAAAATGCCGGAACTGCCCTTCGGACATTACGTGATATTGATTGGGTCGGAAAAAACATTTTCCTACAAAAATAATGGAGTGGCGTATGCTGCAGCATGGGCTTCAAATATCAGCTACATCAACCGCAGAATGACAAACGGCAGCTATGATTTTTATGTGCAGCACCGCGAAACAGGGGCTCCCTTAAAAGGTGTTTCAGCACAATTGTATTATGAAAAATACAACTATATTTTAAGTAAATACGAATATGTAAAAGCGGAAAAATTTACAAGTGATGAAAACGGATATTTTAATGTACCTGCTGCAGGCGAATATAGAAACTTCAATATAGATTTTACTCTCTCACTCAAAGATGTGAGCAACG
This sequence comes from uncultured Bacteroidota bacterium, assembly GCA_903847205.1. Taxonomy (GTDB): domain Bacteria; phylum Bacteroidota; class Bacteroidia; order 2-12-FULL-35-15; family 2-12-FULL-35-15; genus 2-12-FULL-35-15. The sequence goes on from CAINDA010000032.1 coordinate 2,495, forward strand.
GGGCTTCTGACCGTCTTCAAACTGAGAATGCCATTTATCAATATAAAACATACGTTGATGAAAAAAGAAAACGGCCGAGAACCTTCTTTTTTATGGATAGGGCAATCTACCGCCCGGGACAGACTGTTTACTTTAAAGGAATAATGATAAACACGGATGGCGAAACAAATGAAATAATGCCGAACGCTTCTACCACTGTCACTTTTTATGATGTGAATTCTCAAAAAGTTGCCGACGTAAATTTAAGAACCAATGAATACGGCACTTTTAACGGCACATTTACAACCCCAAGCGGTGTGCTTAACGGCCAGATGAGTTTGAATAACGGCAGCGGGTCTATTTATTTTTCAGTTGAAGAATACAAGCGTCCAAAATTTGATGTGACTTTTAATCCTGTTAAAGGCAGTTACCGATTAAACGAAAATATTAAAGTAGAAGGTCTTGCAAAAGCATACTCCGGTGCAAAAATTGACGGCGCCGAAGTAAAATACCGCGTGGTGAGAAACGCTTCTTTCCCTTATTGGTGGTATTGGTGGAGAGGGTATTATCCTCAGTCGCCGCAGATGGAAATTACAAACGGTGTAACTGTTTCAAATGATACCGGAGCTTTTTTTGTGAACTTTAAAGCGATACCTGATTTAAGTATTCCTAAAACTTATGAGCCTACATATTCATATACTATTTATGCCGATGTTACTGATATAAACGGTGAAACACACAGTTCACAGACGTATGTGAGTGCTGCATACACAGCGCTTAATCTGAGTGTGAATATTCCATCCTTGCTTGAAAAAGAAAATAAGGAAGCGGAAGCCTTTGTAATTTCTACAACAAATATGAGCGGACAGTTTGAAGCAGCGCAGGGTAAAATAGAAATTTATAAAGTGAAAGAGCCAGAGAAAACATACCGTACACGAGCCTGGAGTCAGCCGGATAGGTTTTTAATGAGTAAAGAGGAGTTTGAAAAAATGTTTCCGAAGGATGAATACAAGGACGAAAATAATATGTACAAATGGGGGCGTGCTGAAAAAGTTTTCGAAAAAACATTTAAAAACACTTCTGTTTTAGTCCCTTTAAAAACGGGAAATTCAACAACTGTAAATAGTAACGACTCTGTAAAAATTCCAAATCTTAAATCCTGGAAACAGGGTGTTTATGTGATGGAAGCCCACAGTAAAGACGCATACGGCGAGGATGTTAAGGATGTAAAATATTTTACTGTGTATTCAAACAGCGGCAGTGAAGTGCCGGGCAATGAAATCAATTGGTTTAACATGCTGTCCGTCCGCCCTATTGAACCCGGAGGTAAAGCTCGGTTTGTAATCGGCACACAGGAAAATGATGTAAGGGTGCTGTATGAAATTGAACACAAAGGAGTAATTGTAAAAAAAGAATACATCACGTTAAACAAAGAACAGAAATTAATTGAAATTCCGGTTGAAGAAAAGCACCGCGGCAATTTTTCGTTTCACTGTATTTTTGTAAAAAACAACCGCACTTATTTACATGACGGCACAGTGTATGTTCCTTATACCAACAAAGAGTTGGATGTTGAATTTGAAACTTTCCGCAATAAGCTGCTGCCAGGCCAGAAGGAAGAATGGAAAATAAAAATCAAAGATAAAAAGGGTGATAAAATTGCGGCAGAAATGGTGGCTTCTATGTACGATGCGTCTTTAGATGCGTTCAGACCTAACAATTGGGCTTTTGATATTTATAATAATTACTATTCTAATTTGTACTGGGATGCAAACAGTGCATTTGGTGTGGTGAATGCAGAGGTATTTAACATTGATTGGAACAACTATCCAGGGGGGGCATATCGTTATTACGATGCTTTGAATTGGTTTGGATACAGCGATGGTTATTACGGCTACGGTAATGATATGGATGGAGAGCTTGATGACCGTAATAACCCTGGCGAGTATGAAAAAATGCCCGCTAAAAGCAGTAATGCTCCTGCCGGCCGTATGGCTTTGGAGGCAAAACCGGAACAGTCGTCACGCGGAGCAGAAAAAGAAAAAAGCAAAGACGAAGCAAAGAAAGCGGGCGATTCCCCAAGTGATAAACGCAGCAAGGATGATATTGTTTCGGCCGTTACAACTGAAACAACTCCCGTTGCTCAGGGCGGAAAACATTCCGGAGGGGAAGACATGTCGAAAGTAGCAGCACGGAGCAATTTTGCAGAAACAGCATTTTTCTTTCCTGCTTTAGAGACTGATAAAGACGGCAATGTAATTATAAAATTCACAATTCCTGAAGCCCTTACCAAGTGGAAGATGATGGGCTTTGCACATACCAAAGATTTAAAATTCGGCAGCATACAAAAAGAATTAGTAACGCAGAAAGAATTAATGGTGATACCTAACGCACCGCGTTTCTTCCGCGAGAATGATAAAATGGAATTCAGCACAAAAATTTCAAATTTATCAGACGGCGACTTAACAGGTACTGCCCAGATATTTTTCTATGATGCCTCTTCAATGAAAGATATAACAACAGAGCTTACGAAAGAAGGTCCGTTAACGTTCACTTCTAAAAAAGGACAAAGCTCTGCATTGGGCTGGAACATAGCTGTTCCGGAAGGTATCGGCGCCATCACTTATAAAGTTGTTGCAAAAGCAGGCAGTTTTTCTGACGGCGAAGAAATGGCACTGCCGGTTTTAACGAACCGAATGCTGGTAACAGAAACAATGCCGCTGCCTGTCCGCGGACATCAGACAAAAACGTTCCGTTTCGAAAAATTCATGAATCAAAATAATGGCTCAACAACTTTACGGAATCATAAATTGACTTTGGAATTTACTGCAAACCCCGCCTGGTATGCAGTTCAGGCACTGCCGTACATTATGGAATATCCGTATGAGTGCTCAGAGCAGACCTTTGCGCGCTTTTATGCAAACAGTATTGCATCACACATTGCTAATTCATCACCAAAAATAAAAGCTGTGTTTGATTCCTGGAAATCAAAAAGTCCGGAGGCACTGCTGTCTAATTTAGAAAAAAATCAGGACCTTAAATCATTGATGCTTGAAGAAACGCCATGGGTGCTGGATGCAAAGGATGAATCGGAACGTAAAAAAAGAGTCGGGCTTCTATTCGACTTCAATAAAATGAGTTATGAGTTGATACATGCAATGAAAAAACTTCAGAAACAGCAGTCGTCTAACGGCGGATGGCCTTGGTTTGAAGGCATGCCCGATGACCGCTACATCACCCAGTACATCATCACCGGCATGGGACACTTAGACCATCTCGGAATAAAAAATGTACATGATGATGCATCGGTGTGGAAAATGGTAACAGACGGTGTAAAGTATCTGGATAACCGCATCCGCGAAGATTATGAATGGATTTTGAAATATGATAAAGCTCATTTGGATGATAATCATTTAAGTTATCAGCAGATTCAATATTTATATGCCCGCAGTTATTTCAAGGATATCAGTATTGATAACCGCAATCAAAAAGCGTTTGATTATTATAAAGGCCAGTCAAAAAAATACTGGCTTCAAAACGACCGTTACATGCAGGGTATGATAGCATTGGCTTTGAACCGCTATGATGATAAAGCTACTCCGAAAGATATCATGAAATCAATAAAAGAAAATTCATTGAACAGCGAAGAAATGGGCATGTACTGGAAAGAAAATTATGAAGGGTATTACTGGTACCAGGCTCCGATAGAAGCGCAGGCATTGCTGATTGAAGCCTTTGATGAAGTGAGCAATGATAAAAAATCAGTAGATGATTTAAAAGTGTGGCTGTTGAAATCAAAACAGACTCAGGATTGGAAAACTACCAAAGCCACGTCAGAAGCGATTTACGCATTACTGCTGAAAGGCACCGACTGGCTTGCCACAGAAAGTAATGTAGAAATAAGTATGGGCGATATAAAAATAGATCCCAAGAAAATGCCAGATGTAAAAGTAGAAGCAGGCACGGGTTATTTTAAAACCTCCTGGAGCGGA
>CAINDA010000033.1 GCA_903847205.1 uncultured Bacteroidota bacterium
AAAATCATTCCACCCCATGGCGTAATCTCTTTATTGGTATAGCGTATATCTAATTCCATTGTGCAATTTTGTCTAACGCTAAGCATTAGAAATTTTAAACCAAATTAAATATTTTTTTCTATTGCGTAATTTGGGTTAAAACACATGGTTTAGTCCAACTCCTAATCCCGAGATTAATAAAAACACTTAGTTTCATCCAACTCCTAATCTGAACATAAATGGAGCATTCTGCAAGTGCAGAACGTATCATTTAAACATAAATGGAGCATTCCGCAATGCCGAACGCATCATTTAAACATAAATGCCCCCTTCTGCATATACAGAAGGAGGCAAATGGATTTATTTAAGGTATTCGAAATATAACAGGGAATATTACCCTGCTGTCTGCATCGATTTTTTGATGATAGTTTCTTCCTTACGGTAATTAACTCCCCGCTCTTTTAAGTAATTAATAAAATGATTGAAACATTTTTCGTGTTTACTCACCAGTTCAGGCGGGAAAACTCCTTTTTCTGCAAATGTATTTTCTAATATTAAGTTAACAGCAGCAGTTGCTGTATAGCCTGTTGTACGGGCCATAGAGGAAGTATTGGTTTCTTTATTATACTCATCATACAAATGATAGCTTACTTGTTTTGTTACGCCGTTTTCTTCTCCGGTAACGGTAACGCGCATTACAGTTATCTCTTCTTCGGTTTCTCCTAATTTCCATTCGTTGAATAAAATTTTAGAAGTAAAATCTAAAGGAACAACACTGGCGCCGTTTATCTGTATCGGTTCTTTGCTCAAAAAACCTGAATCGCGCAAAGCAAGCACTTTTTCAATATGTCCGGGATAACGCATTGTTTTCTCTTTCATATTTTGAATGTGGGGCATCGTAAAAATGATAGAACGCAGTCCGTCCGAATTAAAGGTTTCAAGCGTTCCCACGCCTTCCATTTCAATGTGTTCAATATCCGACATAGCGGGCTTGGTAACAATTTTGCCGTTTTCGACATAACGTGCAGGCCGCGTATATTCTTCAATAACATCAATCGGCGAAAAAGGAGCTTTATAATTGAAGGGCCATTTTTTTACTTTCGGAAGTCCGCCTACCAAACATTCGAAATCGGTAAGTTTCATTTTCTCATTGTAATAGCCTAAAATAATATTGTCCATGCCCGGAGCAACACCGCAGTCGACAATAGCAGTAACACCTTTTTGTTTTGCCAGCTTATCTAAATCAAGCGAGTTCTCGGGGAAGAAAGAAATATCAACCACATTTTTACCTGTCTCAATAATTGTTTTAAGCGTTTCGAAACCCATAAAGCCCGGAACAGCGCAAACCACAATATCAAACGGAGTAATTGCTGACTTTAATAAAGCTTTGTCCTTAGCATTGAGCTCAAGGGTATTTATGTTTTTATTTTTTTGTTTTAATTTTTCCAATGCTTTGCCGCTTAAATCAGCAACTGTTACACTGTGTTTTTTAGCCAGGTCTAAAGCCATAGCACTGCCTACCATTCCGGCGCCGAGTACAATAATTTTTGTCATGAAATTTTATTTAAAAGATGATTAATTATTTTTGAAATTATAAAAGAGGAAAAGAAAACAATAAGAATCACAAACCGGGTAAGGCGACCCAGGGCAGAAATTTGAAGGGTGTTTTGAAATGTTTTCTCATAATAGCAGATTTTAATTTAAGCCCAAACAGCTTTTCATTGTATTGATAATTTTTTTTAACTATTTCAATTTTACTGCACCAAGGTAACTATTCCTTTGTAACTATGTTTATTTCTGTTAAAATCTATAATATTTATAATATATACATACGTATCCTGATATGCAATCGCGCTTCCATGATTTGCAATACCATCCCAGCCTTTATTAAGGTCATCGGTATAAAAAATCAAATTTCCCCATCGGTCAAATATCTTCATTTCATATTCTTTTATAAATATTCCTTTACCCGAAAATTTATCATTTATTCCGTCATCGTTCGGCGAAAATGTGTTAGGTATATAAAACACAAAGTCAGGTTCAATGATAACTGTTTTATAAGCGGTATCAATACAATTGTGTACAGTTGATGTTATCAGGGTAATAACATAAGTGCCGGTATCAGCATAAGTAAGCGGCGCCGGATTACTCAGAGTGCTTGTATCAGCGCCGGGGGCTAGCTGAGTTAAACTGCCAAAATTCCAGCGCCAAAAATCTGCACCGGTTGATAGATTTTTTATTGAAATCACCGGATTTACTATACTGCTGCTTGCCGGCTGAACCGAAAAATTTGCATTTGGTGCAGGATAAACAGCTATGCTGTGGTTTTTGGTTTTTAAACTTACACATCCGCTGTCGGAAGTTACAGTAAGTGTTACATCTACAAAACGGGTTGCAAAAACGGAATCATTATTATAACAATGGTGAGGCGCCTGTCCCGTTCCCGGCAGACTTCCATCCCCAAAATTCCAGTTAAATGAAATGTTTGAGCCGGAGGCAATATTTGAGGCATTTAAAAAATTGATGCAGAGCGGTTCACAGCCTGCACTGTCGCTGCTGGTAAAATTAACTACAGGATTAGGGTTTACTTTAACTATTTTGATAACAGAATCAATACATCCAAAATTAGAACTGATATACAGCTGAACATGGTAAGCGCCTATTGCCTGATATAAGTGAGAAGTATTCTCTGTATTGGCAAGCGGGCTGCTATCAGCAAAGTTCCAGCGCCAGCTGTGAATAGTATCGGTTGATGATATAAAAGATGCATCATTAAACAGCATCGGGCTTCCGCTGCAGACATTGTTTGCCGCAATTCCGGCATGAGGCAATGGATGAACTACTGCGCTTTTTGTAATTGTATCCTTACATCCAAAACTGCTTGTCACTATTAATGATACCGGATATGTTCCGGGATTAACATACAGGCGGCTTGGATTAATATTTGGTGATGCTGCCCCGCCATCCCCAAAAATCCAGGAGTGTGAAACAATGCTTCCGCTTAAAATTACTGATGAATCATAAAAATTCATCACCTGATTTAAACAAACATTTCTGAAACTATACCCGGCAGCGGGCATAGGGTAAACGGTAATGCTGTCTTTAACAGTATCTGCACAGCCAAGGTTTGATGAACGGGTAATCAGGGTAATATGATAAATTCCCGGTGAAGGATAATAATGAAAGGCATTCCAATGGCTGGTATCAGGCGGGGTATTATCTCCAAAATTCCAGTTCCAGCTTGAAGTGCTTCCCATTAAAGGAGGTATGGTTGTATTGTTTAATAATTCACCGTTTCGCAGACAGATGCTGCTCTTACTGAAAGAAGCCTGAGGTGCATCATATATTTTTACTGTATGGGTTGCCGCGCCGGAACAGCCGTCGGCAGTGTTGCTTATCATAGTAACAGAATATGTTCCCGACTGAATATAATAATGAGCCGGGCTGGCTGTATTGCCAGTTGGACCGGAATCACCAAACAACCATAAATAGTGTGAAATGGATGCCGGCAGATTTACTGTGCTGGTATTGGTAAAGTGCATACTGTCTGGGAAACAAACATCACTATGGCTGAAATCCGCTGCAGGATTAAAATATACCTGCACTGGCTTTGTAGTGGTATCAGCACATCCGAAGTTGTTAACCGCTGTCAAAGAAACAGTATATAAACCTCCGGAAGCATATATCCGTGATGGGTTTTGAATGCTGCCCAATGCACTTCCGTCGCCGTAATTCCAGCTCCATGCGGTAATGCTGCCCAAAGCTGTGGTGGAAGTATCGGTGAACTGAGTTGAGCTGCCTTCACATACTGTAGTGTTTTTAAAATTTGCTGCCGGCTTAGGATGAACAGTTATTATTTTAGAAATAGAATCTAAACATCCGAAATTAGAAACAGCTGTTAATTTAGCAGTATAAGTACCCGGTGCAGCATAAAGGTAGCCGCCGGTAATTGATTGATTAGGATTAACAACGCTGCCATCGCCGAAATTCCATGCCCATGAATGTATAGAATCTGCTTGAATACTTGATGAATCAATAAACTGTACTTTGTTTTTATCGCATATATCCCCGGCGCTGAAATGCACATTCGGTAAAGGGTGTATCACAATGCTTTTTAAAATACTATCCCTGCAGCCATCACTGTTCATAACACTTAAAGAAACACTGTATGTGCCGATGCCCGCATAAATATGTACCGGATGCTGCAGCGGATTTATTGATGTTCCGTCACCAAAATTCCAGGACCATGAGCTGATGCTGCCAGATACTGCACTCGAACTGTCTGTAAATTGCGTTGTATTGCCCAGGCAAATTTTGGTAAACCCGAAAGCTGCAGCAGGATTAGAATAGACGGTTATTGTTTTAGAAATAGAATCTGTACAGCCGAAATTTGAAACAGCAGTTAATCTAACATTATAATTTCCAGCAGCTGCATACAGATGGCCGTTTGTAATAAATCGATTTGAGTAAACAGCACTGCCATCACCGAAATTCCATAACCAGGCATGTATGCTGTCGAGAGGAATGCTCGATGAATCGTTGAACTGAGCTCTGATTTTATCGCAAACATTTGCAGTGCTGAAATGCACAACAGGTATAGGATGTATAATTATATTTTTAAAAATGCTGTCTTTACATCCGGTGCTGGCCGTTATAATTAATGAAACACCGTATGTTCCGGCATTTGTATAAAGGTGCGACGGATGCTGCAGGGTATTCAAAGGACTGCCGTCTCCAAAATTCCATGTCCAGGAATTAATAACCCCCGAAGCAGCCGTTGAGCTGTCTGTAAAATTGGTGGTATTGCCTTTACATATATTGGCAGTTCCGAAAGCTGCAATTGGATTGGAATAGATGGTAATTGTTTTTGAAATGGAATCTGCACAGCCGAAATTTGAAACAGCAGTTAATTGAACATTATATATCCCGGCAGCAGCATAAAGATAGCCTCCTGTGATAACTTGATTGGTATTAACCGGGCTGCCATCACCAAAATTCCATTTCCATGAATGTATCGAATCCGGCGCAGGAATACTTGCTGAATCACTAAAATGGGCTCTATTGCCATTACACACATTTGATGTGCTGAACTGCGCATCCGGAAAAGGGTGTATTATTATGCTCTTTGAAATAGTGTCTTTACAAGCATTGTTGGTTGTTGTAATTAAGGAAACGCCGTATGTTCCGGCACTTGTATAAATATGCTGCGGGTACTGAAGCGTGCTTGCGGGGGAGCCATCACCGAAATTCCATATCCAGGAATGCAGCGTATCAGAGGCAGCAATACTTGATGAATCATTGAACTGAGTAGTATGGTTAACACAAATATTAAGAGTGCTGAACTTTGCATCCGGCACCGGATGTATTACCAATGTTTTTGTAATACTGTCCTTACATCCATTGTTTGATGAAGCAATTAACGTAACATTGAAAGGGCCTGTCCCGGCATAAACGTGCGACGGCTGCTGCAGTGCATTCAATGGTGAACTGTCCCCAAAATTCCATAACCAGCCTGTTATACTGCCTGAAGACGGCGGGGTTGAAGTATTTGAAAATATTTCTGAATCATGTAAACAAGTATTGCTGAAGCTGAACATTGCCATGGGTGCATCAACAACTGTTACTACTGCCGATGATGATGCAGTACAGCCGTAACTGTCAAGGGTTGTAAGTGAATATGTTCCTGCCAGAGAAACATCAATTGCCTGCTGGTTCAAGCTTCCCGGCTGCCACACGTAATTACTCATGCCGCTGTTAGCAGAAAGTACAACTGAATCGCCCCTGCAAAAAGTCAAAGGCCCGCTTGCACTTATATGCGCAATTGGGGTTGATTGGGTAATAATAATACTTGCAAAGGTTTGAATACCGCAGGATGTAACCGAACAGGTGTATGTTCCGGGGCTTGTAACTTTTTTTTGTGTACCGCTGCCGCTGAAAGGAGCCTGCCATTGAATAGCAGCCCCAACGGAGGTGATTACAGAAATAACTACTGAATCGCCCGCGCATAAAACAGTGCTGGGAGTTACTGCTAAATATGGTGTTGCATATTGATTAACTTCTGCCGTATTTGAAACAAGTGTACAGCCGCCGGCATCAGTTCTGACGCAATAATAACTTCCCTGTGTTTTTACATACACCACAGAACTATTTCCTCCGATAGTACCGGATTGCCCCTGCCATACAAATGTTCCGCTTCCATTGCAGGTCAATTGAATTGAATCACCGGGGCAGCAGGTGCCGCTTGCAGGGTTCATACTTATAACCGGCTGGGGGCTGGTTGATACATAAACTGTTCCATAGCAGGAACTGATTCCATCTACTCTGTATGATCCCGGCTGGTAAATCCAAAGACTGCTGTCAGTAGATAATACCTGGCTATATCCGCTGCGCGTCCATTTGTAAGTTATTCCATCTCCTCCTGAAACTTTTAACAGCGTCGAATCACCGGGGCATAAAGCTGTATTTCCGGTAAAGGTAAAATTGGAAAGCAAATCAACATAAATTGTTTTGCTCAAGTAAAAAGTATCTGAGGCACAAATGTTCACTCTAATTATTCTTGCTGTTATAATGTATGTGCCGCTGGCTGTGGGACAGAATGTTCCGAAAGTATTTATAAAATCAGAATGGGGCATGTTTGGAGAAACACTCCAGGTTGTATGAGTAGAGTAGGGTACAACAGTCGGAAGGTATGCATAATTTGCTGCCGGATTGGAAATACTATCGTACAGCTGTATTTGAAAGCAGCTGCATGTTTTGGTGCTGTCAGTTAAATCAGGCTCATTATATAATTTTATCTTTGGCTTAAAGGGAGGAAGTCCCGGGTAAAAATATGCTGAAATAGGTGTACTGGCCGTGCATCCGTTAGAATCTTTAACTGTAAAATAATAAGTTCCCGTTGTTGAAACAGTTGTGCTTTGAACTGCCAATCCGTTTGACGGTAAATTCCCGCCTGTCCAATTATAAGAATAAGTTCCAAAGCTGCCGCCCGTAAGCCTTACTGAATCAGGCAGACAAAGATTAATTGAAGCAGGGTTTTGTGAATTTGTATTTATTACTACATTATCAGATATTGTTGGAAAAGGCGGATTAGTATTTTTAATTACATACACTGTATCTGAACTTACAAAGCAGCCGTCAAAAGAAGTTTGTTTTACCGAATAATATCCGGTAGTGGTAACTGTAATATATTTGGTTGTTTGTCCTGTTGACCAAAGGTAATTGAAATCTGGGCCTGCATTATTATTGCTGTACCAAACATCATTCGTATTTGAATAAGCATATATCAGGTTATTATCACCGCAGAAAGTAATTGTGTCGGGACAGTTTGTAAGATTCAATTTATTTATGCAGACTCCAACATATGGTTTACCACATCCTGTTCCCGTTCTTGTATAATAGTCGTATGTTGCTCTGGCAGGATCAAAATTTTTCGCTATCAAAATATCTGAATTTCCTGCCGATGTGAAACCTTGATATTCAAAATAATTACTGTTGCTGCAATAAGATGACCACCAGTTGTTATTCACTTCATTGGTATGGTATCCGAGAAAGCCGCTTGTAAATGGGAAATTCATCTGCTGGTAAAAACTTCCGGCAATATGCACCTGCCCCGCACTATTTACTGCTATCCCGGCTCCGTTATCATTGTCTCTGCTTCCGCATTGCCTGCTCCATTGCCATGCTCCTGCAGCATTATACTTTGTTACAAAAATATCCCAGTACCCTACACTGTTAAAAGTTCCCTGCCCGTATTGATCGGCATAGTCATTTAAAATACATTTAAAATTGCCGATGATATAAGCATTACCAGATGCGTCAAGCGTAATGTTTTTGGATGTAAGATCATTTGATGAGCCATCAGCATGTCCCCATTGAAAAGTACCGCTGTTGTCATATTTGGCGGTAAAAATTCTGTTTGCATATGTATTGGTAAGAGTAATGTTAGGGGTACCGAAAAAAATCACCCCCCCTGTAAAATCTCCTGTTAAATAAATATTGTCATTGGCATCAATTGCAATTCCAGAAACATTGTTCATTGTTCCGCCGCCTATTTTTCTGAACCATTGTTCCTGCCCTGAGCTGTTATATTTTATAAGGAAGATAGCATTGTTTATAGTATTGTTATGTGCTGCATCAAAAGTAATTGTATCAGAATACTGCCCTGTAACAAAAACGTTTTCGGAAGCATCGCAGGCAGCATCAATTCCCCTGTCGGTAGATGCTCCGGAGCCTTTTTTAGCCCATAGAAAATTTCCATTACCATCTAATTTTGTTGTAAAAACATCTGTTGAATTATAAAGACTTGAAAGAGAAAAACCTCCGAAAGATGCAGTGCCGGAGAATTCACCGGTAACAACTACATTACCAGAGTTGTCAATAGTTATTCCATTGCCGATATCTGCGCTTGCACCGCCTGCACTTTTTACCCATTGCAAAACGCCGGCATTATTATATTTTGCGATAAATAAATCCTGTATTCCAACAGCGGTGATTGTCTGGCTGCCGAAAGAAGCTGTTCCATAATAAAACCCAGTAATGTAACTGTTGCCTGCGGCATCCGCTTTAATTGACAACGCTCTGTCAGAACCGGGACCGCCTGCTTTAACAGCCCAAACATAATTTCCAGTATTGTCAATTTTTGCAATAAAAATATCCGTAACCCCGGATGAGTGAAGTGTGGTTGTTCCAAAATCAGCTGCGCCTGTAAAATATCCGGTAGTATAAGTGTTGCCGCCGGCATCAATAGATATATCAGAAGCCTCATCAGGTGTGGCTCCTCCGGCTCTCTGCATCCAATAACCTGCCTGCGAAAACAAGGTGCTGTTTCCAAATAATATGGAAAGAAAAGAAATAAAGAAATTTAAATATTTTTTCCGAATCAAACTATATGCTGGTTAAATTGTTTTAGTCATAAAGATATTAATAAATGAGATATTTAAAATAGTTCTGAAAGACTTTTCTCTTTTCAGATTTTTTCTGTCCATAAAAATATTATTAATTACAGCCAAAGCTTTAGGTTTATTCTCTAATTTAGCTTCTGTGCTTCCTAGAAAATTCTGAACAGAATATTAGCATACAGCATCAATTTTTATTTCGCAGCTTGAAAACATTTAACCGCATTTTATTTATTTCAATTTTCTTTTATGCAGCAATGCTCTGTGTAATCTGGCTCTTTCCTATAGGTTTTACAGCCTGTTCGAAAGACAGCCTATGGTGCAGCACCGCCTATTGGATTACTGAGTCATCCGGGAAATGGGGAACTGCATTGATCATACTTGCAGCAAGTTTTTTATTTATCATCTGGCTTCAGGAAAAAAAAGGAATAACATTTTTAAAATCAATTCTTGCATTCAGCATTTTGCTGGGCACGTTTGCATTTGTGAATGAAAATGTAACAAAAAAAATATTGAAACTCCCGCTGCCGTGCCAGACATACATGGCTTCACAATGCGGTACAGCAGTAAAAATGGATTCGATATGTTCGCTCGGCGAAAGTGTAAGGAAATCATTTTTCGAGCAGCTCGTTAAATCTAATCCCTCAGGTTTCAATAATATTGATCAAAAAGTTTTGAATCATTGGATGCAGGAAGCAGGCTATTCTTTCCCATCAGGTCATTCTTTCAATGCATTTCTGCTGGCCTGTATCCTGGCATTCAGCATGTACGAATCAAAAAATAAAATTGCTAAACAGCTTTATATACTTCCATTTTTCTGGGCCGCAACGGTATGTGTGTCAAGAGTTGCAATAGGTGCGCATTCGCCGGTGGATGTCAGCTTCGGTGCAGGACTCGGATTATTAATCGCAGAATTATGTCTTTATTTCGACTATTCACGTAAATTGATTTTACATAAACAGACTCAATGAATATATTATATGGAGTACCCGGAGAAGGCATGGGCCATGCTACCCGAAGCAAAGTAGTAATTGATTTTCTTCTGAAGGAAGGACATAATGTACATGCAGTATCATGCGACAGGGCTTACCAGTTCTTAGTTAAATCATATCCCGGCAGGGTGCATGAAATAAAAGGTTTTCACTTCGCCTATAAAGATTCAGAGATCTCTAAAATGAGAACTTTTCTTCTGAATTTTAAAACAGCACCCAAAAACCTCTTGTTTAATTTTGCAGAATATTTGAAACTAAAAATGGATTTTCATCCTGATTTAGTGATAACAGATTTCGAATCGTTTGCATATTATTTTGCAAAGCTGCACCGCATCCCAATCATCAGCATTGATAATATGCAGGTGATGGACCGCTGCAAGCTCGACATCAAAATTTCTAAAGAAGAAAAAGGAAACTTCAGAATGGCTAAAGCTATTGTAAAAGCTAAGGTTCCCGGCTGCGATCATTATCTTATATCCAGCTTTTTTAATGCAGCAATCCGTAAAAAAAACACAAGCATTGTTCCTCTCATTGTGAGGGACGGCATTTTAAATGCAAAACCAAGCCGTCAAAACCATATCCTTGTTTACCAAACCACCAGCACCTTTGCGGAGATAAATAAAATATTTCAGCAGCTGCCTGATATAACGTTTTATGTTTACGGCTTTAACAAAGATGAACTTTGCGGAAATGTGATTTTTAAATCCTTCAGTGAAGAAAATTTTGTGAATGACCTTGCCGGAGCATCCGCTGTGATAGCCAACGGAGGCTATTCGTTTATCAGCGAAGCCATTTATTTAAAAAAGCCTATCTATTCATTCCCTATCAAAAATCAATTTGAGCAGTTAATGAATGCTTCTTACATTGATAAAATGGGTTATGGTAAATATTCCGAAGAGCTGGATATAAACAGCTTAAAGGACTTTTTAAAACATCTTGATACGTTCAAAGAAAATTTATCGAAGTACAAGCAGGATGGAAATAAGGAATTGTTTGAAGTTTTAAAAGAGAAAATTAAGGAAGTGTGTTCCTGAAAAATTATGGATTGATAATTTCCTGAACCCGGCCAACCTGGCGGGTATCAAGTGTTACTTTTATTCCTCGCGAATGAAAGGGCGCGCTGGTGAGTATCCACTGCACCTTTCCCCGTGTACGTTTGCCGGTACGCTGATCTTTTTTTAATACTATATCCACTTCCATTCCAAGTTTAATATTTACTCTGAACATGTTTGGAGTGTGGGGTGTGTTTAGATTCATCGGGTGTTGATAAACAATTAAAAAACGAATTTACGAAATTGCGCTTTTAATTGATGATTTAATTTATCCTGTTATCTTTGCTCGAATCAAAAACAATTACTCTATTTCGCTTAAACCAATCAAAAAAACAGAAACAAATGAAAAAAATTTACTTGTTAATCCTTCTCGCTCTGGCACATTTAGGTATAGCTAATAATGTATCACCTGAAAAAGCAAAAACTGTAGGTTTAAATTTTTTGCAGGCAGCTCAAAGCAGTTCAGTAAATAGAAATATAATTGCGGATGTTAATCTTCTCCTTACAGAAAATGTAAACACAGGCAGCGGCCTCGAAGCTGCTTATTATATTTTCGCCGGAGATAACAATAAAGGTTTTGTAATTGTTTCGGGCGACGATGCAGTAAAGCCTATTTTAGGCTACAGCACTGAGAGCTCTGTCAATATAAATAATTTGCCTCCTGCATTCAGAAAATGGATGGAGAATAACAAAAAACAAATTGTTTATGCGAAAACACACAGCACTTCTGCAACGCCTGAAATAACAACAATGTGGGATAATTATTTTACAAATACATTCGTTTCCGATAACTCAAGAAGCAGCAATTCAGTAAATCCATTATGTACCACAACATGGGATCAGCAGCCATATTATAATGAAGGATGTCCTTATGATGCAGCTAATACCACCAATCAGCATGCAGTTACGGGCTGTCCGGCAACAGCAATGGCGCAGATAATGAAATTTTGGAATTATCCTGCACAAGGCTCCGGCATTCATTCTTACAATCATGCAACGTATGGTACCCTGTCGGCAAATTACGGAGCTACAACTTATAATTGGGCTTCAATGCCGAATAATATTTCTTCATCTAATGCCGATATTGCTCAATTGATGTTTCAATGCGGTGTAAGCGTTGAAATGAATTACGGACCTAATGAAAGCTCCGGCTGGGTAATTACTTCAGATAATGCCGTTTCCTGCCAAAATGCTTACACAACTTATTTTGGATATGATCCTGCTACCATTCAAGGACTAAAACGCAGTGATTATGCCGACCCTGCATGGCTCACTCTTTTGACAACAGAACTTAATGCCGGAAGGCCTATACAATACGCTGGTTTTGGCAGTGGCGGCGGGCATACCTTTGTCTGCGATGGTTACGATGCCAATACTAATTTTCACATGAACTGGGGCTGGTCGGGTTATTACGATGGATACTTTGCTATTGATGCTTTAAATCCGGGCGGAACAGGAACTGGCGGCGGAACAGGAGGATTCAACAGCGGGCAGGAAGCGCTGATAGGTATTAAACCCATTACCGGCGGCGGTACAAATACAGGAAGTATTCAAATGTATTCGGCCATAACAATTACTCCGAACCCGATTAATTTCGCTCAGGCATTTACTGTAAATGCAGATGTGCGCAATGCAGGAAGCACAAGTTTCAGCGGTGATTACTGCGCTGCATTATTTAATTCCGCAGGTGATTTTATTAATTATATTCAAACACTTACAACAGGCAGCAACCCGCTTGCTCCCACTTATCACTATACCGGAGGGCTTACATTTTCAAGTGCTGGTATGCTCACCGTTCCCGGAAGTTATATTGTGGGTATATATTACCGCCCGACCGGCGGCAACTGGTATTTAGCTGGAGCTAACGGATATATCAACCCGGTTAATATTAACATTGCAGGACCTGCAAATGTTATTAAATTAAATTCAAACATAGTCCCTACGCCTGCTGCATTTGTGCAGGGACAGGCCGCATCAGTAAATGTTAATATTATAAACAGCGGCAGCACAACGTTTCTTGGAAATTATGCTGCTGCTTTATATGATTTAGACAGCGGCAACCTGGTGCAGACAATCGGCATCCTTAATGAAACTAACGGTTTGCAGGCTGGCTACACTTACAATTCACCATATCTAACATTTAATTCCGCAGCAATTACTGCAGCACCCGGATCTTATATTTTAGCCATACTTGAACAGCCAACCTCTGGTACCTGGACGTTATGCGGCGGGGATTTATTTACAAACCCTGTAAATATTACTGTTGCAGCTCCTGCCGTACTGCCTGATATTTTTGAACCGGACAATACTGAATTAACGCCGCATACGCTGCCGCTGACCTTTTCGGGAAACACAGCTGTGAAAAATACTTCAGGTTCTAATATCCATATTGGAAGTGATGTTGATTTTTATAAAATCAATTTACCTGCCGGTTATACATATCAAATAACAGCAAGAGCGCAGGACGTTTACAGCAGTAATGATGGGAATACATACACTGTTGATGTTTTATTTTCATATAATACCGGCTCTTCATGGTCAACAGCTTATGATGATGTTCTCCCGGGTACAATAAACGTTTCAGGCGGTACAAGTGTTATCTTTCAAGTCGCACCTTATTTCCCAGGTTCTTTGGGTACGTACCGTTTAGATTTATCAGTTGTAAGGGCTGCAGTTACCGGAATTCAGGAATCAGCATCTAATAACAGCGCAGTTGTTTTTTATCCTAACCCTGCAGATAAAACAATCACTTTTAAATTAAATCAGAGCAGTGATAAAATAATTAAAATTGATATTTACGATGCTCTAGGGGCTTTAGTAAAAAGCCAGCCTGATTATGAAAATAATTTAATTGACATTTCAAATTTCCCTGCAGGTATTTATTTTACAGTTGTTTCAACAGATAAAGAAATTTTAAAATCGAAATTCAATGTGGTTAAATAAGTTATCAGTAGTTTTATTCGTCATGCTTTCAGCAGCATGTTCCTCTTCTCACAAAACAGGTGCAGCGCCGGCTGTACCTGCAGTTACTGAAGTCAGCAAAAGCGATAAACAGGAAACGCCGGCTAAGGTAAACTATACAGGACCGCCGGCCATTATTTATAAAACAACAAATGATTATAAAAAAAATGTACCTGTTGTTTTATCTGACGATAAAATGAAAGTAGTTTCTTATCCGGCACCATCCGATGTTTTTCGTAATGGTGTTCTTGCTTATCCTTCGGAATTAATAAGCGGCTATTTACTTGATAACAGGGGTATTTCATTAAATACTGCCTTTACAAAATATACCTATGAAGAATATTCGAAATTGAAGGAAGCACCGGATTTAACAGCTCTTTACAATTCAGTTATAGACAAAAATCCATTTACCGAAATGTATAACTGCGGTAACAGATACCGTTTTAAAAATGAGGTTTCCGAATTAAATGAAATTATAAAAAACAATAGTTTGTCCTCACTCAAAAAATTAAAATAGTATTGCAGTATTGGTCCCAAGAGCAAAGCTTTCCGAAATCACAAACTTTGAACTTTAAACTTTGAACTAAAACCAAATTACAATTCACCGATATCTTCATTCCACAGCTTAGGATTTTCTGAAATAAATTTCTCCATCATATTTTTACACTCATCCAGATTCAGGTCTATAACCTCTACCCCGTGAGCCTGCATAAATTCTTTAGCACCAGAAAATGTTTTTGACTCCCCGGCATATACTTTTTTAATACCGAACTGCACAACTGCACCTGCGCATAAATAGCAGGGCATAAGTGTTGAATACAAAACAGCCCCTTTGTAACTGCCTACCCGTCCAGCATTTCGGAGACAGTCGATTTCAGCATGTGTAACCGGGTCATTATCCTGAACGCGTTTATTATGGCCGCGCCCCACAATTTTACCATCCTTTACCAATACACTTCCTATCGGAATACCCTTTTCACTTTGACCAATCTGAGCTTCGTCAATAGCGGCCTTCATAAATTCATCCATGATATATTTTGTTTTAAACATTATTAGATCGTCTCGAAAATCAAATATATAAATTAAAAAACTCTGGTCTGTATTTATTAAAAAATATTAATATTACCGATGAAATTAGATTTTAAATTAATAGTTTAAAATTGGTTACTGCATATTAATATCAGCTGTTTCAGAATTTGAACTCCATTTGTTTGGCTGGAAAAAGATTTTCAATTTTTAAGGGTTTTCAACATTTAGTTGTTTGGAATTTTTATAGAATAGTTTTTCCGTTTATAAAATTTATATATTTTTACTCAGCAGATAAAACAGCATTTTACAATTAATAAATTAATACTAAAATAAAAAAATATGATAGGAGCACTAATTACAATTCTGGGTGGCATATTAGCTGCGGCAGGCTTTTTTATTGCAAGAAAGCCGAATGCTAAAGAACTTATTGATAAAATAACACCTTATCAGGGATGGATAGGAGTGATTCTTTTTGTCTGGGGTGTATGGCAGACAATAAGCGTAATACTTATGCTTGGATGGATTCATTCAAACCTTATATTCTGGCTCATTTGGGTTGCTATGGCTTTATCTAATTTGTTTGTTGGTTTCATATTAGGTTTCGGGCTTATAAGTAAATATGCTCTTAGCAAAAATGAGGAAGCGATGGCAAAGGGGCAGGAAATCAGGGGTAAATTGTTAAAATATCAGATACCGCTTGGTTTTATTTCTATTGCAGTCGGCTTACTGTTTCTGTTTTGGTCACTGGGCTTGTTTTATTTTGGTTACGCCGGTTTCGGTTTAATTATAATAGCATATATTATTCTTGTATTAGTGGCAGGCAAGCCTAAAACTGCTGAAGGAGATACGGCTGCTACTGCTGAGGCAGCAGCAGCGCCTGCAGCTCAGAAACAAAGCCCGGCCGCTAATACAACTGCAGCAGTTGTGAAAGGCGGAGTTGTTTATGATACAAAAATCAGCAATGTTGCTGTTACACAAATCGGCGCAGCCTACAAAGTAACGCTTACAATAACTGCCAGAAAATTTGTCGGCGATGCAAAAACCGGGAAAGAAAAAGAAGAAATGATAAATGATGAAATTCAAATCGGAATGCTGAAAGGCGGAAAAGAAATTTATTTAAAAAGCTACAAATTCACTAAAACAACTACTTCACTGGCCCTTTCAACTGATCAAAAACCTGATAAAATCGGAATTGACCCTTACAATAAACTTCCGGAGAGAGGATAATTTGAAAATGATGTTAATTAACAATTTGAAAACATGCTGATTTATAATTTGAAAATGAATGTATTTAATTATTTAATTATCAAATTAACAAATCAATAAATTATTTCAATGGCAGTTCAAACCTATTCACCAAGTAAAACGGTAACATTAAACGAAGATAAAGCGGACACAGCTGAAAAATTATCAGCTGCCCCGCCGGTGAAAGAAGATACAAAAACTGCTGCAAACAACAATTATCCCTCTCATAAATCCATAACTTTATCTGCTGAAAAAAGTATTGCTCCAGCTTCATCAAATGAGGTTTCCATTAACAATAATCCTCCAGTTAAAACTGATGATGCACCTGCTTCAAAAACTGTTTCAACGATTGAGGAAAAACCAAAAACAGAGAATCCTGAAACACAAAATAAAACAGTTGTATCTCCTTCTATTGACAATTCTTCTAATACAAATTATCCAGCACGTAAAACAATAAATTTAGGTAATGATACTCCATCTGTAACCACTGAAGAAAAACCTAAAATAGAAAGTGCGGCTCCATCTGAAAAAACAGCGGTTTCACCTTTGAATAGTGCTGCCGGTAATACTTATCTTTCTCATAAATCAGTAAGCCTTGATGATAAAGGGACTGCAGAGACTGCTGCATTAAACACAAACACAGAAAATAAGAGTACAGTTGTAAGAGAGAATGAAACAACTCCTCCTCCGGTAAAAACCACGGTAAATCCTGCAGATACAGATTCGAAACAAATTCCGGTTAATGCTTATCCTAATCATAAATCTGTTTCTTTTGCAAACGAAGACAAAGCATTAACAACGCCTGCAGCAAATGAGAATCAGCCTGAAGTTAAAAAGCAGGAACCTGTTACAGCTGATAAAAACGAGGCATACTATCCTCCGATTAAAACCGCTGAAATTACGAATGAAGAAAAAGTTATTGCTGATGAAACAGTAAAAGAAAAAGAAGCAGTATCGCCTGAAATAAAACCGCTTCAGGAATCCTCTCAAAAAACTTCTGAACTGCCTAATGGCATTTATCTAAGCCATAAAACTTTCTCTTTTGTTAAAGAAGAAATTAAAGTTACTGCAGTAAATGAAACAGCAGCACCGGTTAAAACTGCTGCTGCTGCTGTTAAACAAGAAGCGGCTTCTGTTGTAAAAACAGAAACTGCCGCTGCAAAAAATATACAGCAGACAGTGCCGGCTGCGCCTGTTAAACAAAAGAAACCTGTGCTTTGGATTATACTCACAGCATTTTTCTTCCTTACTACCGTTGCTGCTGCATTCTTTGTTTATAAACAGCATCATGATTTAAGTGAAGAAGTAACACAGTTGAAACAGAGCAAAGAAGATTTAAATGATGAGCTGAAAAAATTCAAAAAAGATATTTTTATTGACGATCTTATTACCCGAGGTGTTAAATTTAATCCTAAAAGTGATGTAACTGTTGTTGCTTCTGCTGCTGAATCAGAAGGACTGCGGGTTTGTTTTTCAGTGACTGGCAACTTAAATGCGAAAAAAGGTAAGAAGGCTGTTTACCTTAGATTGATTGCACCTGACGGCAAAATATTAACGAATGGAAAAGAAGAAATGCTTGAATATAAAGGAAATAAAATTCCTTATTCATTTAAAGAAAATATAGATTTCAAGAACCAGGAATTGATGCTTTGCTTTGATTTCAAGCCTTCCGCAAAACTTGTTAAGGGAGAATACAAAGCAGAAATATACAACGAAGGAGTAATGGATGGAACCGCCGCATTTGAATTAAAGTAATAGGATCTTTATAATTAGTATATCAATGTCGTTTAGATAAGAAGCCATCGCATATATTTCGACAAGCTCAATATGACCACGACTAAGTCAGTCTGAGCTTGTCGAAGACTTTGGGCAGGATATTTTTGTTAAAATATCTCTTAAAAAAGGACATTGATTAGTATATTCTCTGCGCCCTCGCCTCGGAGTTTATCCTGACGTAGGAAGGGCGAGACATTTTACCTCAAGCAATATATTTCACCAGCATTATCATAAACTAAAGAGATGGAACCTAAAGATGATTTTAAAAAATATTTCGATTCCAAAGAATACATCACAAAAATAATCGGTGCGGAAAATGAATCGGAAGCGCCTGCCGGAAAAGCAGAAAAAATAACAAATCTCATTTCTCTGGTAACAGACCCTAAAAACAAAAGTTTCAAAGAGGAAACACTTCTTGAATTAAAAAAAGAAAAAGAAGGAGAAACATTACTGCTTGCTATCGCAAGTCCCGAATCAATAAACAACAAACACATGCTGGTTGCAGCCTGCTGGGAATCAGAAATCAATTTTAGCAATTACCTGCCTTTTTTTATTCTGCTTGCTTTAGATCAGGATTATTTAGTGTCGCTTGAAGCGATGACGGTGATTTCCACAATGGAGGGGCCGTTTAACATGGATCACGTGAAAGAAGGAATAAAAAAAGTGAGAGCAGAACAAAAAAAACTTACCACCGAAAAAGCCGTGCTCCTGAATGATTTGGCTGCAGACTTGGAAAGCTTTCTCACAAAATAAAAAAGCAGCCTTTTATTTAAGCTGCAATTCTATCTGGAACTGTAGAAAATTCCATTCATACTATTCTATACAGGCAATGCTCTTTAACTTAGGCCTGCGCAGCTGGTCCGCCGAAATTAAGCGGGAAGCCATTCGGCATATCAGTATCTTTTATAGCTCCGTGTATTTGTTCAAACTTTGAAATATTATCTTTCAAAGCTTTCATAAGTCTTTTCGCATGCTGAGGGGTAAGTATCACACGTGATTTTACTTTTGCCTTAGGCACACCCGGCATCATTTTAATAAAATCAACTACAAATTCAGAGTTTGAATGTGTAATTATTGCAAGGTTTGAATAAATACCTTCAGCTATTTCTTCGCTTAACTCAATATTTAATTGACTGTTGTTCGGCTCTTCCATTTTTTTTATTTTAGTGATTGTAAAATTAACAAAATTTATTAAAATCAGTTTTGAATTCTTTGAAATCACACAGTCGTTAGAATGATAAAATTTAAGATATTCTTAATTTTCTTTTATTGTAACATTGCTGGTACCAAAACAGCCCGGATCATACATTGCATTCACAGCAGTTCCTGAAGGATAGGTATAAACATACAAACTTACAGTATGTGCACCTGCTGCCAGCCCTTGAAATGCGGCATACATTGTTACTTGATCGTATGAAGAAAGGTTAAGAATCGTAGCGTTATCTTTAAAGTAAGCAGTTTTTCCGGCGTTATTTGGAGCAGCGATTCCATCTATTCTTAGCTCATATTCTACGCTGTTTGCTGCAACTAAATCACCGACATAAATAAATGTTTGAAAAGTAACTTCAACAGTGGTTGATGCATTGTTTTTTGTAAAAGCAGCCAAATTTCCCAATAGGGTCGGCGCTGTAGTCACTGCCGCTAATGAAGCACAGCTTGGAGGTGCAGCCGAAGTGAATTTATGTGGTGACTGCCAGCTTCCCTGACCTGTCGCATCTGAAGTAAGCACTTTGCCGGCAGCCTGATTTGCATCGACAATTTTTATTGTTGAACCAGAACTTCCATCTATTTCAAGTTTTGCCCCCGGTGACGGTGTTCCTATACCTACATTACCGCTTGGCATTACCCTCATTACTTCTACATCAGCGCCCTGATAAAAAATCAGAGGCCCTGATTGAGCATATAGGCCAAGTCCCCAGCTGGGTGAAAACGATTTTATGCCCGCAGGTTTTGCGCCAGTTAGAGTTTCATCAACTATTGATACCCTTTCTGCCTGGGCTGAATTATTAAATCGTGCTATTACAGAACCTGTTTCTGCAGTGCCGCTTCCTACAACTTCTAACTTGTATCCAGGAGCAGGAGTTCCAATACCTACATTCGCTCCGCTGCCCAGAATTAAACTGTTACTTTGTGTGACAGTAGCATTAGCTCCAATTGCAGTTGCATTGTTTAATTGAGTTGCAGAGGATGATCCTGAATTATAACCGATATAAGTATTCTGGCTGCCAGTAGTATTAGCACTAACTGGTGCTGTTGTATACCCCGCTAAATCTCCGACAGCGGTATTTTGAATTCCATTGCCCACTGCGGTCGGCTGGTTGGCATAAAGCGCCTGATAGCCTATTGCAACATTATTACTGTTGTAAGGGCTGTTAACATTGGTAAATGTTCCTTGTGAAAATAATGCCTGATAGCCGATTGCAGTATTCTGGCTGGCATAGGTATTAGAAGAAAGCGCCTGATAACCATCAGCTGTATTGTATTTACCGGAAGTGGCGTTCCCTGCCTGATATCCATAAAAAGTATTAAATAATAAATGATCTATCTTACCAGATTTTTGGTTATTTACTCTGATATTAAATGGGATGTTATCAGTAGTACCGATAAAGTTGGAAGCATCAATGGTCCCTGAATTACCTAATGTTGACCACGCGGCTGCATTGTTTGTATTGCCTATCATACGCCAAACTCCTAAAGTGCCATTGTAAACAAAGCTCCCAGCGCCAGTTAAAGCCTGCAATGTGTATCCAGCAAAAACTGCGGGGTCATTGTCTTCGTTAAGAATAGTAAGAAACTGACCATCTTGTGCCCCGCCTATAGCCAGCGAGAGTGCATTCACCTGTGGTGTTGCAGCCACATTTGTTAACCTGAACAAAGAAACGTTATTAGGAATAGTAACTGCTGCTGCTGCTGCTCCTGAAGAATATCTTGAAGAATATGCACCTTTTACATCAAGTGAGGTAAGAGGCCCAACGCCTGCAGCGCCATCTATACCAACCTTACCTGTATTATCAATATACATAGCGGTAAATGGTGTACCGCTATTTTCATTTTTGATAGATAGATTTGCAATAGCGTCAACATTAAACATCCATTCAAGTGCGGGTTGATTGAAATTTCCTAATTGAAACTGCGGAACAGTTTGAACTGGCGGACTTAAAATATGTAAAGAGGCTTGGGGAGCGGTTGAACCTATACCTACCTGCCCTGCATTATTTATCCTCATGGCTTCATTAAGGGAAGTATTGAATGTTGAAAAGATAATATTGCCTTTTGTCAATGAGCCTCCGTCAGTTTTTGATTCAATTCTGGAAATAAGGTTCGAAGTACCTTGAAAATTTCCAAAATCAATCCTTCCAACATTCCCGTCTATTCCGCTGCTTGATGATCCTTGCAATTCTAAAGATACATTTTGGCTGTTGTATATGTCGCTCTGAGCTATTGTAACATAATGCGATGCTCCTGCAAATTTACCAGGAGAAATTGTTCCAACTCCAAAGTTGCCGTTCAAATCTATTGTTGCCCGAACAGTTGAATTTGTTGCTAAATGCAATGAGCGGGCATAATCAGTCCCAAACACAGCTGAATAAGCGGAAGCCCCAGTAAATTGGGTTCCTCCCGCACTAGATTCTACGGCAGCTTTGGAATTTCCGGAGTCGTTTACTGCTGTTAAAGAGGCTGTGCTGCCAATTGTAGTTGATTTTGCCTGGATCACACTGGTTCCGCTTTGAACATCCAGAATGTAACCCGGGCTTGCAGTTCCAATACCAACATTGCCCCCAGAGGCAACTCTCATTTTCTCGGAGCTGTTGGTTTTTATAACCCAATCAGAGGCATTCAAAGTGCCGATAAATTCCGTTGGAGAAGCCGGCAAGGTGCCGGTAAGCGTATTGCCGGCAAGTGCCCAGCCGTTAGTACCTGTTGGCCCGGTTACACCGATAGAGCCGGTTGCACCTGTTGCACCAGTTGAACCAGTTGTTCCGGTGGTGCCAGTAGAGCCAGTAGTACCAGTTGAGCCGGTTACACCCGTTGATCCTGTTTTGCCAGTTGCCCCTGTAGATCCGGTCAAACCAATTGAACCAGTTGATCCGGTAGATCCGGTATCTCCTGTTGAACCGGTACTTCCAGTGGAACCCGTTGAACCGGTTGAGCCAGTTGCCCCAGTCCTTCCTGTGGATCCTGTAGATCCAGTTGAACCAGTTGAACCAGTTGAACCAGTTGAGCCGGTGTAACCAGTAGAACCAGTCAAGCCGGTAGAACCGAAAGATCCTGTTGATCCAGTAATGCCTATTGAACCAGTAGCACCTGTGGAACCAGTTCTTCCTGTAGCTCCAGTTGAACCAGTTGAACCAGTGGCGCCGGTTGAGCCGGTATCTCCTGTCGAACCAGTATTTCCGGTGGAACCTGTTGAACCTGTTGGCCCTGTTGAACCGGTTGAACCGGTTGCGCCAGTTCTTCCAGTGGCGCCTGTTGATCCGGTTGAACCTGTAGTGCCGGTAGAACCTGTGGCACCAGTTGAGCCAGTATCTCCTGTCGAACCAGAAGATCCCGTTGATCCGGTAACGCCTATGAAACCAGTAGCACCTGTTGAACCAGTTCTCCCTGTAGCCCCTGTTGTTCCAGTTGAACCAGTTGAGCCTGTATATCCAGTAGAACCTGTAGCACCGGTATCGCCTGTTGAACCAGTTGAACCTGTGGAACCTGTCGATCCAGTTGATCCCGTTTTGCCTGTTGAACCAGTTGAACCGGTCTTTCCTGTTACCCCGGTAAAGCCTGTGTCGCCAGTAGATCCTGTTGTACCGGTGGAGCCGGTATCACCAGTTGTTCCGGTGGAGCCTGTAATACCAATCGAGCCGGTAGCACCCGTTGAACCAGTTCTTCCAGTTGTCCCGGTGGATCCTGTAGAACCCGTAGTACCAGTTGAACCAGTAGAGCTGGTAGAACCCGTAGAACCAGTTGCACCGGTATCGCCGGTTGCCCCTGTTGAACCAGTCGAACCTGTTCGACCTGTGGAGCCGGTAAAACCAGTTCTTCCGGTTGCCCCGGTGGAGCCCGTGCTGCCGGTAAAACCAGTTGAACCAGTATCACCAGTTGAACCAGTATCACCTGTTGATCCGGTAGATCCGGTAATACCAATAGAACCGGTACTGCCGGTAGCACCTGTTTTTCCTGTTGATCCAGTAGTTCCTGTTGAACCCGTTGAGCCGGTTAATCCTGTTGAACCTGTTGAGCCCGTATCTCCCGTCGAACCGGTTGATCCCGTATATCCGGTGAAGCCCGTTGACCCTGTTGAACCCGTTCTGCCTGTTGAACCAGTTTTTCCGGTTGCACCGGTAGAGCCAACGTCACCCGTAAAACCAGTGGAACCAGTCCCCCCTGTTGATCCAGTATCACCTGTTGATCCGGTAGAGCCTGTAATACCAATTGAGCCTGTAGCACCTGTGGAACCTGTTCTTCCCGTGGCTCCTGTAAAACCCGATGAGCCGGTAGAGCTGGTTGAACCAGTTGAACCAGTTGAACCGCTGGCACCAGTGGCACCCGTATCTCCAGTAGAACCAGTTGAGCCTGTAGAACCTGTTCTGCCGGTAGAGCCCGTAGTACCTGTTTTGCCTGTAGCACCTGTTCTGCCGGTATCGCCGGTTGAACCAGAATCGCCAGTTGAACCAGTGTAGCCTGTATCACCCGTAGTTCCGGTATCTCCAGTTGAACCTGTGGCACCAGTTTTGCCGGTAGCACCCGTTTTTCCTGTGGGGCCCGATGCACCTGATGTTCCGGTTACCCCGGTAATGCCGGTTATACCATCTGTCCCAGGAGATCCAGCTGGGCCGGCAGCACCGTTTAGGTTTGCTTTCCAAGTTGAAAATGGTCCAGGACCACCCACTATTGAAGTTGCATTAACCGTCATAACTCCGGTTGATGCATTATAACTATTAACTGTTCCAACTATTATGTTCAAAGAATCCGCTGCAATAATTACTGTCTGCCCTGTGGAATAAGCCAAACCTGCTCCAATCGTAAGAGTTTGAGATCCTAACCCCGTTCCTATAATTAAAGATGTTGAAGAGGTTGTTGCGTATCTATCGCCGGTTGAACCGGTAGCGCCTTTAGAGCCTGTATTGCCTGTAGAGCCGGTAACGCCAATTGAGCCGGTATCTCCTGTAGAACCGGTGGATCCAGAGTCACCTGTATCACCAGTAGATCCGATATTCCCAGTTGCACCTGTTTTACCCGTGGAGCCTGTAGTGCCTGTTTTTCCGGATGAACCTGTAAAACCTATAGAACCTGTATCACCCGTGGAGCCTGTATCGCCTATAGAACCTGTATCACCGGTAGAACCAGCCATGCCAGTGGAACCAGTATAGCCTGTTGAACCCATAGAACCAGTTGCGCCGGTATTACCTGTTCTGCCAGTTGATCCAGTTGCACCAATTGATCCGGTATCTCCGGTAGAACCGGTGGATCCAGAATCTCCTGTAGATCCAGTATTCCCTGCTGCACCTGTTATACCCGTGGAGCCTGTAGCCCCTGTTTTTCCTGACGAACCTGTAAAACCTTTAGAACCTGTATCACCAGTGGAGCCTGTATCGCCGATAGAACCAGTATCACCTGTTGAACCTGTTACGCCCATAGAGCCTGTATAACCCGTTGAACCCATAGAACCAGTTGGGCCGGTGTTACCTGTTCTGCCTGTTGATCCCGTTGAACCAGTAGAGCCTGAGTCACCCGTAGAACCTGTTGAACCGCTGTCGCCGGTTGATCCTGTAATACCACTGCTTCCAGTTGAGCCTGTTTTGCCGATAGAACCCGTTGCCCCGGTGATACCCATTGAACCGGTGGCTCCCGTTGAACCACTTGCTCCGGAAGAACCAGTATCACCAGTTGAACCGCTGGTTCCCGTAACACCCGTAACACCTGAAGCCCCAGTTGCGCCTGTAGAGCCGGTACTGCCGGTTTTACCGCTTGATCCGGTTGATCCGGTCAAACCCGAAGAACCTGTTGTTCCAATAGAACCTGTATCACCAGTGTCTCCTGTTGAACCGGTATTACCCGTAAAACCGACGGCACCTGTTCTGCCTGTTGATCCGGTATAGCCGATAAAGCCGGTGGTACCCGTATAACCAATGGAACCAGTATCACCGGTTGATCCGATGGAACCAGTATCGCCGGTTGATCCAGTAGATCCCGTGTTACCAGTAGATCCTGAAGAACCCTTAACACCAGTAGAGCCTGTTGACCCAGTATTTCCGGTAAATCCGGTAAGACCCGAACTGCCGGTAGAACCAGTACTTCCGTCTGAACCCGTTGAACCTGTATTTCCTATAATCCCTGATGAGCCGGTTGAACCGGTAGAGCCGGCGCCTGTTGACCCAGTAGTTCCGGTAGCACCGCTAAAACCAGTGGTGCCGGTAATGCCCGTTGAGCCTGTAACACCTGTTGAGCCTGTAACACCGCTGGAACCAGTGAAACCGACAGCGCCGGTAAAGCCCGTTGAGCCTGTATATCCAGTTATTCCGATTCCAGTTGAACCTGTAACTCCGATTGAACCTGTAGAACCGGTGATACCGATAATACCAGTGCTGCCGGTTGATCCAGTAGAACCTGTTGTTCCGTTTCCAGTTGAACCTGTAACTCCTACAGAACCAATTGCACCAGTTGAACCTATGGAGCCTGTTGAACCGGTTGATCCTGTTGAGCCGGCCCCTGTTGAACCAACAGCACCTGTTGCACCGGTCGTTCCCGTTGAGCCAATGCCACCGGTTACACCAGCAGCTCCTGTTGAACCAGTTGCGCCCGCACCTGTTGCACCTATAGTCCCGGTTGAACCGGTAAAACCTATAAAACCTGTTGATCCTGTTGAGCCTGTGGCACCTGTTGTTCCTGCACCTGTTGAACCTACAATGCCGGTTGCACCTGTGGATCCTATAGTCCCGGTTGAACCGGTACTTCCGGCAGCCCCGGTATTTCCAGTTGAACCTGTACTTCCAGTTAAACCAGTAGTTCCGGAAGAACCCGTATTTCCAGTTGAGCCGGTGGTTCCTGATGAGCCGGTATTTCCTGATGAACCGGAGCTTCCCGTTGAACCTGTATTTCCGGTTGTTCCAGTTGTTCCAGTTGAGCCCGAGGTTCCTGCCGCACCTGTATTTCCAGTTGATCCAGAGGTTCCTGTTGAACCAGTGCCGCCCGTTGAGCCTGTGTTTCCAGTCGAGCCTGTGTTTCCTGTAGAACCTATGTTTCCCGTTGTTCCTGGATTTCCTGATGAACCGGTTGATCCGAGGATGCCTGTTGAACCTGTAAAGCCTGTAATACCAATAATACCTTGAGCACCAGTATTTCCAGGTACGCCGAATGCCTGTATCCATTGGGTTCCATTCCAATAATAAATTCCCAACCCGCCGCCTGCCATTGCGGTGTTATTATTATATACCAGCAAACTAACAGCTGGATTAACAATTGTAGAAATATCTGTGACGGATAGCAGACTTACACGAGGGATAAGCAAGCCTTGATTGTCGGAAAAAATATCCAGCCTGGCTGATGGGGCAGGAGTGGTGGTTCCAATACCTACATTTTGCTGTGCAGACACATTCATTCCATACCCAATCCAAAGAAGACAGGTCAGCAGAAATAAATAAAAAATGGAATGTGAAAATTTATTCAAAATTCATTTAGGTTTTAAATTCAACCACAGTAATAAATTAAAATAATAACAGGAAATAAAAATTTTAAATTTATTTTTAATAATTCTAAGAATACTACTTCAACTCAGGCAAAGTATATTTCCTACCCTCGTTTTCTTTTTTAAGGTAATCCATTAAAGGTGCAAAATAATCAAGCATTGCTTTTGCGCTTAAATCACTTCCGGTTTTTTCTTTCAGCACTTCTCTCCAGTCTCTGCTGGCACCCGGCTTCATGATTTCGGAAATAAATTTTCCGATTTCTTTGTTTCCGAAATAATTGGTAGCATGAGGATCCTGATGAAGAATTTCTTTTGCAATATGATCATGCACCTGGAACAATAAAACGTAAGAAAGTGCATAATCATAATACTGTGCCGGATCATCATTAATATGTGTTTTTGTAGCTGCATCGCAGTATTCTTCACCTCTTTCGTTGGGAGGTGCTATACCTTGATATTGTTTTGCAAGCTCCCACCAGCGTTTGTTAAATTGATCGGCAGGTAAATTTTCGGCATACAAATCATGTTCAAACATGCTCATAGTACCCGTACTGAAAGGGATGAATATCACATAATTCAAAGCCTCTTTCAGCAGGGTCTGCATCTCATCCGATTTTGTATTTTTAGGAATAAGATTTAGGTTTTCCATAAATGGTTTCTGCATAGCAGCCATTCCCATCATGCTTCCTAAAGCTTCGTGATAGGCTCGGTTAGCGCCCTGACGAAGCAAAATAGGCACATCAGGATTGCTGTAAGAAATGTAGTAATAAATATGTCCTAATTCATGATGAGCTGTTTCATACCATTCGCTGTTGGGAATAATGCTCATCAGCGACCGAACGTCTTTATCTAAATCCATGTGCCAGGCCGAAGCATGGTTGTTCTTTTTATACTTAGAATCAGCAGGCGCAGGATATAAATCTGATTTTTCCCAGAATGTTTTAGGAAGTTCCGGAAAACCAAGGCTCACATAAAACCGCTCACCCTGCTTTACAATCCACTCGGCATCTTTTGTTTTTAAAGCGCTGTCTAAATTAACTCCTTTCACATCCACAAGACTTCCCCAATCCTGTCCCCAGCGGTTAGGCAGCCATTGAGCTGGAATTAAATCCGGAACTTCTTTTACACCGTATTTTTTTGCAAATTCATAACGGGCGTATGTATGCAGTTCGCGGTAAAGAGGATATAATTCTTTATTAAATTTCTGAAGCATTTCCACCATTTCCTTCGAAGTCATGCCGTAATCGGAAACCTGGTATTCAAAAAAATCTTTATAGCCCAAACCCTGAACTGTTTTGTTGCGGAGATCACGCAGATTCACCAAACCGTCTTTCAAACCTTTACCTACTTCTTTGCTTGCCTCCCATGCTTTTTGGCGTTTCGCCATATTGGTTTCCTTTGCTAAAATCCCATCAATGTCATTTGCTGAAACCGATTTGCCATCAATCTTAAAATCAAAACCGAATAATTTTTCAGTCTGCTTTGTTTCAGCTTTAATACGCGATTTAACAACATCGGCAATAGTTCCGGGGTTGTTTGCGGCATTGTATAAAATGCATTTTAACTGCTTTACCTGCAGCTCTTTTAATTTATCTTTACGGGCCAGAAATTTATTTGCGGTTTCAATATTTTCGGTACTGCCAGTATATGCTGCAAGTTCTTCCTGCGCTTTGTTATTGGCTAAGGCGTTGGTAGAATCACCTTCGACAATATGTGTCTGAGATTTCCATGAAGTTTCATTTCCTATTATATTCAGCTCTTGATATTTTTTATTATATACATCTAAATAAGACTGTACGCTGTCTTGGATGGCTTTATCAGCATTTTTATTTTTTTCGTTTTTGCAGCCTACCCATGAATAAAGGGTTACAGCTCCAGCTAAAAGAATAAATTTTTTTTTCATTTTGTATGATTATTTAAGGGTTTCAAATATAGTAAATTAACCCAGTGGAAATCTTGAAATGCTAAAACTATATCCTGATTTATTTAAAATAAATATCAAGTTTTCGCTCAGCCTTCCTAAAGAACTAAAGAGAATGCTAAATCATTATCTTTGCCAGATGTTATCTCAAAAACAAAAAGTGATTATTGTTGGTCCTGCATTTCCCCTAAGGGGCGGTATTGCTAATTTTAATGAAGCATTATGCCGGGCAATGAATACTTCAGGTATTGATGCAAAAATAATTTCATTTTCATTGCAGTATCCTGGTTTTTTATTTCCCGGTAAAACTCAGTATGATACTGGCAAAGGCCCGCAGGACATCATTATTGAAACAAAAATAAATTCGATTAATCCTTTAAACTGGCTGCGTGTTGCCCGGCAGATTAAACAGGAACAGCCGGATTATGTGGTGTTTCGATATTGGCTGCCTTTTATGGGGCCTTGTTTGGGAACTATTGTAAAACAAATAAAAAAGGGAACAAAAATCAAAACAATTGCAATTCTGGACAACCTGATTCCCCATGAAAAACGTTTTGGAGATATTGCTTTTACCAAGTATTTTGTAAAGCACTGCGATGGTTTTATTGCTATGTCGGCTTCGGTATTAAATGATTTGCAAAGCTTTGTTATTACTAATAAAAAAACATTTCTGCCTCATCCTATTTATGATATCTTCGGCGAAAAAGCTTCTAAAGCCGAAGCTTTGAAACATTTACATCTGGATTCAAATGACAAACATATTCTGTTTTTCGGTTTTATCCGCAAGTACAAAGGTTTGGATTTACTTCTTGAAGCAATGGCTGATGCACGCATAAGGCAGATTGGTTTAAAGCTGATTGTGGCCGGGGAATATTATGAAGATGCTGCTTATTATAACACTATAATCAGTAAAAATAATTTAGAAAATTCTGTGATTTTGAAAACAGAATTTATTCCCTCTGAAGAAGTCCGCTATTATTTTTGCGCGGCAGATATGGTTGCCCAGCCTTATAGAACTGCTACACAGAGCGGTGTTACGCAGATTGCATATCATTTTGAAAAGCCGATGCTGGTTACAAATGTCGGCGGTCTGCCTGAAATTGTACCGCATAACAAAGTCGGGTACGTAACGGAAGTAAGTTCAAAAGCAATTGCTGATGCCATAGTTGATTTTTATGTCAATGATAAAGAAGAGCTTTTCACGCAGAATACTATCATTGAAAAACAGAGGTTCAAATGGAGTTCGTTTGTGCAGGGCGTGCAGGATTTGTTTGAGAAAATTGTTCAGCAGGATAAATAATTTTTCTTTCCGCCAGCGGAATTTCCAATTGTGACTTCTCTTCCAAATTCAATGTTTAATTTTTTGAAAATTCCCTTGAACTTATTTTAGTATTTTTACAATAATAAAAGCTGATTAAAGCTGAATGTATCTTTTGTGATTTTCAGCGTTATAAATTTAAACTCAAATATGAATAAGTTAACAAAAGGATTATATACTGCATTAAGTATTTTGTTTTTTACAGCTCAAGCTGCAGCTCAGGTTTATGCACCTAATATAACTGATGCAAAAGGCAAAAAACAAGGTTATTGGATTAAGCTTGATGAGAATAAAAAGAAAATATATGAAGGCAGTTTTGTAAATGATAATCCTTCCGGAAAATTTACATATTATTACGAAACGGGAACAACAAAAGCTGTTTCCAATTTTTCAGAAAATGGAAAAGTAAGCCATACACAGCTTTTTAGTTTTGAAGGAAAATTGGCTGCTGTTGGGAAATATATTGATCAGAAAAAAGACAGTGTATGGAAGTATTATAATAACGATGGTAAATTATTGTCGGAGGATACCTACTTGAATGGCGAAAAAAATGGCAGCTGTAAAGTATATTACAACAGCGGGCCGGTATCTGAAGATAAAACATGGCTGAATGGTGTCTGTGAGGGCCCCTCCATCAAGTATTTCGAAAACGGGGAGATAAAATTCAAAGGACAGAATGTTAAAAATAAAATAGAGGGCAAAGCTATTTTTAATTATCCTTCAGGAAAAGTATATGCAGAAGGCAATTATATAAATGATTACAAAGAAGGCAAATGGAATTATTACAAAGAAGACGGCACTTTGCAAAAAAAGATGGAATATAAAAAAGGCAGAGAACAGGGAAAAACAGAAAGTTTTATGACAAAAGAGGAAGAAGAAAAGGCGAAAAAAAAGTATGAAGGATCTGATAAAAAAGACATGGATATGCAGGGTGACGATATTCCAAAATAAACAAGGACTGGTTTACTAAGAACTGCTGTGAAAGGGATTCAGAAAGAATGAAAACCAGTAATTATTTTTTGTTAAATTGATTTGAACAGTTATCAAATAAAAATATTAAATGAGTAAAAAAGGAAAAGTGCTTTTAGCAATGAGCGGCGGAATTGACAGCTCCATTGCGGCATTATTGCTTCATGAGCAGGGATATGAGGTGGTGGGTATAACAATGAAAACCTGGGATTACGCATCATCAGGAGGCTCCAGCAAAGAAACAGGATGCTGCAGTCTGGATTCAATTAACGATGCCCGCTTACTGGCTGTGAACTTAGGGTTTCCGCATTTTATACTTGATATCAGAAATGAATTCGGAAACTATGTGATTGATAATTTTGTTGAAGAATATTTAGCAGGACGCACTCCTAACCCTTGTGTATTGTGCAATACACATATTAAATGGGAAGCCCTTTTGAAACGGGCCGATATGCTGAACTGCGAATTTATCGCAACAGGCCACTACGCGCGCATCCGGCAGGAAAATAACCGGTATGTGATTTCAAAGGGGCTTGACCAGACAAAAGATCAATCTTACGTTTTGTGGGGCTTGACTCAGGAGAGCTTAAAACGTACAATTTTTCCGCTTCAGAATTATCAGAAATCGGAAATTAAACAAATGGCGATTGACAATGGTTATGTTGATTTAGCAACGAAAAGCGAGAGTTACGAAATTTGTTTTGTGCCGGATAATAATTACCGCGAATTTTTAAAACATAAAGTGGATGGCCTGGAGAAACGCGTTGACGGCGGAAATTTTATTGACAGAACCGGCAGAGTTTTGGGAAAACATAAAGGATATCCTTTTTATACTATCGGGCAGCGCAAGGGCTTAGAAATAGCTGTGGGTGAGCCGCTGCATGTTTTGGAAATTGTGCCTGAAACAAATACTGTTGTATTGGGTAGCAAGGAAGAATTGGAATTACAGCAGATGATAGTGGGCAAAGTAAACCTGATTAAATATGCACAATTACCCGATAACTTTGAAGCACTGACGAAAATCCGTTATAAAGATCCGGGTACTATGGCTGCATTTACTAATGACGGAAATAAATTGAATTTACTTTTTCACAGCCCTGTATCAGCAATAGCACCGGGGCAGTCGGCTGTATTTTATGAAGGTGATGATTTAGTCGGCGGCGGAATAATTGAGCGTCCCCGTACCATTTTAATTTAAACGAACCTGAATGGGATCATTGAAGAAAAACAGAATAAAAAAAATTATTTCCTTTTTATCAGCTGTATTATTTTTTCATTTTGTTTCTGCACAGAATGGTCAGAAAAAATATTGGATTCAGCTGAAGGACAAAAACGGAAGTCCGTTTAGTATAAACAACCCTGATACATATTTGTCGAAAGGCGCTATAGCACGCAGAAGCAGGCAGCACATACCAATCAGCAGCAGCGATTTACCTGTTAATCCAACTTACATAAATCAAATAAAAGCTGCTGGAGCTGCTTTTATCAATCAGTCGAAATGGTTCAATGCAATTACTGTTTCGGCCTCTGATACTAATGCAATTAATGCGGTTAAAGCATTACCATTTGTGAAGTCAGTTCAAAAATTGGAAGAGCCTTTAAATAAGAATGTGTCTTCAAAATTTGAATTCGAAAGTACTACAGCAATTGCAGTTAATCCTGAAAGATCACCTTCACCGTTACCTCAGACAGGTTTAAATTACGGTATTTCATTCAGCCAGGCAAATCAAATAGGTGCGGACTGCTTGCATAACCTAGGTTATCAGGGGCAGGGAATGACCATCGCTGTGCTTGATGCAGGTTTTTTTAATGCCAATATATTACCAGCTTTCGACAGTATGTTTATTAATCATCAATTGCTTGGAACACGTGATTTTGTTACTGGCGACACATTGGTTTTCGAAGATTACCCGCATGGAATGAATGTGCTTTCCTGTATGGCCGGCAATCTTCCCGGGCGGATTGTTGGGACTGCACCTAAGGCGAAGTACTGGTTGCTGCGCACTGAAAATGCAAATTCAGAAACTATCAGCGAAGAATATAATTGGCTGAGAGGTGCTGAGTTTGCGGACAGCGTGGGCGTTGATGTTATTAACTCTTCATTAGGTTATAATTATTTTGATACTGCTTCATATAATCATACTTACGCAGATATGAACGGCCATACTACAGTTATTTCAAAAGCTGCCGAATGGGCTGCCAGAAAAGGAATCCTGGTTGTGTCAAGTGCAGGGAATTCCGCCGGACCTCCCTGGTATAAAATTACCGCACCTGCTGATGCCGACAGTATTTTAACGGTAGGGGCAGTTGATTCGAATGGTGTTATTGCTTCTTTCAGTTCACGCGGCTTAACCTTCGACGGCCGCATAAAGCCAAACGTTGCCGCAAGAGGTCTTCAGGCTGTAATAGCTGCAAATGCAGGTGATATAGCAATGGAAAACGGTACTTCTTTTTCATCTCCTATTTCGGCAGGCGCTGCAGCTTGTTTGTGGCAGGCTAATCCTTCTGCAACAGTAATAGAACTTATTAATGCTATTCAGCAGAGCGCAACTCAGGCTTCAACACCTGATTCTATAAAGGGGTACGGTATTCCGAATTTCTGCGCTGCTCATACAATTCTTACTGGTATTGAATCAAAACAGCCTGCAGATAATAAATTCAATGTATATCCCGATCCATTTAATGATAATTTTAATGTTACTTTTTATTCCGAAAAAAAGCAGACTATTGTGCTTGAGCTTTATGATATGGAAGGACGTAAAATAAGGGCAGAAGAAAGAAAATCAGATGCAGGAAGCTTAAGCACTTTTAATATTTCAGACATGGACATACTGCCGAACGGTTTGTACCTGATCAGATTGACAGCCAATGGCAGCAGTCTTTATAAGAAGCTTGTTAAAAACAAATATTGAATTTTTATTTTATAAGTTTGAGCTAAAATAATTTTGATGTACTGGTTAAAAAAAAATTAGTTTTGAGTCCGAATCTGATAATTATGAGGTTTTAATATTAACTCCGCCTTTTAAGGCGGAGATAATCACAGGGCCGGAAATAAAGGGCTTCAGCCCTGAAAAAACACAAAAAATATACTAATATGTCTTTTGTAAAAGTAATGATTCACGCAGTTTGGGGTACTAAAAGCCGCTACCCTTTTCTAACAA
Source organism: uncultured Bacteroidota bacterium (assembly GCA_903847205.1). Taxonomy (GTDB): domain Bacteria; phylum Bacteroidota; class Bacteroidia; order 2-12-FULL-35-15; family 2-12-FULL-35-15; genus 2-12-FULL-35-15. Next base: position 33,975 of record CAINDA010000033.1, read on the forward strand.
AAGAAATTAAACTGAAAGTGATAACACATATCAAAGAAAATGCTCACAAAAAACAAATTTTTATTGACAGATTGAATGGTCATACCGATCATTTACATTGTTTATTTGGACTAAATGCTGATATGAGTATTTCTAAAACATTGCGGCTCTTAAAAGGAGAATCTGCATTCTGGATCAACAATCAACAATTTACTAATTCAAAGTTTGAATGGGCAGACGAGTATTTTGCGGTATCAGTCAGCGAATCTATGCTTGACAAGGTGCGTGCATATATTGATAATCAGGAAGAACACCATAAAAAAGCAACATTCATGCAGGAATACGAAGAGTTCATTAAGAAATACAGCTTTAAAAATCATGGCTAAAGCCGGAGGTATTGATGCATTTCATTTCTCCGCCTTAAAAGGCAGAGTTATTATTACGGCACATCAATTTTATTTTATCCCATAAGTATAGTATAAATTATTTCATCCCTTGTTATGTTTAAAAAAATTATCTCCGCAGTTTTAATCCTCAATTTTTCTTTTTTAATTTCTGTAAAAGCCGATGAGGGTATGTGGCTTCCACTGCTGCTAAAGCAGCTGAATGAATCTGATATGCAGAAAAACGGATTAAAATTAACGGCTGAAGATATTTACAGTATCAATAAATCAAGTTTAAAAGATGCTATTGTTCAGTTTGGCGGCGGCTGTACTGCAGAAATAATTTCTGACAAAGGATTAATGTTAACCAACCATCACTGCGGTTACGGGATGATACAAGCGCACAGCACCGTGCAGAATGATTTGCTGACGAATGGTTTTTGGGCAATGAAACAATCAGATGAATTGCAGAACCCAGGACTCACTGCAACTTTAATTGTGCGTATGGAGGATGTTACATCCAAAGTATTAGCAGGCATTTCAGATACATTGAATGATGCAGTGCGCGAGAAAAAAATAAACGAAGCAATTAACCTGATTCAAAAAGAAGCTGTGAAAGGCACGCATTACGGGGCATCTATCCGTCCGTTTTATTACGGCGCAGAATATTATATGTTTGTAACCGAAACATTCCGCGATATACGTTTAGTGGGCGCTCCGCCATCATCAATAGGCAAGTTCGGCGGTGATACTGATAATTGGATGTGGCCGCGCCATACCGGCGATTTCTCTATGTTCCGCATATATGCTGATAAAGATAATAATCCCGCAGATTATTCTTCTGACAATGTTCCTTACAAACCGAAATTTCATTTATCCATTTCCATGAAGGATGTTGAAAAAGGCGATTTTACTATGGTGTACGGCTTTCCGGGACGCACTAACGAATATTTATCTTCGTATGCCGTGGATATGATTATGAATGAATCGGATCCTTCAAAGGTTAAAATCAGGGAAACACGCCTTGCAATAATGGATGCAGAAATGAAGACAAGCGATAAAGTGCGTATTCAATATTCGGCTAAATATGCTGGTTTGGCCAATGCATATAAAAAATGGATAGGCGAAGTAAATGGTTTAAAAAAGCTGAAAGCACTTAGCAAGAAAAAGGAATTTGAACAAAACTTTTTATTGAAAGTTAATACCGATGATAATGCGAAAGGCAAATACGGCAGTCTGTTCGGAAGTTTAGAGAAATCGTATGCACAATACCGTGTTCTGAATAAAGAGCGTGATTATTTTTATGAAGCTGTTTTAGGTGTTGAAGCGGTAAGCAATGCTTACACATTTATCAATGTAATTGATTCATTAAAAAGCGGTAAAAAACAAGCTGACCTGGAAAAAGATATTGCTAAGCTGAAAGGCCGTGTTGCCGGATTTTTCAAGGACTATAATGTGAAGATTGATGAAAGAGTGTGCGGGGCGTTGCTGCAGATTTATTTTAACGATATTGATAAAAGCCGGCAGGCTGCTATTTTCAGTGAGATAGACAAAAAATATAAAGGCGACTTCGCAAAATATGCTTCTGACATTTTTGAACAGTCAATATTTGTTTCGGAAAGCAAGTGCAATGATGCATTGGCGGCCATCGGCAAAAATTACAAGAAGATTCAGAAAGACCCTGTTTATATACTGATGCGGAGCTGCTATGATAAATTTGCAAAAGATGTTAGTCCTCAGTTTTTTAAACTGGATGCTGAAATAGCAGGGTTGAACCGCACCTATATGAAAGGGATGCGTGAACTGCTTCCGGAAAAAAAATATTATCCTGATGCAAACAGCACCCTGCGTTTAGCTTACGGCAAAGTAGAAGGCTACATCCCGCATGACGCTGTGTATTACGATTATTACACAACTCTTGACGGCTTGATGGAAAAAGAAAATCCTTTAGTGGAAGAGTTTAATGTATCGCCGAAATTAAAAGAGCTGTATCTGAAAAAAGATTACGGACAGTATGCCGATAAAAATCATGAAGTACATATTGCCTTCTGCGCAAGCAATCATACAACTGGCGGTAACTCCGGCAGTCCGGTTTTAAATGGTGAAGGGCAGTTAATAGGCACCAACTTCGACCGCAACTGGGAAGGCACCATGAGTGATATTATGTTTGACCCTGATCAAATCCGGAATATTGTTTTGGATATACATTACACCCTTTTTGTGATTGATAAATATGCAGGTGCTGGGTATCTGCTGAATGAAATGACATTGGTGAAATAATAAATATTATAAATGTGCTAATCTGGTATTGATGTGCCGTGTATTATGGGAACACGGATTCAGCGGATTTTTAAGATTAAAAATGATTTTTATAACATAAGGAGTTTATATGATTCGCTTTTGGCAGATATGATTAAATTCCATGTTTATGTAAAATCATAAAAATTCATAAAGCGCTTCAATCATTTTTTTCTTAAGGATCTTAATAAATCCGCGTTCCCATTATACCCAGTACTGTAATTTTAATATATAAAGTCTAATATGCTTGCAGAAATAATTACCATAGGAGACGAAATTTTAATAGGCCAGATAGTTGATACCAATTCTGCTTTTATGGCTTCGGTGCTGAATTTAAACGGCATATCAGTAAAACAGATTTCGTCGGTTTCGGATAACCGCGAACATATTTTAAAAGCCCTTGATGAAGCCAAAGAACGTGCTGATATTATTTTAATTACCGGCGGATTAGGCCCTACCAAAGACGATATCACAAAAAAAACATTGTGTGATTACTTTAATACAATCCTGCGCTTTGATGAAGAAGCTTATCAGGATGTTGTAAATGTATTTGCTGCTTACGGCAAAGAAGTAACTCCCCTAAACCGACTTCAGGCTGAAGTACCCGCAATATGTACTGTTATCAGCAATAAAAACGGTACAGCGCCGGGAATGTGGTTTGATATAAACGGAAAAATTTTTGTTTCGATGCCCGGTGTGCCTTTTGAAATGAAGGCAATGATGGAGAACCAGGTTATTCCGAAATTGAAAAAACGTTTTAAGCTCCCTGTCATTGTTCATAAAACAGTATTGACACAAGGCATCGGGGAATCGAATTTATCGGAATTGATTTCTGATTGGGAAGACAGCCTTGCTGCTGTAAATATTAAACTGGCTTATCTGCCGGCACCGGGAATGGTGCGTCTGCGCTTGAGTACAACAGGTGATGATCAGAAAAAATTATTGGCGGCTGTTGATGCTAAAATTGAAATACTTAAAACAATTATTCCTGGAGCGATATACGGTTATGAAACTTTCGGGCAGGAAAACGAAACGCTGGAGCAGATTGTCGGCAGACTGCTGCGAGCAAAAAAGAAAACACTTTCAACTGCCGAGAGCTGTACAGGCGGTTATATTGCGCATCTGATTACTAAGGTTGCAGGCAGCTCTGATTATTATACCGGCTCTGTTATTTCGTATTCGTATGAGATAAAAGAAACTGAATTAGGTGTTTCTAAAGATGTACTTGAAACACAGGGAGCCGTGAGCCAGCCTGTTGTTGAACTAATGGCAGCTGCTATCCGCAAAAAATATAAAACTGATTATTCTATTTCTGCATCCGGCATTGCAGGCCCGGGTGGCGGGACTCTTGATAAGCCTGTGGGTACTGTATGGATTGCTGTTGCTGCTCCTGATAAAGTAATTTCTAAAAGATTTCAGTTCGGTACCAACCGCGAACGCAACATTCAAAAGACTGCAAATGAAGCGCTGAATATGCTGAGGAATGAGCTGGAGGGTTAGGTTTTAAGTTTAAAGTTCAAAGTTTAAAGTTGGAAGTTGGAAAGTTTAAATGTTGATGTTCGCATTTACTAAATTGAACATATGCCTTGAATCTACAGGCGAAATAACATTGGCATGACTAATCATTAACACCGCCAAGGGCATAAAATTCTTTGTAAACTATTTAATCTAAAATAAAAAAAGGCGGAGAATAATATACAGCGTTGCCGGAAGAGCTTGAATAAGTGCCGACAGCCTTAGTTGCGGCGCCGAAAAAAACAGTACTGCACCTGCTGCAAAAACAGAACAAACTGCGTAATCAACAAGTGTTCTGCCTGAATCTTCCTTATTAAAATACATTAAAATAAAACCGGTTACTATTGCTGCAGCTAAAAATAAATTATAAAATCCCTGGTTGAATGCCCATGAACGGATTGTTTCTACTTCTTCGGGTTTTACCCGGAATGTTTTATTAACGGCAGGTTTTCCCCATGACAAAGATTCTAAAATAAAAACGTAGATATGTATTGATGCTATAAAAGCTGCTATTATATTTATCATGAATTTTATTATTTAATTTTTCTTCAATACCCTCGATATGCAAATGTCATTAAAATATGGGAATTTAGCTTATATATTTTTCATACATATTCATTCAATGAAAACTCAATTGCAGAACCAGCACTTCAATAAAGCTAATTTAAAGAAAAAATTTCAGGAAGGGAGTAATGGGGAATTAGTTTAAAGTTGGAAAGTTTAAAGTTCTAATAATTAATTTGAATCAGGCGTATAAGGAATACTGTTAATTCTATTCCCCGAGCATATACTTCGACAGGCTCAGTATGACTGAATGCCCGAGGTCAGTCTGAACTTGCCGAAGACATAGGGGACAGTACATACATGTTATTATTTAGCTGCCTAATTCAATAATTAATTTCCTGAATTTCAAAAAAGGCCTGAGGGTGCAAACATACAGGACAAGTACCCGGTGCGCTTTTTGCCTCATGGAGATGGCCGCAATTTCGGCATTTCCAAACTATAACGCCGCTGCGTATAAACACTTTTCCTTGCTGCAGATTTTGGTAAAGTTTTTCATAACGTTCGGCATGTGATTTTTCGATTTTTGTTATCAGTTTAAAAGCATTGGCAGCTTCCCTGTAGCCTTCTTCTTCGGCTATGCGTGCAAATTCGGGATACAGATGTGTGTACTCTTCAATTTCACCTTCTGATGCAGCTTTTAGGTTTTCTTCTGTGGTACCAATTTTTCCGCAGGGGTATTGGGCTGTAATTGCTGCTTCTCTGCCTTCTAAAAGTTTGAAAAATATTTTCGCATGTGCTTTTTCATTGTGCGCGGTTTCGGCAAATATTGCTGCGATTTGTTCTAACCCATCTTTTACTGCTTGCTTTGCAAAAAAATCATAACGTGTACGAGCCTGACATTCTCCTGCAAAGGCTTTTAGTAAATTGATTTCTGTTTTTGATCCGTTTAATGATTTCATTTTATGTTTTTATTTTATGGTGAACGGCATGTTTTATTGATATGCGCCGGTTTTAGTATATTATTTCGCTGCTAACCGGCTAAAAAAATCATTCAGGGCTAAAGCCCTTTGCAATTTGGTGTTTCAAAAACCAGCCTTAAGGCCGGGGTTAAAAATGCGATACTCTATATTTATCGGCTTTAGCCGCATTAATCGGTTAGTTGTGATATTATAGGTTATGCAGCTTCGGTAAAATTTGTATGGTTACATATTTTGTTTCGATTTAAGATTCGGCAGCCGTGAAAACATTCGATTCCCTTTTGATTGCTGCTGTTGCTGCACTCATTAATACTGCGTTTAAACTACCTTATAAATGAATTTTTATAAGTACACAAAGGTGAGAGATTTTACTTCGGTATGTGTTACACAATTTTGGGAAGTAGTTGCATGATTCATACATCCGAAAGGGGAGGGCGTTTAAAGTTTGAAACAAAATTTGTTTAAAGTTAAAAAGTTGGAAAGTTTGAAAGTTCTGTGTTTTTATGCTCCTAACATTGAAGCTTCCAACTTTCCAACTTTCCAACTTTCAAACTTTGAACTTTCAAACGTTGAACTTTCAAACTATAAAAACTTTAAACTCCCTTAAACATGGTGCAATTCAACATTTAGATTTGTTGTTTTACCGCTGATAACATTTACTGAAATAATTTTTGTAAGCACACCTTCTCCGCTGAATACAGCATTATAAGTACCTGCTTTAATACTCTTCAGGCTTACAACGCCGCTGATTGTGCTTACAGCGCTTTTATCCAATTCTGTTATATACATTTTAATTCCGGCAATAGGGGAGACTGTTTCAGCACCTGGGGCAAGGGCTGTAATATTTGCGGCAATGCCGGTAAAATGAGTACCGGTAACTGTAACATGCATGGCTGCCGCAAAAAGTTCAACTAATCTTGATTTAGAATTGCTGAAATGACTGAATAAAATGTCATACATATTTTTTATTGCCTTATCAGCAGTGGCAATGTATAAAGGCAGTCTGTCAGTTGATACAGCTTTTATGGTTTGAATTGCGACTATCGGCTTTACTTGAATCTTTTGATATTCCTGAATAGCTTCTGCCATTTCAGTTATATTATCAGCAGAAATATTATTTAAAATACCGTCTGGATTAGTTAGAGCATCGTATCTGTTTTCTTTCATTGCATGCAGCAATCCCTCGGCGTACTTAATTGCCTTCTGTTTGGGTGCTGCAAAAATATATGTATAAGAACGATCTAATACTGCTGAAAGAGTTATGTTTTCTTTACGTTCGGCTTTTATGCGGGCAATGGCTGCATATTTTATAATACATGAAGCCATTGCCGATTTTACTTCTAATGCCTGACTGCCCGTAACATTTGTGAAGCCTAACTGAATATCTAATGCCTCTGATATAGACTGATAGGCCTTATCGAAGATTGCTTTTTCCTGATCATAATCCGAAAGAACGTCGGGTGCGAAGATGGGAAGGGTGCATAATACATCAGCATGATCGATATTATATTTTTTTATATGATCATAGGAATCAAATTTACCTCTTTGTCTGTTTTTCATGGCTCTTTTGTATTTAATGATTCATCTATTTGATGATTTTACGATGCTTATATATAAATGTTTAATATTTACGGTAAAATTTATATCACTTACATTTAAATATTCGATACCTACATTGAAATTTTTAATACTTACATTAAAAATTGTAATACTTACTAAGTAAATTACAATAGTTGAATGCAAATGTATAATTATTATATTTTAAAATATTATAATTACAATA
>CAINDA010000034.1 GCA_903847205.1 uncultured Bacteroidota bacterium
ATCCGAAACCGAACGTAAATTTACAAACCATAAAATTTCTCTTTCAAAAGGTGATGCGGTTTATATTTTTTCGGATGGTTATGCCGATCAATTCGGCGGGGAAGAAGGGAAAAAGTTTATGAGCAGAAAATTTAAAGAACTCCTTATGGCCAATTATAAATTACCAATGCTTCAGCAGGAAACTGTTTTGGTTTCGGCAATGGAAACCTGGAAAGGCACGCGAGAGCAGGTGGATGATATTTTAGTGATTGGAATTAGATTATGAGTTCAAACCATAAAGTTTTAAAAGATTTATGGTTTAATAAAAAAATAATGTATAAACTAATTATAATATCTCTGATATTTTTTTTCATGCCTCTGCTTTGGAAAGGTTCTGGGGATAAGGCTAATGCTCAAAACAAAAAGATAGACTCCCTGCTCACCCTTCTCAAAACCGATAAAGCTGATACCAATAAAGTAAAGCATTTAAATAATTTGGGTCAAGAATATATTAACATTCGTTCCCTAGATACTGCATTAAAACAATACAATGCTGAATTACAACTTGCACAAAAGCTTAATTTTAAAAAAGGAATTGTCAATTCTTATACCAAAATCGGAACAATTTATTTATTTCAAACAAACTATATCAAAGCACTTGAAAATTGGGGGAAAGCATTAAAAATAGTTGAAGAGATGAAAGATAAAACAAGAATGCCATTTCTTCTCAACAATATTGGATTTATATATGATCATCAGGGGAACTTTCCAAAAGCACTGGATTATAAATTAAGTGCTTTAAAAATCGCAGAAGAACTTGGAAATAAAAAGGAAATTGAAACAGCCTGCATCAACATTGGTTCGACCTATTTTGATCAAAAAGATTACCCCAAAGCCCTCGACTATTTTTTCGAAGCATTTAAAATTGCAAAAAAATTGGGAGATAAAAGGATAATGGCTTTTGCTATCGGTGATGTTGGTGATATCTATAATATTCAAAAGAAATACTCCGAAGCACAGAACTATTATTTAAAAGCATTGAAAATGGCGGAAGAAATTAGTGATGAAAATGAAATTGCGTTTCACCTCCGTAATTTAGGAAATCTATATGCTGAACAAAAAATTTACCTCAAAGCGTTAGACTACTATTTTAAGTCATTAAATATGGCCAAGGCTGGCAAAGACAAAAATGTAATTGCAACCACCTTAAGTATTATCGGCTCGCTTCATATAAAAATCGGTAAATTTAAAGAGGCAGAACAATATCTAAAAAATGCAATCGCTCTTCAGGATAGCCTGGGGACTCTGGATGGATTAAGACAAACGGAAGAATTGATGTCGCAACTATATGATACCACCGGACAGCCAAAACTTGCTCTTATTTATTACAAAAAAGCAATAGCACTTAAGGATACTATTTACAGTCAGGAAAACAAAAAACAGCTTGTCCGCAAAGAGATGAACTATGAGTTTGATAAAAAAGAAGCAATAACCAAAGCAGAGAATGATAAACAACAGGCCATCGCCGAAGAAAAAAACCACCAGCAAAAAATCGTCATCTGGTCAGTTGCTTTCGGTTTATTCTTAGTAATTGTATTTGCTGGTTTTGTTTTCCGCTCGCTTCGAATAACTCGTAAACAAAAAAATGTAATTGAAGTACAAAAAAATGAAGTAACAAAACAGAAAGACATAGCCGACAGCCAGCGCATCATAGCAGTAGAACTTCGTGAAATTTCGGAAAACCAAAAACATATTGTTGAGGAAAAACAAAAAGAAATTTTAGATTCAATTACCTATGCCAGCCGGATACAAAGGGCTTTGCTCACAAGCAGCGAGTATATCGCCGGCAATTTATCTGCCGAACATTTTATTTTGTTTAAACCCAAAGATATTGTAAGCGGTGATTTTTATTGGGCATTGCGCACTACGCCCCCAGCTGGAGAAGCAGGCAAAGGAATTTTCTACATCGCCGCTTCCGACTGCACAGGACACGGTGTACCCGGCGCTTTCATGAGTATGTTAAATATTTCATACTTTAACGAAAATGTAATTGAGCGCGGTATCCGTATGCCTGATGATATTCTTAATGCTCAGCGTAACGAAATAATAAAAGCCCTCAACCCTCCCGGAAGCACCGAGGTTTCTAAAGACGGAATGGACTGCATTCTCTGTGCTTATGATTTTGATAAAATGCTTTTACACTTCGCTGCCGCCAACAATCCTTTATGGTTAGTACGGGAAAAGAGTTTAAAGTTAAAAGTTGAAAGTTCTGACTTAATGGAAAACAACTCAGAACTTAAAACTCAGAACTTTGAACTGATAGAATACAAAGCCGATAAAATGCCGGTAGGTAAATACACTGAAGAAATGCTCCCCTTTACTTTGCAGACAATTGAACTGCAAAAAGGGGATATTATTTATGCTTCAACTGACGGCTTTGCCGACCAGTTCGGCATCAACGGTAAAAAAATGATGAAGAAAAAATTTAAAGAAGAACTCCTTAAAATTCATCACCTGTCGATGAGTGAACAAAAAGAATATTTGGATAATTTTTTCGAAAACTGGAAAGGGAAAGCCGAGCAGGTTGACGATGTTTGTATTATTGGAATAAGAATATAATTGTACATTAATCTTATGGAAAAATTTCTTTTTCTTTTAATCCTTATTGCTTCCTTTCTAATTCCTGATTCGTTATGCCCTGCCCAAACACCAAATCAGCAATCCCCCCCCTCAAATTCAAAGATAGATTCCCTTCTTACCATTGTTAAAACTGATAAAGCTGACACAAACCAAGTAAATCATTTCAATAAATTAGCAATTGAATATATAACTGCAGGGCTTTATAATACTGCAAGGCATTATGGGTACAAGGCTTTGCAAGGATCTGTGGAGCTTAATTTTAATAATGGCATCATAAATTCTTACAATACTATCGGCCAGGTTTATTTTAATCTGGGTGATTACCCCAAAGCTCTAGATTACTATTTTAAAGCAATGAAAATTGCAGAATCAAACAGCAATAAAACCGAATGCGCGTTAACTTTTAATAATATTGGAAATGTTTATTTCTATAAGGGCAGCGCAGCAAAAGCCCAGGATTATTATTTAAAAGCTTTGAAAATTTATGAAGGACAAGGTGACAAAAACGGAATTGCACTTCTCTTAAAAAATATCGGCAATGTATATTACAGCCCTGACAGCACCCAAAAAGCGTTGAGCTATTATCTTAAATCATTGAAATTTGCAGAAGAAACAGGAAACAAAAATTTAATCGCCTTAAATTTTGGCAACATTGGTACTGTATATAGTAATAATATAAAAGATAGAGATAAAGCACTTGATTATTATTTTAAGGCATTAAAAATACAAGAGGAATTAGGAGATAAATTAAGAATAGCAACAAATCTATTAAACATTGGAAATATCTACCTTGATCAGAAAAAATATAAGGAAGCAGAAAAACATATATTAGGAGCGCTGGCAATAGATACAGTAATACGGAATCTTAATTATACAGCTTATGGCCACACGCTGCTCTGTAAACTTTATACTCAGACCGGTAATTACAAAAAAGCTTTAGAACATTATCAAAAAGAAATAATAGTTAGAGATTCACTCAACAACCTTGAAAAAAACAAAGACATTACCCGCAAAGAAATGAACTTTGAATTTGATAAAAAGGAAGCAATAACCAAAGCTGAAAATGATAAACAGCAGGCTGTTGCCGAAGCAGAAAATAAAAAACAGCGGTTTATCTTAATGCTTGTCTCGGGTGTCCTGCTTCTTGTTTTTTTATTTGCTGGTTATATTTTTCGCTCACTCCGCATTACACGCGGTCAGAAAAATACTATTGAGCTTCAAAAAAATGAAATGTCGCTGCAAAAAGAAATAGTGGAAAAACAAAAAGAAATTGTTGATGAAAAACAAAAAGAAATTGTTGATTCTATAAATTATGCAAAACGTATTCAATACACGCTGCTTGCAAATGATGATGTTTTAATGCAAAACCTAAATGAACATTTTGTTTTGTTTCAGCCAAAAGATATTGTAAGCGGAGATTTTTACTGGGCAGCTAAAACAAGCAGTACTAAACAATTGTCAGATGGGAAGGAAGAAAAAACAGAACGGTTTTATTTAGCTGTCTGCGATTCAACAGGGCATGGCGTGCCCGGAGCATTTATGAGCCTGCTCAATATCTCGTTTTTGAATGAAGCTATAATAGAAAAAAACATTGAACATCCTGATGAAATTTTAAATCATGTCCGGCGCCGTTTAGTTGAAAGCATTTCTAAAGACGGTGCACAGGATGGAATGGATGGTATCCTTATTTGTTTTGAAAAAAAGAACAAAGAGGCATTAACCAATAGCCATGGGTTATCAGACAATGAACCAATGACTAATAATCAATTTACTATTACTTACGCCGCTGCAAATAATACTCCCATAATTGTAAGAGATAATGCAGTTCTGGTATTTCCTGCCGATAAAATGCCTATCGGCAAAGGGGAAAAAGACAATCTCTTTGCACTTCAAACAATTGATTTAGAAAAAGGGGATACACTATATTTATACACCGATGGCTATGCCGATCAGTTCGGAGGCCCCAAAGGAAAAAAATTCATGTACAAACAATTAGATAATTTATTGATTTCAATTAATCAAAAATCAATGGAAGAACAAAAACAATTACTTGCCTCAGCTTTAGATGAGTGGAAAGGAAATATTGAGCAGGTAGATGATGTTTGTATTATTGGAATAAGAATATAATTGTACATTGGACTGATGAAAAAAAAAATCCTATTCCCTGTTTTATACTTTTCAGTTATAGCTTTAAACTGTTTTTCACAGAACAGAAATATTGATTCCCTCCTCCCTCTCCTAAAAAAGGATGCAGCAGATACCAGCAAGGTTATCCATCTATATAAATTAACACGTGAATTTGAATTAATTGGAGATTTTCAAAAAGGACTAAATTTTGGAAGTGCCTCAATCGAACTTGCCACAGCACTTGACTTCAAAAACGGAATTGCTCAGGCAAGTAATAATGTTGGAAACATTTATTTATCTCAGGCAGACTATCCAAAAGCTATAGAATATTATTTGAAAGCACTAAAACTCTATGAGGAACTTAAAGATACAAAGGGAATAGCATTATGTTTGGGTAACATCGGACTTGTTTATTTTAATGAGGGAGATTCTCAGATAGCTTTGGAATATTATTTTAAAGCATTGAGATTGGATGAAGAATTGAATAATAAAAAGGGAATAATAATCCACCTCGATAATATTGGAGTTGTTTTTTATAAGCAAAATGATTTTGTCAGAGCATTCGAGTATTATTTCAAAGCATTAAAAATGTCAGAAGAGCTAAAAAATAAAAATTATATGGCAGCTATTCTTGATGATATCGGGAATGTATATGATACAAAAAAAAATTATCCAAAAGCACTGGATAATTTTTTAAAGTCTTTAAAAATATCCATTGAAATTGGGAATAAAACTGCTATTTCTAAGAACCTAAGAAATATCGGCTCTACATATATCTCGCTTAAAAAGTATACCGAAGCTTATACATTTATTTATCAAGCTCTTGCTATAAATGATAGTATAGGCTTAAGGGGAGAAATGAATAAAGATTATAACTCGTTAAGCGAATTATATGAAAAATCAACCAGCCCTCTTCCGGATACAATCGGAGGCAGACTCCTAACAATGGAGCAAATGCGCCTGCGTTCCTTGTATTATTATAAACGGGCAAACGCAATTAAAGAGGAGCTTTTCAGTCAAGCAAAAAACAAAGAAACCACCCGGAAAGAAATGAATTATGAATTTGATAAAAAAGAAGCCTTCACCAAAGCCGAACATGACAAAGAAATGGCGGTTGCTTCGGCAGAAAAGAAAAAACAGCAGCAGACAATATGGCTGGCTGCAGCCGTTTTATTGTTAGTTGCAGTGTTTGCATTTTTTGTTTCCCGCTCCCTGCGGATTACACGAAAGCAGAAAAACATAATAGTGCAGCAGAAAGAAATAGTTGACAAACAGAATGAAAAAATAATCGACAGCATAACCTACGCCCAGCGGATTCAGCAGAGTATTTTAATGGAAGAAAGTGAAATTCAAAAATACTTTCCTGATTTATATATTTATTACAAGCCCAAAGACATTGTAAGCGGTGACTTTTACTGGTGCGCTGAAATAAATGATCAAATTATATTAGCAGCTGTTGACTGCACCGGGCACGGAGTATCCGGCGCTTTTATGAGTATGATCGGCAACACCTTGCTTAACCAGATTGTTAATGAAAAATACCATACCAAACCTTCCGAAATACTCCGGCTCCTGAACCTTGGCGTTTACGAAGCACTTCACCAAAAAAAAGACGGCACCTTATCAGATGACGGAATGGACATTGCATTATGCTGTATTGATTATAAAAACAATAGATTGCAGTATGCAGGGCAGAATCCATTGTATATACTATCAGATGGAAAGATAGAAGTAATCAAAGGAGATATATACGGCATCGGCGGAGGAAGTATGATTGCAAAAATACATGACCCTCTTCAAAAAATATTTACCAACCATGTTATTCCAATAAAGGAAGGTATGAGTATTTATCTTTCCACTGACGGTTATATGGATCAGTTTGGAGGAACCGATAGAAAAAAATTCGGGACTCAGAAATTTAAAGAATTATTATTAAACAATCAGCATTTGAGTATGCAGCGGCAAAAAGAACTTATTGAATCTGCTCATGAAGAATGGAAAGGAAACACACCGCAGATTGATGATATTTTGATAATCGGCGTAAAAGTATAAGCGCTGCATTTCCCGGCTGCAGAAACAAATCAAATTTGAAAACAAAAATCAATAAGTTGAAAACACTACTCAGCATTCTTCTCATAATTTTTTTTTTAATAACAAACATCGCGATGGCCCAGCATGCACAGCATGTGTGGGACAGCATCAAAAGCATTACTATGCCCGTTACAGCTCCCGCTTTTCAAAATGAATTTAACGCTCCTTACAAACAGCCGCTTGCCGATTACGGCTGGGAAGACGGCCTGCAGATATCCGAGGACGGGTGCAGCCTCTATGCGCTTTATTCCCCGATGGATTTATTTTCATGGACACAATTTTTTACCTCGCATCTGCAGCAGCCTTTATGTACTTCTCTCAGCAACATGAGGTATATAAGGCCTTACGCGAATACTTACGGAATGGACATGGTAACAAATAGTTTCGGCTGCGACAGCTTTGCAAATATTGATATCCTTTATGCTCACAGAAATTCTGTAAATGCAGTCTTTAACACATGGCAGCTTTCAAACATTGCTCGGCCCGGCGCTATTGAAGGAAGTCCCGCTCCTTTATTTTCTGCTTCAAATCCCATTGCAGTTGATTTGTTTTTTTTCACCGGCAACGGCGACATCTGGGTAATAAAAAACACAACAGCAAATCCAGCAGGAATAAATAATGCCATCCGCCTCCCCTCTCCTATTAATGCCGACAGTAATGAATTCAGCACCGACAACCCTTTTGCCGCAAGGATCAACGGCGATACAATTATTCTTATTTATGAAAAATATACCAACCCTGCTGCAAGAATTTTTATGTTTACTATGAGTTCTGATGCCGGAAACACCTGGGCTATTCCGCAGTCAATTACTGCTGTAACAAACAGCTTGGGACACATTGAGCACCCTTGTTTACATAAGGACAATACCAATCAATGGTATCTTTATTTCTCAATAGATTACTCATCTATTGTAAGATCAAAGCAGACCATTGCTGGAAACTGGAACAGCTGGGCAGCGCCTGAAACCATTATTACTAAAGGAAATGCTGTATCAATCGGTGAACCTACAGTTACACAAAATGGCGACATTTCATTTTCTCTCGGTTATAAAAACACAGTTATAAATGATTCAAATGATGTATATGATCTTGATCCCTGGTTCCTGCCCCACAAAACGACAGGAATTTTTAATAACAGCGTCAGTGATGATCTGAAATTAAATGTATTTCCAAATCCCTTTGAAGAAGAAATAAATATTGAGTTCAGACTGCAGCAAGAAAGTATAGTAAGAGCAGAGATTGTAAATGTGCTGGGTGAAACAGCAGCGCTGCTTATAGCAGATGAAAAGAAAAGCGCCGGAATCACCACTCTAAAGCTTAACAGCGAAAAGCTTAGTCCAGGAATTTACATTTGTAAAATAAAAGCTGGAAATTATTTCAGCAGCAAAACAATTGTGAAACAGTAGATGATTTAACTTGTTTAAAGTACCATATTGAAAATAAAAATAATACTCGAAAACTGAAAATCAATTCTCGAAATTATTCTTTAAGCATTGTTAGGTACAAGATTAAAAAAAGATTTGTCTACATTTAAAATTCGGGAATTACCTAAAAAATAAATCACAAATGCGTAAACGCTATTTTAGAGTTTGTAGAAATATTTTCTATTTTCGTTTCAACAAATGAAATGTTTTTAATTTTTTACTGTGTTTCTATTACCATATAATTAAATGTGTGAGCAACTGCTGTCGGAGCAGCTCCAAAGCTAACTGTAAAATCATTAATAGTGGAGCTGACAAATACTTGAGCGGAAGTCATCTCAAAGGCTGATACCGCATCAGTTGGTGTAAGAATAACTATAGGGGCAACACTAAAGCTTTTATCGAAAGTGTAGGTTACGCTGCCAGCAGCAGCAGTTGGTGTAATAGAAATATGGCCCGCCATATCAGTACAATTTGTAATGGTATGTAATCCCGGGAAGGCATAAGTAACAGCGCTGGTAATAGTGGGAGCATTCGTCTGCTGGCTTTGTAAATGCCCGTCTTTAATGGCGAACTTAGCATTAGCAGCCAGTGAGGTTGTTCCGATACCAACATTGCCAGCTGCAAAATCGCCGTAAATTAATGGAGGGTCTGTGCTGCTGTTAGCAATGTATAGTTTATTATCGCCTGTTTCGTTATACCCCGCATTATAACCAAGAAAAACATTACCGCTGCCGGTGGAATTAGTATAGCCTGCATATCCACCTAATGCGGTATTATTATTTCCAATAGTGTTGGAAGAAAGTGCACCATAACCGTTGGCGGTATTTCCATTTCCTGCGGTGTTAACTTCAAGCACAGCTGCTCCCATAGCGGTATTGTAGTATCCTATAGTATTGCCTGCAAGTGCGGCATCTCCGTTGGCGGTATTTTCGTATCCTGTGGTATTGTCAAAAAGCGCACCTTGTCCGCTGGCGGTATTATTGTTTCCTGTGGTGTTTCTAAAAAGCGCATTACTTCCATTAGCTGTATTTCCCCATCCTGTGGTGCTGGAATAAAGTGCAGCATCTCCGATGGCGGTATTGGCATATCCCGTGGTGTTGGACTGGAGAGCTTGGCTTCCGTTGGCGGTATTGCCTCCTCCAGTAGTGGTGGGATTACCTGCTTGGTGCCCAAAAAAAGTATTAGCTAAAGTATTATCTATTCTTCCTGCGTTTTCATTATTAACTCTGAAATTAAGAGGTACGTTGTCAGTAGTACCAATAAAGTTGGTACCGTCAACAGTACCAGTGTTGCCAAGCAGACTCCAATCGTTACCGCCCGTGCCGCCAAGTGCAGCCCATTTAGCTCCATCCCAGTAATAGTAACCGGGCACTACATCGTTGGGGAATGTGCCTGCAGCTGTGGTATTATATACTAATAAACTTATTACGTTACCTGATGCAATGGTGGTGGCATCTGACTGGTCTGTTAAGGCAACTCTAGGGATTAGAACGCCCTTATCACTCGCAGTTAAATCCAGCAAAGCTGAAGCATTGGGTGAAGTTATTCCTACGCCGACATTTACAGCATCTGCTCCTGTTCCGCCAAGCACCATTGAGTTACTTGTACCCACTTGGGCGTTATAACCAATAGCAGTTGCATTGGTTAAATTATTGGATAATACATTAGATGCAGAACCTATTGCAGTATTGTTGCTCCCTGTGGTATTGGATTGAAGCGCACTGGCTCCTACGGCGGTATTGCCATCTCCCGAATTGGTGGTAAGTGCATTATAACCGCTGGCTGTATTGTACCTTCCTGAGTAATTTTGTTGAAGTGCGGCTAAGCCTATGGCGGTATTACCATCTCCTGAGTGATTAATTTGAAGTGCACTCATTCCCACAGCTGTATTGTTGGATCCAGTAGTGGTGTACTGAAGAGCTGCAGCTCCAAGGGCGGTATTATTAGCCGCAGTGTTGAGATCAAGGGCATCCCATCCAATGGCTGTATTGTAGTTTCCATTGACATTGGAATGAAGAGCCTCCCAACCGACGGCTGTATTTTCGTAACCAATAGTGTTGGAAAAAAGTGCCTGATAACCATTGGCGGTATTGTTGAATCCTGCAGTGTTGATATTTCCGGCTTGGTATCCCAAAAATGTATTAGCTAGGGTATTGTCAATTCTTCCTGCTTTTTCATTATTTACTCTGATGTTAAAAGGAATGTTATCTATTGTGCCAATAAAGTTGGTACCGTCAACTGTGCCTGAATTTCCGAGGAGCGCCCATGCGTTCAATGCACCATCAGCACCTGTTGAACCTGTCGCACCTATTGAGCCTGTATTTCCAGTTGAACCTGTGCTTCCAGTTGAACCAGAGCTTCCAGTAGAACCTTTACTGCCGGTGTTTCCTGTAGAACCGGGACTTCCCGTTGAACCGGTATTGCCTGTTAAGCCTGTGCTTCCTGTTAAGCCTGTATCGCCTGTTGCACCAGTACTTCCAGTAGTACCTGCACTGCCTGTTAGTCCAGTATTTCCGGTTGAACCAGTACTGCCAATAGAACCAGTACCTCCTGTATAACCGGTTGATCCTGTACTTCCAGTACTTCCTTTATCGCCAGTACCTCCTGTAGAACCAGTTGAGCCTGTACTGCCTGTGTTTCCGGTATAACCAGTGCTTCCCGTTGAACCCATGCTACCAGTTGATCCAGTACTTCCTGTTGAACCAGTGTTGCCTGTAGAACCAGTAATTCCAGTATCACCAGTTGAGCCTGTACTGCCGGTGTTTCCAGTAGTTCCAGAACTTCCTGTAGAACCAGTACTTCCTGTATCACCAGTTATGCCAGTACTTCCTGCGCTTCCGCTAGAACCAGTACTTCCTGTTGATCCTGTGCTGCCAGTTGAACCAGAGCTTCCAGTAGAACCTGTACTGCCGGTGTTTCCAGTAGCTCCGGAACTTCCTGTAGAACCAGTACTTCCAATATCACCTGTAGAACCAGTGCTTCCTGTGTCACCTGTTGAACCTGTAGCACCAATATCACCTGTTGATCCTGTACTTCCTGCAGAGCCCGTGCTTCCTGTGTCACCTGATGAACCTGTACCACCAATATCACCTGTTGATCCAGTACTTCCCGTTGAGCCAGTGCTTCCTGTGTCACCTGTTGAACCTGTACCACCAATATCACCTGTTGATCCTGTACTTCCCATAGAGCCAGTGCTTCCTGTATCACCTGTAGAGCCAGTGTTTCCTGAATATCCCGTTGAACCAGCACTTCCTGTGTCACCTGTTGAACCAGTACTTCCTGTACTTCCATTATCACCTGTTGAGCCAGTGTTTCCATTATCACCAGTTAAGCCTGTGTTTCCTGTATCGCCGGTAGTGCCCGTGCTTCCATTATCACCAGTTGAGCCTGTGCTTCCTGAATATCCTGTTGAACCAGTACTTCCTGTATCACCTGTAGAGCCAATCTTTCCTGTATCACCGGTTGAACCTACACTTCCTGTATTACCAGCCGAACCTGTACTTCCTGTATCACCTATTGATCCGGTAATTCCGTTAAGTCCATCCGCCCCAGATGCGCCGGTAGCTCCTGTTGAACCTGCGCCTGTAACGCCGGTTGCACCGGGTGTTCCTGAATTTAAAGAATAAAGTGCAGTATCGGATTTTAAGGCATAAAAAGCATAAGGAACTGCCATAAATTGCTGATTGCCCATGAGTTTATATTCACCGCTGTTTTTAATATCTATTTCAACTTTTAAAAATTGATTGGCGGCTGACCAAGGAATATCAATCATGTGTTGATACTGCCCAGCATTAGTAAAATTACCGTCACCAATAATTAATGAAAATAATCCATATTGATCGGTATTTGCAGTATGTGTTTCCTGATATAGAACAGAACCTGCCGCACTTCCGCTTAATATTGAAAAACGAACAGCAATAGTTTTATTGCTGATAGCTTGTCCAGTATTATCCATACCCACAACTTCAATTCCATTTTCATCAACAGCTACCGCTTGGTAATTTATTCCCCTTAATTGCGCGAACATTACTGCTCCTCCGCCTCTCCATAAGAGGGGAGTCAAGAATAGTATGGCTATGATGATGATTGTTTTATTCATGATAAATTTTTAAATGACAAGTTTTTTATGAAACATAATAATGTTAAACGAAAGTCCCAGATTAAATGAAAAACCTCGATTAAAAGATTTTTCATTTGCCGATTTTTCTAAGTTTTGCAATCCTAAAATATATTTATATTCGGCATAAAATATAATGGACTTGGATAAAATCAATTTAATACCCGGTTCAAATAAAAATCCAAAATCTGTGAATTTCATTGATGTGTTTTGCTTTATATCAATATTATCGGTACCTATTGTTTGGTTACCTTTTAGCATATATCCAAAATACGGCGATACAGAAAAATAAGGTTTTATTCTCCATAAATTAAGCATATATCCAGCGCCAATATTTGCCATAGCATATTGTATGTTCCAATTATAATTGATTCCATCATTCAGTAAAGAAGCGCCGGCCTTGCGCATGCCGATATTTGCACGATAAAATATTCCATTATTTTTTATATACTGATAGCCTAAACTATAAGAGCCGGTGATATTGTGTGTGTAGTTTTGGCCAATATTACCTTTGCTGTCAATAAATTTAAAAGTTGTGAAGTTCTGGCCGGCATCAATGGTAATATTCGACTGCGTGGCTATTGGCTCAGCTATTTCAATCAGATAAACAGTATCCGCTTTATTTGCTTTACTCATCGGTTTTAAAGGTATAATTGAATTCCCGGAAATTTTATTAAGAGTAATAACTGCATCTTTAAGTGTATCGGCTAATGAAATTGGAATTGTTGTTGAATCCTTTTTAGGCTGATCAGGAAGTGACATAACCTTATTTTTAAGTGTATCGCCGGATACAACAGACTTGACATCTGATGCTTGGTTAACCCTATCAGCAATTCTTTTAGTTCTAGCATTAACAGAGTCAATCACTACGTTTGCATTTTGAGCATTTGAATGCTTTGTAAGTGCGATAACTACTAATAAAAGAATGACTTTTAAAAATTGAGTATTCATGATTTATTAATTTGAAATAATTACTTAAATGAAGAAATCAAAGTTTAGATATTTGTATTTCTAACAAACTTACAGAATATAGAATTGCACGCTACTGTATTTCTATTTTTTCATTTGCAATTAATTCCTTCTCAGAAAACACTCTGATAAAATAAACACCCGCTTTCAGATCGCCTTTTTCAATTGCAGACTGTGTCCCGGAAAATTTAATGCTCCTCACCTCTTTGCCCAGGAGATCAACAATTTTAAGTGTTCCATTTTTCACTTCCTTTTTAAATGAAATTGTTGTCTGTGCGGTAAACGGATTCGGGAAAATATTGTAAGCGTTATTATCCGCGGGGTTTACAATTCCAAGTATTTTGGTAATATGCACAGGGCTCACTGTAACAGCAGTTCCTGTGAGGGTGCTGTCAATAGAATGTCCCGTAATACGGAACCAGCAGTCGGTTCCGTCAGGCACACCTGATGTATTCCATAAATAATAAGGGGTCGTGACATTCGTTGCAATAGTATTAAATGTAAGGTTGTTGCCGATGCTCAATGCAATATCATAAACCAAATCGCGCCCGTCATCAGGGTTTGTTATATTCCAAGCAACTGTTAATGTATCATTCACTGTAAACGGCAAAGCAGGATGCTGAATAGTTATTATAGGATTAGTATATGAATGCAGCAGTTCGGCGTAGCCCATGCCTGTTACCGGAACACCGTTAACAGTGCCTGTGATGGTGGTGGCTCCTTCATAAAAACGCAATGGCGTGGTAACCTCGCTGTTAGCAATAATGGTTGTAATTGTTAAATCAATATTGCCTTGGGTAAACCTCCATTTTTTGGGATAACAGCGCAAAAGGTCAGCAGAATAGCCATAAGCCAAACGTTTCAGCTGAAAGTTAGAAACAGTTGTATCGGTTGAATCATTAATATATTCGCTGCAGAATCTATATGTAGGCAGATTTGGTATTAAATTTTGCGGCGTAAAAACATTCCAGACATTCATATCCATTCCGTTTGAAAGCTGGAACGAAAACCACTCATACTGCTCGCCGCTCACGGGATTAAAATTTCCCCACTGGCGGTCGATCCATGCAGTGCCTGTAACACTTTCCGTAATTCCGTTAGCAGTAATTGCCCCTGTTACATCAAGAGCTGTAAGCGAATAATAATAAGTATAAGATGTTGCACCCTCATTCAAATAGCCGGTCCCCCCAACCATTAACGGGCGTTTCAAAGCATTATAATTAAAATCTACATTGTATGCCGGGCCGGCAGCTTTAACATGATATTGAAAAGGAATAAGATTTCCTGCTGAATCTTTTTTCACAGAAAAATCCTCAGCCGTTCCTCCCATAGGCGTTGTTTTTATCTCCTGATGCAATGCTGAATTAACAGTATAATTGCAGGGGGAAGTCTGTTTATAAAATAATCCTGTATTTTCCACACCGATATTAAATATCCTGAAACCATCGAAACCAAGTGCAGGGTAATCAAAATAAGTAAGCATTACATCGTATTTTTTTCCGGTTGCTGCACCCGTAACCTGCGCTGTTGTGTACCACCACTCAATAGGTTCTACGCCGTGCTTGCCTTCATCTGCAGGAAAGTTTAAAACACTTCCGGCTTGATGATAAGGATATGTTTTCCAAGGCTGTGAGAAAATAAAATTGCTGTTTAGAAATAGGAGCACTAAGGAGGTAATAATTGTTTTCATGTTTTGTAATGGAATTATTTATTATTTATTGGTAAAGATTTTTGAAATTAATAAAAGTTAAGCAATATTCTATTCTTAATCAGTTTTCTAATTTTAGTTTTCCAATATCACATCAAGTTTAGTTGATTTGTTGTCAGGGTCACGCCAATAAAATGAATAAGCTGACGGTTCAAAAATTTTATAACCTGCAAGTTTAATGATAAAAATATCTTTGTATGATTTGCCTGCTGCCTGATCTGCAGATAAGTATACCTCTTTTTTATTTTTGTCAACCGAAACATTCACTTTATAAATTAAAAGAGCTGAATTCCTGCGTGAATTGGAGGTTTTAATAGTTAATATATTGTTTTCTATTTTGAAGGCCGGTCTAGCTGCCATTTCGTCAAAATAAACACCTTGTCTGCCGATAGCACAACTTCCAAGAGTCAATAAAAGTAATTTCATGATATTTTTCACTCTACTTCAAAATTAAACTTTTAAATAACAAACTTGATGTCCTCATTTCTCTATAATTGGTTTGGCAATTAAGTAATCGCAGCTTTTCAATGTTTTTTTGAGATTGTTAATAATTGTTTTCAGGTTTTGTGATGGAATTATTTATTGGTAAAGGTATGATATAATAATAATTGGTTTAAATCAGAGCAGTACAAATCAACTCCAAGTTTAGTTTTGGGCTTCAAGCCAATGCTGCCTGAAGCAATCGATTAAAGCCGGCTTTCAGCTTCAACCTCTTTTTTTACTTAGAAATAATTAATTTCCGAGCATTCATTTTGTTCTTGTCTGCGGCATAGCAAACATAATAAATACCGTTTGGAAGTGCAGATAAATCAATGGTTTGCTGTTTATTATTTATTTTAGTTTTATTTACAATTTCCCAGATTGAATTATAAATAATAATTTCTGTGTTTTGTTCAGCCCCGGTTAGGGTAAAAAGGCCTGCACCCGGATTAGGATAAATATTGAGTTCTGTTTTATGCAGCTTATTTTCAATGAAACCCAGCGGAGTTATATATTCATAAGCTCCAATATCGTAACTGCCATTCTGCGGTCTTTGGTTTAAATCAAAATCAGAAGTGATGCCGGTATTTACACCCGCATTAATACATGGAGAATTTGCAGTAAGATGATAATCGCGGCTGTTTTCATTTACAAAAAGCGGATTGGCAGTTATTGAATGAGAATCTTGATTATTTGCGGACTGATAGTTTGCAAATTGGCTTGCTGTCCATACATTAAGCGAAGAATTTGTCCACAGCGCAGCAATAGTATCGGTATTGTTTTGTGTAAACCAGCAATTATAATCTGAATTTGTAAATGATAAAGTATGTACCGAGGTATTATCAAAAAATAGCACGCAGCGCGATTTATAAAATATATTATTACGGATAAAGATAGAATCAGCCGGTGCTGTATTTGAACTGCAGTAAATCTGAAATCCTTTTAAGTCTGGTCTTTGACTGGCAGCCCATCCCCCGCCGGCATTCACACAAGTATTGTTTTCAAAATAAATATTTTTCATAAACGAACCGCTTACCACTGCTGGTTGTATGAAATAACAGAAGGATGATTCTGAGCAATTCCAAATTATATTATTTCTGTAAAAAAGGTTGAATTGCTGCACCGTGCCGCCTGCGCTTGCATTGGCTTGATTTGTTAATGCATCATCATAAATCTCCCATAATTTACAGCGTTCAACAGTGTTGTTGTTACTGTTTGCCCAAAACTGTATGCCGCCTCCATATCTTACCTGACTGGTTAATTTGCAGCCGCCAATATATGACAGCTCGCAGTCACTTATAATTAGATGATGCGTATTTCTGACTTCAATGCCGTCGGCAGCACCGTATTTACACGAGAGATTATTAAGGACAATATAAGAGCCCTGCTGTATATAAATAATAAAAGTACCAAGTGCAGCTTCAATATCTGAATAATAGGAAGCTGGATTTACAGCAGAATATATTTTTACTGTCTGGGTTCCTGTTTCATCCCAGCAATAATCGCCCTGTGTTAAAAGCTGAGAGGCTGTCCATTTTTTAAATCCAAAGCTGGAAGCGTTATTAAAAATAAGATTCCCTATATCTACTGATGATGGTAATGCACTGTGCCATATATTGCCGCCTTCGCTGATCCATTGACTGGCAGCTGAAACATTTACAGAACCGAGCAGCTGGGGCTTGGTTCCGGTACCATAAGCGGCATAAGTAATATATGCTCCGGCAGTTCCGCTTTTAGGAAGGAGCTGTCCCCGCCAGATTCCTCCTCTTTTAAACAAAATACTATCGCCCGGTAAGTAAGAAGATGCATTTACTTTTGATAAATTCTGCCAGGCTGTTAAGGGAGTTAAGCCGCTATTATTGTCGCTGCCATTTGTATTATCAACATAATAATTTACTGCAGAGGCTGCGGTGCAGCCTCCGATTAATAATAAAATAATTATTTTGACTTTAAAAATGATTTGATTTTTCATTGGTTTTTGAACGATGACGATAATAGCTTGATGCCTTACAAAAAAAGCGGAGCGTGAAGCTCCGCTTAACAAAGGGATTAATAGTATGCTGTAATTTTAATTTAATTAAAAACCGATGCAAACCATTTTTCATATAACTGCCCAACTAGCGGCACTGGTTTCATTTCACCATTTGCAGCATTTATAATTCCCATAATAAGCAGTACCAGAATGCCAAGCGAAACCAGCGGCATTAAAATAAGTTTTATTATAAATAAAAATGGAATAATTACAAGTATCATTAATACTATATAAATTGCAAAGCCTGTACACATTAAGCCCAAGGCCTGCCTCAGATGATAAGCACCTAATTTTGTTTTATTACTGCTATGCATAACAAGCGCGATTATAAAACCAATTAATGTAATATAGGACAGAATTGCAATTGTTTTATCTTCTCCTATAGTGACAGAAACGGAATTACCGCCTAATGAAACGCCGCAATGGGTACAAATGACTTGCCTTGGGTCGGTCTTTGTTCCGCAGTTTGAACAAAAGTTTTTTTCGGAGGTAGGATCGAAGCCGCATTTACGGCAGGCATCATTATCATTTATTTCGCTTCCGCAGTTTGTACAATACATGGTATTTTGTTTTATTAATTTATCCTGGTTTTAGTATGGTTCAATAGGCTCCATATTTAAAATTGAATGCAGATGGAATTTACACTGTCCCTCCTTTATCCTATAATGAAATCTAGTGTTGCAAACTTAATAAATATTTGTTAAAAGCAGTTGATGAGCGGGATTAGAAATTCTAAACTTTTTGATTTGGACTGGAAATGCAAAGCTGAATGGAATTATAATGCATTGATCTAATAAACATTTTTGTTAGTGCCATCTTTTTATAATTTGTTTTACACTCTTAGTTTCATTTTCTGGCTTATATTCATATTTATAATTCCATTGCTTAACATATTCTTCAATTGGAACAAGCCCCATGCTTGCACGTCTTGAATTTAAATTTATTTCATCTTCAACTGGCCATAAATGATAGGGGGTAGTTATATATTTTCCATTTATAAATGTGCCCCATCTTTGCAACTGGCTGCCATATTTTTGTTTTTTCCCTTCATACATTAACTTTCTATCTACCATCAAAGCAAACAATTTTTTACTTGCTTCATTATCATCAACCGCCTTTTCAAATAAAGGGAAATATTTATTTAAGATTTTGGGCTCAGAATGTTGAATTACAAAAAAAGCGCCATCTCCTGCATTTTTCCCAACAATTGAATATTTAGGCCAGCCATAGATTTTTATTATTTTTTCTAGTCTTTTCGTTCTCTGTTTAACATCTTTGTTTGCACTATATTCTAATGGATAATAAGGGTATGTTTCTATTGGTGAGTCGGATTTATTGTTTTTATAAAAAGTTCTGTCACGCTGATCCTCAATATACATCAGCCAAAGTTCAACGCTCAAGTTTTTGTCAATTATTTGTGGGTTAATCCTTAAATAGTTTTCAATTATCGTATCCACTAAATTATGCCAAGATTTCAATCCGTGGAGTCCATTAAAATCACTTTCTGTGATAATGTCTTCACTTGATTTTCCAAGTTTAAGTGCGTGGACAATTTTATTAAATGCCTCTATGGTGTCTGAAAGTAATGAGTTATAACAAGCACTTTGATATATATAATAAAGATTTTCCTTATCCTGATTAATTCTATTCTCCAAGGATTCTGTAATTTTTTTAAACTCTTTCTTAGTTCGCAGGCAATCAAGTTCTTTTACATACGATGAATCTATTTGGCCAAAGCAATAGTTTGTCGAGGCTAGTAATATCAATAATATTCGGATTGTCATTTTAAAAATTGATTCAGTGTTCACACGATTTTTCACAATGACCCTTAACGAAAGTTTTGCTCTGGGCATCTATATTTCGATACGTATTTTCATTCAGTCGTAATAGGTCTTGATCTTGATACACAGAGGCAATGCACTATTTCTTAAAGTCAAGATTAGTCGGCTCGTTTAGTATTGTTGTGTTACCGCCATCCATTGAATCAGTTGTCTTTACTGAGTTGTCAACAATTTCAAATGTTATATTGTCAAACCAAATCTGACCTGTACCACTCAGCAATGCACCATATGCAAGCATAGATGTCTTTGCAGGAACATCTAAAACAATTACATATTTGGTCCAACCAGTCGTTCCTTTAACTCCTCTGTTTTCCATATTGTCAAAAGAAAGCGCTTGTCTTGAATCTGCTTGGTCAACACGCAGCCAAAAACCTGACCACCCTTCTACGTTTTCTGATTTTATGTAACCACTCATTCTAACTCGTTTTCCAAGATACTTGTGAGGTTTGCACTCTTGCATGAGTGTCCCGAAACCATCAATCTTTTTTTCAATGGATTTAATTGTAACTGCATTTTTACCGTCCCGGCCTGAACTTTTGTCTATATCCATTTCATAGCTTTTAGGTTTACTACCAGCAGAGAACCAATTAGTCGGTAAATCAAATGAAAATAGTGCTGCCGTTGTTCCTACGAGTAAAATACTTTTTAGAATTTTTGTTGTCATATTGTTTATGTTTTTAAGGTTATAATTATATTTATAACGTTAGAAAGAATAAAGGATACAAAAAAAATTCTGGCCCTAGGAAGGGCGAAATACATTTACTCTTAATTCATTGTGCAAAAATCAGCATTCCCAAAGACAAAGTGCTGTTCCTTTAGCTTTTTCAATGTCAAATTATAAGTGAATACTATCAATTGCTAATGATTTCCACCCAAGAATTAACATTTCTGATATTATACAATAATACTTCATTAAATCCTCATCATAAAAATTACTTATTACTAAAGTTTCTGCAAAGCAATTCTTCCAAAAAATATATAATCCAAGATAATCCTCTTAATCATCTATCCTTAAATTATTCATCGCCCGTTATATAATAATACAATTTCAATTTATATAATAGTATCCGGAATCCCTTGCTGCATAAACTCCTTCCTATGAAGTCTATAATTAAGTCAATTGTTAAAAATTGCAAAATGATTATGCTTATAACAATATTATTAATGCTCTGCAGTTATTAAATCAATTAAGCTGTTAAACCAGTAACACATCAAATGAACTCATTTATAGCATTCCGTAAATGCGGAGTGCAGCAAATGAACTCATTTATACCACTCCGTAAATGTGGAACACTTCAAATGATTTTGTTTATATCATTACGCAAATGCAGAACGAATCAACTGAAATAATTTATATCGGTACGCAAATACGGAACGCATCAAATGAACTCGATTATACTGCTCCGCAAATACGGAACGCATCAAATGAACTCATTTATATCATTCCGCAAATACGGAACGTATCAAGTGAACTAATTTATATCATTCCTCGTATACGGAACGTATAAAATGAATTCATTTAATAAATTATTTAAATTATCAATTAACTTAAACTTATAAAAACTATGAGTGCTCTGGGAACATGGACTATCACAAGCAATCCTTTTTTGGCAGCTGCAAGAGGAAGTTATATAAATACAAAAAAAATGAGCAATTCTTATATGGCTAAGCTAAAAGTTAATGACGCAGACCCTGATATTGCTTTGATTGAAACCAGCTTCGAGCCTTTTGATACAGCATTGGATGAAATCTATGCTAAATATACAGCGCAGAAAGGTGCTCAAAATGGCGCAGGCACAGCATTTGCACAAAAATTGGGAGAAATGACTGATAAATTAACACTCTGGGATTCCCGCGCCTGCCTTATTTATCCGCCTGATACAGCATCAGGGCCATATAAGGCTTTATTTCCGAATGGTCATTCGCGGTTTCAAACCGGAAGTCAGGACAGCAAAATTACCGCGGTAAATGTATTAATTGAAACACTGGATAAAGCTATTGCAGCTGATGCCGCCAATGCTCCCGCTTTAACTGCTTTAAAAGCCAGTGTCAGCTCTTACTATATTGATTTAATAAAGGCTTTCGATGATAAAAACAATGCCCAAAGTATTACCGGCATCTATAGCGATGCCTGTGCAAAAGCTGCAACTGCTGTTTGCGAACAAATGTATTTTGGTTTGGCGCAGCTGATAATGAAGTTTTATAAAACGCCGGAAAAATTAGGAAATTATTTTGATGAAACTGTTATTAAAACTCATAAACAGACGAGCTTTAAACGCAGCCCCAAACCGGGATTGAAATATACAATTGCTGAACGAACATTAACTGCCGATAGCGAGATACGCATTAAGAATACAGGCCCGATGCTTCTTCGTTTTTATCTGGCTAAAGTAAAAGATGCAGCTATAGGAAATGTTTTTCTTGAAGTCCCTGCCGGCACCGACAGCATATTTACATCCTCGCAATTAGGCGATGCTGAAAACAATCATTTTATAATGGTGACAAATCCGGATGAACTGCAGACTGGCTCTTTTGTGATAAAACTGCTGTAGAGAAGAATTGGGATTAGTAATTCAATGTCGTTTTTTATGGATATATTTTAAAAAACGTCCGCCCAATTCTTCGACAAGCTCTGACTGACCGCGCGCAGGTCATATTGAGCTAGTCGAAATATATGGGATGGCTTCTTAAAAAAGAACATTGATTAGTAATTTGAATCTATTCACTCTTCTGAGCAGTCACATTCCGCTGCTGAATTGCTTCCATTTCATTTTCAAGTTTGATAAATTTGTTTTTAAAACTATCAACTTCCGTTTTTAGTTTTTCAAGTTCGTTGGTTTTCAAAGTCAATTCATCCTGCGCAGACTTTAGCTCTGCTGTGCGTTTTTCTAATGCCTGTATGGCAATCATATTTACTCCGTCAATATCACTTGTTGTAATGGTAGTATCATTGCCGTTGCCGCTTAATTTAAAAGCAGCATAAAAATCCTGAGCCATCGGACCAATATGATGATTGGTTTTATCCTGAGCTTTATAATTCCATTGAGTAACAGGCATGTCTTTTATTTTTAATAAAATCTCTTCAGGATTAAGAGTGATGAAATTTTCTTTCTTGCGTTTGTCAGAAACGCTTGCCCAAGCTCCGGCACCAGGTGCAAGAGTAACACCGGCTGTAAGACCTGAGTTTGAGAATAACCGGTAGCCTCCTGCAAAACGCATGGTCATTTCATAAGATGTGCTTGAATTGGTAGTGGTGGAAGTGGAATTATCACCTAAAATGAATGCGCCAGTCTCAAAATTAGTTGATACATAACTTCCAATCGCAACATCACCGTCACTGGCATTGGCAGTGGTCTGGTATCCCAAAGCAATAGAACTATGTCCAATAGCAGTGGTCTGGTCTCCCATCGCAATTGAAGCGTATCCGTAAGCGGTGTTTCTCGTTCCCATCGCAATGGAAGCATCCCCGCTGGCGGTTGTGCTGTATCCAGTTGCGGTGGAATAATAGCCAAGAGAGGCATCATCCCAAGCAGTGCCAGTCACAACCCCTGCTCTGAAAGCAGCCTTGCACGGATAGAACATCATACGGCTGCCCGCACCAAGATCAGCTATATGAGAAAGAGGATCAAAATGTCCGGAAAATAAAACACCATTTGTACTTTGACCAACGTCAACATGAAGGGCTGCGGAAGCGTCTGGTGTAATACCAATGCCCACATTTCCGCTGCTAGTGATTCTCATTCTCTCTAATTTATTTGTGCCGAATATAAAATCTTTGGCATCGGTAGTTCCAACATAATTTTGTCCCGCTCCAATTGCAGTACCAATAGCAGAGGTTGAAGGTGTAGTTCCTGCATTACCGATTAGCGTCCAGCCAATGTTTGGTGTCGTCCATGTTGGTGCGCCTGCTCCCGAAGAAGTAAGTACTTGCCCGGCTGTTCCTGCTGCTGTTGAAGCGTGCTGCGTTCCGTTTGAATATATCACTGAACCTGCACTTCCAACTGTTGAAATATTTGTACCGCCGTTGGCAATAGGTAATATGCCCGTAACTTTAGCTGTAAGATCAATTGTTCCATTTGTAATATCAGCATTTACAACAGCCCCCCATGAAGGATTCCCTGAAGCATTACCATGCAAAATGCTGTTAACGTTTCCCTGATTTTGAAATAAAGCTGAGGCAAGTGTCGGAGCAAAAAAGGCTGGCGCTGCTGATGCATTGGTATTATTACCATAAATTGTATAAGCTGCTGCATTTGAAATTGTGAATGACAAAGCTGGTGTTGTGGCAGCCGTTGTTACCGATGCAGTGAATAACGGAGCTAAATTTCCTGAACTAAACGAAGTAACTGTTCCGCCGCTTGCGACTGTCTGCCAGCTTCCCTGTCCATTGATATCTGAAGTAAGCACTTTACCAGCCCCCTGGCTGCCATCTACTATTTTTATTGTTGCTCCTAAAGCTCCCTGCACTTCAAGTTTTGCTGACGGAGCAATTGTGTTGATGCCCACATTCCCGGATGAAAAATCGCCATATATTAATGGCGGGTTAGTGCTGCTGTTAGCGATGTATAGTTTATTAGAGCCAATTTCATTATAGCCTGCGTTATATCCAAGAAAAACATTACCGCTGCCAATAGTATTATTAAGACCAGCGGAAGCACCAAATGCGGTATTGTGACTTCCATTAATGTTGGAAAGCGCTCCCTCCCCGCCAGCTGTATTTCCATCTCCTGTTTGATTGGATGCCAGCGCCCCTCTGCCATCTGCAGTATTTGATTTTCCTGTAGTGTTGGAAGTAAGTGAATAGGCTCCATTGGCTGTATTAAATCTTCCTGTGGTATTAACATTAAGCGTAAATGCACCGCTGGCTAAATTGTCAATTCCATTTGTGTTGACTGCAAGTGCGCCAAACCCATTGGCGGTGTTGCCGGTTCCAATCGTGTTTGCATTTCCGGCTTGATAACCAAAAAAAGTATTAGCAATAGCCGGATCCCAATCTATCCTTCCAGCTTTTTGGTTATAAACTTTTATATTAAAAGGCATGTTGGTTGTTGTACCGATAAAGTTGGCTGCATCAGTGATTGCATTGCGGTAAGTGCCCCGCCGCTGCCAGCACCGCCGCTTGGTGTCTGCCAGCTTCCCTGCCCATTTGCATCAGAAGTAAGCACTTTACCTGCTGCCTGGTTACCATCTATAATTTTTATGGATGCCCCTGAAGCACCATCGATTTCAAGCATTGCAGCAGGACTTGCCGTACCTAAACCTACAAAATTCGTAGAAAAGTCACCGTATATTAAAGGAGGATTAGCTGCGCTGTTGGCAATGTATAACTTGTCAGAGCCAGTTTCGTTATAGCCCGCATTATAGCCAAGAAAAACGTTGCGGCTGCCGGTAGAATTAGTATAGCCAGAGGAAGCACCAAAGGCAGTATTTTGTTCTCCGGTGGTGTTATTTCGAAGGGCATAATTCCCTGAAGCAGTATTGTCACTTCCGCTGGTGTTGGCAAAAAGGGAATTCACTCCGGCGGTGGTATTCCCGCTTCCTGTGGTGTTTGTATAAAGCGCATACGTTCCGGTGGCCGCATTGTAATTTCCTCCAGTGTTGCTCCAGAGTGACTGATAACCAATAGCTGTATTTCCATTTCCAGTATTATTTGCCGGAGAATTAGAGCCTCTTAAAGCCTCAAAGCCCAGTGCTGAATTAAAGTTATTAAAAGCGTTGCTGTATTGTTTGCATACTGCATTGCATTATAACCCACAGCGGTGGCACCGCTTCCAGCAACATTTGAAAATAGCGACTGATACCCTTGCGCAGTATTGCTGTTTCCTGAAATGTTGTTCTCAATCGAATTTAATCCGGATGCTGTATTGCTATTGCCAGTAATATTAGCGCCAAGAGCATCTAATCCGAAACCTGTATTATAATTTCCGGAGGTATTATGTGTAAGTGATTGATACCCTTCAGCCGTATTCCCGTCGCCTGATGTATTTTCATTCCCGGATAAATAACCTAAAAAAGTATTTGCAAAATTAGGATCAAAATCTATTCTTCCGGCTTTTTGGTTACTAACTCTTATATTAAAAGGTACGTTATCGGTTGTGCCAATAAAGTTGGTGCCATCAATTGTACCTGCGTTTCCAAGAAGTGCCCAGTTATTTGCCCCGCCGCCGCTTGGTGTCTGCCAGCTTCCCTGTCCTGTGCCGTCAGAAGTTAATACTTTACCTGCTCCTTGGCTGCCATCAACAATTTTTATGACTGCTCCTGAAGCTCCATGTACTTCAAGACTCGCGGAGGGAATAATTGTGTTAATACCCACATAGCCAGCAGAAAAATCGCCGTAGATTAAAGGGGTGCTGTCGTTGGCTATGTATAGTTTATTAGAGCCGGTTTCATTAATGCCTGCCAAGTATCCCAAATAAACGTTTTGATTACCAGAAACATTAGCACTGCCAGCACCCCATCCGATAGATGTATTTCTGGATCCTATAATGCTGCCTGACATCGCATTTGTTCCTATCGCTGTATTACTAGCTCCAGTTGTATTGGAAGTAAGCGCCGCAAATCCATTAACAGTATTGTCGCTTCCACTTATATTATGAAAAAGCGCAGCGTATCCGATGGCAGTATTTTCAATTCCTGTTTTATTGTTTGTAAGCGAAACAACTCCGATTGCGGTGTTGTCATTCCCTGTTGTGTTACTTGAAAGTGCACCCATTCCAATGGCAGTATTACTGCCTCCACTAATATTGCGCCAAAGCGCTTGTGATCCGATGGCTGTATTGGCAGATCCTGAAGTGTTCAAATAAAGTGCTTGAAATCCATCGGCAGTATTGCTCATTCCGAGTGTATTTGCTTTACCTGTCTGATAACCAAAAAAAGTATTAGCAATGTTTGGGTCAAAATCGATTCTTCCAGCTTTGTCATTATTTACTTTGATATTAAAAGGCATGGGTGTGGTAGTACCAATAAAGTTGGCTGGGTCCGTAACTGCGTTGCCGATAAGAGCCCAGTTGCTGCTGCCGCTTGGTGCCTGCCAGCTTCCCTGACCTGTTCCGTCAGAAGTAAGTACAAAACCTGCCGCCTGGTTGCCGTCAACAATTTTTATGGCAGCTCCTGAAGTCCCATGAACTTCAAGACTTGCGGAGGGAGTAATTGTGTTGATTCCGACAAAGCCTGCAGAAAAATCGCCGTAAATCAAAGGGGTATCATTGTTAGCAATGTACAGCTTATTAGACCCTCCTTCGTTTATACCTGCCCTGTAACCAAGAAAAACATTGCCTATACCGGCAGAATCGTTATAACCAGCGAATGCTCCAAGTCCAGTATTATTGTTTCCTGTTTTGTTGCTCCAAAGAGCAACCTCTCCGGCAGCGGTATTGTAATTTCCTGTTGTGTTATTGTTTAGCGAAGCTTCTCCCATGGCAGTATTTACCGACCCAATGGTGTTGGAAGCAAGCGCAGTTAATCCTATAGCGGTATTGCCACCTCCAGAAGTATTAGAATAAAGAGCATTCACACCTGCGGCGGTATTTGCAGCTCCAGAAATATTTAATTGCAGTGCGCCGAATCCGCTGGCTGTATTATTGAATCCGTTGATATTGCTTAAGAGAGACTGAAAACCGATAGCAGTATTGCCATAGGCGCTGATGTTGGAAACATTGCCAGCTAAATAGCCAAAAAATGTATTTTGTCTGAACTGATTTATTTCTCCAGCTTTTTGGTTATTTACTCTAATAAAAAGTGACTTGTTATCAATAGTGCCAATAAAGTTGATGGCATCATTAGTGCCTGCATTTCCTAAAAGGGACCATGCGTTATTGACTGAACTGTTTTCTGCATAAAGCGCATATGGTACAGAAAGCAGCATCGATGCCCCCATCATTATATAGTTAGTGCCGCCCGTAGCATCAAGTTCGATTTGAACAAAGTAAGTATCTGCACCCCAATTGATAGTTGATAAATTTCCTGACACTATTGTGCCATATCCTATGTTGAGATTGACAAGACCGAATTGATTGGTTGTTCCAGTTTGTGTTTCAACATATTCAACTATACTGGAAAAGGAGCGTAAGAGACTGATGCGAAAAGAAACCGCATGATTAGCTAAAACATTTCCGGTATTATCCCGCACTATTGTTTGATACTTAAATGCCTGGGGTGCCCCTTGTGCAAAAGAAAAAGCAGGTAAAAGACACAAGGATGTTATCATAAAAACTGCTGCGAAAATTGTAATTGTTTTTTTCATAGTTTGGTTGTTGCTATTGATTTTTAATTTATCTTTTGTAGTTTGAATGTTTTTACTAAACTTTTATTATCGTCATATACATGCAGTATATACGCGCTGTTTGAATACTGTGAAATATTGAGCTGAATATTATTTTGAAAAGATTCGGAATAAATTAGTTTCCCGGCAATATCAAATAATTCAACTTTCATTTTTTTTAATGAACTTGATTCAGTGCTGATATTTATGAAAGAGCTTGCAGGGTTTGGATAAACAGAAACCGAAATAGTACTTCCTGTATTTTCTTCAACGGAAGTTATGCTGAACTTGTTTTGCTGGAATCCTTGAGTTAGAATATTTGCATTGCTTGAATAGGTTTCTGTGAGGCATTCACCCATTGTCCAGCTTAAACTATTATTAGGGCTTGAAAAATAATCTCCGGAGGTTGTTAATACTTCAGGTGTAAGTGTCTGGCTGTATCCCTCATGCCATAAAAGGATGCAGAATAATAGTAATATTTGTTTCATTATTGTTTAATTATTAATCGTTAGATTTCATCCTGATAAATAAAGGGTTTACAGGGATTATCGCCTAATTCGCCGTTAATAAACGCGAAAGTCGCAAGGTACGTTATAATAGATTCATAATTTGATTTGCTGGAATTATAATTGTAGAAAACAAAACACCTGTTGTTTAATGGTATTCGGGAAGTTTATGGGCAACAGGTGCTAAATAACGATGCGGTAAAGACTGGCTCTTTTGTGATAAAACTGCTGTAGAGAAGAATTTAGTATTTGGGATTACGAAATTAGGCTTGGTTAATAATTATACCAAACAATTTAACTGTTTATCCAATATTTCCAGCCCTTCCATAAATGAATGCGGATTATATCCCAAATCACGTTTGGCTTTATCGAGGACAAAACCTGTACGGGCAGGGCGTTTTGCAGGCTGGTTTAAGGTATTTGATTTAGCAGGTGTAACTAATGATTTATCTAATTTCCAATAATCGGCAACGCTGTAAACTAATTCTAAAATACTCATGGTTTCTTTACCGGAAATATTATAAATGCCTGAAGCTCCTTTATCAGCAGCCAGTATGCAGCCATCAGCTAAATCTTCGGCAAGCGTAGGCGAACGGAATTGATCATCCACCACATTTATTTTCTGTCCTTTAGTTAATGCTTCTTTCGCCCACAAAACAATATTTGAACGGCTCATGCTGTCGGCAATACCGTAAACTATAATGGTTCGGATAATAGTCCATTTTATTTTGCTTTTCAGCAGCACCTGCTCCGATTCAAATTTAGAAAGTGCATAATAGCTTTGAGGATTAGGTTTATCTGTTTCCAAATATTCAGAACCTTTTTCGCCGTCAAAAATAAAATCGGTTGATAGGTGAATCAATTGAGTCTGATGCCTGCTGTCCACTGTCTTAAGCTGTTCTATGGCATCAACAAAATTCTGAACAGACTTAACGTTTAATGCCCAGCACTCCTCACGCTTTGTTTCACATGCATCAACGTTTGTCATTGCTGCAGTATTTATAACAACATCAGGTTTGTATTTTGACAAAACAGTTAAGACCTCCTCTTTATTAGTAATATCAAGCGGTTCATAGACATATCCTTCTTTTTTAATCAGGCGGTTTGCACCGATTGAAGCTGCAATTACCTGCACATCGCTGCGATGAATTAAATTATATACCAGCTTCTGCCCAAGTAATCCATTGCTGCCGGTGATTAAAATTTTTTTCATAAAGTATATTTAGAAAATACAGGAGAATATTTTACGCCAGCAGTTCTTTTAATTTTCTGATTTGTTCTGTGGTGCCGAGTACAAATAATTTTGCATCAGCAATAATTTCAGTATCAGCACTCGGATTAATAATGTATTCGCCCTGAGCGGTTTTAAACCCGATAATATTTGCACCTGATTTGTTGCGTATTTCCAAATCACGGATAGTTTTATTTTGATAACCACGTGAAAGCGCATCAAAAGTAATTTCTTCCAAACGAATGTTGTCGCCGCCCTGACCGGTGATATAATCAACAAATTCCATCACATCAGGTTTCATCACTAAGGATGCCATATGTGCCCCGCCCAGTTTATCAGGCATTATCACATTATTGGCCCCGGCAATTTTTAATTTTTTATCCGAATTATCTTCTGATGCACGACTGATAATTACTAATTTAGGATTCAAAGCACGCGCAGAAAGTACAATAAAAAGATTATCTGCATCAATGGGCAATGTTGTTATTAATGCCTTTGCTTTCGCTATGCCTGCTTTAAATAATACTTCATCCAAAGTAGCATCGCCTTCAAGCACTAATTCAGAATATTTATGATTGATGCCCTCAACAACGGCTTTCTTTTCTTCAATCACAACAAAACGCGTATTATGCTTTTTAAGAACATGTGCTGCCTGCCTTCCGTTACGTCCGTAGCCGCATATAATCACATGATTATCTAATTTACTGATAGCTGTCAAAATTTTAAAATTTTTATAATATTGATTAAACTCCCCATCCAGTACATATTTAGAAATGGATGAAACAGCATAGGCAAAAGTACCAAAACTCGTGACAATTAAAAATATGGTAAACAGCCTTCCGTTGCTGCTTAAAGGATGTACTTCCTGAAAGCCCACAGTTGCCACCGTTATAATGGTCATATAGAGAGCTTCTAATAGGTTATAACCTTCAATGCTCATGAACCCTCCAATACCAATGCAGACGATTAAAACAAGAAGAGAAACCGGAATATAGATTTTAGAAAAATGGCGGTATGCAAACAAAATATTTTGTGTAAAATTGTTGAATTGTTTTATTGTTGAATTGTTTTATTGTTGAATTGTTTTATTGCTTATTGCCCATTGCTTATTGCTTATTGCTTATTGCGCATTGCCTATTCCCTTCCATTCATAGATCCCAGACACTTCTGCGTTTACTGCGTGTAGGTTTAAAATATCTCTTATGCTCAAGTATAAAGGCCATTATAAAATAAATAATGATGGGCGAGCCCACAGTAAAAAAAGAAAGGTAAATAAAATACATACGGATTTTAGTAGTGCTGATGCCGAGTTTTTTACCCCACCATTCGCAGACGCCGAACGCCTGTGTTTCAAACCAGCCTTGAATTCTTTTAATCATTAGTTTTATTTTAAATTACAAACTATGAATTGCACTTCGCTTATTGCACTTTGCTTATTGCATATTGCAAATTGATACTTAGTTTGAAACAAAATTAAGCGTTTTTCAGCAGATAATTACCAATGGAACAGCTTAAACATTTTTTAGCGCTGCAGTAATTGTTTTTAAGCTGCAGCAGGGCTTGCGTTGAATATGCGGTTTTGACCGGAAGCTGCAGAGAATCCCATTTTTTAATTATTGAATTATTTTCCCCGGCTGTTTGTTCTAAAAAATGCAAAGCGCGCTCAACATACTTTTCTTCATTTTTTTGTCTGCCGTAAACAAATAAAAACGGGACAATAGTATTAATGATAATGTTATTCACGGCATCTTCACCCAAACGTTTTGTCTTCAGTTTTGATACTTTATCAAAAACGTAATGTGCATGCCAGTACTCCGAAACATCCACATTCATCAGCTTTTTCAAAGCAGGAAGTTTTTCCGTCTCAATAATTTTGGAAAACAAATGTGAGGAGTTAAAAATCAAGTTTGCAAACTGGGCTATTCGGATAGTCGGGAAATTTACAGGACGAAGACGCAGAAATTTCCATAAGTGGGCATCTATTGAATCTAATTTGAACTTATGTTTCAGAAAAACATATTCGTTCTGTAAAGCCTGCAGATACTTGTCTTCCAAATGCTCGTTTAAAAGTCCGGCCTGCCCGAACAGCAGCGCCTCTATCTGAAGCAGGCTGCTTTTATGTTTTGCAAGAACTATGGAAGGTATTGATTTTGCAAGCAGTTCAAACGGTTCCGAATTAGTTTTAAAACCGAAATTGCGCGACAGCTGTTGGTAAAATGTTTCCTCCCAGTTATTCTTATTCAGATTTAAGCTTTCAGAAATGGCAGCAGATTTACGCTCCAGCCTTTCCAAAAGAAGTTTGTCAATCATGCTGTTAACAATCAGTTTGGGAACAGATTCAAGTTGCTTTTCGCATGGGATCCAGTCTTTGCTTGATTTGAAATTTAAATAATTTTGATAGATTTTTTTTTCGATCCTATCTTTGAGTTCAATCGTTGGAATGGCTTCTCCCGAAGCTCTGCGAATTGATTCATCAGCATTATAAACAACATGTAATATAATGTTGTTGTATGCTTTATCATTTTGATGAAGATGTTTTTTCCAATCCACTGCATTAATATGAATCTCCACATTGCCTGCCCAGACTGTTGTTCCTATCTTCAGCTTTGCATTAAAAAAATCAGGGCCTGCATCAAAGTTATGGGTACCTGTTTTTAAAATTTCAACCGGTTCTCCTGTAGTAGTTTTTAAATCCAGGAGATTGAATAATTTAAACTTCCAGATATGGTGGAGAAATTCTTCAGTCATTTCATTAGTCATTTGCCATTAGCATATTTTCAAATTATCAAATTTCAAACAGCTTATCGTAAATAAGTTTCCAGCAGCATCTCCATCTCCTGTTGCAACTTCAAAGTTTCTTCTCTTGCTTTTTCTGCAAAATCTTCTCCGGCTCCGGCATAAATAATGCCGCGTGATGAGTTAACTAATAAACCGCATTGTTTATTCATGCCGTATTTAGCGGTATCATGCAGACTGCCTCCCTGTGCCCCCACTCCAGGGACTAACAAAAAATGCTCAGGAACAATTTTACGGATGTCGGTAAACATTCCCGCTTTGGTAGCCCCTGCTACATACATCATATTATCAGCTGTACCCCATTTCTTGGAGGTTTCGAGAACCTGTTCAAATAAAAATTTAGGAGGAAGGCTTGCTGCTGTGTGATTTAATTGAAAATCTAATGCACCCTTATTTGAAGTAAGCGCTAATAAAATCACCCATTTATTTTTGTATTCAATAAACGGTGTAATGCTGTCTTCACCCATATATGGAGCAGCCGTAATCGAATCAAAATTTAATGTTTCTAAAAATGCTTTTGCATACATTTTAGAAGTATTGCCGATGTCACCGCGTTTTGCGTCAGCAATTGTGAATACATCAGTACAGGTTTGATTAATGTAATTGATAGTTTTTTCCAGGCTTATCCAGCCTTTCGCACCTTCTGTTTCATAAAATGCTGTATTGGGTTTATATGAAACACAAAGATCTTTCGTTGCATCAATAATCTGTTTATTGAATTCAAAAACAGGGTCTTCAGCCTTCAGCAGATGCTTAGGAATTTTAGTCAGGTCGGTATCTAATCCTACACAAAGAAAACTCTTTTTCTTTTTAATTGCTCCAAACAGTTCTTCTCTTGTCATAATATATATTTTAATCTGCCTGATAAAGGCATGAAAATATTTCTATTCAGATTCAGCACTATTTTTTAATTCTTTAGGGAAATCCTGACGGATGATATATACCCCATCCATAGGGGTTTCCATTGGAAGTGCGTCGCGCAGATAAAAATACAAATGAGTCTCATCATTCTTTTCATCCACTATTTTTTCTGTCCTTTTCAATAACTTTTTTGAAACAGCAAACTGCATATTTTTCCCGCTTTCAGTAGTGCAGTCAACAATGGTAGTATCAGGTATTTCAAAACTAAATTCTTTATCATCAGGGAAATATCCAGCCAAAATATAAGCTGAATTATTTTTAATTTTAAATTCCTTCACAGGTTCAGTTACTTTAAGTTCATCTTCCCAAAGGTGTTTAATATTATCTTCCGTTTCCTGCCCTTCGTTTAAATCGTCGGCAATACCTTGATTATACTCAGAGTTAACAAGAATAAAATGTAAATGTAAATTCATATTTTTCAAATTATTGAATGCTTTATATAAAAACTATTTAATCAATTAAATTTTGCTTTCATTCCAGGTCTTATAAATATTCTGTTGCTGGGGCCTGTCTGCTTCTATTTCCCGCAAGGGCTCGCAGGGTTTTAATGAAGCCCTGCAATCTGCAGGCAGCCGCTGATAAAGCTTTGTCCCCTGCGTTTTCCATGCAATCATTTCATCACTTACATCTTTCACAATTTTCGCCGGGTTGCCCACCACAACTTTCCTTTCGGGAACAATCATATCTGCCGGCACAAAGCATAATGCGCCGATGATGGAGTTGTCGCCTATTACCACGTTATCCATCACCACTGAATTCATTCCCACCAATACATTTTTGCCGATTGTTCCGCCGTGTATAATTGCACCATGTCCTATGTGTGCAGCCTCTTTCAGTAAAACTGTTGTGCCTGGAAACATATGAATAGTGCAGTTTTCCTGCACATTACAGCCGTCCTCAATAATTATCTGCCCCCAATCTCCCCTGATAGCAGTACCAGGGCCGATATAAACATCTCTGCCGATAATTACATTGCCTGTAACTACAGCATTCGGATGAATGAATGCGCTTTCGTGGATAACAGGTTTATAACCGTTGAATTCGTAAATCATTTATTATTTAGGATTTTTTTATTTAGGAATAAGGATTAAGGATTTTAACATTTAGGAATTAGGATTTTAATAATACTCTAAATCTTTAACACTTTTCAATAATCACAGCATACCCCTGCCCAACTCCTATACATAACGTTACAAGCGCATAACGTTTGTTTTGTTCCTGAAGCTCAATTGCAGCAGAATTTAAAATTCGTGCACCGCTCATTCCTAAAGGATGTCCTAGAGCAATTGCCCCGCCGTTAGGGTTGATGCGGGAATCATCATCTGCCAATCCCCATGCGCGGATACAGGCTAATGACTGTGCAGCAAATGCTTCATTCAATTCAATAATATCAATATCATTCATAGTAAGTCCGGCGCGCTTCAAAGCCATATTACTTGCCGTAACAGGCCCTATCCCCATTATACGAGGTTCAACGCCGGCAACACCGCTCGATACAATCCTTGCTTTTGGGATTAAATTATATTGTTTAATAGCATTTTCCGATGCTAATAAAATAGCCGCTGCACCATCATTCAAACCCGACGCATTGCCAGCTGTTACTGTTCCTCCTTCCTTCCGGAAAGAGGCTTTTAATTTGGATAACCCTTCAATAGAAGTATCAGGTTTAATGAATTCGTCTTTATCAAATATTTTGGGATCACCTTTTCTCTGCGGTATTTCTACAGAAGTAATTTCCTTAGCAAAGCGTCCTTTTGCCTGTGCAGCAATCGCTTTCTGCTGGCTTCTAAAAGCAAATTTATCCTGATCTTCACGGTTGATTTTATCCCGCTCAGCAAGGTTTTCAGCTGTATCACCCATTCCGTCAATACCGTATAATTCTTTCATTTTAGGATTGATAAAACGCCAGCCGAATGAGGAATCAAATAGCTGCTGCTCCCTGCCGAAAGCCGTTGAAGCCTTTGACATTACCAAAGGGCCGCGTGTCATATTCTCAACACCGCCTGCAATCATCAAATCTGATTCGCCAATCATAATACTCCGTGCCGCATTCATGGATGCTGATAAACCCGAAGCACATAAACGGTTAACTGTCTCTCCAGGAACTGTATAAGGCAGACCAGCCAATAACAAAGCCATACGGGCAACATTACGGTTATCTTCCCCAGCTTGGTTTGCGCAGCCCAATATCACATCTCCGATTTGTGCTGTATCAATACCCGGATTTCGTTTCACCAATTCTCTTAATACCAATGCGGCTAAATCATCCGTGCGGATTGCCGATAAAGTCCCGCCTAAATTGCCTATTGGAGTGCGGACTCCGTCAATAATAAATGCTTGTTTCATAATATGGATAACATTAAACGAATATGCCGCGAATTTACGAAATACTCAGCAATAAAAAAGGGCAGTCATTTCTGGCTGCCCCTCTTTAATTTTAGTTAATTATACTAAATCGCAATCAATTTATGCTTCAGCCTCCAATGCCTCTTTCTTAGAAGCTAATAGGCGGTCATACTCTTCCTGAGATCCGACAATCATTTTGTCGTATGCTCTTAAGCCTGTACCTGCCGGAACTAAATGTCCTACAATTACGTTTTCTTTCAATCCTAACAAACGATCAACTTTACCGCTGATTGCTGCTTCGTTCAGAACTTTTGTAGTTTCCTGGAACGATGCTGCACTCATAAAGCTGTTAGTCTGCAATGATGCACGGGTTATACCTTGGAGCACCTGGCTGGATGTAGCTGTAATCGCTTCGCGTGCTTCAACAGCTTTCATGTCTCTGCGTTTCAATGATGAATTTTCATCCCTCAATTTACGTGCACTTACAATCTGTCCTGCTTTGAAAAGAGTTGAATCGCCTGCGTCAATAATTACCACTTTAGCATATAGGTTATCATTTTCTTCCATGAAAGTTGATTTATTCACCAATTGTTTTTCAAGGAAAATAGTGTCGCCTGCTTCGCTGATATCTACTTTACGCATCATCTGACGAACAATTACTTCAAAATGTTTATCATTGATTTTTACACCCTGTAAACGATATACTTCCTGAACTTCGTTCACTAAATATTCCTGAACAGCAGTCGGCCCTTTGATAGCAAGGATATCGCCTGGTGTAATTGCTCCGTCGCATAATGGTTCTCCCGCTTTGATAAAATCATTTTCCTGAACCAATGTGTGTTTAGAAA
This sequence comes from uncultured Bacteroidota bacterium, assembly GCA_903847205.1. Classification (GTDB taxonomy): domain Bacteria; phylum Bacteroidota; class Bacteroidia; order 2-12-FULL-35-15; family 2-12-FULL-35-15; genus 2-12-FULL-35-15. The sequence goes on from CAINDA010000034.1 coordinate 36,317, forward strand.
GCTGAACAAGGTAGGTTTTCTTTTCACCTGTTCTTGATTCAACGTGTACCTCACGGTTACCGCGTTTAATCTTACCGAATGATACAATACCGTCAATCTCAGATACTACAGCCGGGTTGCTTGGGTTACGTGCTTCAAATAATTCCGTTACACGAGGCAGACCGCCTGTGATATCCCCTGTTTTACCAGAAGAACGAGGTATTTTAACAAGTATCTGACCTGCTTCAATTTTATTATTATCATTAACAATTACGTGTGCGCCCACAGGAATACTGTAAGTACGCAGTACATCTTTATTTACAACAATTTTGATAGAAGGATTTTTACTCTTATCGCGGCTTTCAACAATTACTTTTTCTTTAAAGCCGGTTTGTTCGTCTGATTCTTCGCGGAAAGTTACACCTTCCTCAACATTATCAAACTCAATTTTACCAGCAAATTCAGAAACAATAACAGCGTTATACTGATCCCAGTCGCATATTAAATCGCCTTTTTTAACTTTCGCTAACGTTTTAGCATAAACCTGTGATCCGTAAGGTATGTTTCCTGTTGTTAAAACAATTTTTGTATTTGCATCAATGATGCGCATCTCAGCTGAACGGCCGATTACAACATTTACTGTTTCACCGTCAGGATTCTTACGCTTAACGGTTTTTAACTCGTCAATTTCAATGATACCGTCATATTTAGCCTCTAATTTAGATGCAGCTGCAATGTTTGATGCAATACCTCCAACGTGGAATGTACGCAAAGTAAGCTGTGTACCCGGCTCACCGATTGACTGTGCAGCAATAACGCCGACAGCTTCACCTCTTTGAACCATCCTGCCTGTAGCAAGGTTACGTCCATAGCACTTACCGCATACCCCGTTTTTACTTTCGCATGTCAACACAGAACGAATTTCAACTGACTCAATCGGAGACTCAGCAATTTGTTTTGCGTAATCCTCTGTTAACTCTTCACCTGCACCTACAATGATATCTCCCGTTAAAGGATTATACACATCATGAACAGTGGTTCTTCCTAATATTCTGTCGTATAAAGATTCTACGACTTCATCGTTTTTCTTCAATGCTGTAGCAACCAATCCGCGGAGTGTACCGCAGTCTTCAACAGTTATAATTACATCTTGTGCAACGTCGACTAAACGTCTTGTCAAGTATCCGGCATCTGCTGTTTTTAAGGCAGTATCCGCCAAACCTTTTCGTGCACCGTGAGTAGAAATAAAATACTCAAGAATGGATAATCCTTCTTTAAAGTTAGAAAGGATTGGGTTTTCAATAATCTCTCCTCCTCCAGCGCCTTTTTGAGGTTTTGCCATCAAACCGCGCATACCGCCTAACTGACGAATCTGTTCTTTAGAACCACGTGCGCCGGAATCAAGCATCATAAATACAGGATTGAATCCCTGGCGGTCAGTTGTCAAAGTATTTAATACTTTCGCAGTGATGCGTGAGTTAGTATGTGTCCAGATATCAATTACCTGATTGTAACGTTCGTTATTGGTAATGAAACCCATGTTGTAACTTGCAACAACTTCATCAACCTGCTTGTTTGCATCAGCAACCATTTTAGGTTTATCTTCAGGCACCATAACATCACCAAGGCTGAAAGATAATCCGCCGCGGAATGCCATAATAAATCCTAAAGCTTTCATTTCGTCAAGGAACTTGGCTGTTTTGGCCATACCTGTTTCCTTCACAATGTTACCAATGATATCGCGTAACGATTTTTTAGTAAGCAATTCATTAATGTAACCAACTTCTTTCGGTACAACCTGATTAAACAAGATGCGGCCTACGGTTGTTTCCGTTAATTTATTTACTATTTTATCACCTTCTTTTACCTGCAGGCGGACTTTCACCCATGCATGTAAGTCAACGCGTTTTTCATTGTAAGCAATTATAGTTTCTTCAGGAGAATAAAATGTCAAGCCTTCGCCTTTTACTTTTTCTTCCTTAGTAGTTTTCTTACCCTTGGTCATGTAATACAGACCAAGAACCATGTCCTGAGAAGGAACAGCAACCGGAGCACCGTTTGCAGGGTTTAAGATATTATGAGAAGCAAGCATTAATAACTGAGCTTCCAAAATTGCAGCATGTCCCAATGGAACGTGAACAGCCATTTGGTCACCGTCAAAATCCGCATTAAACGCTGTACATGTTAACGGGTGTAACTGGATTGCTTTTCCTTCAATTAATTTTGGCTGGAAAGCCTGAATACCTAATCTGTGAAGTGTAGGAGCACGATTTAAAAGAACAGGATGTCCTTTTAAAATATTCTCCAATATATCCCAAACGATAGGTTCTTTTTTATCAACTATTTTCTTAGCAGATTTTACAGTTTTTACGATACCTCTTTCAATCATTTTACGGATGATGAACGGCTTGAATAACTCAGCTGCCATATCTTTCGGCAGACCGCACTCATGTAATTTCATTTCAGGTCCTACAACAATCACCGAACGTGCAGAATAATCGACACGTTTACCAAGTAAGTTCTGACGGAACCGGCCTTGTTTACCCTTTAATGAATCGGAAAGTGATTTTAAAGCGCGGTTCGACTCAGTTTTAACAGCATTTGATTTACGTGAATTATCAAACAATGAATCTACTGATTCCTGAAGCATACGTTTTTCATTACGTAAAATTACTTCGGGAGCTTTAATTTCGATTAATCGTTTCAAACGGTTATTACGGATAATAACACGGCGGTATAAATCATTCAAATCGGATGTAGCAAAACGGCCGCCGTCCAATGGCACTAATGGACGTAATTCAGGTGGAATAACCGGAACAATCTTAACAACCATCCATTCAGGACGATTTTCAATATGTGTATTTGCCTGGCGGAAACTTTCAACAACCTGAAGGCGTTTCAAAGCTTCGTTTTTACGCTGCTGTGATGTTTCTGTATTTGCTTTGTGACGTAAATCAAATGACAAAGTATCCAAATCAACACGGCTTAAAAGGGCAACTAATGCTTCTGCACCCATTTTAGCAATAAATTTATTCGGATCGGTATCATCTAAGTATTGATTCTCTTTAGGAAGAGTATCGAGAATGGTTAAATATTCTTCTTCAGATAAAAAATCTAAATAATTAATTCCATCTGTGCTTTTAACACCCGGATTAACTACTACGTAACGTTCGTAATAAATAATAACGTCCAGTTTTTTAGTAGGCAGTCCTAATAAATAACCGATTTTATTCGGCAGTGATTTAAAATACCAGATATGTGCAACGGGTACAACCAGATTGATATGCCCCATACGCTCTCTTCTTACTTTCTTTTCGGTTACTTCAACACCGCATCTGTCGCACACAATTCCTTTATAGCGGATACGTTTATATTTACCGCATGCACATTCCCAATCTTTAACCGGACCGAAAATACGCTCACAGAACAAGCCGCCCATTTCTGGTTTATAAGTTCTGTAATTTATGGTTTCAGGCTTTACGACTTCACCGCTTGAGCGCTCTAAAATTGCTTCAGGTGATGCAAGGCTGATAGTGATTTTCGAAAAATTACTTTTTAATTTGATATCTCTTTTGTAAGCCATGTTTTTTATTTTAAAAAGTTAAAATCCAATGTTTTATTAGTTTAAAGTTAGAAAGTTTAAAGTTTGCTTTATCGAACAAAGAACTTTTGAACTTTCTAACTTTCAAACTTATACTTAGTCAAGTGCGATGTTTAATCCCAATCCTCTTAATTCATGCAATAAAACATTGAATGATTCAGGGATACCGGGAGTCGGCATATTTTCGCCTTTAACAATAGCTTCATAAGCCTTAGCACGTCCTACAACATCATCTGATTTAATGGTAAGGATTTCCTGAAGGATATTTGCTGCTCCGAATGCTTCTAAAGCCCAAACCTCCATTTCACCAAAACGCTGACCTCCGAATTGAGCTTTACCGCCCAATGGCTGCTGTGTGATTAGAGAGTATGGTCCGATAGAACGTGAGTGCATCTTATCATCCACCATGTGGCCTAATTTTAACATATAGATAACACCAACGGTTGCAGGCTGATCAAATTTATCTCCTGTTCCTCCGTCTGTTAAGAAAGTACGTCCAAAGCGGGGAAGTCCTGCTTTATCAGTCCATTCATTTAACTGCTCAGGTGTAGCACCGTCAAAAATTGGAGTAAAAAATTTCTCTCCAAGCTTCTGTCCGGCCCATCCAAGAACTGTTTCATAAATCTGCCCCAAGTTCATACGTGAAGGCACACCAAGCGGGTTTAGCACGATATCAACGATTGATCCGTCTTCAAGGAAAGGCATGTCTTCATCACGTACAATACGTGCAACAATACCTTTGTTTCCGTGACGGCCAGCCATTTTATCACCGACTTTCAGCTTACGTTTTTTAGCAATATAAACTTTTGCAAGCTGAACAATTCCAGCAGGAAGCTCATCGCCTATAGTAAGCGCGTATTTTTTACGTTTGAAAGAACCTAATAAATCATTATACTTAATATAATAATTATGAAGCAGTGTTTTTATTTTTTCGTTTACGTCTTTATCTGTAGTCCATTTATTAGGATTAACAGTTGTAAAATCAATTTTCTCAAGACTCTTTTGAGTAAACTTAGTGCTTTTAGGAACAACCTCTTCTTTCAATACGTTGAAAACGCCTTGTGAAGTTTTGCCGTTCACTAATACAAAAAGCTTATCAATTAATTTCGCTTTTAAAACTGAAACTTCAATATTGTGTTCTTTGTCGATTTTATCTAACAATGGTTTTTCATCTGACTTAGACTGTTTGTCTTTTATACGTCTTGAAAATAACTTTTTGTCGATAACAACACCGCGTAATGATGGAGGTGCCTTTAAAGATGCATCTTTCACGTCACCTGCTTTGTCGCCGAAGATAGCACGTAAAAGTTTTTCTTCCGGAGAAGGATCTGTTTCACCTTTCGGAGTGATTTTACCGATAAGGATATCTCCTTCTTTTACTTCAGCACCAATACGTATCAAACCGTTTTCATCTAGGTCTTTTGTAGCCTCTTCAGAAACGTTTGGAATATCAGATGTCAATTCTTCTAAACCGCGTTTTGTATCACGCACTTCTAAAGAATATTCATCAATGTGTATTGAAGTAAAAATATCTTCACGTGCTACACGTTCAGAAATTACAATGGCATCCTCAAAGTTATAACCCTTCCAAGGCATAAACGCAACTTTCATGTTACGGCCTAATGCCAATTCACCATTTTGAGTTGCATAACCATCACATAATACCTGCCCTTTTGTAACCTTTTCACCTTTCTTAACAATCGGCTTTAAGTTGATGCAGGTACTTTGGTTTGTTTTGCGGAATTTAGTAAGCTGATAACGTTTTACATCCTCATCAAAGCTGATCAAACGATCATCATCGCTGCGATTGTAGCGGATAACAATTTCGTTAGCATCTACATACTCAACAACACCATCGCCTTCAGCATTAATCAATACGCGGGAATCTCTTGCAACTAAAGGCTCTAAACCAGTACCTACAACCGGAGCTTCCGGGCGGAGTAAAGGAACAGCCTGGCGCTGCATGTTAGATCCCATCAAAGCACGGTTAGCATCATCATGCTCCAGGAATGGAATCAATGATGCTGCAATAGATGCAATTTGATTTGGAGCAACGTCCATCAAATTAATTTTTGTTGGTTCTACAACTGGGAAATCCCCTTCGTAACGCACTTTAATTTTGGGTTCAAGGAAATTTCCTTTCGCATCAATTGGTGTGATGGCTTGAGCAATAATTTTTTGCCCTTCCTCTTCAGCACTTAAGTATGTAACTCCTTTTTCAATATCCACTTTACCGTCTGTAACACTCATATAAGGTGTTTCGATAAAGCCTAACTTATTGATTTTTGCAAATACACAAAGTGAAGATATCAAACCAATGTTCGGACCTTCTGGAGTTTCAATCGTACACAAACGTCCGTAGTGAGTATAGTGAACGTCACGTACCTCAAAACCTGCACGTTCACGGGATAAACCGCCTGGCCCAAGTGCCGAAAGTCTACGCTTGTGCGTGATTTCTGCAAGAGGATTGGTTTGGTCCATAAACTGTGATAACTGGTTTGTTCCGAAGAACGAATTGATAACAGATGATAATGTTTTAGCATTAATCAAATCTGTAGGTGTAAATACCTCGTTATCGCGAACGTTCATTCTTTCACGGATAGTGCGGGCCATACGAGCTAAACCTACTCCAAATTGAGAGTAAAGCTGCTCACCTACAGTACGTACACGTCTGTTACTTAAATGGTCAATATCATCAACATCTGCTTTTGAATTAATCAATTCAATCAGATATTTAATGATACAGATAATATCCTCTTTAGTTAATGTTCTTACAGTAAAAGGAGTTTCCAAATTCAACTTTTTGTTGATTCTGTAACGGCCTACTTCACCTAAGTCATAACGTTTGTCGGAGAAAAATAATTTATCAACTACACCGCGAGCTGTTTCTTCATCAGGCGGTTCAGCATTACGCAATTGACGGTAGATATGCTCCACTGCCTCTTTTTGAGAGTTGGAAGTATCTTTTTGCAAAGTGTTATAAATAATTGCATAATCGCCTGCATTGATATCTAACTTATGAAGGATGACAGATTTTACATTTGCATCAACAATAAGTTCAATATGGTTTGCATCCAAAATTGTTTCGCGGTCAATGATTACCTCGTTACGTTCAATAGATACAACTTCGCCGGTATCCTCATCCACAAAATCTTCAACCCATGTTTTCAAAACACGTGCTGCTAATTTACGGCCGATAGCTGCTTTTAGTGCGGCTCTGCTGACTTTTAATTCGTCGGCAAGACCAAATATTTCAAGGATTTGTTTATCACTTTCAAATCCGATAGCTCTTAATAATGTTGTTACCGGTAATTTTTTCTTACGGTCAATATAAGCATACATCACGTTATTGATGTCAGTAGAAAACTCTATCCATGATCCTCTGAAAGGAATAACTCTTGCTGAATAAAGCTTAGTACCATTGGTGTGACGGCTCTGGCCGAAGAAAACTCCTGGGGAACGGTGCAGCTGAGATACAATAACACGTTCTGCCCCATTGATAACAAAGGTACCTTTAGGCGTCATATAAGGAATAGTGCCTAAATAAACATCCTGAACAATTGTTTCAAAATCTTCGTGTTCAGGGTCAGTACAATACAAACGTACTTTCGCTTTAAGCGGAACGCTGTATGTTAAACCACGCTCAATACACTCTTCTAGGGAGTAACGGGTCGGGTCAATAAAATAATCAAGGAATTCAAGCACAAAATTATTTCGTGCATCGGAGATTGGAAAATTTTCTGCGAAAACTTTATAAAGTCCTTCGTTTTGGCGGTTTTCAGAAGTTGTTTCTAACTGAAAAAAATCTTGAAACGATTTAAGCTGGATATCTAAAAAATCAGGGTAATCAATTTGACTTTTAATAGAGGCGAAACTTATTCTCTGCGGTTTTTTATTTGGAGTCAAGGTGTTTAAGATTTAAGTTAATTTAATATCGGAATCGGGACTGATTATTATTACATGATTTGAAAGTGATTATTATAATTTATACAAAAATTAATTCAATTTATCTGATCAGATAATGAGTAGTAAAATATTTACTATCAAAACATTATAAATCAAAATAAAAAATTAATAAACCTATCTAAATTTTCAAAAAACGAAATCAAATTATTTAATACTAAAGGCCCATTTAACTTTCAAAATAAACAACAAAAGGGCATAGATCTCATCCGCCCGAATGGCGGATGGAGTTCTATACCTTATAGGTTGTATATTAACAGCGGTTTACTTAACTTCAACCTTTGCTCCTGCCTCTTCTAATTGTTTTTTTACTGCTTCAGCGTCTTCTTTAGAAACACCTTCTTTAATTGGTTTTGGAGCGCCGTCAACTAAATCTTTAGCTTCTTTCAAACCTAATCCAGTTATATCTTTTACAATTTTAACTACACCTAATTTAGCTGCACCTGCCTCAACAAGAATTACATCAAAAGTGGTTTTTTCAGCAACTGCTGCTGCACCTGCACCGCCTGCAACCACTACTGCTGCTGCTGCTGCTGGTTCAATACCGTGCTCATCTTTTAAAATTTTAGCCAACTCATTAACTTCTTTTACAGTTAAATTTACTAGTTGCTCAGCGAAAGCTTTTAAATCTGCCATTTTATTTATTGTTTTTAATTGATTAATTACTATTTTATTTAATTATTTCTATTATTCTCAAATTTGTTAACTATTTCTCGGAAAGAGTTTTAACAATTCCGGCTAATTTACCGCCGCTCGATTTAAGAGCAGATATAACATTTTTAGCTGGAGATTGAAGCAAGCCGATAATTTCGCCGATCATCTCGTTTTTCGATTTGATGCTGGCTAATACATCAAGCTGGCTGTCGCCGATATAAACACATTCTTCAACAAAAGCTGATTTCAACAAAGGTTTATCATTCTTTTGACGGAATTCTTTAATAAGTTTTGCAGGGTCACTTCCTACTTCTGAAAACATAACAGCAGTAGATCCCTTCAATGAACTTAATAATGGATGATAATCTTTGGCTGTAGTTCTCTCCATTGCCAGTTTAAGCAAAGAATTTTTAACTACAAGCATTTTGATATTTTTACTAAAACACATTCTTCTTAAAGCTGAAGTTTTTGCAGCTGTTAAAGAAGCAACATCTGTTAAGTAAAAATGACTATTGTTAGCCAATTGTTCAACCAGCGAGTCAATTACTTGTGATTTTTCTTCTTTTTTCATTTCTATTAATTTTTATTCACATCGTGGAAGCCGCTGCAAATGATGATTCATTTATTAATTACCCTAAAAATTTAGTATCTATCTGTACACTTGGACTCATTGTAGAAGAAAGGTAAATGCTCTTAACATATGTTCCTTTTGCAGATGAAGGTTTTAATTTCATTATTGTCTGCAATAATTCATTTGTATTTTCAGCAAGTTTGCTGCTATCGAATGATACTTTACCGACTAGAGCCTGAACGATACCTGCTTTATCAACTTTAAAATCAATTTTACCGCCTTTAGCATCTGTTACAGCTTTTCCGATTTCTAAAGTAACAGTACCTGTTTTAGGATTTGGCATTAATCCACGTGGACCTAAAACACGGCCCAGAGCACCAACTTTACCCATAACTGAAGGCATAGTAATAATTACATCCACATCAGTCCAGCCGCCTTTAATTTTTTCAATATATTCATCTAAACCAACAAAGTCTGCTCCAGCAGCTACTGCTTCAGCTTGTTTATCAGGGGTACAAAGAACTAAAACGCGCATTGTTTTACCTGAACCGTGAGGCAAAGAAACAGAACCGCGCACCATTTGATTTGCTTTACGAGGATCAACACCCAGACGGACACTTACATCTACCGATGCATCAAATTTTGCTGAAGTAATATCTTTAACGATTTTGGCAGCATCTGCCAACGAATATACTTTTGAAGCATCATACTTTAACAATGCTGCTTTTCTGTTTTTTGAAATTTTTGTCATTTGAATTAATTTATGATGTGCAAGCGTTCATTTAACTGAACTCCATCAGATTATGATTGTAAATATCAGAGTCAGTATCGCAATAAATTTTGAGAAATTTAAAGAATACTATAAATTCTATTATTTTTTTAAAGGAGATTCACCGGTAACTGTTAATCCAAGACTGCGGGCAGTTCCGGCAACCATACTCATGGCAGACTCAATTGAGAAACAATTCAAATCGGGCATTTTTGCTTCTGCTACTTCACGAATCTGCTCCCAGGAAACATTTCCAACTTTATTGCGGTTAGATTCTTTCGAACCTTGTTTAACCTTTGATATTTCTAACAATGATATTGCAACCGGAGGATTCTTAAGGATGAATTCAAATGATTTATCCTTGTAAACAGTAATAATAACGGGAATTACTTTTCCTGTTTTATCTTGAGTTCTTGCATTAAACTGCTTACAGAACTCCATGATATTAACACCTTTTGCACCCAATGCAGGACCAATTGGAGGTGCAGGATTTGCTGCGCCGCCTTTTATTTGCAATTTTACTAAAGCACTTATTTCTTTTGCCATTTTTTTTTTAGTTTAAAAGTTCAAAGTTTGAAAGTTTAAAGTTTGTTGACGGAAGCTCAACTTTTAACTTTTAAATTTCAGCTTTTAACTGAATTAATTAACTCTCTTTTTCTACTTCAAGGTAACCTAACTCTAAAGGAGTTTTCCTGCCGAAAATTTTCACCATTACCTCTAATTTCTTTTTCTCCTCATTCACTTTTTCAATTGTGCCAGTGAAACCATTGAAAGGGCCGTTGATTACTTTTACTGTTTCTCCGGCTATAAAAGGAATATTTAATTGTGCGTCGCTGCCTTCTAAATCATCAACGGTACCTAAAATTCTATTTACTTCCGATAATCGCATCGGAACAGGCATACCGCCTTTAGTTTCACCTAAAAAGCCGATAACACCAGTAATATTTTTTATAACGTGAGGAACCTCTCCGACTAATGAAGCTTCAACCAAAATATATCCGCTGTAAAAGGGACGTTCCTTACTTACTTTTTTTCCATTGCGTATTTGGTAAATTTTTTCAGTTGGAATTAAAATTTGAGAAACATAATTACCCAATCCCAAACGGTTTATTTCAACTTCTATGTATTGCTTTACCTTTTTTTCCTGACCGCTGATAGCTCTTACAACATACCACTTTTTGACAGTGTCAGTTTTTGTTTGCTCGCTTTTTGTCTGCTCGCTTTTTGTCTGCTCGCTCATTTTTATTTAGTATATTTTAACAATTTGATGATACATTAGCATATTTCAAATTAGATATTCTAAGAAAATAAATGATAAACAGCTTCCATTCCCTTGTTGAACATAAAATCCATTACAAATACTATTAATGCAATAATTACAGAAGCAATCATAACAACTATTGCACTGCTTTGCAACTCACTCCAAGTCGGCCAGCTTACTTTATGCAAAAGCTCATTGGCTGTCTCATCAATATATGTTTTGAATTTACTCATAGCTTTTTAGTTTAAAGTTGTAAAGTGAAAAGTTGAAAATTGCTGGTTAAACCTTCTAAATTAAACTTTTTAACTCTTCTTGCACAGGTGGAGAGATTCGAACTCCCATCAAAGGTTTTGGAGACCTCTATTCTACCCTTGAACTACACCTGTTTATTATTCCAAATTGTGTGTTATTCAAATCCTCAAAATTTTGTTTTGAGACCACCTATTATTTAGTAGAAAACAGCAGGCAATGTTTTCCACTGCCTACTGTTAGTACTAATTTATATACTTATATTATTTAATAATTTCAGTTACCTGACCTGCACCAACTGTTCTGCCGCCTTCACGGATAGCAAAACGTAATCCTTTGTCCATCGCAACCGGTACAATTAATTTAACTGTAATAGTTACGTTATCTCCAGGCATAACCATATCGCGTCCTGTTGGAAGCTCAATTTCACCTGTAACATCAGTGGTACGTAAATAAAATTGAGGACGGTATTTATTGTGGAAAGGAGTGTGGCGACCGCCTTCTTCTTTTTTCAATACATAGATCTCAGCTTTAAACTCAGTATGAGGAGTAATAGAACCTGGTTTAGCAACAACCATACCTCTACGGATATCTTTTTTATCGATACCGCGCAACAAAAGTCCTACGTTATCTCCTGCTTCACCTCTGTCAAGGATCTTACGGAACATTTCAACACCTGTAATTACAGATTTTAATTTTGTATCCTGCATTCCGATAATTTCGATTTCATCGCCTGTATTGATTACACCAGTATCAATTTTACCAGTAGCAACAGTTCCACGGCCAGTGATAGTAAACACGTCTTCAACCGGCATAAGGAAAGGTTTATCAATTTCACGAACAGGAATTGGAATGTAAGTATCAACTGCATCCATTAATTCCATAATTTTTCCCATCCATTTGGGATCTTTGTTAAGTCCGCCTAAAGCAGAACCCTGAATGATAGGAGTATTTGCGCCGTCAAACTGATAGAATGTCAACAATTCGCGAATTTCCATTTCAACAAGTTCCAACAATTCTGGATCGTCAACCATATCCACTTTATTCATAAACACAACAATTTTAGGAACACCAACCTGGCGTGCTAAAAGGATGTGCTCACGTGTTTGAGGCATAGGGCCGTCAGTTGCAGCAACAACAAGTATAGCGCCGTCCATTTGGGCTGCACCAGTAACCATGTTTTTCACGTAATCAGCGTGACCCGGACAGTCAACGTGAGCATAGTGACGTTTTGAAGTAGAATATTCTACGTGAGAAGTATTAATGGTGATACCACGAGCTTTTTCTTCGGGAGCATTATCAATTGAAGAGAAATCTCTTACTTCTGATAATCCTTTTTCAGCAAGTACTACAGTAATTGCTGCGGTTAAGGTAGTTTTACCGTGGTCAACGTGACCTATTGTTCCTATGTTTACATGTGGTTTGGAACGATCGAATTTTTCTTTAGCCATTGCTATTTATTTTATTAAATTGTTATTTTTATAATTTACTTATCTACTATTTTTTTTCAAAAATCAAAAAAAATTCAAGGCCGCTATTTCATCTTAACAGTTCATTAAGAGCTGTTGATGAGGATTGAACTCACGACCTCTTCCTTACCAAGGAAGTGCTCTACCGCTGAGCTACAACAGCTTAATGAAAAGCTCAATAGCATTATTAAAAAAAAGAGCGGAAGACCGGGCTCGAACCGGCCACCCTCAGCTTGGAAGGCTGACGCTCTACCAAATGAGCTACTTCCGCTTTTTTATTATCCTGAACTCGGACTGAATAGGCAATCAAAAATCCGCAATCTGCATTTTTAAAATTGATTCGCAATCCGCAATCCCTTTGTGGGGAGAGAAGGATTCGAACCTTCGAAGTCGAAACAACAGATTTACAGTCTGTCCCATTTGGCCACTCTGGTATCTCCCCGGCTGGTATCACAAAAAAAAGAGCCGATGGAGGGATTCGAACCCCCGACCAGCTGATTACAAATCAGCTGCTCTGGCCAACTGAGCTACATCGGCTTATAATGTACTACCACAATATTTAAAAGAACTATAAGCGTTTTTTTATTGACTTTGTATGATACCCCTTCAAAAGGGATTGCAAAACTATAAATTTTTTATGGAGTAACAACAATTTTTATTGTTTTTTTTAAAAAAAAATGCAACCCCATGATTTGAGGCTGCAAATTTAGTTAAAACTTTGAATTTATAAGGATTATATTCCTTTAATTTTTTCTTTATGTTTTTTCACTTGGATTTTAAGTGCACCGATACTTGTATCAATAGCTTCTTCAAAACTCTTGCAATTTTTTTTTGCGAATAGATCATTGCCCGCAATATGGACTTTTATTTCTGCTATCTTATTCTCTACAACACTTGATTTATCAATACGCAACGTAACATCGCTGCTAATTATGCCGTCGTAAAAATGATTTAATTTATCAATTCGTTCCTGAATAAATTCAACTAATTTTTTATCTGCATCAAAATGCACTGATTGGATTTTAATTGTCATGGTTTAGTCCTCCTAAATTAAATTATTAAATGATCGTCTTGTGAGTTCTTAAAAATAGAAAAATTTGTTTGTGCGAATATATAAATAAATATAGTAATCTGTTAACTTTTCATTAAAATAAAATAAATTAATTTCATTTTTAAAAAATACTGATAAAAACTTCCGCCACGACTGTCTCCCCCCCTGTCCATCGGCCGCATCCTGCCTTCTCTCATCCTTTAGGATGTGCCTGCTTGTGAGTATTTTTTAATTTTCCGATTGTATTGTGCGTGTATATTTGTGTTGCTGAAAGATTGACATGGCCGAGCAATTCTTTAATCGCATTTAAATCAGCCCCGTTATTAAGCATGTGTGTTGCAAATGTATGGCGCAATACATGCGGGCTTTTTTTATTCATTGTAGTTATTTCAGAAAGACAAGTATTAACTAATCTATAGACAAATTTTTCATACAATTTTTTTCCATTTTTATCTACAAACAAAAATTCATCATTCAAACTGCCCTTAGCTGTTAAGTAATTCTCTACCTGCTGTTTTAAAGGAGTATTAAATGGTATAATGCGTTCTTTGCTGCGTTTACCGAGTACTTTTATCTGGCAGAGATATAAGTCCACATTGGATTGTTTAAGATTAATTAGTTCGGATAAGCGGATACCTGAGGCATAAAAAAGTTCCATTATTAATTTATTCCGCAGTCCTTGAAAATCATCGCCAAAAGCGCTGTCATCAAGTAATGTATCCATTTTTTCTTTTTCAATAAAAACGGGTAATCGCTTTGCTGTTTTCTGAGAAAGAATTTTTAACATTGGATTTTCGGATACAATGTTTTGACGGAGTAAATATTTATAAAAAGTTTTAAGTGCAGTAATTTTGCGGTTTACCGAGCGAGGAGTTATTTTTTGCTCTATTAAACTTATAATCCAAGAGCGGATGCAGGAATGATTGACTTCTGAAATACTCTTTATTTCGAAGGCACTGTTGAGAAAAATAATAAACTGGTTTAAGTCATTGGTATATGCAGTAACCGTATGGGGGGAGGATCGCTTTTCGTATTGGATGTATTCTAAAAATCCATCCCTGCCTGCATCTAAATCCATAAAAATAAAGAGGTAAAATTTACGGTGTTCAACGTGAATAACTTTAAAAAGTTATGCGGAACAAAATAAATTTCACCTCCTATGGGAGAAATAATTATTTTAAAAGCTGAAGAACTATCCTTCTTCGCTTTCTTGCATTTTCTGTTTGTAAATGGCCTTTTTCTTTCCTTCACGGAAAACTACAGAAGGCTTTGTGAATTTTGAACGTTCACGTAATTCTTTCACAACACCTGTTTTTTCAAATTTCTTTTTGAATTTTTTTAGTGCTTTTTCAATTGCTTCACCTTCTTTGATTGGTACTATTAACATCTTTTTCTGTTTTAGATTATTTTTAATGGGTTGCAAATGTATATATAAAAACTTATAATTAAAAAAAAATTCCGAGAATTTTAGTGATGATACGGTTCAAATAAATTATTTTCCTTGAAATAGCAATTAAAAACTATTGGAAATCAATCGACTTCCTTCGCCGACAGACGGTTTTAAAGCTAAGCTACAAAATTATTTTATAAAAAAAGTCTAAAACTATTTCATTATCTCACGGGCAATTACCATTTTTTGAATTTCGGATGTTCCTTCACCAATAGTGCAGAGTTTAGAATCGCGGTAATATTTTTCGGCAGGAAAATCTTTTGTGTAGCCGTAACCTCCGAATATCTGAACGGCCTCAGTTGCAGCCCTTACAGCTGTTTCGGAAGCATAGTATTTAGCGTAAGCGCCTTCTTTAGTCATTTTTAATCCTTTGTTTTTTCTGTCAGCGGCTAATAATGTTAATAGTTCGGCCGCTTCAATTTCTGTTGCCATGTCGGCCAATTTAAAAGAAATAGCTTGAAACTGTGAGATTGGTTTACCAAACTGTTCACGCTCTTTTGAATATTTTACAGATGCTTCAAATGCGCCCTTTGCAATCCCCACAGCGAGAGCAGCAATTGAAATACGTCCTCCATCCAATACTTTCATTGCCTGCATAAAACCATCGCCTTCTTTACCCAGCATTTGATCTTTGTGTACACGGCAGTTGTCAAAAATAAGTTCAGCGGTTTCAGATGCTCGCATTCCTAATTTATTTTCTTTTTTACCTGATTTAAATCCCGGAGTTCCTTTTTCGATAATAAAGGCTGTCATAGCTTTGCTATCGCCCTTTTCGCCAGTACGGACAATAACAACTGCAACATTTCCGGTTATTGCGTGGGTAATAAAATTTTTTGAACCATTAATTATGTAATAGTCACCGTCTTTCTTAGCATTTGAAATCATTCCTCCTGAATCTGAACCTGTACCGGTTTCTGTTAAGCCCCATGCACCAATCCATTCGGCGGAAGCTAATTTAGGAAGGTATTTCTTTTTTTGTTCTTCGCTGCCGAAAGCTAAGATATGCCCCGTGCATAATGAATTATGCGCCGCCATTGAAAGTCCGATTGAACCGCAGATTTTACTAAGTTCAACAATTGCCGTAACATATTCGGTATATGAAAAACCTGAACCGCCATATTCTGTAGGCACTACAACCCCCATCAATCCCAATTCACCAAGTTTTTTGAATACTTCTACGGGGAATATCTGTGCTTCGTCCCACTCCATCATTTTGGGGCGGATGTGGTCATTGCCAAATTTTTTAATCATATCGGCAATCATCTTCTGGTTTTCGTTGGTGCTAAAATCCATTTGCTTGTAGTATTAAGTGAAAAAAATATAAATTATTTTAAGAAATTGTTTGAAGGAAAATACGATGTTTTTTAATTTACTACTTACAGGGCTTAATAATTTACTAAGCTGATATTATTTTCAGAATACTGACTTAACCTTTCTTTACCCTTCAAAAAATCTAATTCAACTACAAAAGCAAAACCTGCAACAATGCCGTTCTGCATTTGAATTAGTTTAGCAGCGGCCTCTGCTGTTCCGCCTGTAGCGAGTAAATCATCATGTATTAAAACATTCCAGCCCGGCTTAATTTCATCCACCTGCATTTCTACCTTTGCGCTGCCATACTCCAAATCATATTCATACGAAATAGTTTTATAAGGCAGTTTTCCTGATTTGCGGACTAAAACAAATGGAATATTTAATTTGGCTGCCAAAGCAAAACCAAATAAAAATCCGCGACTCTCCACTCCTACTATGGCATTGATGTTTTTACCTGTATAAAAAGCGGCGAATGTATTTACAATATCTTCGCAGAGCTGCGGGTTATGGAAAATCGGAGTGATGTCTTTGAAAAGTATCCCAGGCTTTGGAAAATCTGCAACATCGCGGATAGAGGTTCTTAATTTTTGCTCGAGCATTTATGTTATTAAATTAAATTGTTTTAATATTCAGCAGCACTTGTTTATAAAACGCTGTAACTGCAGCCAATTCAAGCTTTATTTTTAACAGATAAATAAATGAAAAGAAAACTGGTGTTTTATTCAAGAGTTAAATAGGGTACAATTTTACGGTATGTTTCGTCATCTACCAAATCTGTTTTTTTAATTTCCTGAAGGGTTTTGTATTTACCATGTTTGCTGCGGTAATTAACAATGGCATTTGCAGCATTCCATTTAAGATAAGGATGCTTCAATTCAGCTGCTGTGCAGGTATTAATATGTATTTTCTTGATTTCAGTTGGATCAACAATTATATTTTTTTTAATCTTATCAAACTTAATGCTGTCGAACTTCCACATTTCCATTAATTGTTCTTTGGCTGCAAAGCCTCCGAGTAAATTCCGATACTTGATAATTGATTTCGCATAAAATGCACCTATGCCTTTTACTTTCATTAACTGCAGGGTATCTGCTGAATTGATGTCAACAATTATACTTTCGGACTTAAAATTTTCGGCCTTTGAATCGGCCGGGCTATTTTTATCTGAAGGAATTTGAATATATGGTTCAAGAGATAAATATTGTTTTTCGGGAATGCAGTACATTTTTTTTACATCTTCTTTGCTGTGAAATTTCCCGCCCTTTGATTCATAATTTTTTATTGTATGAATTTGTTTTTCAGACATACCGAGACGTTCCCAATCCTTATCAGGAAGGTTATTCGGATTGAAATTAAAATGTTCGGCAGGTTTGCTTTCAAAGTTATTATGTGCTTCAGAATCTTTAATTTGGATAAAAGGTTCTAACGATAGATACTGCTTTTCAGGGATGCAGTACATTTTTTTTACATCTTCTTTGCTGTGAAATTTGCCTCCTTTTGATTCATAATTTTTAATTGTATGAATTTGTTTTTCGCTTAAGCCGAGACGCTCCCAATCTTTATCCGGCAGGTTGTTTGGGTTAAAATTAAAATATTCGGCGGGTTTGCTTTTGCTGTTATTATTTGATTCGAATTCATTGGATGCTTCATTTTGAAAACTGTATTTCTTTTCGCTTTTTAATGAATCTTTTGAGTTTTCTATTGATTTATTAAATACTTCAATCTCGTTTTCAAATTTTGAAAAATCAACTATTTCAGGTTTAATAAATTTATCGGAAAAACATAAATAAGCTATTAAGAGGATTATGATTACAATTAATACAAATAGCCCGTTACGCTCGCGTTTATTGAATGTGAGGTAATCACGAATGAATTGTTTCATGGTGTGGAAAGGATATTTGTAAAATGCTTTGTGTTAAAAACTGTGGCTTTCTCACTGTCTCGCTCAAACAGCCACAGGCAGTTTGCCGTCTTTTTTCTTGAAAAAAAAGAAACAAAAATTCAAGAACAAACGATTGCTCCACACAGGCAACATGGCATCGCGTTTGTTCAGGCCTCACGCACGTTTTCATAAATAATTTTTTGCACAAAAAATTAAAACATGCAGCCTCTCTTTTATGTACTCATTTATTTTAAAAACTATACCAAACGAAAACTGATTAAAAGTACAAAGTTTGCTGTAAATGCAAAATAAAAATTTGGACTGCTGAAAAAGGACATCGGCATCGCCTCTTTTTAAATCCATTGGAACTGCTTGCTTTTTAAAATTGTAAAAACGATATTTGGAGAAACGAATCATTATGCATCAGCCTGTTTTTACTATTCTTTTATTTGCTTCAGCCCTGTTATCAGCCTGCCATACAAGAGAGGTCGGCCAGACGAACAGTGTTAAAATGATTGAAGCGCCTAACACAGAACCTGAAATAAAAGATATAATTATAGATCCGAAACTTGATGCTGCAAACCTTGGCGGATCCGGCACAAGCATTGACAGCATCAGCGTTAAGGGGGATATACTTTCAATATTTGCAACCTACGGCGGAGGATGCAAAAAACATATTTTTGATTTATACTCAACAGGCATTTATGCAAAATCACTTCCGCCGCAGTTAACGATTTATCTTAAACATGTTAACAATGACGATAGATGCAAGAAGTTAGTTATTCAGGAATTAAAATTTAACATTGCTGCTGTCAAATATAAAAGAGGGTCATTAATTATAAAATTAGGGGATTCATCAGTAAAATATCAATAAATAAAAACGCTTTGTTTCCAAATAGATTTTCATGAAAAAAATAGTTATACTTCTAACATTAAACACCTTCCTGATAACAGCATTCAACCTGCATGCACAAGATAATGAAGGCGGAAAACCTTATAGTTTTGACCTGGGTTTAAGCGATGATTTAACCCCTTATGTAATCACGCCGGCTTTTGATTTTGCACCTTTAATTGCTTTATCGGAAGAAAGGGTAAAACAAGGAACTTTTGAATTGACTGATAAATTATTTGAATCAGATTATGACCTGACAAACTCAGGTGCCTGGACTGAATCAGCCAATGGCGGCAGGGTATGGAAACTTAAAATCACATCACCGGGTGCAAAAAGAATACGGCTTTATTACAAGAATTTTCATCTTCCGGAAGGTGCAAAACTTTTTGTTTACAATGAAAACAGAACCGAAGAAATCGGTGCTTTTACTTCAAAAAATAATGATGAGGCCGACTCAAATGAAGGCATTTTTTCCACTGATCATTTAACAGGCGATGTACAGATTGTAGAATATTACGAGCCGCAGAATGTGAGAGGGCAAGGGCATTTCAGCATTTTCAGAGTTGCGCATCAATTTAAAAGTGTGGCATCTGCTGAATCCTGCCAGGTTGATGTGATGTGTCCCGACGGTACCAACTGGCAGAATCAGAAAGAGGGGGTTGTTAGAATTTATGTGGTAATAGGCACTACTCCTTCAAATACTACTGCCGGCTATTGTTCAGGCTCGCTTGTTAATAATACGGCGCTGGACTGCAAAAAATATATTTTAACAGCAATGCACTGCTCCCTTGATGAATCAGTATCTCCGGGTGTTGAAACTATTTATTATAATCAATGGGTTTTTTCTTTTGACTATCAAAAAACTGGATGCGCTGCCGGCACTGCACTAGCAAACAAAACTAAAACCGGCTGCCAGAAACGTGCAGGCGCCAATGATGACGGCGGCGCTACAGGGTCTGATTTTTTATTCCTTGAAATGACTGCACCTGCTTTCCCGACAGGGGTTACACCATATTACAACGGATGGACGCATGCAGCAGCTGCAACAGCAGGAGGTACAGGCATTCATCATCCATCTGGAGACTGCAAAAAAATATCTACGTTTATTACAACGCCTACTTCTACATCGTGGGGAGGAAATGTTTCGGACACGCACTGGCAGTTTGCATGGGAAGCAGGCCACGGGAGTACTGAGCCCGGCTCTTCCGGGTCACCGGTATTTAACAGCTCGGGATTAATTTTCGGCACTTTAACAGGCGGAGGCTCCTGCTGTGTGGTTGACGGTTGCGGCTGGCAAACGGGCGATTCTCCTAATGGTCCGACTTATAAAGATGCGTATGGAAAAATGGCCTATCATTGGACATCGGACGGCACTACTGCTCCTCTGCAGTTGAAACCTTGGTTAGACCCTATAAGTTCTAATGTTACTGTTTTAACCGGCAGTTTTAATCCTTGTGCGACGGGGATTTCGGAGGCCGGTTCGTTTAATTCAATTGTGGTTTATCCGAATCCGGCAAATGGTTCATTTAATGTTTCAATTGAATCAGGGAAAGCAAATGATATTGATATTTCTGTTTTTGATATTGTGGGACAAATGGTTTCTTATAAGAAAATTGAGAACCCTTTTGGAGGTACATTTAATTTTAATCTTGCTGATCGCGCAAGCGGGATTTATTTTGTTTATGTGAAAATGAAGAATGAAACGGCTGTGAGGAAAATAATATTAACGAACGAGGAATAGATGAATGGATTCACTCAGGCGCCCCACGTTCTCGACTCCGCTCGAAATGGCTTAATCCAAACGTGCGTGGTCATGTTGAGCATGTCGAAACATGTGAGATGGCTTCCCACACTCTTCGACAAGCTCAGAGTGACAGCCGCATTTCGACATTTTGCCCCTTCGCAAGGCTTAATCCAAGCGTGCGTGGTCATGTTGAGCATGTCGAAACATGTGAGATGGCTTCCCACACTCTTCGACAAGCTCAGAGTGACAGCCGCATTTCGACATTTTTACCTTCTGCCTGACCATGAGTAGTGAGTTTTATTTCAATTGTACTTTGCGAAGGGACATTTTATTAGAAATTCCATTTCAAAAACGTTATTAGCAAATCACCAGCTTATTTTCCTTGTCATACTTCAGCTGATTATTATCCAGCATCCACTGAATAGTCCTTAATCTTTTATCTTCATTGCCTATAGTAACTGCATTTACAAGGTTAGAAAGCGGCATAGGATGAACAGCAAGCAATTCTTTTATCTGAAGGCTTATATTTTCAAACTCATCAGTATGCAGTGTTTTTTTATTTTCTTCCAAACAAACATCGCATTGATTGCAGCGGTAGGTATTGGTTTCGCCGAAATAGGCAAGTAAAATCTGGCTGCGGCATTTGTGGCTGCTGTCAGCATAATTTATTACTGCTTCCATGCGCTGCAGGGCGCGCTGTTTAAGCACTGTAAGGTTTTCTTTAGCGATAGATAAATTTTTAACGTCAATCCGTTCCTGCTCAAAAGTAAGCTGCGGCAGCTCGGTTTGGGGAATATAGGTGAGCAGTTTATGCTGATCGAGGTGTTTTAATTTTTGAATAATTTCTTCGCGGGATGTGTTAATTTTTTTTGCAAGATCCAATTCATTTATTTTTACAAAATTGTCGAAGAGACCGGAATGAGAGCGGAGCAGCAGTTTTATGAAATTATCATAAGCAGGCGAACCCAGCTGAAACTTGTATAAATCTTCGCGGTTAAGTTCAATTTTAATTAAGGAGGGCTGATGAAAAGCATCAGTAATTGAAATGTAACCTTCTTTTTCAATAAATTTTAAACTGTTGAAAACCGTTACTGCATTTAGTTTATAGGTATCGCATAATGAAACAATATCAAAGTTGAACGTAACGCCGGCCCCAGAACCGGCAGGGATTTGATAGTAATTCGCCAAGGCCTGATAGGTCTGTTTTATTTCTTCAATACTCGGAAAGCTTGTTTCTACGCGCCGTTCAAGCTCTATTTTATCGCTTTTGTTATAAAGTAAAATGGCATAAGCAGGCTGCTCGTCGCGCCCGGCACGGCCTGCTTCCTGAAAATATGCTTCTAATGAATCAGGCATATCAATATGAACTACAAAACGTACATCTGGTTTGTCAATCCCCATCCCAAAAGCATTGGTGCAGACTATTACCCTTGCTTTATTCTGCATCCAGTCTGACTGTTTCTGATCGCGTGTTTTAGCATCTAAACCAGCATGATAAAAATCGGCGGAGATTTTATTGCTCCGTAGATAGTTTGCGATATCCTGCGTTTTTTTGCGGCTGCGCACATAAACTATTCCTGTGCCTTTTAAATTAGAAGCGATCTTTACAAGTCTTGCTAATTTATCTTCTTCCTGAACTACAATATAAGAAATATTTTTCCGCTCAAAACTTTTTTGAAGAACGTTGGGCTTTTTAAAAAGTAATTTTTCCTGGATATCTTTTACTACATCGCTTGTGGCAGTTGCTGTTAAAGCGAGTACAGGAATATTGGGCAGCAACTCGCGGAGTGCTTCAATTTTTAAATAACTCGGACGGAAATCGTATCCCCATTGCGAAATGCAGTGTGATTCATCAATTGCAATTAAATTAACTTTCATTTTTTGCAGCCGCACTTTTACAATTTCTGTTTCTAAGCGTTCCGGCGATAGATACAAAAATTTGATATTGCCATGTACGCAGTTGTCAAGTGCAATGTCAATTTCGCGGCGGTGCATGGCTGATGTTATGGCAGCTGCCTTAATACCTTTGCTGACAAGGCTCTCCACCTGGTCTTTCATTAATGCGATTAAAGGGGAAACCACAATGCAGATGCCTTCTTTAGCCATTGCCGGAACCTGAAAGCAGATTGATTTTCCGCCTCCTGTAGGAAGCAGTGCTAATGTATCTTTGCCCTGAAGTACAGAATTGATAATGTCTTCCTGCAAAGGACGAAAGTTTTTGTAGCCCCAATACTGCTCTAATATTTTGTGGATGTCCTGCATTTATAAATGGCTTAAAGAATCGCTTATGAAATAATTAATTTCAAAAAGAACCTGCTGCAATTTATACGAAGATATAAAATATCGGTAAAATAAGCTGTAATGGCTTGTTTTAATCGGCTGTTTAGTATTAAAAAAAAGTCCCGCAGTACTGCAGGACTTTTTTTTGTGGAAGGATTTAATCTCATTATCGGCTTATAACAACTTTATTAAACACTCTTCCTGTTTTGCTTTCTATTAATAGTGTGTAAACACCAACAGGTAATTGGCTTATATCTATCGCAGTATTATTGGATGCTTCTTTTTCAATTACTAATTTACCAACAATATCAAACAGGCTGATTTTTGTTAAACCTGTTATTCCTGCTATGTTTAGCGTATTTCCGGCAGGGTTGGGATAAATGGTTATAGAGGAATTATTATTTGATTCTGCTATACCTGTTGTGCCCAAGTATTTCACATTGGAGCGCGAAGCGTTAAAGGCAGTGCGTGTTGGATGGCAGGTGCCATTTATCATAGATGCTTCAACATAGTATTGAGCATTAGGAAATGAAGAATAATCTGTAACTGTATATCCAAATTGATTGCCGGTTGTATTATCTAAAAAATGAAAACTGCCTGTTGAATTATCATCTCTATAGATATTGTAATTGGATACCGGCGTTGAATTATTTTCTATCTGGTAAGGAGTCCAATTGAAAACAGCGCCAGTGTTAGATAAATAAATTGTGTTGTGATAATTGCTGAATGCAGATTCTATTCCCTGTGTATTTTTACTTTTCAATTTATAGCGATACCCAGTTGATGCAGGATTTGCTGTTAAGTCGGTAAAAGTGCTTAATGAATCTTTTGAAACAGCACCGATGCGATGATATATGTTGGTTGATATTTCGCGATAAACAATAAAGCTGTCGATAGTAACTAAATTCAGACTTGATTTTTCCCATACTATAATGTTGTGAGTATTGGTATAATCAACTGTAACCAGGCAGATAGGGGGTGCAGTGGGCTGTATTTTATAACTAAAAACGGTGCCATGGCTGTAAGCACCGCCTATTACGCCTGTTCCATATACCATGGAACCTGCAATGCTCAGCGTAGCACGAGGCAGGCTGCCAGTGGGGGTATTTAAATTGAAGAGGTTTTGAAAACCGGTACCAGTGGTATCAACAGAAAAAATAATGCCGCACCCATTGGCACCTCCGGATGCTGCAGTACTGTATAATGTGCCGTTAGAAAGTATCAATGCACCATTTGGACCCTGTCCGTTTGCACCGTCGAAATCATGAATTTTAAGATAGCCGCTGCCATCGGTATTTATAGAAAAAACAGTTCCCTTGTTATTAGCTCCTCCGCTGGATGTTGTTCCATATAAGCGATTTCCCGAAAGCGTAAGGGAAGAAAAAGGCATTGAACCATTTGCATTATCAAAATCAAGCAATTTGTTATAACCTGTACCGTCTGTGTGAACTGAGAATATAACACCAAGCCCGTTAGCACCGCCGTATAATGTTGTGCCATAAAGCACATTTCCAGAAAGAGTTAAAGCTCCATATCCTGGAAACTGTCCATTTGGACCAGTGAAAGCAAGAAGTCCTGTATATGCACTGCCGTCAGTATGGATGGAAAACACATTGCCTTTATTCGGCCCTCCCGTTCCATAGGTCATTCCGTAAAGTATATTTCCGGAAATAGTAAGTGTGCCATAGGGATTTCCTCCTCCGCCTGCTCCGGCTGAACTGTCAATAGCGGAACTAAAATCGTGCAGTTTTGTATAACCGCTGCCATCAGTATGAATGGAAAATATAGTCCCTTGACCATAATGTCCGTATCCTGAAGTCATTCCGTATAGTACATTCCCAGCACGTATCAATGAACCATAGGGGTTTGAACCGCTGGCAGTATCTTCAGTGAAAGTATGAAGGTTAATATATCCGGTCCCATCGGCATGCATGGAAAATATAAGCCCTCCATTGCTAGTTCCTCCGCCATTCGTCATTCCATATAATACACTGTCGTTATCAGAAAGAATTACCGAGCCGAAAGGCTGGTCGCCATTTGTACCGTTGAAATCAAATAATTTAGTGTATTGAGCTTCAGCTGTTCCCAAGCATGATAAAGCATAGATTAAAATAAATATTTTTTTCATAGTATTTGTTTATTGCCTACTCTATGCGGTTTTCAGCTTGCTCCGTTTTTATATTAATTAATTTTTTATTTTATTTTGTTTTACTTGCCGCATTTCTGACAGCACTCAAATGCCTGTTATCAAACGGAACTCCGCTGCAGCTTAAAAGCATTAGTATTTCATTGTTTTCGGCTGTTTGTATGGCATATATTTCCTGCTTTTGATCGTCGGCTACTATATGGGCGAGGTACACAATGTCTTTTCTTTTTGCATTTATGGCAGCGGCTATTTCTTTTTTTGTTACAATTTTGTAGGGGAAGGGATAGGCGCCTTTCATTTTATCATCATCCGGTTTAACATCATTTTCGGCCATCCATAATTCTTTGGTTGTGATTTTTTTTGCATCTGCTGTAGGGTAATGCATCATCATTTTCATATATCCCAGCTGACTGTCGGCCAAACCGGGTAACATGTAAATATTATTTATTATGGATACTTCGCGTGTAAACTCTGCTTTTTCATCCACAAAATCTAAATAGGGATCAATAAAACATCTGAACATGGAAGATTCGAATTCTCTTTTTTTAATTTCTTCTGTTTTGCGGTTTGGGATTATCACCAGCATTTTGCTGTAGGATGTTTTTGTTTTTGAGGTTATCATATCGGTTCCGTAATGCGATGTGTTTGTTGTAATGCTTTTTTCGAGTTCAATGTAGGACATCACATAATTTACCGGAGTGATTTTTAAATAGGCTGCTAACTCTGATGTTTTAATTACTTTATACTTTCCTGCTTTCCATACCGAAGCCATTACTTCTTCTGCTGTTTTATTAAAAGCATCATCATTACTAACCGCAACTACTGTGGTACTTTGTTTCTGACGTTCAATGTCGGCTGTTGAGCAATAGGCAAACTGCCCGAAACTGTTTGCTGATGCAGTAATAAGCAGTGATGCGATAAAAATGTTTTTTGATTTCATAAGGTATATTGGTTAATTGTTTTCTATTTTTTAAAGTATGCATTTTTAAAATTACTGCACAATTAATTTTTTGTTTGTTGTTCCTCCATCCATATCAATTGCAGTAAGGATATAGGTTCCGCTTTGCAAATTGTCGATTTTTAATTTTGACTGATTGTGTGTCTCATGCCGAATAATAATGTTTCCAAGCAAATCAGTGATTCGTATTTCTTTTATTGATTTATCGAAGTCAATGATGAATGAGCCATTTGAAGGATTGGGGGAAATATTTATTTGATTGCTTTTTTTCTCAGCTGTATTAACCGAAGTAATAAGTTCGCAGTTTGCTGCAGTGCTGGGATAAAGAGTTTGTCCGTTTTGATGGAAACAGGTGAGTGAATAATCACCTCCATCTGTAATACAGCCTGGAGAAAGTCCCATTAATCCAAAGGTTGAGCCTATGCCTTCAATGAAATAAAAATTATAGCATGAATTTAATTTCCATCTTTTACGATATAGGCCTCCGACTAACACCGAATCAATAGATTGTACAGTATCTGATGGGCTGGCAAATGTTTCTGTATATCCTTTTACAGTGTCGCCTACAGCCATATTAAAATCATAAAGTAATTGTTCGGTTGTATCGGTGGGTCGAATAAAAAAAACTTTTTTATTGGGTATATCCTGTCTGACTCCTCCTGCATAATATCCTGGATTAGTCCAGGAGCCTGTTGCAGCGCATCCCCCATTTGAAACAATTACTTGAATCGGTACAGTAAGTTTACGATAATTAATACTCTTTATTATTGTATCTCCTGTGATTCTAATTGAATATAAATGCTCCCAGCTGTCAAAAAATAATCCACAGGGAGCGTGAGAATCAATATTCCAAATAGCCGATGAATCTGGGAAAGGATGATAAACCCAAGTCTGCGCCTTAGATGAGAGAGTCATAATTATTAAAATAATAAGAAGCAGTTTTTTCATTTTTGATTTTAATTTCCTTCTCGGTAGTAGTCAATTCCTGCTAACGGCACTTAATTTTTATCAGGCGGTTTTTATTCCATTTCATCGTCTTCATAGTCTTCATAGTCTTCATCGTCTTCATCGTACTCTTCCTCCCCAATATATTCTTCATCTAAGCCATTGTTTTTTATATATAGTGATTTGTAATACCGGGCTTTATCATAATCGCCTTTTGCACCGTAAGCACTTCTAAGATTGTTATACATATAATTGAGTGCGATTTTATCATCGGCTGTTTCCAGAGCCTTTTCGAGCATTTCTATTCCTTCTTTCGGCTTTCCTTCATTGTTAATGAAAATATATGCAATATTGTTCAGAGCAAATAAATAGTCTGGTTTTAGTTTAAGAGTTTCGGTATAATGATGCAATGCGCGGTAATAATCCTCTAAGGCTTGATAGCAAACCCCTATGCCATAATGAGAATCGGCTTTTTCGGCTTTTTTTTCTAATGCTTTTTTAAACCATGGTATTGCTTCATCATATGACTGCATCTCTACCAGGGTTTTTGCGAGATCTTCGGCAATAAAGCCGTCTTTATCTTCAGGATTAAGCTGGAGTGCTTTTTTGTAGTAATCTAATGCGGTATCCAATTGATCCAGGTTAAAATATGCGCCGGCACGTTGGAAGTAACTGTTTTCTTTGCCGTTTTTTATATTATCATTATCTAATAATTCATATACTTTAATGGCATTTTCAAAGTCGCCCAAAACGGAATGAATCCCCCCCCATTCAATAATACAATCTTCGCAGGAAGGATCAATTTCATGGCCTTTTCGGTAATTATCAATTGCTTTTTCTATTTCATTTTCTTGGGCATAAGAGCGCCCCAAAGCCAAATAGGTTTCTTTGGTAAACATATTTTTGGTATCTATTATACTCATTCTGCCTGCAAGGCGGATCGCTTCTTTCGGATCGAAAAATGAAGTATAGCTAAGCAAGCGCTGCGTCAAGTAAAGTTCATCTTCGGGGTGCTGTTTAAGTGCTTCGCGAAGCTGGGCTATTTCTCTTGCTAAATAAGTTGCCTGCGGCTCACGAGGTATTGGGTTGAGATAAGCCGGTATTTTAATGTTGTGTGAGGCCATGTGATTTTTGTTTAATGATGTTTGCTGATTTAATGTTTATCTTTTTTTTATATTGTTAGGGCTGATGTTGTGTTTTATTGTTTTCGGCAAGATGCCGGTTAAATTAAGCGGTGCGCGGGGCTCCGCCTAACGTTTTTACTGCTTAACGTTTTTTATTCCAATTCACCGCCTTCTTCGCGTGTAAAATCTACATCAAAGCCAAGACTTTTCATATATAATGTTTTGTAATAATCGGCTTTATCATAATCGCTTATTTTATTGTAAACTCTGCTGAGGTTCATGTAAATAATTGTGAGTGTATTTTTATCTTCGGCGGTTTCAATGGCCTTTTCTAGCAGTTCTATTCCTTTTTTCAGCTGTCCTTCCTCGTTAACGGCAATGCCTGCAATATTATTCAGCGCATTTGCAAAGCCGGGTTTTAGCTTAAGAGTTTCGGTATAATGGTGCATGGCGAGGTAATGATCTTCCATACCTTCATAACAAAGACCCAGGCCGAAATGTGAATCGGCTGCTTCAGGATTTTTTTCTAATGCTTTTTTAAACCATTCTATTGCTTCATTATATTGTTTTTGAAGCAGAAGGGTTTTGCCGATGTCTTCGGAAAGGATTCCGTCTGTATCATCGGGATTAAGCAGGAGTGCTTTTTTGTAAAAATCCAAGGCGGTATCATATTGCTTTAGGTTGTAATGCATGGCGGCACGGTAGCGGTAACTGTTTTCTTTGCCAAGCCTTACTTTATCATTATCTAAAAGTTCATATATTTTAATGGCGTTTTCATAATCGAACTTAGCTGCATAAAGCTCTGCCCATTCGGTAATAAATTCTTCGCAGGAAGGATTTATTTCATGGCCTTTGCGGTAATAGTCCATAGCTTTTTCTGTTTCTTTTTTATCAGTATAAGAGCGTGCCAAAACTATGTATGTATCTTCGATATATTTTTTTTCAATATCTATTTCAAGCAGCTTGTTTGCTATAAGGATTGACTCTTCAGCATCCGTTAATGAAACAAAGATGAGCAGCCGCTGCAGCAGGTAAAGTTCATCTTCGGGATGCTGTTTAAGCGCTTCGCGAAGCTGGGCTGTCTCCCTTGCTAAATAAGTTGCCTGCGGTTCATCGGGTATTGTTTCAAGATAAGCCATTCTGCCGTGAATAAATGCTGTCATGTGTTATTTTTTTTGATGTTGATGTTTGCTGAATTTAAGGTTTATCAGGGGTTTGTATTGTTGCGGCTGATGCAGAGTTATTGGTTTAATTTAGGGGCAAGATGGGTTAATGGGAAACATTATTGCACAACTATTTTCTTATTCACAACATTTTTATCAGCATCAATTATCTGAACAAAATATATTCCTGCCTTCATTTGTCCTTTTTCAATTATCAGCTCTTTGCCTGTGAAGTTTATTGATTTAATTTCTTTGCCAAGAATATCAATAATTTTTATTGTTGTTTTTTTTTGTTCTTGTGTAAATGAAATGGTGGTTTGGGAGAGAAAGGGGTTAGGAGAAATAATAATTTCTGAAAAGACATTTATTTCAGTTATTCCTGCACTTCCTGCATTTATTGTAATTGAGTCATTTATTTTATTGAATATTTGTGAAACGCCTGCTGCGTTATCTGCTGTATAATTAGAAATAGAAAAATGCATGGTAGAAGTTGTTGGGATGGTATTTTTTATGCGAAATTTAAAGTCTGCAATTTTGCCAAAACCGCTTGCGTTGGTGTGGTTAATTCGCGTTATTGCACCATAAGCTGTGTTTGACAAAGCATCGGTCTTTGTTATTTTTATTGCATTGGTTCCGGGGGTTCCCAGCCAGCTGGCAGGATATGAAATGCTTTCGGTATTGAGTTGCACAAGTGATGAATTATAATTTATATTAAAAGCAATGCCGTATAAATTATTTACCGGCGTTGATGAGTTTCCTAACCATACCTCCGCATCCACCCAATCTCCCGGATTATATGAACTGCTGGATGTAATAAAAGAAATACCAGATGCTGTTCTTTCATTAAAGTTATTGTTATTTTGGCTTATAGAATGGGTTAAACTAAAATTCAAATTGACTGCTAAAGTATCATTGATATCAATTGTTCCATCGCCATTACAATCGGCGTGCATAATATCATATCCGTTAGTTTCCATTGTACCCCAATTTGCTGAAGAATCTGCCAGCCATAAATTATTTATACTATCTCTTGAAAAACCTGAATGGCCATAAAACAATCCAATTGGTAATAAATCTATATTATCTACGATGCGATTATTATCGACATCTCCCGGCCAAACATATTTATCGGATGGTAATTTTGCAAGAAACATATTACATTGATTACTGCCCGCCCCATTGACTAACGTGTCAATACCGAAGGAAATGGATGAACTTTGAAAAGACCCCGAGATATATAAATTATTTGAAGCATCGATAGTAACAGAACTAGCTGCATCATTTAGAGTGCCACCCACGCTTTTTGCCCAGAGCACATTGCCATTGGGATCATATTTCACAAGAAACATATCAGAAGTAGCCATAATATCACAAGGAAAATATATGCTGTCATTAGTCAAAGTAATAGAGCCGAAGATGATAGAGTTACATGGAAAAGATCCTACCACATAACAATTACCCTGTGTATCAACAATATTTGAATTTACTCTAACATCATTAGTACCGCCTGCACTTTTCGCCCAAAGTAAATTGCCACTTGCATTATATTTAGCAAGAAACATATTACCACAACCAGCTGCTGTCAAAATAGTAGATCCAAAGGTGATAGCTTGACTTTGAAAAGAGCCTGACAAATACAGATTGCCAAAAGCATCGGCAGCAACGGAACTTCCATAATCTTTATGGGTTCCTCCAGCACTTTTTGCCCAAAGTACATTGCCGACCGCATCATATTTGGCAATAAAAATATCGGATGAACCATTGGTAGTATCATTAGACAATGTGTTGGAGCCAAATGAGATTGTTTGACTTGAAAAAGCTCCAGCAACATAAATACCCGAAGTATCGGCAGTAATAGAATAAGCTGCTTCATTTTGAGCTCCTCCAACACTTTTAGCCCAAAGCACATTGCCGGCAGAATCATATTTTACAATAAACATATCTGAATATTGATTGCCCATATAGGGCAAAGAATTAGTCAAAGTAATGGAGTCAAAGGCAATAGTATAGCTTCCAGAAGTTCCTGCGATATAAGCATTACCGGATGCATCAACAGTAACGCTTTCAGAATAATCACCAGTGCCTCCTGCTCTTTTTGCCCAAAGGACGTTGCCGTTGGTATCGTATTTAACAAGAAATATGCCTGCGTTTATTAAAGTAATAGTTCCAAAAGTAATTGTATGGCTATAAAAAAATCCAGTAACGTATATATTTCCGGAAGCGTCGGCAATAACGGAACATGCCCTGTCAATAGAATTTCCGCCTGCTCCTTTTGCCCAAAGCACATTGCCATTAGGATCATATTTAATAAGATATGCATCTTCAAAACCCCCGCCTGCATTAGTCAAAGTGACAGCGCCGAAGAGAATAGTGGAACTCTGAAAACTTCCCGCCATATATATATTGCCTAAAGCATCAGCGGCAACAGAATAGGCCTGATCATCAGCATTTTCATTTGCACTCTTCGCCCATAACCATGGAGGCGATTGTGCAAAAGAATTTAAAGTTGCAATACTGAATAGCAGAAGTAGTTTTGTTTTCATTGTGCTTTTATTTTTGAATGATTAGTTTTTGAACGGAGGTTCCTTTTTCTGTTTTGATGTTAATAAAATAAATCCCATTGGGCTGCTTGCTTAAATCAATTTCTGATTTTACATTTTTGATTTCGGATTGATAAACAATTGCCCCTAGAATATCAGTGATGAAGAGTTTATAATCATTTTCTTTTGTGTCAATAGTAAATGTTCCGTTGCTGGGATTGGGATATATTTTAAAATCAGTTTCTGAATTATTCTCAGTTATGCCCATCCCTGCAGAATGAAATTTAAATATTGTTCCATGACTGTTTGTGCCGCCAAGCAATGTCATTCCATATAGAGAGTTTCCATTAAAAAAAAGCGAACCATAAGGACTACTTCCATCTCCAATGCCAGAAAAATCATAAAGTTTGGCATATCCTGTTCCATCAGGCTTCACTTGAACAATGCTCCCGCAGCCAACATTACAACCAAGCGAACCCCCGCTGGTTCCCATTCCATATAAATAAGTTCCATCATAGGTAAGGGAACCACTAGGCAATCCACCGTTTCCCATCAGGCCTGTAAAATCAAGCAATTTGGCAAAACTGGTTCCATCGTTCTTTATTTTAAAGATTGTTCCCTGCTGACTTGATCCTCCGCTGTTTGTCATTCCAAATAGAAAATTTCCTATAGAAATAAGATAGCCATTCGTTGGATTTCTGCCATTATCAAAATTATACAATATGGAATATGCTGTTCCATCCGGTTTTATTTTAAAGATTGTTCCGCAGCCACCATTGCTGCATATGTATGCGCCACCGGTTGTAGTCATTCCATAAAGAAATGTACCGTCAAAAACAAGGGAACCCCAAGGATTACTGCCATCTGGACCGTTGCTGCTTCCGAAATTATGGAGAACAGAATACCCGGTTCCATCTTTATTTATTTTAAAAATATTACCATTATTTAAACTCGTCATTCCATATAGAAAAGTTCCATCAGAAATTAAAGAGCCTTCAGGTTTATGTCCGCCTGATCCGGGTGTACTAAAATCATATATAATTGAATAGCCTGTTCCATCGGTTTTTATTTTAAAAATGGTTCCCTCACCTTGAGAGCCGCCATTTGGTAATAATCCATACATGAAAGTTCCATCATTAAAAAGATCGCCCTCAGTATATGAGGGGATATCGCTTAGTTTTGAATACGCAGTTCCATCAGGTTTTATTTTAAAGATTGTTCCAGCATTACTTGTCCCGCCTAAACTTGTAATTCCATACAAAAAAGTTCCGTCAGAAATAAGGGAGCCATAAGGGGAGGCTCCATTTGGAATGCCCGCAAAATTGAGAATGGTGGTGTATTGAGCCGAACAATTGATAATTGATAATTGGCAGTTGATAATTAAAAGGCTTATGATTAAGAGTTTTGATTTTTTCATTTTTGTTGTTTTATTTATTAAGGATTAATTTTTTTGTTATTGTTCCTTTTTCGGTTTGTATCTGCACAAAATAAATACCTGTCTGCATTTCTTCTTTTTCTATTATCAGCTCTTTGCCTGTGAAGTTTATTGATTTAATTTCTTTGCCGAGTACATCAACAATTTTTATTGTTGTGTTTTTTTGTTCTTGTGCAAATGCAATATTTGTTTGAGAGGTAAAAGGGTTAGGTGAAATGGAAATTATTAAATTTTTAGAAACATCAATTATAGAGTTAGGTAGTGGAAAAATGTAATTGATGGGATGGCAAACTGAATCTGAACCACAGGCATTTGTTACTTTTAGGCAAATCAAATATGATGCACTATCAACTAAATATTGATGATAAGGGGATTGCGATGTACTTGTATGTCCATCACCAAAATCCCAAAACCAAGTTGTTGCCCAAGTTGAATTATCTTGAGCTCCAAAATTATAATTAGGATATCCAGTACTAAAATTTGCCTTTGGAGGGATACATCCGCAGGCATCATAGCTTGTGTCGTTTACATTAGAAATTAAAAAATAAGATTGAGCAACATTTGTATATGTCTGATGCTGAAATGAGCAATTAAGATTTGTAGATGCAGAAGCTGGAAATTGGACGGCAGGAAACGTATAAGTGCTTGCATTACATGAAAAACTGCCAAGACTATCTGTTTTCAATAAATATACATCTGATTGACCAACACTAAAACTTTTTGTATAACCTGCTAATACAACTCCATTATCCTTGGTTGAAACTAAGTCGTTAATACCATCATCAGATATACCGCCAATTTTTTTTGCCCAAATAATATTATCTGATGAATTAGTTTTAGATAAAAGAATATCACCTAGGTAAGTTGAGCTTAGAAATAAACTATTATTTATTCTTGGTTCTGCAAATCGCCAATTCCAGTACGTATTAATCGAGTAATTATATCGAATACCAGTAGAAGTGGTTGTGCCGCTTGTATCGAATTCTATTAAATCTAAATTGCTGCCATCCTGAAAACTTAACATCATGTTTCGATTATATGTTTCTTCAATTGATAATGCTGAAATGATATAGCTCGTGTACATTCCTGTTGATGAAAAAGATTTAGTCCAAACACCGCTGCCATTTTTTAGAAATTTTGATACTATTATAGCTCGTGAACTAGGTCCGTAACGATAAGAGCCGAGCGCAAAAAAACTCGAATCTACCGTTGATTGAGCTATGTCGTCCACCTCCGGATAGTTTTGGGTTGTACCCAATGGAAAAATTGATTGATTCCAAACTACCGCTCCTGCATTATTAATTTTCGCTAATAAGGCCGTGCTTCCATAATCGGTTCCGCCGACAATATATCCGCTGCCATCAATATCTTCACGCACGCAGTTAAAATAATGTATATTAAAAAAACCATAACTGTTTTGCCAAACAATATTTCCAGAAGCGTCTAACTTTATTATAAATGGACTATCATTTCCGTTTAACCATTCGGTTTCACCTACTATAACATAATTGCCATCATGGGTTTGAATAATATCTCGTGCTCCACGGTAATTAATAACCTTTGACCAAATTTTATTTCCCAGAGAATCTGTTTTTATTAAATATGTGCTATTATAATTGGCAATAGAAAGAATAATGAATCCTTTATCACTTGTTTGTTTTACTTTATTTCCAACCTCGGCTACGTAAGTACCGAAAGTTTTTTGAAATATATTTTGTGCTTTGCAACCCAAGAATGAGAATGTTATTATAGTTGTAAATAATAAGAGCTTTTTCATTTGTTTAATTATTAATAAAAATTTCCAACCTCAAAATACTCTATTTAATTCATATTCCTTCAAAAATTTTATAACCCCGGCAGGCTCAAAACCCCAAAGCCGGCCGGGATTAAAAAAGCAAATTACTAAATTTTTTCCATTAAAATATCGAAATGATTATCATGTCCGCTTACAATCTGCACCGATGAAATATTGTCTTTATAAGTCGGCGCTTTTATGGTAAGTACTGCTGTTCCGGCGCGAATCTGGTCAATAGTAATAAATCCGTTTTCGTCGGAGTTTCCTGTTTTTTTAGTGCAGCTTAAAGAAGCATCGGCATCAGCCACTGCTGAATTATCAGCTTTGTTTTTTGCAGTTGCGCTAAAAGTGGTATGATGCACATTTACGGGCGGCGGGGTGCTGTTTGCAATAAGCTGATTATAAAAATCGGGATTGCTTATTTTATACTTCCGTGCCAGCAGGCGAAGCTGGGCTATATTATCCATTTGTTTTTTAATATTTGCTTTAAAACTTTTACGCTGTGCCGGGGTTCCTTGCTGTACTGCAGTTGAAGTACCTTGTGTAGAAATGAAAGTTGAAATTAATTGCTGCAGCTTATTTAAATCATCTTGTATAACATAATCGGGATTGAGCCCGGTAATATTATCTGTCAGCAGCTGCCATGCAGCCTGTGCCATATCAGATGAATCGGTGTCGGTAGCTTTTGAATAATCAGTTTCGCTGATATGCAGTTTTGCTGCTTCTATCGGTTTGGCGGTTTCATTAAAATAAACCATTGCATAGCCCGACAGCAGTGATGCCATTTGCGCCATTTTATTTTTTGCCGCTACTTTTTCGGCATTATAGCCGCTATTATCTACAATAAGCAAGGCAGCCAATTCATTAATTGGTATTAATGCTGCTTTAAATTTTGCTTTCTGTGCCATATAAGCTGCATTGCCTGCATAAATGGCTGCATTTTCGGGTTTGTCCTGAAATGAATCAAATGTGTTAAACATTTTTCTTTTTGAGTCGTCTCTTAAATCCATGTTTTCTTTCTGTTTTTTAGATTAGTATTAGTTTAATTTATTTGGGTTTTGATTTTTATCTTGAATAAATTCATATCTCTTTCTTTTTTAGCTGCCAGCTCTGATATTTACATGAGAAAGGCCGGAATTGACATCAGCAGACATGTTATCAGCATCAGCAGCCATGGAATTGATAGCAGTGGTCATGGAATTGATAGCAGCAGCCGTGATATTAACATCAGCAGTCCTGTTATCTGTATCAGCAGCCTTGGTATTGATGTCAGCAGCTGTGTTATTGACTTCAGCAGTCCTGTTATCAGCATCAGCAGCCCTGGAATTGATGTCAGCAGCCGTGTTATTGATTCCGGCAGTTATGTTATTGAGATCAGCTTTAATAATCAGGTAAACCACAGATAAAATATTAGCTGCAGCACTGCTTAAATTTTGTGCAGCTGCATTTTTTTCAGAATAAGTTTTAAAAGGGAGGTTTTCGACCGTCGGAAAACAGGTTTTGTTTTTCTTGAAACAGGCTCTAAACAAGCTTTTACCGTATGTTTTGGTTATTGTACCGATGCTTTTCATCAATACAAAGATAATGCTGTAAATTAAATGAGCAAGTAAAGAATGGAATTAAATTTGGCTCATCGGAAATTAAACTTATTTCAAGGAAATTTTGAAAGCTTTGGTCTGTAAAAAAACGAAATTTTCAAATCCGGCGCCCAAGATAGCATATTGATTGTTCCTGAAACTTGATTTAAATCATGTTTTGAAAATAAAAGATG
This sequence comes from uncultured Bacteroidota bacterium, assembly GCA_903847205.1. Taxonomy (GTDB): domain Bacteria; phylum Bacteroidota; class Bacteroidia; order 2-12-FULL-35-15; family 2-12-FULL-35-15; genus 2-12-FULL-35-15. Next base: position 73,323 of record CAINDA010000034.1, read on the forward strand.
ACTGACACTAATTTCACGAATTATAACCAATAAACCTCACCCTAACCCTCTCCTTGAAAAAAAAGAGAGGGCATCAGCAGTAAAAACAAAAAACCCTCTCCTTTTTCAAGGAGAGGGCAGGGTGAGGTAAAAAATAATCCGTGAAATTTGTGGCCGAATAACTCTTTAAACACAAAACAAAAACCCTCTCCTTTTTCAAGGAGAGGGCAGGGTGAGGTTAAAAAGGGCTGGTGAGGATAAAAATAATTCGTGAAATTAGTGTCCTTAAAATAACTCTTAAAACACAAAACAAAACCCTCTCCTTTTTTTCAAGGAGAGGGCAGGGTGAGGTTAAAAATAATTCGTGAAATTTGTGGCAAACCAATCTGCTACCTAATCATATTAATTTTCTTCACAGTTTTTTCATTACCGGCAGCTATTTCAATAAAATAAATACCTGCAGCCTCTTGTTTTATATCAATAGGATAAAGCCCTTCCGCAGCATTCTGAAATGTTTTTAATAACACAACAGAGCCCAGCACATTCATCACTTTAACAGTTACAGCATCAGCAGAAGCATTTTTTACAGCAATATTAAATTCACCGTTTCCGGGATTAGGATAAATGCTGCATACCGCACTAAAATCAACAGCAGGAATAGATAAAGCACTGTTTGCTAAATTAATATTATCAATATAAATGTTCTGGCCGTAGTCGCTTTTGTTTTCAAAAGCTATCCTGACAGCAGCCTGCCCGGCATAGTTATCTAAATTAACATAGTCAGTGCGCCATTGTGATGCAGTGGGTGTAAATGCATTGGTTGTATTAGGTGCTGTAGCCAGGGCTGCACCGGCTTTTGCGTAAATAGTAGTCCAGTCGGTGCCGCAGTCATTGCTGACATCTATTTTTAATGAATCAAACGTATTGGCATCATAACAGGCATAAGCAACATCAAACGAAAGTGAAATCGGCGGCAGAACAGCCGATAAATTCAAATATCCCGAATAAATAAAATCGCTCTGCCCCACAATATTATTTGAGAAATTATCCATTTTTGCAGATGAAGTGCTTGTGCCGAAACCGCCGGCAGTAGTCACTTTTGTCCATGTAGCATTTGCATCAGGGTTGCCGATGGCCCAGTTTGTTACCGGAAAAGCAGTTTGAAAATCCTCGGTCTGAGGTAAATTAACAATTGGGGAGGCTGTAATTACTGAAAAAGTACTCACCGAAGTATCATTAGGAGTATCCTGTTCCGTACTGTCATTCGGCAGGGTGGTATATGCTGTGAATGTATGATTGCCAACCGATAAGCCGGTTATAGAAGCAATAGTAACCGCTGCAGAAGCATTAGTGCTCAAAGAGCCTGTCCAGTGATAAGTATGAACAGTATCATTATCAATTTTATAATTGATAACACACTTAATTAAAGTATCTGCACCGAAGTTGTGAATCATTAAAGCCGGAACAATAAAAGTATTACAGCTCGAATATGCATTGGCCGGTGCGCTGATAGACTGAACACCTGCATCGAAAGCAAAAGCAGGCGGGCCGCTGTAAGGATCATAACCGTTTAAAGTAGTATCCCCGATACTGTTCGGATCTAACCATACTTTTAACTGAGTAGAGCTGGTACCGCCTCCCAGCCATGAAGTTGCAAACTTGCCGTAATTATCATGCATATTTGGAGCTGTTGCACCGCAGGCAGAAGGCCCGCCGAATAACTGCCCTACTATGCGGTGATTCTGGTCAAACAGCGGTGAGCCTGATGAACCTGGCTCGGTGCAGGCTGTAGTCCATTGCCCAACCTGCCAGGTATCTGCCGATGGCGACCCGAAAGTTGCAGTACTTACTGCATTTAAGGCTTCCGATATTTTTTTAATATCTCCGCTCGGGTGATGAATGCCTGTAACTGAAGATGCTGCCACATTCACATTCGACCAGCCGTTAAAATAAGGAGTATAAGCTGCAGGTACAGTTCCGCCGACTAAACCGCCTGTAATTTCAACCAGACAAAAATCAGAAGCTGCATTGCGCGCTCTCAGTGTGGATGTACTCAGCGACTGCGTTGTTGAAGGCGATGTTCCCGGATTAGTACAGCCAGGAGCTTCCCAGTTAAACCTGAAAACCCAGGTAGCCATATCATTTGAGGTAGAGCAGTGATTGGCGGTTAAAACATAAGGCTTTGCATCCTGAGGCACATCATTAATCAATGAACCCGAGCAAAACTCGCTTCCGCCGACAACTAAACATACTACACCGCGTTTTTCATTCTGCCAGTTCGCCCCAAGCGGACAGTTTACATTCACCTGGCAGCTGCCCGCGCCCCCGAACGATTTTTCGGCAAACTCTTTAACACCCCTGTAGCCGTGCGTTACACGGAACAAGTTCAAACGACCTGTATTTGCAACACCTGCAGGTTCGTAATATTCAATTACAAGCGCATCACCGGGAATTAAATCAGTTGCAAAAGCATTGCTGGCATCATTATTTTTATTGGTAAACGCACCGTAAACGAACTTTTTATCAGCTGTATAAACAAACAGTTTCCCTCCTTCCGGAAGAAAATAATCATCAAATGCTAAATTGAGCGACAGTGCCCCAGCCGATTTTAAACCCAGCTGCCACAATCTGCCGCCATCCGGCAAAGCCGTCCAAACGCCTGAATTATTTAAATTATAATTTACAAAATGATTGAACCCAAACCTAAAAGGGCCTTTGCTCAAATCATTCACAGCATCTTCCGCAATAAGCGCCTGCAGATCAAATGCCGGCATATTTTCAAACTTAAAAAGAGCAGTACCCTGAAAATGTTTATCGAAACTAATCGGCATACCACTCTGGCTGAGCTGTGCGAATGATGCGCGGCTAATCAGCAATGCAAATAAAATAAATGATTTTGTCTTCATATTTGAGGTATTTAGTGTGATAATTTTTATTGTATTAGAAAGAACACTGTCCTTTCGATCGGAGTCGAGAACATGTGCCGGCTTCCTTCTTTCTTTTATCTATAACCAACCCTGTCAGTTCTACCGGAGTCTAGAACGTGTGCCGGCTTTTAATTCGCAGCCTGTTTTTTGATTGGCGCACTTTGGTTCAAATGCAGCTGCATTTTATTTACAACACCAATTACTTTCCCTGTAAATTTTGTCCCTATAAACGGAGTGTTTGAAGATTTAGATTGGATATCTTTTTTCTCAAATACCCACTCTGCTGATGGATCAAACATAGTGATGTTTGCAGGTTCTCCTTCAGCAATTTTAGGCTGCAGTAATTTCAATATATTGCGGGGATTAACAGTTATAGTTTTGATAATTGTTTCCAGTTTAACTGCTCCTTTATTGCTGTTAATCAAGCCGAATGCTGTTTCCAGACCAATCATACCGTTTGAAGCATAATCAAATTCTATGTCTTTTGATTCGATATCCTGAGGCCGGTGATCGCTGCTGACGGCATCAATTGTGCCTTCCGCAATACCTTTGCGCAAAGCTTCAATATCAGTTTTAGTGCGCAAAGGAGGATTTAATTTGTAATTGCTGTCGAAGCCCATTAAAACAGAATCTTCCAAAGCAATGCTGTAGGCGTTTACAGATGCCGTAACTTTTAAACCTGCAGCTTTAGCCTGCTTAATAAGCTGCACAGACTTTTGTGTAGAGATATTTGCAATATGAATCGGTGACTTGGTGTATTCTGCCAAAAATATATTACGGGAAACCATCAGCTCTTCAGCAAGTGCTGGAATACCCTTTAAACCGAGCATTGTAGAAGTTATGCCTTCATTCATTTTACCTTCAAGCGAAACAGTTTTTTCATCACAGTGAGTAATAATTAAGCTGTCGAAATTCTGAGCATATAATAAAGCCCGCATCAACAGACCTGCATCCCCTATTGCTTTTTTATCGTCTGAAAACGCCACAGCGCCGGCCTGTTTCATATCATACATCTCCGAAATATCTTTTCCTTCTAGGCGGAAAGAGACTGTACCTATTGGATAAACATCTACTATTGCGCCGGCTGTTTTGTTTTTAATATATTCAACAGCCCCTTTAGAATCAATTGGAGGATTGGTGGATGAAACTGCTGCAACAGCAGTAAATCCGCCTGCAGCAGCAGCTTTTATCCCGGAGCTTAAATCTTCTTTATGTTCAAATCCGGGGTCGCAGAAGTTTACCTGCATATCCATCCAGCCTGCTGACAAATGAAGATTTTCTGCCTCAATTACGTTAACATTTTTCGGTGCAGAAATTTTTGATTTTATGGATTTGATAATTCCGTTTTCAATTAATACATCCATTATTTTTCCGTTGTAAGGCGACACGGAATCAATGATGTGAGCTGATTTGATGAGTATGTTCATGCTATGTTTATTTTACCGCAGATTACACAGATTTTCACAGATTATTAATGTTTTCTCTGTATTAAAGCGACTGTTTTTTATTTCACAGATTACAAAAGCACATCCGATAATTGCATAAGATAAATCATTTAAAGTTTTATCCTTGCTAATCTGTGTCATCTTTAATGATTCTTTCGGGTTACAAAATTAAATTTTATCTGTGTTAATCAGTGTAATCTGTGGTGCTTCTTTTTTACCTCATAAAACGTAATAACAATACTTCCACCGCTAAAAACAGCAGTGCTAAAACAATACAGATTTTCCAAAGCTTTCTCCCCTGCTCTATTTCTATCAACGACTGTTTTAAATTTTGAGCGCCGACTTCTAACACATTGAAATTATTTAAATTCTTTTCTGCAGCCAGCTTTTTTAATTCATCCGATGAATAACAGCTCAAATCAGATTCTTTACGATTAAAATTAAATGAAATACCGGTTATCAAATCTTTGCCGGCATACAAATTATAGCTGCCTGCATTGGTAATTTGATTGTGAACAAAAATTTCTGTTTTTGCATCTATTGATTTGTGCTCTGGGATTACATCAAAATCAGTATTCAGACTTTTGATATGAAAAACATTTTCGCCGGTTAACATATCAGGACATTCAATAGTTTCATCATTGCCGATTGTATAAAAAAGCGGCTCTTTACCCTGGCTGTACATCCCTATTTTGTATAATGTAGGAACAAAAACAGCATGCTTCGGAAAACTGCTGAAGCTTGCATTTAATGAAACCGCTGAAAGGTATAACTTCCCCTTCCCCACATCATACTTGCTTAAAAACATATCGCCGTTTTGCAATTTGAGTAAATATTCTTCGCTGCTGTGTGATGATTTCGAAATAACATAATGCCTGCTGACCTTTGGCAGATCAAGATTTGAAGCAGTAAATGTTTTTTTATCAAATACATCTTTGTAGATGTCATGCTCCAGATTTATTTTATCAATCCTGGTAGCAGCCGTATCCAAACGCTCAAAATAATTTGCTTTTACATCCATTAAAAATTCTTTGTACGAATTCAAATCACTTTCTGAATTAGGGAATACCAGTACGCTTCCCCCATTGTCCATAAAGCGTTTCAGCTCAAGCGCCAAACCGGATGAAATTGTTTTTAATTCATTTAATACAATCAATTTATTATTCGACAGAGAGGCATAATCGAGTTTATTTTCAGGGGCATTTTTAAATTTGAATAAAGAATCTGATCCAAAAAGTTTATTCAGATAAGGGCTTTCTGATTTTGCGGTTGCTGAATTTGCAGAATTAATAGAAAGCACCGGAATATTTTCAGCCACTTTAAAACTGAAATAAAATTTATCATCAAACGTAATCGGGTAATCATTTATTTCCACTCGGCAGTGCTGAAGTCCAGCGGTGTTAGAAGTAAAAGAAAGAACAACTTCAGCTTCCGACTGCTTGTCTGCATTAAAGCTGGCAGGTGTTTTTTGAACTTCGTTGACAAAAAGTTTAATAGAATTATTTTCTAATACTTTATCAGAACGGTTTTTAATGCGGACATGCAGTTTTTCGACCTGGTTAAACTGGCGGACAGGAGTTTCGAACCAGCAGGTATCAATATAAACATTGTTTTTTTCTGCAGCACTTAATGGAATTAAATTGAAGGTAATGCTTGTATCATTCTTCAGCTGATCAATGCTGACCATGCTTTTCTGAAAATCGGAAATAATAAATGAGATTTTATTTTTACTGCCGGATTGCTGTAATACATCCGACTGCCGGGAAGCTATTTCAGGAATACTCCGCACAGCGGGACTTATTTTTATTTCGTCAAGCAGTTCATTAAACTGTTCTTTACTCACCAAACGCTGATGCCTGCCTTCGAAATTATTTGTGAGCAGCTGAAAACGATCCGAAGGTTTAAATGCAGAAACTATCTCCGAGGCTCTTTTTTTTGCATCGTCCAGCAGCGTTCCGTTTTTATTGACTCCATCCATGCTGAATGAATTATCAATATAAATGCTTACTGCTTTATCGCCAAGCACTGCTTTTTTATTTTCAGCGGGAATAAAGGGCTGAGCAAAAGCAAACACCAAAAAAGACACAGCCAGAATACGAGCAGCTAAAACTAATAAATGTTTCAGTTTTGATTTTGCCTGGGTTTCCTGTTTTACTTCTTTTAAAAAACGGACATTACTGAAATAAACAGTCTTGAACTTTCTGAAATTAAATAAGTGAATGATAATAGGAATGGCGATTGCCGAAAGTGCAAATAAAAATGCCGGATAGGTGAAGCTCATCAAAGGACGAAGTTAATACTTTTTTTGGATGTTAATTTAGGCTTGATTCAAAAGAAGATTTAAAACTGAATTTTATTCTTAAAGGTTATTTTATTTCCATGAATAATTCGGTTTGAAATTACTTCCTGATAATATATTCCACTTTTTCAGGGTTTATCTTAATAGACCTTATTTCCAAAGGATATTTCTCAAGCTCCACTTTAATTTTATTACTGCCGGGTTCAATTTTCAAATAATCAACAACCGCGTGAAAACGAATGGGAGTAATCTTTTCATAATTCTGAAACGCGACATTATATTTTACTGAAATTTTATCAGGAAATATTTTCAGCTCATATCCTGCCGGAAGATTGGCTGCTTCAATCGGAAGTTCAATGCTGCCCTCCGTAAATTTTGTAACATTTACAAACGCCGTTACAACGCTTTGCGACAAGTCTATCAATTTTAATTCCGGAGTTTTTAAAATTGTGAGTTTCAGCGACAGCGAATCATTTACATTTTTTAAATTCACTGGTTCGGTTTCCACAAACCTGATTTTATCTACCACATCTGCTCCACCCGAAATAGTAATAAATGCCGGACTTAACTTAACAGAATCGGTCTCCTGATAAAGATTATCAAAACTGATTTTCAGATTGGCTTTAACAGGCACTATCCTGCTTATTTTTTTATTAAAATTCAGGAATATAGTATCGGGAGAAATTTTTAAAATTTTAATATCATTGCTGAACTGCGAAGTAATCTTATCGATTCTTGAATTAGTAAGAAGAAAATAATGATTTTTTTGAGGGAGAGGTTTCGAATCAGCAACATCAATCAGGAGCGTTTCGTTTTTCTTTTTTATTTTATAAATCAATAAATTGAAACCGCTCGATTTTACTTCTATTTCAATGGTTTCAGGAAGCCGGCTGGCAATTACTTTATCAGAGGGGGAGTTTATGTAGGCAACAGGAAAAATAAGTTTTATTTCGTATTCTTTTGACAGTGACAGCATCAGCCAAAAAAATGCTGAAATCAATACACAGAACAGAAAAGTTATCATCCGCCCGTTTAAGCGGATGCCTTGATTTTCTCCTTCGTCAGCACTATTTTTAAAGAATGGTGTCATATAAATTTGAAAATTTATTAATTTGAAAATGCGATAATTAATTATCAAATTCTAGCTAATAAATCCCAAATCCTAAATTCTAGACAATTTAGAATTTAGGATTTAGAATTTAGGATTTAGGATTTTTAAAATCTCAGCCCGATTGGTTTAATAAATTTTCAAATTATCAAATTATTTATTTTTGCTCTGCCCCAATCATAGTAGAAGAATCCATTGATACAGCGCTTTTTTCAATTTTAAGTTTATGACCGCCTTCTACTTCAATAATAAAAGTTGTATCCTGAACTTCAGTAATTTTACCGTGAATACCGCCGATTGTAACTATCTTATCGCCTTTCGCAATATTTTCACGAAATTTTTTCTGATCCTTTGATTTTTTTAACTGTGGGCGGATCATAAAAAAATAGAATACCACGATAATTAAAACTAAAGGAAAAAATTGCATTAATCCTCCGGCTTGACCGCCGCCTCCTGCCATTAATAAAATGTTTGATGGGTTCATTGTTTTTGTTTAGTTGTTAGTTGTTTATTATTAGTTACTTGTTTTGTTAATTGGAATACTTCTGCATTGACACATCAGCACATTTTCAAATTGACACATTCCTTACTTTTCTTCCGGAACAATAATCGTGGAAGTAATAGTTAATGTCCGTGTACTTGGGTTACAGTTGGTCACCAAAGTTACTGTTTTTTCTACCAGTCCTGATTTTCCGCCGCTGTCAAATACCACATCAATTTTAGATTCCTGTCCTGCCTTTACAGGTTCTTTAGCGTAAGATGGAACAGTACATCCGCAGCTGCCCTGAGCAGAAGAAATCACAAGGTCTGAACCGCCCGTATTTTTAAATACAAAAGAGTAAGACACTTTTTCACCTTGAGTAATTCTGCCGAAATCATGTTTTTCTTCTTTGAAGACCATAAGAGGCGCAGCCCCTGGTGTTACTGCAATTCCTGACGCTGTAGCCGGAACATTAATTACGTCTGTTGAAATTTTGGATGCATCCAATTTTTTTTCTTCCTGTCTGCAGGATACTGTCATAAGCAGCAACGCACAAGCCATTAGATTTGTTATTGAACGTGTTTTCATTTTGTTTTTAGGAATTATGAATTTTAAAAATTATTCAATTTTATTTTTATTGCTTTTATTTATCCCCCTGCAGCACGCAAGCTTTCGCGCCCCCCTTAGCTTTCACACTGTCGCCCGCACAAGTGGGAGTTTTGCTTATTGCTTATTGCAAATTGCTCATTCCCTACTCCATCAATCCCCGTCCGGTTTTATTAAGTTTTTTTTCAGCTTTAAAATCAACGAGGAGTTTATCTAAAATACCATTTATAAATAGTTTGCTTTTCGGCGTACTGTATATTTTTGATATTTCGATATACTCATTCAAAGTAACTTTAACAGGGATGCTTGGCAGAGATAATATTTCAGTAATTGCCATTTTCATCAGCAGTACATCCATCAGAGCTATACGTTCTACTTCCCAGTTTTTTGTTTTATCAGCAATTAATTTTTTAGTTTCCTCTTCGTGTATAACTGTTTGACGAAATAGATCTTTTACAAACTGCTCATCGTCCTCTCTATCCTTGTATAAAGGCAGTAATACAGCATCAGGATTTGAGTTTTCGTTAAATGATTCAATTGTTTTTACAATCATCGGGTTAACGAGGTAGATATCATCGCCCCAATGCAGATTTTTTTCTTCGTAAAAATGATTCAGCAGCTCAAAATCGGCCATGTATTCTTTAAAAACTTCAACAGCGAAATTTAGATGAGTCTGGTATGAATCATCAGAAGCATTCATGTATTTATTATACTCTTCGCCGGCTTTGATGTTGTTGAATATTTTTTTTACCAATTCAAATTCATTATTCCAGCTGATTTTGCGGTTGTTTATTTCACGTTTCAGATGAATATTTTCAGACAGCTGGGCAATGAATTTATTTTCGATAAATTTTAAATTCGGATTTAAATCATTGCTTGTCGGAAGTCTTTTATTCTTGGCATCCTCACTCAATATAGATGCAACATGGCGCAGTTCAACCAAAAATTCGAACTGATAAATGTACAAATCATAAATTTTATCAATCCCGTTGAATAAGTCACGTTCGCCTTTTGCCAGGTCTTTGTTCTCGGATTGGAAAAACGCATACAGCGCCTGCATTGTTTTTATTCTTAAATATCTTCTGTTTAACATATCGGATTACGATTCTATACTAATTTAAGAATTAAACTTTGTAAACTTTATTAATGATTTAATTATTTTTTATACGACCCTTATTTAAAAACTCAGTTTAATTTTACCAATATCGGCAATGCGTTTTTCGGCAAGGCGGTTAGCAGCCATATAAGTAGGGATATTTTGTTCTTTGGCTGTTTTAAAAATATTTAAGGTTGTCTGGTATATTTTTTCTGCATGCGCTAAAGCGCGCTCGCGGTTGTAGCCTCCTTCAAGTTCATAATAAACATTGATGATACCGCCTGCATTCGCAACAAAATCAGGAGCATATAAAATTCCTTTTTCAATTACCATGTTACCATGTATATTCTCATCAGAAAGCTGATTGTTGGCTGATCCGCAGATGATTGAACATTTTAAGCGATTTAATGTATCTGTATTTACAGTTGCACCCAAAGCGCATGGCGCATAAATGTCCATGTCTAAATCATACAGCTTGCCGCTGTCAATAACAGAAGCTCCTGTTTCTTTAGCAACAACGGCTAAACGTTCCTGGTTAATATCATTAATAAAAACTTTTGCTCCGTCTTTTACTAAATAACTTACCAAACTTTCGCCTACATGGCCGATCCCCTGAACAACCACTTTTTTGCCTGCTAAGCTGTCGTTTCCCCACTTTTCATTGGCAGAAGCTTTCATTGCAAGATAAACGCCGTAAGCTGTAACCGGTGATGGATCCCCGCTTCCGCCCATATTTTCAGGCAGTCCGCTTACAAAATCAGTTTCCATTTTTATGTACTCCATATCTTTTGTACTGATACCAACATCTTCAGCAGTAATGTATTTGCCCGACAGGCTGTTAATAAATTTACCAAACCTGCGCATCAATGCTTCATTCTTTTGTGTTTTTGAATCGCCTATAATCACAGCTTTTCCGCCTCCTAAATTCAAGCCTGCAACTGCCGATTTATAAGTCATTCCGCGGGAAAGACGAAGGGCATCAGTAAGCGCTTCCATTTCATTTTTATAAGCCCACATGCGTGTTCCGCCAAGACTTGGGCCAAGTACAGTGTTGTGTATTGCAACAATAGCTTTTAAGCCTGTTTCGTTATCATTGCAAAATACTACCTGCTCATGATTATGCAGCGACATTTGAGCAATTACAGGATTCTCCGCTAAGGGTGAATTTTTAATATTTAGAACTTCTATCATAATAATATGGTTTAAGAATTTTTATCGGGATGCTCTGTTTATTAGTAATTTTGAAGCCTTAGAATAGCAAGGCTTTTTATTTTTCGACAAAATTATATTTATTTTCCGAGCGGCGGTAAAACTTGCTGCTTAATTATTTAATAAGTCAGCCCTTGTTTTACCTAACATAGCATAATTCAAATAATTACGAAAATAGCGTCAGCAGATGAAATCGCTCAAGCATATAAACAAATACTTTTTTAAATACAGATGGCGGCTTTTCCTGGGAGTTGTATTCGTAGGTATTTCAAATTACTATGCGGTTGATGGCTTCGCCTATGCCCGAAAAGCTGTTGATTTCATAAAAAACAATGCAGCCAATCCTGATAAAGATTATTTAATGAATGAATTATTGCAGTATGGGGCAATAATACTGGGAGTGGCAGTTCTCAGCGGTATATTTTTATTTTTAACCAGGCAGAGTATTATAGTCATGTCCCGCCTTATTGAATTTGATTTAAAAAACGAGATCTATTCAAAGTATCAGCAGCTGGATACAGCATTTTACAAGAGCAGCAACACCGGTGATATGATGAACCGCATCAGCGAAGATGTGAGCCGTGTGCGGATGTATATCGGTCCGGCAGTGATGTACATCTTAAATACATTTTTCCGGTTTACTTTAACTATTACAGCGATGCTCAGCGTTGATGCCACACTTACTTTGTATGTATTGATTCCATTGCCGATACTGGCTGGATCAATTTATATTGTAAGCGATATTATTAATAAAAAAGGCATACAGATACAGGAACAGTTATCTGATATTACAACGCATTCACAGGAAGCCTTTTCGGGCATCAGGGTATTAAAGGCCTACGGGCGGGAAGATTATTCTATTTCCAAATTTGAAACACAAAGTACTGAATACCGCGGCCGAACAATGGGACTGGTAAAAACAGAATCTATGTTTCAGCCGGTAATGATACTGCTGATAGGCTTAAGCAATATTTTTATTGTATTTATAGGCGGACACCTTGCTATGCAGGGTAAAATAAGTTATGGCAATATTGTTGAATTTATTTTATATGTAAATGCTCTTACCTGGCCTATTGCATCGCTGGGATGGGTTACATCGCTCATTCAGCGTGCGGCGGTTTCACAGACACGAATCAATGAATTTTTGCAGACAAAACCGCAGATTGCTAATACCTCCGAAGCCTCTGCCGCAATTGAAGGAAATATTGAATTTAAGAATGTTAGTTTCACATATCCTGATTCAGGTATTCAGGCACTGAAAAATATTTCTTTCTCCGTAAAAAAAGGAAGTTCACTTGCAATACTCGGCCGTACAGGCTCAGGAAAATCAACCATCGCCAACCTGCTCTGCAGATTATATGATACAGATTCGGGAGAAATTTTATTAGACAATAAAAATATAAAAGGCATTAATTTAAATGATATCCGCTCCCAGATGGGCTATGCACCCCAGGAAGTTTTTTTATTTTCTGATACAATTTCACACAACATCGGCTTTTCAATGAACAGTGATGCAGAAGATCAAAACCCCGAGTCTTCTCAATATATGGAAGCTGTTGAAAAGGCTGCTAAAAATGCAGTTATTTATTCCAATATAATGGACTTCCCTGAAAAGTTCGAAACCATTGTGGGTGAAAGAGGCATTACGCTTTCAGGCGGACAAAAACAGCGTATTTCCATTGCACGTGCAATTATCAATCAGCCAAAGCTTTTAATTTTTGATGACTGCCTTTCGGCAGTGGATACCGAAACGGAAGAAGAAATTCTGAGCAATTTAAAGCAGGTGATAATGGGCCGAACCACTTTAATCATAAGCCATAGGGTATCATCTGTTAAAAATGCTGATAATATTATTGTGCTGGATCATGGACAGATTATTGAGCTGGGAAGCCACCTTGAATTAATAAATAAAAAAGGAAGCTATTTTGAACTTTTTAAAATGCAGCAATTAGAGAAAGAAATCATGAGCTAAGATTGATATTTTAGAAACGCTGCAAGTAATAATCAAAAGTTATTAACAAGCCTTGTTTTTGACTTATTAATTGTAAACATTTGCCAAGCAATTCACAGATTTAAACTATAAACAACATTATTATGACGATGGAAGATGGATTTGAAAAAAACGGATCGGATAGAGAAGAGATATTCTCTAAAGCCGTAAGAGCTGGAAAAAGAACTTATTTCTTTGATGTGAAGAGCACAAAAGGAAATGATTATTATTTAACAATTACCGAAAGCAAAAAACGCTTTGGCGATGATGGCAAGTTTTTCTATGAAAAACATAAATTGTTTTTATATAAAGAGGATTTCGAAAAATTTTCAGAAGGTTTTAATGAAGTTGTTGCTCATATCAAATCTATTTCTCCTGCGGCAGAAGAACATAATCATGATACGGTATCATCTGAAATGGCAGTATTTAACACAACTTCCGGCACAACTTCCGGTACAGTTTCAAAAAGCAATTCGGATTTTTCAGATGTAAATTTTGAAGATCTGGATAAATAATATCAGTTTGCGAATGTTCTGATTTGAGAATATAATTCATTTTCAAATCTGAACATTTTAATTCAATTTAACTGCAGGAACATCCTTCCTGCATCGGCGGACATTTAACACTCCCATAACTGCAGAACACACAGCAATCCCCGGGCTTCGCTTTTATTACCTTTTTACAATTTTCGCAGTCATAAAAAAACCGGCATGAATCAGCCGGCATAATTTCTATCTTTTTAAATCCGCACTCAGGGCAGGTAATGCAGGATTCTAATTGAATTTCTTTTTGTTTTTTCATCATTCTTCAGAAATTAATTCTGCAAAAAAGATCTCTCAAAATAATTATCACATTTTATATTTCGATAATCTTTACTGCTTCCTAAAGAAATATAATTACACTACTAACTGACTAATGCGGCTAAAGCCAATAAATATAGAGTGTTCCATTTGTAACCCCAGCCTTAATGCTGGGGTTATCAAAACCATTCTGCAAAAGGGCTTTAGCCCTGTATGATTTTTTTAGTCGGTTAGTAATGAAATAACTACTCAAAATCTTTATACAGTAAATATTTTTTCCGGATAACTTTAAATTTTTTCAATCCTTCCTGCCAGCTTTTCCTTATTTCATCTTCATCAACACCGTCAATAATCTGCTTTTGAAGCGTGGCATTGCCGGCATGGTAATTAAAATTTTCATCAAAAAAATTTGCTTTGTCTGCTGTGTTTTTATAAGTACCCATCAGCCAGTATAAATAAATTTTCTTGGTATCTTTCATATACTCTGTTCCGAAATTATACAAGTTATATCCATTGCATACCTGTCCGTTATATTTCGGGTCTTTCGCACCGCTGGTTGGTTTAGGGGTGAATGTATAATTTGTTTTTTGCAAAGTTGGATGACCGATTACCTGAAACGGCAGATCAGTACCGCGGCCCACCGAAACAACAGTTCCTTCAAACAATCCTAAACTGGGATATAAATACACAGACGTCATGTTAGGCAGATTTGGCGATGGACGCACTGGCAGCTGATAAAAATCTGAATGAGAATAACCTTCAAGTGTAATCACTTTTAAATTGCATTTCACTCCGCCTTTCAGCCATGATTCGCCGTTGATCATCTGGGCGTATTCGCCGATTGTCATGCCATATACAATTGGAACAGGATGCAGTCCCAAAAATGATTTGTATGTATCTTCCATCACCGGCCCGTCGATGTAATAACCGTTGGGATTGGGCCTGTCAAGCACAATTAACTCTTTGTTATTTTCAGCGCAGGCTTCCATTACATAATGCAGCGTGGATAAATACGTGTAGAAACGCACGCCTACATCCTGAATATCAAAAATAATTATATCAACATCTTTTAAATCTGCAGCAGCCGGCTTCATATTTTTTCCATACAGAGAAATAATAGGCAGGCCTGTTTTTGCATCCTTTGCAGATTTTATTTTTTTTCCGGCATCAACTAAACCGCGGAGTCCGTGTTCGGGAGAAAAAACTTTTTTTATTGTAATGCCCAATGAAATAAGGCTGTCAACAATATGTGTGTTTTTTATATTCGAAGATTGATTTGCTACAATTGCAACAGCTTTGCCTTTTAATAAAGGAAGATATTCTTTTGTGCGGTCGGCGCCGGCTTTAATATCTTTCGAAGTTTTTACGGAATTATCAACCTGTGTAATAACCTGCGCATCAGCACTCAAAACAATTACTGCGGCCAAAAACAATGTATAAATTTTATAAATCTTCATATCACTTATTAGAAACTGCGAACGACGAATTTTATTGAATTGGGAGATGGTTTTATTTTTCCATTCGTAATTCGTTGTATATTCGTAATTCGTAGAAATATTTAACATCAAAGCTAATAAATTTTGAATACCGAACGATTTATAGCCAAACGAATCATTTTTGGTTCAGGCAGCAGCAGCCAGCTATCCCGCCCTATTGTTCGCATTTCGGTATTAGGCATTGCTTTAGGATTAGCCGTGATGATTTTAACTATTGCTATTGTTACAGGTTTTCAGAACGAAATCAGGAACAAACTTATCGGCTTTGGTTCTCACATTCAAATTACAAATTACGATAATAATGTGAGTGATGAGCCACAGCCCATCAGTATGCAGCAATCTTTTTTAGACAAAATAAAAAGCAATCCCGAGGTTAATCACATACAAATTTATGCTGCTAAAAGCGGCATCATAAAAACTAAGATTGATAATGAAGGTGTTTTGCTGAAAGGCATCGGCAGGGATTTCGATTGGAAATTTATCAATGAAAATCTGAAAAGCGGTAAAACATTCAGCTTAAGCGATACCGGTTTATCACGCAGCATTGTTATCTCAAAATATTTAGCCGCTAAACTGGAGCTGAAGCTGGATGATAAAATGGTGATCTACTTTTTAACTAAAAAATCGGACAGTACTTCTTTCAGCTACGAACAGCGTGTAAAAACATTTTTCATTTCAGGAATTTATGAAACAGGTTTTGAGGATATTGACAAACGTGTTGTATTGGTTGATATCCGCCAGATACAGAAATTAAATTACTGGAACGAAGATCAAATCGGCGGGTTTGAAATTGCAATTAAAGATTATAAAAAAATTGATAAAATTGGCGTTGAAGTAAATGAAGTTGTAGGACAGGGATTGATTGCACAGACGGTGAAAGAAATAAACCCTGCCGTTTTTTCCTGGTTAGATCTGCAGGATATTAATGCAATAATAGTTATTACCCTGATGATATTAGTAGCTGGCATCAATATGATTTCAGCCCTGCTGGTATTGATTTTAGAAAGAACAAATATGATCGGTATTTTAAAAGCATTAGGGGCAAAAAACGGAAGCATTCAAAAAGTATTTTTATATAATGCAGTGTATTTAATAGGCAAAGGACTGCTGTGGGGAAATGCTATGGGTATTGCTATTGCTCTTATTCAGCAGCATTTTGGTTTGTTTAAATTAGACCAGGCAACCTATTATGTTTCTGTTATTCCTATTAACATTAACCTGTTTCATATTCTGCTGCTGAATTTAGGCACGCTTCTGTGCTGCCTAATAATGCTGATTATTCCAAGCTTTATTGTTTCAAAAATTACTCCTATTAAAGCGATTAGGTTTAGTTGAAAAAATAATCTGTATTTTTGTTTGATAAAAAATTTATAAAAAATGAACATCGCAGTAACCAAAGTTGAATTAGTTAAACAATTGTTAAATACTAACAACACCGCACTAATCAATCATATTAAAGCTCTTTTCGAAACTCAGGATATTGATTTATGGGACGAGATGCCAGATGAAATAAAACAATCAGTTGCACGTGCTGTAAAACAAGCTGATAAAGGGGAATTTAAAAGCAATGAAGAAGTAATGAAAAAGTATAAAAAATGGCTAAAGAAATAAACTGGACTCAAGAAGCTGAAGATACTTTTGAAAAGATAATTGAATTCTTAAAAACCAAATGGACAGAGCGTGAGGCGGTTAATTTCATCAACGCTGCAAATAAAACTATCTTTTATATTTCTGAAGCCCCCTTCATGTTTCGCCAGTCAAAAAAGCAAAACATCCGCGAAGCTGTAATATCCAAACACAATTTACTTTTGTATCGCGTAAAGCCAAAACATATTGAATTACTTACCTTTTGGGATACCCGCAGAAATCCAAAGACAAAATTTAAAGGTAAAAAATCATTGCAAAAATAACTCCTATTAAAGCGATAAGGTTCAGTTAACTTTTAAAAAATGACACGAAGTACCTTCCCTTTTTAGTTCCGATCAAATCGTACCTATTGTCGTGTATCTAAGTGGTTAAAGAGGGTAAGGCGCCACGTTACAAATTAATAGGTCTCCGGTTCTAATTCTTTAGCTTTAGCAAAATCAATCTTTGCTTTTTCAATTTCATTTGTAGCCTGATAGACAAGTCCTCTATTATAATAAGCCATTGCATTCCTTGAATCCATTAATAATGATTTGTTTATATCAACTAAAGCAATACTATATTGCTTTAAGTTATAATAAGCGAACCCTCTATTGTTAAAAGCATACGCAAAAGTAGAATCTAATTCTATCGCCTTATTTAGGACTACTATTGCTTTTTTATTTTCAGAAAGTTTGTTATATATATAGCCACTAAGGTTATATGAATTTGCATCCTTCGGAGCTATTAAAATCGCTTTATTTAGGTCTTTTTCTGCTTTGGCGTATTCTTTCATCTCAGCATATAATTCGGCTCTAAAATAATAAGTATAAAAAAAATTGGGGTCTAATAGGAATCCTTTATTTAGGTCATTCATAGCACTATCATATTGTTTAATTAATGTATAAATGCTACCTCTATAAGTATATGCAAGAGCGTTTTGAGGAGATAATTTTGTTACTTCAGTATAATCTTGTATTGCTTTTTTATTTTGTTTTGTTAGCCAATAAGTCTGCGCACGTCTAACATATATTCCAGTCAGACTTGATGTATCTTTAGAGGCCCAGTATAATGCCGCAGAAAAATCCTGAATAGCCTTATCATATTTTTTTAATTGATAATAACACTCTCCACGTCCGTAATAAACTTGATAACTATACTGGTTAAAAGATAAAGCTCTTGAAAATGAAACAGTCGCTTTTTTATATTCGTGTTTTTTCAGCCATTCCATAAATCCTTTTTTAGCCCAATCATCTTGATCATAGGTTTCGTATTTATCAAGCGTTGCTTGGACAGCATCATCAACTTTCTTTTCTACAGAATCAGTTCTATAGTTATAATAGTTATTAATAACCATTTTATCCCGAAGAATATTATCGCCAGAACTATTTGTTTGTCCTGATTGGGAGAATATAATTTTACTTAGAATAGTTGCCAAAAATATTAATACAATTTTTTTCATGTGGTAGGTGAACTTGATTTTATTATTTATTATTTATCACAGTTTTACTTCCTCCAATATTATCACCTTCTTTATTTGTTTGCGTAATGGTATTGTCATGTTGATTTGATTTCTCATTCACTTTATTGATTAAGGGTATTTTGAGAACATTATTATTTTGTTTTAAAATTTGGAGTGCCTGATTTTGTTTAAATATATCTGCTTCTTTATTTTGAATGTTTTTTTCTTTCTCAGCTAATTTTGATTCCATAGTCTGTATTTGAGATTCCATTTTAGAAACTTCTCTTTCCTTCTCAGTTGTTCCAACAAATTTGCCTATAAAAAATATTAGTGTTGCGCCAGTTAATAGTCCTCCTAAAATTGTCCCTGTTGAAAAGCTACTCAGGAAGTTGGTCTTTACATAGTCTTGTTGCACACCATTTTGAGTTATATGGTCAATTACGTCTTGAAGAAGTAATTTAAAATTTTCCTTCAATGAAGCATCATAAATGTTTTCAGAAGGTCTCTTTATAGTAAAATATGATTCCTTAAAGCGCATATAAAGTGGTGAATCCACTCCGAGATAAATCTTAAGACTGTCAAGTACTTTAGCTTTCCAGTTATTTGCTTCCTTAACATTGGAAATTCCGTTTATTTCAGTTTTATATTTATTTAAAATTCTTGTGGCCTTTTCCACACGTTTATTTATTAGGTAATTTCTCATCATCAATTTTTCTTAATGCGTTTAAATTCAAAATTCATATGCAAATATACCTTATAAAAATCCGTTAAAATATTTATCTCTTTTTCATTTTTCCCTCCATACAGAATAAAAAAGAAAAAATAATTTTAATTATTTGGGGCGAATTTCTGGCTGCTTGCGTACCGCAAACGTTTTCGGGTTACATTTTATTGTTATTTTTTTTGAATTTATTTTTATGCTTCATACAATAAAGCCCTGTTCATAGTAGTTTTAGCAGTATAAATAAAATAAATGTTTTTTACATCTAAAATTTAAACGATATAAAAAGCAATAAAAAAGGAGGTAAAATCAAAACAGCTTAAGCATACTACATCAGGTAATGAGCGAACACAAACACAGAGGGAACCAATTCACATAGTGAGGGAACCAGTTCACATAGGGTGGGAATCAATCAACACAAGGAGGGAATCAGTTCACACAGGGAGGGAATCAGTTCACATTGGGAGGGAATCAATCAACACAGGGAGGGAACCAGTTCACATAGGGTGGGAATCAGTTCACATAGGGTGGGAACCAATCAACACAGGGAGGGAATCAGTTCACATTGGGAGGGAATCAGTTCACATTGGGTGGGAATCAATCAACACAGGGAGGGAATCAGTTCACACAGGGAGGGAATCACTTAACATAGGCTGGGAATCACTTCACATAGGCTGGGAATCAGTTCACACAGGGAGAGAATCACTTAACACAGGGAGGGAACATATTGAAACCGGATGTATTTTATTTAAACAAATAGGAAGTTAAATAATTAAACAATCAATATTAACCAATTAAAAAATAAAAACCATGGCAAGTTCAAGTAAGAGACCCAAAGCAGTTTTCCCAACAAGTAAACTGAGAAAAATAGCTGATTTTATTCAGCGTGTTTTAACTATTCTTTCTAATATCGGCGGCAACACTGCGCTTTTTGCAAATCCTAATCCCACAATTGCGCTTGTTACTGCTAATCTGGGAACTTTGCAGACAGCCCAGACACTGGCTCAAACAAGAGCCGCAGGCAGTGCAGGTGCAAGAAATGTAAAATTTATTGTTGTGCTTAAAAACATATTCGGCCTGCTGAGCTATGTTCAGGACTTAGCTGATAATGCAGCAGATGAAGCCACAGCAATAGCTATTATTAATGCTTCGGGCTTCGATTTAAAAACTTACGGCACAAGAGTTAAACCTCCTTTAGCAGCTAAAAACGGCACTGTATCAGGCAGTGTAAAGCTTACAGCAAAATCGGCAGGCAACCGCGTATCTTATGATTGGGCGCAAAGTGCTGATACTATTAACTGGACAGATTTGCCTTCTACATTACAGGCGAAAACCACTGTAACAGGGCTTACACCGGTAACTAAGATGTATTTCAGGTTCAGAGTTATTACGGCAGCAGGAACCGGCGACTGGAGCCAGCCGATATGGATTATTGTGCAGTAAGGTAATTGAGCGGGGAAAACAAAAAATATCCTGATTGTTTCGGGATATTTTTTTGGTTTTTAAAGGCAGATTAAAATAAAAATATTGAATTATGCGTATAAGAAATATTGTTAATTCTATGCCCCGTCACATACTTCGACAGGCTCAGTATGACTTTACGCTCGAGGTCAGTCTGAGCCTGTCGAAGACTATGGGGGAGCAATACATACATGTTATTACTTAGATGCCTAATTCAATAAAAACAATAAGGGTTTGTTTGAAGATTAGAGTTTTGAAAAAAACGTAAAAAATACGTATCTTTTTCAAAAATTTCGAATGGGCGGCAAATCAATATTTAATCACCATGAAAATCCAAACTTTATTTTCTACTCTGATTTTTTTAATGTTTTTTATTTCTGCTGCTGCTCAAAAAAACAGCACGAAAAAAATTACTGCTGAACCTGTCATACCCAAAGAAAATGCTAAAACCGCCTGCGACTGCAAGGATGCAGTTAAAATAAATATTAATAAAACAACAACATACGGCTTAACACAGCCTCCAGTTGGGTTTGGTTCAATACAGGAAATAACAGCAAAAAACAAATCTGATAAATCTGCTTTTGAAGAAGAGCATAACTCAGCATGGTACTTACTGGATATTAATTATTCAGGCGAATTGGTATTTGATATTATACCGCAGGATTCATCAAATGATTATGATTTTTTACTTTATAAATATACCGATTCTACTTTTTGTGAGGCCTTGCAAAAAAAACTTTTGAACCCAATCCGTTCCAATTTATCCCGCGTAAGTGTTCAAACAAAGGGGCTCACAGGGTTATCATCTCTGGTGACAAATGAATTTTCAGGGCAGGGTATCAATGCGGCTTATTCAAAATCAATTGAAGTGTTAAAAGGCCAAAAATATGTTCTTGTTTTAGATAATGTTTATCCAGAAGGGAAAGGCCATACTATTAAATTCAATTTTGTAAAACAAGCTGCGATAGCAGGTATAATAGTCGGCACAGATAACCAGCCGGTAAAAGCAGAAATTTCACTTACCGATTTCAGCGGCACTATTGTTACGCAGGCAAATTCAGGGATTGACGGCAGATACAAATTTAATGCGTCATTAAATGAAGATCAGGATTATTCTCTTACTTTTTCCTCCGACAGCAGTTTTATTGCAGTTAAAACTCTTAACACAAAAGACCTAAAACAGACAAACACCTTTACTGACATACGAACCATTTTGCCTAAATTAAAAAAGGGGGAAAAGTATAAAATGGGAACCATTAATTTTTATGGAAATCAATCTGACTTGTTACCTGAAAGCTATTCCTCAGTAAATGCGCTGTATATGCTGATGAAAAAAAATAAAAAAATGGTAATACGAATTGAGGGGCATGTTAATCCTGCATATCCAAAGGATGATTGGCAAAGCCTGTCTGAAGGCCGGGCAAAAGCAGTATTGTTTTACCTGAAACAAAAGGGGATTGAGAAAGAGCGGATGAGTTCAATTGGATTCGGAGCATCAAAAGCGATTTATCCTATTCCAAAAAATGAATCTGAAGGTGCCGCCAATAGAAGGGTTGAAATAAATGTTATTTCAATAAAATAAAGCTTCTCATAAAATTTGTTCTACTCTGCTGCACAGCTTAGTTTTAATCATCAGATTAAAATAAAAAAAATATTCTGTATCTTTTTAAATATTTTGAATTAGGATGTAAACCAAAACCTAATCATCATGTATATCCGCCCCATATTTTCCGCACTGATTTTTTTATTGTTTTTTATTCCAGCTTCAGCGCAAAAAAACAGTATCAAAAAAAATATTATTAAGCCCGTAATACGTGGAACTGCAAAAACAGCCTGTGACTGCAAGGATGCAGTTAAAATCAGTCTCAATAAAATTACAACCTACGGCCCTACAGTTCCTCCTGTTGGTTTTGGTTCAGTTCAGGAAATAACATCTAAAAACAAATTTGATAAATCAGCTTTTGAAGAAGAACATAACTCAGCATGGTACTCGCTGGATATTAAGTATGACGGGGAGTTCGGATTTGAAATTATTCCGCAGGATACAGCAGATGATTATGATTTTTTACTTTATAAATATACCGATTCTAATTTTTGCGAAGCGCTGCAAAAAAAACATTTAAAACCTATCCGGTCAAATTTATCCCGCGCAAGTCAGCAGACAAGGGGTATAACAGGATTATCGTCTGACGCTAAAAATGAATTTGTCGGAAAAGGAATCGGTGAAGCCTATTCAAAATCCGTTGAAGTAAAAAAGGGAGAAAAATATATTCTTGTTTTGGATAACGTGTATGAAGGGGGAAAAGGACATATCATAAATTTTAATTACATCAAGCAGGTTGAAATTTCAGGAACAGTACTTAATGAAGACAGCATCCCGGTGAAGGCAGAAATTTCTTTGACTGATAATAAAGGAACTGTTGTGAAACAAATAAACACTGAAAACGATGGTAAATACACAATAAATGCAGGGCTGAAAGAAAATTTAGATTATACACTTGCTTTTTCTTCCGACAGCAGTTTTGTTCAGGCAAAAACCCTTAATACAAAAAATTTAAAACAGGCCGGCGCTTTTAACGACATCCGGACTATACTTCCTAAATTAAAAAAAGGAATGAAGGTTAATATGAATTGTATTAACTTTTTTGGAGGTCTTGCAATATTATTGCCGGCAAGTATTTCATCTGTGGAGGCACTTTATAAACTTATGAAAAAAAACAAACAAATGGTAATCCGAATTGAAGGGCATGTAAACGGATCAACAAGGGCTAAAGTAGAAGCTAAGATAGATTATCAAATATTGTCGGAAAAAAGGGCTGAAACAGTTTTTCTTTATTTAGTCAGTATGGGTATCGAGAAAGAGAGGATTAGCACTATCGGGTATGGCGGAAAAAAAATGCTTTATCCTGACGCATCCGATGAAGCCAAACAGTCCGCAAATAGAAGAGTAGAAATAAATGTGGTTTCTATAAAATAAAGCTCCGTTTAAAATTTGTATTTTCGCTTCCTGAAAAAACAGTCAACAAATTTTAAATAATTCTTTATTCCAATCTAATGAGAAAAGCTTCCAACAACATCCTTGAAACCATCGGAAACACGCCTTTAGTCCGTATTAATAATATCACTAAAGATGTAAAAGCAACAGTATATGCAAAGGTAGAAACCTTTAATCCCGGCAATTCCATCAAAGACCGTATGGCACTTAAGATGATTGAAATTGCTGAAAAAGACGGACGTTTGAAACCAGGCGGCACAATCATAGAAGGCACCAGCGGAAACACTGGCATGGGCTTGGCAATAGCTTCTATCATTAAAGGATACAAATGTATTTTTACTACTACTGATAAACAATCCAAAGAAAAAGTAGATGCACTGCGCGCTTTCGGCGCTGATGTTATTGTATGCCCTACTAATGTTGAGCCTGAAGATCCCCGCTCCTATTATTCTGTTTCATCACGTTTGGAAAAAGAAATTCCAAACTCATGGAAACCCAATCAATATGATAACTTGAGCAACTCACTTGCGCATTACGAACAGACAGGCCCCGAAATATGGGAACAGACCGAAGGTAAAATCACACACCTTATTGTCGGCGTAGGTACAGGCGGTACCATTTCCGGTACCGGGCGTTATTTAAAAGAAAAAAATCCAAATATTAAAGTATGGGGCATTGATACATACGGCTCCGTTTTTAAGAAATACAAAGAGACAGGCATCTTTGATAAAAACGAAATTTATCCCTACATCACTGAAGGCATAGGCGAAGATTTTTTACCAGCCAATGTTGATTTTAATGTAATTGACCGTTTCGAAAAAGTGACTGATAAAGATGCTGCAATAATGACGCGTGAGATTACTAAAAAAGAAGGAATTTTTGCAGGCAATTCAGCAGGTTCGGCAATGGCAGGACTGATGCAGTTAAAAGATGAATTAAAAAAAGGCGATGTAGCTGTTGTAATTTTTCACGATCACGGCACACGCTACCTCGGCAAAATGTTTAATGACGAGTGGATGCTTGAAAAAGGATTCTTCGATAAAAAAGGATTGGTTGCAAAAGATTTTGTGAATAACACTACCAACGGGCAGTTAATTACTATTGAAGCATCGGACACAATTGCGAATGCAGTGAAACTGATGAGTAAAATGGATATCTCCCAAATTCCGGTAACGCAGGAAAAGCGCGTGGTTGGCTCATTAAACGAAAGTCTGCTGTATTCCAAAATAACTGCTAATCCCGAAATAAAAAATCAAAAAGTTGAAACCATTATGCAGCCGGCATTTCCGTTTGTTGATATTTCTGCTCCCATAGATTCGCTTTCAGCAATGATTACAGATCAAAACCCTGCAGTGCTTGTTAAAGATTTTAAATTAGATAAAACATATATCATTACACGCTATGATATTATTAATGCGTTAACAAAATAAATCAGAGTTTGTTTTACATCAATACTATTAGGTTACTGCTTATTTAAAAGTATCTGTTAATTATTTGCTTCAATTTTTTTTCGACAAAATGAAATTTATGCTGTTAAATTTTAGAAGGCTTATTTTGCCTGCTATTTTATTTATTAGTTTTTTTAATGCATCAGCTCAAACCAAAATGGTGTCTGAAAGCATTGTATTGACTCAGAAAATTGCAGCTGCTTTAAAAACAAGTTTGGGTAATTCGATAATTGTAAAAGATTCGAGTATTGAATATAAAACAGAAAAAAGTACTTTTTTAATTACAATTTTTAATTCTAAAAAAGGTAAGGAGGGAATGTGGAAAACGGTAATTATCAATAATTGTGAAGTCGATTTTCGGGCAGCAGGCTCTAAAGAAATAGACAAGTTAGTGTATCAAGCAATTTTTAAGGAAAAATTGGGTTCAGCCGCTAAAGTAATAATGGCAGATGACAAAAACGGAAGCTATTATCCTGAAATTAAGTTTAAAGGAATTATAGAACAATGCAATATGGGCTGTGCTGTTGACGGAATATGCACTTTAACTGTCAGCGGCATTGAAATAAAGTGGGCTTCCGGCGAATACGGCGGTACTGAACCAAGAGGAAAAGTCCTGAATGCAGAGGAGGTACAATTGAGTAATTCCATTGGAAAATCTGCAGAAGTATATTGCCGGTTCATACCATATCTAAGCGAAATCTACGGCAAAGCTGATTATTATATTAAACTTTTAAATTAACAATTAAACTTCATGTTTACTGACCAGTTAGGCAGAAAAATCTACCTTCCCTCCCCTCCCAAAAGAATAATTTCTTTAGTACCCTCTCAGACCGAATTATTATATGATTTAGGCCTGCACAATGAAGTTATCGGCATCACCAAGTTCTGCATTCATCCAGATGAATGGTTCCGCAGTAAACCTCACATCGGCGGCACAAAAACACTTGATTTCGAAAAAATAAAACAATTAAATCCTGATTTAATTATCGGCAATAAAGAAGAAAATGAAAAAGAACAGATTGAGGAGCTGATGAAACATTACAATGTCTGGATGAGCGACATTAATAATCTGAAAGATGCATTAACCATGATTGTTTACATTGGCGTGTTAACCGGCAAAAGTTCAGAAGCATTAAATATTAAATTGCAGACAGAATTTCAGTTCAACTCATTCAGCTATCAGCTTCCGGTTTTGAATCCCAAACCGAAAGCGGCATACTTCATCTGGCGAAAACCCTATATAACAGCAGGAAACAATACTTTTATAAACGATATGCTTATCCGCTGCGGTTTCGATAATGTATTTGCATCGCCTGATTTAACACGTTATCCGGAGGTTGACAGAAATCAGCTTTCAGCAGCGTCGCCAAACCTGATTTTACTTTCATCAGAGCCATACCCCTTTAAAGAAAAGCATATTGATGAATTCAAGGAAATCTGCCCTAACGCAAAAATAATAACCGTTGACGGAGAATTATTTTCATGGTACGGCTCCCGCTTATTAAAAACTCCCGCCTATCTGAAAGAACAGATTCTTTCAATTCTATAATTAATTTTTAAAAGTATTTGCATTGTGCTGCAATGTGCATTACTTTTGCAGTTCAAATTTCATTTCCTTATGAGCCTCCAAAAACACTCAATCAACGGCTTACTTTTTTTTATTCTGTTTATTTTTCTTGTGAATGATTTAGCTGCGCAAAAAGTAGGACTCGTTTTAAGCGGCGGCGGCGCTGCAGGTTATGCGCATATAGGCGTTATGAAAGCGCTTGAAGAAAATCATATACCTATAGATTATATTACTGGCACTTCACAGGGAGCCCTTGTCGGCTCTATGTTTGCAATGGGGTATTCCCCTGCTCAAATGGAAGAATTGGTAAAAACTGAGTCTTTTAAAAATATGGCTCAGGCCGTTATTGATGAAAAATATGCTTACTATTTTAAACGAAGCGAAGATAACTCATCCTGGCTTACATTTAAATTGTCGCTTGATTCAGCGCTTACAGTGAGACTTCCGACTAACGTGCTGTCGCCTATTTCAGTTGATTTCGGACTGATGGAATATTTAAGCGGACCTGCCGCTGTTGCAAAATATAATTTCGACAGTTTATTTGTGCCTTTCCGATGTGTTGCCGCTGATATAGAAAGAAAAGAAACTATAGTTTTTAAAAATGGAGATTTGGGCGAAGCCGTGAGGGCTTCAATTGCCTATCCTTTTTTTATTCCCCCTGTTGTAATAGACGGCAGACTGCTGTATGACGGCGGCTTTTACAATAATTTCACATCAAACATTATGTATGATGATTTTTATCCTGATTTTATTATTGGCAGTACTGTGGCCGGTAATTCTCATTCACCTGATGAAGATGACATCGTTTCGCAGATAAAATCAATGCTTCTTATCAAAACAAAATTTGAGGTGCCATGTGAAGCCGGAATAGTTATTAAACCGAAAACAACTGTGAGTCTTTTTGATTTCAATAATCCGCAGCCTACTATTGACAGCGGTTATGTTGAAACAATGCGCAGAATTGATTTCATTAAAAAAAATATTGCACGCAGGGCTGACCCTGCTGAAGTTGCTGCAAAAAGAAAAGCTTTCAGATCAAAAATCCCTCCACAGGTTTTTGATAAAATATACATTGAAGGCTTAAATAATAAACAATCGGAATATGCGCGCAAAATACTTCAGCGTAAGAGCAAGCAGATAAGTTTTGAAGATATTAAAGGAGGGTACTTCAGACTTGCTTCCGATAATAAAATAAAATCAATATTTCCAAAAGCTAAGTTCAATCCTGCAACAGGATATTATGATTTGTATTTAAAAATTAAAAAAGAGCGCGACATTATCACTTATTTCGGAGGCAATTTTTCTAACCGCCCTATAAGCCAGGGATATATAGGCCTTCAGTATAATTACCTCAGTACATTTGCTACAGAGGTAATGGGTAATGCCTACTTTGGGAAGCTTTACAGCTCTGTGCAGGTAAAAACACGTTTAGATTTTCCTTTCAAAGTGCCTGTTTATATCGAACCTAATTTTACATTTAATAAATTTGATTATTACTCCAGCAGCAACGCGTTTTTAACTGATATACGCCCTGCTTATCTTAAACAAAGCGAGGAATACGGCGCTTTGAATTTTGGATTCCCAACTGGCAACAAAGCGCGCATTGTATTTGGCGGAGGAGGCGGACGTCTGACAGATACCTATTATCAAACATCAAACTTCACAGAAAAAGATACTGCAGACCGTACAAACTTTGATATGTTTACTTCACAGATTTATTACGAAGTAAATTCGCTGAACCGCAAGCAGTATGCAAACCAGGGAGAATATCTTAATTTTAAAGTCCGCTATGTTACAGGAGTAGAAACTAATGAACCTGGTTCTACTTCTACTGACACCGTTAGTGAATATAGAAAAAGCCACCAGTGGATTACTTTAAACTTAAGAGCTGAACGCTATTTTAACAGAAGAGGCACGTTGAAAATTGGTTTATTCGGCGAAGCTGTGTATTCTACACAAGACCTTTTTAATAATTATACTGCCAGTATTTTATCTGCTCCTGCATTTCAGCCGACACCAGACAGCAAAACGCTTTTTTTAGAAAATTACCGGGCATATCAATACGCGGCAGGAGGTTTAAAATTTGTTGTGAATTTCAGACCTAATATTGAATTGCGTGCAGAAGGATATATTTTTCAGCCTTTCAGATCACTTATTGAAACCACCGATTTAAAAACAGAATACAGCACTCCATTTGCTTTCCAGCATTACATTGTTACCGGTGCAATTGTTTGGAATACGCCTGTGGGGCCTTTAAGTTTCAGCGCCAATTATTACGACCATCAGCAGACTCCGGTTTCTTTTCTCTTCCACTTCGGCTACGTTATGTTTAACAAACGTGCTTTAGAGTAATATACTGATGTGCGGATTTGCTGATGTACCGATATGTTGATGTATCGGTACATTGGTAGATCAGAAAATCAATACATTGGTACATCAGTAAATCTGCACATCAGTAAATCAATATATCAGCAAATTCTCACATCGGTATATTGGCACATCAACACATTATAAAATTGTCTTCCCTTTCTCCTTTTTTTGTTTTTGATATTCAGTAGATTTTATATAAGTTTGCACCCCCCTATTTTAAAAGGCTGAATCTGAGTCTTTTTTTAAAGGAATTTATATTCAGCGGGATTGCTGAATAATTAATAAAAAAACAATTTTAATTTAATATAATTTATGAACGAATACGTAATTTATTTGGCGCCCGCATTAGGGATTTTAGGATTGATAGTAATGGCTCTAAAATCGGCCTGGGTTACCAAGCAGGATGCCGGAGATAAAAACATGCAGGAACTCGCAGGCTACATTGCTGACGGAGCAATGGCATTTTTAAAAGCTGAATGGAAAGTGCTAAGCATATTTGTAATTTTTGCAGCTGCATTACTTG
The DNA here is from genome assembly GCA_903847205.1 of uncultured Bacteroidota bacterium. GTDB lineage: Bacteria > Bacteroidota > Bacteroidia > 2-12-FULL-35-15 > 2-12-FULL-35-15 > 2-12-FULL-35-15. Next base: position 102,929 of record CAINDA010000034.1, read on the forward strand.
CTTATTCAGGAACAATACATGAAGTGAACGGCAAAGAAATTCACTCGAGCTGGATCATCTGTATTGCATTTATAATAGGTGCAGTTTTTTCTGCTACAGCAGGATATATAGGAATGAGAGCAGCTACAAAAGCCAACGTGCGTACTACTCAGGCTGCCCGTACAAGTTTAAAACAGGCTTTAAAAGTATCGTTTACAGGCGGAACCGTTATGGGCTTAGGTGTTGCCGGTTTGGCTGTTTTAGGATTAGGCGGCTTGTTCATTGTTTTCTTAAGAATGTTTAATGTTGTCGGCGCAGAAGGTTTAGACAGGGATCACCTTAAAATAGCTATCGAAGTATTAACCGGTTTTTCATTAGGTGCTGAATCAATTGCATTGTTTGCCCGTGTCGGCGGAGGTATTTATACTAAGGCTGCCGATGTTGGAGCTGATTTAGTCGGTAAGGTTGAAGCAGGTATTCCTGAAGATGATGTTCGCAACCCCGCTACTATTGCCGATAACGTTGGTGATAACGTTGGCGATGTTGCAGGTATGGGTGCCGATTTATTTGGTTCTTATGTAGCAACTATACTTGCAACAATGGTATTAGGACAGGAAATTGTTGTTAAAGATAATTTCGGCGGTATGTCGCCTATATTACTGCCAATGGTGATCTGCGGTTTAGGAATTGTTTTCTCTATTGTTGGAACCTGGTTTGTAACTATTAAAGATGATAAGGCAAGCGTGCAGAATGCTCTGAACCTTGGCAACTGGGCTTCTATGTTAATCACTGTAGTTGCTTCTTATTTTGTAGTAATGTACATGCTGCCTGAGGGCGACATCACACTGCGTACTGCAACCTTCACTAAAATGGGAGTATTCGCGGCGATAGTGGTAGGCACAATTGTAGGTGCAATTATGAGTATTGTAACTGAATATTATACTGCAATGGGCAAAGGCCCTGTAAATTCTATTATTCAGCAGTCATCTACCGGACATGCTACCAACATCATCGGCGGTTTATCGGTTGGGATGAAATCAACTGTTATTCCTATTTTAACATTGGCAGCAGGTATAATGGCTTCTTTTCATTTTGCAGGATTATACGGTGTTGCTATTGCTGCAGCAGGTATGATGGCAACTACTGCAATGCAGTTAGCGATAGATGCTTTCGGGCCGATTGCCGATAATGCAGGCGGTATTGCTGAGATGAGCCAATTGCCTCCAGAAGTTCGCGAGCGTACTGATAATTTAGATGCAGTAGGTAACACCACAGCAGCGACCGGAAAAGGATTTGCTATCGCATCAGCAGCATTAACTTCTTTGGCATTATTTGCAGCCTTTGTAGGTATCGCAGGAATTTCTTCAATTGATATTTACAAAGCACCTGTATTAGCAGGTTTATTTGTTGGTGCTATGATTCCATTTATTTTCTCGGCATTGTGTATTCAGGCAGTTGGTAAAGCGGCAATGGATATGGTGCAGGAAGTAAGACGCCAGTTCCGCGAGATTCCGGGAATTATGGAATATAAAGCAAAACCAGAATACGAAAAATGTGTTGCTATTTCTACAAAAGCATCTATCCGCGAAATGATGATGCCCGGCGCTATTGCTTTAATTACTCCAGTAATAATCGGCTTTACATTCGGCCCTGAAGTATTAGGCGGTTTATTGGCAGGTGTAACTGTATCAGGTGTGTTGATGGGTATCTTCCAAAGCAATGCTGGCGGTGCATGGGACAATGCTAAAAAATCATTTGAAAAAGGCGTATTGATTAACGGCGAAATGTTCTACAAAAAATCTGAACCGCACAAAGCATCTGTAACCGGCGATACGGTTGGCGATCCGTTTAAAGATACTTCAGGGCCGTCAATGAACATCTTAATTAAATTAATGTCGATTGTATCATTGGTAATTGCTCCTTATATAGCAGTTAACTCTTCCGAAGGCGGAATGGGCAAAGAATGCGATATGAAAACAGAGTGTTCAATGGGCGCAATGCCTGAAGGATGCGACATGATGAGCAAATGCGACATGAGCAAATGCGCAAATATGACTAAAGAAGAGTGCGCTAAAATGTGTGATGCAAAAGGATGCACTGCAGATGAAAAATCATACTGCATGAGTATGTACGGTGCCGACGGAAAATTTGCAGGAAGCAAATGCGACATGAACAAATGCATGAACATGAGCAAAGAAGAATGTGCCGCATACTGCGATTCGATGAAATGTTCTCCTGACGAAAAAGCAATGTGTGTTAAACATGCAGGCATGAGCGAAGAGAAAGAATGCTGCAAAGCACATGGAGCTGCTAAATGCTCAGGCGAAGAAAAAGAAGAAGGAATGAGCAAAAAAGACTGCTGCAAAAAAAAAGGTGAGGAACATTCGAGCTGCATGAAAGGATGCAATCACGGATGCAAAACAAAAGAAGAGTGCATGAAAAGCTGCGGTAAAGAATGCGCCGATAAACACTAAGACTTAAACTATATTTTATATGAATGCGCCCTGATTTAATTATCAGGGCGCATTTGTTTTTAAGGGGTATATTTGTAGAGAAAGATTTATTTAATGAAAATATTGGCAGCAAGTTTAAGAAAATAAGAAAGTGGACAGATGTAATTATTTCAACTCGACACTCGAAATCAATGCTTAATAAATTAAAAAAAAAATGGAATGAAAAACATTACAGTATTCATCCTTATCAGTTTTGTAATGGCAGTTAATCTTTGTAATCCCTGCTATGCCCAGTACACCAAGCTTCATGATTTTACTGGTAATCCAGATGGCAGCGAGCTAGGTGACTATTTCTCTTTTATTTCTGATGGAACCTTTCTATATGGAATGACTGGTGGTGGAGGCTTGAACAACCTTGGAACAATTTTTAAAATAAAACCTGATGGAACCGGATATACAAAATTGCTTGACTTTGCAGGCATTTCAAATGGAGGCGGGCCCAATGGTTCTTTCATTTCTGATGGAAATTTTTTATATGGAATGACCAGAGGCGGCGGTACAAATAATATGGGGACAATCTTTAAAATAAAACCTGATGGAACAGCTTATTATAAACTTCACGATTTTGACAGCATAAACGGAAAAATACCTTTTGGAAGCCTTTTTACTGATGGTACTTTTTTTTATGGAACCACATATTATGGCGGGACATACAATACCGGTACAATATTTAAAATAATGACAGATGGCACCGGATTTACTAAACTGCATGATTTTGCTGTGCCAAGCGGAGAGAATTTTCCTATGGGGTCACTCATTTCTGATGGAACTTTTTTATATGGAACGACTTATGGTGCTAACCCTGGAAATAGTGCTACAGTTTTTAAAATAAAACCCGATGGAACAGGGTATTCTACAGTATTCTCTTTTAATAACCCTGTATTTGTGAAACCTGCCGGCTCTCTTATATATGATGGAAGCTTCTTATATGGGATGACAGATGGCGGAACAAACAATATGGGAACTATTTTTAAAATAAAAACAGATGGAACCGGGTATTTCAAAATATTAGATTTCTCAGGGGTTTCAAATGGTAACTTACCAGTAGGCTCTCTTATTTCTGATGGAACATTTTTATATGGAACAACGGAAGATGGCGGAACCGGCAATTTTGGCGGTCCTTATGGCAGTGGAGTAGCTTTTAAAATAAAACCTGATGGAACTTTGTATTCCAAACTTGTTGATTTTGTTGGTGCCTCAAATGGAGCAAATCCGTGTGGCTCTCTTTTCATTGACGGAAATTTTTTGTACGGAATGACCCACTCAGGAGGCACTGGTAGTTGTTGGGCTTCCACCGGCTGTGGAACAATCTATAAGTTAGGACTGACTACGGGAATAACCGAGAATAATGAAGCAAGTGATTTTAGTATATATCCCAATCCCTGCAATGGAATTTTCACTATTGAAGGGAAGGAAAATGATTATACAATTTTCATAACGGATATTCTCGGACAGAAAATTTACCAATCGGAAATCAAAAACAATAAAGCTGAAATTGATTTAAGCAGGCAGCCGAAAGGACTTTATTTTATGCAGATAACAGATGAAAATAAAAGTGTTGTAAACAAAAAAATTATTATACAATAATGATGGCCTTATATGCAAATCAAAAGAAGAGTGCATGAAAAAAGCAGTAAAGTATACCCTGATAAGAATTAAGCCTAAGCAATATTTATATAAATGCGCCCTGATTTAATTACAAGGGCGCATTTTGTTTTTATTGGGTATATTCGAAGCTTGTATAAAATTACTTGATAAACTAAAAGCCTAACCATTTTAAACATTACTCCGATTAAGCCCAATTTATTTCTAAACAAATGTTATTGTTTTTGCTCATTGGTCAGCCTATTTTTGCATTGTAGTTTTCTTAAACCACAATACAAAACAAGGCGGCAGCCAATAGCCATAAGAGTAATAAAATTAAATCTATCATAAAAAAAACTATGAATAAACAATTTACCCCAAAAATCGTTTTATTTGCTGCACTGATAGCAGCAGCAATATTATTTCAGCAATGTAAAAAGAAAGATCCGGCAGCTAGCAATACCACAAATAATAGTAATAGCGGCAGTGATTACACGGATATAAATAATACTTATGGCTTTGGTATTTTCAATAAGGTAAAAGGCATTTGGGATGGTCCTGTATCGTCTACAACAGCACTTGGCAATTTTCCAGAATGGATGATGGACTTCCGCCCAATTTCTGAAAATCAGATTTCAGGAAAAAGCGAACTTGATACAGCCAACAATATTTACATGTGTTATTTTATTGCAAAATATAATAATGAATATCGTGTATGCTTTCGCAATGGGGGATCATGGAGCAGTATGACAAGAGTATCGTACTTTCTGGCCGACAGCGTATATGAATCTACGGCAAAATCATATTATCGATTTGCGGAAATTATTAAAGGAAAGAACCGCGCATATACTGAAGTGCTTTTTAGAAATGACAGTATGCTGATGAAGTCGTATACCAACAAAAACAATAGCTTATCCTCTTCGACATTACACATGAGCTGGACAGCCAAATTGCAGGATAACACAACTTGTCAGGCAGCAGTAAGTCATTTTAATTTCCCAAAAAAAACAATGACGAAAGATTTTTCAACCACCTTTGCCGGGCAGCCCGAAGCAGTGTATTATTCCTTAACAACCGGAGATCCTTACCCTGAAAGTGTGCAGCCCTACTTTGGTAAAGTAACAGTAAACTATAGCTATGCAGGGGGGTATACTCCGAATGCAAGCAAAAAGGTTTTGCTTATGATTTCAGCACAGCCGCTTATTTCGGGCAATTCGATCAATACAGCCAACCTTGCTTACAGGTCACGTGCTATTTTTTTATCAGCCGGCAATCAGAGTTGTACATTTAATGATATGCATCCCGGCACATATTATTTATATGCCATGTATGATGCCGACGGCAATGCGGCATACAGCAGCGGAGATTGGGTAAGTACCACAAATACTGTATTTACGGTAGCTCCGCTTGGCACTGCGGCTGCCTCCACACAGATAAATTATACTATTCCATAGTATTTTATTTTAAGAGAAGCAGGCACGCACGCAGTAATATTTTTTTCACAACCCTCATGCATTAAGTTATTTTGCTTTAGAAATAAGCTGCGGATGAATTTTTTCAAACTTCAATCATTAATAAGAAAAAACAAACATTAATAATACAGATTGATTTTTTATTTATTCGCCCTGATTTAATTATCGGGGCGAATTTTGTTTTTAAAGGATATATTTGCGGAGGATTTATTTGGTGAGCATAGCCGCTAATAATTATTTATAACCGAATGTAATTTCATGAATAAAGAATGTAAGGCTAAACCCATCAGCATTTGTGCGGTAAAGCCTATACCTCTCCTGCCCTTTATGGCTATTATGAATGGTATCACACCAAAAATTTTACTGCTGCTAACCTGCATTTTAGTATCTATAAATTCCTTCGCGCAAACAAATAAACGGGAAGGTGTTACCTACCGGGGACTTAATTATGGGATTAGTACTTTTAATAAAACAAATATTGAAGTTGGTTATGGTTTTGTTACTGACAAATACTTTGATAATGAAAACAAATATGTTTTAATTGCAGCCGACCTCTCATCAGAATTTCATTTTCGTGACAAATTTATTTTCGGCCCTAAAATTTCAAATAAATATGCTTTTCCGATTAATAGCTTAGGATTTAAGTATTTAGGCTTAATAATCGGGGCTGACTATATTGCATACAACGACTTAAGGACAATTAACAATGTGATAAGACCATCAATCGGGATACATTATTTCGTTGACGTTTTTGAATTATCTTATGGCTATAATATTCGAATCGACAATAATAATGCCCTGCCTATAAACACTCATGTTATACAATTTAGGTTTAAACCATATATATTTATAAAGGCCTTGGGGAAAATTTTCGGATAATCAAATATAGTTTTTCAATAAATTATCTGATACAATTGCCACAGGAACTCCACCGCAATATTTAAATTTGTCCTCACATATGTCAATCAAACTCTACTCAGTAACAAAAAAAGATAAACATTAATAAACAAATAGGATTTTATATGATTGCGCCCTTATTTAATTATCAGAACGCATTTGTTTTTATGGGGTATATTTGCAAATGAATTTATTAAATAAATAAACCCTATAGATACTGTTAGTGATATATTGGCGGCAAACATAAGACCGAGCTTAACTTTAAGCGGCATACAATAAAACGAGCGAACAAATAATATAAACATTTAGACAAATAACAAAATGAGAAAATTGGTGTTTTTTATGCACAGTTCACTTGACGGTTTTGTGGCAGGACTTAAGGGAGAAATGGACTGGATAAACATAAACGATGCAATGTTTGACTTTGTTGCAACAATGACCGACAAAGCCGACACTGCGCTTTATGGACGAGTAACTTATGAAATGATGCAGAGTTATTGGCCCGCTGCCGGCGAACAACCAAACGCATCAAAGCATGACAAGGAACATTCAGCTTGGTATAACAAAGTTTCAAAAGTTGTTTTATCTAAAACAATTAATGAAAAAGGGCTTTACAATACCAAAGTTATTGGTGACCAACTTGCAGACAACATAAATAAAATAAAAAAACAGGACGGGAAAAATATTCTAATTTTCGGAAGTCCAACTGCTTCTCATTCATTATTAAGTCAAGGTTTAATTGACGAGTTTTGGTTATTTGTTAATCCAGTTTTACTTGGCCAGGGCATACCGTTATTTAAAGGTGTGACTGAAACAACTAAACTGAAACTTATAGAAACGAAAACATTTTCTTGTGGAGTAATTGCACTTCACTACGAAACAAAACGCAATTAATGGTAAAACCAATGCTTAATCATAAATCTTTCAAACGTTGGCAGCCATTCATTCTATGAGACAGCGCAAAAAATCTAATAGAATATGAAAACAAAAACTATCACAATCATTATTCTCACACTAACTCTTTATAAATGCGGACCTTCAAATGAGGAAACCAAGGCAAAAAAAGCCAAAGATGATTCTATTACTTTTGCATTAAATGCTGTAAATACAGCCAGAGAGAGTGAAGAGAAAGCAATGAAAGCAGCCGCTGACTCTTTAGCAAAACTTGCTTCAAACGCAGACAATACCGGTTATGCTTTTGAACAAAATGTTGAATTGACCGGCACGCTTAGTAAATCAGCAGGCGGTGTAATGGAAACCATCGATAATTTTTATGTTTTAGAATTAACGTCTCCAATTGACGTTACCGCACCTAATGCGGATTATGAAACTCAAAAAAATGTGGATGAAATACAAATTGGATTTAACTCGGACTCCGTATCTAATCCTGACGCCCTTTTAAACTCTAAAATAACCGTAAGAGGTGATTTATACGGCCAGCAGACTATTCATGACCATAGGTCAGTTTTAATGAATTCAGCAGTTGTTAAATAAATTTCACTTAGCAGCTTGCGAAGATACAAACCCTCAAAAACGATTTTAATACCTGTGACGGCCATTTAATCCGGCGCTTCTTAAACCCGTCATACGTTATCGGACTTTTAATAAGAGATACACCCATGAAAAAGACCTACGCTCCTAAACAGACAACCCCGCTCGGGCATACCGTTCAAGTCAACAACATTGAAATGTACTACGAGGAGCATGGAGCAGGAAGCCCTCTGCTGCTCTTGCATGGGTTTGGCGGCTGCACACAAAACTGGCATCCCTTTACCGACAAGCTCTCAGAGCACTACCGGCTGATAGTTGTTGATCTCCGCGGCCATGGTTACTCCACCAATCCCGAGAACAAGTTCACACATCGGGAAGCTGCCAGTGACGTGTTTCTCTTGCTTGAAAAGCTGGGGATTGAAAACTTCTCGGCTATGGGAATGAGTACCGGCGGGATGATACTGCTGCACATGGCAGCGAGCCAGCCCAAGCGCATCCGCTCAATGGTATTAATTAGTGTAACTTCCCATTTCCCCGAACAGGCAAGGGCCATTATGCGCAGAGCTTCGTTTGCCACAATGCCCCGGGAAGTGCGGGAAATGTATCGGGAATGCGCTAAACGCGGGGACGAACAGATTCAGCAGCTCATTACTCAGTTCAACGCTTTACACGACAACTACGACGATATGAATTTCACTTCGCAAAGTTTAGCAGCTATTACAGCCCGCACGCTTGTTGTGCACGGTGATCGCGACAACTTTTTTCCGGTTGAAATTCCTGTAAGCATCTACCGTTCTATACCGGATGCCTCGTTGTGGATTATTCCTGGCGGCGACCACGTTCCTATTTTTGATTCCGCAGTTCCATTCACATCAACAGCCCTGCGATTTCTTGTTGAGTGAGACAGCAGTCAGCAATAAATTATTCAGCATGTAATCAATACTGCATTATCCTTTGCGCAGGGATTTAATTATCAGAGCACATTTGTTTTTATGGGGTATATTTGCATCAAGCAGATACAAGTTACATCATTCATAACTCATTAAACACGCCTTTCAGATTTATAGCTTTGATTGTATCAAAGTGTACTAACATTAGTAAAATTAGTTTTATTGGTAATACGTCTCGCAATATTGAGGAAACCATTTATTATCATGCTCTTAACTGCAATAATTTTCCATTAATCTGCTATTTAGTGTTTTAAATCATTATTTAGTCCGGCTTTTAAAAATACATTCGCTCTCACAATTCACAAAGCCTTAGTCAATGAATCCCAAATTATTTATTATGTATTAATAATAATGCAGTTTTTTTAAACTTTTTTTTGCGCATGAATTAGTTGGAACCAAAACAATTTGAATTTAATAAATAAAAAACAGCATGGAAACTTTAAATAAAGTTGAAAATATATTTCAAGGGTTCTTTGAATTTGCACCTGATGCTATAATTATCATTGATAGTATAGGAAAAATAAAAATGGTAAATTCTCAGGCAGAAATACTTTTTGGCTATAAAAGAGAAGAGATTATTGGAAAAAAAATAGAGATATTAATGCCTCCTGGTTTCAGAAAGGAACATCAAGATTATTGGAAAAAAAATATTGAAAACCCTAAAATTGGTGCAATTGGAATAGGAAGGCAATTATATGGACTTAATAAGAATGGTAAAGAATTTCCAATAAAAATAAGACTTAATTATATAACATCAAATGAAGGTTTATTGATATCAGCAGATATAAGAGACATTTCCATACAAAATGAAATTGAAAGGGAATTGATAGCTGCAAGAGCAATTGCTGAGAAAGCAGCTCAAATAGCAGAAAGTGCAATGAAAGCAAAACAGCAGTTTTTGTCAAACATGAGCCACGAAATTCGCACACCAATGACCGCAATTATAGGATTTTCAAAAGTTGTGCTAAAAACAAATTTAACCGAAAAGCAAAGAGAATATATCACAGCCATAAAAACAAGCGGCGATTCATTGCTTGTTCTTATTAATGACATACTCGATTTAGCAAAAGTTGATGCCGGTAAAATGACATTTGAGAAAACAGCATTTAAAATAGAATCTGATATTTCAGCGATGCTTCAGTTATTTGATTTAAAAATTAAGGAAAAGAATTTAGAGTTGATTAAAGAATATGACAGCAAAATTCCCGAAATTCTACTTGGAGATTCGGTGCGTTTAAATCAAATCCTTTTAAATTTATTAAGTAATGCAATAAAATTTACACCTAAAGGAATAATTAAGGTTTGTGTACGGCTGATATCAGAAATGGAAGACAAAGTAACCCTAGAATTTTCTGTTTCAGATACAGGGATCGGCTTAGCCGAAAATATGATATCAACTATTTTTGAAAACTTTCAGCAGGCAGCTAACAGCACCGCAAGATTGTTTGGCGGAACGGGTTTAGGACTTGCTATTGTTAAACAATTAGTAGAACGGCAAGGCGGGACAATTAAGGTAAAAAGTAAAATAAATGAAGGTTCTGATTTCAGTTTTATATTAAGTTTTAATAAAACAAAAACGGAAATTAAGTTGGATACTGAAATCATGAAATTGAATACTGAAATCAGGAAAAAAATAAAAGTATTAGTGGTTGAAGACGTTGCCCTGAATCAATTACTGATGAGAATTTTATTGGATGATTTTGGGTTTGAACGAGATATTGCAGAAAATGGGAAAATAGCAATTGAAAAACTGCAGACCACATCTTACGATATAATTTTAATGGACTTGCAAATGCCCATAATGAACGGCTTTGAAGCTACTGAACACATACGCAGCAAAATGAATTCTAAAATTCCAATTATCGCTTTGACTGCTGATGTTACTGCAGAAGATTTAGCACAATGCAGAGCTATTGGAATGAATGACCACATTGCAAAACCTATAAACGAAAAATTATTATATGACAAAATAATTGGGTTGGTAATAAAACCTTAATAAATCACCACAGTGATTATTATATAAATTTGCCAATTATGTTATGGATGCAGCCTCCCAATAGTCCCTAAGTTCCTTAGGGACTTTTTAATTCGCAGGCTCTGCCTGCTCTTCTTATCATTCCGCCATTATTGCGCCCTAATTAAATTATACGGGCGCATTTATTATAATGGATTATATTTGCCTGAAGATTTATATGAAAATGAACATTATAGATGCGCTTAGCTGTATGTTAACAAAAAACATATTAAAAAAACACCTATTTACCCTTTAACTGAAAAGCTTAGTACAAACTTTACCGCAACGAAAGAAATATTATTTTCGAACTCTATAAACAAAAACAAAATTATATGCAAAACAACAAAAACCCATTAATGAATACTGAACGACTAATGGCTTTCTGCGATGGAGTATTTGCAATCGCTATTACCATTTTGGTATTAGAAATAAAACTCCCAAAACATGAAGATTTAATTCCTCTTCACGGCTTGTATAATTATCTCTGTAATATTTGGCCCAGCTATCTTTCGTATGCTATAAGTTTTTTTATAATAGGTGTTTATTGGAGTAATCATCATTGGCTTTTTACATTTGTTACTAAAACCAATCATATAATGAATATGCTGCACATTTGGTTTTTAATGAACATTTCCTTTATGCCTTTTACTACCGCCATCCTTGGTGATTATATTTTAATTGAGGAATACAAAAATGCGGCTGTTACGGCCTTTTGTATTGCTTACTTACTTCCGGTACCTAGTATATTAATTATCTATTTATATGCTACAAACAATCATAGATTGGTTTTAAAAAATCTCAATCAGAAATTTATAAACCGCCAGAAATATAAGTTAATTGCCGGGCTTGCTTTCGCAATACTTGCGCTTTGTTTTTCTTTCAATTATCCCAATGTATCCTTGAGTATTATTGGCATTGCTTTGATTACTTTCCTGTTGCCTCCTGAAACTCCAGTATATGACAGTATAGAAAATGAACAGGTATTATTAACAACGGAAAAGTTTGCAAAAAAACCGTAAATGATACGAAAGAATATTTTAACTATTTATAAAAAATCACAAATTTGTTGAGCTTTTACAGCTAAGTGTAACTATATACAAAAAAATAAAGATTAAAATATTATATGGAAAATCCCAATGCCCGATTAGAAGTATTTTGCGATGGAGTATTTGCTATTGCCATAACGCTGCTGATTTTAGAAATAAAACTGCCTCATGAAAACTATGAAACTAGTGCTGATTTATGGAAAGCTTTAGCACATTTAGTTCCTTCCGTTTTAGCATTTCTACTAAGTTTTGCCATTATTTCAATTACGTGGGTAACACATCATAACCTATTTAAATTGCTTGACAAAACCAATCCGAAATTTATGTATCACAATATTTATTTGCTGTGTACAATTGTTATTTTACCTTTTCCTACTGCTATGCTGGGCGAATACGTTTTTACTGCGCAAGCTGCTCCGGCAGTTGTTTTATATTGCTTTGTAAATTTAATTCAAAGTTTATGTTGGATTTTAGTTCAGCGGATAGCCTTGGTAAATGGTTTATGTATAAATAATAATGCTGAGAAAATACTAAGCGGTACTATAAAAAATGGATGGTATGCAAGCTTTATTTATCTTATTTGTACTATAGCAGCGTTTTGGTTTCCGCTTACTGCGGCCTGCATCATCACTGCCATGTGGATTTTCTGGTACCTATTAAGCATCAATCTTAAAAATGAAAAGCAGTTAAATAATTGAAGCGGCTTATTTTCAGCCATTGCAGGTGTTATTTCACCTGCAAATTACCGGCATACTTACCACTGCCCGCCCTCAATTTGACTTTGACATAAATTTCAAGGGTTGTGGTTCGATAAAACTTTTGACGGTAGACAGCCCTTCGCTGACTTTTAGAAATAAATTATCATGGCAGAAAATCAACTAACACTACTGACAACGATTTCAAAAATAACAATAGAACATACGATATGAAAACAACTCCCGAACACAATGAGCGAATTGCAAAAATGACGTTTGCATCGGTGTATCCTCACTACATCAATAAAGTGCAGAGCAAAGGCAGGACAATAGAAGAGTTACATCAAGTAATAGAATGGCTGACAGGTTTTGACGACAAAAAACTTCAACATCTCATTGACGAGAAAGCAACATTTGAAACATTTTTTAAAAAGGCAAAATTGAACCCAAACGCTGAACTCATTAAAGGTGTAATCTGTGGGTATAGAATTGAAGAAATTGAAAATGCCCTGACAAAACAAGTCAGGTATTTAGACAAGCTGATAGACGAATTGGCAAAAGGCAAAACAATTGAAAAGATTTTAAGAGTTGCTAAAAACGAATGACAAATAAAACCACAGACAGAAACACCGCTGGTAACCGCACGCTTGTGCAATGCGGGCTTACGAGGCAAACAAAGAATAAAACTATCGGCCATTTGAGGTGTTATTTCACCTGCGATGGTTAAATAAAACAGATTTATTTTTTATATAAATGCGTCCTGAATAATTATCAGGGCGCATTTGTTTTTACGGGGTATAAATTTTATTCGAACCTTCCCAAAAGATATATCACAGCATTATTAATGTAAATCAACAAACCAAAATAGTTTGAAAATTTATTTGTACACTTCAAACCATTATCGTAATATTGCAATATAATTATAAACAAATGGGAGCTACCAAAACAGAACATTTTACAGACAAACAAAATGCCATTGCTACACTTGCAAAGGCATTAGGACATCCCGCAAGGATTGCAATTCTTGAATATTTAATTAAGGCTGATGCCTGCATCTGCGGCGACATTGTTAATGAACTTCCTTTAGCACAGCCCACAGTATCTCAGCACCTGAAGGAACTTAAAAATGCGGGATTAATAAAAGGCGAGATTACCGGTAATGCAATTTGTTACTGCATCGACCAAAAAGCATTGGAAACAATCCAAAATTATTTCACAAACATTACAGCCAAATTAAACAAGAAGAAAAATAAATGCTGTTAACAATTAAAAATATTCACGAAACAAGTACTTAAATAATTACTAAAATAAAATTATCATGGACACAGCAAAACTAAAACAAACCGTAAAAGAGAAATACGGAGAAATTGCTAAACAAAGCAAAAAACAAAATGAATCTTCCTGCTGCGGTGCCGGAAGCTGCTCTACAGTGGATTACGCAGTATTCAGCGAAAACTATAATCAGCTGGAAGGATATGTACCGGATGCTGATCTCGGCCTTGGCTGCGGATTGCCAACACAATTTGCAAAAATAAAAAAAGGTGATACAGTAATTGACCTTGGCTCTGGAGCCGGAAACGATTGCTTTGTAGCACAAGCATTGACAGGCGGAAGCGGCAAAGTTATCGGCATTGATATGACAGAAGCCATGATTGACAAAGCACGCGCAAACGCAGATAAATTAGGATTCAATAATGTGGAGTTTCGCTTTGGCGATATTGAAAAAATTCCGGTTACAGCCAATCGTGCTGATGTAGTTGTAAGTAATTGTGTTCTGAATCTTGTGCCAAATAAGCAAAAAGCATTTCAGGAAATATTCAGGATACTTAAACCCAGCGGACATTTCAGTATTTCTGATGTGGTACTGGTTGGAAACCTTCCGCAAAATATACTGCAGGCAGGTGAAATGTACGCCGGCTGTGTGAGCGGCGCTATTCAAAAATCGGAATACTTACAAATTATTAATCAATCAGGATTTGTAAACTGTACTGTGCAAAAAGAAAAACTCATCACGCTGCCGGATGATATTCTTGCTGATTATCTTACTCCGCCTCAGATAGAAGAGTTTAAAAACAGCGGAGTTGGAATTTACAGTATAACCGTTTACGCTGAAAAACCAAACAATACTCAATACAAACCCGGAGGCGGCTGCTGTTAATTGTATGAAGGCGTATTTAATTAAATACAAGAAGCCAATTGAAATAACTGTTTCCATTACAGTGCTGCAAATCATTTTCGGGTTTGACCCAAAGTTTTGCTTCATTAATTTAGTTTGGTCAGCCGTTTAAACAAGCCTATCAATGACAAAAATTTTATTTCTCTGTATTCATAACTCCGCACGAAGCCAAATGGCAGAGGCGTATTTAACAAAGTTTGGCGGCAGCAAATTCTTTGCAGAAAGTGCAGGACTTGAAGCAGGCACTCTCAATCCGCTTGCTGTTGAAGTTATGAAAGAAGACGGCATAGATATTTCGCAGAACAGAACAAACGATGTGTTTGATTTTTTCAAAGAAGGCAGATTCTATGATTATGTGGTTACTGTTTGCGATGCAGGTAATTCAGCGAAGTGCCCAATATTTCCAGGTGTACACAAAAAAATCAATTGGAATTTTGACGACCCTTCACAGTTTGCAGGAACGCAGGAAGAAAAATTATCCGCTGCAAGAGTTGTTCGGGACAAAATAAAAGAAGCGGTTATCGCTTTAATAAAAGAGGCGGGCTAAAAAATAAGCTTGCAAACCATCACAGTTGAAAGGATTTGCAATCCCAATCATAGAGTATAGGAGATTTAAAATATCATTTTACCTGATGAATATGCATAAAGGCTTTAAACAATAATTTTAAAAAATAAAATGAATAAACTAAAATCAATTTGGACATCAATCACAGGAAGTTTGAGTTCAATAGTGCCGTTATTTTTTGCCTGCTGCAAAAGCGGAGCCTGTATAGGCGTATGTGCTAGTCCTGTGGCTTCGTTGTTTGGAATTTCAACAGCAGGGTTGGCAAATTCGCCTATTCTCAATGCCATTGTACCAATTCTAATTGCCCTTAGTGCAGTATCATTTACCATTTCGTATTATTCTCTATATGTTTTGCCCAAATTTAATAATTGTAATACCGATTGCAATTGCGATACAAATCAAAAAAGTAATAGAAAAGAAAAAGTATCGAAAGCTATTTTTTGGATAGGTTTGATAGCAAGTATTTTCTTCTTTACCTATTTTGAAGTTCAAAAATATAATGCAGATAATTCATCTGCAGTAATTCAAAAAACCGAATGTTGTTCTGAACCAGTAAACGACAGCTTAAACATTCAAAGTGCAGCAGACACTTCAGACATAAAAGAAAAACCCTGCTGTACCGGAACTAAAAAATGCGAATAAATATTTCTTTAAAATAACTGTATCATAGCTGAGATAACCTTACTAGCAATATCTTGATTTATAACAAATGCGCCCTGATTTAATTATCAAGGCGCATTTGTTTTTGCGGGGTATATTTGAAGGATGAAATAATAAAATCAATTATGAAAAAAGTATATACATTATTTAGTTTATTAATTGTATTATAACTTCTATTCAAAAAAAGTATCATAAAAAAGCGGATTTATTATAACATTTAATTGATAAATTTGCCAAATTGCATTTTAAACTAAAACGATAAAGAAATGAAAAACATATTCCTAACAATCTTAATTGCCGGCATCTTGTTTATCTTCAGTTTGCCCTCTTTCAGTGAATCCATTCCACCGTATTCCATTTCCAAATCCAACCCTGATAAAACGCTTAAAAAAACAGAAGCTGTTTTTGTGTTTAACTTTTCTGCCAGTAATAGTAATCCTGTAAAACAAGATATTAAGTTGTCTTACAATGGGATAAACAAAACAGTAAATCCAGACGTGAATGGAAATACAATTCTAAAGGTCGAACCCGGTAAATACCTCTTTCGCTTCTTTTATAATACAGACTTCTTCGAAATAACAACTGATTCAATAGAAATAAAACCGGCATACAACACTGAAATCAAAGTCTATTTTAAATCGGCGAACTTTCCAGTCGGAGAAGAGAAGCCTGTTATTTATGTTTACCCTGAAAAAACCAAACAAGTTAGCATTACCCTTGATTTGAAAGGCAGCCTTGGATTCACTTACCCAAAATACAATAAGGGTTGGAATTTTATTGCGGATTCAGATGGAACTATTCATATAAATAATAAAAAATATAATTACTTATTTTGGGAGGGAACTTCTGACATATTAACGGAGAAAATAAATTGGAATGAAGGGTTTATTGTGAATCAAAACAATTTGGTAAATTTCTTCGAGGAAAAACTTTCAAAGATGGGTTTAAAGTCAAACGAGATTCAGGATTTTATCACATACTGGTATCCTAAAATGCTCATAAATGAGAACAATTATATACATTTTATTTTTAATGAAGCATTCAATGAATATGCAAAACTAACTGTTTCCCCCAAACCTGATAAAATGTTTAGAGTATTTATGATTTGGTCGAAAGTAGAACAGCAAGAAAAGCCTGAAGTAATTGAACAAACAATTCAGTCATTCACTCGATCAGGTTTTTCCATTGTTGAATGGGGTGGTGCACAGACAACAAAATTTGAAAAGAGCACTGTGTCTTCACGATAATTAGACATTTCAGCCCTCGCAAATGTTTTTGTTTCAGCAAATCGCAGGATATCTCAAATATCAATTTTAAGCATCACATTATTTCCAAGAAATGGCCGTAAGATATATCATTCAACACATGAATCGCATTGCACTTGAAAATGTATCATAAAAACAGCTGATTTATACCATTTACAATATTTAAAATAACTGTATCAAAGCTGACAGTAACTTACCGGATATATCTTGATTTATAACAAATGTGTAAGAAAAAATACATAAAAGAGAAAAATCACTTCCTTACTTTTTAATATATTTACATTAAAAATTTAAGCAGAATGGACACAACTTTACGTGAATTAACTCAAGAGGAACTCGACACAATTCAATTAGATACAGACCTTGCTTATTCCATCTGCAAAAAGTATGTCCTGGAATTTGAAGGAACATTCACATCAAAAATACTTTCAAAAACTTTTATTTTATGGTTAGAAGATAAAAGCGAAATTATTGAAAAGGACTATGATTCAAATTTTAACTCCAGCAATCTTAAAAAGCCAACTGCTACAATGATAAAATATGCATTAGGCAGCGCATTTGGTGAAGTGTTAAATACAATAACCGGATCAGACTGGATGCATGTTACCGATCAGTATGGAAAAGAAATTTGTATACACCATAAAAGTGCAAACTATACTTCATTCCCATATTCTTCAGTTGAAAAACGCATTAAATCTAGAGAAGCTCTTTTTTTCGAATCAATTGAAAATCTAATGAAAGAAGAATGTTTAAGGCGATCATTAAAAAGCAAAACATAGGTTATATAATATTCTAAAACAATATTCAACATCTCTTTAAAGAGTTCTAGTGGAAAACAAAATGTATTCTCACATATAATACTTTCACCAAGTACCTGAACCATTTCGGTATTCAAAAAGGAAAAATAAAATGGAAAACTACATTAAATATGAAATCCCTTCTTTCAAAATTCAATTTGAATACCCCGAATGGTGGGACGAGAAAATTGAATACGATAACACCTATTTATTTTGGGACGAGTTCACAGGTTCATTTCGAATTACACCAAATAAATTTGATTCACAAAATTTTTCAATAGATCAATTTCTACAAAATAAATTTAATGAATATATTGAAAGCAGCCCAACATGGAGAATATATAATAAAAGAAAGTATCTGTATTTCGAAAACATTTCAAAAAAAGACAATGGCCTGACAAAATTGCATTTTTATATTTCTGGTTATGAGAATATTTTAATTACATGTTCATTTGCTTACGACAAAGAATTATTGGAAGACGAGAACTCAAATGATGAAGTAGCAGGAGCACTTGAGGAGGTTGACAATATACTGAACAGCCTGCGAATTGAGCATCCTTAAGTGTTGTTATTTGCCGGGCACTCCTATCATCGACAATTATAATTTTTGCAAATCGAATTTTTCATTTTTTATACACTATCTTTCGACCATCGTGTTTTTAGAACTCTGTATTATGACCATTACACGCCTTTACAGAACAAGGTTTAGAAAATATAATACAATGAAAAAAATATATTTTTTCTTATTTTGTTTTCTGACAATTGCCCAATCATACAGGGCTCAAAACGATAGCCTTAAAAATTATTCAAAAGAAAACTGGAAAATTAATTTTCAGATAGCCCCTAATTATGCATATAGAATTGCTAAAAAAATTAATGATAACAATACATATCCTCCAAATTATTCTGAACTATATGTTAATGAAGAAAACAATATGTATAGCTTGCATTTTTCAATTAGTGGAACAAAAAAAATTGCCCGGCGGATTGATTTGAACTTTGGTGTAATAATAGATAATCAAGGCTATAAAACTAAAGAATTTCAGTTGGCAGAGGTTAATAAATATGGAGTTGTTATATCCCCGATAAAAAAATTTGTTTATATATTTGACTATAGGTATTTTGGAGTAAGCTTAAGCAGCACAGAAAAATTAAGATTAAATGACAAAACGTATTTGTTTTTTACAAACGGCATCAACTATTATTTTCAGTCCCGGATAATTAGCATCCAATCTGGACTTGATATGAATGAAAGATCTAGAGGTTATCTTCTGCCCACCAATGATCTTAGTGTGTTTGTTTTTGCCGGCCTCAATTTTAAGATAGAGCAAAAATATTCTATTTCAATCTCTCCTTTTTTTAATTACTTTTTAACTCCACTTACTGATCCGTACGCAAAAGACGGGAGTTCTTATCAACAGAATTTTTTTTCTACAGGGATTGAATTAGGAATTCATTATAACATTTGTAAGAAATAATAATGCTTAAAAGTTGCCCAGGCATCAACACAAAATATACGCGAAAAAGCCCAGTAGTCGCTAAGCTGTGCTTAGTGACTTTTTAACTTGCAGGCTCTGTCTGCCCATTTCATTATTCCGCATTTTTTGCGGGATGAAAATAAGCCGCTATCAATAAAAATTATTTAAAAGAGTATATTACCCATGATAGTACCTTCAATGACATTGGAAGAAATTCGAAAAGAGATTGAAAAAGATTATCCTATTCTTCATCGCAAAGCTACTTATGTTGCACATGATTTAATAAGAGAATTAAGCAAAGCCCAAAAGGAAAAAGCGGGCATATATTTCTTTGATTATTATTCGAAATACAAAAACCATTGGATTTATAAAATAGAGATTACTAAGAAGCAAACATTTTATACATACGTTCTTCTCTACCATAACGGAAGAGGTTATATGGCGCTTTTTGTAGCAATGAAATATGAAAAAGAGATTGATCCGGAACGAATGATTATTATTTTTCATACCGGGCATTTCTTTGATCGTTATAACGAACGCCTCAAATTAGGCTTAAAAACAATTAGAGAAATTATTCCTATTTACATGAATGAAAATAATAAATATGATATTAAGGAACTTGAAGAAATAGAGCCAGGTGTAGTTACAATGTTTTGCCTGATTGAATCAGGGGCAGTGCTGGGTACATATAACCGCCATCTAAAGCTTATTAAAGCAAATACCTTTCTGCCCCTTGATATGCTCAGCAGAAACCAGCTCGAATTAAAAGCAGCATTGAAATTACAAATGGAAAAATATAAGCATTCATCAGCCAGTTTACACTAAATGACCGTCAGATTATAAAAAAACACTTCTTTCAACCTCCTCAGATCTCCCCGAACCAATAAACCTTCTTCAAGTAATAAAAAAACAATTATCTAACTAATACTTCTGAAATCTCTCACAACACATTTCAATGTAATCATGACACTTTTTCATGTTACTACTACGCTTTTCTATAAAATCATGACACATCTTACATTAATATAAACATTTTTAATCTAACCATTAAAATTTTTATATGTAATAATTAATATTTTTATTGTAATTATAATATTTTAAAAGATCGG
>CAINDA010000035.1 GCA_903847205.1 uncultured Bacteroidota bacterium
ACCCGGGACAACTGCTGTTTCTAAACCTCCCGCTGTAGTGGCGTCAGTACATGATATATGGGTTCCCATGCAGGAACCTGATAACACATCTACAACAGCATCAAAACTTCCATAGCCCTGAACACTTATAGTTTCTGTTGCTGCCTGAGCTGTGAATTGATACCAAACATCATCATCAGGGTTACCTGAACAAGTTCCAGCAATTGACTGAGTAGCACCTGTGGTAGAACCACTCGTAGTACTGCAAGTTGTTGAAGAAGTTAAAGTGATTGCATTTGCACAGGCATCATTGGCGGGCGCTGCCGGAGCAACATGAGTAACACAGATATCAAAATCGCCGCCGCCATCACCAACATCAAAGTGATATACCCTAATCACATAGGTTGCACCAACAACAAGCCCTGTGAGATTTGCAGTTTCTATTCCATTTGCTCCGCTATTATCAACACACATTAAATTCCCGCCAGAACAAGCCGGAGCATCTCTAACGTCAATTACAGCATCAAAACCTCCATAGCCCTGAACCTGAATAGTTTCATTTGCCGATTGAGCTACAAACCTATACCATACATCATCGTCTCCGTTACCAACACACGTACCCGTAATGGATTGTGTTGCTGCCAAGGTAGATCCTACTGTTGTATTGCAGCTAGTTGAAGATATTAAAGAAATGACATTAGAACAATCGTCATTAGCAGGCTGCGCATATGCATTTTTAAATTGCAACGTAAATAAGGCAGCGAGAAATAAAAAGGGTAGTATTTTTTTCATAATTTACAATTTGAATGAATTGTAAAAGTAATAAATATTTGTTCCCATTTTCAAATAGAAAATATTTCATACGAATTCAATTCATTAAAACGTAAAGAACAAAAAATTAAAAACGTGTTTCCGATGAAGAAATTAAAATTCAATTTTCATTTCTTTCTCTATTCTCCCTGCCATATTCATCCTGGCAAAATAGGTTCCGGGAAGTATGTCTTTTGTCCGGAATGTATAATAGACTTTGCATTCTCCTTTTTGATGAGCTATATCACGAAAGATTAACTGAACTAAATTTCCATCGGCATCATATATACCAATTGTTACTTTCCCGCTTGATGGTACAAAATAATCAAAGATACCTTCAATTTTCACTACTCTGCCACTGACATGAGAATCGCTTTCCTGCTGATAGGTGATGTCGTAAGGGGGGATTTTTCTTCCAGTAATTTCTGAAATAAAATTACGAAGACTGATTATATCTTCTTTTATTCCACTTGAAATGGACGCAATGGAATTGTTGTCTGATATTGTCCAAACAGCCTGCTGGGCTGTATAGAAGGAATAGTATTTGTTTTTATCAATAAACATTGCAAGCTTAATAAGGCTGCTGTCCCCCAATTTCCCAACACTAAAATCTGAATTAAACTGAGGTGAAGCGTTATTAGCCTGGCAGCACATTCCAAATACATTTATTGTTTTTAACTGATTCGGACTTACAAAAAAGTCTTGAGGCAGAGTTACTAAAATATCCTGTTCATTGTTTTTCTTCGAATCTAATATCCGCCCTGCCTCCAATTTTAAATCTATTCTTTTATTAGTCAAATTATTTATTTTCATTTCTATCACATCACCGGTAAATCCGCCTTTCCCTTTTATTGAAAGTTTGATTAATCCTTTTTTGGCGGCATCTTCGATTGAATAAACACTGCATGCGAATGCGGGTATTTCAGTTATGCTTATTGCCAAAACAATTAAATTTACAGCTTTAAATGATTTCATTTGAGCCTCCTTTTTTTAAGAACTTTATTACATAACGCACAAATTGCAACAAATTGCATATTAAGGAGAACTATTTTTTAACTGTACCAAAAACAAGATAAATTACCGCCCTATTTATTTAAGAATTAGGATTTTTGAGATTAAAAAACTTTTAGGTTTTATTAAAAAAAAACACCCCGGCAATGAGCCGGGGTGTTTTTTAAAGGTTTATTTTTTGAGATTTTTTTATTGTAATGTAATATTATAAGTTGTTCCACTAACAACAACAGTTGCCTGATTATCGCAGGATCCATCAGTTCCAAAATCTATATAACGGGTTGGAACTACAGTTCCATTTATGGTTGGACTAATATTCAAGTGACCGCTTTCGATAAAACCACAATTCAAATGTATTTTTAAAGCAACCAAAGTATCCCTAAAAGTACGAGTGTTAGCGCTTGAGTAAACTCCATTTGTGTAGCCGCTGATTGAAAAAACATCATCCATACGATGTCCTACCCCTGTAGTGGTGGTATAACCATCTGTCCATTCGCGGGTGCGATGCGATATCCAGGTAATTGTTCCGGCGCCGGAGGCTTTTACAATTGTTCCGTTTACATCAATGGTATGGTGAGGATGCAAACCAACGTTGGCATCACGGGTAATTGTATGTGTACCATTTACTAAATTGCCATTAACAGTGTAACTAGTATAAGTAATTGAAAGTGTTGATCCAATAGCATTGTAATGTCCTTGAAAATGTACTGTTATTATACCGCTGCGGTATCTAAGATCGCCGCATAAACAAGGAGTTGAGCCGAAATTAATTGTAATAGTATGATTTGGGCCGCTTAATGTATCAATTGTAATAGATGCACATGAACTCAAAATCCCTTTTTCCTGTGAGCTGCTGTTTGTGGCTAAAAAAGAAGACAAACTGCCCTCTGCGCCCTGATCGGCAATATTAGAGGCATCATTAAAAGTGGTTTCGGCTAATGCATTATCTGAAGCATCTTTGGCATCGGCGTTTTGGGCGGCAGGCGGAACTACAGGTGCAGGAGCATCTTCTTTTTTCTTACAGGCTGCAAAAATTATACATATCAAAGCGACAGCGATAAAGCAGTTCAAGAGATTTTTTGTTTTCATGTTTATTTGGGTTTAGATTAGTAATAAATTATTTTCAGGGATAAGACAAGCGAAGATACAAAAGGTTTAATTGAATTGATAATTATTTAATTTAAACTTTTGCGGCTGCAGCGGGAGAAAAATAGAATACGGTTGACACTGATTTAATGGATTATCAATAATTCTTTAGGCAAAAACTTCTATTTCATGTCAATGATATTTATTTTACAGGGGAAAATTTTTCTTTTACAATGCTTTATTTAAACTTTTATTCCAATAATTAAAACATCATCGACTTGCTCTAAACTGCCTCTCCAATTTTCAAATGTATTATTTAAAATTTCTTTTTGCTCATTCATTGTTTTTGTTTGAATTGAAAGCAATAATTTTTTAAGTGCTTTGTACTTATATTTCTTTCCTTTTTCACCGCCGAACTGATCGGCATAACCATCTGTAAAAGTATAAATAATATCACCCTTTCGAAGGCCTGCTGTATTAAGTGAAAATGGTTTTTGTTCGCCGTAATGCATCCCTACCGGCATTTTATCGGGCTTATATATGATTAAGGCATTATTACGCAAAATCCAGAGCGGATTATTTGCACAGGCAAAACGGAGCCATAAATTTTTGAAGTCGTATATACAAAGTGCGGCATCCATACCATCTTTACTTTCAATAATTGAACCTTCAGGATTTAATGAATAAATAAGCTGGCTGCGGACATATTCTAATATTTTTTCGGGTGAATCAATTCGTTTTTCAACAACGGCTTCATTCAGATAAGAGATATTGAGCAGGCTCATAAATGCTCCGGGTACACCATGGCCGGTGCAGTCAGCTGTAATCATTACAAATTTATTGTCAATTATATTTGCCCAATAAAAATCGCCGCTGACAATATCTTTTGGTTTATATAAAACAAAATATTCGGGCAGCGATTTTTTCAACAATGTATCGCTTGCAAGCAATGCCTGCTGAATTCGTTTTGCAGAATAAATACTGTCGGTTATTTCACGGTTCTTTTCGCGGATAATATTTTCGGTTTGTTTTCTATCTGTGATGTCGGTATCTATCACAACTAATTTTTTAATATTCCCCTGTTTATCCAGAATGGGCGTAAGGGTACTATGCACCCATAATTTGCGCCCGTCCTTGGTAATGTTTAGTGCTTCATAAGTAATAGTCTGCTTATCGGCAATACTTTTATTTACTTTTTCATTAATGTCTGGGTCGTGGCTTATTTCCTGAACAGTGTTCCCGCGTTCTTTCCATTCCTCAAGGGTATAACCCAGCAGGCGCACCATACCGTCATTAATCCACTCCAGTGTGCCGTCAGATTCGCAGATAACAACTCCGTTATCCGTTTCACTTGCAACAATGGAAAGCTTTTCTAATTCAATATTTAATTTTTGTTTGTTGCGATAGCTTCTGTAAACAAATAAAGTAAAAACAATAAGAACCGCTAATCCCGATAAAACCGACAAAAGAAAAATGCGCTGTTTTTGCTGCTCCGCTTTAGCTTCGGTATCTTTTTTATCCTGCTCTGCTTTGGCCATGCCGGCTTTCTTTTCAAATTCAAACTGCATTTGTTTTTTCAGTAATGATTTTTGCGCTTCAACATCATTAATTTTATCTGCAGTAAGTTTAAATAAGTCCTGCATATCCATTGCCTGCTTATAATGCTCAGCAGCCACGGCCATAAGTCCGGAATTGTAAGCGGCTTTTGCCATCATTTTATAAATGATGCTTAACCTTTCGCTGGCATTGCGAATATGTTCGGGATAATTTAGTTCTTTAGCATAAACAAGCGACTGGCTGCAGAATTCTTCAGATTTGTTAAGTAAAATTGCTGCTTTATTTTTTTCAAGAATAGGATTATACTGCTTTAAATAAATGCCGCTGATATTATAGAGAGAATTGGTAATACCTCTTTTATCTCCCGTTTCCTGCCATATTTTTAAACTCTTTTGGTTTAATTCCAATGCTTTGCTGTATTTACTGCTGATAGAATCTTGATTTGTTTCCAGCTCAGCCTGCATGCCATAAATAAAACCGATGTTATTGAGGGTACGGGCTATTCCTTCTTTTTCTCCTAATTCTTCCTGTATCTTTAAGCCATTATTGTAATATTCCAATGCTTTGATGAAATACTCTTCTTTAACTGCGCTGCCGAAAAACGAAACACCTTGATCTTTGAAAAGCCCGCCAATATTATTGAAAGAACGGGCAACACCTTTTTTATCGCCTGTTTCCTTCAGTATTTTTAAGCTTTTGTGATAATATTCCAAAGCTTTTGGAATGTCACCCTGGCTGCTATAAACCTGACCAATATTATGAAGCGAAATTCCAATGCCTTGCTTATCTCCGATTTCATCTTGTATTTTTAAACCTTTGTTATAATATTCTAGTGCTTTGGAAATATCACCCTGACCATTATAGATAAGTCCAATATTACAAAGGGATATTGATGCACCTTGTTTATCACCGATTTCATTTTGAATTCGTAAACTTTTAGTGTAACAGTCCAAGGCACTTGGTATGTCACCCCGGTTGTTGTAAATACGCCCAATATTATTGAGTGAGTTGGCAATGCCGCGTTTGTCGCCTATTTCTTCGCGGAGTTTTAAACTCTGGTTATATAATTCCAAAGCCTTGGGAATATTGCCCTGCTCCTTATAAACATAACCCATGTTGTTTAAGGCATTGGCTTTGGCGGTGAGAAATGATTTTTTTTCTGCATCATCAGCCTTCGGCAATTTTTCATCTGATATTTTAATTGCTTTTAAGCATAATGGCAGCACCGTATCAATTTTTGAAAGATACAGTTCTTCGGAAAGGGCAACAAAAGCATTTGCTTTTAAGGTATCACTTTGAGCGGTTAACAAAAGCTTTTGAATAGAATCTATTTTTGTATTTACAACAGCGGGTTTACTCTGAGAGAAGCAGTTTAAAGTTAAAAGGCCAAAATGTAAAATAGTAAAGAATAGAATTTTTTTCATAAGCAGTACTACTAAACTCTTATTCCAATAATCAATACATCATCTACCTGTTCAAGGCTGCCTTTCCAGGATTCAAATGTTTTATTTAAAATTTCTTTCTGCACCTCCATAGGCTTATCGGCATTGGCCGCTAATAATTTTTGAAGCTGTTTGTATTTAAATTTCTTTTCTTTTTCACCTCCGAACTGATCAGCATAACCATCGGTAAATGTATATACAATATCGCCTTTGCGGAGCCCGAGAGTATTCAAAGAAAAAGGTTTTTGTTCGCCGTAATGCAGGCCTACAGGCATTTTATCAGGCTTAAATATTATTACTTCCTTATTACGCAAAACCCATAAAGGATTATTGGCGCAGGCAAAACGAAGCCATAAGTTTTTAAAATCAAATATACATAAAACGGCATCCATACCGTCTTTACTTTCAACTTCGGAACCTTCCGGATTTAAGGAATTGATTATCTGGGCGCGGATATAGTCTAATATTTTTTCGGGAGAATTAATTTTTTTCTCGATTATTGCTTCATGCAGATAGGAGATATTTAATAAACTCATAAAAGCTCCGGGTACACCATGGCCGGTGCAATCGGCTGTAATCATTACCAGCTTATCATCTATAGCTGCTGCCCAGTAAAAATCACCGCTGACAATATCTTTTGGTTTGTATAAAACAAAATGTTCGGGCAGCTGTTTTTTTAAAAAAGTATCGCTTGCAAGCAAAGCATACTGAATGCGTTTTGCATACTGGATACTGCTTGTTATATGTTTGTTTTTTTCTTCAACAATCTGTTTCTGCTCTTCAATGGTAACATTTTTTTCTGCAAGCTCTTTGTTTGCTTTCTGCTTTTGCAGATAACTTTTAAAAATAAGGAGCACCAAAAGCAACACAAAAGTAAAACCGATAATCAATGAATTTTTTATCAATGCCTGTTTCTGTTTTTCTTCTTTTGCCAAGGCATCTTTTTTATCCTGCTTTGCTTTAGCTGCACTTTCTTTTTTCTCAAATTCATACTGCATCTGCCTTTTGAGGGCTAGTTTTTGAGCTTCAACATTATTTATTCTGTCGGAAGTTGCTTTAAATAATTCCTGCATATCAACAGCCTGTTTGTACCTGCCTGCTGCCGCTGCTAAAGAACCTGAGCTGTACGATGCTTTAGCCATTGCTTTATATATTTCGGCCAATGTCTGACTTGCTTTCAGTATCATTCCCTGATAACTCAAATCCTTAGCTATGTCTAAAGAGCGCCTGCAATTTTCTTCGGCTTTTTTTAAAAACTCGGCACTTTTTGAAGCATTTAAAGGCACTGAAGCCTGCATAAAATAAATGCCGCCGATATTATTGAGGGTATTGGCAATGCCTTGTTTATCGGCAATTTCTTCACGGAGTTTTAAACTTTTATCATACCATTCTAATGATTTATTTAAATTATCTGCAATAGAATCGGGGCTTTGCTCACGCTTGGCTTTATTCTCATGCATGCTGCCAAGGTTATTAAGCGAAATTGCAATGCCCTGCTTATCACCTATTTCTTCATTAATTTTTAAACTTTTGAAATACCATTCCAAAGCTTTGTTGAATTTACTGCGCACCGAATCGGGATTCTCCTCATTTTCCGCCTGCTTTTTATAAACATAAGCAATGTTACTAAGCGTAGTGCCGATGCCTTTTTTATCGCCCAGCTGTTCACGGATTCTTAAACTTTTATGATACCATTCGAGGGCCATCGGAATATCTTCCTGCTCAAGATAAATACTCCCGATGTTATTTAACGAGTTGGCAATATCGTCCTGGTTGCCCAGCTCCTCCCGAATTTTTAAACCTTTCAATATTAATTCAAGTGCCTTGGGAATATCGCCCTGGATGCGGTAAACGAGACCTATATTATTGAGCGATGTAGCAATTCCTTTTTTGTCGCCTATTTCATATTGAATTTTTATGCTTTCGTGATACCATTCTAAAGCACGGGGAATATCGCCCTGAGATTTATGTACATAGCCTATGTTATTTAATGCAAGAGCTTTGGTAACCAGGAAAGATTTTTTTTCGGCAGCTGCGGCTTTTTCCAAACCAGCATCTGCAATTTGTATTGCCTTTAAACAAAGGGGTATAACTGTATCAATGTTGGTAACATAAAGTTCTTCAGTGAGAGCAGTATAAATTTTTGCTTTTAAAGTATCATTTTGAGCTGTTTTTAAAAGCTGCCGAAGCGAGTCTATTTTAGGATTGTGCACTTCTGACAGCTGTAAGCGGGGCTGCACCGTACCATATAAAGAACTGAAAAGGCTGTTCAAAAGAAAGAGAACAGCAAAAAAAGAGAAATTTTGAATTTTGAATTTCCCTTTATAAAAATATCCGGATGTTATCCTGTCCATAAAAAAATGAAAGGCTGAAGATAGGAATAATTAAAATATAATTTATTTCAGCTGTTGTTTTTATCAGTGGAATGTAAAAAAACGTAAGCTTGAAAATGTGTGAATGCTGTAACTTATTTAAAAGATTTTATTCCGGATTATTAATCATTTATTCATTTTCGTAATTTGAACTCTCGGTCAAATAGGGGAGCCTATTGCCATTTACCGCTTCGTTTTACGCCGCGCAAAAATAATTTCAGACCGGACTTCAGGCATTTTATCCCAGCCTTCTGTGATTTTATGCCGGGCTAAAATCATTTTATTCTTAACAATTAGTCATTTTATGCCGGACAAAAATGATTTTATCCCAGCCTTCAGCGAGTTTATGCCGGGCTTCTGCCATTCTATCCCAGCCTTTTGTCGCCGAAGCCTGACGTAAATCCATTTTATAGCAGCGTAAAATCAATGAATCCTCAAAAACACAACTCAGCTTGCCTGAGTGTGACATTAGAATTATAATCCATTTAAGAACTGTCCCACTCGATATGTCAGCCTTGTTGTAAACGTGTCGGAATTATAAATATATTGACATCCTCCTTGTGTCAAGGCCGCAGTCAAAACTGTCCCCCCCTTTTGGTTGAATTGAATTTGTCCGATGAATTTGTCCTTTTTCATATTCTCTTTTTTACCATTAATGATTTCTTTAAAAATAGAAATTGCTATGCTGTCTTTATATGATTTGAAAATTGTGCCGGCCGGAAGATACTGAACTTTTATTTCGTCCACATTTTTTAGAATGTCTTGGTGTTGCTGCTTAGAGTTACACGAAAAAAGTAAGATTGTAAAAATGTAAATGAGATTTTTCATTAATGTATTATTGACTTATAATATAAGCACTAATAATCAGCTAAGCGAAAGGCATTTTGTTCTTCATTAATTTGTCCATTTACTTATGAGTATTTTTTTGTCAAGATACCACAACTTTCCATTTGTTGTTCCGAAGAAAAAGTCAGGATGTCCATGATAATTTTCTTTTGAATTATTCAACTCTGTCAATATCTCTTTGTCTAACCAGTCAAATTTAAATTCGTCCCGGCTGTAATTTGGTGATGGATAATCTGCATTCCTGTCATAGTTTAAGAACTTTTCAAAAGTCAAAGAATCAAAATAAAGTAATGCTTGCAAAGAATAGTCCGATGGTCCGGGAACTGACAGCCGTTGGTTTTGTCCAGAGTTGTCAATAGCAGTATAGTTGAATTTAACCTTGGCTGGTTTGTACGTTTTAAAGTCAAGTAACTGTCCCAATTTTTCGATGTTTGTTGAAATAGCTGCAGTTACATTTCCGTTTTTAATCACGGAGTCCTTAGAAATTATAGATGTTGTCAGATTATCAATGGGATTAACATTTTTCTCTTTGTTTTCATTTTGTCTGCACGAAACCATTGCTGCCAAAGCAACGATGATAAAGCAGGTTGATATGTTGTATGGGCGGCCCATATGATTAATGCTGACGGCTGAATATGCGCCTTTTATATGATATTTTATTTGCTTGCTGAACAGTCAATGTAAAACTATTGAATAAAAAGATATTATTTATTAAATGAGGGGAAGAAAAAAATAAAAATATTTGCATCATACAAATGAAAAACGACAATCAGGAAAAGCTGTTTAACAGCTTCCTGCCAAGCGAACGGGTGCCAAGCGAAAACTTTTCTACAGCAATTAAGATTGCAAAACTTGATCAGCTGGAATTGCTGCAACTTTTAATGAATGATTATTTTTCGAGCACGTTTTTTAAATTTGATAAACTAATATCCATTTGTTTAGCAAACAGTTTTTCAAAAACAAGTATCATTATGTTCTTAGGATAATTCAATGTACCGTAATGGCTCAATTTTACTTTGGTTTGATTATCAGATAAAGATTCTGTGTCCATAATTAAAGAGGCAGTGAATGTCATTGGTTTTATAAAACGCATTTCTGTTTCAATACTTTTCCCTTCAATAATGTTCATGATTTCTTTTTGTCCTTCACCGACATTTTTATTTCCGCTGAATACTATAATAAATCCAACTGTTCCGTCTGTTCCTTTGAATTCTTCTTTCTTTGCTGGGTCGCCCTTTTCATTTTTGTTCCATTCGTCCTGGTTTTTGAGCAGTTTTGCATAGTCAAATACCTTTTTCAGGGGCGCATTGATGATCATTTCATGCTCAACATAATGTTCCTTCTTCGTGAAAAGCCCAATTACTAAAAGCAAGGCAATGATGCCCGCTGATATGAGTAAAACTATGATTAAGATATTCATTTGAAATTATTTTTTTAAAGGAAAATTGAGCATCCAGCGTATGCCGTACTTATCTAAACAGCAGCCCCAAAGTGCACCCCAAAATTGTTCTGCCAAAGGTGCTGTTTCAGTAGAGCCGTCCGATAATAATTTGAATAATCTTTCTGCTTCCTCTCTAGTGTCGGGTTCAAGGCTGATTGTAGTGTTGTTACCAATTTTTGTAAAATGTCCCATACTTTCTAAATTGTCAGTACCCATAATTTCTATACCATTTAAAGTGGGCAAAGCTACATGCATTACTTTGCTTTTGTCTTCGCCTGAAAGCGGCGGCATTCCTTCGGGCGGGGTCATGTCACCCATTCTCATAATTGGATCAGAAAATTCAGTTTTGAAAACCGATTTGTAAAAGTTAAATGCTTCCTCTGTTTTTCCTTGAAAATTTAGATAGATTGAAACTTTTGCCATTTTGATTAATTTTTATTTTTGAATGATTAATTTTCTATTTGAAGGTCTGAAATACCAGGATAATATTATAAAAGATGTCTGCATCAGCGGACCCGCAATCTCTTTTAACCCGTAATTACCAAATGCCAAATGTGAAACAAAAGCACCAGTCATAACAAAGAATAAACCTGCATAAGCCCATTCTTTTAACAATGGAAATCTAGGAATTAAAATAGCAATTACAGCAAGAATTTTCCAGACTCCTATTATGCTTAAAAAGTAACTTGGATAACCCAAATTGATTACAATTTCAGAAGCCTCTTTTATTTTAAGCAGTTGCAAGAAACCACTGCTCAACATGCCAAATGATACAAATACTGTGGCAATCCAGTAAATAATTAATTTACTTTTTTCCATTTTATTTATTTTTTGTTGTCAAATTTAATATTTTTTGTTTGATTATTCGACTGACAAAGTTGTCTGCCGCTTTGATCTGCCGGTCGGCTTCCAACTCCCCCTGACGGTTTACAGCTTGGCTAAGAAGCGGATTTCGGAATTAAAAACTGTCTGCCAGCACTGAACTTGATACAAAGCACAATACTTCATTAATGTACTGAGTCCGTTTTTTTGCCAAAACACTTGTTAGCAGTTCGGGCTTATCTTGTCATCAGTGTTTTCATTTTTGTTTATATTCCATATTGTACATATCGAACCCTGCTGCCCAATAGTCCTTTTTAATTTCAATTAGTTCAAAGCCATGTTTCTCATAAAATTTGTATGCAACCTGTGAAGTTCTAACAATAATTTTCTGAATACCGTCAATGGAATTGAGCTTGTTTAAGCGGTGTTTCAATAGTTTTGTACCTAAAGATTTTCTTTGATAGCCGGGGTGAAATATATCCCAACTAATTTTTCCTGTTGTATTGTTGTCTGCAAAGTTAATTCCGCCGCATCCAACAATTTTTTCGTCATATAGTAAAACATAATAAAGTTCAATTTCCGATTCTAAATATTTGTTTAAGTCTTCTTCCTCGTCAACTGCAAAATGGGTTGGCGTATTTAAACTTATTAACTTAATGACTTCATTTTTATCATTCGTTTCATACTCCCGTATCGTAATCAAGTTTGTCATCATTATTTTCAATATTGGCTGCTTTTTCTTTGGTGGCAGTGTCTTTTTGGCCTTCCCCAAAACAATTGGCTTGGCGCTGCAGTCGATTTCGTAACTGAAATTAAAATATTACAATTGGCAAAAACCAAATGGAAAATTTTATTCATACCACTGTGAAAGTTTTTTGCAACGATCTATTTTTGATGCAGACTCAAATGCTTCGGCTGACCATGAACGGCAACTGAGCTTTGTCTGCCATTCATTTTTGTTTTCGTCCCAATAATTCTACTGTTAAATTGCTGCTAATGTTTGAAGCATTTATGCGTTAGTGCTTCTGTCTGTCCAAAATGCAAAAAAACAATGTTTTACAATGTTGATTGTTAGAAGCAGGCTGATCATTTCACTTCGGCTTGCTTTGTGTTATTTGTTTGGTTTTATCTTAAGGTAATAATTTCAATTTTCATATAAGGATAGTAAGGAAGTGTTGAAAGTTTTTTGTCTGCGTCCGATTTGTCATCAGCCATTAAAACCAAGTAGATGCCGGCAGTGTCACCTTTTATGTAAGAAGCCAGCAGTGTTCCATTATCTTCCCACTCTTTTATTATTTCTTGTTCTCTTGCTAATAATTTCAATCTTGTTTCATTGTCTATTCCTTGTAAAAGGATGTCAATCATAAATTTTTTCATTGTGTTATTTTTTCGTTGCTTACTCTAACCGGTTTTCAGCTTATCCCGTTTATTATATTCAAAGTTATTTTTTGCATTCTGTTTCATTTAGCACGTCTTTCAGCATCATGCATAACGGTCAAATATGAGATACCGAACATTCGGCCTTTGAGCGTGCCGGCAAAGGAATAGCATATTTAATGTTATCGGTTCCTTGTTTTTTTTCTCACGTCAAAATAGATTAATTCTTTTTACATTTTTGTTTTTGCAGGTGTTTTTTCTGGGGCTGAATGAATGTAATCTTCTGTTTTTTTTACAAATTCATCCTTACACCCTTTTCCACAAAAGCCATAAATTTTCCCCTGATAAATAGTAGTGTCTTCTAAATATTTCCAAACAGGCATTCCGCAAACAGGGTCTTTTTTCATTACCAGCTGTTCTTGCTTTATTACGTTTTTAATATTGCTTTTTATAACAGCAGGATTAATTTGATTTGTTTTTTGTTCAGGTGTGCGAGAAGGAGCGTTGCACCCTAAAATGGCAATAACGATATAACAACCTATCAATATTTTATTTTTCATAAATTTTCAATTAATTTCAATGTTTAATTTTCTTCTTAATAAGCTTTTGATCTGCTTGTATTTCATTCCACAAAAAAATGTGGAATGATGAAAAGGGTAAGCAAAGCCTGCAAGCCAAAATAACACTAAGCAAAGCTTAGCGCCCGCCGGCAAAGGTTTTACCGAAAAGCTTTAATGATTATTTTGGTTGTAAATTGTTCCTAGCCCCCATTTAGACATCCTATTGTATCGTGTGCTGTCAATGCGTTTTGTAACTATTTGTCCAGAGGGAAGAATATCACTGATATAATTTATTGAATCAAAAATCGAAGACTGTTTAATGGAATCAGGAATAACAAATTCTGTAACTGAATAAGAATAAATTTTATTTCCTTTCAAAAAGGAATTAATAACCGGGCAAAGTTCAAGTGTCGCATCCGGCCCATCTGACGCCCCAATACACCCTCCGCCGTTCATTATAAAATGTAAAATAGGTTTAAGTGTCTTGTCAAGAAGAATATAAATCAATGCTTCATAATCGTCTCCATTAACCCAAACTATTATAGGGGTGAAGTCACCTATCATTTTTTGCTTGGAAACAAATTTTGCGTCCATGTATTGTGTAACATAGTTTGAATCAATTCCCAATATAGGACAAAGCAGTCTTCGCTTTTGCAAGCTGTCTAATATTACAAAAGATTGTTTTTTAGAAGAGTCCGGGTATAGAATGGAACTTTCTTTGTCATGAAAGAAATTATTAACCACAAGAGAGTTTTGAATGTCCTTAAAGGGAAATAAACTGTCAGGCAGTTGAAATGTATTGTTTTCTGCCTGCTCTTTGTCTATTGTTTTTGGGCTGTTAGAGCAGCCGAAAAGAAACAGCCCTGCTGAAAAATAAATGATTATTCTCGCTCTAGGCATAATTAGTTTTATTCCGTCTTTGATGGCTGCATACAATGAAAGTGTGTACGTCCTTTTAATCAGCACTCCAGGCAGTATTGATCTATTCATCAGGTGTTATGAATTTTAAAGCTTCATCTAATTGTGTATGATCAAAATATTTTTCTTCCAAGGCAGAATTAAAAAAATGAAGGACTTTGTTTTCAATTTTGACTACCGAATCCATTAAACTCGAATGTGATACCATAGCACAACGTCCTATTTTGCCAAAGTGTTTGATGCCCCATAGTTCACCTTGTATAAAGCCTTTCAAATCCATATCTTTCAGCACTGACATATCTTTCAGCACTGACATATCTTTAACCTTAATGAGTATGTTTACATGTTTATAACCTTCCTTCAGTTTTTCTTCGAAAAGCTGTTCTATCAGCAAGGCATCAGCTTCCGTAAATGTTTCTAGCAACTCTAATGCAAGAGCGTTTTTTTTGAATTGTTTTATTTGATTAATCATAGTATGTGTTATTCGTCAGTTTTGTATTATTTGATAATTACAATTAATAAGTTTTGCTTAAGTGTATTATTGAATGACTGCCGCCGTTTCGCAGGCTTGTTCAGTGCTGGATTCGGAAGCACTTCATTGTTCGCCGGCACAAATATAATTAGAATTAACAAAGTTTAATTTACCTCGTCAGCCCGCATTTAACAAGCCTGCTGTCAGGGGGCTTTGGTTTTATATTTTGTTCCAATCCCAAATTCCATATTTTAGTTCGTCAGGTAATTTAAAGCCGCAATTTTTTAATGTCAGTAAAATGCTGCCTCTGTGATGTCCTTCATGGGAAATAAAATAACCAAGCAAAGGAACAACTCCTCGTTTAAAACCTTTTATTTCAACGTTTTTCTTAATTCCGTCCTCTAAAACTTTAGCAATGCGTTCTGCTGAAAGTGTGTGGCAGTCTCTGAGCATCGAAATTGTTTTTGTGTCCTCTGCTGTAATGGTTGTGAGGTCGGCAATCAATGATTTGTCATACTTCTCAAGTTTCCAAAATCTTATATTGTAAATGTGCGCAAGCTGGTGTCCGATAGTTCCGCCGCCACGCTTTGAAGTAGAATAATTTAATGCTTCTTCGGTGAGGGAATTGATGAGCAATAAATTAGTTCGGTGATTGATGAACCAAGTCTCTATTATCTGCTTTTCAATAGTAGTCATTGATTTGTTTTTTCTTTTATGCTGTTGCTTTCGTTATGTGCGGTCTTGGCATTGCGGCCAGCGTTTGAAAGATTTCGGAACAAAAAAATTCCAAACTATTTATTTAAGCCATAAAGGAAACGAATATGAAATTAATAAAAATATCTATTTTTGACCTGTACTAAAAAAGGGAGGGTTACAACATGTTATCACTTTTAGAAGGAATTATGATTTTAAACTTGCAAGCGGCTCAGCAGCCTTTACTCGTCAGAACAAAAATTGATGCTAAGAAACCCAACGAGAGAGAAAAAATTCCTAATAACTATTGCTCATTGTCAATTGTCAATTGTCTAAAGAACCAATGACTACCTCACCAGCGTCAGCGATCCATTCTTCTGAAGCGGATTACCATGCCTGTCAATCATATTGAGTATAAAAAAATAAGTCCCCGGCGAAGCAGGAACTCCGGCCATAGTTCTTCCGTCCCAGCCCGAACCTCCGGTACTCCATTCATACATTTTTTCGCCCCAGCGGTTAAAAATACCGGCCGAAACAAAATTTATATTCCCTAAAGTAAAGTTGAAAACATCATTGATCCCGTCGCCGTTCGGACTGAATACATTCGGATAAATAATAATAGTCTCTGGATCCACCCGTATAGTCTGCAGTGTTGCAGTATCAATACAGCCGTGAATATCCGTTGCTATAAGAGTAATAACATATCCTTTTGCGCTGTCGCCGGTATTATAAAATATATGAGAAGGGTTTATATCGGTGGAGGTATGCCCTTCATCAAACAGCCACTGATAAGTAAGGCTGCTGCCTGTGCTGAGGTTGGTAAAATAAACCGACAGCGGATCAATTCCCGAAACCGGACTGGCCGAAAAGTCGGCAGTAAGTCCGTTGCCCAGCATGGCAACCGAAGCCGAATCAATATTTATACAGCCTGCTGCATCCGTTACCGTAAGATAATAAATAGTATTAACCCCCACAGCCAAAGCCCAGGGGTTGGCAATCGACGTATTATTTAATCCTCCTGCCGGAATCCATGAATAGGTATATGGCGGAGTGCCGCTTGTTCCCGAAGGAGTACCGCCAAGCAAAAAGTCCTGGTTTTTGCAATGCGCTCCGCTTCCTGCACCGGCATCGGCATGAGGCCCGGCCGGATTAAAAGTAACGGCAACAGAGTCAATATCCTCACAGCCTGCCGCATCAATAATAATTAATGAATAAATAATATTTGCAGTTACCACCGCATACGGATTAGCAGCATTGGCATTGCTTAAACCCGCTGCCGGAACCCATGTATAAGTGTATGGAGATGTGCCGCTTAACGCCGATGGGCTGCCGCCCAGCTGTAAGGTGCCTCCCGTGCATAAATTATTGCTGCCATTGCCTGCATGGGCATAAGGCCCGTTCGAATTAAATAAAAGATTTACCGAATCAAGGTTCTGACAGCCCGTGGCATCCGTTACCGTTACCGTATAAGTACGGTTGGCAGTTATTGAAGCGGTCGGGTTAGAAATAGAAGTGCTGTTTAAACCCGAAGCAGGTATCCATGCATAGCCGTATGGCGATGTTCCGCCTGTTCCTGTAGGAGTACCTCCCAAAAGCACTGTACCTCCTGTGCAGATGCTGTTACTTCCGAATCCCGCATCGGCAAAAGGCCCGCCTGCATGATAGGTTACTGCAACCGAATCAATATCCTCGCAGCCGGCCGCATCAGTAACAATTAAATAATAAGCAAAATCAGCTGTTATTGCAGCAATCGGATTTGGGATAATCTGGCTGTTTAAATTATTACCCGGCTGCCACGAATAAGTATAAGGAGCCGTACCGCCCGAGCTCGTAGGCGCTCCGCCAAGGATAATCAGGCCGCCCGAACATAAGGTATTACTGCCGAAACCTGCTTCGGCATGAGGGCCGTTCGAATTAAATAAAAGATGAACCGAATCTAAATTCTGGCAGCCGCCGGCATCGGTAACCACCACAACATAAAAAGTATTTGCAGTAATGGAAGCTGTCGGGTTTGACGCAGTAATATTGTTTAAGCCAGCCCCCGGCATCCAGGTATAACTATAAGGCGATGCACCTCCGCTTGCGGAAGGATTGCCTCCTAAAAGCGCAGTTCCGCCGGTACAGATAGTATTTTGGCCGAAACCCGCATCGGCAAACGGCCCGCTTGAACTATAGGTGAGTGCAACCGAATCAATATCTTCGCAGCCGGCGCCGTCTCTTACAATCACATAATAAGCGCTGTTGGATGTTACAGTAGCTGTTGGATTAGCCGCCGAGGTAGTATTTAAACCTGCACTCGGAAACCAAGAATAGGTATAAGGGGTCGTTCCGCCCGAGCTGGTTGGCGCACCGCCCAGAATAATAGTTCCGCCTGTGCATAAAGTGTTATTGCCGAAGCCTGCTTCTGCATGAGGCCCGGAAGCATTAAAGGTCAATGAAACAGAATCAATATCCTCACAGCCCAGCGAATCAGTTACAATTACAGCATAGGTGCTGTTAGAAGTTATGGATGCGGTAGGATTAGAAGCCGTAGTGATATTTATGCCCGCTCCCGGAACCCATGAATACGTATAGGGGGCTGTGCCGCCCGATGCAGTCGGCGTACCGCCAAGCAGTGCTGTTCCGCCTGTGCAGATAGTACCGCTGCCGAACCCTGCCACAGCATGAGGGCCGTTAGAATTAAATAAAAGGTGAACCGAATCTAAATTCTGACAGCCGCCTGCATCGGTAACAACCACCACATAAAAAGTATTTGCTATTATAGTTGCAGTAGGATTGGCAATTGCAATGCTGCTTAAACCAGCACCCGGCATCCAGGTATAGCTGTATGGCGATACACCCCCGCTGCCGGTAGGGTTCCCTCCCAAAAGAACTGTTCCGCCTGTGCAGATAGCATTATGCCCGAAACCTGCATCGGCAAAAGGCCCTGAAGCATTATACGTCAATGAAACCGAATCAATATCCTGGCAGCCTCCTGCATCCCTTACTATAACATAGTAATTACTGTTAGAAGTTATTGAAGCTGTCGGATTTGAAACCGAAGTATCATTTATGCCAGCGCTTGAATGCCATGAATAAGTATAAGGCGATGTACCGCCGAAAGCAGTAGGCGCACCTCCCAAAATAATTGTTCCGCCGGTGCATAAAGTATTTAGTCCGAAACCCGCTTCGGCATGGGGGCCTGAAGCGTTAAATAAAATATGAACCGAATCTAAATTCTGGCAGCCTGTAGCATCAGTAACAATAACCACATAAAAAGTATTAGCTGTAACCACTGCTGCCGGATTAGATGCCGTGGCATTATTCAAGCCCGCAGCCGGCAGCCAGTTATAGGTATAAGGAGCTGTGCCGCCTGTTCCTGTTGGAGCACCTCCCAAAAGGACGGTACCGCCTGTACACAAGGTATTACTTCCGAATCCTGCATCGGCAAAAGGCCCGGGAACATTATAAGTAACCGAAACAGTGCTGATATTCTGGCAGCCTGCAGCATCCACAATAGTTACCGCATACGTAATATTGGCCGTAATAACAGCTGTAGGATTTGAAGCCGAAGCATTATTTAATCCCGTTACCGGAAGCCAGGCATAAGTATAAGGAGCTGTTCCGCCCGAAGCCGTAGGAGCGCCGCCCAAAAGAATATTACCGCCTGAACATAAGGAGGCATGACCGAATCCTGCATCGGCATGTGGGCCAATTGCGCTGTATATCAGATGCACCGAATCTCTGCTCTGGCAGCCTTTTGAGTCCCTTACTATTACTGAATAAGTGGTGTTCGCGCTCACTGTTGCAACAGGATTAGCAGCTGAAGCATTGTTTAAGCCAGCAGCAGGAAGCCACGTATAAGTATATGGAGCCTGTCCGCCCGCAGCAGTTGGACTCCCTCCCAGCGTGATGTTTCCTCCGGTGCATAATGAACTGCTGCCGAACCCCGCAGTTGCATGTATAGGGGGATTAACAATAAGCGAATGCGTGATTGAATCGCGGCATCCGAAATTTGAAACCATTAGCAAAGAAACAGTATAAGTCCCCGGAAGCACATAGCCGTGCAGCGGATTTTGAGTATGATTAATCGGACTGCCGTCACCGAAATTCCAGGTGCGTGATTGGATTACATCGGGTGCCGTAATAGTTGATAAATCATTAAATTGTATTGAATCGCCCCGGCATACAATCACTGTATCAAACTGCGCATGAGGCACCGAATGCACCGTAATACTCCGCATAGCAGTATCACTGCAGCCGAAAGTAGTAGTTACTGTTAATATCGCAGTGTAAACTCCCGGATTGGTATAAACATAAGCCGGACTTATATTGGTATTGGCAGAACTGCCGTCTCCGAAATTCCATGACCAGCCGCTGATGGTTCCTGAGGTACTGGTGGAATGGTCGGTAAACTGGGTGGGACTGCCATTGCAAACGGAAGTATTGCTGAAAGTGGCAGCAGGTGCATCATGTGCAAGAATGTTGATTGCAACAGTATTGGTGTCGGTTGAATTACCGCAGGATGCAACAAGCTGCACTCTTTGTATCCCTGATGAACTAAAGATAAGAGACAGCGTATCATGCACGCCCTGGTTTAGGCCGTTCACAAACCATTGTGTACAGGCTGCTCCCGGCGAAGTGGTATTATAAAAGTTAATGGTATTTCCGATACAGGCAGTAGTGCTGCTTTGAGTAAAAGTAGGGATGATGCCGCAATGCAGGCAGATAAAATTATCCGCTGCTGAATAATTATTTGCTGCAATAGGCGGATTTGTGGCAGTAATTCCCGGATCAACTTCCTGCATGCCGGTACCTACAGCAGGGCTTACATTAGTAACTACAGTGGCACAGTTTGCTTCGTGACAGCCGACAACTCCCATACTGTCGGTTTTCATAAAAACAGGGTCGTAATAATCGGCTCCGAAATTAAGTGTTATCATGGAAAGCGCAAATCCTTTATCAGGAGCTTCCCTTACCATTTCACCTTTGTCATAAGCAGCATCACCATAGGCTTTTGACCAAAGGAGATTACCTGAAACATCGGTTTTTAATAAATAGGCATCCAAATCCCCATGCCCGAAACTTGTAGTGTAACCGCAGATAATATAGCCGCCGTTGCTGATCTGATGAGCGAAACGGGGCTGGTCATCTGCAGTTCCGCCGTAAGTTTTTGACCATTGAAGATTACCTGAATTATCGGTTTTAACAAGTAAAATATCATTGCTTCCGGCCCCGTAACTTCCCGTGTTACCGCAGACCATATAACCGCCGTCGCTAGTTGCCTGAGCCGAAATTCCCCAGGAACTGCTTCCTTCGCCGGCAGCGCCGCCGTATGTTTTCGACCATTGGATAGTCCCGGCGTTGTTTAACTTCATTAAAAAAAGATCTGTACTGCCTGCCCCATAGCTGGAAGTATAACCGCCTACTATATATCCACCGTCGCTTGTCTGCTCAACATAATTCCCCCATTCATTCCCAGCTCCCCCGTAATTTTTTATCCATTGTGTATTGCCATTCGCATCTGTTTTAATTAGTATAACATCATTCCCCCCAAATGCGCCGGCAGCTGAAAACCCGCTTAATATAAAGCCGCCGTCGCTTGTCTGCTGAACAAAAAGGCCGTAGCCTGCCGTATATACCCTCGACCATTGCAAGTTGCCCGAGGCATCAAGCTTTAATAACATTACATCATAAACACTGTTATATAAACAGGCTACAATATATCCTCCGTCGGCTGTCTGCTGTACATATTTCCCGCCGTCATCTCCTGCACCGCCGAATAGTTTTTCCCATTGCAGGTAACCGCAGCTATTTACTTTATAAACATATATATCGCATCCGCCGGCACTTCCCGCCTGCTGCTGCCCGGCCCCTACAAAACCGCCATCACTTGTTTCCGCAAGCGATAATCCACCGTTCATTCCCGGTGCTGTAGCAAGCCGCATAAAGGTTGTGGCAATCTGCGCAAAGGAGCAATTCCCTAAAAATAAAAAAAGTAAAATGAGCTTGTAAATGTGTTTCATAATCGCTCACATATTTTGAAGTATTTAAACTTTAAACTAAAATAATCTGAAGTTCAATAATATGCTTAATACAGCTTTAATGCGGTAAAGCAAATATAAAAAAATTAAGACAATCCTGCAGCAGAGTTTTAAAAAGATTTGAAACAATGAGTTAACAGGAGCCAGAAAGGAAACCGAAAATTTTATTCCCTGTTTTTTGTATCGATAATAATGGTAACAGGCCCGTCATTCAAAAGATTTACTTTCATGTCGGCGCCAAAAACTCCTGTTTGTATCTGTTTCCCTAGATCAAACTGTAATTGAAGAATCATTTTTTCATTCAGCGGAACAGCAGTCTCGGCTTTTGCTGCTTTTAAATAGGAAGGGCGGTTTCCCTTTTTTGTTGATGCTTGCAGCGTAAACTGGGAAATAAGAAGCAGTGCACCCTTCACATCTTTCAGTGATAAATTCATAACAGAATTCTCATCATTAAAAATACGAAGGTTTATTATTTTAGAGCTCAGCCAGGTAATATCTTCCAGTGTATCTGCATCTTCAATACCCAGTAAAACAAGCAATCCCAGGTCAATTGAACTTTTTAAT
This sequence comes from uncultured Bacteroidota bacterium, assembly GCA_903847205.1. Lineage (GTDB taxonomy): Bacteria > Bacteroidota > Bacteroidia > 2-12-FULL-35-15 > 2-12-FULL-35-15 > 2-12-FULL-35-15. Next base: position 21,974 of record CAINDA010000035.1, read on the forward strand.
TTCCCATCAATGGTTACTGATGCCTGTGTAACCCGCTGTATTACTACCTTCATGATTATTGGTAAACAGTTTCTAATTCCTCGCCGTTCAAAATACCCACATAGCTGCTATATCTCGATTTTGCAATACCGCCATTTGAAACAGCATCAATAACGGCGCATTTAGGTTCATTCAAATGAAGGCAGTTATTGAATTTACATTGGTTTTTTATTGCGCGCATTTCAGGAAAATAATCTGCTATTTCTTCCTTTTCCATATCCACAAGACCTAACTCTTTAATGCCGGGTGTATCAATAATAAATCCGCCGTATGCCAGCGGATGCATTTCTGCAAAGGTGGTAGTGTGTTTTCCTTTAGAGTGTGCATCTGAAATTTCGCCTGTTTTTAAATCCAGGTTAATATCCATCGCATTTACCAGCGTGGATTTACCAACACCTGAATGACCCGATACTAAAGTGATTTTATCTTTCGTTAATTCTTGCAGCAAATCAATATGCAGCTTTTTTACTGCCGAAACTTTATAACAGGGATATCCTATTTTCTTATAAATGCTGATAAACTCATCCAATTCTTTCATAAATTGAATATCTGCTTCAGCTAAATCAACCTTATTAAATATAATGCTTACAGGAATATGATAGGCTTCGGCAGTTAATAAAAACCGGTCAATAAATCCGGCTGATGTACGCGGTGAAGCAAGTGTAACAACTAAAAATGCCTGATCAAGATTAGCAGCAAGTATATGCGACTGCTTTGATAAATTAATTGACTTGCGGATGATGTAATTTTTTCGTTCTTCAATTTTATGTATAACCCCTCTCCCATCGGCCTCCATTTCAAACTCCACCTTATCGCCCACAGCAATAGGATTGGTAGTTTTTATTCCTTTGATACGAAACTTGCCTTTGATACCGCATTCCACAATTGCTTTGGTTTCTGTTAAAACAGTGTACCAGCTTCCTGTAGATTTTATTACTACACCTTTCAAATTTAATTATTGATTAATCGTTATTTAGTAATTAGTATTTTTGACGCATCAAATTTATCAAAAAGAATTAGCTTTGCAGGTGTTTAGTTTATTTGTAATGGGTACTGAATAAAAGGGAAAAGAAAAATGTCAATAAAAGTAAGTAACGTCACAAAAATATATTCCGAACAGCGTGCTCTAGACAATGTTTCGTTTGAAGTAAAAACTGCTGAAGTGGTTGGTTTTCTTGGTCCCAACGGCGCAGGCAAATCTACCATGATGAAAATCCTGACTTGTTTTATTCCTGCAACAGCAGGCACGGCCTCTGTCTGCGGTTATGATATTGCCGAAGAAAGTTTAGAAGTCCGTAAAAACGTCGGCTACCTTCCCGAGCACAATCCGCTTTACCTGGATATGTATGTGAAAGAATATTTAGAATTTATTTCCGGCTTGCACCATCTAAAAAATGTAAAATCACGCATCGCCGAAATGATTGAAATGACCGGGCTGCAGGCAGAGCAGAAAAAGAAAATAGGAGCTCTTTCAAAAGGATACCGCCAGCGTGTAGGACTTGCACAGGCATTGATTCATGATCCCAAAGTGCTGATATTAGATGAGCCTACAACAGGATTAGATCCCAATCAATTAGCTGAAATCCGCAATCTTATTATTGAAGTCGGCAAACACAAAACAGTGCTTTTTTCTACACATATAATGCAGGAGGTAGAGGCCGTATGCGACCGCGTTATCATTGTCAACAACGGAAAAATAGTTGCTGATGATGTTACCTCAGTGCTGCAGCATTCGCAGGATGCAGATAAACAATTTATAACAGTTGAGTTTGATAAAGCAGCAACTGCTGTTTCATTAAAAACTATTGAAGGAGTGCTGGATGCTAAAAATCTGAAAGAAAATATCTGGCAGATAGAAGCTGCGGCAACTAAAGATATACGCACCGATATTTTTCAATATGCTGTTAAAAACGGGATGGCTGTTCTCACCCTCCATAAAGAAGAGCAGCGGTTAGAAGATGTATTTAAACAATTAACAAAATAATTTTTTTCGGCAAAGCAGCACTCTAAAGGCTATCCAGCCCCGAAACCCAATAAAAATAAGATTTTAAAAGAAATGAAAAAAAATTTATTCCTATCAGCTACAGTTTTTGCCTTATTTTTAGATGCCTGCAGCAATTCCGCAAAAAAATCAGAATCTTCCGTTAAAATATCTGACCCCATTATTGAACATATTGACTCTTCTGTTTCACCGGGCAAAAACTTTTACCTGTTTGCGAATAACACTTGGTTTAAGAATCATCCAATTCCAGCCTCCGAAAACAGCAACGGCATTTTCAGAACTATAAATGATACCATCAATCAATCGGTTCGTAAAATATGTGAATCGTCTGTTTCTGCGCAGTCTGCGAAAGGAAGCAATAAACAAAAAATAGGCGATTTTTATTTCAGCGGAATGGATACTGCCGGTATTGAAAAGGCAGGTATTTCGCCATTGAATGATGAATTTGCTAAAATAGATGCAGTGAAAAACATCCAGGATTTACTCAATGCTTCTATTCATCTCCAGACAATGGGTGTAACAACCTTATTTGGATTCAGCGTTGACCGTGATGAAAAAAACAGTTCAAAGAACATGGCATATATTACTCAGTGTCACTTAGGACTTCCTGAAAGGGATTATTATTTTAATACTGATACCCGCACAACCGGTATCAGAGGGGAATACGTGAAGCATATTAAATCAATGTTTCAACTAATCGGCACTGATGAAAAAACGGCTTCTCAAAACAGCGAAAATGTTATGAAACTGGAAACAGCTATTGCCAAAGCCAGCCGCAAAATGGCCGATTTGCGCGACCCTTACAAAAATTACAATAAAATGCCTCTTGAAGAGGTAAGCAAATTAATCCCCTCCATTAAATGGCCGGAAGTACTTACTGCACTTGGCTTAACAAAGGCAGATACGCTTATAGTCGGTCAGCCTGAATTTTTTACCGCTCTGGAAAGCAGCTTAAAAAAAACAAGTATTGCTCATTGGAAAACATATTTGAAATGGACTTTGTTAAATGATTTTGCAGACTGTTTAAACAAAAAAATTGAAGAAGAGCATTTCCACTTTTATGCCACAGTTCTTGACGGTGTAAAACAGCAGAAACCCCGCTGGAAAAAAATCACAGAAAGCACAAATGGCGCACTGGGAGAATTAATCGGCCAAATTTATGTGGAAGAATATTTACCAAAGGGTACCAAAGAAAAACTTCTTGAAATAGGAAACAACATCCGCGATGTATATGCCTCACATATTAAAACATTAGATTGGATGACAGAAGTTACTAAAGAAAAAGCATTGAGCAAACTCAATAAAATCAATATGAAAGTCGGTTATCCCGACAAATGGAAAGATATGTCTGCCCTCGAAATCAGCCGGAACAGTTATGTGCAGAATGCTTTTGCCGTAAGCAAATGGGACTATAATTATATGATAAACAAATTCGGAAAACCGGTTGACCGCAGCGAATGGAACATGTTTCCTCAGACTTACAATGCTTATTACGATCCTACAAATAATGAAATTGTTGTTCCGGCATGCAATATTATTGTGCCGGGTTTTGAAGGCAGAATGCCGGATGATGCTGTATTATATGGTGTAATAGGAGGATCTACATTCGGCCATGAAATTACTCACGGCTTTGATGACCAAGGAAGTTTATATGACGAAAAAGGAAATTTAAAAGATTGGTGGACAAAAGAAGACAGGGAAAAATTTGTTGCCAAAACAAAATTAATTGTGAGGCAGTTCAATAATTATTCTATTCTCGACAGCCTGCATATTAACGGAGCTAATACGCAGGGTGAAAACATTGCTGACCTAGGCGGTGTGATAATGGGATATGAAGCCTTTAAGAAAACAAAGCAGGGACAGTCAACAGAGCTGATCAATGGTTACACTCCGGCACAGCGTTATTTTTTATCTTATGGATATGCCTGGATGGTGAAGCAGACGGATGCTGCTGAAGTAAAGCAGGTAATGAGCAATGAGCACTCCCCTGCTGAATTCCGTATTAACGGCCCTCTTTCCGATATTTACGACTTTTACACCGCATTCAGCATAAAACCGGGTAATGCTATGTACCGCCCCGACAGCCTGAGAGTGAAGATTTGGTAGATTTCAATTTATCAGTTAACACTGCATCTTCATTCAATCAATGCAGCAGCCATTATTCAGCTGCAAAAAAAACTTCACTTTCAGTATTCTAGGGTTCTCAGAGTGAATCCGCTGTGAAACTCTGTGTAACAAAAAATTACACAGAGATACATTCAGAAGACACTGAGAAGCACAAAGTAAAGGATTTAGACTGCGAATCCAGATACAGATTCCAAGCCCTAAGCTTCTTGTTTTAATTTATTGAGAACTTACTAATCAAGCAGAAATAAGTAAAGGATAGAATAATATTAAACCATAATCATTATTTATTCTTTATAACAAAAAAAGGGTTTCACTTATCGTAAAACCCTTTTCAAAAAAATCAATAAATTAAATCTATTTTTTATATAACAAATAGTGTTTTACAATAGTAGTTGCACCTGTTTTAGCTAATGTAACTTCCACCTTTTCATCAATAGCTTTATAACCTTCAGAATCTATTTTAACCAAATAAGTTTTACCGGCCGGAAGCGTAATAAAATACTCACCGCTTCCATCGCTTGACATTGTGCTGCCAACTTTTGCACCAGCCTCATCATAAATAACAACCTCAACGGCCATTGCTTTTCCTTCTGATGCATTAAAAATTGTACCTTTCAGAATAGCCATAGCAGGACCTGTTTCAATCGGTTTACGTTTCATCTCTTTTTCAAGAACCATATAACTTGATAAATCTACTTTATAGATATCAATATCACCTAAACCGCCTTTTCTGTCGCTGTTAAAATAGCCGGTTTGTGCGTCAACAGCTAAGGTCATATTCATATCATTGGCAACAGTATTTATTGGATAGCCTAAATTGTAAGGGATCGACCATTTACCATTTTCATTTACGGTTTTAAAAATATCATAGCCTCCCATTGAGTTAGAACTGTTTGAACTGAAAAACAAGGTTTTTCCATCAGGAGCAAGAAAAATACCGCCTTCATCTTCAGCAGTGTTAATATCTTTTCCAAGGTTTACAGGTTTATCCCATTCACCGTTAGGTAAATGTTTGGAAGTATAAATATCAGCATGGCCGAATCCTCCTGGACGCTCGCTTACAAAATAAAGTGTATTTCCATCAGGCGAGATGCATGCTCCTCCTTCAAAAAAGGTAGTATTTACAGGCGATCCCAAAGATTTAGGTGCGCCCCATTTTCCGGAAGAACTTAATTTTGCAATATAAATATCGCCGCCTCTTGATTCGCCGTCAATATCATTTTTATAGATAAAAAGCGATTTACCGTCAGGTGAAATACTTGAACAAGCATCATGGCCTTCAGTATTAATAGAGCCTGGAAGCAGTTCAGCATCTCTCCAATTTTTTTTGATAGAATCCCATCTTGAAATATATATATCTTCAAAATATTTTTTATCACCTTCAATGTCTAATGCGCTTGATCTACCCGGACGTCTCGAAGTAAAAATCATTGTTTTGCCGTCGGCAGTAATAGAAGGCGTTTTATCATCATATTCTGAATTAATAACATCGCCGGCATTATCAACTTTAACTTCTAATGCTTTTGCCATTAAATCTTTTGCAACTTTTACCTGGGCAATGTAAACATCTACGTCACTGTCTTTTGCTTTTTTACCCTCGCCAACTAAAGCTTTATAAGCGGTAAATTCTTTAAGCGCCCCTTCCAAATCTGCATTCATGTGATACAATTTACCAAGCAGCAGAGACAGCCCCTCATTCGCTTTAGGGTCAATGGCTTCAGCTTTTTTTGCATTTTCTAATGCTTCAGCATATTTTGCCATTCCAAAATTACATTCAGCAATATGAAAAATAACATTTGCATCAGTAGGTTTGCTTTTCAGCAGGTCGTAATAAACAATTAGGGCACCTTTATAATCTCCTGCAAAAAAGCGCTGCTGAGCATTAAACAACTTTACCTGATCTTCGCTTTTTTCTAAAACATTTTTTTGAGCTGAAACGGAGTTTATTGAGAATATCAATAGAGCCGACAAATACATTATTTTTTTTATCATAACTGATATATTAAATTGAATAAAAAAATTTAAAAAAAATGAATCAAAAGACTGTCCTTTTTTTACTTAGTGCAAACTTAATAAAAAAAGTCATATCTCACATAAGATTTGAAATTACATTAAAAAAAAGCTGTAAATGTCATTTTGGTTGAATTATTTGCTCGAGTTTTGGGATATAACTCAGAAACAGCGACAGCGCCTCTTTTTTAGCATCATCATAATCGTAGTTAATGTTTTGGTTCAGGTAAGTTCCTATGTCTGTGGGGTAAATATTTTTTTTATTCAATTCTTCAATTAATAACGAGCGGTTATCAATCCCATATTTCAGCGCTTTGTTAAATTCACTGATAAAGCTTTCAGGCAGTTTTTTATTTGATGTCCAGCAGGCAAATACAAATGGCAGCTGGGTGAACTTCTGCCATTCTTCAGCTAAATCATAAGAATACAAATAGGTATTTTCCATCCCAAACGTGCGGTCGCCGATAATAACTGCTGCGGTATTACCATTGATATTATTTTCATATCCGGCTGCTGCTGGAATCCATTGAGGCCTGATTTTCCAAAAATACCGTGCTAAAATCCTTATCAATGTTATTGATGTCTGCGACTGATAATCCAGCAGAACGTTTTCAATCTGATCTAAAGGCACATTGCTGTATAACATTACTGATGCTACTTTACCTAAGGCACCTATGCAGTAATCACTGATAATATATTTTTCTTTTAATTTAGGAAGTACGGCAGCCGGAATCAAACCTATATCAACTTTCCCTTCAATTAATTTTTGCGCACACACGGATGGCACATCCAAAGATAAATCAATATTATTAAGCAATTCGGAATGCTCCAAGCCAAAAAGAAAGGGCTTTGAATTCAGATAAGAAACAACTGATAATTTTATTTTATTCATATATATAATTTCAAAAAAAGATACTGGTGTAAAAGAAGTCTTCAGTCATTTCTCATCCTGAAAACACAACTATTTTTTGCGAAATTACGTTTTTTTCACCCTTCCGATTTTAAATTTAATTAGATCCGGGAAGTTTTTATTCATCCATACACTATTAAAAATCAAACGTTATATTTGCAGCCTGAAATGAAAAAAGGCCTCCTCATAATTTTGATTTTATGCAGCATTAAAAACTGTATTTCACAAACCTACACGCAGACTATTCGAGGCCGCGTAATAGATATAGACTCAAAGTCCCCGATTTTCGGTGCAAACATACTTCTTTTAAACAGCGATACATTAATAGGTTCAACCACTGATGTGGATGGCAAATTCCGTATTGAAAAAGTGCCTGTGGGCAGACGCGCTCTTAAAGTAACCTCTATCGGCTACGAAGAAACAATATTAAACAACCTCATTTTAACCTCAGGCAAAGAAATTGTACTAACCGTTGAACTCCGAGAAAAAGTATATTCATCTCAAACAATTGAAATTGTTGCAGAAAAAGATAAATCAAAAGCGAATAATGATTTGGTTTCTGTAAGCGCAAGAAATTTTCAAGCCGAAGAAGCTAACCGTTATGCAGGCAGCAGAGGCGATCCAAGTAAAATGGTTTCTAATTATGCAGGAGTATCATCAGGTAACGATGCACAAAATAATATTATTGTGCGCGGGAATTCACCACTCGGTGTATTGTGGCGTTTAGAGGGCGTTGATATTCCAAATCCAAATCACTTTTCAACACAAGGTGCTACTGGCGGGCCCGTTAGTATGCTTAACAGCAATCAGCTGGGCAGCTGCGATTTTTTAACCGGTGCATTTCCTGCTGAATACGGCAATAAAATGGCTGCAGTATTTGATTTGAAATTACGCAACGGCAATAATGAAAGAACTGAATTTACCGGACAGGTTGGTATCAATGGCATTGAACTGGGTGCTGAAGGGCCCATATCTAAAAAGCAAGGCAGCTCCTATATTATAAATTACCGCTATTCAACTTTAGAGGTTTTTAATAAATTAGGAATTTCATTCGGTGTTTCCGGAAGCCCTCAATACCAGGATTTATCATACAAAATAAATATACCAACCGAAAAATCGGGCATTTTTACTTTTTGGGGAATCGGCGGCATCAGTAAAATATCTTTATTAGACAGCCAGCAGAAAAAGGGTGATTGGTCATTCACCTCAAAAGGGCAGGATCTGGTTTTCAAATCAAGCATGGGTGCTGCCGGACTTTCTCATACATATTTTTTCAAAAGTAATATTTCAGGAAAACTTTCATTATCCGCTTCAGCAAGCGATTTTGATGTTACTGTTGATACACTTTCGCCTGTTGATATTTCTAAATTCCGCTATGCAGGCAACAAATCAACTGAAGGAAATATTATAGCCAACTATTCAGTTACTGATAAAATAAACGCAAGTCACTTAGTTAAAATAGGCGCAATTTATCAAACTATTTTATTTAATGCTCATTCGTATGTTTATTATTCTTCTTATAGTAAATATATTACCCAGCTGGATGTAAATAAATCGTCAGCCGGTTTGATGCAATCCTTTGTTGAATGGCAGTACCGCCCTTCTGAAAAAATCACAATCAACAGCGGAGTTCATTACCAATATTTTTTACTAAACAATACCTGGGCGGTTGAACCCCGTTTAGGAGCCCGTTTTAAGCTTTCTCCGAAACAGGCTTTCAGTATCGGATACGGAGTACACAGCCAAATGCAGCCGACTATATATTATTTTTATAAAAATTATGTACCAGCTTCCGACAGCTATTACAGAAGCAACCGAAATTTAGATTTTTCAAAAAGCCAGCATGTTATTTTAAATTACGATTATAATTTTGCTAACGGAATGAGATTCAAATTCGAAACATATTATCAATATTTATATAATATACCTGTACAGCAAAATCTAAATTCATCATTCTCAATGATCAATGAAGGCAATTCTTTGGAGGGGCTTACCCTTATTGATACATTGGTGAATAAGGGAACAGGCAAAAATTACGGCATTGAATTTACTTTTGAAAAATTCTTCAGCAAACATTATTATTTTTTAGCAACAACATCTATATATCAGTCAAAATATAAAGGGAGCAACAATATTGAATACCATACAAGTTATGACGGAGGCTATGTGTTTAATGCACTTGCAGGATATGAATTAGCTTTAGGAAAGAGCAAAAACAAATCTATTTTACTTGATTTGAAATATACACAGGCAGGCGGAAACAGGTTTACACCGATAGATTTACAAAAATCAATTCTTGCACAGGAAGCTGTTTACAACGACAAAGAAGCATTTTCACAACGATTTAAAGACTACTCCAGATTTGATGTTAAGCTATCGTTTAAAACAAACAGAAAAAAAACCTCTCAGAGTTTATTTGTAACTGTTGAAAATATATTCGATACAAAAAATATTCTCAGGCAATCCTATAATTCTGATTCGAAAACCATTCAAACTGAATATCAATTCGGTTTGTTTCCTTACGGCGGGTACCGGATAGAATTCTAAGAAGCCCTTTTCATTAATATCCTAATGTTCATTCTGAATCTCTTCTTTTTTCGGGAGTAAAGAAAGGAGCTTCCCCAAAATAAACAAGACCCTCATTACTAAAAGCAAGCTCTTCTGCATGACAGTATTTTAATTGAAAATCTGTAAGAATTTAGGATTTATTTCAGCATAAAATATTATAAAACAGCTATTTAAATGTAATTATACAGAAGTTCAATGTCTACGTACATTACTGCCTTACTTATATACTTAAAGCAGCTGCATACCTGCATTAAGCCGCTACCGATATACATCAGGCGATTATCAATTTAGATAACCGCCTTACACATATGAATAAAACGGCTATTAATATAGATAACTGCCTTATACATATGCATAATGGCCTTAGCGATATACATAACGGGCTTTCACATATAGATTTGGCTGTTATCGATACGCGTAACTGTCTTACCGATATACATGAAGCTGTTACCTATATAGGTATCTATATTACCTAAATACATAAAGAGTTTACCTATGTATAGCAGAGAGTATCAAGTACAAATACGGAGGTGGTGTTGAGAGTTTTCTTGGCAGGAGGACTTATCGCAGTAATGTAACATCACCCTGCTTGTCAAATATTTTTCCATTATTCAGCTTTACATAAGCTTTCCAGATGTACACATCCTGCTGGCATAATTTCCCTTTATAAAAGCCGTCCCAGCCTTTTTTAATATCAAAAGATTCAAAAACTTTTTCTCCCCAGCGGTCAAAAATTTCAAATCTATAATCAACAACGCCAGAAGTGTAAGGAAAGAAAATATCATTATCCAAGCTGAACATTGTGTAAAATCCATCGTTGCCTGATCCCTGCGGATTGGGTGTAAATGCGTTCGGAAAAGTAACATCAGCATTTGTTGTAACAGAAGATACAGCAGTATCCTTGCAGCCAAACTGATTAGCCGCAAAAAGCTGTATTGGAAAAACACCAACTGACGTGTAAAGGTGGCTCGGATTAGTTAAGGTTGAGCCAGAACCATCTCCAAAATTCCAAAGATAAGTTACTGCCCCTGCTGATTGATTATTACAAACCATCTGATCAAATGGAAGCTCAATATTAGTAGCATTCACAGAAAATGCTGCTATCGGGAACGGATAAGCAGTTACTTTATAAGGCTGGGCTAAATTGTTGCTTGTGCAGCCTCCCATGGTTTTTACTAATAAACTTACTTGGTAAGTTCCCGGCTGCTGAAAAACATGTGTTGGATTTTTAATGGTTGAAGTATTATTACCTCCAGATAAAGGATCCCCGAAATTCCAACTCCATCCAATAATTGAATCACCGGGAATTCCAGGCGGAATTGTAGAACCATCGCTGAAGTTAATAGTAAGCGGAAAACACCCCGAAGTATCACTTGCATTTATTTTAATTACAGGTAAAATAGTTATAACAGTTATCTGCCCTGCTGTTGGAGCCGGGATCTGACAAAAGCTGCCGTCGGGGAGCACGCTGCCAAGCAGTAGGGCCGGAGTAGCGACAATATCTGAATTATAGGTGTATTGTACAACAGAATTAGGCGAATTGGATATTACCGTTCCATCACCGAAATCCCAGGTATAGGATATTGCTGTGGGGCTTACAGCTGTAAAAGTAACTGTAAGCGGCGGACAGCCTATTTTAGGGTTAAACGAAAATGTTCCGGTAGGTCCAGGTACAACAACGCTGTTCGATAATGTATCGGTGCATCCTGCGCTGTTAGTAACAACCTCCGTAACTGTATAAGTTCCGGGAACAGTATATGCATGCATAGGATTTTGCTGTGTTGCAGAAGCATTATCGCCAAAACTCCAATGCCAGGCTGTAATACCTAATCCGGTTGAATGATCGGTGTACTGCATATTTGTAACACCGCATCCTATTAAAAGTACAGAATCAGTAAAGGCGGCAGTCGGCATCTGAATAATTATTTGATGCTGTATTGAATTAATACATCCATTTACATCTGTTACAGTCATTTTTACAGTGTACGTATTATCAGCAGTAAATGAATGGGAAGTAATCTGGCCGGAACCTGCGGCAGAAGCATCCCCGAAATTCCATGAGAAAATTGCGGGAGCCACGGCTGTAGTTCCTGAAGCATCAAAAGCAACAAGAGCATTTCTACAGGCAAAGCTATCGGCAACAAAAACAGGTGTTGGAAAGGTTGGTAATATATAATTGGGCTTTGTCAAAGTCTGAACGCAGCCATTTTTATCAGTTACTGTCATAGTTACAGAATAAGAACCTGATACAGCATAAGTATGATTAACTGAAGGAATAACTACTGTCTGGCTTGGAGTGCCGTCGCCGAAATTCCATGTCCATTGAACAAGAGTAGAGTCAGAAACAGAAGCATCTGTTAAAATTACGTTAAACGGTGCGCAGCCAGCTGTTGTATTTGCATTGAAATCAGGAGTAGGCCCCTGCACGGTAACAATCCTGGTAGTGCTGTCCTTACAGCCATTGATGTCGGTAATAATTAATTTTGCAGTATCTAGTTTTGGAAGAAAATATACATGCAGGAAAGGGGTAACGGATGATGTTAAATCCGGGCTGCCGTCCCCGAATTTCCAAAGAACAGTATTTGCACTCTGTGATGTGTTGGTGAACGTTACAACTAAAGGATAACAGCCTTTGACGGGTGAAACGCTGAATTGCGCATTAGGAACCGAGATAGTAAATGACTGAATAAAAGAACTATGGCATCCGGTTGAAAAATTATATGCAGTAAGAGTAACAATTTTTATTCCGATTGTCGCATATATATGGGTGGGATGCAGACTGTCGCTTAAATGAGGAGTCCCGTCGCCGAAGTCCCACACAACAGAATCAGCACCGATAGAAGCATCCGTAAAACTTACTGAATATTTATTTACACAGTTAAGAACGTAGGTAAACCTGGGAATCGGCGGAAAAATTGTTACTATATTATCAATTTTAAGTGTATCAGGGCAGCCGTGATTATAAACAATTTCCTCAACATAAAAAGTACCCGTGTCCGGAAAAAGATGATTAACAGGAGAAAAAGGCATGGGTGCTCCTGAAGGAGTTGAAAAGGTTCCTTCAGCCAAATCAAATTTCCAATAGGCAGAATCCGCGCCGGTTGAAAGATCGGTAAACTGAGCGTTTGTTCCAAAGCAGACTGTAGGATCAACAATGCTGAAATTTGCATGAGGCTTAGTTCCGGTTTTAACGTAAGCATTTTTTGTAATACTGTCTCTGCAGCCAGCTGCAGTAACAACTTTAAGCGACACATTGTAAGTACCTGTGCCGGGATAGTTATTGCTTACATTGGGAACAGCGGTTGTTGCTGTACCATTTCCGAAATCCCAGATATAACTGACAATAGGGTCGGAGCCTGATGTGCTGGTGCTGTTAAAATTCGATACCAACGGGGCACATCCTTTAATTGGCAAGCCGGTAAAACTAGCAACCGGATGAGAAATCACGATGTAAGCAGGCTTTTTCAAAGATGTTACACAGCCGTTTACACTTGTTACAGTAAGTGTTACCGAATCAACTCCCGGCGCTGCATAGGTATGAATAAAAGGTGCTGAAGAAACTGTTGAAAAAGGAGGAGTCCCGTCTCCAAAATCCCAATTGTAATTTGTACCCCCGATTGATGTATTACTGAATGTTACATTAAAAGGAACAGTGCAGCTATGGGTTTGACCAGCGCTGAAGGCCACTGTTGCAGAAGGAGCCACTGTGATATAAGAATTTTTTGTTTTTATATCCTGACAGCCGGCGGATCCCTCTGTTAAAATAACAGTGTACGTTCCGGCAGCAGCATAAGCATGCGAAGGATTAGGTGCGTTAGAGGTTGTACCATCGCCAAAATCCCATAACTGAATACCCGCCAGCGGAAATGACATATCAGTAAAATTTACTGCATTGTTGGCGCAGACAATTGTATTATCGGCATTAAAATCTGCAACAATATTTTGAATACCGACATAATTTGTTCTCACTTTTGTATCGCTGCAAGCTCCCTGGGTAACTGTTAGTGATACATTGAAGGTTCCTAAAGTAGTGTATGTATTTGATGGATTTTTAAGAGTTGACGTATTACCATCTCCAAAACTCCATGAATAAGTGGGTGTTCCGGCGTAAGTGGAAGTGTTAGTAAAATTGACTGTTAACGGCGGTGAGCAGGCTGAAATAGGGCTGCCAGTAAAAGAAGCAACAGGGGCAGGTTTAACAACAACATATTTTATGTTACTGTTGGAGCAGCCGTGAATATCAGTAACTATTACAGTTACAGGAAAGGAATCGACCGCTGCAAATGCGTGAGTTTCTGAAGGTGTAGAGGTGGTCTGACCATTGCCATCTCCAAAATCCCATGCCCATGTGGAAATCGCACCGCCGCCTATAATAGAATTATCTGTAAAAGTAACAGGCTGCCCGGGACATGAAGGAGTTATACTAGTTGTGAAACCTGCGATGGGATCAGCAAAAACTGTTATTGTTGCTGTGGCCGTACTGGTACCGCCGCCACCTGCAGTTGCAGTTAATGTAATTGTAAATGTACCCGGTGTTGAAAATACAGCGCCAGGACTCGTTCCGGTGGAACTATTTCCATTTCCAAAATTCCACGCATAGGAAACCGCTCCGGTAGATGTATTTGTAAAAGATACATTAAGCGGTGCACATCCTGAAGTAACATTGGTAGTAAAGCCAGCTACTTGAGCCCTGCTGATCAGAGGGGTCAAAATACAGGTTAACAGCCATGGAAAAATAAAAAGACGTACAGATTTTATTTTCATAATGAAATTCTCCAATCCGAACAAAATTATAAAAAAATTATGATGAAATTCAAATTAAGTTACAAGCTTATTCAGAACTGATTCATCTGATGCTATTCTTTAAAAAATTAATTTTTAAAATAGACACATCTTATTCCGGAAAGGTTGCAGGGAAAGTTCAATTATACTGACTAAAAAATTGCGGCTTATATTTTTCTTACCTTCGTTTCCTCAAAAAACAAGTGGTTTATGAAAGCCTAGGAATTACCAGTGAATCAGGGGTATCTTAATCTAGACTTTTTTATTAATCTGAGATACAATATACTATTTTAACAATGAATGAACTAACCAAACTTTCTGCCATATCACCTGTTGACGGACGCTACCGAAATGTAACAGAAAAACTTGCAGCATATTTTTCAGAGGCTGCACTAATAAAATACCGAGTAAAGGTTGAGATTGAATATTTTATTGCTTTATGCCATCTCCCTCTGCCCCAGCTCCAAGGTTTCGATAAAACTTTGTACAGTGCATTGCGCAGTATCTATATTGATTTTACAGAAGCCGATGCTCAGCAGGTAAAAGACATTGAAAAAATTACCAACCACGATGTAAAAGCTGTAGAGTATTTCCTAAAAGATAAATTTGATAAACTTAACCTTACATCGCAAAAAGAATTTATTCATTTCGGTTTAACCTCACAGGATATTAATAATACTGCAATTCCTTATTCCATAAAGGATGCAATGATTGAATGTGTAATGCCTAAATTAACTGAGATAACATCAAAACTTGCAGCCTTGGCTGATGAATGGGCTGCTGTTCCGATGCTTGCCCGGACTCACGGGCAGCCTGCATCACCAACGCGTTTAGGCAAAGAGATACAGGTTTTTGCTGTAAGGCTGCAAAATCAAATTGCACAATTGAATGCCGTTCCCTACAGTGCTAAATTCGGCGGAGCTACAGGTAATTTGAATGCACATCATATTGCTTATCCGGAGATTGACTGGCTTGCGTTTGCAGATAATTTTGTGAATACATCATTGGGATTGAGCCGCTCCTACCCCACTACTCAGATAGAACATTACGATAATTTTGCTGCTTTCTGCGATGCTTTCAAACGCATTAATAATATCCTAATTGATTTGGATCGCGATGTATGGACTTATGTTTCGATGAATTATTTCAAACAGAAAATCAAAGAAGGTGAAATTGGTTCATCGGCAATGCCTCATAAAGTAAATCCGATTGATTTCGAGAATTCGGAAGGCAACTTAGGTATTGCAAATGCCCTGTTCGAGCACTTTTCAGCTAAACTACCGATTTCGCGTTTACAGAGGGATTTAACAGATTCAACAGTGCTGCGTAATGCTGGGATGCCGCTTGCTCACAGTTTAATCGCCTATAAATCCCTGTTAAAAGGGCTTGATAAACTGATCTTAAATAAAGAAGCTCTTGAAAATGATTTAGAAAATAACTGGGCGGTGGTTGCTGAAGCGCTTCAGACAATACTGCGCAGAGAGGGCTATCCAAAACCCTACGAAGCATTAAAAGAATTGACCCGCACCAATACACATGTTACCAAAGAAAGTATCTCCGCTTTTATTGATACACTGAATGTAAATGATGATGTAAAAAAGGAATTGAAAAGAATTTCTCCGAGCAATTATACCGGAATTTAGATTTTTTTTCTTTCCGAAAGGATTCTGAATCTTCTGCTTTCTTCATTCTGCATTGACTTTTAAATGTTTTTAACATGAAAAGAATATTCATTTTATTCTTTATTCTTTATTCAATCCTAAGCAGTCAAGGCCAAACTATTGAAGAGTTTAATAAACGTGCAAGCGAAAAAGCATACATAAACGATTATAAGGGAGCTATTGAAGAATTTAAAAAGGTATTAGAAATTAATCCTAAAAATTCTTATACCTTTTTTGATATTGGGATTATGAAAAGCTATCTGCATGACTGTATGAGCGCTATTGCGAACTTCAGTAAGGCAATTGCTATTGACTCCTCTAATCCAGATTATTTTTATTTAAGAGGTCTTGAAAAAAATAAATTAAAAGATTACACAGGGGCTGTTTCGGATTACAGCAAGGCGCTTAAGATTGAACCCGAGAATCCTGATGCGCTTTATTTCAGAGGATCTGCGAAAGCCGCACTTCAAGACTTCAAAAACGCAGTATCAGACTATTCATCAGCAATCACTCTAAATCCGGCCCATGCAGAGGCTTATGCTGCCAGGGGCAGGGCTGAAGCACAATTACATAATTATTCTGCAGCCATTGCAGACTGCGATAAAGCGGCAGCAATTAATCCTCTTTATTTAAACACTTATTATTACAGAGGCTGGGTAAAAGCTGAATTACATGACTTTGATGGGGCATTAGCGGACTATGTTAAAGCAATTCAACTCAATAATAAAGAGGAAAATGAATACTCTATGAAAGGGATTTTAAAACATAATCTGAAACAGTATCGCCGTGCTTTAAAAAAATATAATAAATCGCTGAAAATAAATCCGGCTGACGACAGCGCTTACTGCAATAAAGGAATTTTAAATTCTTACCTCCATTATTATAAATGGGCGAAAGATGCTTATACTAATTCAATTTTGATTAATCCTAAAAACCCCGCTGCTTACTATCGCAGAGGCAACGCAAAAGCTCAATTACATGATTACTCCGGAGCAATTGCAGATTATACAAAAGTAATTGAACTTGATCCAAAATTTGAAAATGCTTATAAAAACAGGGGATTAATGAAATCTTATTCATTAGATTATAAAGGAGCTATTGAAGACTACAACTGGGCAATTGAGTTAAATCCGTATGATCCTGAAAATTATTTTCAGAGAGGTGAAATGAAAATTAAAACGGGAGAAAAAGATGGCAGCTGCTCAGACCTTACTAAATACAAGACTTTAGGGGGTGATTACAGCGGCCCTGTAATTAAAATGCCTTGCAATTAATTTCCCTGCAATCACCATCTTTTTTTAAAAATTTCTAACCACTACTGTTCGAAACCTTTTGTATCTCGCCCCTAATGGGGCTTATAATCGTTCTTTGTTATTGCTTTCTACCAATATTTTGCCCCTATGGGGCATTCAATTGATAATGCGGTCTCTTTAACATTGCTCCGAATCATCAGTGAATGGCAGATGTTTATTGTTTTTAACCGGAGGAGATAATGGAGAGTAAATTGATTCTCCGCCGTCAACAGCCAAAGTTATTCCGGTTATATAGCTTGCAGCAGGCGAGAGCAAAAACAAAATAGAGGCTGCTACTTCCTCTTCTGTACCCAGGCGCCAGGCTTGATTATTTTTAATTACATTGTTAAAAATATGACTTCGGAATTCCGGTGCGTAGTTGTCCATACCGCTGGAATTAATAATTCCGGGGGCAATAGCATTTATTCTGACTCCGTATTTTCCCCATTCGTTTGCTAAACTTTTTGTTAAATTTTCGACTCCGGCTCTTGCTGCGCCTGTGTGCGAAAGCAGCGGAAACCCATTACGGATATCTGCGAGCACCGAAACAACTGCCCCTCCTTTGTGTTTAAAAACTTTATTGAAAACTTCCTGGGTTATAAAAAATGTTCCGGTAAGATTGGTTTCTATCACGGCATTCCAGCCTTTCAGGGTAAATGATTCTGCGGGTGAAGGAAACTGGCCTCCCCCGTTGTTTACTAAAAAATCAATTGTTCCAGCTTTATCAACTGCTTCCTCAACACATTTTTTTATGCTTTCTTCTTCGCGGATATTGCAAACAATAGGGATTGCTTTCCCTCCTTCATTTTTGATGATGTCCGCTGCTTTATGCAGGTTGTCGGCTTTGCGGCTTGCAAGTATTACGGTTGCGCCGAGGGATGCGAGTTCCCGTGCGGTACGCAAGCCTATGCCGGTACCGCCGCCGGTGATGAGAGCAACTTTATTTGCGAATAAATTGGGTTTATAGATTGTGTTCATTGCTTTAATTTGGGGGAACTTAAATATGATTTTTGAAATGAATTTATATTATCTATAGTGATTCCGTTTCATAAGTTGATTCTTTCTTTTTGTCTTGAAACAAAAAGAAACAAAAAATTCCGGAACAAACGATTGCTCCCCGCATCCGACGCGGCATCACGTTTGTTCAGGGCTCACGCGCGATTTCATAATATTAATTATTGCTCCCGACATATGACGCGGCATCGCGCTTGTTCATGCCTAACGCGTGGTTTCATAATATTAATTTTCGAATATAGTTTATTACATCTCGCCCTCTCCCTTGAGGGGAGAGGATTAAGGAGAGTTTTTTTTTAAGACCTCGTACTGATCAGCTGGCGTTTGTGCTGTACATCATCAATAACTACTTTGCTGATAATCTCATGCATAATTTCTGTAGTGCCTGCTCCAACTGATAAAAGACGCATATCACGCAATGCACGGGCTATGCCGTAATCTTCCATATATCCCCAGCCACCATGTATCTGTAATGCGTCGTTTAAAACTTTAAAAGATTCCTCGCCTACAAAGGCTTTTGCCATGGATATTATTAATGCGGCCTCAGGTCCTTTTTCGATAAACTCGCTTACTGCGCGGTAAGAGAAGGAACGGCAGGCTTCAACAGTTATAGTCATCTGAGCAAGCTTGTGGCGGAGCACTTGAAATTTTTCAATCGGCTTGCCGAATGCTTCTCTTTCTTTCATATACTTTTTGGATTTTCCTACCGCCCAATCTGCAGCAGATGTTCCATTGATAGCAGCTATTAAACGTTCTTCCTGAAAGTTATTCATGATGTAATAGAAGCCGGCATTTTCTTTTCCGATCAAAGCCGATTTAGGCACTTTGCAATTTTCGAAAAACAACTGCCCTGTATCTGAAGTATGCATGCCCAGCTTGTTGTGGACTGGTATAGCTGAGAACCCCACAATTGCGGTATCAAATAAAAGCAGGCTGAGATTGTGCCCTTCGCCTGTCCGCACTGCCAGCACTATGAAATCAGCCATTGTGCCATTGGTGATAAACATTTTAGAACCGTTCACTAAGTAATGATCGCCCATATCTTTCGCCGTGGTTTTTATACCGCCAACATCGGAACCTGCACAAGCTTCAGTAATTCCAAGCGCCGCAATTTTTTCGCCTTTTAACGCAGGGACAAGATAATTTTGTTTTTGCTCTTCTGTGCCTAATGCATTAATCAATGGCAATGGCAAATAGGTATGTGCAAAAAACGACATTGCCAAACCGCCGACATTGGTATGCGCTAACTCTTCGGCAACAACTACTGCCGACCATAAATCCATTCCGCTGCCGCCATACTTTACCGGGAAGCTTACACCGAAAAAGCCCTGTTCGCCCATTTTTCTGAATGTTGCGCGGTCGCAGATTTTATTTTTTTCCCATTCTTCAACATGGGGCGCAATTTCTTTTTCTATAAATTGTCTGAAGGAAGTTCTGAGCATTTCATGCTCTTCGGTGAATGGGTTTGTGTTCATGTGGTTTTGTTTTATTTATGATGTTAACGTTATCCGAACGCCTCATTGCACTATTGGCTGGCCCGCAGCGTACTATAAAAATTGTTCAATGAAGGTACTCTTTTTACAACGATTGACTCTTTCCAAATTTGAGGCTCTTCTAAAAATATATACTGCATATTATTGGGAATCGTCTCAAAATTAAAACCATTTCCATCTTTAAATTGAATTCTCCCGGAAATAAATTGCGGACTAATTCCATTAAACTCATAGTAGGCCTCTTTTTGATTCAAAATATGAGGAATTGCAGACATTGTTTTTGATAAAGAGCTGTTACTTTTAAATAGTACCAAATTGTTCGCTTCGAATTTAATTGTTATTATTTCAAGGTCATACCATAATGGCCCTCCGTGCCTTTCTGTGTATCTAATAAGAGGCAGGCTTTCATATTCCGCGTTGATTATGTATTTATTTAGTAATTCGTTTTCTAAATATTTTTTTGACTCTTTGGTAATTTCATAGTGACTCATCAATTCTTCTCTTAACGCTGAATCGTTTAGTAACATTCCAAAACTGCCGACAAATTCTTCTCTTATAAGTTCAAATAAATCTTCGAAAGTGCAATCTGCTTTTTGATATTTAAGCATTAATTTTTCAATACGTATTATTTGCTCATCTAGTGTGGCAACCTCAATATAAGCATTTACAGCCTCCTCTTTTATTCTATTAAGGGACTTTATTATTTGCTGAACTGTATTTTGTAGTTGAAGATTCATTTTTTTATTGCCAGCATAGAATGTGAATATTTTTTTTCTTTAATTAGGTCAAGATGCTCGTTAAATAAGAGGAGCGGGATGTTCGGCTTAACGGGGCGATTTTCTTTCATACAAATATACCTAATCGCAGTTCTACTTTTTTGCAGGCATCAAAATAATCTCCACACGCCTGTTTTTTTCCTGCCCTTCTTTGGTATCATTGCTAAATAGTGGGTTGCTCTCTCCAAAGCCCAGGGCCTCTATTTTGTATGCTTTAGCCGACAATTTCTGTTTCAAAAAGTTTTTAACAGCTGTTGCTCTTGCAAGTGAAAGGTTTTTATTTACTTCTGAAGTTCCAATGCTATCGGTATAGCCGGCTACTATAATTTCGGCAATTGCCGTATTATTAATTTCTTTCACAAGATTATTTAATGATTCTTTTGCTTCAGCCTTTAAAACGGATTCGTTAAAGTTGAATAAAACACTTCCAGTAAAAGACAATCGTTTGGCTGAACCTATTGCTGCAACGGCGTCTATGTCGGCTCCCGGCCAGCTTCCTTTGCAGGCGGTTTTGAGATCAATAAGGCGCACATAATTAAAAACATCGCCCGGCTTTGTAAAAGTTTCAATATCTATTTCCGATTCAGCACCTTTAATTTCTCCGATAGAAATCCAGTTTACGCCGTCTTTTGAAATTGCCAGATTTGTTGACTCAATATATTTTCCCATTTCAAAAACCAGCAAATCGGGACCGTCAATATTAACTAATGCATTATCGGTGAATTTAAGAATGAGAGTTCCGCCGCATCCTAAGGAAACAAAACCATTGGTACCGCCGTCGAAATCAGGTATTCCAAGGCTTGCAGCAGGATTTGATGCCTGTGCTATTGCTGCGGGATTCCCCATGGTAAATGATACTACTTCATCGGCAAAAGATTTATCGCCCAAAGGCAGATACACTTTTTTGCCATGGCCGTCGTCGTAACTCTTGCCGGCTTCTTGTGCATGAGTATCAAATGAAATCAGAAGGATGAGGAATGAAATAATTACTCTACAAATCATTGAGATAAAGTTAATTTATTTTTTCAGAGAAAATCAAAATAAATTAACCTCCGAATTACCTCATGCAAATGGTAGGATTCTGAAATGAGCCATTGGGTTTGATCCCAGACAAACATGTTTAAATTATTTTCTTGCGGATAAAATGATTTTTAGTAGGAAGCTGACGGAAGTACAATCTTTGAAGCATATATTGTATTTCTATAAACATGAATTTTAGTGCCGTTGGGAGTTACCTCTTTATAATGATCTTTATCTTCGCAGCTGATAGCTACTCTTACTGAATGACCTTTTTTAAATAAAAAGGAGGTAGGCAGCAGATCGAATTCAAGTTTGGCTATTTCACCGTGCTTCAAAGGCGCTGCACTGCTTTTTCGGTAAGTATATTGCGGCACTAAATCTTTATAACCCAGGTTTCCCAGGCTGTTCCGGTGAATTGCCCTGAATAAACCTTCGCTGATGTAATGCACTTCTCCCTTTTCATCAACATCTTCGAGGTAAACAAAAAATCCTGCATCAGTAGTATCAGCATCAATATACAGTGTAATCAGGGGATGACCGGTAACTTCCATGTCATTCTCCAATTTTTTAGTAGTGTAACAAAGCAGCTTGTTGTCTCTTTGGGTGCGGGAATCATACATATTGCCGGATTTTAATCTGAACACCAATGATTCGGATCTTGTATTGTGTCCCGTACCTACGGAGGTATCTGCAATATAGGTATCGAACCCTGAAGACTGGCTTTGAGGCTGGGCAGCCAATTCATTATTCGGATAAAAATAAAATGAACGGTCTGTTAAGCCCACAGGAGGCCATGATACAGCGGTTTTCCATTTGTCTTCTCCCATTGTAAAATAGTGAACAGGAGGTTCTTTATCCAAACCGTTTTGTTTCTTTTTTAAGTGGAAATCAAAAAATTTCAAAACCTCCGCCATCCTGTCAAAGGTGCATGCACTCTGCTCATAGGGACAGCAGTTATATACGCTGCCATGATCCCAGGGGCCAATGATTAATTTATTCTGGCTGCCTTTTAAATTATTAAACAAGCGTGCAGAGCCCAAGGCAAAAGAACCGTCAAACCAGCCAGTATAAAGACATATAGGCAC
The DNA here is from genome assembly GCA_903847205.1 of uncultured Bacteroidota bacterium. Classification (GTDB taxonomy): domain Bacteria; phylum Bacteroidota; class Bacteroidia; order 2-12-FULL-35-15; family 2-12-FULL-35-15; genus 2-12-FULL-35-15. The sequence continues at coordinate 44,753 of CAINDA010000035.1, forward strand.
ATTGGCAGCATTGATATTACTAATCAGAGTATGCAGGCTGAGTTCATCAATTGACTGAATACTTTTATCCAAAGGCGCATCATCCCTGTAATTAATCTGGTTGGTCTGTTCATAGATATTAAAGTTTGCAGCGTGTTCTTTCACTGCCTGCCTTAAAAGTTTTCTTCCGTTTTTCTGCACTGGAGTTACTCCTTTTATAATAAAGTTTTTTGTGCGGGTGGAGAGGTTAAAATTATCCTTATCAAGTGCAGCGCACATTTCCCCGAATGCTTTTACAAAATACTGGTTGTAAATCCCTCCCGGAAAAATCATTTCATCGTAAAAATCCATACCTGTATAAAGCGACATCACTGCCTTAATATTAGGATGTTTATCAGCCAGTAAAAATTCTGCGGCCATACCTGTATAAGAGGCTCCCAAAAGCGCCACATTGCTGTCGGACCAGTCTTGCTTCACAATCCAGTCCATTATTTCATCTCCATCTTTCGTTTGTTCTTTTGGAAAAGGATTCGTCTGCCTGCCGAATGAAGCTCCTGTACCTCTAACATCAATGTTCACAACAGCATAGCGGTTCAGAACTAACTGCTTAATTATTTTATTGTACATATCAAAAAACCTGGTGTTAAAAACACTCACAGGCCAGCGCAGTTCAAGTGAACGCCAATATCTTGTCTGGTGAAAAACCGTCGGCAGTTTTTCTCCTTTTTTTAAATCTTTCGGCAAATGAAGTGTTACAGCAATTTTTTCGCCGTCTCGCATGGTTAAATAAAAAGAAGTAGTTTTTATTTCTTTGTCGCTGCCTTCTGCCTTATAGGTGTATGGAGTGGGATCAGAAGCCGGCGGATGATCACCCATTTTATTTTTCAGACCTCCTGATGTCAGGATAACCACACTCAACAAGGTGCAGGAAATGATAAAATTTTTCTTTAGTTTCAATTGGTTTTTTATAATGTATTAGACTTAATGCTTTTCGCGGATTGCAAAACCTGACAGGTTTTAAAAACCTATCAGGATTCAGATATTTTTTTGCTCCAATAGAATGTAAATAATTAAACGGCTTTAATCACGTAATAATTTTTTTTGCCTTTCTGCACCAAAATATATTTATCATTGATCAAATGCTCTGAGCTGATTTTTAATTCTACATCCTCTATTTTTGATTTATTAACAGCCACTCCCCCGCCCTGTATCATTTTTCTAGCTTCGCCTTTCGAAGGAAACATTTTTGTTTTTTCGGCAGTAAAATCAACTATAGAAATTCCTGCTTCAATTTCGGCCATTGAAATTTCGAACTGCTCAACACCTTCAAACACGCTGAAAAAATCGTCTTCAGATAATTTTCTTAAGCTTTCGGCAGTGCCTTTTCCAAATAATATTTCTGATGCTTCGAGCGCTGCATTATAATCGGCTTCGGAATGCACGCGGATTGTAATATCTTTTGCCAGTGCCTTCTGTAATATACGCAGATGAGGCGCTGCTGTGTGTTCAGCTTCCAGCTTTTCAATTTCCACTTTTGTAAATAAAGTAAAAATGCGGATATAATTTTTTACATCCTCATCACTTGCATTCAGCCAAAATTGGTAAAATTTATAAGGTGATGTTTTTGCCCTGTCGAGCCAGACATTGCCGCTTTCGCTTTTGCCGAATTTAGTGCCGTCAGCTTTTTTAATCAATGGCGTTGTAAGTGCGTATGCTTCTCCGCTAGCCTTACGGCGGATTAATTCAGTACCAGTAACAATATTTCCCCACTGATCAGAACCGCCCATCTGAAGTTTTACTTTATTATTTTTCCATAAATAATAAAAATCGTATCCCTGCACAAGCTGATAACTGAACTCTGTAAAACTCATTCCGTTTTCTAAACGGCTTTTTACCGAATCCTTTGCCAGCATGTAGTTTACACTGATGTGTTTACCTATATCACGTATGAATTCCAAAAAGCTGAAACCTTTAAACCAATCGTAATTATTCACTATTTCAGCAGCATTTTCGCCGCATTTAAAATCCAAAAATTTCTCAAGCTGCTTGCGCTGACAGGCTAAATTATGATTCAATGTTGTTTCATCCAGGAGGTTTCTTTCGGCGGATTTTCCAGAAGGATCGCCAACCATGCCGGTTGCTCCGCCAACCAGCGCCATAGGCTTATGTCCTGCTTGCTGCAAATGCAACAGGGTCATAATCTGCACCATGTTGCCTACGCCTAAAGAATCAGAAGTAGGGTCAAAACCAATGTAGCCGGTCACCATTTCTTTATTCAATAAATCTTCGGTACCCGGCATAATATCGTGCAGCATGCCTCGCCATTTTAATTCTTCAACAAAATTTTTTCTCATTTTTTTATTTCTGGGGAACAAAGATAATAAATTGCCAGGCCAATTACGAACGATAACAGCGATAACTAATTCTGGAAAATTCAGGATGCGCGGGACTTAAATTAAATGAGTAAATTCGCAATGCTAAAAAACGAAAACGTGATCTTAGTAACAGGAGGAACAGGATTAGCCGGCACACATCTATTATACGATTTATGTAAATCGGGTAAGCGCATACGCGTCCTAAAACGCAGCCGCAGCAATACAGACAATGTAAAAAAAGTATTTTCATATTATACTTCCGACCCTGATCAGCTGCTGAAAAATATTGAATGGGTAGATGCCTATCTGCTTGACGTTTACTCTTTAATTGATGCAATGGATGGCGTTACGGAAGTATATCACTGCGCTGCTATGGTTTCATTTGAGCCGAAGGACGAAGAGGCGATGATGAAAATAAATATTGAGGGAACGGCCAATATGGTAAATGCCGCAATGGAAAAAGGAATCAAAAAATTCTGCCACATCAGCTCCATCGCCACAATAGGGCGTGATGAACATTCGCCAGTTTCTTCTGAAGAACAATTTTGGAAATCATCGCCTGACCATTCAAATTACGCCTTAAGTAAATATGCTGCTGAACGTGAAGTATGGCGGGCTTCAGAAGAAGGTTTGGATGTTGTAATTGTAAATCCCTCATTAATTCTGGGTGCATGCAGCTGGCAGCAGAGCAGCGGTACTTTGTTTGCGACCGGATATAAGGGCATTAAATATTATACTGAAGGAGTTAACGGTTTTGTTGATGTACGTGATGTTTCCGCAATCATGATCCTGTTAATGGAAAGTGAAATTAAAAATCAGCGTTACATACTCAATTCGGAAAACATGCCTTACAAAGATTTTTTTGATTTGATGAACATAGAATTCGGCAGACCTAAGGCCGGTATAAAAGCAGGAAAAGCTTTGAGCAGTTTTGCCTGGAGAGCAGAAAAAATAAAAAGCATGATTACCGGCGCAGCGCCTATGATCACAAAAGAAACAGCAAATTCCTCACAGCGGATCAGTTGCTTTTCAAATCAAAAAATTCTGAAAGTTTTCCCTGATTATAAATTTATAACTATTGATCAGTCGGTAAAAGACACTTGTAAATTATTTAAGAGGGATCTAAGCCCCGCTTTAAATCGGCCATTATAAGTTTATGCTTGGCTTCGCGCCGGTTCTTCTTTCCCGGGGAATAAAAGGATGTGAAATTTATTCTATTTTTTACTTGATACTTCAGCCTGCATTTTACTTAAATCATTTAAAACAATCTGGTACAATTCGTTTAATAATACAGGATGCTGGGTGTAAAAATCTAGGCTCTCATAATACTGTTTCTGGCTTACTTTAAGTTTTTCCAAAGTGTTATATACCGCCACAGGGTTTGAAGCTGTTGTCTTATCAGCATTGAAAGTATTAGTACTCAAAGCAGCTTCCATTAAATTAACATTGAGCATAACCTCAGCCATTTTTTGTTTAGGCAAAATGTTATCTGGAATTTTCACTTCCTTTTTCTGAGAACAGGAAAAAAGCAGTAAACATGAGAAAAACAAGGTGATTTTTTTCATTTGAATTTTTTTAGACCGAGCAAAGTTAGTATAAAATTTAAATCTGTCAGAAGACTCTTCCCATACGTATTATTTTCATAAAGGGATTGAAGGGTAACAGATATTTAACTTATTTTTGTGTTTATGAGCACATTTCAAAACAAGGTAGTTTGGATTACCGGAGCTTCATCCGGCATTGGGGAAGCATTGGCTGAATCATTTGCAGCTGAAGGAGCAAAACTTATTCTTTCCTCAAGAAGAATTGAAGAGTTACAGCGGGTGAAAAATGCACTAAAACTTCCTGATTCAAACGTGCTTATTCTGCCGTTAGATTTGGCAGACAGTTCCAATACAGCAGCGCTTGCAAAACAGGTAATTGCAAAATTCGGAAGAATTGATATTCTCATTAATAACGGCGGTATAAGCCAGCGATCGCTGACCATAGATACTTCGCTGGAAACAGACAGGAAAATAATGGAAGTGAATTTTTTCGGAACAATAGCGCTCACCAAGAGTGTGCTGCCTTATATGATTAAACAGAAAAGCGGGCACATAGTTACAACCAGCAGTATTGTTGGTAAATTCGGCTTTTATCTACGCTCGGCTTATTCAGCTTCAAAGCATGCTTTGCACGGTTTTTTTGAATCATTGAGGATGGAAGTTTATAATGATAATATAAAAATACTGCTCGTATGCCCCGGAAAAATACGAACCAATATTTCAATTAATGCTATAACTGGCGACGGCAATACCCACAGTAAGATGGATGAAAGCACTGATAACGGGTTAAGCTCAGAAGCCTGTGCACAGCAGATTTTAAGCGGGATAAAAAACAATAAAGAAGAACTATTTATCGGAGGCAGTGATATCCGTGCTGTTTGGATGAAACGTTTTTTCCCGGGTTTGTTTTCGAAAATAATACGGAAGCAGAAAGCGGAATAATATCAATTTGAAAATTTCATAATTTGAAAATATGTTAATTAAAAGTGGGACTTCATTACGATCTTAAAAATTTCGCTTTCAACATTAACCTTCAAACACCTTAAACTCACAAACTTTTAACTTTCAAACTTTAAACTACAGAATGAGTAAACCAACAATAGCAGGCATACAGCAGATCGGCATAGGCATACCCAATGTAAATGAAGCATTCAAATGGTACCGCATACATTTCGGTATGGATATTCCAATTTTTGACGAAGCAGCAGAAGCAAATTTAATGCTCCCTTATACAGGCGGCAAACCGCATCAGCGCCATGCAATCTTAGCAATCAATATGAAAGGCGGAGGAGGTTTTGAGATATGGCAGTACACCAGCAGAGTGCCGCAACCGCCTGCATTTGAGATACAATTAGGCGATTTAGGTTTTTACTGCACACGCATGAAAACCAGTGATGTAAAAGGTTCATACGATTTTTTGAAATCGAAAAATGTTAATCTCATTACTGAATTAACAAAAGATGCCGGCGGCAATGATACCTTTTATCTGCGCGATCCCTGGAATAATTTATTCCAGATTGTTAAAAGTGATTCGTGGTTTGGCAAAGGGGTGCAGCTTACAGGCGGGCCTTCCGGCTGCATGATTGGTGTTTCTGATATAGAGCGTTCAAAAAAATTCTATGCGGCTATTTTAGGCTATGATACCGTAGTATATGATAAAGAAGGGGTGTTTGAAGATTTCAAAAATCTTCCGAGGGGGACTGATAAAGTGCGCAGGGTATTGTTAAAACACAGCAAACCTCGTGTCGGCGCATTTTCCAGACTGCTTGGAGCAAGCGAGATGGAGCTGGTACAAATCTTTGACCACACTCCCAGCAAAATTTTTCAAAACCGCTTTTGGGGTGATCAGGGCTTTATTCATTTATGTTTTGATATTACAAATCAAAAAGCAATGAAAGAATTATGCGCAGAAAATGGCTGTCCGTTTACGGTTGACAGCGGTGAGAAATTTGATATGGGTGAAGCGGCAGGGCACTTCAGCTATATAGAAGACCCTGACGGAGCCTTGATTGAATTTGTTGAAACAAAAAAAATTCCGATCATAAAAAAAATGGGCTGGTATTTAGATTTACGCAAACGGGATGCGCTGCAACCTTTGCCTGATTGGATGCTGAAGGCTTTGAAGTTTAATAGGGTGAAAGAGTAATATCTTGCGGGTGATCACACCAACAAGGCAGAAAGATTTAAATTTGGAACGCTCCTCAAATAATTTTACTTTTGTATATGCCTAAATTAGATAGAACATACAGCACTTCCGGTAATATTTATTCTCAAAAAAATGAAGCCTTTTATTACAAAGGACTGAATTTAGAAGAAATTGGTAAAGTGTTTGCCTATCTGAACAGCACAGCTTATAACTATACTATTTCCTCTCCCCCAAAAATGGATAAAACAACTTTTTCATCCCGCAAAAATTAAAATGGGAAATATTTTTAAACCTGTGGCAAGGGCGGGAAAACTATTTAGAAGACTTTAATTTTGAGTAGCAAAAAATATATTTCAAAGCTTTATATAGCAACTTGCATTTCAGTTCTGCTTTTCTTTTTACTGACAATTTTGAGTTATTTCCTTCAATTAGAATACAGAGTAAACTTTAAAATCGGCTTGCCACGTACTTTTTATTATCAGTTCTTAATTGACTGTGAAGTTCAACATGGAACAAACCTGAAAAATTTAATCACAGACGCTGGACTCACTTGGATTGTTACAACTACATTTTGGCTGATAATCAAACGCAAGAAATAATATAAGCTATAACATTACAAAATCAAATTTGCATAACTTAAAAATACTTGTCCATTTAAACCGTTATCTAACAAAAAATGAAACTTGAATTTATTGATGAAGTAAATGAGTACGGTGACCAAATCATAAGGCTGTCGTCTTTCGGTAAGGAAGAGGCTGCGCTGTTTCGGCAGGCAATTCAAGACACAATTATTAATGCCAATAAGCCGCTTGATTTAAATTCACTCAGCTTTATTGAGCCTGTTAACTGCAAACTAATCCTTCATATTTCTGAAACTGACGAAGGAATTTTTTCGATTGACAATAAAACCTTTTTCTGTGATTTAACAATTGACGGCTATAAAAACATGCTTCATTTGATAGAACCCTACTGCAATAAAAACACCCGAAGTTTTCAAATGCTCTATGATTTAGATACACAGGTAGATTTTCTATTTTCCCCTTTCGGAAATTAAAATAAACTGCTTTGGCCATTACCGCCTTTTGGCTTTTTAGGAGCAGGTTGCACAGGAACATGCAGATTCGTCCCTATTTTTTTGTTCAGCTTTTCGATAAAATAAGCCGACAGCAATGGTGATTCAACTTCGTGATTTTGATGAATAAAAAAGTACAGTTCTTTTAATCCATTTTTCTGCCATTTGCTGATACGCTCAATCCATGGATCCAAACGGGAATAATCACTCTCGTGGTTTGCACCAACATATCTTACAAATGCAATTGGAGAGGATAACCGCATGTGGATAAGATCTCTTCTTCCGGCAGTATCAACAATTATATTTGACACCTTATACTTTTTAAACAAAGCCCATACGCGGTCGGCTTCTACTTTAGAATTGAACCATTCCGTATTTCGCAGTTCAACAGCTAAGGGAGTTCCTTTTGGAAATTCGATGATAAATTTTTCAAGTTTTTCAAAATCTTTCGGTTTGAAATTATTATTCATCTGCAGAAAAACCATGCCGAGCTTTTCTTCCAATCCGGAAGCTGCGTCGCAAAATTCATCCGTTAATGTTTTAACATTATTCAGCCGTTTTACGTGACTGATGGTTTGCGGAATTTTTGGGAAAAATTTAAAACCTGCGGGCGTTTTACTGCCCCAATTTTCAAACTGAGATCTGGGGTATGCCCTGTAAAATGTGGCATTCAGCTCAATACTATTAAATTGAGAAGCATAATATGCTAATTCATCTTTTGCATCTTTCGGATAAAAGTTTTTCAAATCCGACTTATTCCATTTTGCACAGCCTACAAATACTTTCAATTTTTTTGAAGCTTGTCCGCCTAATATATTTTTGCCGTATCGGTATGATCCGGCGGTAGTTTAAGGTCTATGCCTTCTATATTTTCAACGCTTCCAAATTTCATTTTTTATAAATTAGTCTTGATTGATTCAATATATTTTTTTTTCGCAGATTCTATTTCTGCAATAATCTGCATTCGTTCTTTCATTAAAGATTCTATTTTTTCTTTATCCTTACGTACAAGACCCAGCAGCCTCCAACGGCCGAATATTTTTTTCATTGCAGGATAATAATGGAGCACATAAAAGCCAGTCAAGGGTATCAATAGTGCATAAATACAAAGAAAAATCCAGCTGTGAAATATAAAGAATCCTGCTATCAGCTGAAGCCCAAAATAAATTATCCAGAGAACCATAGAAACGTTCACCCGCATTGATGCATAAAATTCGTCCAGCTTTATTTTTTTATCGGCATAAATTCTGCCGAGATAGTATGGCGGGAAATTCATTAATAATCCAATAATATAAAAAGGCATTCCAAACCAGATTATAATAAAGTCGAGAATAAAATTTCCAATACTTAATTTATTAATTTTTTCAGGATGAAAAAGATGATCGCGTAAATCAAGGTTTTGAAGCTTCCGGAGATAAGAAATAATTTTATCTTTTAAGGAATCAATCAAAACCGGATTGGCTGCATCGTGATAATTTATCATGTCAGCAATTTCTTTACCTGCATGATATTGCTGCTCGATATTTTTACAATCGATTTTTCGTTCAGTCAGCGACTGCTCTAAATATATTTCATTTATGCCGGCAGTTAACTCATCATTGTCCTTATTTTTAATTATAATAATTAACTGCGACATTTCCTGCTCAAGAGCTTTCGTAAAATCATTGACAGCCCTTGCTTTATCCTGTTTATATTGAGCTTCATATTTCTCAATAGATAGAGGAGTTCCGAAATTTACAAACAGCCTGCTCCTGAATTTTTTCGGAGCAGAATAATTCAATCCGATTGGAACAACGTAAACTTCTTTTTTAAAATCAAAAGCTTCTTCCGTTTGAAAAATAATACGTGACAAACCCTTTTTTAATGGACGTAAACGTTTTTCCTGAACACAGATAGCTTCAGGAAATAGTAGCAGCACCTTATTTTCAGACATTAAAGTCAGGCACTCTTCAAATGTTTTATCATTTTTTTTTACCTCTCCAAAGCCTTCCTGCAGGCGGTACATAGGGCTGACGTTCATACTGTTCAGCGCCCATTTTGCAAGGCGGTTCTTAAAAACATCTCCGCGCGCTATCATCCGTACCTTTCTGGGCAGCGTCATAACCACAACTCCCGGGTCTATGAATCCATTGACATGATTAGGTGAAAGAATTATTGGTTTTCCAAAAGGTATTTTTTCAAGCCCCTTAAACTCTATCTTGTAAAAAACACGATAAAATATATTGACAAGAGGTTTTATAATCAGGTATAACACTTGCTGAGAATTTTTGAATTGTTGATTTAGTGAATTGGAGATTTTTGTGAAGAAGATATTTAGTGAATTGGAGATTTGAATATTTAATAATTTTTCAACCCTTCATTTTCTATTTCTTTTTCTCTACCTCGCCAATTTATTAAACGTTAAGCGCATTCCTTTCCTGCTTTCATCAAACTTTCCGGAATCATACACAAGATTCCCATTTACAAAGGTATGAGTAACTTTTGAATGAAATGTAAAGCCTTCAAAAGGCGACCATTTGCATTTGTATAAAAGATTTGATTTATCCACTGTCCATGGGCTGTTCAAGTCAACCAGAACTAAATCGGCAAAATAACCTTCACGGACGTAACCTCGTTTTTCAATTTGAAAACAATCAGCGGGAGCATGCGCCATTTTTTCAGCGATTTTTTCAAGTGTGATTTTTCCCGTGTGAAAAAACTCCAACATTGCAGTTAATGAATGCTGAATAAGCGGTCCTCCGGAAGGAGCTTTAAAATACGACTGTTGTTTTTCTTCTAATGTATGAGGTGCATGATCAGTGGCAATGACATCAATTTTATTATCCAGCACAGCTTGGAAAATTGCATCACCGTCGCTCGCTTTTTTTACTGCCGGGTTCCATTTTATTAAGGAGCCTTTTGTTTTATAATCGGCATCGCTGAACCATAGATGGTGAATGCAGGCTTCAGCAGTTATGCGCTTTTGTTTTAAAGGTATTTTGTTATCAAACAAAGCAAGTTCTTTTGCAGTTGAAATATGTAAAATATGCAGGCGTGAATTGTGCTTTTTTGCAAGCTCAACAGCTAATGAGGAAGACTTGAAACAGGCTTCTTCACTGCGTATTAAGGGGTGGCATTCCATCGGCACATTATCGCCGTATTTTTCTTTGAATACTTCCATGTTATGCCTGATAATTCCTTCATCTTCGCAGTGAGTTGCAATCAGCATTTTACATTTCGAGAAAAGAGCTTCCAATGTTTCTCGGTTATCAACCAGCATATTCCCGGTGGACGAACCCATAAAAACCTTGATCCCGCATACATCCCGAGGATTTGTTTTAAGCACTTCATCAATATTATCATTTGAAGCACCCATAAAAAAAGAATAATTTGCCAATGATACTTCTGAGGCACGTTTGTACTTTTCTTCAAGAAGTTCCTGTGTAAATACATTGGGTATTGTATTCGGCATTTCCATATAGGATGTTACACCGCCTGCGACACCTGCTTTTGCTTCAGTATAAATGTCGCCCTTATGCGTTAATCCCGGCTCCCGGAAATGCACCTGATCATCAATACATCCGGGAAACAAATATTTTCCTTCGGCATCAATCACTACAGCAGCATTTGTGGCAATTTCAAATTCTGAAATTTTTGCGATCAAATTATCTTCCAATAAAACATTGCCGATGAAAATTTTCCCTTCATTAACAATCGAAACATTTTTAATTAAAATCCCTTCCATCAGAATGTAACTTTTAATTTCACTTCATTCCCGTTTCTCAAAACTTTGATTTCCGCAGTGTCCCCGCTTTTAAATTTCGACAGCGCTTTCATGTAATCCATAGTACTCTCTACTTTTGTTTCGCCTAGCTGAATAACAACATCTCCTTTTTGGACTCCTGCTTTTGATGCGGGTTTACCATCAGTCACGCCATCAACCCGCATTCCTTTTCCTTCAAAAGTATAATCGGGCATTACTCCCATTGTAACCTTATATTTATGAGTTCCCATTTCTGGATTCTTAGTTTTTAAAAATTGAAGTTTCGGAAGCTTCTCCGTTTCTTCCTCAATCTTTATAATGTATTCCAGCACTTTTTTTTCACCGGGGAAATTAATCTTTTTAAACTTATCACTCGGTTTGTGATAATCCGAATGCTGTCCGGTAAAAAAATGAATCACCGGAATATCTTTTAAATAAAAGGATGTTTGATCAGAAGGTCCTATTCCTGCGCTGTCTTTTTTTATGCTGAAATCAGTCGGCGTTTTTTCAATTAATGGCACCCAGTCGGGCGCTGTACCGACTCCATAAATGATCAGTTTTTTTGTAGAATCATTCAAACGTCCTATCATATCCATGTTTATCATATAATTTACTTTCGAAAAATCGATGGTAGGATTCTCACAGAATTTTTTTGAACCGAACAATCCAAGCTCTTCGCCAGAAAAGCAGATGAATAAAAAATTAAATTTTTCTTTTCTATTGTTTTCAGAAAAATAGCGGGCAAGTTCCAATACGCCGGCAGTACCGGATGCATTATCATCTGCGCCGTTATGTATTTTTCCTTCCGGATTTGCATCAAGCGAATTATGATCATGTCCCATCCCCAGGTGATCGTAATGAGCTCCGATAACAACAGTATATTCTGCGCCGTTATCCAGATATGCAGCAACATTAATTGCAGAGATCAGTTCTCCGCCAATGGTGTCCAGCTTATCTTTTGGTTTTTTAAATTTAAATGAATAGAAATAACTGTTAAGATTTCCTTTCGGCTCAAGCTTGTATTTGATAAAATTTTCGCGGATGTAATTAGCTGCGGTAAGTTCCTCCCGGCTCCCGGTTCCCCTTCCTTTCAATTTATCGCTGGCAAGAAATTTAATGTGTTTTTTAATCAGCGAAGTGCTTATGTCCTGCGCAGTTATGCAATGAAATAAAAAGAAAAATATAAAAAGAGTTTGATATTTTTTCATCAATAATTGTTTTCAGATTTTATCATTCTTTCCAATCTGCAATAAACACATTGGTATCTGTTGTGCCGTAATTATGCCTGTTAGAAGAAAATACTAATCTTTTGCCATCCGGCGAAAACATTGCAAAGGCATTAAAAATACTTTGATCGGTGATCTGCTCCAAACCTGTTCCGTCTTCATTAATCATATACAACTGAAAATTAAATCCGTTTACAGCTTTGCAGTTAGAAGAGAAAATTATTTTTTTTCCTGAAGGATGGTAAAACGGCGCCCAATTGGCTTTACCGAGATGTGTTACCTGTTTAATATCAGTACCGTCAACGTTGCAGACAAAAATTTCCATTGCAACAGGAGCTACTAAACCCTGGGCATAAAAATCTTTGTATTCCTTAATCTCTGCTTCTGTTTTGGGCCTTGATGCCCGGAAAACAAGTTTGCTGCCATCAGGTGAAAAAAATGCACCGCCGTCGTAGCCAAGCTCGTGAGTGATCTGCTTCAAATTTGTACCGTCAATATTCATTGTCCACAATTCGAGATCTCCCGATCGAGTGGATGTAAAAACAATTTTGTCACCCTTTGGAGAAACTGTTGCTTCAGCATCGTATCCGGGAGAATCTGTCAGCTGTTTAGTTATATTCCCATTTAAATCGGCAATAAAAATATCATACGAATCGAAAATCGGCCAAAGATATTTTCCGCCTTTTCTCAGGTCACCCGTTTCAGGACATTTATCTCCTGCTTTGTGGGTGGAGGCGTAAAGAATGTGTTTTCCATCAGGCAGAAAATAAGAACATGTTGTTCTCCCCTTGCCAGTGCTTATTTCAGCAGGCTTATATAAGGTATCTTTTTCAGCATCCGCAATATTCATCATAAATATTTGATCGCAGCTTAAACCCCATTTTTTATAATTCGACTGGAACGAAAGATTTTTACCGTCAAAGCTGAAATAAGCTTCGGCATTGTCGCCTCCGAATGTTAACTGTTTAAGATTAAGTAAATGATTTTCGTTCTGCGCACTTAATAGCTGGCTGAAACCAAGAATAATAACAAGAATACTATTTTTCATAGAATAAATTTTCGACAAAAATAGAATAAAAGCGGGGAACAAAAAATGACAAAAAAAAGAGCAGATAAAAAGGATCAGGAAATAGTCATGAAACGCATTTGGAGCACACCCCAGAAAGCCTCTTTAAAAATGCCTTTGCTCATTTTTGAAACTCCTTCTGTCCTGTCGGTAAAAGTAATTGGAACTTCACTAACCTTGAATCCGAGCTTATGAGCAATATATTTCATTTCTATCTGAAACGCATAGCCAACAAATTTTATTTCATTAAAATCAATACGTTCAAGCACTTTACGTTTATAACATTTAAAGCCTGCTGTTGTATCGTGAATGGGAATCCACAGAACCATGCGAGCATAAACGGATGCGAAATAGGACATTAATACACGTGCCTTTGGCCAATTCTCAATCTTACCGCCCGGTACATAACGAGAGCCGATTGCCACATCTGCGCCGTTCACACAGGCTTCGCGCAGACGGATTAAATCAGCAGGGTTATGCGAAAAATCGCAGTCCATTTCAAAAATATATTCGTAGCTGCGTTTCAATGCCCACTGGAAACCATGAATATAAGCAGTGCCTAAACCTAACTTTCCTTTTCGTTCTTCAATAAATAATTTATCGGGGAATTCTTTCATCAACCGCTTTACAATATCTGCGGTACCATCGGGCGAACCGTCATCAACAATCAACAAATGGAAAGGGCATGCAAGTGAAAATACTTTGCGAATCATTCGCTCAACATTTTCTTTTTCGTTATAGGTTGGGATGATAACTAAACTATCTGACACGCCGTGTTTTTTGGAGTAGCGAAGATAAAGGAATTTTAGTAACTAATAAAATTTTAACATTTTTTAGATATTGTGCCCGAAATTGCCAGCAAAATTTAAGGATTTGATAACATTGAAAATGACTGTAGCGGCTTGTTAAGCCTCTAATTAAATCAATGCTGAATCACTATTTTTTTTGTAAGCGTTTTGTTATTTGTTACAATCCTGCATAAATAAATACCATCAGCTAATCTGCCGGTATCGAAATGAAACTGACAGATTCCTTGGGCAAATTTTGAATCAGCAATTACGTCTTTTTCTTTTCCGGCAATGTCGGTTATACAAATTTTTAAAGAAGAAGGCTCCGACAAATAAATTTCAAATGTACACGATGTTTTTGCAGGGTTAGGAAAAAACTTTGCTGATAAATTATCTACAGGATTCTCATTTATACCGATTGTTGTTCCCGCTAAAACAGTAACATTTTTAAAATCTTCTACGCTGTCACCCAATGTATTTTTTACCAGAAGGCGTAAAATATAAGTACCCGGGCTAAGGCCTGCAGTGTTCCATTTTGCGAGCTCACTGTGCCGTATTTCAACTAAAGAATCACGCACATTTTTTGTCCAGCTGACAGCACCTTGACGCTGGTAATACATACTGTAACTGGTGAAATCCATCCAGCTGCCCTGCGGTCCCTGGTCAATCCATGCAGAGCCTCGTATTGAAATTAATGAATCACTGTGTGCTGTTGAAGGCGATTCTATATTTTCCATCCATGCAATACTGCCATCGTAGGGTATAGGATCTGCAGCCAGGCTGTTCTGCACTGAAACAAGAAGGCTGCTCCCAATTGAAGACGGGCCTTGAAAAGGCAGTGTGCTGTATGACAAAACAAAAATTCCGTTCCGTTCGCTTCTTGCTGTTGAATATACGGTCGTATTCGAAGCAAAAATGGTACTTGTATCGGTTGCCCAGAAATAACCTCCTGAACCATCCAATAAAAACTGCTGTGATAAAATTTGAGCATGCTGCTGGGTTCCAACCTCACCAAGAGTGCAGCCGCTTATATTCACGTGCGATGAATCAAAAGCGTATAAGCTCCATGTTTGAACATTACAATTCATCAGATGCAAATGTCTGTCAGAAAGCGGTAGCACAGTATTTGAATAAAAAGTATTGTCAACTAAACCTGTAACGCTCACAGAGTCCCGATGCTGGAACCATGCGCCTACTGCTCTTATATTGGAATTAGAAAGAGTAATATTAGAACCATTAACAGGCATCAAAGCCCACCAAACATTGTAGCAGGTATCTGCATTTACATGATAATTTATTCCGGCCACACCGGCTGTAGTGTTATTAAAAACATAATGCGGCACAGTATCTCCCTGAGGAAAAGAATAATTAACAACAGCAGTATTTGGAAGCTGATGCCAGAGCAATAAGGTATCAACATGATTAAATGAAGCATTACACTTATCTGATAAAATATATTCGCCGCCAAGATTTAAACCATGAATTTGAATAGATGCGCTTCCAAAAAGTCCTGCAGTAGTCCAGTCGCGCTGATGTATATTATTCATTGATACCAGGCCCGAATCGCCGATAACTAAATTGTGAGACATGCCGCTGTAATTAAACGAGCAAGAATTAAAGTAAGCAGAGCCATGCTGGACCACAATGAAAGAACGCTGGTAAAAATATTGCTGCGGGAATGTGAGAGAACTTGAATCGGCAATCACCTTACCGGTTTGAAAGACATATACATCGCCATATTCAGTAACTGATGCATTGCGAATTATCAGAACACCGTTGTTAAAAACAAAGATTGGTCCTGTATGCACATACTGGCCGGTAATAATAAGTGTATCATGCGGCACAGCACCCACAAAAACGGTATCAAGGGATTTGCTGTGTGGAAGAGATGAAAAATTCTGCAGCTGCATTTTTTTTACCTCATTCATTTTATTAATGATGCTGAGTGCACTATGCGTATGAGCAGATTTAACAGCACTTATTGATGCATCTGGAGACTTACCTCCTTCGCTTGTAAAGGAATTATATACAGCATTGTTGATAGCACTCTGGGGAAAATCGGGATGATTTGCCGCCGGGACTTTTTCGTTTTGAGCCTTCCCTTTATTAAATGAACAAGCATATATAAGTGTAAGCAGTAAGAGTTTTTTCATGTTTAAATATTATTTAGTATTTCAGTGCATTAGTCAAATTTAGTTTTATTTTTTTTAATGATCCGGATGCGAGTTATAAAAAAAGTGCAGATGCGGAATGAAATTAGCAAAACCGTAATAAAAACTGAAAGTCGAAATGTAATTTTAACTCATTCTTTATCCTTATTTTTGAATTAAATTTTACTGTAATGAAACAACTTTTATTTTTTATTCTTACAATCACTACTGCAATAAATAGTTTTGCTCAGGAAGAAATAAAACACTGCGGAGCCGATGAAATGCGTATTTCAACGCTTAAACAATATCCGAAAATTGCAGCTGCCGTTGTAAAGCGGGATGCTCAATTAGAAACCTTTACCCAGCAGTTTACTGCCGATTTTTATAATAAAAGAGTAAGCGCTGCAACTTATATTATTCCGGTAGTATTTCATGTAATTCATAATTACGGTGTTGAAAATATTTCAGATGCTCAGATACTTGACGGCATAGATATTTTGAACAAAACATTCCGTAAACAGCTGGCAGATACGGCTTCTATTGTATCAGTTTTTAAACCTCTTCATGCCGACTGCGATATTGAGTTCCGATTGGCTCAGTTAGATCCAAACGGGCATTGCACCAGCGGTATCAATCGTATTGCCTCGCCATTAACTGCTATAGGCGATCAGTCAGTAAAAGCACTTATTCATTGGCCTCCTGCTAAATATTTGAATGTATATATCGTTGCCAATGCAGCAGGACTCGCCGGGCATTGTGTTTGGCCGAGTGATGCAGACACAATTCCCGCATGGGACGGTATTGTTATAGGTTATAATTATGTCGGCAGCATAGGTACATCCAATTATACTCAGTCGGTTGCTCTGGCACATGAGTGCGGGCATTACCTGAATTTACAGCACATTTGGGGCGGCAACAATGTTCCGGGATTTTATTATTATCCCTGCGCCGATCCAAACAAAGACTGCGCTGTAGATGATTTGGTTGCCGATACACCTCCCACAATCGGATGGCTCAGCTGCAACCTCACAGGTGCTTCATGCGGTAATACTGTGGATATGGTTCAAAATGCTATGGATTATTCTTATTGCAACAGGATGTTCACCTACGGGCAGAAAGCAAGAATGCAGGCCTGTTTAAACTCACCGATTGCTTCAAGAAATAATTTATGGCAGACTGCCAACCTCATTGCAACAGGAGTATTAAACCCTCCTGCCCCGCTGTGCGGAGCCAATTTCACAAGTAACAAAACTGTAGTATGCCAGAATTCATCCAATGCAATTACCTATACAAACACTTCTTATAACGGAACATTTACCAGTGTTTTATGGACATTCCCAGGAGGAACCCCGTCTTCATCAACAGCAAACAGCCCGGTAGTTACCTATACAGTTCCCGGAAAATATGATGTAACATTAAAAGTAAAAAACGGAAACGATTCAGCAGTTTTGGCTAAAACAGCCTGCGTTTCTGTACTTCCAAGCACTGGAAATGTATATCCCTTCACTGAAAGTTTTGAAACCACTGCTTCTCTTGACGGCCTGCAATGGTTCTCCAACAGCTTTGATACTATCAATAAATGGCAGCTCACAAATACTGCATCATTCAGCGGTTCAAAATCAATAATGCTCAATAATTTTAATAATACAATGAGCACAAAAGATGAACTGTACAGCAGCATCATTAATTTAACAGGGGCATCGGCATTGAACCTCAGCTTCAAATATGCTTATGCCAGAAAAGATACCAGCAGCCATGACCATCTTCAATTATATATTTCAAGCAACTGCAACAATACGTGGATACAGCGCCTTGATCTGGTAAGCCCTGAATTGGAAACAGTGCCTTTAACTGCAGCTTCTTTTACTCCGGCAAACAGCAGTGAATGGAAACAGGCATCAGCTGTGATTCCTGTGCCCTTTATGAATTCTAGTTTCAGATTTAAATTTGTTTATATTTCGAATGGAGGAAACAATATTTATATCGACGATATAAATTTAGATGTAAACGCGGGGATAAATAATTTTGATGCTCTAAACAGTTCTTTCAGGCTGTTTCCTAATCCAGCAAAGGAGCAGGTTAATATTGCGTTTACATTACCGGAAGCAAAAAAAATCAACTTCTCAGTTTTAAATGTATTAGGGCAGACAATTTATAATGCAGGCAGCGAATATTATGGAGCAGGAGAACACAGTATAAACCTTGATATTACGGCTATTCCATCAGGAATGTATTTTGTAAAAGTATCTGATGGAATAAGTGATTTTAAGAAACCTCTGGTAATTATATCAAATTAATTTCAAAAAGGAAATGGCTCCCAATTTACATTTGAAAAATATCGCATTTATATTTCTTATTATTCCATTGCTTAATTCATGTGTTACTCAGCATAAATTAATGACAGCAAAAACATTGCGTGTTATAGATAGAACTCCATATTTAATTGACCCCTTTGAAGACTCCAAATACTTGCAGTTTTCTTCTGTGCAGATCTATAAAAAAGATTTTCTAACAACTTTAAAAAGCAAATTAGAAGAAGACAATATATCTGTAGTAGTTGATTCAGTGCAACAAATTACAGATTACACACTTATTCTGTCAAAACTAAATATTAAGGAAACTATTATTGATTCTATTCTAGATGATATTTCTTCACCGGATAACGGACAGACATTCTCTCTGCATGTTTGCACCATCTCTGCGGAAACTTCTATCTATAATTCAAAAGCTGTTCTTCTGGATGATTTTGCAAAAACTGATTACAGTATTGAAGATTTGAGGGAGAGTCCCACTTTCACTGACTTTTTACTCGCTTTAATTTTCAGACACACCAAATGCTGCAGGTGCAAGGTGAGAAATCTTGCCTACAATATTTTTGAATACGTTGCCGAAGGCTGTGCAAAAAGTACTGCCAATGCAGTTGTTAACAGGATTATTAAACTATAGAACAGCTCCTATTTTAATTTCTTCAACCACTGACGGATCAAGCAATGTAGAAGTATCGCCGATATTAGCTAAATCATTTTCTGCGATCTTGCGTAAAATTCTTCTCATAATTTTTCCGCTTCTCGTTTTCGGAAGTCCTTTCACGATCTGTATTTTATCAGGCTTTGCAATAGGGCCCATATATTTTGTAACAGTCTGAATTATTTCACTCTTCAAATTATCAACATCCTTGCGCTCGTTATCACATATAACAAAAGCGTAAATCCCCCAGCCTTTTATATCGTGCGGGAAGCCCACTACTGCACTCTCTACAATATCTGGATGTTCATTGATAGCATTTTCAATTTCGGCAGTACCGAGCAGATGCCCCGAAACTTTTATAACATCATCCACACGTCCGGTGATTCTGTAGTAGCCGTCTTCATCACGTCTGCAGCCATCGCCAGTAAAATAATATCCTTTATAAATATTGAAATACGTTTCTCTGCAGCGCTCGTGACTGCCGTAAGTGGTACGGATTATTCCTGGCCAAGGAAATTTAAAACACAGCCTTCCTTCAATATTATTTCCATGCAATTCATTTCCCTTTTCATCAACCAATGCCGGTTGTATCCCCGGTAAGGGCAGTGTGGCAAAACCAGGTTTAGTTTTAGTAATTCCGGCCATTGCAGAAATCATCATACCGCCTGTTTCAGTCTGCCAATAGGTGTCAACAATGGGACAGTTTTTCTTTCCGATATTTTCATTATACCAGTTCCAGGCTTCTTCATTGATTGGTTCACCAACGCTTCCCAAAACCCTCAGTGAATCGAGCTTATAAGGTTTCACAAAATCTAACCCCATTGCCTGCAGAGAACGAATGGCAGTTGGTGCAGTGTAAAATATATTTACTTTATGCTTATCAATCACATTCCAGAATCTTCCTGCATCAGGAAATGTGGGAATTCCTTCAAACATAAGTGTTGCGGCACCAGCCAGAAGCGGACCGTAAATTAAATAAGAATGTCCGGTAATCCAGCCGACATCGGCAGTACACCAAAAAACATCACCGCTGTTATACTGAAAAACATTCCTAAACGTGTAATCTGTATATACCATATAGCCTGCAGTAGTATGAACCACTCCTTTAGGCTTTCCGGTTGAACCGGATGTATAGAGAATAAAAAGAGTATCTTCCGAATCCATTGTTTCCGCAGGGCATACATCCGAAACTTTTTCCATTTCTTCCTGCCACCAAATATCGCGGTCCTTCTTCATTATCACATTTGTGTGAGTACGCTTAAGCACAATCACTTTTTTTACCGAAGCGCATATCTCCAATGCTTCATCAACAACACTTTTCAAAGGAATATCTTTTGCCCCGCGAAAACCGCCGTCGGCAGTTATTACAATATTGCAGTCGGCATCCTGTATCCTGTCGGAAAGTGATTTAAAAGAAAATCCTCCGAAAACAACAGAGTGAATGGCCCCAATTCTTGCGCATGCTAAAACAGCTATCGTCAATTCAGGAACCATAGGCATATAAATGCAGATACGGTCGCCTTTTTTTGCACCATTATGTTTCAATACATTCGCAAAGCGGCACACTTCTGAGTGCAGTTCTTTGTAAGAAATTTTTTTTGCTGCTTCATCCGGATTATTAGGTTCCCAAATCAATGCAGTTTGATCACCGCGTTTTTCGAGATGACGGTCCAAACAATTCTCCGTAATATTCAGCTTTCCGCCGCTGAACCATTTTACATCCGGTTCATTAAAATTCCATTCAAGAGTTTTATCCCATTTCCTGCGCCAGGTAAACAGCTCAGCCTGCTCCGCCCAGAATGCTTCCGGATTTTCTACACTGTTTTTATATGCCTGCTGGTATTGTTCAAATGTTGTGATACGTTCCATAAATTTATATTTTAATAAATTGAGAAATCAAAAGAGCAAATCAAAATTAAGAAAAGAAACAGCTGATTTATTTTTAATTTTAACTATATTTATTAGGATAGTTTAAAGTTGATAGTTATGTGTAAATATATTGTTCACTGCACAGATTTTGCGGTTGAAACGGGTTACGACTTTAAAGCAGTTGTTAAAAGCAGCGGGTTTGGACTATATCCTGTTGTTAATTTATGTTTAGCCTATTTAGTGCTTGATTCGAGCTGTATCTTTTGATAACCTTAAGTTTCGGATTTCGGTTTGGGTTAAAAAAAATTACCGAAGTGCAGTAACAGATGTTAAACATCTATTTCCGCTTAAATTAGCAGAATCCCATCCTGTTCAATTACTCTTCCCATGTGTTTTCTTGAAATTGAGTTTGTTTTCTGGAAGTCCTATTTGTTTTCTGGAGATCAAGTTGATTTTCTGGAAATCCCGTTGGTTTTCCGGAAATCCTGCTTGTTTCATGGAATTCGAGTTTGTTTTCTGGAAATTGAGTTTGTTTTTTGGAAATCGAGATTGTTTTCCCGAAATCGAGATTGTTTTCTGGAAATCCTGCTTGTTTTCTGGAAATTGAGATTGTTTTCTGGAAATTGAGTTTGTTTAAAGTGAAACAGGCAAGTTTATGGAAACCTCAAGCAAGTTTAAAGAGATGCGAGCAAGTTTATGGAACCAACGAGCAAGTTTAAAGAGATGCGAGCAAGTTTATGGAACCAGCCAAGTAGTTTAAAGTTGTGAAACTAAGTTTATGGAACCAGCCAGCTAGTTTAAGGTGATTGCATCAAGTTTCATTGAGATTCAAGCATCTGGACTCTATTTTAGTATAATGCAATTTCCATAAACATTTAAGTCCTTCGGTTCGCACAAAAACGCTTAACTAAAGGCAATGATTTATAATATAAGGTATATTTGCGGGAGAAGAAGTACCTGATTTGGTATAAATAATTCACAATGCTATCGCGATTATCTGTCTATAATTATGAGGAATGAGCTAACTTTAAACTAACCAGTAATTAAATGATGAAAGAAGTTGACATGGATCAGAAAATTAAACAGGACTTTGACCTGCTAATTAAAACTTCAATGGAAATTGGAAATAAATTAGCTGGTCAGAAAATCCCTGAAGGAATTAATTACATCCATTATGCAGAAGGTTTAGGGCAGAAAACAATTAATCACATTCTGACAGCAAGGTATTTAATGGATGGATACCATCTTGGTTTGGGCAATAATTTGTATGAAGGGAAAATAGACTTTTCCTCAATAGCTATTTTAACAAGGGCAGCATTAGAGACATACTTAACATTTAATCATATTTTTATTGCGCCTGAAAACGAAGATGAAAAACGTTTTCGTTATACTCTTTGGGATATTGGAGGTTATTTGGACAGACAAGACTTTGAACCAACGAATGATGAATTTATTGCTTTAAAGGAAAGTGAAAGATTAGCGATTGAACGTTTAAGAAAAGAACTAAAAGAAAAAAATATATTCAAAGAACTCTCACCTAAAAATCAAAAACAAGCATTAAATGGACAATGGAAACTTGATAAGTATTGGGGAGACCTTGCAGTGGGAGCATGCTTTAAGAAAGAATTTTTCAGACAACAATATAAATTTCTTTGTGGCTATGCACATTCAAGCAGATTAAGTATTATTCAAATTCAACAAAACAAAACAATTGAAGGGCAACGTGAAATGGCAAAAGCATCAATGGGGGTTTTAATGGTTGTTCTTGCAAAATATATTTACGACTATATTCACCTT
Organism: uncultured Bacteroidota bacterium; assembly: GCA_903847205.1. Taxonomy (GTDB): domain Bacteria; phylum Bacteroidota; class Bacteroidia; order 2-12-FULL-35-15; family 2-12-FULL-35-15; genus 2-12-FULL-35-15. Next base: position 67,474 of record CAINDA010000035.1, read on the forward strand.
CTACCACAACTAGAAGAAGTAAAAAATAATATAGAAAAGTATCCAATTATAAAAGTATGGAAAGCAATAGGAGAAGAAATATAACTGCACATAAAATAAGATTTATGAAATAAGTATTGGCGGGAAAGAGTCGTTAACCCACATTAAAACTAATTGCCTATCAGCATGAAAAAACAAGTCTGGCTTCATATCTACCGCCTTATAAAACCTCACCGCAAAAAATTTCTGCTTGCAGTATTCATCACCCTGCTCAGCACTGGCGCTACCCTTGTTGAACCTTTAGTTTACCGCGAAGCTATCAATGATATTGCTGGTTTATTTGTTGAGCAGGCAAAGGAAGATGTCAGAAATGAAAACATACTGGCTGAAGAAAGCAGCCCGGCAGTCGAAAACACTGTAACTGCAGACAGCACAGATACTGAAGATAACACCGCAGAAGCTGACAGCACAGCTGTGGACGACAGCACAGCGTCTGAGATTTATAATACCACAGCAGGAGACAATGCTGCCAAAAAGGATAGCACGCCTGTTTCAAATTTAGCAGAAACAAAAATTGCAGCTCCCGAAAAAACAATAGTCAAGCCACCTCATATAAAGCATCCTCACTCCAAAACCCACGTTGCCGGCCGTACTCCAGAAGAAGCAATTGAAACGTTAGGATGGGCTGTACTGATTTTATTTATTGTAAATATTATCGGATACATTCTTTGGCTCATCGGCGATAACATGCATGTGCGCCTAAGCTGCCTTATAGAACAGCGTTTTATACAAGGCGCCTTTGCTCATGTGCTGCGCCTCCCTCTGGCATTTTTCTCCAAACGCTCACCTTCCGCCATTTCAAAACAGATTGATCAGAGCGAAGAAGTGTCCGGAATTGTAAATGCCCTTGCACAGGAAATACTTCCCGAAATCATAGGCCTGTTTGGTATTCTGGCAATTATGTTTTGGCAGAATCCCGAACTCACACTTGTTTCCATTGCTGTAATTCCCTTGTATTTATTGATTGCATGGAGATCTTCCAAAAAATTAGAAACTGGACTTGATACTTATTACGAAAGATGGGAAGAAGTAAGCGGCAGAATTGTAGGTGCACTAACCGGCATTAAAACTGTAAAACTAAGCGGTGCAGAAGCCGGCGAGGTCAACAACTATCAAAAAATTTCAGCTGAAGCATATAAAAATTATGTCGATCGCGCGCTGCTCTCCAACAAATTCACATTCTGGCAGGGAATACTCACAAATATTTCAACAGCACTGGTGCTGGGTTATGGCGGTTATCTGGCATTGCTTCATAAAATTACTCCGGGTGATGTAGTTATGTTTGTTACTTACCTCGACAGACTCTACTCCCCTATTGATGCACTCAGCAGCTTAGGTGTAAATCTGCAGCAGCATGTAGCTTCCATTTCACGGGCCTTCCGCCTGCTCGATAATAATATTGAAGAAAAACCCGGGAAAGAATTGAAACTGACCAAAGGCTTAATCGAATTCAAAAACGTTCACTTCGGCTATACACCCGAACGCGAAGTGCTGAAGGGATTAAATATTAGGTTTGAATCAGGAAAAATTACCGCAATTGTCGGCGGAAGCGGTGCTGGTAAAACTACTGCTGTTGATTTAATCCTTAAATTATATGAACCTCAGAGCGGAGAAATCCTTGTTGACGGCACTCTTCTCAGCACAATTGATCCTTCAAGCATCCGTTCTCAGATAGGCATGGTATCAGCCGATGCTGCTATATTCGGCGGCACACTGGCAAATAATATCCGCTACAAAAAACAAGATGCCACAGATGAAGAAGTAATGAAGGCAGCGGAAAGTGCAGGTTTAAAAAATGCAATTGCCCGTTTGCCGGAAGGTTTGAATACTATCATAGGCCAAAACGGAATGGGGCTCTCAGTGGGTGAAAGACAGCGGGTAAATATTGCACGTGTACTGCTCAGCGAAACAAAAATTCTTATTCTTGATGAAGCCACAGCGAACCTTGATTACAATACAGAAGCTCAGATAAAAAGCGCCATTGAACAGCTGCGCAGCAAAAGCACCATCATTATTATTGCCCACCGTTACAGCATGGTGCATGATGCCGATCATGTAATTGTTTTAGGCGAAGGGACTATTTTAGAAAGCGGAACACCTGCAGAGCTCATCAAAAAGAAAGGCTGGTTTGCCGACTTCGCAAATGCCACAGAAACTGAAAATTCTGAAGAGGAAACCGAAGAAGAAACAGAAGAAGAAGCTGAGGAAGAAAGCGAAGAAGAAGCCGATGAGGATTAAATCCCTGTCTTCAGTCTTCATTGTAAAAATATGTTTTTCTATAACTACTTACTTCGATAATTCAATACTGCGGTCTCTTGCTTTAACAATGCCTTTCTGAATATTTTCTCCAACATGTGCGTCCTCAAAAACAGAAAGCGCTGCTTCGGTGGTACCGCCTTTTGATGCAACAGCTTTTATCAATTCATCTAATGATTTGTCGGCATTATTAATCAGATGAAAAGCACCAAGCATTGTCTGTTTTACAAACATTGCTGCAACTGCATCATCAAATCCCATTTTTTTTCCTGCGTCAATCATGTGTTTTACAATGTAAAAGAAATACGCAGGCCCGCTGCCACTCAATGCAGTAACAGCATCTAATAAATCTTCGTTCTCAAGAAATACCGAACGGCCTGTTGTTCCCAATAAATTTTCTGCTTTTCTTATGAGTTCTATTGGTAAAGCTTTACCGGCAGTAAATGCAGTCATGCCCATCCCCAGTTCAGCAGGAGAATTAGGCATTGCACGTATGATAAAAGAATTATACAATGCCTCTTCAATGCGTTTTATTTTAACGCCTGCCATGATGGAAATAATACATTTCGCCGCCTGCACAACAAGTTTTAATTCTGCTGCCAGTGCATCAAAATCCTGAGGTTTCACAGCAATAATTATAATATCGCTTTCCGCAATTTCAGGATCATTCACAACCGTTACCCTTCCGATATTCAGTTTTACTAATTCCTGTTTTCTGACATCATTTTTTTCGGCAAGAAGCAAATCTTCTTTGGTAACAATATTGTATTTCAAAAATGCGCGAGCATAAATCAAACCCATATTACCGCATCCGATGATTGTAATTTTCATTTTATATTTTTTAGGAAAGCAAAATTAAAACAAAAATGTCCGGTTTGATTTTATTTTTCACAACCTTTGCCTTTGTAAAACTAACAGAATGAAACAATACAGCCATATCCTTTTTGATTTAGACGGCACGCTCACTGATCCGCAGGAAGGCATCATCAATTCCATACAGCACGCACTAAAGCATTACGGCATCAAAAAAGAAAATCACGAACTGCTTCACTTTATCGGTCCGCCTTTGCATAAATCTTTTCAGGAAATTTTCGGGACGGAGAAAAAAGCATTTGAAGCAGTTGCCGTTTACCGCGAATACTTTGCTGAGAAAGGAAAGTTTGAAAACATACTTTACAAAGGCATTCCTGAACTGCTTGAACAGCTGAACAAAAACAATAAAACACTTTATACTGCGACTTCAAAGCCAACCATTTTCGCGCAGCAGATTCTTGAACATTTTAATATTCATCAGCATTTCAAAACTATTGTCGGAAGTAATCTGGACGGAACACGAACAGAAAAAAAAGATGTTATCCAGGAAGTTTTGAATCAGATGCCTAATGTAAACCTTAAGGAATTAATAATGATAGGCGACAGAAAATATGATATCATCGGCGCTAAACATTTTGGGATCGATACTATTTCTGTTACTTATGGATACGGTACTTTGGAGGAACTGCAAAACGAAAAGCCTGATCATATTGTGAATGATGTGGAGGAATTAACCAAATTATTGATTTAAAATTTCCTAAAAAAAATTCTCGCAAAGGCGCAAAGCCGCAAAGAAACAAAAAAGAATTACAACGTTAAATTTTGCGACTCTGCGCCTTTGCGAGAAAATATAAAAAAATCTTAAGCACGCACCCGCTTCTCTTTTATCACCACCTGCCTTTTAATACTTTCCTCCAGCGATATAAATGTCTCGGTTCTTTGAACGCCCTTTATTGCCTGTATGTGTTCGTTCAATACTTCCCGCAGATGCTGTGTATCCCTGCATATTATTTTAGCAAACATGCTGTAAACACCGGTTGTATAGTGCAATTCAACTATCTCCGGAATTTTTTTCATACTTGTTACACAATGGTGGTACTCCGAACCTTTCTCCAAAAATATGCCGAGAAAAGCACAGATATCGTAGCCGGCTTTAGCAGGATTAATTTCTAAATGCGAACCTGTTACTACTCCCATTTCTGTGAGTTTTTTCATACGCACATGAACCGTACCTGCTGATATTACAAGCTCTTTCGCAATTTCCGTATAAGGAAGGGCTGCATCTTTGATGAGCATAGAAATTATCAGCCTGTCTAATTTGTCAATTTGAAAATTTTGAACCATAATTTAAAGTCTATTTTAAAGTAAATGTAATAAATAAGTAATTAATTTATCATATTAATAAAAATAATGTTAATTCATTGCGTTTTTACGAATCCGCTGAATTATGTCATACTTTTGTTCCTTAAATAAATTCAAAAACTAAAATATACTATCATGTGTGGAATAGTTGCAGCATTTGATCTGAAAGCAGATTCTAAAGATTTAAGAACTCAAGTTCTTGAAATGTCAAAAAAAATTCGTCACCGCGGGCCGGACTGGTCTGGTATATACTGCGGAGAAAAAGCAATACTTGCGCATGAACGCCTTGCTATAGTAGATCCTCAATCAGGAGGACAGCCCTTATTCAGCAAAGATAAAAAACTTGTTCTCGCTGTAAACGGCGAAATATACAATCATCAGGAACTGCGGAAAGAATTAGAAGACGAATACGAATTCCAGACTAAATCCGACTGTGAAGTTATCCTTGCATTGTACCGAAAAAAAGGTCCGAAATTTTTGGAAGACCTGAACGGCATATTTGCTTTTGCTTTGTATGATGAAGAAAACGATGCATACCTTATTGCACGCGATCATATCGGCGTTATTCCATTATATATCGGATGGGACAAGTTCGGAAATTTTTATACTGCATCCGAATTAAAAGCCTTAGAAGGTTACTGTAATAAGATTGAACTTTTCCTTCCGGGACATTATTGGTGCAGCAAAGAAGGAGCAATGACTAAATGGTACAACCGCGAATGGACTGAATTTGATTCAGTAAAAAACAATGAAGCTGATATTGACAAACTGCGAACAGAATTTGAAGCATCCGTTCACCGCCAGTTAATGTCGGATGTTCCTTACGGAGTGCTGCTTTCGGGCGGATTAGATTCTTCCATAGTTTCTGCAGTTGCAAAAAAATATGCCGATAAGCGCATTGAATCAGGTGATACGCAGGCTGCATGGTGGCCGCAGCTGCATTCTTTTGCTGTAGGTTTAGTCGGTTCACCGGATTTAGCCGCTGCCAAAAAAGCAGCTCAACATATCGGCACCATTCATCATGAAGTTAATTTTACCGTTCAGGAAGGTTTAGATGCAGTGAGAGATGTTATTTATCATCTGGAAACGTATGATGTTACCACTATCCGCGCTTCAACGCCGATGTATTTATTGGCAAGAGTTATAAAATCAATGGGTATAAAAATGGTTCTTTCGGGCGAAGGTGCTGATGAGCTTTTCGGAGGTTATTTATATTTTCATAAAGCACCCGATGCAGCTGCCTTTCACGAAGAAACCGTAAGAAAATTAAGCAAACTGCATTTATACGACTGCCTGCGGGCAAACAAAGCGCTTGCTGCATGGGGAGTTGAAGGCCGAGTGCCATTTTTGGATAAAGAGTTTATGGATACTGCAATGCGTTTAAACCCTGAAGATAAAATGGCTAAAAACGGCAAAATGGAAAAATGGATTTTACGTAAAGCCTTTGAAAACATTCTCCCTGCAAGTATTGCCTGGAGGCAGAAAGAGCAATTCTCTGATGGTGTAGGCTACAACTGGATTGATTCTTTAAAAGAACTTACATCGAAAAAAGTTACCGATGAACAGCAGGTCAATGCAAAATTCAGATTCCCGATAAACCCGCCGATGTCGAAAGAAGAATATTATTACCGCTCTATTTTTACTGAACACTTCCCTTCCGATTCTGCTGCATCATGTGTGCCTTCGGTTCCTTCAGTTGCATGCAGCACACCTGAAGCAATTGCCTGGGATGCTTCTTTTAAAAACATGAATGATCCATCAGGACGTGCTGTTAAGAGCGTTCATGAGGCCGCGTATAAATAAAGGAATAGAAAACAATACTATTTTTAAACAAAAATGCTCCCAGAACTTGGGAGCATTTTTTGTTTCGTTTAAAATTAATATTATTGAGCATACCAAACTGGCAGACTTAAAGCCGGTGTTGGGGCATTTGAATTAGTTGTACGTTCCTGCTCTGGTGTTGGAAGCCGCTTAGGAATGTAGGGTAGTAAACCACTTGGGTTCATTGCTAAAACAGGATAGCCTGTTCTTCTATAATCAGAGTATGATTCAACAGGGTCGGCAAACATTGCTTTCCATTTTTCTAAAATAATGGTATGGACTGAAGTATTTGCTGCGGAATAAATTACAGGAAGCGTTCCTGAAAATGGCGTTCCGGTAACTTCCGAAATGGAAGCCGTAATTGCCGCATTCAAATCAGCAACAGCTGCCGGATTTGATAAGCGGGATTCTGCTTCTGCCTTTAAAAACAATGCCTCTGCATATGAAACCAACACAATACTTTTTGCCTGGTTAGTAGCACCGCTGCCAGGTCCATTGGTGCCAGTATTATCAAATCCTCCCAAGTAAGGTCCCCAATTAGAAACTCCACTGTTATAATTGCCCAAAACATTTCCTACAGCTATATTTCCCATACCTGTTGTATCAAAATAACAAGGAGTGCGGGGATCGGCCATATTGCCCATTGAATCAATTAATGTCTGAGAAGCCACAACATAACCTGTTCTATTATTTAAAAAAGAAGTCCACTGATTGGTAGCAGAAGCAGCAGATCCATGAACAGCATAACAATTATCAGCATTCCCTGCAATACCCAAATTCAATTCAGTGATTATTGTGGAAGCATTAAAAGTAGATTTTTTACTCAAACGCATTAAATACCTTGCTTTTAAAGTATGTGCGACTTTTGCCCAGGCGGCTGTATTTCCTTTGAATATAAAATCATCGCCAGCCGGCACAACATTATTAGTTGTGTTTGCAAGATCCACAATTGCTCCGTCTAACAATGTTTGGATATCACTTAAAATAGTTTGCTGAGGATCATAATGTGGAGTCAGGTTACCAGAAGCACCTTGAAAAGCTTCTGCATAGGGAACATCACCCCACATATCAGTTGCCAAACCTAAATTCATAGCCATTAATACCCTTCCAATACCCCTGTAATTAGGGTCAACTGCACCAAAATTGTCACCGAGTAACTTACAGTTAAGCATTGTAGGGTAAATTGTATTCCAGTAATTATCCATATCGCTTTCTATCGGCTGATATTGTTCAGGCTGCACGGCCTGGCCATATACTCCTGAATTATTCTGCATAAAAATGGAAGCAATTCTTACGGCCCCGCTTTCCAAACTGCTAAATGTCCCTACTTCTATTGCAGACAGCATTGAGGCTGGAGTAGCAATTAGAGGAGCATTCGGACTTACATACAAATCGTCTCCTTTTTTACAGGAATTAAATCCCGTAAAGAAAAGCGCTAATGCTATTGTTTTATATATTGTATTTTTCATTTTACTACTTTTTTTATTTTGAATAGTTGATAATTAAATTCCTACCTTAAGATTAAACAATATAGACTTTGTTCCCGGATTATTAAAATAATCAAAACCTTTAATATTAGAACCAGCGCCGGTTAGGCTTGTTTCAGGGTCAACACCAGTATATTTTGTTTTTAAATAAAGGTTTCTTGCACTTGCTCCAAGTTCAACATATTTGAATACATATTTTTTCTCTGTTTTGGTTAAATCAAAACGGTAACTTAGGCTGACAGAACGTAATCGTATCCAGCCCCCATCTTGAATTGCGTTTATATCTGCTCCGTTTTGTCCATTAATATAAGTAAAATAATCTGCATTGTGTCCATCATAGCCTGGAATCAAAGTAGTATGGGCAAGTCCTGCACTTGGTGTGCCTGCATCATATACACCTGAAACGGTATACGTTAAATTTCTGTCAGCAGTAGCGGCTGTTTTACCTTTGGTATTCAAACTTTGCTGGGTACCGTTCCACATATCTCCGCCTTGGCGTATATCCCATAAAAATCCGAAACTCCAATTTTTATATTTAAAGGTATTATTGATGTTCATCAGCCATTTTGGATTAGGATTCCCAACTACTGATGCTGCTGTAGTTACCTGAGGAAGTCCTTTTGCATCTAATAATAACTGTCCGCTAGAATTGGTTTTCCATGTAGAACCATAGAACACACCATAAGGCTGTCCGAGAACCACCTCAGAACTTAATCCGCCAAATCCAGCTTCATAAGTAAATTGCGTTAAACCATTCGCCAATGCTGTAACTTTATTTTTATTCTGTGACCATCCGACATTAATATTCCAGTTAAAATTTTTTGTTTTGATCGGGTCACCTCCAACTGCCAATTCAATACCTTTATTGGTCATAGTTCCTGCATTCACCTGATGAGATGTGTACCCGGTAGATGCAGGTAATGGTACGGAAATTAACAAATCTGAAGATGTTTCATTATAATAGGTAAAATCAACAGTAACTCTGTTATTTAAAAAACTTAAATTCAAACCTCCTTCTAAATCAGAAACTCTTTCTGGTTTAATAGCAGGATTTCCTAATCCAGTTGACTGTGCTAGACCCGACTGTCCTAAATACGGCAGGGTATTAGGCGTTGAATAACCATCTGTAAAAACAGGAACAGTGTAATAGGTTCTGTCGGAATAGGGGGCTGGTGCAATACCTGTGTTGGCATAAGCTGCCCTGATTTTTCCAAAGCTGAACCAGCTCGGCATTTTAAATGCTTCAGTAAACACCCACGACATATCAGCTTTAGGATAGAAAAAACTTTTTCCGTTTTTTCCAAATGCAGTATTCCATTCATTCCTGCCAGTTAAGTTCAAATATAACATCCGCCTAAAGTTAATTGTTGCATCTAATAATGCAGCATTTTGTTTTTGATAAGAATTGTAATTACTGCTGTATAATTCAGCTGCATTATTCAAATTATAATAATTGGGTACTGTAAGGGTGCGCCCTCTTGCAAAAACAGACTGCGTTTCATCGTAAATGAAATTGTATCCAAGCAATGCATCCATACCAATGTCCTTCGTTAGCTGCTTATTAAATTTTATTAATAAATTCGAACTCAGATTTCTGTATTCAAGCGAGCTTAAATTTACTTGACCTGTTCCATCTACATTATCATTTCCCATTGATGAAATAGCGTAAACCTGCTGTGTATTAGTATTATAAACGTCGGTACCCACTTTCCAGTTTATGTCTAGGTAACTTAATGGTTTATAATCTAAATAAACATTTCCGACCATTCTATTGGTTTGATCAGTATAAGGATTTTGATAGGCAGAATATAAAGGATTATCATAATTGCTGAAATATTTCCTTTGTGTTCCATCAGCATTTTGATAATTCAAAATATCAAATTCTGCAGGAGTGCGGGTAAGAGTTAACATTGTACCGGCAAGGTTAGAACCGTTTTGAACTCTGGTTCCTGATGTATTTGTATAGTTAACAGTCCCTCCTGCTGTTATTTTATCTGTTATTTTTGTATCGTCGGTGACTCTTACATTTGATCTTTTCAAACCTGAATTAGGAACAATACCAGTTTGATTGGTATTTCCAGCGGATAATCTAAGAGAAGAGTTATCGTTGCCTCCATAAACAGAAACGTTATTAGTATAAGTATATCCAGTTTTGAAATAATCTTTGTAAACATCATGTGAAGTCATACCCGGAAGAGTCGAAATGGCCGGCCCCCAGCTATTGGAGGTTGCATCCGTATAATTCCCTTTGGTCCCTTGTGCATAAGTAGTCTGCAGTTTAGGCAGATTACTAACCATATCCATTCCCATAGAAGAACTGAAAGAAGCTCCAAACTCTTTGCCTCTGCCTCTTTTAGTAGTATAAACAATAGCACCGTTTGCTGCAGATGACCCGTATAAGGCAGCAGCAGCAGGTCCTTTCAAAATACTTACCGATTCAATATCATCAGGGTTAATATCAAGCGCTCTGTTAGATTCACTTACTCCTTGCAGGTTCAAATTAAATGCTGCATCTCCCGGAGTAGCAGTATTTGTTGAGTTGTCCATAATAACACCATCAATAACAATGATCGGCTGATTTGTACCTGAAAAATCCGTGGGACCGCGAAGGGTAATTTTAGTTGAGGCACCCGGTGTTCCGCCAGAGCCGACTACTTCCACTCCCGGTGCTTTTGCAGCAAGAGCTTCAATAATATTTGATTCGCCTGATCGGCGGACATCATCTCCGCTAACCTCAGATATAGAATATCCCAGTGCTTTTTTTTCTTTAGATACTCCTAATGCAGTAACCACTACTTCTTCTAATAGTTTAGTGTTTGCCTGCATGGATATATTAATAACATCTTTGTCTGCCGGAATTGTCTGAACCATGTATCCAACAGAAGTAATAACTAATTTCTTGCCTTCACCTTCCACATTAATTATAAATTCGCCTTTAACATCAGTAGAAGTAGCAACGGTAGTGCCTTGAACCAATATGGTCACTCCGGGGAGAGTTTCATTGGTTTTAGCATCTGTAATTGTTCCTTTAATTATCCGGCCCTGTGCAAATACTGCTGCTTGCAGAAGAACAAAGGCGAAGATCAATACTAGATTTTTTCTTTTCATTTTTAATATGATTTTGATTTATGAGCAGCGAATGTAGAATAATTTTTTTATCTCGCAAACAAAAAATGACCGGCTTTTTGGGAACCGGTCATTTTTGGGGATAAATAATTTAAGCCTTTGGGATTACAATCCTAAAACAATTTCGTTAGGGTCTTTCCCGCCAAACAGCATTTTCATAGGGTTTTCCAGCATCTCTTTAACTTTCACAAGAAAACCTACTGATTCACGGCCGTCAATAATACGGTGGTCATAAGATAAAGCAACGTACATTATCGGACGGATAACTACCTGGCCGTTAACAGCCATGGGGCGTTCCACCACGTTATGCATTCCTAATATTGCACTTTGGGGGGGATTAATAATCGGGGTACTCATCATAGAGCCGAATACACCGCCGTTGGTAATAGTGAATGTGCCGCCACTCATATCTTCTAAAGTAATTTTATTATCGCGTGCTTTTAAGGCTAGATTTCTGATTGCCGTTTCAATCTGTGCAAGACTCATCTGTTCTGCATTACGGATAACAGGAACAACAAGCCCTTTCGGCGCGCTCACGGCGATACCTATATCAGCATATTTGTGGTACACAATTTCTTCGCCGTCAATCATTCCATTTACAGAAGGAAAAAGATTAAGTGCTTCAGTAACCGCTTTTGTGAAGAAGCTCATAAATCCAAGGCTGGCCCCATGAACTTCCTTAAACTTATCTTTATATTTTGCCCGCATTGCATAAATAGCACTCATATCTATTTCATTGAAAGTTGTGAGCATTGCAGTTTCATTTTTAACTGCTACCAGGCGCTGTGCTAATTTTTTTCGCAGCGGCGACATTTTAACACGTTCTGTATCTCTTGTCCCGCCCCACGCTGCTGATGCTGCTGAATCAAAACCTGCAGACATTGCTTTTAACGCATCCCCTTTTGTGATACGCCCGTCTTTTCCGGTAGCCGTAATTTTATCTGAGGCAATTTTATTTTCGTCGATTATTTTTTTTGCAGCTGGAGATGGTGTTCCGGAAGCGTAAGAAGTTTCAAGTTTAAAGTTTAAAGTTTCTGGTTTTATACTTTCCTTAACTTTCGAACCTTGAACTTTCAAACTTTCAACTTCCGTTTTTGAATTTGCAGCTTTAGTACTTTCAGTTTTAGAATTTGCAGCTTTTTTAACTTCTCCTTTTACTGAAGTATCAATAGAGCAGATTACCTGCCCTACTTTTACGGTATCACCTTCAGCAGAAATAATTTTAACAGCCCCGGCCTCTTCAGCATTAATAGTTAATGTTGCTTTATCAGAATCAATTTCTGCAAGTGCTTCATCTTTTTCAACAAATTCACCTTCTTTTTTTAACCAGCGTGCAATTACCACTTCAGTTATTGATTCGCCGGGACTTGGTACTTTAATTTGTATTTCTGCCATCTTTATTTATTGTTGATTTGCTGATTTGAAAAATTAATAATTCAAAAAATATCTTGATTCAAAATCTAAAATTTATTTTATTACTGCCTGCTTTTGAAATAACTTGTCAATAATATGCTGCTGCTGCTGTGTATGCACTTTCCCATAACCGGTAGCAGGGCTGGCGCTTTCATCACGTCCGATATATTTTAAATTCACATCGCGGAAAGCGCGGAATATATATGCCCAGGCTCCCATATTTTCAGGCTCTTCCTGAATCCATAAATACTCAGATGCATTTTTGTATTTTGCAGTTATTTCTTTCAATTGCTTTATCGGCAGGGGGTATAACTGTTCAATACGTACAATCGCTGTATCATTGTTCCCTTCTTTTTGCTTGGCTTCAATTAAATCATAATAAATTTTACCTGTACAAAAAGCGATTTTTTTAACTGACTTTGCATCGGCTGCTGCATCATCAATCACCTCTCGAAAACCGCCTGTTGTGAAGTCTTTCAGAGCAGAAACGCAGGAAGGGTAGCGCAGTAATTTTTTAGGTGTAAAACAAATTAAAGGTTTACGGAAATCGCGTTTTATCTGCCTGCGTAATACATGAAATTGATTAGCAGGCGTGGTGCAGTTAACAACCTGCATGTTATTTTCGGCGCACTGCTGTAAAAAGCGCTCCATACGGGCACTTGAATGCTCAGGGCCCATTCCTTCGTAACCATGAGGCAATAGAAGTACCAGGCCGCTCATTCTTTTCCATTTATATTCGGCCGAAGTAATAAATTGATCAATGATAATCTGTGCGCCGTTAAAAAAATCGCCGAACTGTGCTTCCCATATTGTTAAAGCAAAGGGAACAGTCATTGAATAACCAAATTCGAAACCTAATACAGCATATTCGGAAAGCAGGGAATTGTAAATTGCTAATTTTCCTTTTGCGCCGAAATTATTAAGCGGAATATATTGTTCTTCTGAATCTTCAAGCGTAATAACCGCGTGGCGGTGGGAGAATGTTCCCCGCTCCACATCCTGGCCGCTGAAACGCACATTATTTCCTTCGCTCATCAATGATGCATAAGCCATCAATTCGCCCATGGCCCAATCATAATTATCATTGGTAATCATGGCTGCACGGTCTTCAAAAAGTTTCTGCGTTTTATTGAAAAACTTTTTATCAGCCGGGAGTGCAACTGTTTTTTTCGCAATCTCTAAAAATATTTTTTTATCAACCGAGGTATCAGGTGATTTGTCAAATGCAGCTGCATCAGCCTGTTTTATACCTTCCCATTGGCTTTTCAGGAAAGAAGCAATTGAAGTTCTCCCGTTTTTCTTTGCGATGTCTAATTTTTCCTGAAGGAGATCTTTAAATTTCTTCTCCATCTCTTTTGCAAAATCCTCATTAATATCTCCCTTGGAAATTAACTGTTTAACATAAATTTCTTTTGGGTTAGGATGCGATGCAATTGCTTTATACAATAAGGGCTGGGTGAAACGGGGCTCATCGCCTTCGTTATGACCGTATTTGCGGTAACACAATACATCAATAAATACATCTTTATGAAATTTCTGACGGAATTCCATTGCCAGCTGCACTGTAAAAACAAGTGCTTCCACATCATCTCCGTTTACGTGAAACACAGGCGCAAGAACGACTTTTGCTACATCTGTGCAGTAGGTGCTCGAACGCCCGTCGAGATAATTAGTTGTAAATCCTACCTGGTTATTGATTACGAGGTGAATGGTTCCGCCGGTTTTAAAGCCGTCGAGCTGGCTCATTTGTATTACTTCATAGCCAATGCCCTGCCCTGCTAGGGCTGCATCACCGTGAATTAAAATAGGGCATACTTTATTAAAATCGCCGCCTCTAAAATTATCAATCTTAGCGCGTGAGATTCCTTCTACAACCGGGTTAACAGCCTCTAAGTGCGAAGGGTTAGGCGTTAAGCTTACATGAAATGGATTACCGTTTTTACTTGTTCTGTCGCAGGAATATCCTAAATGGTATTTTACATCACCTTCAAATAAGCTGTCTTCCGAAAGGTATCCTTCAAATTCAGAAAAAACATCTTCCGCTTTTTTATCCAAAATGTTGGTTAATATATTCAAACGCCCGCGGTGAGCCATGCCAATCACAAAATCTTCAATGCCCATATCAGCGCCTTTTTCGCAGATAGCATCTAAAGCAGGAATAGCGGCTTCAGCACCTTCTAATGAAAAACGTTTCTGCCCTACAAATTTTGTATGCAAAAAACTTTCGAAGACTACAGCCTGATTCAATTTTTGTAAAATCACAACCTTTTCATCTTTCGTAAAATGAGGTGTATTTTTACTTGATTCCATTTTTTCCATCAGCCATTCATTCACACTGGGGATACGGATATACATATATTCCGCACCGATAGACTGGCAGTAGGTTTGATGGAGGTGGGCGATTATGTCTTTCAATTTTGCCGGCCCGATTCCTATCTGAGTACCAGCATGAAAAACTGTTTCTAAATCAGTCTGGTTCAAGCCGAAATTTTCAATATCAAGGGTGGGTGTGTATTTCCGGCGTTCGCGGACAGGGTTAGTGAGTGTAAATAAATGTCCGCGTGAACGATAACCGTTAATAAGATTGATAACATCAAACTCTTTTTTAACATTTTCAGGTATCCCGCTACTCTCTTCGTAATTTTTGAGAGCAAATTCAAATCCTTCAAAAAATTTCTGCCAGCTGTAATCTACCGAATTGTTATCTTTTAAATACTGTTGAAACAAATCTTCAGTTGAAGATACGTCCCCGCTTCCCAAGTAGGAAAATTTATCCATAGTGCGTTCTCTCTCTAGTTTTAATCTGCAAATTTAATGTTTTCGGGGGAAAGATATGGAAAGATTTTATTTGTTCAAAACAATTCGGATTTAGAGCCTTTTGAATAACAGTTCAAAATAATAAATTTTCGGGTCTAATTAAAACTTACTACGTTTGCCGGCGATATTATAAATTAAATTTATGAAACAAAAACTACTCCTTAAAATTATTTTTTTTACTTTTCTTACTTGGTCTCTCTCTTATTGTTTTCAATGTTTTTCACAGCAAAAAGATTCAATAAAATCTCAAATCCCTTTTGAAGGAATGGATCAGACATGGCAAAACGGCAGCGACCGCAGGGATACTGCAACAGTTGTAACTAAGTATTTTACGCCAACTGCGATGCTGGATATTAACACTACCTATTCATTTGCTAACCCCATAGATAATACGGTTGTAGGCTCTACCGCGGTAGCACGCAATAATGAAATGTCGCTTTCAAGTGCAAATTTTGGCGGTGAGCTTAACTATAAAAACGCAAGAGCTCATTTTGTAACACAGTTTGGTACCCGCTCTAGTGTTGTTCCTCGTAACGATTTAAGTCCGTATAGAGGTCAGTATCAGTTAGCCGATGTTTACAAATATTTAGCGGAAGCAAATGCAGGTTATCATTTTGATAAACTATACGGTATTAATGTAGATTTCGGAATGTTCATGTCTTACATCGGACTTAACTCTTATTATCAACCCGAAAACTGGGAATATCAATCATCTTTTACCTCCGATAATACACCTTGGTTTTTTAATGGTGTAAGAGCACAGTTTTTTGTAACCAGAAAACTAAAAATTGAAGCCTGGCTTATTAATGGATGGCAAAGTTATGGCATGTTTAATAAAATGCCCGGTTTTGGAGGAAATATAACATATTGCCCAAAAGAATATATTAAAATAGTTACAAATAATTATTATGGAAGCGATGCTGCAGGTATTCCGAGTCGAAAACGAATTCACTCTGATAATAGCTTCTTGTTAAGATATTTTAAGAATAAAAATTCTAAAAAAATTAGTCAGGCAGCATTTTCTTTTACAGGAGATATTGGTGACGAAAATGGAGGAGGAGTTAGTGGTTTTAATAGTACAGCTAATACTCCGGCACAATATTTTGTGAGTTGGATGGTTTATAATCGAGTTTGGTTTTGTAAAAATCGTTTTGCCTGGACATTGGGAGGCGGCTTTATGAATAATCCCGGTCGTTACTTAGTACTAGCGCCAACAGGTGATGCAAGCCCATTACCAAATCCAAACAATCCAACTCAAACTTTTGGCAGCCACCCTTTTGATATGAGCACAGGTACCCAATTTAAAGCCTGGGATTGCTCCACAAATATTGACTGGATGCCTAATCAAAGCATAACATTCCGAATTGAATATGTACATCGCGAATCAAGTGTGCCGTATTTTGCCGGGCCTGGAGGCGTAACATCCCCAGATGGTTATTCTACTACAGCTTTCGGACCTGGTACTCAGTATCCCAATTGGAAACCGGACTTAGTAAAAACTGAAGACAGAATAATTGTTGCAATTTTATTTCGATTATAATTTACTAACCTAAAATTAAATAACATGTTCGACACAGGAATAACCGGCTTTATGCTCCTAGCAACAAGCCTTGTAATGCTGATGACACCGGGATTAGCGTTTTTTTACGGAGGACTAGCCGGAAAAAGAAACATTCTCGGCATCATGATCCAGAGTTTTGTTTCAATGGGTATCACCACTATTTTGTGGTTTGTATGCGGTTACTCATTATGCTTTAGCGGAGATGCAATGGGCGGGGTTATCGGTAATCTTGATAAAGCATTTATGAATGGAGTAAATTTAAATTCCCCTTTTCCGGGCAATACAAAATTGCCCGAATTTGTTTTCATGGCTTACCAGATGATGTTTGCCATCATCACTCCTGCTTTGATTACAGGAGCATTTGTAAACCGAGTAACATTCAAATCATATTTGATATTTTTAGTGCTGTGGCAGATCTTTGTTTATTATCCATTTGCTCACATGGTTTGGGGAGGCGGATTACTTGCTAAATGGGGAGTGCTTGATTTTGCAGGCGGTATTGTAGTGCATGCCACTGCGGGTTTTGCAGCATTGGCTTCAGTAATTTATGTAGGAAAAAGAAGAAATCAAGAATCTACTCCCAACAGTATTCCTTTGATTGCAATTGGCACCGGCTTGTTATGGTTCGGCTGGTACGGCTTTAATGCAGGCAGTACTTTGGATGTAAATGCGGTTACAGGTTTGGCTTTTTTAAACACAGATGTTGCTGCATCTTTTGCAGCAATTACATGGTTAGCTATTGAATGGTATTTTGTAAAAAAACCAAAATTTGTAGGCTTGCTTACCGGTTCAGTTGCCGGATTAGCAACCATTACACCCGCAGCAGGTTTTGTTTCACTCCCGTCGGCCTGTTTAATTGGAATTGCAGCAGGAGGAGTCTGTTATGTTGCAGTACATCTGAAAAATAAAATGGGTTGGGATGATGCATTAGATGTTTGGGGTGTTCATGGAGTAGGCGGATGCCTGGGTACAATTTTACTTGGGGTATTTGCATCAAAAACAATGAACAGTGCAGGCGCTGATGGATTAATGTCAGGCGGTGCTGGTTTCTTTTTCAAACAGGTTATTGCAGTTGTCGGCACCTGTGCGTATGCCTTTGTGTTTACCTACTTTATGCTGGCTGTAATAAATAAAATCACTCCGGTTAAAGTTTCAGAAAGTGCTGAAGATATGGGATTAGACAATTCCCTGCATGGTGAAAAAGCCTATGATGAAGGGGTTTTGTAAACAAGGATACTGATTTTTTAAAACTATAACATCCTGTTTTTCTAATATGGAAAGACAGGATGTTTTTTTTATTACTTCTTTTTGTAATGATCCCTGATTACCACTTTCTGCAATTCACGTTTAATAATTAAATCACTGACAATAGCTGAAAAAGTTTCGAAAGAATTTTCGTTCACTGCTTTTTTTATCTGTTCATCACTCAAATCAATGCGGTATAAAATACCCAGGAACTTCTGACGATTGGAGCTGATAAGCTTATCGATATGAGGTTCTATCTGCTCAAATAATTCTTCGTAGGCATTATAAGCGTTGCCTGAAAATTTCACTTCGAGCCCGAACATATCAAAATCTTTAATGATTTGATCGGCGGTATCCTTAATTAAATCAAGGCGGTTAAAATATTGGGAGAGATCTGTAAAGTTTGTCATTTAATTAATTGCTTTTTTTCTTTGCGGCTCTTTTTGAAAAGGCTCTGTGTAACTCTGTGCTGCAAAAAATCACACAGAGAATCACGGAGAAGGCGCAGAGAACCACAGAGAAAAGGGAAACTATTTACTCTTTTTCTCCCTCACATTTTCCAAACGCAGACGTTCAACAATGCGGTTATTAATTATATGTTCATTGATAATTTCATCTACATCGCTCAACTCAATACCGACATAAAAAACGCCTTCGGGGTAAACAACAAGTGTCTGCCCGAAATCGCAGATATCCAGACAGCCTGATTTTTGAGCGCGCAGTTTAATTGGCAGATCGAGGTCTTTCAGCTTTTTTTTGAAAGCATCAACTATTCCCATTCCATGTGTTTCGCCGCAGCTTTTACGGGAGGCTCCTGGAGCACGCTGATTGGTGCAGATAAATATATGTTTGTCGTAAATCATATTTTAAGTTTTGACAAATATACAATACAGTGTTTAACATATAGTAATTAACAATTGATTATTGACAATAATTGATAATTGCACTAAGTCATGAACCATATAAACTTTATTTTCGATAAAAATTAATTTACAATTTATGGAACAGAAAAAAAATTATTCGGTGTCATTGGCATTTCTTACGATGCTGTTTTTTATGTGGGGTTTTATCACCTGCCTGAATGATATATTAATCCCGCATTTCAAAGCAATATTTGTATTGACATATTTTCAATCTATGCTGATACAATTTGCTTTTTTCGGCGCATACTTTGTCGGCTCTTTTATTTATTTTATAATATCATCAGTATCCGGCGACCCGATTAATAAAATAGGATATAAGAACGGCATTTTGTTAGGCCTGCTGATTGCGGCATGCGGCACATTTTTATTTTTCCCGGCAGCGCAGATGCAGTCATTCGGATTTTTTTTAGCGGCTTTATTTATTCTTGCTTTGGGATTTACTTTACTTCAGATTACTGCCAACCCTTACGTAATACTTTTAGGAAACCCGGAAACAGGCTCGCACCGCTTAAATTTAGCAGGTGCAATTAATTCATTCGGGACCACAATTGCACCGATTATCGGCGGAGTTTTAATTTTAAATAATACTGTAGCAGGCAATGATATTAACTCTGTTAAAGTTCCTTATTTAGTTTTAACCGGGATTTTTTTACTATTGATTATCGTTTTTAAAATTGTTGTTCTCCCAAAATTCACCAACGAACAGAATATAGAAAAAGGAGTTGGAGCATTAAAATTTCCTCAGCTGACACTGGGTATTTTAGCTATCTTTTTTTATGTAGGCGCTGAAGTTACTGTAGGAAGTTTTATGACAAGTTTTGTCGGGCTCAAAGAAATTAAAGGTATATCCGCAGGTGCTGCAACTATATATGTATCGCTCTATTGGGGGAGTTTAATGATAGGCCGGTTTACAGGCTCTGTATCTGTGTTTAATTTTTCTGCATTGACAAAAAAAATAGTAACGGCAGTAATTCCTGTTGCTGTTTTCTTTTTTATTCTCATCATGTTTAAAATAAAAGCCGGCGATAATGAAGTAATTGATTTTAAATCAATGATGATTTATCTGCCATTTATTGCTGTGAGTGTTATTGCATTTTTTATTGGGCAGGAAAAACCGGCCCGCACTTTATTTTTATTTTCAGGGATTTGTATTTTGCTGCTGATTTTATCTTTAATCACAACAGGCGAATTATCATTATGGTCATTGATCAGCTTAGGTTTGTACAACTCAATTATGTGGCCTTCTATTTTTGCTTTGGCAATTGCCGGATTAGGGAAACATACAAGCCAGGGCTCATCGCTTTTGGTAATGGCAATTTTAGGCGGTGCTTTAATCCCTCCGCTGCAAGGGATTCTGGCAGACAGTATTGGAGTACACCTATCTTTTGTTGTACCTATTTTCTGCTATATTTATTTAGCATTTTATGCCTGGAAAGTCAGCTCAATTTTAAAATCACAAGGAATAAATTATGAAGCAGCAGCTGGCAGCGGGCATTGATATCGGCGGAACCAATACAGTATTTGGTTTAGTTGATGCAGCCGGAAATATATTATTTAAAGAAACTGTTTCTACAGAACATTTTCCGCTGCCGGAAGATTTGTCGGACGCTGTATGTGAGCGTATTAAAAAAGCTTTCCTTCCATTTTCTGATACATATACATTTGCAGGTGCCGGAATAGGCGCACCTAACGGAAACTATTTTAAAGGAACAATTGAATCAGCAGCGAATTTAAAATGGAAAGGTGTTATCCCGCTTGCCTCATTATTTTCTGAACGTTTAAACTCCAAAGTAATTTTAACCAATGATGCCAATGCAGCTGCCTTAGGCGAAATGATTTTCGGCGGTGCAAAAGGGATGAAGGATTTTATTTTCATAACTCTTGGAACAGGCTTAGGAAGCGGTATTATAGCCAACGGTGAAACGATATACGGACACGACAGCTTTGCAGGAGAAATAGGGCATGTAATAATGTTTACGGACGGCAGGCAATGCGGCTGCGGCAGAAAAGGCTGTTTAGAAACTTACTGCTCGGCCACGGGTATCAAAAGAACCTATA
The DNA here is from genome assembly GCA_903847205.1 of uncultured Bacteroidota bacterium. Taxonomy (GTDB): domain Bacteria; phylum Bacteroidota; class Bacteroidia; order 2-12-FULL-35-15; family 2-12-FULL-35-15; genus 2-12-FULL-35-15. The sequence goes on from CAINDA010000035.1 coordinate 88,395, forward strand.
CTGATTTACTGATGAACAATAGCGAAAAAACAAATGGTAAAGTAATATCCTTTGATTCAAAATATATTTATGAAAAAGCCCTTGCCGGCGAGGAAACTGCAATTGAGGCTTTTAATTATACCGGCAGTATTCTCGGACTTGCATTGGCAAACAGCGCGGTCTATACAAGCCCTGAAGCAATTTTTTTATTCGGCGGTTTAGCACTTGCAGGTGATTTTATTTTTAAGCCGACTATTGAAAGTTTCGAGAAAAATCTGCTGCAGGTTTATAAAAATAAAATTAAAATACTTCCTTCGCAGTTAAAAGAAAATGATGCAGCAATACTCGGTGCAGCATCATTAATATGGAAAGAGATAAACGGAAATTAGTTCTAAATTTCGAATTTAAAATTCTAAAATTAAATCCTAAATTATAAAACTGAAATCATTTACCAACTTGTATCCCAATACCTAATGAAAGGTTAAAGAGGCGTATCGGCATTGATGCTTCTACAGATGTTGCGGCAGACGCGGTGGGAGCAGTGGAATTTGGGTTACCGTAAAACTGGTACTGCATATTAGTTTTATAAACTGGATTTGCAAAGAGCAGATCTACATTTATCATTAAACAAACATTTTTACTCAATGAGCCTTTGCACTCGGCGCCAAAATCATATACCCTTGTTTTAGAAATGCTTGAGAATATATCCCATTGTTCATTATAATAGCTGTTGGAGGCCGAAGGCGGAAGAACCGCAGGAACTGCCTGGTAAATTATTTCGGGGAAACTGCAATACATAAGGCCGGTTAATGCCCTGAAAGATATTAATGAAGTGCCTTTCCATGGAATGGAATAAAATACACCTGCCATCAGATTTGATTCTTTATATATAGGGAATGCACTTGCTGACTGGTAATTTCCTCTTGCCTTTGCAGTATCTGCATTTGCGATATTGTTTGTGTAAGTGTCAATATCAAAAGAATGAAAAGTATAACTAAACAAAACTGCAATACCCAATTTTGATTTATAAATGGGTATTAGCGGTATGCCTGCATAGATATTGCCTGTATAACCGCGTTTTGCATAATTAACATAATTGCCGGAAGTCTCGCCAAACCTGCCCAGCGGATATGCTGCACCAAAATTTATTGAAACCCAGCTTTTTGGCTTTACAATCAAAGTATCTTTAGGCTGTTCCGTATGCAATTGCTTCGATTGGTCAATCGGGAAAGCCTGGAGCTGTTCATTAGATATTTCTTTTGGCTGCGCGCTCAGCGAATCTTTATTGCTGTTGTTCTGCGCTTGTGCAAAGCTGAAAAAACCTGCAAGCAGTATGTATGTTAAACGTAAGTTTATATTCATAATAAAAAATCAGCAAAAATATACTTTAATAAAAATCAACGTATCACAAGCTTTCCGCCGGCCATAAGCTTTCCATTTTCGGCAAGCAGACGGTATAAATAAATACCTGAAGGCTGGCTGCTGATATCGATTGAAAATGAAAAACTGCCAGAATATAATTTAGAATACACTTTTTTTCCGAGTACATTATAAACCTCTATACTGCCCTGCTGCACTTCGCTTCGAGCTGTTTCAAAATTAAAGATACCCATTCCTGGATTTGGATAAACCTTAGTGTGTTCTTCGGCAGAAGCTGTATTAACAGCTGTTGTAATGCTGTGCGGCCTTACTTCAAGAGGTCTTACGGGAACTGAATTACTCCATAACCCCATATTTCTTTGAGCAGGGGTATCGCCGAAAGCTGCATTACATCCGCTTCCTGTAAGAGCGCAATCTTCGAGTGCATCAAATAATTTCCAATAGCAGTAAAAGTCTGTTGCATCGGTAAAAGCAAATGCGGCCTGTGCCATAACAACTCCTCTGTCGCCGTTATCATAGGTTGAATCAGTACAGGCTGATTCTCCGTGGCTTGAGTTTACAGGAGGCATGGCGAGACTATCGGCAAAATGTATCACAAGGTTTTTGTGTGCATAAGGCACAGCGGTAGTCTGATTAAATACTGTTAAAGCAAAAGCAGAGTCAACAACATTATCATCATGTTCAATGATATCAAGTACAAATATAGAGCTGTCCATTGCGCTGTAGCTGAGCAGCTGACCGCCCGGAACAGTGCCGTAGCCGGGACATGCCATCAATATAGCTTTAGGTTTAGGAATAGCGTACGATGTATGATTTACTGCGAGATTAGCTGAAATCAAGCCTCCATAGGAGTGTCCCATATAAAATACTTTATTCAAATCGGGCTGTGTCCATGATGGATGGGCTTGTATCGTATCTATTGCTCTTTTTATTCCTGTAACCACATTGGAGGTAAAGCTTGTAGAAAGAGTAGTATATTCGTTTTGCTGATACCTCGGGAACACCACGATATTACCGCGTTTAACAATATGATCTATCCATTGGCCATAACGCAGAGGGTTCCATTCGCCGAAGCCGTGACTAAAAATAACTAATGGAAGTGAAGCTGCATGGGGGTTTGCAGGGATATAAAGCATATATCCAGAAGCGCCGTCGTTACAGTTAAAAGCGGTTACACTGCTGTATGAATCTGCTGCGCCTCCATATCCGGCAGCAGGCTGTGCAGGCTGTGTTTGGGCAATTACTTCAAGAGTTAAAATAATTAAAAACAAAAGGAGTAATTGTTTTTTCATGACAATGTTATTACATTATGCACTATTGAAGAGGGCTGTAAAACAAATATAGTGGTTTTAATTTTGTTGTCACTCCTGTAGTTTTTTTGCCAGGAGGAATCTTAAATAGGGTTACGAATTAAAAATTTATTCTCCTTACTTTCCAAATTTCTTTTTCAATTCCTCGATATATTTAGTTCGTTCTTCGGGGGTCATTTTTTGAATTTCTTCAGCAGATTTCATATCTGCCCCGAAAGGATTTACAGCTGTTTCCTGCTTTTTATATCCGGCAGGAACTTCAAACATAGATGAAGGAATATCTTTCTTTTCTATTTTCACCAATTCCATAGTGATTTTTGAATCTTTTTTTACCCAAACTATTTTCACAGGAAACCCTTCTGCTCCGGCATCTCTTAAAGCTTTCAATTTTTCTTCTGAACTGCCGTAACGGGGATTGTTTTTGTTTGCCTGATGATAGATTTCAAAATCGGCAATATCTTTTGATGACCACATATCTTCCACATCACCTTTGCTGCTGGTGACGATTACATGCACACAGTTGTATCCATTTAATTTTTCATTACCCACTTTTTTCACTGTGTATGTTGTTTCATTTTTACTCGCGCTATTTTTATTTTTCGAAATGTCCATTTCAGAATATGTTTTTCCGGTTTCATTTACCTGGATAACAATATTGGGATTGCTTTTTTTTATAATACTAAACATTTGCACCGGGTTGGGCATTTTATCCAATTTCATTTCCGTTTCCACGCGGCTTCCTGCTGGGGAATAATAAACTTTAAATGTACCTCCTGCTCCTCCTTTATCATAAGTCATTTTCATTTCCATATAACCTGACTGCGCCATGCATGGCTTAAGTATTGCAAATAATAATACAGTGATAATTGTTTTGTAATTCATGGTTTGATTGTTTTTGATGGTTGATAGTTTTTTATTTTTTTATTTTAAATTAATTTATGTGTTTTTTATTAAACGGGATTACAAATCCCTGACTCTTTTGTCGGAATTTGTAAATCCCTATCAGCGGGGGTTTTAATGCTTCTTCTCCGTATATCAACCCCTTTTCAAAATTTCCTGTTAATTCATATTCACCCATTAATTGACAAAGATGGTTTACTTTATTTGTATTCACTTTATCCGTTTTAATTAGAGTTAAAAGCAAATCAATTTTTCTGTTTTGAGCAGAACAAAACGAATTAGAAATTATAAATGACGCAGCAATTATAAAGAAGATAAACATTTCATAAATTAAAATACAATTAAACTCTTATCCCGATTATTAAAACGTCATCAATCTGCTCCAAACTGCCTTTCCAGGTTTCGAAAGTTTTATTTAAAATTTCTTTCTGTGCATCCATTGATTTATCGGCATTGGCAATTAACAATTCTTTCAGCTGTTTATATTTAAATTTTTTGCCCTGTTCATCTGTAGTCACATCCGAATGCCCTTTTGACATTGCATTTCCGCCGAATTGATCGGCATAGCCATCCGTAAACGTATAAATAACATCTCCTTTTTGTAAATCCACTGAGTTAAGAGAAAATGGTTTTTGCTCTCCATAGTGCATGCCCACGGGCATTTTATCGGGTTTGAATTCTATTAACTTATTACCCCGTAAAATCCATAAAGGATTATTTGCGCAGGCAAAATCGAGTTTCAACTGTTTAAAATCAATTACTGATAAAACGGCATCCATTCCGTCTTTACTTTCAATTTCAGAACCTTCAGGATTTAATGAATGAATCAGCTGTGTGCGCACATAATCTAATATTTTTTCAGGCGAAATAATTTTCTTTTCAATTACTGCTTCGCGCAGATAGGAGATGTTAAGTAAACTCATAAATGCTCCCGGCACTCCATGCCCTGTGCAGTCGGCAGTAATCATAATAAGTTTATCATCAATAGTTGCAGCCCAGTAGAAATCTCCGCTTACAATATCCTTTGGTTTATACAATATAAAATACTCAGGGAGGTGCTTTTTTAAAAAAGAATCACCGGCAAGCAATGCATGCTGTATTTGTTTTGCGTAATGAATACTATCTGTAATTTCTTTATTTTTTTCTTCAATAATTTTATTCTTGTCTTCTAATGATAGATTTGCTTTCCGCTTTTGACGGTAACCTCTGAAAACAACAATTCCCAAAATGAGAACTAAAGCAAAACCAAAAATAAAACTGTTAAGCACTATTTTCTGTCTTTGAATCTCCTCCATTGCAACTGCATCTTTTTTGTCCTGATCAGCTTTGGCTTCGTCTTCTTTTTTCTCAAAATCATACTGCAGCTGCTTCTTAAGCGCCGATTTTCTTGTTTCTACATTATTGATACTATCGGCCATTAATTTGAACAGCACATGCATTTCACGGGCATCTCTATATCTTAGAGCCGACACCGCCATATTGCCTGAATCATAAGCTTCTTTGCCCATTGCTGTATAAATGTTACTTAATATATCTCCAGCATCCCTAATATTTTCAGGAAAGCCTAATTCCCTTGCTGTTTTCAAAGACAGCTTGCTGTATTTTTCAGCTTCTTTATAATTATTAAGAAGCAGATAAGTGCGGCTGATGCTATTATAAGAAACTGCTTCACCATGTTTATCGTTTAATGTTATAAAAATTTTCAAACCTTCCTGGAGCCATTCTAATGCCATAGGATTATCGCCTCTAAGAGAATAAATGACGCCGATATTATTGAACAAAGAAGCAACGCCCTGCTTATCTCCTATTTCTTCATAAATTTTTAAACCTTTTTGAAATCCTTCTAATGCTTTTGCCGCATCTCCCATTTTATTATAGATATCAGCAATATTGGTAAGCGATGATGCAATACCGCGTTTGTTGCCGATTTCTTCGCAAATTTTTAAACTTTTTTGATACCATTCCAGCGATTTTGAATTGTCTCCCTGATTGCTGTATATAAAGCCGATGTTTAACAGCAAAGCCGCAATACCGTGCTTGTCGCCGATTTCTTCCTGAATTTTTAAACTTTTTTGAAACCAATCCAATGCCTTGGAAATATTTCCCTGGTTGTTATAAATAAACCCAATATTACTGAGTGAGGCCGCCATTCCCATTTTATCTCCGATTTCCTCCTGAATCTTTAAACTTTTTTGGAACCAGTCCAATGCTTCGGTAACACTGCCTTTCTCAAGATTAATATAACCTATATTATTTAATGCCTGAGCTTTTGTTTTTAGGAAAGATTTTTTCTCGGCTTTATCAGCTTTATCAAAATCAATTTCAATAATCTGCAATGCCTTCTTGCAAAGGGGAATCACTGTATCAATTTTACTGACAGCCCATTCCTCAGTAAGAGCAATGTAAATACTTGCACGTGCAGTATCGCTGATTGCAGTTTTTAGAGCTGTCTGCAAAGAGTCAATTTTGCGGTTCTGTGCAAAAACACCCAAAACACAAATCATACAAAATAAAAAACTATAAATACCTTTATTCATTTTCAAATTACTGCGTAAAAATTATACTCTTATTCCTATCACAAGCACATCATCCACCTGATCTAAACTTCCTTTCCAGGTTTCAAAAGTTTTATTTAAAATTTCTTTCTGCAGCTCCATTGGTTTATTATAATTGGCTGTAAGCAATTCCTGAAGCTGCTTATATTTAAATTTTTTGCCCAGCCCTTGTCCAGAATTGTTCAATTTTTCATCGGGTATTTGCAAACCGCCGAATTGATCAGCAAAGCCATCGCTGAAAGTATAAATACAATCGCCTTTTTGTAATGCAATAGTGTGGCTGGTAAAGGGCTTTTCAACACCTATGTAATTCCCAACGGGCATTTTATCGGGTTTATATTCCGTAAAATTTCCAGCCCTGATAATATAAAATGAATTATTTGCAGCTGAATATTCCAATTCCATTTTTTGAAAATCGAATCGAAGCAAAACTGCGTCCATACCATCATTGCCCTCTTCTGAGGCTCCTTCAGGGTTAACAGCCAGAATTATTATTCTTCGCAGCTCATTAAAAATTTCATCAGTATGATCCATTCCTGATTTAGAAAAAATTATTTCATTTAAAATACCCATACCAATTAAACTCATGAAAGCTCCTGGAATCCCATGACCAGTGCAATCAGCGGTACACATGTATAAATATTTATTTTTTTCCTGCATCCAGTAAAAATCGCCGCTCACAACATCTCTTGGATTAAATAAAATAAAATTATCACACAGACGATGGGAAATATATTTTTCAGAAGTAAGGAATGAAGATTGAATACGTTTGGCATAACTGATGCTGTCGCTGATTTCTTTGTTTTTTTCTTCTAATAAAAATTTCTGCTGTTCTACTTCTATCTTTTGTATTCCTATTAAATCATTTTTAGATGCGAGCTCTTTATTTACTTTCTGTTTTTGTTTATAGCCTCTGAACATTATCAGAGCCAGGAGAAGCAGTATAACAAAACCGAAAGTAACAGCACTGCGTATAATTTTCTGGCGGTTCATTTCCTCGAGAAGTAAAGCCTCCTTTTTCTCCTGCTCCAATTTTTCAGCCGCTTGTTTTTTTTCAAAATAAAAATTCATCTCAGCCTGAACAGCCTTCTTTGTATTTTTTTCGCTGAACAAACTGTCGCGGTATGCTGTATAGTTTTTAAAATCTTCGTAAGCTGCATTATAGTTTCCAGTAATACTGTCCATTACAGATAGGGTATTGTAAGCGTCTTTTATTTTCTCCTTATTACCGATCTCTTTAGAAAGGCCCAATCCTTTGTTCAAATATTCTTTTGCAACCCCAAGTTTATTCAGTTTAACAGCCAATCCGCCAAGATTAATATAGGAGCAGGCAACGCCTTTTTTATCCTTTATTTCTTCAGAAATTTTTAATGATACCTTAAGATTTTTCCATGCTTCAGAATAATCCCCCTGCTTTTTATTGATCACGCCGATATTATTATAATTGGCTGCAACTGCCTGCTTATCGCCTATTTCTGCATTCATTTTTAATGAAAGGAAATAATTTTCAAGCGCCTCTTTAAGTTTTCCCTGATTTTGATAAACAATTCCGATATTATTATAACAATATGCAATGCCACGTTTGTAGGGAATTTCTTTCATTAATGTCAGCGCAGCCAAATAAGTTCCCAAAGCTTTATCATACTCCGCCTGGTAATCATAAATAATTCCGATGTTACTGTAAACACTTGCAATTTGATCTTTCTTCCCTATTTTTTCTTTTATTTTTAATGCAGCAAAATAATTTTTCAATGCTTCGGGATAATTGCCTTGCTGTGCATACATAATTCCAAGGTAATTGTAAGAGTCGGCCAGACCGGCAATATAATTCAATTTTTCTGCTGTATTAATTGCCATACGGGCAATGGAATCAGCCTGCAGGTTATTTCCGTTTTCTATCATTTCCCAGCTGAGATTATTCAACAGGTTAACTTTTGAAATGTCTTCTTTAGCAGATTTTAATATAATCTGGAGGGAATCAATTTTATTGGACCCGGCAAAACAAAATGAGTTGGGTATGAAGAATGAAACATTTAGAATTATAATAAGGAGCAATTTTTTCATCAGCTGATATAATTATATTTTCACGCCAATAACACATACATCATCAATCTGCTCTAAACTTCCTTTCCATTTTTCAAACGTTTTTAAAAGAATGTTTTTCTGTTCGGGCAAAGGAAGATGACTAATGGCTAATAATTTTTCATTAAATTGTTTATACATAAATTTTTTTCCTTTCGGGCCCCCGAATTGGTCGGCAAATCCATCTGTAAATGTGTAGATAATATCGCCTTTTTGCAGCATAATGGTTTGTTCAAGGAAGGATTCAGTGATTCCATGATGCATGCCTACTGGCATTTTATCAGATTTGTATTTTATTATTTCAGTATTACGGCATATCCAAAGCGGGTTGTTAGCGGCGGCATAGGTGAGTGATTTTTCTTTTATATTCAGCTTGTAAAAGCATATATCCATTCCGTCCCTCCGTTCAGTTTTTGCAGAAGCAAATGCATTGATGATATGCTGCCTGAGCCGGTTGAGTGTTTCTGCAGGAGAATATATCTTTTGCTCCATCACAATTTCATTCAAAAAGTTTATGCCCATTAAACTCATAAATGCGCCAGGTACACCATGCCCCGTGCAGTCACCAACAGCGATAAAAAATTCATCACCTCGGTTATATGCCCAATAAAAATCACCGGCAACAATGTCTTTAGGAAGAAATAGGATAAAGAATTCCTGAAGATTTTCAGCGAAGTATGATTCAGAAGTGATTACAGTCTGTTGAATGGCGCTTGCATAACGGAGACTGTCTAACATGTCTTTATTTTTTTCAGCAATTATTTTTTTTTGCTCTTCAGTTTCCCTGCTCTTTACTTCAATTATTTGTTTTTGCCTTCGAGTTGTTCGAAGCGAGCGAAAAACAAATCCAGCAAATACGATTACTAACAATAAACAGCAGACAACTGACCAAATGATAATTTTCTGCTTTCTGTTTTTTTCAGCATAAGCGAGTTGCTGCTTTTCGTTCTCCGCTTTTGTTGCTGCTTCTCTTTTTTCGAACTCAAAATTCAACTCTTTTCGGATAAGCTGCTTTTTATTTTCCTGACTGAAAAGAGTATCTCTGATTGCAATTGAACGCTTGTAATAATACAATGAGCGTAAGCGCATCTGCTCCATAGTTAAACGTTTACCTCCAATACTGTCAGGCAGCGAAACGTCAGCTTTTTCATAAAGCTGGCTTAAATTATTAAAACCATTTTTCACAATATCCATAGCCCCAATGCTGTCAGAAAGTGCAAGGGCAGGGTAAATGTGGTTGAAAGCGTCTTCATATTTTTTCAAAGAAATATAAAGTAAACCGATGTTGCCGAGAATAATAGAAATTTCTTTTTTATCGCCGAGTTCTTTTGCAATTTTTAATGCCTTAAGATAAAAGTCCAATGCTTTGGGGTAATCTCTTTGAAACTTATAGACAATCCCGATGTTGCCTAATTTTGCTGCCATTCCTTTTATATCTCCTGATTCTTCAACTATTTTCAATGCCTTGAAATCATAGTCAAGTGCTTTTTGGTAATTGCCTTGATCCAAATAAATAATTCCAATGTTACTAAGCCAGATTGCTATATTATTTTTGTTCCCATGCTCTTCAGCCATCTTCAATGCTTTGAAATAATAGTCCAATGCTTTGGAATAGTCAGCCTGCTCAGAATATACAATTCCAATGTTACCAATCAAGTTTGCTTGCAAGGTTTTATTTTCAAAGTCTTGCGCCATTTTCAATGCCTTGAAATTATAGTCCAAAGCTTTTGAATAATCAGCTTGCTCGTAATAAACAAGTCCTATATTACTAAGAGTTGATGCTATTCCTTTTTTGTCTGCTAATTCTTCATCGATTTTTAATGTTTTAAATGCATATTCAATTGCCTGCCGATAATTGCCTTTGTTATAATGAACACTTCTTATATTATTATAAGCCTCAGCCATTTCCTTTTTTTCATTTAATTGCTGCGCTAATTGAAGGGCGGTTTCGGCATAGGATAAAGCTGTATCGTAATTTCCGATACTTTTATATTCTGAAGATAATTTGTTTAATGTGATTACTTTATTGCTGTCCGCTTTATCTTTTTTAAGGAGGATTAGGAGGGACTCTATTTTTTTGTTTTGGGCAAAACAAAATGAGTTAGGAATTAAGAACGCGGCACTAAAAAATATATAGAGAATTTTTATTTTCATAAGCCTAATGTATTATTAAACTCTTATCCCTATAATTAATACATCATCTACCTGATCAAGACCACCACGCCAGCTTTCGAAAGCTTTATTAAGAATCATTTTATGGTCATGCATCGGCTTATCAGAATTCGCTAATAGCAATTCCTGCAATGGCTTATACTTAAATTTTTTCCCTTCCTGCCCGCCAAACTGATCAGCATATCCATCTGTAAAAATGAATAAAACATCCCCCTTTTGTAATTCAATTTTGTGATTAGTAAAAGGTTTTGAATCCCAATGGTATAATCCTATTGGCTGCTTATCACCTTTTATTTCATTCATTTTCCCGTCACGGATATACCATAGAGGATTGTTCGCGCCGGCAAATTCAACGGTGTTGTTTTTTTCATCAAAACAGATTATTGAAATATCCATTCCATCTTTATTTTCGCTTTCTTTCTGCTTTAAAGAAAATATGACATTATCACGCAGCAAATCAAGAATTTCTGACGGCTTTGTTGTTCCTTTTTCGTTTATAATTTCATTCAGAAAAGAGTTGCCGATCATACTCATAAAAGCTCCTGGAACACCATGCCCTGTGCAGTCAACAGCTGCAATTATTTTTTTTCCGTTTCTTTCGGTGTACCAGTAAAAATCCCCGCTTACAATATCCTTCGGTTTGTATAGCATAAACACATCCTTGAATAACTTAAATTTTAATTCTTTTGAAGGCAGAATAGCTTCCTGGATGAGCTTTGCATAACTGATTGAATCAGTAATATCCTTGTTTTTTTCTTCTACCACCTGTTTCTGAAAATTAATTTCTACAGCCTGCTGCTTTAAAACATTATTTGCTTTCGCTTTGTTTAAAAAATTTCTATACAGAAAAAATATCAAAACAAATACTATCACAAGGCCGACTGTAAGCCCTGTTTTTATAATAGTATCCTGCTGTCTTGCACGCTCATCTGCTGCTTTTTCCTGACTGAGCATAACAATTTTGTTTTCTTTAAGAACGGCTTCTCTAATCTGCTGGCGAAGCTCAACTGATGTTGTATTTAATTCAGAAGTTTTTACAGTTAGATCAGAAGTTGTTTTATTCAGCTGTGCCTTACTTAATTCCAGCTCGAGTTCCTGAAGTTTTTTTGCATGAGTCAGATGTTCAATTTCCAGCTTTCGCTTCATGGTAATGTCTTCCAGCTCTTTCTGCCGTTTGAGCTTTCTTATTTGTCTTTCCTGGTCTTGTACAGTGAGCTCCTGTTCTTTTTTTTCAGCTTCCAATTTTTGTTTTGATAATTCTTCCTGATTTTTATAAAGAGCAGCATCCTGAATCTCTTTATTTTTTCGCAGCAATTCAATTTCTTTTTCCCTGTTTCCTGCCACAGCTTTTAAGTTCTCAATTTCAAGCCTTTTATTTTCCTGCATGGCAGCAGAAAGCAGTTTCTCTCCTGTTTTACCAATTAGTTTTGCCTGTTTTTTAAAGAGGTGAATGTATTCACCATCCGCACTAAACTGTTTTTTCTTTTTGTTAAAATTTATTTTATTACTTGGTTTGTTCAGAAGCAGACCCAATACATCATTTGTAGCAGCTGTTGTCATATTGTCCGACAAATTGACTACCCAGTCTTTCAAATAATAAATTACATCCGGCGCTGAAAAAATATTGGTATTAACAAGGATGGTTTGCGGGTGAAATCCCGGTTTTGAGAAATTAATGCTGAATTCATCATTCAAATAAAGGGGGATGCTGAAACTTCCATCCTTAGACGTAATGAATTCGCGCTCTTCAACCTGATTTTCGATTACAAGAATTTTAACGCCTTCAACCGATTTACCTAATTTCGATGTGCGGCCAGAGAATTGCAGGAAGGTATTCGGTTCATTTGCAGGATGAGGGATTTTATTTCCTTTATCATCAACAATATAATGCTCTCCAACCCAATCATTATTCTCAAATGTTCCACCCTCTTTCAGCTTTCCATCAGTATTGTACAATTTTACAACTCCTTTAGGACGATCATTTAAATAAGTAATTTCACTTTTAGTATTGCCGTTTTCATAATAATATTTCCAAAGCCCTTTTTTTTTGTTGTCCAAATAAAATCCCTCTTCAATTATTTGATTTTTTTTAAACTTGCTATACGTTTCTTCTTTTTTATCTTTTCCGAAATAAATCCATTTCCCCTGCTTCAGCCCATCGGTGGAAATGCCGTTAATTGTATCATTCTGGTACATTTCAAATTTCTGAAGAACTGGTTTAACCTGAGCAAAAATTGCAGCTGAGGCAAAACAAATAATAAAAACAAGTGTAGTACTTTTTTTAAAAAACATAAATTCAGGAATAAAATTCAGGCAGTTTTTCTTTTACAAATCAAAGGATTCAATAAATATTTAATAATTCATTCTGCCAGATTATAGGCTAACGAATTTCAACCAACCGAAAAGCTAAAATAGGCAAAATAAGGTTAATCTCTTTCAAAATACAAGAAAGATATCTACCTGGAAGATTTAAAAAATTTGAAAAAAAAGAAGAAATTACTACTCAGATACTGCCGATTTTTAATTTTTTAATACGGTCAGAAATGTAAATTTATTTCATTTAATATTTCAATAAGTAACTGCTGGATTAATTTGAATCATAAACCTGCGAGAAAAATAAATTCATACAATGCCGGCGGGAAATGCCAATTAATTGGATTTCTTAACAAAAAAACAATTGCGGAACGGCTATATTTTAAAACTAAAAAAACTTTTCAATTTCCATTTAAAATGGAAATTGAAAAGTCAGGTGCGGAAAATCAGGACTAAAATTTATTCAGGGAAACCGGCAAATTGATTTCATACAATATATCCAGAGGTTAGGAGAAATATTTATTTAATATTTTCAAATAAACTTCTATTTTCCCGATGCCAAAAATTCAGAGATGTTTTTTTCTACCCTTCCGATAACATCCGACACATCTGCTTTTATAAATTTCTCACCAGTAATTTTCTCAAATAGTTCAATATATCTCTCAGAAATAGATGCGATAATTTCATCAGTCATTTCTGGAATTTTTTGTCCGTCTTTACCCTGAAAACCATTTTCCATCAGCCATTCGCGCACAAATTCTTTCGACAGCTGTTTCTGCGCTTCTCCCTTCTGCTGGCGCTCTTCATACCCTTCTTTGTAAAAATACCGCGATGAATCGGGAGTATGAATTTCATCAATCAAATAAATAATATTGTCTTTTTTTCCAAACTCATATTTTGTATCAACTAATATCAATCCCATTTTTTCTGCTATTTCACTTCCTCTTTGAAACACAGCACGTGTATATTTCTCTAAAGTTTCATAATCCTTTTGAGAAACAGTATTCTGCTTTATTATTTCTTCTTTCGAAATATCTTCATCATGCCCTTCAGAAGCCTTAGTAGTAGGTGTAATAATAGGTTCCGGGAATCTATCATTTTCTTTCATCCCTTCAGGCATCGCCACACCGCAGATTATGCGCTTGCCTGCTTTGTATTCCCGCCAGGCATGGCCTGAGAGAAAACCGCGTATCACCATTTCCACTTTAAAAGTGTCACATAAAATACCTGCAGTAACCATAGGATCAGGCACAGCAATTACCCAGTTTGGGACAATATCTTCGGTAGCTTTTAAAAATTTAGCAGCAATCTGATTCAATACCTGCCCCTTGTAAGGGATGCCTTTAGGAAGAACAACATCAAATGCCGAAATGCGGTCGCTCACAATCATAACAAGCATTTTGTCATCAATGGTATATACATCACGCACTTTGCCCTTATAATAATTCTTTTGCTTATTGAATTTAAAATTGGTTTCTGTTATTGCGTTCATATTATTTTTTTGTGATTTTAATAATGAAATTTTTTAAAATTTTAATCTGCACAACTATTTAAAACTTTAATCAAAAAATCTCCAGGATACTCCAAATTTCAAAGCTCTGTCGTTCATCGGATAATAAGGCGTAAGCATATAATTAGTGCCTGACAAGCCATAATTTAAATGATCAATTTTAAAGAAAATACGCACTGTTTTAATCTGCACATTTATAAAAAAATCAATGAAAGGATAATTGCCGTATTTTTTCTGATCCTGGAGATAAAACTGTGCTGTTGCAGGCATATAAGCATTTGCATAATATGCCGATGTGTAAAACACTGAAGCCCCCACCGCCATCCGCATAGCCCTTTTAAACAGATCGGTTTCGTAATATAATGAATGTTCTAAAATAAATTCCGGAAGCCGTATCACGGATGAATCAGGTACAATCTGATAATTTATTTTATTATTCCAATGCCAGCTATGAAAAATAAAATCTTTTTTCAAGTAAAGGGAAGTAATAGCAATTGGGCCCTTATACTGACTTGGAAGCGCCGAAGTATTAAAATATAAAATATTAGAATAGCTGGCAAAATCGGCACCCGCTGACAAATGATATTTGCTCATTGAAAAGTTAATTTTCAGATGCGATTCCTGCATTTTTTCAAATGTATTATTCCAGATAAAATTATTTGAAGTATATCTGTTATACATAAAATCAGGAGCATGCAGCCTGGTTTCTGCCTTTATAATCAGCACATTCGAGCTGTCCTTAATCGCTTTTTTAAAAAATGCGCCGGCATAATGATCGCCTTTATTATAACCGCTGATGGTGTATTTGGCTGATAAATTCCACCAGAATTTATTATCGGAATATGTATTGTACAATTCGCCGCCGGCAATAATATTGTTGGATGTTGTATCCACTCTGTCCTTCCGGTCGGTACTAACAAGCCCGTGCAAAATATCGGAAGCCGGTAAAGTAAATAATTCTCGCTGCTGAATTTTAATAAACTCGTGTTTAATATTCAGCCCTGCGCCTATAATATCAATAAGCCCCCTGTGCCGTTTATTGTCGAGGCGTTTCCAGGCTATTTCATTTTCAATTTTATAACTATGCGTTGAATCCGTTGTTTTTGTTGAGTCGAAATAAATATTTGAATAATACTTTGAGGAAGGGTTATCATCTTCATATTTCAAAACATTATCTTCATACATTGAAGTAAGTATTATTCTGCTTTCCGGAATTATGGCACCGTGTGCAGCAGTATCTGCCGACACGCGTCCAAAATTAAAAAACTGTTTAAAATATACACTTCTGTTAATCACCGTGCGTTTAGCCCCTTTTAAATAAACACCTACCAATAGTTTATCAACCCCGCTGATAGTAAACGTAGAATCATCGGAAATACCGCCGTTTTCAGCATTTTTTATGCTGTTGTAAATTATGTTTGTTAAAAAATAATATCGGTTATTTAAGGATTTAAAATTTGAAGATAAAGCAAGGAAGTTGTCATTTGTATTTTGACGAAGATAAAAACCATCTGACCTGATTCTGTAAAAATCGGCAGTTACATTCCAATTTTTTTTGACATTATAAGAAAATGTCATTTTAAAAATCTGTTCTTTTTTTGACGCAATAACATAAGAGAGATCGGTAAAAGGCACGCGGGTGTTGTAGTATTTAAATTTATTAGGACTAAAAAAATAATTGTCAAAATTATTTTTTGAATAATTAAACCCCGATTGGCTAAACAATGGGCGGTAGGACAAATCATTTATCGGCTGGCCGATATTGCCTATCGTATTTCTATCGGTATAATTCTGAAAGTTATCTAAAGAATATCCAATATAATTAAGGCTGTCGCCATTTTCAAACTGGCTTTCATTAAAAAAACGTGTAGTTGTATTTTTTTTCAAAACCTTTATAGTATCATCATTTCCAGAAAATAAGAAATGCGGAAGTATAAGAAGAATTAAGAATAATATCCTGGCACTATATACCATAGTAACTTTTTAGTTTTGCACAAAAATAACATTAATAAAAATAAAAAAGCCTCAATTAAAAAAGAAATGGGTCTGGAAGGCTCTCTGTCTTCAACCACACCGTTTTTTGCCTGCATGCTATCCGTAAAAAAAACGCCATGATACTGACCTAATGAAATCCATATTCATCCATTCTGATTCGGACTCTTAACCTTGCTTAAACATAAAATAATTCGCATTCATTGAAATAGACGCATCAGGATTAGACCCAGCCCAAAAATCACACAACTGCCGGATAGCCCGACAGTCAGCAGAGCGGCAGTATTAAAATATTTTGACTCAGATTAACTGTACAATCTTTTACAAAATTCCCTCCATTTTTCATTTCTATTGATAGTTTAAAATTGCGGATGAAATACACAATTTCAGTGTTAAATGTTTCAACTTCAAACTATTATTATTACTTTTGTACCAAATTCAACTAAAAAAGCATGTCCAAGAAACTTCAAAATTCCATCTTAATCCCAATCCTTTCAACCGAGCAAACCATTATCGCACTAAGCCAATCATACAATTTAGCACGGTTGACAAATTCAAAAATTATATTGCTTGATGTAGAAAGCGGAGACCATCCGCTTGATGATAAGATGCTTACTGCAATGGCAAAAGAGGCCGCAGTAAAATCCGGACAACCTGTAGAAACCCTTGTAAGGAAGGGCAATATTTATGAAGAAATAAATAAAGTTGCCGACGTTTTAAACCCTTTATTTATTATACTGGGGATTACCTCAAAAATTACTTTTAGTAAAATTATGGGGCAGAACGTTTTTAAAATGGTGCGCGAATCAATGCATCCTGTAATTACTATACGTGGCAAAGTTCACCGCGACGGCTGTAAAACAATTTTACTTCCCGTTGATTTATCCAAAGAAACCCGCGAAAAAGTTAGAAAAGCCGTTGAATTAGCTAAAATATTCAATGCTGATATTCGCGTAATTTCCATCTTAACCCAGACAGACGAAGAAGCCGAAAATAAATTGATCTCCTATTCTAACCAGGTTTGGAAGTATATAAAAGAGCAAGGCATCCGCTGTACTATCAAAACCCTCCGCGGTCAGGATATTCCAAAAATGATTCAGGATTACGGCAGAGAAGTGGAAGCTGATTTGATTTTAATTATGAGCAAAGCCGAATTAAGCATGAAAGAATTTTTTATCGGCACAGTTGCACAGCGCATTATAAATGAAAGCGAAATTCCTGTCTTGAGCTTCCGTCCTATGGTTCGCAAGGATACTACCTTATTTGCTACACCATACTAACCGGGAATAAATGTCGAAATAAAAAAAGCCTTCTGAATTTTCAGAAGGCTTTTTTATTGAATTGATTTTATTAAAAGCTTAATACAGTCTGCTCCCCAGTCATCAAATTAATTAATTGCAGCTCATCCGGATTTTTAATTTTTTCCAGAATAACCATAATGGTTTTAAGAGCCATATAAGAGCCTATGATTCCCGGCACAATGCCCAATACACCATTTTCATCACAGTTTGGAACATCTTCCGCATTGGGAGCTTCAGGATAGATATCACGCAGATTTTTACTGCCCTTATAGTTAAATACAGCCAGCTGTCCTTCAAATCTTAAAATGCTTCCGTAAATTATTGTTTTGTTTAATTTAACACTAGTATCATTTACGAGATAACGTGTTAAAAAATTATCGGAGCAGTCTGCAATAATATCAAACTGAGAAATAATTTGTTCAGCATTATTTTCATTCAGCATTTCATTAAAAACAACAAATCCAGTATTTACATTTTGTTTTTTCAATCTCTCCGCAGCCGTAACAGCCTTTGGTTTGCCAACGTCAACTGTTCCAAATAAAATCTGACGGTGCAGGTTGTGAAGTTCTATTTTATCAAAATCAATTATTCCGATAGTGCCGATTCCTGCAGCATTTAAATATTGAAGAATAGGGCAGCCCAGGCCACCGGCGCCTATAATAAGCACCTTAGCATTCTTTAATTTCTCCTGTCCTTTCAGCCCCACTTCCGGAAGCATCATCTGACGGTTGTAACGCACTAGTTCTTCTCTGCTGAACTTACTCATTGTTTTACATTAAAATTTTATCCCAGTCTTTCCAAACGGTTTCATATCCCTGCGATTTAATAAGCTCATCAATCTGCTGAGGCGAACGATCATCGCTGATTTCAAACTGTTCGAGTGAACTCGGCGCAGCTGCATACCCGCCAGGATTTGTTTTAGAACCAGCACTCATAGAAGTAACACCCAGCTTGATTATGTTGTTTCGGAAATTTTCATTTTCTCTCGTTGAAATAGAAAGTTCAATCTCTTCATTAAAAATTCGGTAAGCGCAAATCAGCTGTACCAGCTCGCTGTCGTTCATTATTACTTTTGGTTCAATGATTCCTTCAGCCGGACGCAGACGCGGAAATGAAATAGAATATTTAGTTCTCCAATATTTTTTTTCAAGGTAAGTTAAATGCAGGGCAGCAAAAAAAGAATCGGTACGCCAGTCTTCCAACCCGATAAGGATACCTAAACCAATTTTATGAATACCTGATTTTCCAAGCCTGTCAGGCGTTTCAAGACGATAATTAAAATTAGATTTTTTTCCTTTCGGATGATGTAATTTGTAATCGTCTTTATGATAGGTTTCCTGGTAAACTAAAACGGTGTTCAAACCTGCAGTAGTCAGCTCTTCATATTCGAGCTGCTCTAGCGGCTGCACCTCAATTGAAATATGAGAGAAATAAGGAGTCAGAAGCTTAATTGCATTTTTTAAATAAGGTACGCCTACTGTCTGTCCTGCCTCCCCTGTAACCAGCAGAACATGGTCATATCCTAATGCCTTCACAGCAAGTGCTTCTGCTATAATTTCTGAGTCGCTTAATGTTTTTCGCTTGATTTTATTATCTAAACTAAAACCGCAGTAGGTACAAATATTCTGACATTCGTTAGAAAGATAAATAGGTATATACAGCTGAATAGTTTTGCCAAAACGTTTCTGAGTAAGGTAGTGGCTCAACTGCGCCATTTGTTCAAGAAATGGCATTGCGGCAGGAGAGATGAGTGCTTTAAAATCCTCCAGATCCCTCTTCGTAGTTTTATTCAAAGCATTCTCAACATCCATTTTTGTTTTAGAGAGGATACTTTGTTTTACTTCGTTCCAGTTATATGTGTTGAATAATTCGGTGAACATTTTTTCTCGCTGTTTTAGTTTCTCGCTGATTTCGCTGATCTTCGCTGATTTTTTTTATAAATTATTAACTATTCTTGCAATACCCGTTGTAATGTTATCGGTGTTGAAATTCACTAACAGCCCTAATTTAGTATCTGTAATTTTAAGATATGTAAGTAATTGCTTATAGTGAACCGGAGCTAATATTTCAACAGATTTTATTTCGATAATAACTTTGTCATTAACGAATAAATCAAGTCTGAATCCTAAATCCAATTTTATTTCATCGTAAACAACTGGTATCGGAACCTGCGCAGCAACTTGCAATCCTGCTTTAGCGAGTTCATATTTTAGAGCAGCCTCATACACTGACTCAAGTAACCCTGGACCAAGTGTATTATATACTTTGAATATTGCACCTCTTACAATGTATGATATTTCATTTTCATCCATTTTGAGTAATTCTATTAGGTAAAAAATATTTCTCGCGGATTTCGCAGATTACCGCAGAGTTTACTTTTTTTGGTTCTATATAATTATACATTCATCCTTCTGCGTTAATCTGCGAAATCTGCGAGAAAAATCATTCCTCCAAAAATGAAGTCAGTGGACTGCTGGCCTCTGCGAAATTTTTAGGTTTTGCCAGCCGTGCTTCATAAGCCATTCGTCCAGCTTCTACGGCAAGTTTGAACGCTTCTGCCATTTTTATTGGATTACCGGAAACAGCAATTGCTGTATTTACCAGAACAGCATCGGCTCCCATTTCCATTGCTTCAGCAGCATGCGACGGCGCGCCAAGTCCTGCATCAATAACAACAGGCACATTACTCTGCTCAATAATAATTTCTAAAAAACGCCTTGTCTGCAGTCCGCTGTTACTGCCTATTGGCGAACCTAAAGGCATAAGGGCTGCCACCCCTGCATCTTCTAAATATTTGCATAAAACCGGGTCGGCATGAATATACGGAAGAACAATAAAACCAAGCTTCACCAGCTCTTCCGCCGCTTTTAAAGTTTCTATAGGGTCGGGTAATAAATATTTCGGATCAGGATGAATTTCCAATTTAAGCCAATTTGTTTCTAGTGCTTCACGGGCTAATTCAGCAGCAAATACAGCCTCTTTAGCAGAACGTACACCGGAAGTATTCGGCAGCAGATTAAATTGAGGATGTGAAAGATGTTTTAAAATATCATCATCACTGCTGTTCATCTTCACACGTTTCAGAGCAACAGTTACAAGCTCAGAACCTGATATTAATAAGGCATCTTCCATTAGCTGTGACGAACTGAATTTACCTGTTCCGGTAAATAATCTGGAATTAAATTCCTTATCTGATATTATTAATTTTTTCATTTGTTTTAATTTTCAGGACTGATTACAGAAGTTCTGCAGGTTTTAAATTCTTGCAATTCACTAATTATTTTTTTTGCTGCATCTATTTTATTTTCTGCCAGGTTTATTGCGGAAGCAATTGCGATGCCGTGAATGCCGGTGTTCATCAATGTTTTAATATCATCCATTTTTATTCCGCCGATAGCAATAATTGGAATTGTTATCTTGGCCTCGATACATTTTTTAATAATTTTATCATAACCTTCAATTCCCAGCACCGGACTTAAATTTTCTTTAGTTGATGTAAAACGAAAAGGGCCTAAGCCGATATAGTCAATGCCTGACGCATCACGTATTTGAATATCTTCGAAAGTATTTGCAGTTCCGCCAATAATAGCATCAGCACCTAACAGCTCTCTCGCCTCTTGCGGGCTCATATCTGTTTTTCCCAAATGCACGCCGTCTGCTTTTACTGCTTTTGCGATACTTACATTATCGTTGATGATTAATTTCACATTGTATTTGCGGCAGACTAATTCTGTTTTTAAAGCAATGTCTAACCATTCGTCGTACGATTTATTTTTGACACGCAACTGTATCCAGTCCACACCCGAAAGGCAGGCAGACAGGGCAAGTTCATCATGCGTCACGCCAGCAGATTCCTGAGTAATGTAATGTAAATATGAAATTGTTTTATTCATGTTTAAGAAAAGTGTTGTTTGAATGAAAACCAAGCAATGAATCATTGCTTAGTAAAAAATCAGCCGCATATTTTTTTGCTTTCGAACAGGCTGTTTCTAAAGACATCCCTTTTGAAAGATTAGCTGTAATGGCTGCTGATAAAACACAGCCGGAACCATGCTTTGGAAAAACAGTTGAAATTTCAGATGGAAATAAAAACTCTCTGCCATCCATGGTAAATAAAAAATCTGTCCCTTTTTTTTCTTCGCTGTGTCCTCCCTTTAAATATACATTGCAGAAGCGACTCAACTGTTTTGCATTTTTTTGAGCATCATTGTATGTTCCAAGCTGCAATGATTCCGGGATGTTAGGAGTTATTAAAAACAATTCGCTGCAGACTGTTTCCAGCAGTTTTTGATTTACATTATTATGAAATTCAAATCCTGCACTGGCTTTTAAAATGGGATCCCAAATTATTTTAGGAGTTATGAGTTGAAAGTTATGAATTGTTTTTAAATAGGTGATCAGCTCCAATAGAACTTCTAAATTTTCTATCAAACCGATTTTTATATATTCAAACTGAAATCGTTTCTGCAGAATTTCAATCTGGGCAATCATCTGTGAAAGACCCAGCCATTCTGCCTTTTCAAAAGAAATATCATTTTGATAGGTCAATGCTGATACAACACCCATTCCATAAGTATCGCAATACTCAAATGTTTTTATATCGGCCAGTATGCCGGCACCGGCACTTGGGTCGAAACCTGCAATACTCAAAACATTTGGACGGGCTTGCTTAGACATGATGTTCATTACTAATTTCATTAACGGCAGCGCATACTTTTTGCAGTGTATCAAATTTCCGAATCGGATCAGCAGACTGCCACAAAGCCCCCAGTACAGCTGCTCCGTCAAAACCTAAACGCATTGCTTCTTTTATTGTATCCTCGTCAATTCCTCCAAGGGCAATTATTTCGCAATTGCTTATTTGATTATTTAAAAAAATTTCCAAGTCATTTTTTTCAAATGCTGCGTGATAATTTTTTTTTGAAATGCTGTTAAAAACAGGACTCAAGAATACGTATTGAAAATTGGTATTCAATGTTTTTAATTCTTCCAGTGAATGAAAGGAAGCGCTTTGATGCATATATTCCTCCATCGCAGCAAATGATAAATATGGAGTATGCTTTGTGTAATGAACTCCTTTTAATCCATATTCATGTGCTAATTGATGATGTGAATGCACAACTACCCTATTTTGATATTGCGTTGGAATCAGTTGAATATATCGCTCTAATTCATGATAAGTAAAATCAGGTTTTCGTAAATGAAAATATTCTAATCCAGCTTCAAACAATGCCCCTAACAATGCATGTTCATTGCTTAAGTCAATTGGATTAGATATAACTATTAATTTCATTTACGTAAGCTCTTTCTTTGTTTTAGCCCCGATTGCAGCGGCATCCTTTTTTATGCTTTATTTCAAAGCATAAAAAAGATACAGTACTTCGACTATGCTCAGTATAAACTCCAAGCGGGATTAGGCTTCAAATCATTTAAGAATAAATTTCACTTCCAGAATTTACAAACTCACCTGCCTTTTCTTTCATTCCGTTTTCAAAAGCAGTATCAGCTTCAACGCCTAATTTTTCGGCATACTCACGCACATCTTCAGTAATTTTCATTGAACAGAAATGAGGTCCGCACATGGAACAGAAGTGTGCTGTTTTAGCGCCGTCGGCAGGAAGTGTTTCGTCATGGTATTCGCGAGCAGTGTCTGGATCCAGAGACAAATTAAACTGATCGTCCCAGCGGAATTCAAAGCGGGCTTTGCTTAATGCGTTATCGCGTATCTGTGCGCCGGGGTGGCCTTTTGCAAGGTCAGCGGCGTGTGCTGCAATTTTATAAGTAATTACTCCGTCTTTAACATCTTTTTTATTCGGCAGTCCCAAATGTTCTTTTGGTGTTACATAACAAAGCATTGCACATCCGAACCAGCCGATCATTGCTGCTCCGATCCCGGAAGTAATATGATCATATCCCGGTGCAATATCAGTAGTAAGAGGGCCGAGTGTATAGAAAGGTGCTTCCTGGCATTCCTGCAACTGCTTATCCATATTTATTTTAATAAGGTGCATCGGTACATGTCCGGGACCTTCTATCATTGTTTGTATATCATGCTTCCATGCAATTTTAGTAAGCTCGCCCAATGTTTCTAATTCGCCGAACTGAGCAGCATCATTGGCATCAGCAATTGAGCCGGGACGTAAGCCATCGCCTAATGAAAATGCCACATCGTACGCTTTCATTATTTCACAAATTTCTTCAAAGTGAGTATACAGAAAATTTTCTTTGTGATGCGCCAGACACCATTTTGCCATGATAGAACCGCCTCTTGAAACAATTCCTGTTACGCGTTTTGCAGTTAAAGGAACATAACGTAGCAGCACTCCTGCATGAATAGTAAAATAATCAACGCCCTGTTCTGCCTGCTCTATCAGGGTGTCTCGGAATAATTCCCATGTGAGGTCTTCAGCCTTTCCGTTTACTTTTTCCAAAGCCTGATAGATAGGCACTGTTCCAATCGCAACAGGAGAATTGCGGAGAATCCATTCACGTGTTTCATGAATATTTTTTCCGGTAGATAAATCCATAATCGTATCTGCGCCCCAGCGGCAGGCCCAAACAGCTTTCTCCACTTCTTCTTCTATGCTTGATGTTACAGCAGAGTTGCCGATGTTGGCATTTATTTTCACTAAAAAATTTCTTCCGATAATCATCGGCTCGCTTTCGGGATGATTAATATTATTTGGAATAATCGCGCGTCCCAAAGCTATTTCATTTCTTACAAACTCAGGTGTGATATGGCTTTTGGGAGTATTTGCACCAAAGCTATTTCCAGGATGCTGGTGGCCCACAGAACTCATTTTATCAATCATCTGATTTTCGCGGATAGCAATGTATTCCATTTCAGGAGTGATGATTCCTTTTTTTGCATAATGCATCTGGCTCACATTCATTCCTGCTTTTGCACGCAATGGTTTTTTTATATGCTGAAAACGTAAATGATCAATATCGCTTTTCAGCAGACGTTCGTGACCGTAGTCACTGCTTATATCAGTTAACTGCTCTACATCTCCGCGTTCCAATATCCATTTTTCGCGTAAGCGCGGAAGTCCTTTTAAAACATCAATAGTAACATTTGAATCGGTGTAAGGACCGCTTGTATCATAAACAACAACTGGCGGATTTTTAACTGCAGGTCTGCCATTCGAGTTGGTATCAGAAAGCGTTATTTCACGCATTGCAACTTCGATATTGTGCAATTCTCCTTTTACAAATATTTTTTTTGAATTTGGAAAAGGTGTTGTAGAAATGCTTTTGTCAGTTGGTAATTGATCTGTTTTTTTCATCTTGTAAATTGTTATGTTGTTAAAACGTTAAATTGTTAAAGTGCTATATTCTTATATTGTTAGTGGATTCATTCGAGAATAACATAATTGTAATTTATTTGTTTCTTTACCAATTGCAAACTTTAAACTTTAAAACTTTGAACTCCTTTACCCTCCCTGAGTTGCTTTGATTAAAATAATTTTATCATTTTTATTTACAATGCTTTTATCCCATTCTGAACGAGGGATAACTTTATTATTCAGCGCTGCTGCAATACCTTTGGCAGGCTCTATATTTAAAATTCGGAATACATCAGAAAGCGGCTGGGCTTTATCCAAAGAAAAGGCTTCGTTGTTAATATAAATCATATCAATACATTTTAAAAAATCGCTAAAACTTAGGAGGAAAATAATGCGGATAGAAGGAGAAGGAAGAAAGAAAAAAATTCTTAAGCTTAGTTCCCTTCGGCAGCATTATCTGCATCAGGTTATGTTTCAAATGAAACAAAGGGTATGATCTCAGACTTTCAATTACTGGAAGCAGATTTATGAAAGGAGGATTTTAATCTCCGGCCATCAGCAGCTTTCTTTATTTGAAAGACACCCCTAAAAGTTTTACGAATACAAAGATATAAATTTCTAACAAGGATAGAGGAATCCTTTTCATTCAATATACAGCCGTGGAAATTATTTTATTTTTCTAAACGCTTCTGCCTCGGAGTTTAAATCCAGAAATGGATACTCCTCCCCCAGCTTTCTGCAGTAATCGGAATAAGTTTCTTTAAATTTTTCATGAGCTTTGGTATCCGAATTAAACGGACGGTGCTGTTTTGCAGTAATAATATCTTTTATTTTTCCGAAGAGAATTTTTGTTTCCTCATCAAAAACTGTGTTCATCAGCTTTTCGAAAACATAATCAACAGCCTGTTCATTGGGGTGTACGAGGTCAGCTTTATAAAAACGGTAATCGCGTAAATCATCAATTACTAATTCGTAGGCAGGGAAATAAAATGAATTACTGTTTTCATTTACCAGTTCATGAACAGCCTCGAGCAGACGTGCTTTGCTCAAATTATTTTCTGCCACACCATCTCTTATATAACGGACGGGGCTCACAGTGAAAATGATTTTTATATCTGGATTAAATCGTTTTAATTCTTCAAGCAGTAATTTATAGTCACTTACAATTTCTGTAATACTTAACAGATGTTTAGTAAATTCTTTTTGAGATACTTTATGACAGTTGGCAGCAAATTCACCTGTTGCATTTTGCCTGTAAACAAAAGCCGAACCAAAGGTAATAAAGAGCCAGTCTGCCTTCATAATAAAATAGTGAGCAGATGAAATATTTTCATTTATTTCTGATAAACAGTTCAGCTTATCAGTATTCGAAAAACGGCTGTGATGTTCCCAGCTGTTCCAGCATTCATTTGCAAAAAACAATTCATTTTCCTGCATTGGTTTATTATCAATATATCTGCGAATTGCGGAAGCAATGCTTGCGGGATTAAATAAAACGCCGTGCGGATTAATCTGCACATTAAATTTATACTGCAGCATTAAATCGCCGATGTTTTCGGCAAAGCAGGAGCCTGCCAATAAAAGTTTATTTGAATAACTTACTTTTTGCGGAAAAGGCTGGATAGGAAACGTGAGGTGGAAATTCATTTCTTTGGGAATTGGAGAATCAGAGATTTAGAGAAATGAAGATTTAATGTACTCATAGCTTGCCTTCAAATAATGCTATTAATTTTATATTTTGGAATGTTACAATTCTCCATTTCACTAAATCCATATTTCTCCATTTCCTTACTGCGCACACTTACAAAATGGAGAAAAATAAATTTTCGCATGCGGCAGGTATGACTGGAGCCTAGCCTGCTCTGCATCAGGAATCATAATTACACGCAAATCAACCAATTCTAAATTTTTCAGATCTCTCATTGAAACAGGAAATTTATCAATATCATTACTCCACAAATCAAGATTTTTTAATTTTTCAAGTTTCCCGATTTCTGCAGGCAATGAGGTTAAATCATTATTATTTGCCTCGAGGTAATATAAATTTTTCAGGTTTCCTATCTGTGGCGTAATTTCTTCCAGGCCGTTTCTTGAAATTGACAAGTATTGAAGGTTTTTCAGAGTCCCTATCTCATCAGGAATATTCTGTATGTTGTTTTTACTCAAATCTAAATACTGTAGGTTAGTAAATTTAAAAATTTCAGGAGGAAATTTTTTAAATCTTTTTTTCCTCAATTCTAATTTAATTACCTGGTCTGGATGCTTCAAAGCATCCTCAATACTGATGAAAGCAGTCATTGTATCCAGTGTCAAAGAATCAAGCAGCTGCGCATGCGCTTTATTATTATGTGAAAACAAAATAATAAACAGAAGCAACGAAAGCACTGATTTCACCAGATTTTTATGTAATGAAGCGGATTTCATTTTTTCTCAGAAATTAATATGCTGCAATTCATGAATTCTAAGAGCGTTTTCTTTATCTTTTGCAAGCTGTACTTTTAATTCATCCAAATCTTTAAACTTCTGTTCATCCCGCATCCGTTCAACAAAATAAATAGTAATATCGCTGCCATAAATATCTTTATCGAAATCAAAAATATTGACTTCTATGCTTCTCCCTTTCCTGGCAACAGTTGGGTTATTCCCAATACTGAGCATTCCTTCGTAAATTACACTACCGGTCTTAACCTTTACTGCATAAATGCCTTCTCCAGGAATCAGTTTGTATTTGTCTTCCACAACAATATTTGCGGTAGGATAACCGATAGTTCTGCCAAGCTTCAATCCTGGAACTACCCTGCCTGTCAATGAATAAGGGTATCCAAAAAAAGATGCGGCTGTTTTAACATCCCCTGTCTGCAAAGCTTTTCTGATTTTCGTTGAACTTATTTCGATGTTTTCGATGTCTTTTGCAGGAATTTCTTCAACATCAAAACCATAGAGAGGGCCGTATTCTTTCAAATGCTCAAATGAACCTTCGCGGTTACGCCCGAAGTGGTGATTATAGCCAATCACCAGCATCTTGGTTTTCATTTTGTTGACAAGGATATTCCTCACAAACTCCACTGATGTAAGTCTTGAAAAGTCCTTTGTAAAAGGGTAAATAATTAAATGGTCTATTCCGTATTTTTCCAGCAGTTCAATCTTTTCAGCAGGCGTGTTAAGCATCTTCAGTTCATTATCTTCAGGAAAAAGAACCATGCGCGGGTGAGGATAAAAAGTCAGAAGCACTGTTTCCCCTTTTAGTTCATCAGCCGCTTCTTTCAACCTGGAAATAATTTTTTGATGCCCAAGATGCACACCATCAAAAGTTCCAGTTGTTACAACGGGGTTCTTCACATCTTTAAAATCTTCAATATTATTGTAAACTTTCATCTGAAATATATTTTGTTCCAGGCTTAGGAATGATTATAAAATCCTAACGCTGGGTCAGTCAAAAAAAGGGATTGAAATTCAAAGGTTTTACGGCATAAATAAACTGCAGAATAAAAGCATGGATTTCGACAATCACCCCCAAATAAGTACTTAAAATAATATAATAAGCTGCAAAATTTTTAAGCGCTTTTTCAATGCCGAAATTAATTATAAAAATACAATGAATCACTTTTTTAACTGAATTAAATATACTAATTTCGCATCGTTAAAAAAAACTAACATTTACATCCAAAGAGAATGTCGAAACAAACTGGTAAAATCACTCAAATCATTGGTCCTATAGTTGACGTAAGTTTTGAAGGCGGAGCTGCACTGCCAAACATCCTTGATGCGCTTGAGATTGTTAAAGCTAACGGGCAGAAAATCATTATAGAAACTCAAAAACACGTTGGTGAAGATACCGTTCGCACTATCGCGATGGATTCTACTGATGGTTTATACCGCGGTATGACAGTAACGAACACAGGTCTGGGTATTACCATGCCTGTCGGCGATAAAGTTAAAGGACGCTTATTTAATGTTGTCGGCGAAGCAATTGACGGTATCGGGCAGGTAAGCAACGAAGGCGGAGCACCTATTCACCGTACTCCTCCAAAATATGAAGATCTTTCTACTTCTACAGAAGTATTATTTACAGGTATAAAAGTAATAGACTTGCTAGAGCCTTATGCGAAAGGCGGTAAAATAGGTCTTTTCGGCGGTGCAGGTGTTGGTAAAACCGTATTAATTATGGAATTAATCAACAACATTGCGAAGGGTTATGAAGGATTGTCAGTATTTGCCGGTGTTGGTGAGCGTACACGCGAAGGAAACGATTTATTGCGCGAGATGATTGAGTCTGGTGTTATACGTTACGGTGAAGCATTTAAACATTCAATGGAAAAAGGCGGCTGGGATTTAACGAAAGTGGATCTGACTGAGTTAGCCAAATCACAGGCAACACTTGTTTTCGGACAAATGAATGAGCCTCCGGGAGCACGTGCCCGCGTTGCTTTATCAGGTTTAACAATGGCTGAATATTTCCGCGACGGCGATGAAAAATCAGGTGGCCGCGATATCTTATTTTTTATTGACAATATATTTCGTTTTACTCAGGCAGGTTCCGAAGTATCGGCATTATTAGGCCGTATGCCTTCTGCGGTAGGTTATCAGCCAACACTTGCAACTGAAATGGGTTTGATGCAAGAGCGTATCACATCAACAAAAAGAGGTTCTATTACATCAGTTCAGGCTGTTTACGTGCCTGCGGATGACTTAACAGATCCAGCTCCTGCTACTACATTTGCCCACTTAGATGCCACAACAGTATTGAATCGTAAAATTGCTGAATTAGGTATTTACCCGGCTGTTGATCCATTGGATTCTACGTCACGTATTTTAACTTCTGCTGTATTGGGTGAAGCTCACTACGGGACGGCACAAAGAGTAAAACAGATTTTACAGCGTTACAAAGAACTGCAGGATATTATTGCAATTCTTGGTATGGATGAGTTATCGGAAGAAGATAAATTGGTTGTACTCCGTGCAAGACGCGTGCAGCGTTTCTTGTCACAGCCATTCTTTGTTGCTGAGCAGTTCACAGGCTTAAAAGGAGTGTTTGTTTCTATTGAAGATACTATCAAAGGATTTAATATGATTTTGAATGGCGAAGTTGATAAATATCCTGAAGCTGCATTTAACCTTGTAGGTTCTATTGAAGATGCAATTGAAAAAGGCAAGAAAATTTTAGCTGAAGCGTAAAAATCAGTTTAAAGTTCAAAGTTAGAAAGTTGTAAAGTCTTATACTTATAACTTTTCAGCTTTAAACTTTTTAAATTAAACTTAAAAAAATGTTTTTAGAAATAATAACTCCAGATAAAAAAGTTTACAGCGGTGAAGTGGAAGCTGTTAAATTGCCGGGTGCCGAAGGCTCTTTTGGCGTATTAGACAATCACGCTCCAATTATTGCAGCGCTGAAAAAAGGCACTGTAAAAGTCACTGACAGCAATAAAAATGTTGAAAATTTTGAGATTAACGGCGGAGTAGTTGAAGTGCTGAACAATAATATTATTATTCTTGCTGAGAGTGTTTAATTAATTTTAAAAATCAATTTTAAAAATCCCGCTGCATCTATTGCAGCGGGATTTTTTATTTTCAATTCAAAAAAATAATTTTTTTACAAGAACTGAACTAATTTTCGCCATAGAGATAAGCAATTTTAACAGGCCTGCCTTCTCCGTCCACCTTTACAATTGCTGAATTAGATTTCCAGTCAACACTCACTTCAATAAATATTCTCACGTAATAAAAATTATTGTAATAATATCTGCTTGTCACTCCAACCCAAATGTCTCGGTCAACAAGGTTCAGCTTCTCTTTATTTTTTTTTCGGTTTATTGGAAATGCAAGTTTGTAGTCTGATGAAATGATATGGCTGGACGTGTCTGCAGCAATGTTAAGCTCTCTATCTTTCGGCGTTTTAAATTCAAAAAAGGTCTTATCCTTCAGCTCATCGCTGATATTAAGAAGTAAACCAAGGGTTGAGTAAGTATTTATATTAAAATAAATTTTGTCCGTCCCTGTCTTAAATTTTTCATACGTGTCGAAATACAAAAAGGTAGTATCTAATGATCTGACAAATGCATCAAAAGCATTTTGTTCTATAGGGAGTTTAGCAGCTTTATTTTGAGCTGTGCATGCAGACGAAATAAAAAAACAAACAACTAATATAAAGCTTTTCATTAATTGGGCCCTAGCATGTCTTCCCTATTGGTAATTGCAGAATATATGAACAGAGATTAAATTTAAAATTAAAAAACCTAAACAGTCACAGAAGTAATAACATTTTATACATCTGCTGACATTTTTTTTACATTTTGCTCTAATAATATAATTTTTCGCCTTTCAAGCTTTTTTGCTCAATCATTTTTTAGGCAGCAACAATTTAATTTAACCGAAATTAAAATTTTGGGCACGGGATCATCAAACGTGATCTTTTCTTCTTTTTGAATTTACATAATTGATAAGCAACAGTTAATTCATGTGCCCCCTGAGTAAGACTGTTTAACCTCGAAATAGTAATATCATAGCTGTAGCCGATATTAAACCTGTCTGCCCTTAAACCTAGAATTATTGCCACTGCATCGTTATTGCTGTAACCAGGTTTATACGCTTTTAACAAAGGAATTCCCCTATACCAAAAACCAATATTTAAAATGTATTGAGTAAAATATAATCCTATATCAAGCTGATCAAACTCTTTTTGATGCTGATAATTAAAGGCAGGAGAAATAGACCTTTGTTCATAAAGATCTTTTTCCTTAGGATTAAAAGCGTATTTTGCCCCGCCGTGTAAAGCAAGTTTAATAGGCAGTCTGGCGTCGCCGCTACCCATCAAAGATCCGTCCGGCATATTAAGATGGTAAATAGAAGTTCCTAACCAGTATTTTTTTGAATAAATTAATGCGCCTGTTCCTACATCAAAATATGTTTTTGTTTGTGTAGGAGTTTCTATAGTTGCCACATTTCCTCCTCTAGCAATCTGATCACCGAATAATAAGAGATTAAAGTTAATGCTCCTTACACCTATTCCAGGCTGTAACCCGAATCGCATCGAAACTTTTCTATTGAGTTTCACTTCATACGCAACCATAAAATTAAGTATGGTGGTGCTTAACTGTCCTGTGCCTGCTACATCATTTCCAAATAAAATGCCTACTCCCAAATTATAACGCTGTATGTAATGGTCGGCAGAAAATAAATAAGATTTATATGCATTCGAAATACCGGGCCACTGATTTCTATAAGTTGTAGAAATTCTTGAACAAACTCCTGCACCTGTAAACGCCGGATTCAGATATAATGGAGAAGAATAAAATTGTGTAAAATGCATATCCTGAGCAGAGGCATTTTTAGAATTGGCCGACAGCAAAAAATAGATTGCAAAAAGCAATATACCTTTTCGGAGAATGCCAGAAATTCCCTTTCTGAGATAAAGAGAAGATCGGCCTTTAAAATCAATTAGTATTAATCTTTTCATTTTATTTTTTTTAGCATCACCTGTTTATTTCCTGTTTGATGAAACAACCTGCGAAAAATCTATTTCGTTTTATTGGGAAGCTTTATAGTTATTTCTGCTACGCTGCCTAAAACAATATTAGTAACAAATGGGTCATACTCCGGCAGCTCAATTGCTACCCGGTAAGTTTTATTCGGCGGTGAGATCACCATTACTTTACCTGTTTTATCATTTGATTTATATATCCCGTAAACTGATTCCTTTTCAGTATCAATAAACTTTATCTCTACATTTTTAATTAGAGAGTCCATATCATTATATACATGTATATCATAAACTAATAATGGAGTATTCTGAGGGGGAAAAGAAACAGTGTAAATATCCTGCAGGCCAAAACCTCCTTCTCTTTCAGACGATAAATAACCTTTTGTGCCATCAGTGTTGATTACAAAAAATATATCATCATCAACTGTATTCACAGGGCATCCAAGGTTTGATGGTTCGCTGAAATTTCCTGTTTCGTCAAAAGCAGACTTAAAAATATCATAACCGCCCATATTTTTATGGCCTTCTGAACTAAAATATAAAATATTGCCTAAAGGATTTACGAAAGGGGCATCCTCATTATATTCCGTATTAATTTTTGGTCCCAGATTAAAAGGTTTTCCCCATTTTCCGTTCTGCAGTTTTCTTACCAAGTACAAGTCTTTTCCTCCAAAACCGCCGGGTCTGTTACTCGAAAAGAAAATGATTTCACCATTTGGAGAATAGCATGCGCTGGTTTCAGAATATTCAGGTGAATTCACATTGGCTCCTAATGGCTCAGGTTTAGACCATTTTTTATCGCTGAAAAAACTTTCATAAATATCTCCGCTCTTCATGTCTTTACTAGTCCTATAGATAAGTAATTTTTCACCATCGGCCGACAATCCGGTTCCCGCATCATGAACTGGTGTATTAATAGCACTATCTAATATTACCGGTGCTAACCAGCTTTTTAAACTATCCTTTTTTGAAATATACACATCTTCAAAATAATCGCCTAATGGATCAATTTTATTCCAAAAAGGGTTTGGCCTTCTGGAGGTAAAAATCATAAAACTCTCGTCAGCAGGAATTAAAGGTGCATATTCTGCATACTTTGAATTCACAGTACTTCCCATATTTTTAACCTGAATAGCTTTATCACAGGTTGCCTCTAATATCATTGCATTATGGCACTTTTCAATTAAATCATCAACTTCTTTTTTTGTATATTCATTATCGCCGCCAAAATATTTAAATTGGTTAAAGTAATAAATAGCGTGGTCATAGTCTTTTAACAGGTGATTCAATTTACCGAGGTAATAATTCACTTCCGGGAAATCTGCCGCATTTACTTTATCGAAATATTTTTTTGAATTAGCACGTAATTTTTTAATTTCAAAATTACACACGCCGAGTTTGAAGTTAGTTTCATTATCTGTGCTGTCTAAAAGGTATAATTTCTCATATAAATTTAACGCCGTTAAATAATCGCCGAAATCATACGCTTTATCTGCTTTCAGAATAAGCTGTTTATCCTGCCTTGAGGTAACCTGTGAAAAACTCTTTCCTGCTCTATCAAACAATGGAATAAGAAAAATAAAAAAAGATATTATGAATGCTTTCTTTATTTGATAACTTATTTTTTTTAGTTTAAAATTACGTGCTTCTGCAATTTCTAAAACATTACAAACACTGCTCCAAGCCTTATTTTCCTGCAATTGAAGGAAAAAACTGCAATGAAGAAGCTGCTTCATTCGGAATATTTCTGTTACTATTTTCATTCTTTTGTTTTTTTGCTTCTCTACTCTTTGAGGTTCAATAAGGCTTTTAATGCAAATGAATATTAATGAAAAAAATTAATTTTGAAGAAGCGTAATGGTGCCGCTTTTGTTAAAAGTTTTTCCATTTCCTAGCACAATATCTGCTTTCCAAATGTACACATCTTCTTGACATAATTGACCTTTATAATAACCATCCCAGCCTTTTTTTATGTCTTGTGATTCAAAAATTAATTCTCCCCATCGGTTAAAAATTTCTAATTGGTATTCTACAACCCCGGCAGTATACGGAAAAAATACATCATTACTAAGTCCGTTTATATCATAAGAACCGCCCTGACTGCCATTCATATTAGGTGTAAATGCAGTCGGAAAAACAACATCGGCATAAGTGATAACTCCTGTGGCAGCAGTATCTTTACATCCAAATTGAGAATCTGCAATAAGCTGCACTTGAAAAGAGCCCAATGAAGAATAAAGATAATGGGGATTATAAAGTCCCGATGTTCCGCCATCTCCGAAATCCCATTTGTAAGTAACTGCTCCAACCGACTGATTCGTGCAGACCATGATATCATAAGGAAGAGCAAGAGATGTTGAGTTTAGAGAAAATGCTGCGACCGGACGAGGGTATGCATTAATGGTAGTTGGTGACAAAGAATTAGTACTTGTACACCCCCCGCCGGTATTTGCAGTTAAAGTTACGAGATAAGTTCCCGGCAGATTATAAGTATGATCAGGATTCTGAACTGATGAAGAATTACCATCCCCAAAGTTCCAAATCCAGCTGTTAATGGGATCATTAGGGTTACCGCTCACAGAATTATCATAAAATTGCATTGCCGCTGGCACACATAAAACGTTTGTATCATGTGTTATTGTAACAACAGGCTGGGGATTAAAAAGAACTCTTACCGAATCGGTAACTGAAATACCGCACATAGTGCTAACTGTAACAATGTAAGTAGTGGGCTGCGAAGGTGTAGTTACATATACTCCCGGCCCGCTTCCTAAGTTATAATTCCATTGATAAGTAAGCGGCCCGGTGGTTCCGGCTGTTTGAACCGAAATTGAAGAATTCTGTCCTGGACAAATCGGCGTTGTGGCCAAAACATGAACATTTGCGGCCTGCAGTGAGAATATCACTGCCTCCGTTGTATCAGTTGTTCCGATACATCCGAGCTGATCAAATGCAATCACAGAATAAATGGTTGTTGCAACTGGGTTAATATTTAATGTTCCGGAATTAACTGCACCTGAAGGCTGCCATGTAAAATAATACTGCCCCGCTCCTCCAGAAGCACTCGCCGAGACGCTTCCAGACTGGCCGAGACATAAAGTATCATTTGGTCCAGCAGAAGTTATGACCTGCAAAGGCTGTGTTATCAAAACATTTCTCAGAGCATTGCAGCCATTTGTATCTGTAATTGATAATGTATAAGTTCCTATACCAATGTTAGAAGCGGTATTCCCTCCCTGCCCGTCAACCCATGGAGTCCATTGATACCTGTAAGGAGGAGTTCCGCCTGAGGAAAGTATGGAAGCGCTTCCTCGGCCGTTAAAGCAGGTTGGATTTATAATAGTATCAATTGAAGATATAAGCAGAGGAGGTTCAAAAACATTTACTGAAATTGATTGCACACAGTTTTTTTGATCAGTTACGTTAACAGTATAAGTTCCTGCAGTAAGATTTGCGTCACTTGATAAA
The DNA here is from genome assembly GCA_903847205.1 of uncultured Bacteroidota bacterium. Taxonomy (GTDB): domain Bacteria; phylum Bacteroidota; class Bacteroidia; order 2-12-FULL-35-15; family 2-12-FULL-35-15; genus 2-12-FULL-35-15. The sequence goes on from CAINDA010000035.1 coordinate 124,120, forward strand.
CTTGAATTCACCGGGCTCCAGGAATAAGTATAAACATTACCCGTACCGCCTGTTACAGCAACGGCAGCAGCACCGTTGTTTCCTCCATGACATAATACATTGGTTACAGAAAGAACCGTGACACCAATTTGAACCGGCTCGTTTAAAACAGTTGAATCCGGTGCTGCCGCACATCCTGCTGCATCCGTTACGTTTACAGTAAAAGTACCAGCGGTTAATGCGGATGCGGTTAAATTGCTTCCTCCATAGGGAAGCCAGCTGATAGAGAACGGTGCAGTTCCATTAGTAATATTTACTGTTGCAGAACCGTCGATGCCGCCAAAACAAGATACATTCTGGCTGGATGAAATAGCAGCTGAAGGTCCTGAAACACCAATAAGATTTGATGATAAAGTAATTGAACAATTTAATGAATCTGTTACTTTAAAAGTATAAAGTCCGGACCCCAAACTATTTATTCCAGAGTATGAAGAAGTGCTTGGAAGCCATAAATATGCATACGGCGGTGTTCCGCCGGATATTTGCGAATTAACTGATCCGTTTGATAAACTGCAGGAAGGATTAACAGAAACCAGATTACCTGTAAGTGCTGGCGGCTGGACAATTGTAACAAATATATTTGCCTGACAGTTATTGGTGTCGCTTACTAAAATACTATAGTTCCCAGCTGGCAGTCCAAAAGCTGTATCGCTTGCGGAAACAACTGGAGTCCATTGAAAAGAATATCCAGGTGTTCCTCCCGAAATACTTATACCTATTGATCCATCAGCATCACCAAAGCAATTTAATTTCGACACCGAAGCTGTTGCAGTAACAGGAAGTGAAGGCTCTATTATAGTAACGAAAGAAGAGGTAACGCATCCGTTGAAATCGGTTATAGTAACAGTATCGTTGCCTGCTAATAGACCAGTACCAATTGGTCCGTTACCGCCAGACGGCGACCAGTTATAATTGTAAACAGGAGTACCTCCGCTTACACTCACTAAAGCCTGGCCGTCACTGCCTCCAAAACATTTTACGTTAGCATAAGTTGAAGACATTAAAGAAGTTAACACAGCAGGCTGTGAAATAATAAAAGAGGCAGTCTGCAAACAGCTGTTGGTATCCCTCACCTGTAGAGTATACGTATTTGCTGATAAACCATTGACACCGGAAGTTACAGCGCCACTGGCAGACCATTGATAGGAATACCCCGGTGTCCCCCCTGCAATAATAGCGGATGCGGTTCCATCACTCATTCCAAAGCAGCTTACATCCTTTGTTGTAACATTAATTACAAGCGGGAAAGGCTGTGTTATCAAGGGACTCACAACAGGAAGCGACTGGCACAAATTAGCATCTATAACAATAACTGTATCGATGCCAGGATTCAGACCAGTTTCAATTACGTTGGTTCCTCCGGATGTCCAGATATAAGTGAATGGAACAGCTGCTCCGGCAGGAGTAACAGTGGCTGTACCATCAGAAACACCGTAGCAGGTTACATTGGTTACAGTTGAAATAACCGCTGTCGGACCTGGGTTATCATTTACTGTAACCATTGCAGATGCAGGGCAGGCATTAGAATCATTTACTGCAACACCGTAAGGGCCTGCCAGCAAAGATGAAGCTGCAGAATCCGTACCTCCTGCAGGAGACCATAAATAAGTATATGGTGGAATTCCGCCGGAGACAATAACAGAAGCCTTTCCATTTGCAAAACTGCAATTAGAATTTATGCTGGTAGGAACAAGCACCAAAGCAGAAGGCTGGGTTACTACTGCCGAGTCAATGAATGAGCAGCCTCGTGAATCAACTATTGTAACAGTATATGTCCCGATTGAAAGACTGGCAATATTCGGCCCAATAAATCCGCCAGGCATCCAGCTGAAATTATATGGAGGTGTACCTCCTGAAGGTGCCGAAGAAACCTTGCCGTCCGCCCCGCCAAAACAGGATACAGGAATAGCTGATTCAACTGCTGAAAGCGGAGCAGAGGGCTCAGTAATATCAAAAGAAGCTGTGGAGGCACAGGTAGGAGCACCGGCATTTTGAGTATCTTTAACCTGAACATTATACGTATTTGCAGAAAGATTACTTAAAGTTAAGCCTGTTGACCCATCTGACCAAAGATAGGTATAGCCTGGCATACCGCCTGCAGCAGTAACAGTAGCGCTTCCATTGCTGCCTCCAAAACAGCTCACTGTTGTTGTGGCAGTAAATACTAAAATTGGATAAGGCTCCGTAATTTGGGGGCTTACAGCTGGCTGAGACTGGCATAAATTAGAATCGGTAACAGTAAGGGTATAGCTTCCAGGAGCTAAGCCGGATGCAGTTGAATCTGTTCCCCCTGAAGGCTGCCATAAGTATTTGTAAGGCGGGGCTACTCCTGTTACTGCAGACCTCGCAACGCCGTTAGAAAAACCATTACATGTAACATTTGATGCTGAATAAACTACCGCTGCCGGACTTGCTCTATTATTTACGGTGACAGATTTGGCCGCAATACATCCGTTACTGTCAGTAACTCTAACAGTATATAATCCGGCCATTAGGGCTGATGCCGTATCATTAACACCGCCGTATGGCATCCATTGATAAGTATAAGAAGGCTTTCCGCCTGAAGCAAAAACAGAAGCTTTTCCATTTGAAAAACTACATTTGGAATCTATGCTGTCAACAGCCAGAATAACCTTGGAAGGTTGCGCAACTGATGCAGAATCAATTAATGAACATCCTTTAGAGTCTGTTAGTGTTAGGGTAAATGTTCCAATAGATAGACCGTAATCAGTCGATCCATTGCCATTTCCAGGCATCCAGCTGTAATTGTAAGGGCTTGTTCCGCCAGCGGCAATTGCCGACACACTGCCATTGCTGCCACCGTAGCATGAAACAGAAGTATTTGAAAGAACCGCAGAAAGCGGAGCAGACGGCTGAGAAATTAAAAAGGTATCCTTCTTTACGCAGCTATGTGCATCGGTCACTTTTAGTGTATCAGTTGAGGCAGAAAGCCCTGAAATAGTTAATCCTGTTATAATACCAGGAAGCCATTGATAAGTATAACCGGGCGTACCGCCTGATACAGCTGCCGATGCTCCCCCGTCATTACCGCCAAAGCAACTCACCATATTTGAAGTTACAGTAATTGATATCGGCGGAGGCTCAATAATTTCGGCACTTATAGCAGGAAGTGAACTGCACATATGAACATCGGTAACTATAACAGTATCGAAGCCGGGGAATAAACCTGTTATAGCAGCATCTGTTCTTCCTGAAGGAAGCCAGTAATAAGTGAATGGACCGGTGCCACCGAAAACAGTAACGGCAGCAGTCCCGTCAGAACCTCCGTTACAGGTAACGTAACTGATTGAACTGACAACCGCAGACGGACTGGCATTGTCATTAACTATTACTGTTTTTGAGGCAGTACAAGCATTGCTGTCGGTTACTATAACAGTATATGTTCCTGAAAGCAAAGCTAAAGCAGAATCATATACTCCCCCATAAGGCTGCCATTGATAACTGAAAGGCTTTACGCCCCCTAAAACAGAAACCAATGCCTTTCCATTTGCCAGGCTGCAATTCGAATTTGTACTGCTTGTTGCAAGCGCCAAAGAATTAGGCTGTGTAACTGTAATTGAATCTTTAACAGAACATCCGTTAAAGTCCGTAGCAGTAACAATATATTTTCCAGCAGCAAGATTGGAAAGATTTTGGGCATTAAAATTACCAGGCATCCATTTATAATCGTATGGTCCTGTTCCGCCTGATGCAAGGGAAGAAACCGAGCCTGTAGCACCTCCATTACATAAAACCGGACTGAACGATAAAGAAATAGAAAGAGGGGCCGCCGGCTGGGTTACAGTAATAGAGTCTTTGAGCACACAGCTATTCACATCTGTCAAGGTAAGCGTATATGTTCCGGCAATTAAACCGGAAATTGAACTGGTCAATGGAAGGCTTGCAAGCCAATAATAACTATATCCAGGAGTTCCCCCGGAACCTAAACCAGTCAGCGCACCATTGTTCCCTCCGAAACAGCTCACATTTGTCTGGCCTGAAAAACTTATTCCCAAAGGAGAGGGTTCAGATATTTTTACAGTATCAACATTAGATAAACATCCTTTGGAATCAGCAACTGTTAAAGCATAATTACCGCTTGACAAGCCAGCTATTGCTGCTGATGTAAGTGCTCCAGGCTGCCATAAATAGACATATCCAGCAGTACCTCCTGCAGGTGATGATGATGCAGTTCCATTATTCAGATAATTACATGTTTCATCCGTTTTTGTAAGACCAGTTGTTACTTTTGCTGGCTCAGTTATTATAACTGAAGATATTGCTTTACAGCCATTTAAATCTGTTACTGTTAAAGTATGAGTACCTGCGTTCAAACTGTCACAGCCTGCTGTAGGCGGTTCTGCAGGAACCCATGAATACAGGTAACCTGGAGTACCTCCGGAAACACTTGCAGTATCAGCTCCATCGCTGCCTCCAAAACAGGTAACATTTTTTTGCGGAGAAAAACTTACTGACAGAACTCCTGGCTGCGGAATTACACTGGGAGCATTGGTTACCGAACAGCCTTTGGCATCGGTAATGGTCAGGGTGTAACTTGCTGCCGGGAGGCCGGACTGGCTTTTTCCAACAAGGCTTCCCGGCATCCAGCTGTAGGTGAAAGGGGCGCCATTCTCTCCGGAAGCATCCGTGGAATTAAGTGCTCCGTCAGAAAGCCCGAAACACGAAACCAATGCAACAGTTGTTGAAACAGAGATACCAGTTAAAGGCTGTGTTATGGTAAAAGAAGTTTTTTTAATACATCCATGGGCATCAGTTACTTTTATTGTATCTGTTGCCGCAGAAAGTCCGGCAATACTTGAGCCCGTGGCAGAGCCTGGAAGCCAATGATATATAAAACCTGGAGTACCTCCGAATGCTGAAGCCCTAGCAGCACCATTACTTCCGCCTATGCAAGTTACATTAGAAATAGAATCAACTATAGCTAAAATAGGGGGAGGCTGAGAAATATGAACAACGGCTGAGGCTTTACAGCCATTTGGAGAAGTAGTAACAGTAACAGTGTAAGTTGTATCATAAGTAGGATAAGAACCTGAAATAAGACCGGTGGCAGAAGCATTTGTACCCCCGTAAGGAGCCCAAACATAAGAATATACACCAACTCCACCAACTGCATTTACTGTGGCTGCTCCGGTTGCATTATTATTACAATCCACATTTGTATAAGAACTTATACTCAACACTGGAGCGGCAGCATCATTTACGATTGCAGACTTCAGTGCTGAACACCCATTATGATCAGTTACCAAAACCGTATAATGGTTCGCAACAATATTGTTGTAAGCCATGCTTGTGATTCCGCCAGGAGACCAGAAATATGTGAAAGGTGCAACTCCGCCGCTAAGTGACGCAACGGATGCCGAACCTGTTGGAAGGCCACAGCCAGAATTTGTAACAGCAGTTGTAATTACTATCGGCACCGGTTGTGTAACAGCGACTGTAGTAATTACAGTGCATTGTTTTGAATCGGTTACTGTAAGAGAATATGTACCTGCAAAAAGATTAGAGAGATTTTGAGTCGTTAACATTATCGGTGCAGGAGTTATCCATAAATAATTATAGGGCGGTGTCCCGCCGGAAGGCGCAGAAGTAAGAGCACCGGTTGCCGAACCATTGCATAGCGCAGGTGTTGATACTGGAGCAACAGAAAGAATAGCCGGCTGAGATATAACAACAGAATCCTTTTTACTGCATCCGTTTTGCTGTGTTATAGTGAGTGTATAGGTGCCTGCAGTTAAATTATGCAGCGAATTTAGTGTAACACCGCCGGGCTGCCATAAATAGGTGTAATTTACAATATCTCCTCCTGTGAGAAAAGCCGAAACAGCACCGTCATTCCCTCCAAAACAATCGGCATTAGTTTTAGGTGTGAAATTAATTCCTAATGGTCCCGGCTCTGTTATTACTGCATTACCAGCGGCTGTACATAAATTAGCATCTGTTACTGTTACCGGATAAGACCCAGCTGGTAAATTAATTCTAGTTGATGTAACTGCCCCGCCTGCCCATAAATAGGTATAAGTGCCTGTTCCACCAGTTGGAATAGATATTGCTTTTCCATTGCTCCCGCCGTTACAGGTTTCGTTAACCGCTGTTACGTTGCTGGCCAGCACAGCTGCCGGCTCGGTAATTGTTACAGTGCCCGATTTAACACATGAATTAGCATCAGTAACTGTTACAGAATATATGCCTGCGGCTAAATTAGTTCTGGCAGCCGAAGTGCCTCCTCCTGTGGCCCATGAATAAGTATAAGGAGCTGTTCCCCCGGCTGGGCTTGCTGTAACTGAACCTGTGGCGGCAGTTTTACATTTCACATTTACCTGCCCGGAAAAACCTACTGTTAAAGGAGCTGAAGGCTGTGTTATTGTTACTGTAGGAGCAACTGCGGTGCAGCCATTAACATCTTTTACTGAAACAGTATACGTTCCAGCTGCCAGAGAAGCTTTCGTTGCGCTTGCAACGTACGAAAGAGGAGGTGTAAAATTATAAGTATAACCACCAGCTCCTCCGCTAGGCAAAGCAGTTATAGTTCCATTATTGCCAATACTTCCGTTATTGCAGCTCACATTAGTCTGGGTGGTTGTCAATGAAAGCATAGCCGCAGGCTGGGTTATAGTAATATTTTTTGTTGCTATGCACGAATTACCGTCTGTAACAGTAACAGTATAAAGTCCGGCCGTTAAACCCGCTCTGGCGGAAGTGGTGAAAGCCGGAGGAGCCCATGAATAAGTATAATTAGGTGTACCGCCTAAAGTGAGAGTATTGATACTTACAGCGCCGGTATTTGATCCAAAGCAATTGACATTTGTCTGGCTGAGTATATTGACAGTTAATGCGGATGGGACTGTTGCACTGATAATGCCGGATGCTGTTGCGGTGCATCCAGTTGCATCTGTAATTGTCAAAGAATATGTTCCGGAAGCTAAATTGGTAATTGTAATTCCTGTTAAGGGCCCAGGAAGCCAATTATAAGTGTATGGAGGAATACCGCCTGATACTGCAGCAGTTAATTTTCCATCATTCAAATAACTGCAAGTTTTAGGTGTCACTATTACGGCTGCAGCTAGAAGCGAGGGTTGCTTAATAGTATCTGGTTTTGTAATAACGCAGCCTGAATTATCATGCAGAGTTAATGTATATATTCCGGGAGTTAAATTTGAAATGGCAGCTGAAGTTGCTCCCCCGGGAGACCAGGAATAAATATATCCGGGAGTTCCACCTGTTGCAGCAGTACCAACTGATCCATTATTGCCGGAAGAACATCCAGCCCCCGTTACATTTACCTGTCCGACAAAATTCACGCCTAACTGGGAAGGCTCTGTAATTAAAACTATCCCAGTTGCTGTGCACAACTTAGCATCTTTAACGGTTACATTATAAGATCCTGGTGAGAGTCCGCTGACACTGGCTGAAGTCTGCCCTCCGGTCCACAGATAAGTATAAGGAGAAGTCCCCCCACTTGGAAGGGCTGCACCTGTTCCATTATTAAAATGATAACAAGTCACGTCGGTTTTTGTAGTTGATACTGTCAGCACGGGCGGTTGAATAATTATTGCTGAATCAATAAAAACACAGCTGTTTTTATCTGTAATTTTCAATTTATATGTTCCTACTGTTAAATTTGTTATTGCAGCTGAAGTTGCCCCTCCAGGTGTCCATAAATAAATATAATTTGTTGGTATATTTCCTCCTGAAGCTGTTGCAGTAATAGAACCATTATTTCCTCCATAACAGCTCACATTCGTTTTCACAAAACTTATGGCAAGCGGTAGAGGTGCTTTTATAATGGCTGTGGAGTCTGCATGGCAAGTATCCGCATCAGTAATGGTTACAATATATGTACCGGCAGTTAAATTAGAAATTGAACTGGATGTGGATCCGCCAGGCATCCATTTATATGTATACGGGGGTGTCCCTCCAGATGGAAAAACCGACGCTGTTCCATTACTGGAATAACTGCATACTATATCAGTTTTTGCTGTTGCAGCTACCAACGGAGGAGGCTGAAGAACACCTGAGGAATCTTTTTTTACGCATCCATGGCTATCAGTTACAGTTACTCTATAAAATCCAGATGTTAAATTTGTTACTGAACTTGATGTTTCCGAGCCAGGCATCCATTTATAAGTATAGCCCGGGCTTCCTCCTGAAACTAAAAGTGAAATTGAACCATTATTGCGGCAATAACAGCCTTTAACCATAACTGCGGTGGGTGTGGTAACAATTGCTAAAGGTGCAGCAACTATAGGATTAACTATAGCTTTGCACCCATTTAAATCTTTAATAGTAAGTGTATAAGTTAACGCAGCCAAATTAATAATTGAAGCAGATGTCTGCCCGCCCGGCTGCCATAAATAAGTATAACCGGGGATACCGCCTGATACTGCAGACAAAATCGATCCATTATTTCCTCCGCTGCAAGTAGGATTGGTAACCGTTGTGTTAGCTAAAATTGGTGTTGGAGGCTGCGTGATTGTAACAGTTTTAGAAGCAATGCATCCTAAATTATCATGTACAGTCAAAGTATAAGGCCCTGCAGTTAAATTTGATATTGAATTTGAAGTTGCCCCTCCTGGTGACCATGAGTATGTATAATTAGGAGTGCCTCCGGCAGGAACACCTGAAGCAGAGCCAGTATTTCCTCCAAAACAAGCAACGTTAACGGGTGTTACGGCAATAGTAAGTGTTAATTGAGTAATAGTAAAACTGGAGGTGATCTGACATCCGTTAAAATCCTTTACTATAACGGAATATACGCCTAACGGCAGACCAGTGATTGAAGAACTTGTTTGATTCCCTTGTGACCATAAGTAGGTATATGGTCCAGTACCGCCTGTTGGAGCCAATGTTATAGCTCCAGTACTGCCTCCTGAGCAAACTACATTTGTAACAGTTGGATTAGAAACAATTGCAGCAGGCTGTGTTACAACAGCTGTTTTGGTTGAAACGCAGCCGTTAGCATCGGTGACCGACAGCGTGTAGGTTCCAGCTGTTAAATTGGAAATGCCCGCAGCCACAGATCCTCCAGGCGCCCAGGAGTATGTATATGGGCCATTTCCGCCGGTGACTGATGCCGATGCTGTGCCATTGTTTCCCAGAATACAGCTTACATTTGTTACAGTAACAACCGTTGCAGGAGGTGGAGGTTGAGTAACAGTATAAGCACGGGGTAAAGTACAGCCATTAAAATCTTTTAAAGTAACCGAATATCCGAGTGCTGCTAAATTTGTGATAGAGGCACTCGTCTGCCCGCCAGGAAGCCACGCATAAGTGTAAGGGGAAGTACCTCCATTAGGTGTTAAAGCAATTGCCCCTGTACTGCCTCCATTACAAAAAACATTTGTAATTACTGGTGAAACTGAAAGCGCGGCAACAGGCTGATTAATTGTAACAGAATTTGTAACAATACATCCATGTCCATCATGAACAGTTACATTATATGTTCCTGCCGTTAAAGAGTTTATTGTCTGGCTTGTAGCCCCGCCTGGTGACCATAAATAGGTATATGGAGTTGTACCGCCGCTTGGATTTGCCTTGACGCTGCCGTTGTTTCCTCCAAAGCAGCTTACGTTAACCAGTCCGGTAAAACCAACTGCAAGAATAGCAGGCGATGCAATTACAGCCGATGAAGTTTTAAAACATCCTTTAGAATCAGTAGTTGTTAAGGTATAAGTGCCGACTGCCAAGCCGGAAATGCTGACTGTGTTAAAGCCGCCAGGCTGCCATAAATAACTATAAGGCGGAGTGCCGCCAGAAGTCACCGCTCCTGCTGTTCCATTATTAAGTCCATTACAAGTTTGGATTGTGACGGCTGTACCGGCTGTTATTACCGCCGGCTGTGTTATGGAAGCGGAAGCGGAACCTGGACAGTTATTGTTATCTGTAACGTTCAAAATATAAGTTCCAATGGATAATCCTGCAGCATTAGGAGAAGTTGGGCCTGAACTCCAATTATAAATATAGGATGTTCCTCCCCCAGTTACTGAGGAAGTAATTGCCCCGTCGGTACCTCCGAAACAGCTTACATTTGCCGGAGTAAGAGTTACAACAATGGGTGAAGGCTGGGTTATAGTATATGTTCCTGTTACATAACAGAACTTAGCATCCTGCACGGTTAATGAATAGGTGCCAGCAGCCTGGCCCGATATGGTCGCGCTTGTTTGATGACCTGGAAGCCATTCGTAGGTATAAGGACCTCCCCCTCCTACAGCACCTACTGTTATTGAACCATTGGTTCCGCCCGGGCATGTAACATTTACAACTGGAGAAGGTATTGAAATAGAAAGCGCCGCTGGCTGGGTAATAGTTGCAGTAGTGCTGGTTGTACATCCTAAACTATTTGTGATTAATACAGTATGAGCACCCAACGAAAGGTTTGTTGCAGAACTGCTTGTTTGAGCAGGGACCGTATTCCAGGCATAGGTATATGGATAATAGGAACCGCCGTTAATGGTAACAGTTGCAGTACCATTACTGCTTCCAAAACAACTTATCGGCGCACTATTAAGAACGACAGTACCGATAAACCCGACATAATTAATCCTAACCGTATTGGAAGCTGGGGGGCACGTTCCATTGCCGGTGGTTGTAAGGGTAAGTATAACAAATCCGGCCGCTACTTCAGCAGCAGTAGGGGTATATGTTCCTCCAGAAAGAGTCGAATTGTTCGGACTGAAAATGCCATTTCCCCCTGACCATAAGCCACCCAAAGCATTACTAACGGAACCGTTTAATGTGGCAATATAAGTGGCAGGACTTTGATTGCAGACCGTTTGATTAGGTCCTGCAATTGCATGGGGATTACCCATAAATTTTATGACTGTTGTTGCTGCAGATGTTGCTGTGCAGCCAGAAGCATCAGTAACGGTCACGGTATATATTCCCTGACCTACAACTTGTGTCATCCCGGGATTAACGTTATTCCATAAGTATGAGTAGGGTGCTGTTCCGCCAACTGTTGCAGCTGTTAGGGTAATACTATTTTGACCGGCACATATTACTGGATTTGTTGGGCCTACAGCAACAGAAAACCCTGCACATTGTGAATACAAGTTCAGAGAAAAAATAACACTTAAAACTATTAAAAATAGTCTTTTACTCATAGCTGCAATTTTGTTGTTTTACGCCAAATGTAGGCAAAAGTTACTATATTAAAAGCTTTTATAACTTTAAATAAATCAAGGCTTTGCTCAAAAAAAACGAATAAAATATCGATGAAAACATATCCTGCAAATTGAGCTCCGAAAAGCAGTCATTTGAAGATGAAACATGTTTAATTGCTTATAAATATATTTTTTTGACATCCTATGTTTTTCAGATAGGAGCAATTTGAATATTAATTGAAACTGTCTTTAACTAATTAATTGATCACTAAGTCAGACAAGACCAGAATAAAATTTCCGGATACCTTGTTAACTAATGATGAAAATTTATTTTGCAGGGGGATAAAGCGGCTTTTTTTTTCGTTGAATTTACGGAGGTAAATAAATATTTAATCATCCTTTTTTCTCTTGCTCATGGCCATGAATGCGGTATATAAGCCCGGATCATTTTTTAAAAGCATTTCCATATTTTTAGAATTAAAATCATAAATTTTAGTGGTCTTGGTATCAAAAAGAAACTGCCTTAATTCATCAACTGTATTGCCCATGCCGCCAACGGTCATTGGGTCAAAGAAACCAACACTTGTTCTGATTACTGCTGTGAAGTGACATAATGTGCCGATTACATTGAGTCTGTTAAAAGTTTTATTGAAATTAATGTAAACAGAACGGTTCTGACTATAACCCCAAAGGGCAGCAGATTCAACCTTTTGCTCTTTGCCGGAAGAATCTTTATATGTAAAGTATTTCTGTTCGGCTGCCTCTTTAATAAAATCAATTTCATTTTTAGGGACACTGGAAATAATCGATAATTTACTTAACGGATTGTTCTGTTTAAACTGATCTGCTGTTAAAAAAACACCTTCGGTGAACTCATAATCATGGGTATAGGCTGTTAAACCGTCCTGTGCGAGACAAGACATTGAAATAATTGAAAAAATGCACGCTAATTTTCTCATTCAAAATTAATTTTGATTATAAAGGGCAAAATGATTAACTCTTTTCCATGCAGGACTTAAATCAAAACAGAGAAAATAATTTCCATAGTATAAAGTTACTTGCTACTTTCATTTAAGTAAAGCTTTTTACTTTTACATTTTTAAATTTTGTCCTTCTCAAAAGGTTGATAAAGGCTGAAAATTGATAATTTTACATTGTAAAAATTATTATGAATAAAAAAATCAAAATACTAGGCATTGTTTCTATTATTGTTGGAAGTATCACCGCATTACTGTGTATTCTGCCTATAGCACGAGGGCTGTTTATTGCTCTGCCATTGGGTTTTACAGGCATGGTTTGTTCGGGCATTTACGTTTTTATTGATACTAAAAACCAAATCGGCAGCAAAAAGTTTACACCCGGAATTATTGGTATGCTCTTGAGTTCGGCTCCTGTATTACTTATTATAGCCTTTACAATCATTAATTATTTTAAACATTAATCAAATGGAAATAACTGCAGCATCAGGTAAAACATTCAGTAATTATTTATCATTGGTAAAATTCAGCCATACTATATTTGCCCTTCCTTTTGCTGTAATCGGTTATTTTCTGGCAATTCATTTTACTTCTGCGGAATTCAATATCAGGTTATTTGCTCTGGTAGTTTTATGTATGGTATTTGCAAGAAGTGCTGCAATGGCTTTCAACCGCTATATCGACAGAAAAATTGATGAGCAGAATGCAAGAACTGCAGTGCGAGAAATTCCGGCAGGTACAGTAAAACCACAGTCGGCATTAATATTTGTTATTATCAACTGCTTATTATTTATAATGGTAACGTATTTTATAAACAGCATCTGCTTTTATTTATCACCCGTTGCACTGGCTGTAGTATTGGGTTACAGTTTTACAAAAAGATTTACTGCCTTGTGCCATGTGATTTTAGGCATCGGTTTATCATTGGCCCCTATAGGCGCTTACCTTGCTGTTACCGGGAAATTTGATTTACTTCCTTTGCTTTTTTCATTCGCGGTTTTATTCTGGGTAAGCGGTTTTGACATTATTTATGCACTGCAGGATGAAGAATTCGACAAATCAAAAAATTTGAAATCAATACCTGTCTGGCTGGGCAAAAAAGGCGCCTTGATGTTATCAAATGTATTTCATTTCATCAGTGCTTCCTTTGTTATTTCTGCCGGTTTTTATGCAGCTTTTAATTTCTGGTATTGGATAGGTGTTTTGTTTTTTTCGGGGCTTCTCATCTATCAGCATACTCTTGTGAAACCAAATGATTTAAGCAAAGTTAACCTTGCCTTTTTTACTACTAACGGGATTGCGAGTGTTGTATTTGCAGTATTTGTTTTGATTGGTTTATATTTCTAAATCTTCCTCTCTTCATTTCCGCGAAGGAGAGAAAATTTCTGTTCAAAAAATGCTGAATCGAATAAAAAAAATCTCTATAAAAAAAGCAGGTATGCTGGTATTTTTTCTTTTAACGGCAGCAGGCATTGCTATTGTTTCAAGCAATTATTGGATAATCAAAAGTACCCGGAACCAATTGTTTTCGGAGCTCGATAAAACTCCAGGCAATGATATCGGAATATTATTAGGTACAGGCAAAACATTACGCAGCGGCGATGAAAATTTATTTTTCAAATACCGTATTGAAGCTGCTTCCGCTTTATTTAAAGCAGGAAAAATAAAACACATTATTGTAAGCGGGGATAATCATAAAAAAGAATACGATGAGGCATCTGACATGTGTGATGCATTGATTGCGCAAGGAGTTCCGGACAGCTGTATTACCCTTGATTATGCAGGCTTCAGGACACTTGACTCAATGGTGCGCTGCCTGAAAATATTCGGACAAAAAAAAGCGACAGTTATTTCTCAGGCGTTTCATAACCAGCGGGCGGTGTTTATCGGCAATTATTATGATATGGATGTTGTTGGTTTTAATGCGAAAGATGTTCCGAAACAGTTTTCTTTAAAAACGAGAGTACGTGAATATTTCGCGAAATTTAAAGCTGTTTTGGATTTGTATGTAATGCATACAAAGCCCAAATTTTTGGGTGAAGAAATTAAAATAAAAGTTAATTAGTTTCTATTTAGGAGGTGGAAAATCAGCCACGAATTGCACTAATTCAATCCAGCCTTATCAAACAATCCTTTTCAAGAGCCTTAATCGGTGGGAATAATTTTTTTTATCATTATTAAAAATCCCCTGGTGGTCAAAGCCGTCGATACGTACTTTGCCCGAGGCATGAATTATTTTATTGTCACTCATCACAATACCAACATGAACAATTTTTCCTTCCTCATTATCAAAAAAAGCTAAATCGCCTTCTTCTGCTTCTTCCACAAAACTTAATGTTTCGCCCTGCTCCGCCTGCTGGTATGCATCCCGTTTTAATTTTACTCCGTTCAGTTTATAAACCATTTGTGTAAGGCCGGAACAGTCGATCCCGAAAGGGGTTTTGCCTCCCCATAAATAAGGAGTATTCAAAAACATCATTGCGGTTTCAATAATCGCAGTTTTATCAAAAGGCAGCAGACCAGTGATAGAATCACCGCTGTAGGCATAGCTTTGGTTTTCAACTGCGCATTCTCCTTTATAAAAATTGGGAAGGGTGCTGCCAATAACTATCGGAAAAATCATTGCTGTTTTATTGTCAGTAATAATCTGAACGAGTTCATTACTGAAATAATTTTCTGCAGTATTCAGAATATCAAAAGTATGTTTCTCGATTGGTAAAAATTGTTTTTTATCAATCCAGCATTCGTAATTATCATAAGCAGTTTTTATCAAGCACCAGCCGCCCTGCCCTTCCAAAATATGAAAATGCTCACCGAACAAAAGCTGTGTAACCATTTCACTTCTGTCGGAAGGTTCCTTTCTGCAAGGCACTATGCTTAAATTACAAACTCCGAACATTTTTTTAAAGTATTATTTAAAAAGTATTAAGTATTAAGTACTCGGTAATTATATTTTGTAAACAGTACTTAATACCTAATACTCTATATTTTGTACTTATTTAAACCAATTCAATAACTATAGCAGATGCGCCGCCGCCGCCATTGCAAATTCCGGCAGCACCGTATTTTGCTTTATTTTGTTTTAAAACATTAATCAGTGTTACAATAATTCTTGCACCTGAACAGCCTAATGGATGGCCAAGGGAAACAGCACCGCCGTTTGCATTTACTTTTGAAGGATCTAATTTCATCAGCTTTGTATTCACCAATCCGACAACAGAAAAAGCTTCATTCAATTCAAAATAATTAATGTCTTCCATTTTCAATCCTGCTTTCGCTACTGCTTTTGGAACAGCGATAGAAGGTGTGGTAGTAAACCATTCAGGAGCCTGCTCTGCATCGGCATAACCACGAATAATCGCAATTGGTTTTAAACCCAATTTTTCTGCTTTTTCTTTGCTCATTAAAAGAAGTGCAGCTGCACCATCGTTCATCGTAGATGAATTAGCAGCTGTAGCTGTTCCGTCTTTTGTGAATGCAGGTTTTAACTCAGGAATTTTATCAAATTTTACATTTTTATATTCTTCGTCTTCTTTGAAAAGAATAGGATCGCCTTTACGTTGCGGGATTTCAACGGGCACAATTTCATCATTAAATTTTCCGGCAGCCCAAGCAGCTTTTGAACGAGTATATGACTCAATGGCAAAAGCATCCTGTTCTTCACGCGAAATATTATATTCTTTAGCACACATGTCTGCAGCATTACCCATCGGATAATTGTGGTAGCAGTCAATTAAACCGTCTTTGGCAACGCCATCAATCATTGTAACGTTCCCGTATTTATTTCCCCAGCGCATATTCTCAGAATAAAACGGCACCTGGCTCATACTCTCCATACCGCCTGCAACTGCAACATCAGCATCTCCGCACATAATACTCTGTGTTGCAACCATTACAGATTTCATACCTGAAGCACATACTTTATTGATGGTAGTACATTGTACATTATCCGGCAGACCGGCATACTTCGAAGCCTGGCGGGCTGGAGCCTGACCAAGATTAGCGGGCAGCACACAGCCCATATATACTTCCTGAACTTCTTTTCCGTCGAGACCTGCTTTTGCAAGTACACCTTTAATCGCCACTGCACCCAGTCTTGTAGCAGGTATGCCTGCCAATGAACCGCCAAAACCGCCAATCGGTGTGCGCACTGCTGAAATGATATAAACTTCTTTCATTGTTTGTTTTATTAAAATGTTATTCACTATTAAAATTAAATTCGGAATCAAATTTAACTTTATTCATGGATTTCAAACAAAATAATTTCGTGTTTTTATTAATAATTTAAACACAAAATATTTGCCTCTTTTTAAAACATTTTCCCATTTACTGAAAGATAAAATTGATCAACCAGATATAAGAGAAGCCCGCAAAATCTTTTTCAGGAAACTGAAATTTAAAAAAGAAGCCGTTTTGTTTTTCGTTAAATTTATAAAATCTTAAATTTAAGATTGAAGATTGTGAATAACCCTGTGTACAAATGAATCGGCCTTAAATGCAGCAAGGCTGAATATTAATTAATTTCGTAAAAACAATAAAATCCAGGTGAAAAAAATCCTTTCATTTATCCGCAACAGCCATCCTGAAATATATAAAGGCATCATTTTTATTATTGCTATTTCCGTTGTGGTTTATATATTTCCGAAGCAGGGAAAGTTCAAATATGAATTTCAGAATTTGAAAGGAAAACCTTGGTATCACGAAGATTTGATTGCCCCTTTTGATTTCGCAATAAAAAAACAGGCAGATGAAATAAAGGAAGAAAAATCTGATATCATAAAAAACACCAAACCTTATTTTAAGTATGATAAATCGATTGTCAATGCTAAAAAAGCACAGCTGCTTTTGGAATTTAAAGATAAATGGGATGACAAAAAAAGCAAGAAAATAAAAGAAAAAACACTTACGCTTGCAAAAAAAGTAATTGATTCGGTTTACAGCAAGGGAATTATTGAACCTGCTGCTATCATTGAAAACAAACCGGATGATTATTCAATAAATGTTTTGTATAACAATGTTTCGAAAGAGCAGGAACTGCGTGATTTTTATACAATAAAATCTGCTTATGATTATATTCAGGAGCAGCTGTACCTTGATGAAAAAAACATAGATGTAAAATTTATTCTGCCGATATTAGAAAACAGTATTGCGCATACACTCTTCTATGACAAATCTATTTCTGATAAAGTTTTAAAACAAGCCATTGACGGCATTTCTCCATCGCGGGATAAAATTTTAAAAGATCAAAGCATTATTTCTAAGGGCGAAATTATCGACGCGAAAAAATTCCAGATGCTTGAATCATTAAAGTGGGAATATGAGGAGCAGTCGGGAGGAACAGGCAATTACCTGTTAATTTTGATCGGCCAAATTTTAATAGTTACACTGTGTTTAGCGGTTTTAATTATTTTCCTGGCATTTTTCAGAAGGGATATTTTTATAGACAATGCAAAAATTACATTCATTCTCATACTAATTATTCTCCAGGTGTTGATGACCAGATTGGCTGTCAACAGTCAGTTAATGAGTATTTACATTCTTCCATTCTGCATTCTTCCCATTATAGTCAGAGCCTTTTTTGACACCCGTATTGCATTGTTTGTTTTCCTGGTAACAGTTCTTATCACTTCGTTTATGGCGCCGAACCGTTTTGAATTTGCTTTTATTCAGCTCTTAGGCGGTATGGTTACTATTTTCAGCATTGTGAATATGCATAACCGTTCGCAAATTTTTATTTCAGCAGCATTGATATTTTTAACTTACAGCATTGCATTTATCGGCATAAATATTATACAGGAAGGCGGCAGTGACGTAATTACTTGGAATGATTTTGCATGGTTCGGCGTAAGTGCGATGCTGACATTATTTTCTTATCCGCTGATTTATATTTTCGAAAAAATATTCGGATTTATTTCTGATGTATCATTACTGGAATTATCCGATACCAACGGGAAACTGCTTCGTGAACTTGCTTCCCGAGCACCGGGTACATTTCAGCATTCGCTGCAGGTTGCCAACCTTGCAGAAGAAGCAATCTACGCTGTAGGCGGAAACGCTTTGTTAGTGAGAGCTGGTGCGCTTTATCATGATATCGGCAAAATGGATCTGCCCCAATTTTTTATTGAAAACCAAGTCAGCAGTGTAAATCCGCATGAAGATCTTAATTATGACGAGAGTGCTTCGATTATAATTAATCACGTTATAAAAGGAATTGAAATTGCAAAAAAACATAATCTGCCTGAACAGGTTATTGATTTTATCCGCACGCATCATGGCACAAGTATTACTGCCTATTTTTACCGTTCATTTCAAAATGCTTTTCCGGAAGAGCAGATTAACATGGAAAAATTCCGGTACCCGGGCCCAATTCCTTTCTCGAAAGAAACAGCAGTGCTTATGATAGCGGATTCCGTAGAAGCTGCATCACGCAGTTTAAAAAAATACGATGCCGAAAGTATTGATAACCTTGTGGAAATGATTGTAAACACGCAGGTTGAACAAAATCAATTTGTAAATTCGGATATTACTTTCAGAGATATCAATACACTAAAAAAGATTTTCAAGAAAAAATTAATGAATGTGTACCATGTGAGAGTGGAGTATCCGAGATAAAATTTTAAATTTTAAAATCTGAATCCTAAATTCTGGACGGAAGAATTCGCTTTAACACAGAAAATAATCTACCTCTCCACCTGAAGAATAGCACTGCCTGCACTGTTTTTATTTTCTGTCTGCATTTGCAGCAAGTAAGAACCGCTGCTTAATTCTGAAATATCAATCTGCAAATGCTGGGAGCCTTCTGTAAATATCTGCGAAGCAATCTTTTTAATTATTCTTCCTTGAATATCGCAGAGTGTTATTTGTAAAAACTGTCTCTGCTTCAGTTGAAACATCACTGAAACATTATCTTTTGAGGGATTAGGAAAAACTATCAGCGACAGATCATCACTTTTTGAATCGCCCCCAATACCAGTTAATAAACCTAAATATGTTTTGCCAGAAAATATTTCGGTATTGCCTGTACGAAGGTCGCACCAATCTGTGCAGAGGTAATTATCGTTCAAGCAGACTCCAATAAAATCATTTCCTTTTTGGATATTAATAAATGGAGAAGGGGCTGAGCTTATTTTATAATTTGTGCTAAATGAAGCTCCGCCATTGGATGAAACTGTTGCGAAAATTTCGAAAGGCGACGATGATGTTCCACCTGTATTCCTTCTGTCGCGCCATGCTGCAGCATATTTACCGGTTTGTGAAAATGCAGCCCAGCACATATCCTGTCCTGTTCCATTTGAGAGTGCATCGTCGTTTATGCGAATGGGAGGATTGCTCCATGTGATGCCGCCGTCGTTTGAATAAACGCTTAAAATATCAGGGTCTCCGTTTCGATTGTCGGTAAAGGTGTAAACAAGGTTTCCGGCATTCATAGGATTTGCGCTCAGCACATAACTGCCTTGATACAGAGTATCTGTGACTGCAGAATTTACGGCTGCATTTCCGATTATATGGGGAATAAGCGAATTGCCTCCATCAGTGGATTTTAAACAAATTACCCGCGCATAAACACTCTGCGGCGGATTGTAAGATACATAGCCGATATACAAACTTCCGTCTGCACCGACTGCAGGAACACCCATTGCATTGGTAACTAAATTGGAAGGAATGCTATCGTCAACTAATTTTCTGCTGCTCCATGTAGCTCCATTATCTGCAGATGATTTCATCCAGATATGGTGCGGCAGCGTGCCTTCCGAAATACTTTTTGTTACAACATATAATCTTCCGCTGTAAGGCCCTGAACTTCTATCAACAGCAATCCAAGGCCTGTCAATTGGGATATCCGGTGTTTCTAAGGCACTAATTACTTTTACGCCGGGGCTCCAGGCTGCACCGCCGTTAACGGACTTTGCTACCATTACATAACCTGAATCATATACGGCAGAATGATCAATATAGCTTAAAAATACTGTGCCTGAATTATTGAAAGCAAGTGATACATCAGCTGCGGTAAAGTTTGAGTGCAGATGCGGGATTAAAGCCGGAATGCTCCACGATGCGCCAGCATTAGTTGAATAACTTATCGCAGCAGAAAGAATTCCCACGCCCCCTGCCCTCATCCATGCAGCAACTAAATTATTTGAATCAACCGGATTTACGGCGATAGAAGGCTCTGTATCCCAGTATGTGAAATTAGAAATATTGGTATTAGTCTGGGCTGAACAATTGAAGGTGTATAGAAACACCAATAAAATCAAATACTTTGTCATGATTGATCAGTTTAATTTATTTAGGGCGTACTCAATGATACAGGGATAATTCTGCCATTCATATATTGATGAGCATTCAACGAAAAATCTGCAATAAAGGATGCCATCTGGGATGCCGATAATGGCGCTTTATAACCGGGAAATGCTTCCTGCAGCATTTCAGTCTGGGCAGCACCCAGAGCAAGACAGTTAAATGCAATATTTTTTTCTTTGTACTCTTCAGCAAGGCATTCGGTTAAACAGGCCAAAGCCGCTTTACTTGAACTGTATGCGGCCAGACCTGCAAATTTTGCACTGCCCTGAAACCCGCCCATACTACTGATATTAACGATATGTGATTTTTGTCCGCCATCCATTAAAGGAAGTACAGCTTGAATTAACCTGATAACAGAAAACACATTTACATTATAAACATATTCTAAATCGGCAGCAGCAATAGTTTCAAAGGGCTTGTTCAGCAATGCGCCGGCATTATTTATTAAAATATTAATTGAACTTACATTTTTTTTAATCTCAGAAATTAATTTTTCTACCGCATTTTTTTCTGTCAAATCGCAGGCCAATGGTATAATATTTGAAGCTGGATTTAATAACAGGCAGTCTTTTTTTAACTGTTCTAATTTTTGTGAATTACGGGAAACAGCTATTATGGTGTGCTTAGAATCTGAGCTTAAGATTTTAACTAATTCATAGCCTATTCCCCTGCTTGCACCTGTTACAATAATATTCATTGTTTTTACGTTTTTGTTTAATTCAAAGAAACGCATTTTTTTATTAACTTTACTTAAACTAAATAGCTATTCAAATGCAATTAAAAATAAAATTTATTTCTTTGTTTATACTCCTTGCCTTTTACGGTATAGCACAAGATAGCATAAGAATTCGGAAAGAACCGCACAGAAGAGGCACTTCACAGCCGTCGAACTTTTCATGGGATAAAGTGTATGTGGGGGGAAATGTGGGGCTCCAGTTCGGCACCGTTACATTTATGGAATTATCCCCTTTAGCAGGTTATCGTATCAACGATAAAGTTTCAGCAGGCGTTGGAGTTACCTATCAATACTATCATTACCAGGACAGAATGTATGATATCTCAACCAATGTATACGGAGGCAGGGTGTTTGGAAGATATATGTTTACTGAAAATATATTCGGGCATGGGGAATATGAATACCTGAATCTTGAAGCATTTGATTTTTTTCCTTCCAGAAGGGTTGATGTTGGAAGTCTGCTTGCCGGTGTAGGTTATATACAGCACATAAGCCGGAATTCGGGTATTGTTGCAATGCTGTTGTACAATTTTACTGAATCTACTTATACACCATATACTAATCCTATTATCAGAATAGGCTTGAATATTGGGTTGTAGAGCTCTTTCTAATCTTCCAACGGAACTGCGGAAAATATAATGGTTAAGATTCCTGAAGCAGAGAGGTTTTCTTTTTTTTGTTTTATGACCGTTGTCTTTTTGAATTTCGTTTTTTCTAAAACCATTCTATAAGCGGGTTCCCACTTTGTAATTTGTTTTAAAACATTCATGCTTTTCCAATGAATTGCATCCAGCTTATAGGCATTCATCTGCTTGTCGTAATAAGCAGGCACACCGCTCATCATTGTTAAAGGAGTTAAATCTTTATAATAAGCTTTTCCATTATCAAGAACTTTTATTTGAATGCGGACGGTATCTGTAAGTCTATTTTCTAAATCGTTATTTTTAGTTTCAATATATTTCCGGCAGAATTGGTTATAATCAAAAGGTGAGGCATAACCCGAAATTTTAGGGAATGGAATTGTCACTTGTTCCGGCGAAATTATTTGCGGCTGCGCTGTGAGTTTGTTCCCGACCAGAAATTTTTGAAATTTCATTTCGGCTTTGATATAAACCGAATCAAACTTTGGCTTTGAAATTTTAATTCTTCCATACGTCTGCGATGTATCATTTTGAGCCAATGCAAAGCAGGTGTTGATAAAGCAGAGTAAAAATAATTTGTATTTGTCCATAAATTTATCCTCTGTCACACGGCCTTAAAATGAAAATGCACTGATATAAAACAGGCATGAAAGTTTTATTGCACCGTTAACAATTGATTGCTCCTTACATTATTTTATAAAAGTCTTTTCCCTTTTTCACTTATCAAAATTACTTTTTCAAGCCGGGCCAGCTGTGTTATTTCTCGTTTGGCGCTCATTATAAGATGTAGAACTGTCTTCCGATAAGATGGCGGCTGTGAATGAAAAAAATCCCAGGCTTTTTTATTGGCTCTAAATTTTTTCTCGAAGCTGTCTGAAAGTTTTGCGGCTTCTTTTTCGTAAGAATATATTTTAGATCTGTGTTCCTGCCTTAATTTAAAGCTTGCAATACCTGATGGCTGCATCAACCCTTGATTGGTTAATTTTTCGACTTTCCTGATATTAACAGCACTCCATATACTTGTTGATTTTCTGGGAGTGAAACGGATAAAGTAACTCTCTTTATTTATAGATTTACGCAAACCATCAATCCAGCCGAAACAGATTGCCTGATCAACTGACTCACTCCAGGTCATACAAGGTTTGCCGCTGCCCGATTTATAAAAGCCGACAAGTAATTCAGATTCTTTGCCGTGGTTTTTCTTTAACCACTTTCTGAAATCTGATTGGGACACAA
Source organism: uncultured Bacteroidota bacterium (assembly GCA_903847205.1). GTDB lineage: Bacteria > Bacteroidota > Bacteroidia > 2-12-FULL-35-15 > 2-12-FULL-35-15 > 2-12-FULL-35-15. Next base: position 147,170 of record CAINDA010000035.1, read on the forward strand.
AAAATACAGGTTGAATATTTAAATTCATTTTTATAGGACTCGATTTTTTTCTGATCTATGGTCATCCATATTACTATAAATTAAATAGTTTCTTTATCCAATAGTCCTGAAAAATTTCAATACATAATTTAAAATCAAAATTATCGAAATAGGATAAGACCTTTGCACTAGAGGAAAAATTTATTTAATATCATTCATCCAGTAGGTAGTTAATATCGGGTGATATTCTCCCCATTGGTCCCAAATTGGATATAATTTAAATTTCATGGCAAGAGCCTTCTGACACTTAGTACCGACATATACATTTCCAAGATCTTCTAATTCGAAATTTTCATAGGGATAAACCTTTTTTATTTCAGCAGTCAACTTCGTTAATGAAATTTCCCTGATAGTTAAACTATCGCCGTTTGAGCCGTCAAAACTAAATGAGCCGTCATATTCATTCCATATCGGCGGTGTAATAAATACTAAATTTTTATCTGTCGTAATACTGCTTTTATATTCTCTTGCCTGTTTTAGAGTTTTAAATTCGTCGGTTCTGCGATATGCTTTTTTTACTTTTCGTTTGAAGGAAATAAGCTTATTCGAATCAAAGAAAAAAGTTCCTTTTGCAGATGTAATTTCATTACTGCTTAAATTAATATTAAACTGTTCAATGCTGATTCCATTTTTACAAATGTAAATTGTATAATGAAAGTCGTATTTAAAGCCATCATTGGTTTTATTAAATACCCATTCTTTTTTGAACTCATTTAAAATTTTAATGTCATTGGTATAAAAGTCTTTTAATGTATCCATTAAAAAAGTTTTTTTCAGCTTCGCAGACCGTATGCCTACTAAACTGTAACCGCCATTTTCAAAATTAAAGTCATTGAGAAGCGATGTCTGACTGAAAGCAGACATGCAGAAGGCAAGCAGAATTAATATGTTTAGAGCTCTTTTCATAAAGATGCAAATACAATTTTCCCTGTTTCATATTTTCCATTTGCTGCAACATTCTATGAATGTAATTCACATGGAGCCAGCGATAAAGCAATAAAATATTTTACAAATTAAAAAATGTTTTTACCTCGTCAACAGTATTAAACTTCTGATTGATTCTGTTCATTTGTAAATTACTTAAGCCTTCGGAACCTTTAATATCCTTGAACTGTTCAGGCTTCAGCCAATAAAGCACACCGTTTTCTGTTGTCCACAGCATATTTACAGACTCCGGATTAAATGAAAATGTTGTAACCGGATTTTTATAAAATGTAAACAAGCCATTTCTGGCTTTATCAACTAAATAAACATCATAACATTGCAGCTTCACATTTTTATCAGTTGTAAGGTTGGCTGCGCATGAAACGCCCTGGGGATAGTTTCTTGCACAATCGCTGTTATACACGCCAAAGCTGTTAATTGCAAACATACGTTTCACTTTCTCTTCACTGCTGGTATGTTTAAAAAGGCCGGCCTGCTCCTGCTCCCATTTTTGCTGCATTTCATTCTGCTGTTTCTGCAATGATGCTAATCTTGCATTGTATTCCTCTTCAATACGCTTTTCTTCAGCCAGCTGTTTATCATGAACTGAGGAATACTTACTGAATTTATCCTGGTAATCTTTCAAAGCTGTTTCATAATTTTTGCCTTCAAACACAGGGTAAACCAATAATTCATATTTTTTTGAAGCCTTTTTCAGCGTCAAAAAATAATTTTCTCCTTTTTTACTTCCTTCCTTTATTACTGCTTCATCCCAGGTTACATTATACATTTCTTTATTGAAATTTTTGTTTTCATTGCCCACTTCAAACAAAACACCTTTATAAACAGCCAGTTCAGGATATTCTTTTGGATCAACATCTAAGTTGAAAGTAAATTTATCTTTTTTAGCCTGCTCCGGTTTTTTCGGTTCTGCTGCAGGTTTTGGAAGTGAAGCAATCTTTACTTCTTTTTCTTTTTGAACTTCTTCTTTTTTTGTTTCTATGGTTTTATACTGCGGTGTTTCCTGAAGAGAATTTGCTACATTTTTGTGACCCTTTACTGCTTCTTCGGAAACTGCAATCTGTGAGGTAACTTTATCTTTCCCTAAACAAGACCAATTATTTTTCACAGTATCCAATTTATACAAATTGTATTCAGAGCCTTTGTAATTGGATGCCAGCTCAACATTGATTGATTTTCCCGCAGCCATACTTACCTGTTTCCCGTTTTGGAAGGCAAGCATTTCCATCATTCCTGCTGATTCAAACTGATACTTCACTCCGGCACTGTCGTATGTCATTGGTATTCCGGAAACGAAAAAATCAACGGCATCATGAAACTCGCGGTAACGCAGCTCTACCTCCCCTTTCAGAGGTTTCCCGTTTTCATCAACAAATACATTTTTAGGAATTATAATTTTCGAACCAGTTTTAAAATCAAGTGCTGCACCTTTTTCGGCAATTACTTTATAAGTGGTATATGGTATATTAACGCCTTTCAAAGGGGGATGGATGCAGGGACGCGCGGCTTCGTTTTTATAGAAGGCGGCTAAAGCAAGGCTATCAGCGCTGGTGCTGATTTCAGCAGTTTTTGATTCATTGTTTTTTAGTGTATTTTTTTGCTGATGCATCACAACAGCAGTAATAACAGCAGCAACAGTAACAATCACACTTGATAAAAACCAGGGCTTTTGATACAATGGTTTGCTTACTGTAATGTGTGTTTTTAAAACCGAATCGAAATTTTTACCCTTTGAAATCTCTTCAGAGCTTATTTGAGGGCGGTTTAAATTTACTTTCTTTTTCATTTTATCAGTGCCCCTCCAGCCTATAATAAGGAGGCCTTAGAGCTTGGTTAGTTTATATTTTATTTTTCAATTAATTGTCCGTACTTATTTTCTTTCAGTTACTTAATACTCTTTTTTAATCTTTCTAAAATCCTGTATGTTTTCACCTTTGCGTTATTCTCAGTGATATCAAGTATTTCAGCAATTTCTTTGAATGAACGTTTTTCAAAAAAACGCATCTCAATCAGCTGCAGCTCATCCTCTTCTAGTTGTTCTGAAATTATAGAAACAATTTTATCATGATACCGATCAATTTTAGTTTCCTGTATTTCTTCAATGATAGTATATATATGCACAGAATCAATATTAACAGTGCGCTGTGCTTTCTGCTCACGGAATAAATTATTTACTTCGCTGGATGCGATTCTATAAAGCCAGGATGCAAAAGGCAGTCCGCGGTTTTCATATTTGTGGAGATTGATCATTGCTTTTAAAAATACCTGCTGAGAAGCATCAAATGCAAGCTCTTTATCATCCAGACGCTGATAGATAAATCTGAATATCTGTTCATAATATTTATCATACAGTACATCAAACTGCTTAGAATTTTTTTTTGCAGCTTCCACCAATACAAGCTCATTAGCTATATCTGTTGCGGTTACATGGTATTTTGAAACTGTAGTCATGTTCTTTAAAATTATTTCTAAACTGGCTCACTTTCTATTATTTAAAGAAAGGAAAGCTGAATTTACTATGCTATTTCATTCTGTTTATTTTAAGAAAAAATAATATTTAAAGCTTGTTTTCATATCCATAACGGAAAAGATTCAAAAAGATACAAGCCTATAAATTATTTTATTCAAAATTTTGAACCCCGCAAAGGTTATTCAATAAAATTGACAGGTATTTTCGGTTAAACTTAGATTTTTCAAATGTATTCGGCTTTGGTAAATTTTAGACCTGTCAGGTTTTAAAAACCTTACAGGTCTGCACAAATCCAGCTAATGAAAATAAAAATAAATCAGGGCAGCACCGCTGAATGCCATTAATATAAAAGTAAGTACACCTAACACATTTGACCATAATCCATTTGTATGATGCCCCATAATTTTTTTGTTATTACAGATCAGCATAATAATAATTATAAGAACAGGGGCAGTAAGTCCATATAAAACTGCAGTATAAATTAAGGCCTGAATTGGGCTGATGCCTATAAAGTTGATGCATAATCCAATAATGAGCGAAACTGCAATCACTGCATAAAATGGTTTTGCTTCTTTGAATTTTTTGTTAAGCCCTTGCTGCCATAGAAAAGTTTCAGCTAAGGCATAAGAAAGCGAGCCGGCCAGCACCGGTATTGCTAAAAAACCGGTTCCGATAATACCAAGTGAAAAAAGTAAATACGCAAAATTTCCGGCAAGGGGCTTCAATGCCTGTGCGGCCTGCTCAACGGTATCTATCTGATGTATTCCTGCATTGTAAAGTACTGTTCCGGTTGTCAGAATTATGAAATACATAATCAAATTGGAATAAAACATTCCGTAAGTAATATCAGTCCGCATACGGCTTATAAATTTTTTATCTACAAAGAATCCTTTGTGTTTTTTTTTTAACTCTTCAACCTCCATTGATGCCTGCCATATAAAAAGATAAGGAGAAATTGTAGTTCCTAAAACTGCAACCAGCATCATTAAATACTCCCTGCTGAATTCAAATTTTGGAAAAAAAGATGACTTTACTGCCTGCGTCCAGTCCGTTTTAACAATAAGGGGCACAATTAAGTAAACAAGGAGAATGAGACAAAGGTATTTCATTACCGAAGCAATTTTTTTGTACGACCAGAAAATGATACTCGGAATAAGAAGCGCAGTAAAAAGAATACTGAAAATAAAAGACGGAAGAGCGGGAACAAGCAGATTTGCAACTGCTCCCATACCGGCAATATCGGCTCCTATATTTAGGATAATGGCAGGGAAACTGAAAATAAGCATAAGATAAAGAATCTTATGGCTGTAATTTTTTTTAATAGTGCCGGCAAGCCCATCGCCGGTTATCAGGCCTATTCTGGCAGACATTTCCTGTATGCCCGCCATCAGCGGAAACGTAATTAAAGCAGTCCAAAGTGTACCAAAACCAAAGGCGGCACCTGCCTGGGAATAAGATGCTATCCCAGATGGATCATCATCACTGCTCCCTGTGATTAAACCAGGGCCCAGCAATTTAATAGTTTTTTTAGCTTTTTTTCCGAACCGGGTAATTAAGCTCATTTTTATTTCCCAATAACTTTAAACTCAGTACGCCTGTTAATAGCTCGGTTTTCATCTGTGTCATTCTTTACCTTAGGTTTTGTATCGCCGTAACCCTTGTAAGTGAGACGTTTTGCATCAATGCCATTAGCAGTTAAATAATCATAAACCGATTTAGAACGATTTTCGGAAAGTGCTAAATTCATTTTTTTATCGCCTACATTATCCGTGTGACCGCTTAACTGAATGCGCATTGTTTTATTTAAAGTAAGGAAGGTGACTAATTTATTCAGCTCTATTTTAGATTCAGGTTTCAAATCAAATTTTCCTGTTTCAAAAAATATGTTTTTCAATTCCACCACACTGCCTGTATCTATCGGTTCTAAAGGCACATCCATTAAGTAGGGTTTGGTTTTATCAGTTACTTCTTTCAACGAAAAGTTTTCGGAATAAAATAAATAACCATTCTGTGAAACATTTAAAGCATAATTCTTATCTACAGGCAGCGTCACTAAAAATTCACCGTTGCCGGGATTTGCATCTGATGTCATCACCTGTTTTGCTGTTTCTAAATCGATCAATTCAAAGTGAGCACCAAGCGGCTGTTTTGTTCTGGCATCATATACTTTTCCTTTCATATAAGTAATTTTACCGGGACGTGCCGCATCATATAATTCAAATTGATACAAATCCAACCCGCCGTATCCGCCCGGACGATCGGAAGCAAAGTATGCCAGATTACCGGCGCCATTCACAAGCAGACTGTTTTCATCACCAAATGTATTAATCGGATAACCCAAATTAACAGGGTTGCCCCACTCCCCAGCATCATTTTTACGCACCACATAAATATCAAGGCCGCCCATACCAGTATGACCGTTGGAGCTGAAATAAAGGGTTTTGCCATCGGCATGAATAAAAACAGATTCTTCCTCACCGGGTGTATTAATTTTACTGCCGATGTTTACAGGGGCTCCCCAACTGCCGTTATCTTTTAAAGTGGAATACCAAATATCGCCCCCGCCCATGCTTCCTGGGCGGCTGCTCACAAAATATAATGTTTTGCCGTCGGAAGAAAACGAAGGCTGGGATTCAAAATATTTTGTATTAATTGAGGGCCCAAGGTTATAGGGCTTAGACCATGCATTTCCCTCTTTCTGCGAATAAAAAATATCACAGGAGCCATAGCCTTTTCTTCCTCCGGCATAACCTCCGTCAGGACTGTCCTGGCAGGAAACAAAAAATAAAATTTCTCCGTCGGCTGAAATAGCCGGTGCACCTTCGTTGCCGGAGGTATTAATGCCGCTGCCAGCCAAAACAGCAGGTGTCCATTCACCCTTCACTTTTTTACTTATTAAAAGATCTTCCTGCAAAGGGACAGTTTCTGTCCGGTTATTGCGCGTGAATAAAAACGTTTGATCATCGGCAGTAATAGCAGGAAAATATTCATAATTGGGAGAATTAATAGAAGCGCCCATATTTTCAGGCTTGAAAGGAACAGGATTTTTCATTGCTTCAATTGCAAAATTACAGTTGCTCAACTGGAGCTCCGCAATATCCCTTGTATTCGGATTGATGTTTGTTTTTTTAAAAAAGCGCTCGTAGTCGGCCTTTGCATCTTTATAATTTCCAATACGGATTTCGAGCTGTGCAAGATTATAAAAGTTGTTTAAATTAAATCCGGGATTTATTCCAATGGCTTTTGTGTATTCATCAATGGCTTTTGGTATCATCTTTTCAGACTGATAAATTTCGGCAAGCAGTAAATGCGGTTCAATAAAAGCAGGATCTTTTTCAATTGCTTTTAATAAATCCTCCTCAGCTTTTACATCATTGTGAGCATCGCTGTATTTCAATGCGCTTTCAAATAATGAAATTGCCTTTTTGCTTTTTGTTGTGTATTCGCCCGGCGGAAGCTGTGCTTTGCAGGCAAATAAAGAAATGAACAGTAAGGAGATAATAAAAAACTTTTTCATACGGTTTGGCTGTTTATTTATTTAACCATTAATTTTATTAAGGAATATTCATGTACTTATGCGTCTGCAGCGATACGTTCCATCTTGGATGCTGCATTGCATACTCTACTATAAGCGACATCATTTCTTTTGATTTGCTCCATTCAGGCTGAAGAAATAATTTACAATCGTCGCCTACATGCGCTGCATTTTTTTCGGCCCATTCAAAATCATTTTTATTGTGAACAATTATTTTCAACTCATTTGCTTTCGCAAAATTTTCCTGAAGGGGTGCGCTCGTTTTTTTTGGCGAAAGGCATACCCAGTCCCATATACCAGTGAGATGATACGCTCCTGACGTTTCAATAAAAGTAAGCATTCCTTTACTCTTCAGTTGCTTTGTAATATAATTCATGTTATACATACTGGGTTCCCCGCCTGTAACTACTACCGCTTTCGCAGGAAATTTCCCGGCATTCTCAACAATAGCATCTACAGCAGTAAGCGGGTGCAATGACGCATCCCAGCTTTCTTTTACATCACACCAATGGCAGCCGACATCACATCCGCCGACCCGGATAAAATAAGCTGGTTTGCCCGAATGAAAGCCTTCTCCCTGAATAGTATAAAATTCTTCCATCAATGGAAGCTCCATCCCTTGCTCTAACAATGTTGTATTTTTTTCTTTTGTTTCCATATATATATTATGATACCCCTGACAGGGTTTAAAACCCTGTCAGGGGTTTAACTTATTAATACCAATAATTTAAAATCCAGCGGATCAAAGGCTTCTTTCAAATCTGCAATAAACTGGCTGCCGTAAGTCAAATAATAAGGAGCGAACGTATCATAACGTTCCTGCAATGAACCTTCCGGAAAAAATTTATCCTTTATTTTTTTAATCTGATTGATGCCGGTTTCCTGTTTTTGTTTTTCTGAACGCATTAATTTACTCTCTATATTTTTTAATGAGTTCAAAGTTTTTTGCAGCTCTGCTTCTACGCTTCCTTTTAATGTAATATCAACACTTACTGCTTTTACAGAAATATCAGCAAACACATTCGAAATTTTTTCTCCCTCCTTTTGCAGCGACAAGGCCGAACCTGCATTTTTATTTACATATTCTTTTATCAGAACTTCTGTATCTTTAAATATATCAGCAATTTTAAATCCTAATTTTTGAACCTGGCCATTGGGTTTTTCATCCATCAATAAAGCAAAATTACGCGGTATGAGTATGGGGAAATTTATTTTATGATGATCGAACATTGCTTTATATTCAAGCCAGTAGGCTATTTCGCCGGGGCCGCCGGCATACGCCAAATTAGGCAGTATTTTTTGCTGATACAACGGTCGCAATACAACGTTTGGACTGAATCGTTCCGGATGATTTTTCAGATCGGCAAGCAATTTATCTTTTGTAAATTCAATTTTGGTGTTGACAACTTTGAAAACATCCCCTTTACCCCCTTTTTCCAAGGAGGAGTTAAGATGTTCTATTCGCTCGCGCAAATTATCCACCATGTAAAAACTGTTGATTTCACGGGGATTCACCTGTGCTTTTGCTCCAATTTTTTCAAGTTCAGAAATGGTCCGGCTTACTAATTTATGATTGGTATTATTTAAAATATCATCTTTAATAATTTCAGAAAACTCTTCTTTTAAACGTTTGTCGTTACCATCAAGAATCAAAAGCCCGTACCCTGCAAACAGCTGATGAACCAGATAGCGCGTGGCTGCAGCAAGATCATTATGTTTTAAATACGCATCGCTGAAAAGCTGCATTAATTTATCTGCATTTTCTGATTCACCCAATACTTGTTTGAGTTCGTTTATCAGAATATCCAATGAATTTGTTTTTAAACTGCCCACTGCACCTTTTGCTTCGGGGTTATCCCAGCTTAATTTTTTACCGAATAGATTGATGCTTTTAATTTCTTCAAAATCGTGATCTTCGGATGCCATCCAATATACCGGCACAAAATCAAAGTCAGGGTAATTTTTCTTTAATACTTCAGTAAGATTTATTACTGTGATTATTTTATAAATAAAATATAAGGGCCCCGTGAAAAGGCACAACTGATGGCCGGTGCAAATAGTAAATGTATTTTTATCAAGAAGCAGGTTTATATTTGCAGTCTGCAGTTCTTTATCAATAATCTGAGCATACTGGTCTTTCAGAACCTTGGTAAGCAATACTCTGTTGATGCTTTCTTTTGATTTATCCTCAATGGCCTGTTTGAAAGCTCCAATTTCAGGTGCATAGGAATAAAAATTACGCAGGGAATTATTTCCGCTGATATAATCAAGGAGCAATTTTGAAAATTGCCCTGTTTCGGATAAAGCTATTTTAGTTTTTTTAAAGGCCATAATTTGGAATGTAAAGATACTATAATTAATGTCTGTTTATCTTCCAGTATTAGCCGGTGCAGGACAAGCCCTGCTAATATAGCCTGTAGGTTTTAAAAACCTGACAGGGCTGCCGGCTGCAAAACAAATCAGAAAATCACAGCAAAAAACAATGTAGTTTTGTTCAAATAAAAAACACAGCAATGGATAATCAAACACATAAAAACCCCTGGGTAACTTTAAAATCCGAAAAAGTATATGATTCACCTTGGGTGGGACTTACAAAGCATGATGTATTGAACCCAAGCGGTAATCCGGGAACGTATTCTGTAGTTCATTTTAAAAATTTAGCAATCGGAATTCTGCCTCTTGATAAAGATTATAATACATGGATAGTAGGCCAGTACCGTTACCCAATTGAGCAGTATTCATGGGAGATCCCGGAAGGCGGAGGTAAACTTGATGTTCCGCCTTTAGTTTCAGCCCAGCGTGAATTGCTTGAAGAAACGGGCATTACAGCCGGCAAATGGACAAAAATTCAGGAAATGTATTTAAGCAACTCGGCGAGCGATGAATTCTGTGTTTTATACATTGCACAGGACTTGAGTTTCGGAGATTCAGCGCCCGAAGAAGATGAAGAATTGGAAGTGAAGAAAATTCATTTCAACGATTTATACAAAATGGTTCAATCAGGAGAAATAACCGACAGCTTAACAGTTACTATTGTTTTGAAAACAAAATTATTAATGCTGGAAGGAGTGATTTGAATTTATGCTTCTATTTCCTCTAAATATAAAACCCTAAGGGTCTTTAAAGCCCCTTAGGGTTTCCAGGAACAACTGATTAGAAGCCGAATTATTTACTGCTCAAAGAAGTAATCAATCAAATCATTTAATTTCTCAACAGTAAAATCTGAGTCGCCTTCAAAAAACGAGTCAATTGCTTTTCCAATTTCTTCAGTAGAAATATAATTGTCTTTATTTAAGTCTGCAGATTTTAATGCAAAAGGGATATCCTTTGATCCCTTTTTACCACCTTTTGAAATACCTTTTTCATATTCTTTTAATTTTCCGAGGCTAGGATAGATTTTAATTATATCGCTGTGATCGATTGCACTTTTATTAAATTCAGCTTGCTGCTCAGCGATCATCTTTTCAGTTTTTGTAACACCTTTTTCATCAACAAAAGCACCTTTTTTAGTAAGAGGTTCTTTATCCATATAATCAGGAACGCCGTCTTCATCGCTGTCTATAGGGCATCCAAACTTATCAACCTTAACATCTTTAGGCGTTCCCGGGCAGCGGTCATCGCCGTCTTTTACCCCGTCGCCGTCGCTGTCGAGTTTATCCAATGATGAAAAATCTACTGTTTTATAAACTGGGTTGCTGTCGTCATAAGGTTTGCCGAAATTGTATTGAAAACCAATTTTAACGAAAAGGTATTTTTCATTTGGTCCCTTATTAACATTATCAATATTGTTGCAGAAAGTAAAATAATAAGCAGCGCCGAGGTTCACATAAAATCTATCGACAATCTTAAGGTTAACACCAAGACCGATAGGCAGAGCAAACGTATGATTAACGTATTTTCCGCTGTCGTTTAATTTTGTTTCGTAGGAATAGTCGCGGTGAATAACTTTAGTGGTATCAATGCCGTCTTTAATAACACCCGTTGGTGAATAGTAATAAGGATTGCCATTTTTATCTTTCAAATCAGCATAGGAACTGAATTGGGTATAACCAAATCCAACAGATAAGTAAGGTGCAAAAATGCTGTTGCTCTCAAATAAGAAACCGTTATCTAGATGCAGTACAAGGTTTAAATCAGTCTGAATTATTGTAGACTGAAAATTTAAATTATTAACAGCTCCTTCCTGATTATCGGCTAACTTGCCGTAAATGCCGTTAAACGACAGCCCGATAACCCTGCCGATGCGCTGCTCGAGAACAAAGTTATAACCGGTTCTTATTTTGCTTAATGAGCTTAGACCTAAGCCTTTTCCAAGATTACCGTCAAACGAAAGTGTGCCTACTCCCAATGCTATTGAGGGGAGCTGCCTTGTTTTTTCAGCCTGCCCGTTTTGTGAATTGCTTATTCCTACTACGGCAAATAAAAGAATCAATGTGAGAGTAATTATTTTCTTCATAATGTAAATTTAGGAATTTTACAAACATCTTTAACGGAGATCATGCAGAATGGTTATTAACAATCACAAAAATCAATAAAATGAAATGAAGGAAAGACAGGGAGGATGGGACTTGCAAATTATTTTTATTCACAATTTTAAAATTCTTTATTCGGCATAAGGTGAGTCTTATGAATGCGACAGTCTCGGGAAAGAGACACCCTGAACCTGGGAAAGGACGGTGGATATCAACAAATATTCAGTTAACACACTGGGGGAAATTTCAAAAGCAACTGCACATACATCGAAGAAAAGATAAAGTATTAACCAATAGAAAATGATGTTTGCGGCCTTGTATTTGAACAATCGCAAAACCTCAATCCCCTCCCCGTGATTTGTAATCTGATTTATTCATCTACTTTTGCAGCATGAAAAAGTGTTCAACAGCTGCATTATTTCTTCTTCTTTCGCAAATACTGCCTGCTCAGGATAATTATGAAATCCAGGTGTACGGCTCTCAGACACAGACAAAAGGCACCACTATGTTTGAATCTCACAGCAATTTTACTTTTACAGGACAGAAAAATGAAGTGGAGGGTGTTTGCCCCACACATCATGCTTTTCACGAAACTATTGAAATTACCACAGGGATTACGCCATGTTTTGAAGTAGGATTTTATGTGTTCAGTAATTATACACCGTCATACGGTTTTCAAATAATAGGAACACACATCCGCCCGAGAATTGCTGCCCCCGAAAGCTGGAAACTGCCTTTTGGATTAGGTTTGTCAGCTGAATTAGGAACCCAGAAAGCAGCCTATGCCGGTGATACATGGAGTTTGGAATTGCGGCCGATTATTGACAAACAATATGAAAAGCTCTATGTTACATTTAACCCTACTTTAGGATTTTCTTTAAAAGGAAATAATCAGGGCTCGGCCCCTTCATTTGAACCGGATGCAAAAATTGCTTACGCCTTTCATCCTGCCTTCAGCCTTGGAGTTGAATACTTTGGAGCATTAGGAGCAGTTAATTATTTTGAAGTAATCCAGAATCAGAGACATGCTTTATTCCTGACTTTTGATCTGTTGAGCAGTGCAAAATGGGAATTGAACTTCGGGCCCGGGTTCGGTTTAACAAATGCTGCCGATAAATTCGTTTTTAAAATGTTCTGCGGAAGAAGGATTTCTTGGTAACAACCAGCAATAAAAAGCCCTGCCTCCCCTGTATTCATTACCAATACAGAATATCTTCAATTTTCCTACAGAATGTTAACTTAGTTTTATCATTAATAACAAAACCGGAACTATGACAAAAGTTTTTACTTTCTCTTGGATTAAAATATTCTTCACTACACTTTTGATCCTTATCTCCCTTTTAGTTTTCCCACAGGCCCCCAAAATCAATACTCCGTCTTCCAATAATTCATACCATATTCCGGATTATCTCTGGAACAGCTATTTAAAAAAAACTGCTGCACTTCTTGAAAAAGTGGACTTGCAGAGTTTTATGAATTATGTAGTTATTTCTGCCGACGGCAATATGGATGATATGCCCTATTTCATGGAGTATGTAAAAAGCCATTCAAAAAAAGATTTTGAAGTTTTAACATATAAAGCCGGTAAAGGAGATATTTCCTCTGAAGCGGATGTAAAAGCCTATTTAGGCTCCATTCAGCCTGCTTATAAAAAATATTTTGATGCCTTTCAAAAGAATAGAGAAGGTATTATTAAATCACAGCAACAAAAAAGAGGGCCGAGTAATCCTGATCCGAATGTTCAAACCTGCGGTTCAGCTTGTACAAACCCGGGGTTTGAATCTGGCAACACCTTTTGGCAGTATTGGGCAGGTAACCCAGCAGCGGCAGCTAATCCCGCAACCCTAACTGCAGGCTTTAATCCTCCGACAACCGGAACACATCAAAACCAGCATTTGGTAACAGCTGTGGGAGGCTTCGATCCAAATGTTGGCGGCACAATACTGCCTATAGTACCGCCGGGCGGAGGCAATCATGCCTTCAGATTAGGAGATACTGTTGCCTGGGGCGGAATTGTTCCTCCTATTTTTGGTTTCGGAGGGAGTGACGGCTCCTGGGGTGCAGCGCGCGCCAGCATTTCATTTACTGTTTCAGCCTCTAATGCAAATTTCACTTACAGGTACGCTGTTGTGATAGAAGACCCTAATGATAGCAGCCATAGTGCAATTAACGGTTTCACACAGCGCCCCTATTTCAGGGTTAAACTGCGCGATCAAAATGGTGTAGTTTTAACTTGCGGCGATTACGAAGTAATTGCCGATGCCTCACAGCCGAACTTTACTTCCATATTTACAGAAACTGCCCCTGGCAGCAATATATGGTACCGGCAGTGGACGACTGTTTTTGTTCCCCTAAGTTCATATATAGGACAATGTGTGAGTCTGGAATTTACTGCGTCAGACTGCGTTCTTGGCGGTCACATGGGTTATGGTTATGTTGATTGTGCCTGTGAACCGTTGGCAATTATTTCTTCATCCCCAAATGTCTGTGGCGGCCATTCTGTAACTCTAACAGCTCCTCCTGGCGGAGCAACTTATGTTTGGTCAGATTCTGCCACCGGTACTATAGCCGGGATTGTCGGCTCAAGCACATTACAGACAGCAGTGGTAAACCAGGCCGGAACCTATAAAGTTGTAATTACTTCTGTAACCGGCTCGGCCTGCCAGACAACGCTTTACGTTACAATAGGCACCAATCCAAGTTTACCTGTTGCACAGTTCACAAATACAACAGTCTGCCCTGGTGTGCCTATGCAGTTTACCGACTCATCAACTCCTGTAGGAAGCATTAACGGCTGGAAATGGGACTTTAATAACGACGGTATCCCAGATGATTCAACTCAAAATCCAACACATATTTTTCCTGCTGCAGGTACCTACCCAGTAACATTAATTGTTAAATGGGGAGCCTGCACGGCAGATACAGTTATAAATGTTAATGTTAATACCGGAGCACCGCCAGTGTTAACACCTGCCGGCCCTTTTTGTGCGAATGCCGCTGCAGTTAATCTAACGGCAAGTCTTACGGGCGGCACTTGGAGCGGCCCTGGTATTACCAGCGGGACAGCAGGCACTTTTACTCCTTCGGTTTCAATTGTCGGTTTTGACACAGTCACATACACTGGCGGTGGAGGATGCGCCGGTCCGGTTTCTGAAGCAATAAATGTTTTGCCGATTCCAATTGCTGCTGCAGGTGCTGACGTAAATATCTGCACTGGAACACTTGATTCGATAGGCACCGCTTCTTCGGCAGGCTATACCTATGCATGGCTTCCTGCTGCCGGGTTAAGCAGCGACACTATTTCTAACCCGCATATAATTACTGTGAACAATGGAAATATGCCGATAATAACTACCTATACGCTTACAGTTACACAAGCCACCTGTTCATCCACAGATCAGGTAATAGTAACAGTAAGCCCGATACCTGTTTTAACAATAACTAACCCGGCTCCCGTATGCAGTCCCGGCACTATCGATATCACTGCTGCTTCAGTAACAGCAGGCAGCACTGGCGGCGGTACTTTAAGTTATTGGCATGATACAACCGCATTGGTTCCTTTATCATCACCTGCTGCTATTACAGCCAGCGGAACGTATTATATAAAAGCAACATCCGTCGGAGGCGGATGCAGCGACATAAAGCCGGTAGCAGTTACCATAAACCCATTGCCCGTTTCAGATGCCGGAACTGATTTAATGCTCTGTTCAAGCGGTTCAGGAACTATAGGAGGGCCATCCGTTGCAGGATATACTTATGTTTGGCTGCCTTCAACAGGTATTTCAAGCAGCAGTACAATTTCTAATCCAACAGTTTCTTTAATTAATCCAGGGCCTTCAGCACCTATTACTACAACCTATACGGTAACAACTACTGAAACAGCAACAGGATGCCAGTCTGCGGCCGATGTGCATGTAGTTGTAAATGCTGTAGCTACAGTTAATGCAGGCTCTTCTCAGCATGTCTGCGCAGGCTCCGCAATTACCCTTGGCGGTTCTGTAGGCGGCTCGGCCACAAGCGGAACATGGTCGGGCGGTGCTGGAATTTTTTCACCTTCCAATGCAGCCTTAAATGCTGTTTACACACCCACTGCTGCTGAGTATGCTGCGGATTCGGTGA
Source organism: uncultured Bacteroidota bacterium (assembly GCA_903847205.1). Classification (GTDB taxonomy): domain Bacteria; phylum Bacteroidota; class Bacteroidia; order 2-12-FULL-35-15; family 2-12-FULL-35-15; genus 2-12-FULL-35-15. The sequence goes on from CAINDA010000035.1 coordinate 162,750, forward strand.
TATTAACTTTAACAACAAATGACCCTCCTGGTCCTTGCACATTTGCAACATCAAATGTTATACTTCACTTTTACAATGCTCCCTTAATAAATTTTTCGGTTGCCAATCCTACGGGATGCCCTCCTTTGCATTGTGCCCAGTTTACTGATCTATCTTCCATTACGGGAGGAAGCATAGTTTCTTCAGTCTGGGATTTTGGCGATGGAAGTCCTGGTTCAAATACTCAAAACCCTGCCCATTGTTATTCGGTTTCAAATTACTACGATGTTACATTAACCGAAACTTCCGATCACGGCTGTACATCAACCTTAACTTTGGTGCATTTAATTCATGTTTTTTTACTGCCTGTTGCGCAGTTTAGTACAACTCCAAACCCTGCCTCCGTGCTGGATCCGATTGTTACTTTTAACAATCAATCATCATCTGATGTAAATTATTGGTTTTGGAGTTTTGGCGATGGATTTACTGCCTCACCTAATGATCCTAATCCTGTGCATGAGTATCCGCATGATACTTCCAGCACTTTTACTGCAACATTAATTGTTCATAATGCTGATGGATGTTTTGATACAATTCCTCACCAAATTTTTATTGGACCTGCATTCTGTTTTTATATACCCAATGCCTTTACTCCCAACGGAGACGGAATTAATGATTATTTTTTCGGAACAGGTATAGGCATCCTCAATTATGATATGAGAATATTCGACCGCTGGGGGAATATGATTTTTCATGGAAAAGATCTAACCAGCAAATGGGACGGCATAGCAAATAACGGCAATGAAAAAGCCCAGATTGATGTATATGTCTGGAAGGTTTCACTAACCGATGTTTTTTATAAATCACACGATTATATCGGCACTGTAACGCTGGTGAAATAATAGCCGGTGTTATATATAAAACGGGATAAAATAGTACATTATGATTTTGTATTTTTTTGTCCTGTCAGGGAAAATATATTGGCAGAAAAAAATAAGCGCATTTATGATCCAAAAAATCCGGTGAAGATCAATAGAATTATCTAACTCACCACTTCACCATACAAATCATAATCTTCAGCACTTGTTATTTTCACATTTGCAAAATCACCTACACGGACAAAATGTGCATCAGCCTTTACAAGCACTTCGTTATCAACTTCAGGTGAATCAAATTCTGTGCGCCCGATAAAATGTTCTCCTTCTTTTTTATCAAATAAAACTTTAAATGTTTTACCGATTTTTTGCTGGTTTAATTCTAATGAAATCCCTTGCTGAACAGCCATCACAGCCTCAGCCCTTTTTTGTTTTACTTTGACGGAGACATTATCTTTCAACAAGTAAGCATGCGTATTTTCTTCATGGGAATAAGAGAATATACCGAGGCGGTCGAAACGGGTCTGTTCAACCCATTCAAGCATTTCCTGGTGATCTTTCGCTGTCTCTCCCGGATAGCCCGCAATCAGGGTTGTACGGAGAGCAATGCCCGGAACTTTGTCACGCATTTTATTCACTAAATCAATTGTTTTCTGCTTGGTAGTTCCACGGCGCATACTCTTTAACATGGCGTCAGTAATGTGCTGCAGGGGCATATCTAAATAATTGCAGATGTTGCTGCGTTCGTTCATCACATCCAGTGCATCCATCGGGAAACCGCTCGGAAAGGCATAATGCAGGCGAATCCATTCGATGCCTTCTACATCAGAAAGATTTTTTAATAGCTCCGACAAGTTTCTTTTTTTGTAGATATCTAAACCGTAATAGGTTAAATCCTGTGCAATAAGCATTAATTCTTTAGTACCGTTTTTGGCAAGATGCTTAGCTTCTTTCACCAATTCTTCAATAGGCTTGGAGATATGCGCACCGCGCATCAAAGGTATGGCACAGAAAGAGCAGGGGCGGTCGCAGCCTTCTGAAATTTTAAAATAGGAGTAATGGTGCGGCGTGGTTAACAGCCTCTCCCCTACTAATTCATGTTTATAATCAGCCTTCAATGTTTTTAATAAACGCGGCAGCTCCCGAGTTCCAAAATAGCCGTCAACAGAAGGTATTTCTCTTTCTAACTCCGGCCGGTATCGCTCGCTCAGGCAGCCTGTAACATATACTTTATCAACAAGACCGGCTTTTTTTGCATCCGCATACCGGATAATTGTATCAATGCTTTCCTGCTTTGCATTGTCAATAAATCCGCAGGTATTAATAATTACAATTCCCGCATCATCCGCTGTACTCTCATGTTCTACCTCAATGTTATTGGCTTTTAACTGACCCATCAGCACCTCACTGTCCACAATGTTTTTTGAACAGCCGAGAGTTACAACGTTTACTTTATTTCTTTTTAGTGTTTTTGTTTTCAATGCAGTTTCTATTTAATTTCACGGCAAAGGTAATGAATAAGAAGCTTTGCTGTTATGCAATCTTAAAAGCCTTGCAGGAGGCAGCTCTTAATTATCCTTGTTTTTATATTCTTTGTATAATAAATAAGAAAACTGTCACGTTTTAAAAACCTGACAAGTCTGATTTAAAATAAATGAGTGAGCAGCTCCTGAATCAATTTATTATTCTTACAAATCAAAACTCTCAGGAGGATTTGCAGGCGCATCGTCCTTTCCGGAAATTGCTGTTGAAATATAATTTTTATCACTGTATTCTGTGCGGTAAATATCAATCATAATCATCAGGTAAGAAATTAATAAGGGGCCGAAAATTATTCCAGGAAGACCGAACCACTGTAAGCCGATAATTACCCCGAAAACAGTAACGATGGGGTGTACATCAGCAATTTTTTTCTGAATTATAAAACGAAAAATATTATCTACATTAGAAATAATAAGAATGCCGTAAATTAATATAGCTGCCCCCTGCCAGTGAGCCCCGCTGTTCAGCTGGATAATTCCTGCGGGAATCCATATCAGCGCCGATCCAAGGAGAGGCACAAATGATAAAAAGCCACACATTAATCCCCAAAAAAGAGGGTCGTTTAAACCGAAAATCCAAAAGCCGAAAATTGCAAAAATCGCTTGAACGAAGGCAAGCAAAGGTGCCCCTATTACATTTGAATAGGTCTGAGAAACCAATTCTTTTGCAAACAAATGTGCATTGTCTTTTTGATACGGCAGAAAACGCACAATGCTTTTTTCTATTTCTGTTTCCATCATCAGCAGATAAAATAAAACAAAATACATAATGGCGATATCTCCCATTATACTCAATGTCTGACCAAAAAGGCTTGGTATAAAGTTGGCTGCCTGATTTTGGAACTTAGATAAGTTTTCTGCAGTTAAAATATTTATCCCGAGATTGGCATGGATATATGAATTAAAATTTTCGACTTGGGAATAAAACCCCTGCGATTCGGCGAGTAATACGGTAACCTTAGATACAAGCAGATAAGATAAACTAAAAACAGGGATTAATATTATCAGGAAGGATAAAATCATTACAATAGAAACAGCTAAGCCTCTTTTCCACTTTTTTTTATTGATTAAATAAAGTACAAAGGGAGAGCAGATAACATAAAATATAACAGCTCCTAAAAATGCTGGAATAAAGCCGCACAAGGTGACAAACAAAAAACCGCTAAGTGCTAAAATCCCTCCTAAGGCTGCTATTTGTTTTACTTTATTCGAATTAAAATAAGCCATCGTTCTAATTTTTTTTAAAGGTAAATAAAAAACAGTAATTTTATAATGAATTAGATCACTCACATGAAGGAAAACAACAACTCAAAAATTCTATTAGCTCTTTTAGCAGGCGCTGCAGTGGGCATTGCAATCGGATATTTTTTAAATTCTGATAAAAAAGAGGAACTTGCGGCCGACTTAAACGAAGGCGCATCTAAACTCAAAGATAATTTATCCGAAACTTTTGAGAAAGGGAAAACCATTTTCGATAATATTAAAAACGCTGCAGACGATATTCTCAAAAATACTTCCTCCCAATCATGAGCGGACAAACTTCTTTTTTTGCAGAACTAAAACAAATTGCGGCAGCATATTTTGAAGCTAAAATTCAGCTTTACAAAATTGCCGCGTATGAAAAAACCGCAAAAATTACCGCGGTATTATTTTCATCAATCATTATTGCACTGCTTGGCTTTTTTCTCTTGTTTTTTTTAAGTATCAGCGGCGGTTTTTATTTCGGAAGTCTTTTAAATAATAATGCTTTAGGCTTCCTGATTATTTTTGGTATTTATGTTATAGTGCTGGTAATAATTATTCTGTTCAGAAAAAGACTATTAGAGAATTACATTACTGATAAAGTTATAGAACAGCTATTTGAGGAAGAAAAAAATGATTAACGAGCCGATTAAAATAACCAATCTAGAATCCCTTCAGCGCGAAAAACAGCGTTTAAAAATCTATTGCTCTTATCAGGAAGACCTGGTGAAAGATAAGATTGCTTCAATAAAATTAAATTACAAACAGCTTATCGGCACTGAGTTTCTGCCCTATAATGACGAAAGGAACCTAAAAATAAGCAATATCCTTGATTGGGTAAATGAGTTTATTATGGGCAGGTTACTTAAAATGGATATCGATGGGAAAAATAAATTATCAGGCTCACTGATTAAAATTGCTGAAGTAGCAATAATACGTTTATTCAATAATTTCAGGAAGAAATAAATTCTAAATCCTTAATACCAAATTTAAAATCCTAAATACGAATCCCCATTACCAAAATATCATCCACCTGTTCTAAACCGCCTTTCCATACTTCCAGCTTTTGCTGAATGATTGATTGCTGCTCATGCATAGGCCTGCTGTAAATAGAAAGTAATAATTCTTTAAACTGAGAATACTTGAATTTTTTGCCTTTGAGCCCGCCGAACTGATCAGCAAAACCATCTGTAAAAAGATATACCACATCCCCTTTCTGTAAATCCACCGACTTCAGCGTAAAATCAGTTTTTTTACCAAAGTGCATCCCCACAGGCATTTTATCAGGTTTAAATTCTATAATCGAATCTTTCCTTACAATCCATAAAGGATTATTAGCGCAGGCGAAATCCAATTTCAGTTTATTAAAATCAAAACAGCACAGCACCGCATCCATGCCGTCGGTCTGCTCTTCCTCACGTCCCTCCGGATTAAGCACTTTGACAATATCTTCACGCACCTGGTTAAATATTAAATCAGGACTGCATATTTTTTTTTCATTTACTGTTTCATTCAAAATAGTAATGTTCAATAAACTCATGAAGGCGCCGGGAACCCCATGGCCCGTGCAATCGCAGACAGCAAGCATAAAACCTGAATCTTTCTGCTCTGCCCAATAAAAATCGCCGCTTACGATATCCTTTGGTTTATACATCAGAAAATATTCTGCCAGGTTCTTTTTGAGAATACCGTCAGAAGCCATCAATGCTTTTTGAATTCTTTTAGCATAATGAATTGAATCAGTAATGTCTTTATTTTTTTCTTCCAACTCCAAACGCTGAAAATTAATTTCACGGTTAAATGCAATGTTTTCAATTTTAAACTGCATTACAGCCAGAAAAATAAGTATCCCGGTAAAAACAAGATTAAGCCATCCAATAATTTCAATTATAGGATTAGCTGGATAAAGCGGTTTACAGAAATGGAAAACTATCTTAGAAAAAATCAGAAGCAGCATGCATAAAACCAAATATGAAATAATGGTTTTTAATTTATCGAATAGCATAATTCCTGCAAGAGGCATAAACAGCAGGTAAATATGTATCTGTGCATCTTCGCCGAAAATAATGGTTGCCGCGCATATGTAAAGCAGGCTAACTGAAACAACAAAATGAAATGCTGTATTGTAATACCTTTTATAAACTAGATACAGCCCGAATTGAAGTGTAATAAATTCAAAAAGAGTAAGTCCCACAGGCCCGTAATACCCATAGAAAGAGCCGAAGAGCACATAAAAAATACAAATGAAAGAAACAACAAGAGCAGAAGCGTTGAATATGCGAATCTTATTCTGCCTTTTAAAAGGTAAATCAGGATGGATGCCTAAATGAAATACCTTGTTTAATAGTTTTGACATCAATAATAAATTTCAAAAAAATATTTTGGAATTAAAGATAATACTAATGTTTTAAAAAACGGTATTCATTTATAACCTGAGTTTTATTAAAAATCCCAAAACCGTTATGCTTAATAAAAGGAATTCTTGAAAGCCGCATTTTACTGCTTGGTTTGCCGCTTTTCAATTACAATATATATATTTACATTTGTTTACCTATAAATAATCCGGCGCAGATCAATGTTTGAAATTTACAAAAAAAAATATTTGTTAAGCGCTGCATTTTTCATTTGTATTGCTGGTGCTCTATCAGCCCAGTTTACAATTGATCCGGGAATGAATCAATCAATATGTCCCGGCGACAGCGCAGTTTTAGGCGGCTCACCCACTGCTTCCGGAGGGATGCCGCCATTTACGTATTTATGGACGCCAGCTTCAGGTTTATCTAATCCAACGCTTCCAAATCCAAAAGCATCCCCGACCGACAATACAACCTACACTCTCAAAGTTACTGATGATACCGGGGCTGTTAAAACAAATGCTGTAAACATTACACTGTCTTATATAATTCATGTAAATGCAGGCTCACCAATAAGCTTTTGTCTGAAAGGATCTGGCAGTATCGGCGGTCCGGGCAATGTGAACGGGTTGGGCGTTACCTATCTATGGACTCCTTCGAAAGGGTTAAATGATACTACCCTTCCCCAGCCGACAGCAAACCCGATCATAACCACTGTATATACCTTAAATGCTGCTATTGCAGGCTGTCCCACAAAAATTGATTCAGTTGTAGTCACTGTGATTCAGCCCCCTCCGATCAATGCTGGAAATGATATTACAATCAAAGAAGGGCAGACCATTACGCTTCACGCCTCAGGTGGCTATTTTTACGAATGGACGCCAGTTGATAACACCATGCGTTATGATAAAACAGCAAACCCTGATGTAGAGCCGGTAACAACCCATACTTATTTTCTTTATGGAACAGATGCCGCAAAAAGATGTGATAACAGGGATACCATTACAGTATTTGTGCAGCCAAGCAGTGACGTAGTGTTTTACAATACTTTTTCTCCTAACGGCGATGGCAATAATGATAAATGGTATATCGGCAATATTTTAAAATATCCAAATAACAACTTGGAAATTTATAACCGGAACGGGAAATTAGTTTATAAGGTTAGCGGTTATGCAAACACATGGAACGGCAGATCCACTTTTGGTGAGCAATTGTCGCTTGCTACATATTTTTATATCATGGATCTTGGTGACAATGCAGGCGTTTTTCATGGTACTGTTACACTTATTAAATAATTGAAGAGGAAAAAAATTAAAATACAAATCGTACATCCTTAGAATTTGTAATTCATAAAAAATTGAAAAAGCGACTCCTGATTTTTGTCTTTGCGTTAACATTCCTTTTAGGAGGAGGCTGGTATAGTTTTTCCTTTGCCCAGCAAATGCCTTATTTTACACAGTTTCAAAGCAATGATTACATGCTTAATCCCGCTGTTACCGGCACCAAAGGCACCATTGAAGCGCTGATGAATTACCGGATGCAGTGGGTCGGTTACGACGGCGCCCCAAGCACATCAGGAGTGAGTCTTCACAGCAGGTTTTATAAAGGCAAAATGGGAGCTGGCGCCTATGTGATGCAGGATGATATTGGGCCTGAAAGGCAGACCAACTTCGGCGCAAGCTATGCATATCATATCCGTTTTCCCGACTGCGAGCTGTCAGCTGGGGCTGCAGGCCTTTTTACCAAATACACTTTAATCGGCAGCAAGATGCTCCTGCATAATTCACAGGATCCTTCTATTGACCAGACACTGACAAACAGTACTTACGTACCGGATGCAAATGCTGGATTTTATTTGTATAATGATCGATTCCACATAGGATTCAGCGCACTGCATTTATTAAAATCAACAGCTCATTTTTACAAAAATGATTCAGTAAAAAAAGGAATTATTAATTATGCCACACATCTTTATTTTTCTTTAGGATATAACTATTCTCATAATCCCGATTATATTTTTGAAAACTGCGCTTTCTTAAATTACGTTCAGGGCACTAACTTAATGCTTGATTACACGCTGCGTATTCATTACAAACATAAAATACTTGCAGGTTTTTCAGTACGTCTGAATGATGCTCTGGCAATTCATGTAGGAGCAACAATCCTCGACAATTTTGAAGTTTCCTACTCTTACGATTTTTTAATTAACAGAATCAGTAATTACAGCAGCGGATCACATGAAATTGTACTAAGGTACAGTTTTAAAACGGGGCATGATGGGAAAGTCAATGGTAAAAGAACTAAGTTTGCACATCAAAAATATAGCGATTTGTTTTAGCCTTCCGCCGATTTCTGAATGCAGGCTGCACATCGCAAAATAAACTGCGGAAGTAAAGTTCAACACATTTAAATAAACATGAAATAGCCATATACCTAGAATAACGAAACCAAAAAAATTTATGGCTTATTACCTCTGACAATTAAAAAAATATTATTTACAGATGAAAAAAATTTTAGTTATCGGAGCAGGGCGTTCAGCATCATCCCTGATTAAATATCTTTTAGACAATGCATCAAAAGAAAACTGGAATATCACTGTAAGCGATGTTTCATTAGAATTGGTAAAACAAAAAACCGCCGGACACCCCAATGCAAGAGCCATTACGTTTGACATTACAGATGACGAAAAGCGCGGAGAAGAAATAAAACGTGCCGATATTGTAATTTCCATGCTGCCTGCCTCTATGCATTTAGAGGTTGCAAAGGACTGTATCCGTTATAAAAAACACATGGCAACTGCGTCTTATGTTTCTAAAGAAATGGCGGCTTTATATACCGATGCAAAAGAAGCCGGCATTATTTTAATGAATGAAATAGGGCTTGATCCGGGTATTGACCATGCATCAGCAATGAAAACAATTGACAGCATTCATGCAGCGGGCGCTGAATTAACTTCATTTAAATCATACTGCGGCGGACTGGTTGCGCCGGAAAGCAATGATAATCCATGGGGATACAAGTTTTCATGGAACCCTCGCAATGTAATATTGGCCGGTCAGGGCACTGCCCAATACATCGAGAACGGTGAATACAAATACATTCCATACAACCGCTTGTTTACGCAGATTAACACTATTGAAGTGAAGGGTCTCGGAAAATTCGATGCCTATGCAAACCGCGATTCATTATCTTACCGTAAATTTTATAATATCGAAAATATACCCACCATGTTACGCGGAACACTGCGTATGCCGGGCTATTGCAAAGCATGGAATATTTTTGTTAGACTAGGACTTACAGACGACACTTATAAAATTGAAGCATCTGATACAATGACTTACCGGTCTTTATTGGAAGCCTATCTCCCTGCAGGTAAAAAATCTGTTAAGAAAAAACTACAGGCTTTTATGGGACGCGAAACGGATGAAGAGGCATTAGATAAAATAGAATGGCTTGATTTATTTGAAGACAAAAAAATAAAACTTGCTAATGCAAGCCCCGCGCAGATTCTACAGGATTTATTGGAAGAGAAATGGAAATTAAAGGAGCACGATAAAGATATGATTGTGATGCAGCATCAATTTGAATATCGTTATCCGAATACAAAAGTAAAAAAGACAAAAAAAATAATTTCATCACTGATTGTTAAAGGCGAAGACCAGACCTATACCGCTATGGCGAAAACTGTCGGACTTCCATTAGCAATTACTTCTAAATTAATTCTGCAGGGGAAGGTCAATGCCCGCGGGGTGGTTATTCCTGTTTCCAAAGAAATTTATGAACCGCTGCTTACCGAATTAGAATTATTCGGAGTTAAGTTTGAAGATATTGAATCATAAAAATCCCCAATTCATCAAACAAAAAAATCAGCCGCAGATTCACAGATTAAAAGAGAAACTCTTTTTTAAAATCTGTGACTCTGCGGCTGATCCAATATTATAATCAGGCATTAATTATTGCCTGTCATTATTTAATTAAAAGCAAAAAAGAAAAACACAACAGCTGCCCATGCTTTATTAACGCCGTTAGCACTTCCGATACTGCTTCCAGAGCTATTTCTAACTGTTCCGTCAGAATCAATTTTTCCGATGCTGCTTCCTGAACTGTTTCTTACTGTTCCGTCAGAATCAAGTTTGCCTATGCTGCTTCCTGATCCATTTCTTATAGTTCCGTCTGAGTCAATCTTCCCGATACTGCTTCCTGAACTGTTTCTTACAGTACCATCAGAATCTATTTTACCTACACTGCTTCCAGAACCGTTTCTGATAGTGCCGTCAGATTCAATTTTACCGGTGCTGCTTCCGGAAGAGCTTCTTAATTCCTGAGCACTTAAAGTATTAATACTAATGAAAAGTAAAAAAATAAAAATTGAACTTAAAGTAACTTTTTTCATGATTTTTGTTTTTAGATTTTGCTTCTTTTTTCAGTTTTAAGCTTTCCTGTTTTTTGTGAAACAAATATAGAATATTATTTCAATGAGCAAAATGATAAAGGATTTGTTATTTAAGGACTTTAATGCAATTCAAAAAAAATTCGTCCTTCTTTTCTAAGGATAAAAATCCCCAAATAGAAAGACGAAAATTTAGATATTCTTACTTTTCAAGTACCCGAATTTCCTCAAAAAAATTTTAAAATTTTTAAGCTGCTTTCAGCTTATTCATTAAAGTTTTTTTGAGTTTATCTTTTGCATAACGCAATGTTAAATTTATTTCCTTAACACTGGCATCAGAAGGTGTATCAAACATCAAATCCATCATAATGGCTTCACAGATGGAGCGTAAACCTCTTGCTCCCAGCTTAAACTCCATTGCTTTTTCAACAATAAAATCAAGTACCCCTTTTTCAAATGTAATTTTCACACCGTCCATTTCAAACAAATGGAAATACTGCTTAATCAATGCGTTTTTAGGTTCGCTTAATATTCTGCGCAATGTCTCTGCATCCAGGGGATTCAGATAAGTTAACACCGGCAGACGCCCGATTAATTCAGGAATCAAACCAAAACTTTTTAAATCCTGCGGTGAAACATACTGCAGTAAATTATCAGAATCAACGTTTGCATTTTCTTTGTTCACATTATAGCCGATAGCTTGTGTCTGTAACCGTTTTCCAATGCTTCTGTTAATACCGTCAAATGCTCCTCCGCAGATAAATAATATATTTTTAGTATTTACCTGTATCATTTTCTGTTCCGGATGTTTACGTCCGCCTTGAGGGGGTACGCCCACTACCGAGCCTTCCAGTAATTTCAGAAGCCCCTGCTGCACACCTTCTCCGGAAACATCTCTTGTAATCGAAGGGTTATCGCTTTTACGTGCAATTTTGTCAATCTCATCAATGAATACAATTCCTCTTTCGGCAGCAGCCACATCAAAATCAGCAGCCTGCAGCAGGCGGGATAAAATGCTTTCTACATCTTCCCCCACATATCCTGCTTCGGTAAGAACTGTTGCATCTGCAATGCAGAATGGCACGTTCAATATTTTTGCGATAGTGCGCGCAAGAAGTGTTTTACCTGTTCCCGTTTCACCCACCATTATTACATTTGATTTATCAAGCTCTACTTCATCTTTTTGAGATGTTTTAGACTGGCTTTTGATCAAACGCTTGTAATGATTGTAAACAGCAACAGACAGCACTTTTTTTGCGTCATCCTGCCCTATTACATATTCATCCAAATGACTTTTAATCTCCATCGGTTTAAGCAGGTGCAATGCGCTGAACAATGAAGAACCTGAATTTTGGCTCAATTCATCACGCACAATTGTCTGCGCCTGTGTAACACAGTGATTGCAGATATGCCCGGTAATGCCTGCTATCAGCACATCTGTTTCCTGTTTTTTACGTCCGCAGAAGGAACATTTTATTTCTTTTTCTTCTTTTGCCATTTTTAAAAATGAGTTCAAAAGTTAAAAGTTTGAAAGTTTAAAGTTTTTCAGGCTCTGATATAAAACCAGTCCCTGTGAAGCTATAAGAAATATAGTCTCAACTTTTGACTTTCAAACTTTGAACTTTAAACTTTGAATTTTAAACTTTGAATTTTTTATTTTTATTTCGATTTAACAAGAACTTCATCCACCATGCCGTAGGCTTTTGCTTCTTCAGCAGTCATCCAGCAGTCGCGGTCACTGTCAGCCCATACCTTTTCGTATGTCTGCCCGCTGTGTTTGGCAATAATATCATACAGCTCTTTTTTCAATTTTTGAATTTCGCGTGCTGTGATTTCGATATCAGAAGCTTGTCCTTCGGCTCCTCCCATCGGCTGGTGAATCATTACGCGGGAATGTTTTAATGCAGCGCGTTTGCCTTTAGTTCCTGCGCACATAAGAACTGCTCCCATTGATGCCGCCATGCCTGTACAAATAGTTGCAACATCAGGTGCAATATACTGCATGGTATCATATATACCCAAACCTGCATATACTGAGCCTCCCGGGCTGTTCATGTAAATCTGAATATCCTTTTTAGCATCTACCGACTGCAAAAATAACAGCTGTGCCTGAATAATGTTAGCAACCTGATCATCGATGCCTGTTCCCAGGAAAATAACACGGTCCATCATTAAACGGGAAAATACGTCCATTTGAGTTACATTTAACTGACGCTCTTCTATGATATAAGGAGTTACGTTGCCAATGTTGTGTTTTGTGTATGAGTCAAACGTGCTTCCGCTGATACCGCGGTGTTTAACTGCATATTTTCTAAATTCATTGTTATCAAACATAATTTTTTTAGTTTAAAATTTAAGGTTAAGTTTTTAGTAAATATTTAACAGAGTTTACAAACAAATTTTGGAAACAATTTTTATCATTTCAAAAGGATCAGATAAAAACTAATCTTTAATTGCAAAAATTAAACCTCAATAAAATAAATGTCTATTTGGCATATAAATAAAATTTATCGGGGCAAACAGGCAGAATTATGGTTCAAATGATTATGCTTTTTTAAAAAAATCATCGTAAGACAATTCTTTATTCTCAATAGTAAATTTAGTTTTGAATAAAGTCAATACTTTTTCTCCGTACAATTTTTCGTATATTTTTTTTGCTTCATCTTTATTTGACAATACACGCTGTGCCGTTTTGTTTAACTCCTCAGCATCCATCGGGCCAGAACCGTATTTGCTGAATTGTTCCAAAATCATTTGTTTGGTATATTCAATAACCTCTTCATTAGTCACCTGGATATTATTATCCTTAATAATTTTGTTTTCAATCAGCGACCATTTTAATCCTTTTGAATAACCCTCAAACTCAGACTCCACTTGTTCAGGTGTTACCGGCTTTTCGTTAACTGCAACAATCCAGCGTTTCAAAAATTCAGTTGGCAGGTTAAAATTTATTTTATTCATTAAATGCTCAACAACATCATTATAAAATTTCCGTTCGCTGTCATTCACAAACATTGACGCCAATTCTTCTTTAATTTTGGATCTGAACGCGTCTTCAGTAGTAACATTTCCAGCACCGTAAATTTTATCGAACAGTTCCTGATTAACTTCAGATGCAGCCAAACGGCTTATATTTTTTACAGTAAACTGAAGCTTCGAAGTCAATTTTTCTGCCTCCTCTTTTTCAATGCCAAGCATAGTGGCAGTATCAACAGGATTATCAGATAATTTTTGAGCTTCTAAAACCACCTTGTCGCCAGCTTTTAATCCGGTTAATGCTGTTTTAGTTGCTTTATCTTTTACCCTTTCTAAAAATACAGATGAAGTTTTGAAAATACCACCGGGAAGAATTTCCCCTGCTTCATCTAATTCAACAAAATCGCCATTAAGCAGATCAGTTGCTTCTGAAACATCAGAATTCTCAACCTTTCCGTAACGTTTTGCAATATCAGAAACATATTTGTTCACCAAATCCTCATCAATCTTAACAGTTTGATAAGTAAATTTATCTTTTGCAGTAAGCTCGACATTAAATTTAGGAGCTAGTCCCATTTCATATAAAAATTCGAATTCTTTTTGGTTATCCCAGTCAATATGAATATCACTGTCTGCCTTTGGCAATGGATTACCCAGCACTTCTATTTTATTTTCGTTAAGATAATTATATAATGAGTCGTTTAAGAGCTTGTTGATTGCATCCACCAATATCGATTTGCCGTACATTTTTTTAATCATTCCCACAGGCACCTTGCCTGGACGGAAACCAGGAATAGAAGCCTTCTTTTGATGTTCTCTTAAAGCATTTTCTACTTTCGGCGCATAATCTTCAGCTGTCACTTTCACTTTCAGTACTGCGTTTAACTCATCAATATTTTCCTGCGTAATATTCATTTTGTGAAATTTTATAATTGATTATTATTTACTTATTTTTAGGGAAAACAAATGTACAAAAAGTTTTGGAGATAGCTTCTTTGAATCACAGGGTCAAATCAATGCTGTTTTTGAAATTTTTTTCTTGTGTAATTTTTCTAAAGATGAAAGGAACAATCTGAGTGGAAAGTATCAAATGGAAATTAAACAGGTTTAAGGTTTGACTAAACTGTAAAAATAATTTCGATTAAAAAAATGCCCTAATTATTTTTTCAAGGGTTCACAGCCCCCCAGATCGGCCCATGAATAAGGGAAAAGAGCATTTTTGGACTGCACATACCGAATATTCACCCAAACCTTATTGGATGGAAATTCAAACCATTCTTTATAAAAATATAAAATAAATTGCTAAACAATACTTTTGGTTCGATTATTGCAATTGGCTCTATAGAATTACAAATTCAAACAAAAATTAATCTTTAAAAACCAAAAACCATGAAAAAAGTAAGTTTATTTGTTGCTGCGGCCATCTTAATGTCATCTGTAGCATTTGCTCAACAAGCTCCGAAAACAGAGAAAAAAGAATCTCCGAAAGTAGAGAAAAAAGAAGCTAAGAAAGAAGAAAAGAAAGAAGAGAAAAAAGAAGAGAAAAAAGAAAAAAAAGGCGGAAAAAAAGCTAAAAAAGAAGCTAAAAAAGCTTAATACTTCCAGTATTAAAAAAAGCTCCTCAATTGAGGAGCTTTTTTTGTGCCGAATTTTTGCTCAGTAATATTAATTAAACTTCAGCGAAAGCATTAAAATTAAAAAGCCCCTCAATTGAGGGGCTTTTTAGGTAAATTATATTTTAATATAATTATGCTAATTTTACGTTTACAGCATTTAAACCTTTTTTGCCTTCTTGTACTTCGAAAACTACTTCATCATTTTGACGAATTTCTTCTTTCAAACCTGATACGTGTACAAAAAATTCTTCACCTGAGTCATTTGCTTTGATGAATCCAAATCCTTTTGTTTCATTAAAAAACTTTACAATTCCATTTTTCATTTTAATAATAATATTTTTGATTAATAATGAAACAAAGGTAAGCTAAATAAATGAGATTTGCATAAAATTTTAATTTACTTTATTACTTTGCTCTCTAAAACATGCTGCATACCCTATTAATAAAGGAATTTATGGCCATAAAAAAAATCAACTTTTTTTACTTTCTGCTTGCTTTTCTGTGAATAATTCAAAAACAGATCACTTTTTTCCTAATTCTTTTAATGCGGTTTGGGCCGGTTCAAATTTAGGATTAATCGCCAGGCATGCATCGAAATCAAGCGACGCAAGCTTTAGATCTTTGCCTGAACCTGATTGATAGCTGAGTCCGCGCCCAAAATAGGCTTCCACATATTTAGGATCAATTTTAATTGCTGCTGTAAAATGATTAATGGCTGTATCGTATTTTTTCAATCGTAATAAATATATTACCCCCATGTTGTAATTGGCATTTTTATTAGCTGGCTCAATCTGTATCAATGCTGTATAGGTTCCCAAAGCATTGTTCCAATCACCAATATCCTGGTAAAATTTCCCTAAATTGTACCAGGCTTCCGAGCTTTTAGGCTGGATTTTAATTGCATTCTTATAATACTGAACCGCAAGGGGATTTTTTCGGGCGGAGCTAAAAATACCTAATTGTATATAAGCCTGATAGTATTTTTGATCCTGCTCAACAGCTGTCTGCATACTGGAAATCGCCCTGGCAGTATCTTTCAAATCTTTGTAATTCATTCCTTTCATAAAGTAAGCTTCAGCATTATATTGGTTTACTTTCAAAGCCATATTAATATATTTCATCGACTGCTCATTTTTACGAACGTATAAATAGAGCTCAGCCAATTTGAGCATTGCATCTACATTTTTATCATCCAGTTTGATAGATTTTTCTAATGCAGTTTTAGCACTTCCCGTTTTGTTGATGACAAAATAAAAATCAGAAAGCGTTAAAAAATATTTTGATTTTGTGCTGTCGATTTTTAGTGCACGCTGCATATCTGCCAAACCTAATTCATAATTTTTTGAATTTAAATAATACCGTGCCCGGTTGTAATATAACTCAGCATTATTAGGGCCAGCAAGTAATTGGGCGTTGAGCTTTTGCAGATCGTCTGAAGTTTTGACAGCTGATGAATCTGCTGTTTTAGTTTCTTTAACGCCCCCCATGCCTCCGCAGGAAACAAGCAGCAAACTGCAGGAAACCACTGATAGATAAAAAATGGATTTAATTTTCATACAGACAAAAATAAATAAAAATGAGGTGCTTTCTTAAAACGAAACACCCCAAGGTTTTTTTAAAATCCTTAGGGTGTCATATTAAATATTAAATTTTAAATTTTTGAAAAATTTATTTAACGCCGGCCAATTCAAGCGCCGGAACAGCTTCACTGCTCAATGCTTCTCTGATTTTCAATTCAATTTCTTCCATCAAATCAGGGTTGTCATTAAATAATGATTTCACAGAATCCCTGCCTTGTCCCAGTTTGGTTTCACCGTAACTAAACCATGACCCGCTTTTTTTAACAATATTGTGCTCAACGCCAAGGTCAACAATCTCGCCTACTTTAGAGATTCCTTCGCCGTACATAATATCAAACTCTGCCTGGCGGAATGGAGGAGCAACTTTATTTTTTACAACTTTAACACGTGTACGGTTTCCTACAACAGCATCACCTTCTTTAATCTGTCCGATTCTACGGATATCCAAACGTACGGAAGCATAAAATTTCAGAGCATTACCGCCTGTAGTTGTTTCAGGGTTACCGAACATAACACCGATTTTTTCGCGGAGCTGATTGATAAAAATGCAACAGCATCCTGTTTTGCTGATAGTCCCAGTTAACTTACGCAGTGCCTGCGACATCAAACGCGCGTGAAGGCCCATTTTTGAATCACCCATTTCGCCTTCAATTTCGCTTTTAGGAACAAGAGCTGCAACCGAGTCAATTACAATAATATCAATAGCTCCCGAGCGGATTAAATTTTCAGCAATTTCCAATGCTTGCTCTCCGTTGTCAGGCTGTGAAATCAACAAGTTTTCAGTATCAACATGCAATTTTTCAGCATAGGTGCGGTCGAACGCATGTTCTGCATCAATAAAAGCTGCAATACCGCCTGCTTTCTGCACTTCTGCAATAGCATGAAGTGTTAAAGTAGTTTTACCGGATGATTCAGGACCATAAATTTCTATTACCCTTCCTTTCGGAAGACCGCCGATACCTAAGGCGATATCCAATCCTAATGAACCGGTAGGAATAACTTCTACGTTTTCGATTGGCTTATCCCCCATTTTCATAATGGATCCTTTACCATAAGTTTTTTCCAGCTTATCAAGGGTAAGCTGTAAGGCTTTTAATTTTTCCTTGTTGATCTCTTTTCCGTCCTTAGCGCTTTTTGCTCCTTTGGTTTCTTTAATTTCTTTGCTCATTTTTGTTTGTTTTTTGATTGTTAAGTTTCGCAGGCTGCTAATTAATTTTGATAATTTTTTGATGAAAAACCTTTTCCCCCGATTTTATAAGAATGGAATAAATTCCAACGGGCTGTAAAGATAAATCAATTGATGCATAATTGTTGATTGTTGATTGAAAAACTTTTTCCCCTGTGACATTATATATTTCAAGAGCTGAAATCTGCGAATCCGGAGCTGTAAGCTGGAGCGTAACTACTCCGTTTCCGGGGTTTGGATACAGTATTACACCCGCCCCGGCAGTAGTCTTTTCTATGCCGGTTGTTAATAACTGATATTTGAATATAATACCGTTTCCATTCATGCCCCCGCTGGATGACATTCCATAAAGAGAACTCCCGTCAGAAAAAAGAGAGCAATAGGGATTGGCTCCGTCGAGGCCCGAAAAATCAAATAATTTAGAGAAGCTGCTTCCGTCGGATTTTATTTTAAAGATAGTTCCCATGCCATTTGCACCGCCGCTGCTTGTAACACCATACAGGAAAAGACCGCTGGAAATAATGGAGCCGAAAAGGAAACTTCCGTCTGCAGTGCCAGAAAAATCAAACAGTTTGGAATACCCGCTGCCATCAGCCATAATTTTAAAAATAACCCCCATATCACTGTTTCCTCCATTTTGTGTCATACCATACAAAAAAATTCCGTCAGAAATAAGTGAACCCCGCGGATGACTTCCATTGGAAACACCCGCGAAATCAAGCAGTTTAGAAAACCCGCTTCCATCGGGCATTATTTTAAAAAGTACGCCGCAGTTGAATTGGCAGGTTCCGGTGCCCCCGAGAGCTGTCATTCCGTATAAAAAAGTACCGTCGTAATAAAGAGAACCAAAAGGATCATTTCCATTTGCAGTGCCGGAGAAATCAAGCAGTTTGGAAAACCCCGTGCCATTCGGCATTATTTTAAAAACGACTCCCATATTATTTGTACCTCCCATGGATGTTGTTCCATAAAGATAATTTCCAACGGGAATAAGAGAGCCGCGTGGATTAGCCCCGTTTAAAGTGCCGGAGAAATCAAGCAGTTTGGTAAAACCGCTGCCATCAGGCATAATTTTAAAAATGACCCCAAGGCTATTGGTGCCGCCGTTCCGGGTCATTCCATAAAGGAAAGTGCCGTCATAAAAAAGAGAACCATAAGGATTACTTCCGTTTGCAGGGCCTGAGAAATCAAGTAATTTAGAATAGCTGCTGCCATCAGGCATTATTTTAAAGATGACTCCTAAATCGTTTGCGCCTCCAAAATAAGTCATTCCATATAAAAATGTTCCGTCGGAAATAAAAGAACCGTATGGCCCGCTTCCGCTTGGAATACTTGAAAAATCAAGCAGTTTTGAGAATTGCGCACAATTGGTAAAAATAGAGGCAGCAAAAAGGAAAGCTATTAAAAGTAATTTCTTCATTTTAATTTCAGTTTTCAATCCTGCCCTCTGAAGGGCTTTAACACAGCATCACCGAAATCCGTCAAGCTAAATAATCTGTTCGGTGTGATTTTTTGTATCGACTTTAGAAATAACTTTTTCAATTTTTCCTTTTTCGTCAATCAAAAATGTGGTTCTAACAATCCCGTCAAATAATTTACCCATAAATTTTTTCTCTCCCCAAACATCATAAGCTTCTATCACTTTTTTATTAAAGTCGGCAATTAAGGGAAAGGGGAGTTTGTATTTGTCGATAAATTTTTTGTGTTTTTTTTCATCATCCGCACTCACGCCTACAATCGAATAACCTTCTTTTTTTAATGCAGCATAGTTATCCCGCAGATTGCAGGCTTCAGCAGTACAGCCAGGAGTCTCATCTTTCGGATAAAAATATAAAACCAGCTTTCTGCCTTTAAAATCTTTTAAAGATATTTTATTGCCATCCTGATCGGTACCTTTAAAATCAGGAGCTTTATCGCCTTCTTTCAAATGGGTAATGTAATTCGCCATATTGTAATTATATATTCAAAAATAACAGAATAAATGAGACTTTAAAATCTATGTTCTGATTTTTTATTAACAAATCTGGATCAGATTATTTTTTTAAGCAGAGGCAGAGATAGGCGAGGCTGCAAAGCAAAAAATCATGAATCATGGCAAACAATGGAGTAGAATATGTTTTACAAATACGTTTTTTATAAACTAAAAAAAAGCGAAAATAATAGGCAGATAGAAAACTAGATAATTGAATCAGAAAAATAATGTTTACTGGAAATCAACAAACATTTCATTCATTTCAGCTTCTGTAATTTTTTTATAATCCTCGGGAAGATTAAAATTAGAGTCTTCAACATCTTCCTTTGCAACTGATTTTGCAGTGAATTTTATGTCAAGCCCAAATTTTTTCATTTTATATTCCATCAATACCCCGTCAACCATATAATAAGGGTTCGAAAAATTAGGATTTTTGATGTTCAACTCGTTAGTATAATAAATATCATAATCTAATGGATCCCCGCCTTTGTAATGCACAATGGCTTTTTTACAATTATAACCAGCAATTTTTTTAGTCACTTTTGTAGGTATTATTTCTAAATTAAATAATTCATTGTCTTTTTTTATTTCATCATCAGCCTTAACTACTGAATACTTTTTATTCATAAACTTAATTAATATAATAAAGGTTTTTGCATCAGGATTAGAGATAAATGATGTACTTAAAAGTCCCATCCCGGCATTCATTTCGGCAACACATTTATTATTTTTGAACTTAACAGTCATTTTGTTTGGAGCCATGCTGGCGAAAGCACTGTTATTGTCCATGACTTCGGCAGTATAGACAATTGTACCTTCAGAAAGAGAATTTTCCTTAGGCTGTGTACCGCCGTTGCTGCAACCAGTCCACACAAACAGAGTTATTAAAATAACCAAGATGATAAACTGACGCTTTTCTATTATTTTTCTCACGCGATTAACCTTTTTTTGCGAATTTAAGTTGTTAAAGATAACAATAATTTATTGATTCAATAATATATAAATTTGATCTAAGTCGATTTAAAAATCAATAATTGATTTGAAAATTTGCTGCATCAGTATATTACCAAATTGATTTAATATCCCAAAGTTTTCATCATCGATTTAAAGCTTTGTTCCTTCGCAAATAAGCGGGTTGTAATTTCACCATCCTCATCTCTGTCAATAATCACATGTTTTGGGGCAGGTATTAAACAATGCTGAATACCGCCGTAACCGCCTAAAGACTCCTGATATGCACCGGTATGAAAAAATCCAAGATACAATGGCTCTTTTTGTTTTTCATGAACAATAGGCATATAAACCTGGTTAAGGTGCGATTCAGCATTGTAATAATCCTCGCTGTCGCATGTTAAACCGCCAAGATTCACACGCTGGTATTCCTTGTCCCAGTGGTTTACTGCAAGCAGGATGAACTTTTGTTTAATCCCCCAGGTATCTGGTAAGGTGGTAATAAATGAACTGTCAATCATATACCAAAGTTCATTATCATTTTGTTTTTTTATGTCTACAATAGAATATAGTGTTACTCCGCTTTCACCGACAGTGAAACTCCCAAACTCAGTAAAAATATGCGGTTCATCAACATCACGCATATCACAGACATTTTTTATTTTCTGAATAATCTCATCCGCCATGTAGCCGTAATCGTAATTAAATCCTAATGAAGTACGGATCGGGAAACCGCCTCCTATATCCAAAGAATCAAGGCTTGGGCAGACCTTTTTTAAATCGCAGTAAACATTGATGCATTTGGTTAATTCAGTCCAGTAATATGTAGTATCTTTAATTCCGGTATTAATAAAAAAATGAAGCGTTTTTAATTCACATTTTGAGCTGTTTTTAATATGGCTGTTATAGTAATCAATAACATCGGCCTGCCTGATACCTAAACGCGAAGTATAAAATTCAAATTTTGGCTCTTCGTCCGTAGCTACGCGGATTCCGGCCTTAAATTTTTTCTTGCAAAGTTTCTCCAGCTGGGGTAATTCATTTTTATTATCCAAAATTGGGATAGCGTTAACAAAGCCGTCATTCACCAACTCACTGATGTATTTTAAGTAAGCGGGGCGTTTATAGCCGTTATTGATAATAAAAGTTTCTTTTGTGATTCTGCCTGCTGAATATAAAGCCCTCACAATAGGTATATCAAAGGATGAAGAGGTTTCCAGGTGAATGTCATTTTTAAGTGCTTCCTCCATTACAAATGAGAAATGAGAACTTTTCGTACAATAACAATATGTATATTTGCCTTTATAATCAGCTTTCGCGATAGCAACATTAAATAACTTTTTTGCTTTTTGAATTTGAGCACTTATTTTTGGCAGATAACTGATTTTTAAAGGTGTTCCGTATTGTTTTATTATTTCCATTAAAGGAATGTTGTAAAAATGAAGTTCATTATCAACAACGTCAAAGCCTTCCTGAGGGAAATCGAAGGTTTGTTTTATTAAATCGCAGTATTTATTTTCCATTTATATCAGGAATTGGCAGCTTTTTTTATTTTTGACAAATGTATTAAAAAAAATTATAGAAATTTAGAATCAAAAAAATCTGTATTCGCTCAGTCATAAGAGGAATTAAGCTTAGTAGTATGTCAGCAGAATTTATGAATTTTGATTATTCAAAATAAAAAACACATGATGAAAAATGTAAAATTTATTGAAGTAAAATCCGAAATAGGCGCAGGTACAAGAGGCGCCAGTATGGGTGTGGATGCAATAAAAATTGCAGCACTCGACTACGGAAGCAATATGTTCAAACAGATTGAATCAGTTGAAATAAAAACTGAAAATCAGTTGTTGTTTGAACCTGCTAAAACCATTTATGCAAAACGCATCAGCGGCATTTTAAACATTTATGAACGTTTGGCAAATGCCGTTTCCCAGACATTAAAAAAAAATGGTTTCCCTATTGTTTTGGCCGGTGACCATAGTACAGCAGGGGGAACTATTGCAGGTATTAAAATGGCTCATCCTAAACAAAAATTAGGCGTTATCTGGATTGATGCTCATGCTGATATTCACAGCCCATATACTACACCGACCGGAAACATGCATGGAATGACTGTTGCCACAGCTTTAGCAGAAGACAACATTGCAAGTAAAATGAATAAACCAGATAAGGATACTATTGATCTTTGGAACAGGATGAAAAAAATAGGGGGCATAAGCCCTAAAATAACTTACAAAGATTTGGTATATATAGGTGTGAGGGATGTTGAACCAGAAGAAACATTTTTATTAAAAAGACATAAAGTAAAAGCGTTTACTACCGCGGAAGTTAAACGAAACGGTGTTGAAAAAATTGCCCGCGATGCCCTTGCTCACTTAACACACTGCAATTTAATTTATGTTTCTTTTGATGTTGACAGCATGGATTCCTCGATTTCAAAAGGCACCGGTACACCAGTCAGAAACGGCATTACCGAAAAAGAAGCTGGCAGCTTATGTGTGCGTTTAGTGCAAAATGAAAAAGTATGCTGTTTCGAAATCTGTGAAGTCAATCCTACACTTGACAAAGAAAATTTAATGGCCGAAAACACTTTTGAAATTTTACAGAAAGTTGTCAGCCAGCTGACGTATTAATCAAAATCCATCGCCCAAACTTCTCAAACGTTTTGCAAAAGAGGGCAATCACTTTGCCAAATTGGACAACCGCTTTGCTATAGAGGACAATTGTTTTGCCAAATTGGGAAATCACTTTGCAAAAAAGATACATCAGGTTGCCGAAAAAAACAAGAGAAACTATTTAAATAACTTTATATTTGCTTTTCTAAGCAAAAGATCATAAAAATGAAAAGTATCATTCTCCTAATATCTCTCACTTTTTTTAGTTTAACAAACATAATTAATGCCCAATCTCCGGACTGGTTGTGGGCTAAAGGAGCAGGAGGAGCTTCTGCTGATGAGGGAAAAGACATTTGTACAGATGCTGCCGGAAACGTATATATTGTTGGTTTTTTTAACAGTCCCTCAATTACTTTTGGAGCCGTTACTCTTACAAGTGTGGGTTCGGGTGATATATTTATTGTAAAATATGATGCTTCAGGTAATTTAATGTGGGCTAAAAGCGCAGGCGGCACCTCTTATGATGAAGGCAACAGTATCAGTACAGACGCTTCCGGCAATGTTTATGTAGGCGGTTATTTTCAAAGTTCTATTATTGTTTTCGGTGCAGATACTTTAACAAATGAAGGCAATATGGATGCCTTTATTGTGAAATATAATTCAATGGGAAATGTAGTCTGGGCAAAAGGTACCGGAGGAGTCGGAAACGAGTCTGTACAAAGCTTACATACAGATGCCCTTGGCAATATACTTTTAACAGGGTATTTTCAAAGCCCCTCAATTGCTTTTGGGAATGTTATACTATCAAATGCAGGAAGTAAAAAAGGAGGTGTAGCTCCATCCTTAACAGACTATCAGGGAAGCAGCGGCTCTTCAGACGTTTTTACCGCGGTGTATGACCCTTCAGGCAAAATACTTTGGGCCAAAAGTGCAGGAGGCACTTCTTATGATTTCGGAACCGGTATCAGCAATGATGCTAACGGCAATGTATATATATCAGGATATTTTCAAAGCCCTGAAATTACTTTTGGAAACATCGTTCTAAAAAATGCAGGAGGTACAGCAAATACATCGGATATTTTTTTAGTGAAATATGATGCTGCTGGCACTGTAGTGTGGGCTAAAAACTGCGGTGCCGCTTCAAGCGAGGAGGCAAACAGCATAAGCACAGATGCATCAGGCAATAGTTATATAACTGGATATTTCCAAAGCCCTGTAATTGATTTCGGAATCACTGCATTAACAAATTCGGGCAGTATGGATATTTATGCTGCTAAATATGATGCCCAAGGCAATGCTGTTTGGGCTAAAAGCGCATCAGGAGCTTCTTATGATTATGGAACCGGAATCAGCATCGACGCGAACGGAAATGTATATGTTACCGGCTACTTTCAAAGTCCGACAATTACATTCGGGGAGGTTGTATTAACAAATGCAAGCAAAAATACAACTTCCGATATTTTTATAGTAAAATACGATTCAAAAGGCGCCGTTGTATGGGCAAAAAATGCCGGCGGCGATGATGATGATGAAAGCAATAGCATTTGCAACGGCCCAACAGGCAATATTCACTTAACAGGTTATTTCAGGAGTTCAAAAATTTCTTTTAATGGAACGACTTTGACAAATGCCGGCTCCGGCGATATTTTTATTGCAAATTAATTTATTGTAATAATTAGTATCTCTTTCCGACCTGCTGAATCCTGGAGATTACCAACAAGTATGCAGGTTCGATAATAAGAAGTTCCCATTTTTTAAGTTGCAGCATTTTCAAATTGATCATTCAATTTACTCTTTAAGCAATCCGTAATAAACAACATCTATTAATACACCATTTCCATTTTTATAGTCCTTTCGAAGTATTCCTTCAACAGAAAAACCATTTTTTTCTGCAGTTTTTTTGCTCGAAAAATTGTCAACAGACGTGCGCAGAAAAAGTTTATTTAATTTTAATACTTCGAAACAGTATTTGATTATTTCAGCAACAGCTTTTGTCATCAGTCCCTTTCCTTGACTATTTTTATCAATGAAATAGCCCACTTCGGCTTTAGGAACCGACCAGTCAAAATTTTTCAGAAAAATAGTTCCTTCTAATTTGAGTTCTTGCTGGTTTTCAATTACAAAGCAGTAGTGCTCCTTTTTATCAGCTGATTTTATTTTTTCTTCTATGAAAATATCTGTTGATGTTTTATCATAAACTGAATTTGCAGTTTTGGGAAGGTAGGTGCTGATTCTAGTTTTATTAGAAGAAACTAATTTCAAAAACTGTTCAGCATCCTCTAACTGAATTAATCTGATTTTAAAATTTTCGAAAGTCATTATACATTTTTTAACGAATATAAAATAAAATGCCTTACTAATAATTTATCTCCGTTGTTTTTAAAAATTACTGCTCAGCTCAACCGGAATCTTTACTTCTAAAATCAACTATTTTACAGCCTTTTAAAATATTATTTATTTGTTAACATTGGCACATTTGATTTAATTTTGCAGTATGGACAATTTAACAAAAGAACAGCGCAGGAAGAACATGCAGGCCATTAAGGCAACCGGCTCTAAAATTGAAACAATTTTGGCAAAAGCTTTGTTTGCAAAGGGCTATCGTTACAGGAAAAATAATAAAACTGTTTTCGGCAAACCTGATTTTACTTTTAAAAAACTTAAAATTGCAATTTTTGTAGATGGTGAATTTTGGCATGGTAAAGACTGGAATAATAAAAAACAAAAAATAAAAAGCAATCTAAATTACTGGCCGGCAAAAATCAAAAGGAATATTGCAAGAGATAAAGAAGTAAACGCACACCTCAAGGAAGAGGGCTGGAATGTTCAGCGTTTCTGGGGTAAAGAGGTTGAAAAAAATCTGGAAGTCTGTGTAGCTAAAATTGAAGGTGCGATAAAAAAAAGCAGAAAAATAGAAAA
This sequence comes from uncultured Bacteroidota bacterium, assembly GCA_903847205.1. Taxonomy (GTDB): domain Bacteria; phylum Bacteroidota; class Bacteroidia; order 2-12-FULL-35-15; family 2-12-FULL-35-15; genus 2-12-FULL-35-15. The sequence continues at coordinate 188,949 of CAINDA010000035.1, forward strand.
ATAGATTTTTAAGGCAAACATTTAAACTCTTAATTACTTTAGTAATTCAAGCGCTTCCTGAATGGAGATATATTCGTTATTAAACAGCGCAACAACAAAAACATCTCCAAGATTATACATTTGTTTAATATCATTTTTGTACTCCACAGCATCTTTGTAATCATTGAAAGAGCCAACCACATAACGGGTTAAACCGCTTTTTGTTTTTTCACCGTTGAGGTCTTTCAATTTTGAAAACACAGCAAGTTTATCATCAGGCGGCTGATTTTTAAAAACACCAAGCTGTACTTTAAATTTTACAAGCTTTTTATTTACAGTATTTTCTGCAATATTTTCTTTGGTTTCAACAGCATCTTCTTTTTTAGCAAACGTAGCGCCTGCCTCTTCTAAAGTAATTCTTTTTCCATTTTTGTAGGCTGCAATAAATGCCCCGGGATAACCATTTAACAGCATGTCAGTTTTATGTTTAGCTGCCGCGTCAAAAGAAGTAAATGAACCTGTCATATATTTATACAAGCCGTCCTCTGTTTTTATTTCAATTAGATCATTCACGTTTTTAAATACACTTTTAGAAAGCCGTTTTTTATACGCTCCCAATTGAACACGCAGCACTGTACCCTCAATGTTTATGGTATTATTCAAAACATTCTTATTGCTTGCCGCATTGACTGAATTCTTGTTTGCGTCGCGGATAGCATTCTTGTTTGCATCCCTTATAGCTTTCTTGTCTGCACTTTTATCCACATTCTTATTTGTATTCATGTCCGCATTTTTCGGATTTTTATCAGCAATAAGAGCTCCGTCATTTTTCTTAACATCTCTATTAGCCGCAACAACCGCATTGCCGGTATTATCATCATTTCGATGTGCCTCATGATACTTACCATATTGTTTATAGACGACTTTAGCATCTGTTAAACCTGCCTTAATCAATTGCTGTCTGCGGTCTTCTGCATCCTGGTAATCACTAAATTTACCAGCAGTATAAATGGTTGCTGAATCACTTGTATTAGTGCTTGAAATATCGCTGATGCTCAGGAATTTGGTCATTAAATTTTGGGGCAGTCCTTTTTTATAAGTTCCTAAATCAACACTGTACTCTCTTTGCTTTTCTCTTTTAACTTCTGGATCCCGGGTTTCAACAGCGGCGTATTCACCGGTAGAATCATTATAAAAATTAGCCTGGTAAGCAATCAGCGAATCATTCATCTGCACTCCTTTCGAATTCACAAACGCTCCTTTGGGAGAATTTTTTTCATCGTCTTTGTAATTAGGAACGCCGTCCTCATCATCATCAAGCGGACAGCCTTTTGCATCAACTGGCACTCCTGATGGTGTACCCGGACACTGGTCATCAAAATCAAGCACCCCATCTTTGTCTTCATCGCCAGTTTCAAGAGCCATGAAATCAACATCTTTATAATTTTCTTCGTTATGACGAGCTTTATCCTTTTTCTTGGCTTTCTTTTTATTTGTACCAAAGTTGTAATGAACAGAACAAGAGGTCATCATAAATTTATCATTCTGGCTGTTTCCTACTCTGTTTCCGACACTTTTGGCCGTAACACCGTCAATATAGTCAGTAAAGGTAAAATGCATCGTGGTGCCAATTTTAAAATCCCAAAAATTATTTAATTTAAAAATTGCTCCAATACCCACAGGTATTGCCCACGAGCGTTCAGGATATTTGCCGAAGCCATCAAGGTTGGTCTCCCTAATATCAGATTCATAGGTATAATCGCGATGGATAACCACTGCATTCGCCGCATCTCCCGCACTTTGATCAATGTTTCTGATGGAGCCATCCGTCCAGTAGAAATATTTATTGCCGTATTTATCATACATATCTGTTTTCGAAAGAAATTCAAATGATTCTATTCCTAACGAAATAAAAGGACTTGCGGTTCTTTTTGCAGGAAGAAAATTATCGAAATTATATTCCAGGTTAAGTCCGCCAGCACGTATCTGAGATTCAAAATTTAGATTACGGCTCCCATTTGGACCAGCATTTCTCTCTTCTGCGCCCAACTTTCCAAATAAGACATAAAAATTTAATTTCAGGTAATCAGTCAAGCCTTGGGATACGCTTAAATCATAGGCTATCCGGCTGACCATAGGCGCCTGAAAGTGCTTATTATACAAATCGCCGTAGAATGAAAACATGCCTGTACCAAAGCCAACAGTGGGTGTAGGAATAAATTCTGCAGAAGGTTTTACTGTATCAGCAGGATTGGTTGGTTTAGGAGAAGATCCAACGGAAGAAAGACTGCTGTCGGATGCTGAAGGACTATTAGTTTTGATGGCAGGGGCTGTAACAGAAATACTGCTGTCTACTCCTTTTGAGCTTTTAATTTTTTTAACAGGAGCACCGGATGAAGCGCTTGAATCAGTTGGGGTACTGTTAATTTTTGAAACGGGAACAACAGAAGCGCTGCTATCGGGAGCTGCACTTTTGTTTACTTGTGCATACGAAAAACAACTTAATAATACGAAAAATAAAACACCCTTTAATTTGTGAATCATAAACACAAATATAATAAAAAACACCTCTCTGCAGCACCAGCTTTCCCTTTGTTTGAATAAATAGCTGTAATGGATATTTACGGGAAATTATTTTTGTTTTTAATACCTGCGGTTAAGCAACATTTCAATTTCAAAAAAGCAAAAATTTTAAATAAATACGAAGTTGAGAAGATTATTATCTAACCCATTTTTGACTGCTCACCATTAAAGCTTCCTGCACTGTTTTGCGTTTTCCATTTATATAAGCTGTAACAAAAGGAGCTACCACGCCTTTAGCTCTTTGCTTCTCGCGGTTATCACGGGCAGCTTTATATTCATTAAACGAGCCGACTGTATATTTTTTGAAGCCGTCACCCATTTCGGTACTCACAGTTTCGCTGAGATGATAAATACTGGCAATTGTGCCTGCACTTCTCGGATTATGTAAAGCCATAATCTGGACTTTATAATTTGCATTACCTTGAGCTGGAGGAATGTTGTTTGCGGGCGGCAATTTTGTTGGTGTTACAACAGCTGTTGTTTCTGGCTCAACTTTGTCAGTCGGTGAAATAGGGTCTTTATCAGGAGGATTGCCTGCAACCGCACCTCCAATAGATATAGTACTTGTGGGTATTGCAAATTTCTTGGTGTTATCATTTTCAATATATGAAAATACGCCGTCAATAACCTGATCTTCGCTGACAGTAGATGCTACAGCCACTTTATAGGATATTGTAAATTCAGCCTGTGGAGGCAGTGATACCCAAATAAATCTTACTTTTTGGTCGGCAAAAGAAAATGATGCACCAGATGATTCGCCTGCTGTTGCAGTAAAACCGGTTGGCAGTGTTTCCAACAATTTTGCGAAGCCGCCTAAATTTCCTTTATTTACATTGATTTCGACAGTGAATTCACCATTTACGTTTTTTGGAGCTTTTCTCACACAAGTAACAGGTGAGGCTTCAGAACTGCCCGTATTGCCTTTTACTTCCGGCTCTTTAACAGGCGTTTCTGGTTCTGTCCCTCCGGTTTCGGGGGTTATCACAGGTTCTTTTACTGCCGCTACTGCCGGCTCTCCGCTTCCTTCACCAATAGTAATTGTTGCAGGAGCTATATCTGCGGTTTGTTTTACATTGTCGGTAACGTAAGAAAATTTACCTGAAATAGCCTGGGCTCCGCTTATGCCGGCATCAACTTTAACTTTAAATGATACTTTAAACTCTTTATCGGCCGGTAAGGACATCCAGATAAATTTCACAAATTGATTGCTGAATGTAAATGAAGCACCGTTGCTTTTATCTTCTACCGCCGTAAATCCGGCCGGAAGTTCTTCCTGAAGCTTAGCAAAACCGCCAGTAGTGCCTTTATTAATCGTTAGCTCTACAGTAAATTCACTTTCGGCTTTTGCCGATGAGGGAACTACCTGTGTGACTGTAATTCCATCGGAAAACAAAAATTGATATATCAACAATGCAAGGGTGTTGAATAGCAGGATTGCAAATTTTAACATAAGTACGCGGGATTTAATTTATTAATTTGATAATTTGCTGTTTTGAAATTTTAATAATTTAAAAAATATAAGTTCATTTTTATCGGATACCAATCGGAATTCAAAAAATTTACTGTTCAAAGAAATAGTCAATTAAATCATTTAGTTTTTCAACTGTAAAATCTGAGTCACCTTCAAAAAATGAATCAATAGCTTTCGCTATTTCCTCAGTAGAAATATAACCGTCTTTATTTTTGTCAGCTCCTTTTAATGCATAAGGAATTGCGCCTTTAGCATGGAAATTTCCTTTGCTTTTAGCTTCTGCCTCCTTTAAAAATTTCATGCTGGGGTTTTCATTAAACAACTTGCTTCTATCAGTAGCTTGTGCATTATACTGCGATTGTTGCTGCGCAAGCATTTTTTCTGTGAGAGTAACACCATTCACGTCGACAAAAACACCTTTTTTAGTAAGCGGTTCCTTGTCCAAATAATCTGGCACACCGTCTTCATCACTGTCTAAAGGACATCCCATAAGATCCACTTTCACATCTTTTGGAGTACCTGGGCAGCGGTCTTCTCCATCTTTTACACCATCACCGTCGGTATCCAATTTATCCAAGGATGAAAAATCTACTGTTTTATAAACTGGGTTACTGTCGTCATAAGGTTTTCCGAAGTTGTACTGAATTGCAGCATGAAGAAATAAATAGCGGTCGTTACCGCTTCCTGCTTTCAGATTGTCGAGATAATCAGTGAATGTGAAATAATAAGACGCTGCAAGATTTACATATATGTTATCTGTAATTTTTAAATTTACTCCAAGTCCAACAGGAATTGCCATGGTAGTGCCAGTATATTTTGCACTGTCATTTAATTTTGTTTCATAGGTATAATCACGCTGAATAACTTTTGCGCCGATAGTACTGTCTGGTTTATCGCGGATGGTGCCATCTTTCCAATAATTATAATTTACTCCGTTTTTATCTTTTAAATCAGAATAAGGATCGTATTTCAAAAAGCCTATGCCTGAGAAAAGATATGGTGCAAATACGCTGGTTCGTTTAAATAAAAAATCATTATCGAGATGAAGAACAATGTTAAAATCGGCTTGCATAATTTTTGATTCAAAGTTTAAGTTTCTCGCCGATCCTCTTTCGCTGTCACCTAATTTTCCGTAAATACCGCTTAATGATATTCCGAAAATTCGCCCTATGCGCTGCTCAAGAACAACGTTAAATCCCTGCCTTACTTTACTCAAAGAACTTAAGTTTATTCCGTTCCCAATATCACCGTCAAATGAAAGAACTCCTGTACCCACAGCTAATGAGGGAAGCTGTCTGCTTTTTTCAGGTATTCCGCTTTTTGCATTTTGCGAATCAATCAAGCCAACCACAGCAAGAAATAAAACTATGGTCAGTGAAATTTTCTTTATCATGTTCTTTGAATTAAAAAATAGGTAATGCTTTTTTTCATACTTAACGTATATAATATGCATTACATTTATTTTAGCTGAGCAAAACTATTCTATTTGATTTTGGTTTTTAGCCCGCTTGCTTTGTAATTGTAAACAGGGTTTTGTTAATAACCCTAGGATTTGAAATAAAAAAAATATACAGCTATTGCCATTCGAAAGGTTCGTATGGCTTATAAAATCAACTGTTTAATGGAGGGGGGCAGAGAGACTTAATATTTGTTAATAGAGTGTTATTAACAAGAAATGCATAATAAAATAATATAAGTGAAATTTATATTTATTTGCCGAAAGAGTGTGTAAAAAAATGCTCAGTTAACATTTGTTTCATATTCATACAGCTTACCGTTGTATAAGAAGCCAATGTTGTTGTTGCCGTAATTTAAAACCGGCAGATCGCGGTACAGCTCTATCTTTTTAGCTGGTTCAATTAAAAAATTATCAACAATTTTTCCTTTATAAAAATACTTTGCTCTTTTGTTATTATCAAGGTATAATGCTGAACTTATACCAACCTGCAAAGTATCCGGCTGGTCAATAAAATTTTCAAGAACAAAAACTTTACCGCCGTAAAATAATTTCAGCTCCGGCTTATTATAATAAATGATAATGTTATTAAGTACTTTGTATTTGGCAGGAACGTATGATTCAATTTTAATTGGTTCGCCCTTGTAATAAACCATAAAATTATTACCTGCATCAACATAGCTCACCATGTCATCTGCAACGGTATAACTAAGGGGCAGTACATTACTGATTGTTTTTACTTCGCCTTTATAAAAAACATTAAATAAGTTATTGAATTTATCGAGATAGGCGACAGTATTTTTCCCGCATTGGTAATTGTAAATATTTGAACTTTGTGTATCGTAGTCAGTGCCGTTGAAATAAACTTTAAAATTAAAACTAAGATCGCTGTAAGCAAAAATATTTTTTCCAGCTTTGCCATTATTAATGGCTTTTGTAGATACAGCTTCTTCAATAATTTTTATTTCTCCTTTTTCGTAAGCCAAAATATCTAGGCTGGGATAAGCCTGCCATACAACAATATCATCTCCTGCAAAAAAACGGGTGACAGAAGATGCCAATTGTTTTGTTTTTCCATTTTCGAAAATCATTAAACGCACCTGCATTTTATACACCATAGCATGAGCTGTTGCTTTCATTGAACTTGGAATGGCTTCCTCTAATGTCTGAGTTTCGCCGTTGAAATAACCACGCAGGTTACCCTTAAAATCAATATAGGCGAGATAATCATTACCCGCTCTGACGCTGTCAACATGACTGCTTTCTAACTGAACATTATTTCCTTTATCGAATACATAAAAGTGATTATTGTAATCGTAATAATACCCTAAACAGTCTTGTGCAGCTGCCGGTAAAACAGACATAATGAACATGAATGAATACAGCAATTTTTTCATTTACTAGAAATTCGGTTTCAGTAAATACTTTGAGTAGAATTCATTGATAATTGCCACGGCTTCATCGGCAGTATCAACTATTTTAAAAAGATCTAAATCTTTTTCATGGATATTATGTTCTTCCAATAACATTGTTTCTTTTACCCAGATCATTAGGCCTTCCCAATATTTTTTTCCGGCTAAAACAATCGGAAAATGGGCTACTTTATTTGTCTGAATTAATGTTATAGCTTCAAACAATTCATCGAGCGTTCCGAAACCTCCCGGCATTGCAATAAAGCCCTGGGAATATTTTAAGAAGATTGTTTTACGAACAAAGAAATAATCGAAGTTGATATTTTTATCATTATCAACAAACGGGTTAGCACTTTGCTCAAAAGGCAGATCAATGTTTAATCCAACCGACCTGCCTCCGCCTGCTTTAGCACCTTTGTTAGCCGCTTCCATAACGCCCGGTCCGCCGCCTGTGATAACTCCATAACCTTCACGTGTAAGTTTAAAAGCAATTTCTTCTGCAAGTTTGTAATAAGGGTTTTCTGGTTTTGTACGGGCTGAACCAAAAATGGAAACACAGGGTCCGATGCGGCTCATTTTTTCGAAGCCTTCAACAAACTCGCTCATTATTTTAAAAATCTGCCAGGAGTCCGATGCTTTTATATCGTTCCAATCTTTCGCAGCAAAAGCTTTGCGTATTTTTTCTTCGTCTTGATTTGTCATAGCAGAGACCCCGGCTTATCCCTTCAAATAAGAGATTGCGAAGAGTAATTTATTAGTTAATTAATTATTTTTTCAATTTATTCTAAAAACTATTTTGCAAATATAATAATCTCATCCACATCTCCAGGCCTTTTGCAAGTTTAGGATGGGTGCAGCTCTTCTTTTAAAAATTTTGCAGTATAGCTTACTTTATTTTTAATTATTTTTTCGGGTGCACCTTCGCAAAGTATTGTACCTCCCGCGTTACCGCCTTCCAAACCTAAATCAATAATATGATCGGCAACTTTTATTATGTCCATATTATGTTCGATAACTAAAACGGTATTACCGCTGTTGACAAGCTTATCAAGCACTTCAAGCAATATACGTATATCTTCGAAATGGAGGCCTGTTGTGGGCTCATCCAGGATGTAAAATGTATTCCCTGTATCGCGTTTGGATAATTCAGCGGCTAATTTTATACGCTGTGCTTCTCCGCCCGACAATGTTGTACTTTGCTGACCAAGCGTTATGTAGCCCAACCCCACATCATGCAGCGTTTTTATTCTTTGAATAATGGAAGGGATGCCTGCAAAAAATTCAACTGCAATATCAATTGTCATGTTTAATACATCACTGATTGATTTTCCTTTGTAACGGATTTCAAGCGTTTCTTTGTTATAACGTTTCCCGCCGCATGTTTCGCAGTTAACATATACATCGGGTAAAAAATTCATTTCAATTGTTCTTAATCCCGCACCCTGGCAGGTTTCACAGCGGCCGCCTTTTACATTGAAAGAAAAACGGCCGGGTTTATAACCGCGGATTTTAGCCTCAGGAATTTCAGAATACAAATTTCGTATATCTGCAAAAACGGCAGTATAAGTTGCGGGGTTGCTCCGCGGTGTGCGCCCTATAGGAGATTGATCAATTTCAATTACTTTATCAATATGCTCTAAACCTGTAATGGATTTATAAGGCATGGGCTTTTTTTCGGAGCGGTAAAAATGTTTATTTAAAATCGGATAAAGGGTCTCATTCACCAATGTTGACTTTCCGCTTCCTGAAACTCCTGTTACGCAGATTAATTTACCCAAAGGAAATTCAACTGAAACATTTTTTAAATTATTGCCGGATGCGCCTTTCAGAACTAATGATTTGCCATTGCCTTTTCTTCTTTCTGAAGGAATTTTAATTTCTTTTGCGCCGTTAATGTAAGCGGCAGTAAGTGTATCGAATTTCAAAATTTCTTTGGGAGTGCCCTGCGCAATAATCTTGCCCCCATGCACTCCGGCCTTTGGACCGATGTCAATAACATGGTCAGCAGCTAAAATCATTTCTTTATCATGCTCCACAACAATTACGGAATTGCCGATGTCTCTTAAATTTTTGAGTGCATTGATCAAACGCACATTGTCGCGCTGATGCAGGCCGATACTGGGTTCATCTAAAATATACAAAACACCTACTAACTGAGATCCTATCTGAGTTGCCAGCCTGATGCGCTGTGCCTCTCCTCCTGAAAGGCTCCTGGAGCTTCTGTTCAATGACAGATAATCCAAACCAACATCCAGCAAAAATAAAATGCGGGTGCGGATTTCTTTTACTACTTCTTTTGCAATAATGTTTTGTTTTGCATTTAAGCGGGCTTCAATATTAAAGAACCATTCATTCAGTTCAATAATTCCCATTTCCGCCAGCTCTGTAATATTTTTATTATCGATTTTAAAATGGAGAGATTCTTTTTTGAGCCTTGTGCCATTGCATTTAGGGCAGGTTACCTTATTCATAAAACCCTGCACCCATTTTTCGATAGTTGGCGAGCTTTGTTCATCGTTTTGTTTAGAGATGAAATTAGCAATTCCTTCAAATGCAATGCTGTAGCTTGTTGCAGAGCTCTCTGGAAACTGCTTCATTTTAAATATTTCATCCGAACCAAATAAAATAGTATTTATGGCTTCATCCGAAATATCCTCTAAAGGCGTATCTAAATTAAAACCGTATTTGTCGCCGATTGCTTCAAGCTGTTTAAAAATCCATGTTGCTTTGTATGCGCCGATGGGGGTAATCCCACCTTTTCTGATAGTAGATTTTTTATTCGGAATTATTTTATTGATGTCGATTTCAGATACAAGTCCTAAACCATTGCATTTAGGGCATGCTCCGTAAGGCGAGTTAAATGAAAACAAATTAGGCTGCGGCTCATCATAAGAAATACCGGATACAGGACACATTAAATGCCGGCTGTAATAATCAACCTTTCCGTACTCTTCTTCAAAACCGCCTGTTGTAAACGGCTGCACCATAATGATGCCTTTGCCCTGCTTCATGGCTAACTGCAATGATTCAGAGATACGCTGGCGCGATGCTTCATTCACTTCTAACCGGTCAATTACAATTTCGATATCATGAACCTTGTAACGGTCTAATTCAAAGCGTTTGGTTAACTCTCTAACTTCACCGTCAATTCTTACTCGTAGAAATCCCCATTTTTTTATCTGCTCAAACAGCTCACGGTAGTGGCCTTTTCGACCTTTCACAATCGGTGCAAGCAGTAGAATTTTTTTTTCGCTGTATCTTTCAAAGATTAGATTTAAAATCTGGTCGTCTGAATACCGGACCATTTTTTCGCCGGTTACATACGAGTATGCCTCTGATGCACGCGCATAAAGCAGCCGAAGAAAATCATAAATTTCAGTGATAGTACCGACTGTAGAGCGGGGATTTTTATTTACAGTTTTCTGTTCGATCGAAATAACAGGACTTAAGCCCGTTATTTTATCAACATCGGGGCGTTCCATATTGCCCAAAAACTGGCGGGCATAAGCTGAGAAACTTTCGATATAACGCCGCTGCCCTTCGGCATAAATTGTATCGAAAGCAAGGGATGACTTTCCGCTGCCGCTCAAACCGGTTATTACAACCAGCTGATTACGCGGAATGGTTACATCAATATTTTTAAGGTTATGTACACGGGCGCCGGAAACTTCGAGGTAATCGCATTCACTTACTATATCTGCGGGCATTTTAGGAATTAACAATTTTTAATTTATGATTTTTCATCTGAAGCTTTTTGAATTTAAGTGAACCAAAGCAGCCGATTTTTTATGGTTTGCCCGTTATTGAATGAAGGGCGAAAACCTGCCGAAAGAATTGATTCCGTTGGGATAATAATAATTGTTTCCAATTCCCGGGTTAACATTGTAACCTGAATAGCCGTGCGAAACGGTTGCTTTGATGCCGATTGAAGCATGTTCAGAAACTTTGTAATCAAGCCCCAGTGAAACAGCTTTGAAATTATTCGGAGAGGTGTTTAGGTTATTTCCGTCGAACATTACAGCGCCTGACATGGTTAACTTCGGGTTCAATTGATACTGTCCTTCCACAAAAAGAAAATTGCCGGTAATTGTTTTGCTGCTATTATTTAAAATAGATTCGTTTGAACCCAAGGGCATAAATGTATTGCCTGAAACTGTATAATGCATTAAGCCGATATTCAATTTGAACTTCTGAGTGATTTGATATCCGATCTTTGGAGCAATGTAAGTTGTAAATGCAGTGCTTTTGGATGAATTTAAAAAGCTTACGCCGGTTCCAAAACTGATGGAAGATGACACTTTATCTTTCGATAAAAAATTCGGTGAAGTACTCTTGTAATAGTCATCATCTGCGCTTTGCGCAATAATGAGCGAAGAGTAAAACAAAAACAAAACCGGAGTTATTAACTTTTTCATTTTTAATAAATAGTTTCTCAAAGTTAAACAAAAATCAATAAAACAAATACTTTTGTGAAAGTTTAACATTAAAATAGAATGTTGCAGCGAGCGGTAAATACAATTTTATATCAGCAACGCTGAACTTCATCAAAACTGATAAATTTATAAAGTAAAAACATGAAATTATTCATTAAAAATATTGACGCTGATATTAACGAAGCCCAATTAGAAGGGATTTTCGCGAAATTCGGCGAAGTTTTATCTACAAAAATAGTGTATGATACTATTACCTGGGAATCGAAAGGATTTGCATTTTTAGAGATGGCAAAAAAGGAAGACGGGCAGAAAGCTATTGAAACATTAAACGGCAAAGCTTTAAGGGGGAAGGAATTAATAGTTCAGGAAGCTGAAGAAAGACGCAGATAACAACTGTTTCCCGAATTTTATTTCTTACCTTTATGTTTGTTGGGTTTGGCAAAAAAAGAAATTTTTTATTGAGCCTGCAGCTATTTTAATTTTTACCAGTAATATGTGTTAAATGTTTTCATCTAAAATCACCTATTTCTTTTTATTTACTGCATCCATTTTTCTATTTTCCTGTGGAAATAATCAATCTAATGCAAAAGCACTTCTGTTATCTTCGATAGCAGCGCAGAACGACAGCATCCAAGAAATTTTGACAGAGATTCATGCAGATAAAAAAACACATTTGCTGGATTCTCTTTTCACAGAAAAAGCTAAAACCGCAGGTTTCAACGGCTGTGTATTGATTGCTCAGCGCGGGCAGATAATTTACAAGAATGCTTTTGGTTTTTCTAATTTAAAAACTAAAGATTCTTTAAACATAAATTCTGCTTTTCAATTAGCATCTACTTCAAAACCATTAACGGCCGCAGCAGTTTTATTATTGAAAGATCAGGGTAAATTAAAACTGACGGATAAGATGCAGCAATTTTTCCCAGATTTTCCTTATCCAAACATTACCCTTCAGCTATTGCTTTCACACCGCTCAGGGCTGGGAAATTATCTTTATTACTGCGAACCATACTGCGACAAAAACAATTGTTACAACGGGAAAACCTTTGATAATAATTCAATGATGGAAATTATTTTAAACGATAAACCTCCGCTGTATGCGCCTCCCAATAAAAAATTTGAATACTGCAACACCAATTATGCTTTGCTGGCAATGGTTATTGAAAAAATTTCGAAGCTGACTTATGCTGATTTTATGGAAGAGAATATTTTCAAACCTCTAGGAATGAATAATACCTGGGTTCACAGCGCTAAGAATGATTCAATCCATAAAAATAAAACTATTGGTCATAATGCTTCCGGCCTTGCCGACAAGGATGTATTTGCCGATGATGTAGTAGGGGATAAAGGAATTTATTCAACAGTCGAAGATTTGTTCAAATGGAACCAGGCTTTGTATTCCGAGAAAATTTTAAAGAAAAAAACTATTGAGGAAGCTTATACCGGTTACAGCAATGAACACAAGGGCAGACGCAATTACGGTTTAGGATGGCGTTTGAACGATGATGGCAGCGGCGGTAAAATAGTTTACCACAACGGATGGTGGCATGGCTACAGCAGTCTTTTTTTCAGAAGGCTAAGCGATCAGACCAATGTTATTGTGCTCTCCAATAGATTCAACAGCAGTACTTATCATATTGAAGATGTACTGGCTATCTTAAATAATAGTGCCGAACCTATTGAGATTGCGGGGGAAGAATAAATAGGGAATAGGCAAAAAAGGCAATGAGCAACGTGCAATATGCAATAGAAAATAGGCAACGAGAGAATAAAATATTTTAGAGTTATGCATGCAAGGAACTCCTTGGTTTAACGACAAGCCTGCCATAAAACATTTATTTTTCTTATCTACCATCCTTGCTAATCCTTATTTCAATATCTTTGACGAAATTTTAAAACCAAAAATTCAAATGAAAAAATTATTTTATTTAATTGTGTTTTTACCATTGGCTTTCGGCTGCGGAGGCAATAAACAAAAAGGTATTTTGTCGGCAGAAGATAGTTTAAGGGCGGTTGCCGGCGGTCAGCAGGTGCGTATCCATGATCAGGATTCAAGTATGCAGTCGTTTATCCGCGGTTTTAATGAAATTCAGGATAACCTTGATCAAATCAAAGCAAAGGAAAAAATTGTTACTGCAACCAGCAAAGACCCTGAGATGCGCAAAACAAAACAGGAACAGATTGTTTCTGACATCCAGGCGATGTACGATATTATGAATAAAAACAAGCAGCGCCTTGCTGCTATGAAAACAAAACTGAATGCTTCCAATAAGAAAAATGAAGAGCTTGAAAAATTTATCACACGCTTAACTTCTGAAATTGAATCGAAAGATGCACAGATCGGCGACTTAAAAACGCAGCTGGAGCAATTGAATGTTGCAATGACTAACCTTAATATTAATTATCATGAAGCAACGCAGGAATCTCAGGTTAAAACTGAAAAATTAAATACTGCCTTTTATGCTTTCGGTACAGCTAAGGAATTAGTTAAAAACGGAGTATTGACCAAAGAAGGCGGATTTATAGGTTTGGGCAAGATTCAAAAAATGAAAGAAGATTTTAATAAAAGTTATTTTACTAAAGTTGATATTTCATCAACAAACACTATTATGCTTGCAGCAAAAAAAGCAAAATTGATTACTACACATCCTCCTGCCTCCTATAAAATTGAAGGAGCTGACGGCAAAGCAGAAAAGCTTACTATTCTTAACGCAGAAGAATTCTGGAGCGCTTCAAAATATTTAGTAGTTGTTGTAGAGTAAAAAACATTTCTGAAATTTTATTTATAAAAAACACCGTGTAAAAATACACGGTGTTTTTTATTTCGTTCAATCTAATATAGTTTAATGCGTTAGTACATCATCTTTAACACTAAGGGCTATTGCAACAACTTCATCAATTAAATTCTGAGCTACCTTTAATTCCTGCAGTGTGGCAACCAAATGTCCTGCAACAGCATTAAAATGTTCACCCTTTATATTCGCATGAGCATGTGCATCTCGCATATTTTTACCTGTATATGCCAAAGGCGCACCAAATGCGTAGGATAAAAATATTTTCATTTTACCTCTTTGTGTTTTCATATCGGTGTTTGTAAAAAAGCGGCTCACTTTTTCATCTGCAAGGACTTTTGCATAAAAAATATCTACTGCTGCATCTACAGCGTTTGAACCTCCGATTCTTTCGAATAAACTTTCATTTTCTTTCATGACTATTGATTTTAATTTATTTTTAACAGATGTTTTTCTTAATTTAATTTCATTATAAACTCCATCCCATAGATCAATGCGCTTTTGAAGCGATTCAATTGATGCCTGTTCTGCTTCTTTCCAGAATTGCTCATTTTTATCACAAAGATTTGATGTCATTTTTAATGCAAGATGGCTGTGATGGTCTCCGTCAACAACTATGTGCCTATCAAGATAATATTTAAAAATTGAAATATTGCCCGGAAATTTTTTGTGCATGTCATTTACTATTGAAAGAAACATTGCAGGAATAAGATCTTCCCGTCCGAAAGTAAAAATTGCCGATTGCAGGTAATCTTTATTGCTTCCAATAATTTTAAAAGTAAAGTCAACAAATGCTCGTGCATTTTGAGGTGTATCGGCAGATGTAAAAGCCAAATTTAAATCTCCTGTCTTTTTTAATACCTCAATAAATTTATCAATTTGAGAAGTGTCTGTTCCGCATTGCCCCATAGCTTCGAGGTATAGTTCGAAATGGCTTTTTCTTCCTCCTGCACTATCCAGATCTGATTCTTCACCTACAACAATTTCATTAATAAGATATCTTGTATCTGGTGTACCTTTAGGAAACCAAGGAACGGAAGTGCAGGTAAGATTATTCTGCAGTGATTTAAGTAATGACATAAAATCCCAGACAGCATAAACATGATGCTGCATAAAAATTTTAAGATCGTCCAAATCATCAATCACCGAATAAACTTTATGATTAATAATCTGCTGCCGAAGAGGTTCTACAGCCTTTTTAATTTTATCTAAATGTTCGGTCATGTTTTTTTGTTTAAAATTAATAAAGTTTAAGATGCTGAGGTTAATTTTTCCAATTTACTATAGTATAAAAGCAAAAAAAATTAAAATAATATTGCAGTGGCTTTAACAATTTTTTTATTCCTGATGTTTCTTCAGCTCTTCAATAGGGATCATTTTTCCTGAAGAAGGATTTTGAATGTCATAGATGACAGGGGTTTTAGAGAATAAAACAAAAGAGAATTTATTATCAGAGGTTTTCATTTTACCATCATTTAAAATAAGCTTTTCCATTACCTGATAATCGCGATGAGCGGGAGAAGCAGCGATATTAATCAGAAGCTGAATAGTATCATTTTTTATTTCCACTTTATAAAAGGTGAGTTCACTAACAACATATACACCGCTGCCATAAACCTGGCTTACACATCGTTTTACGCCGTCATTAGTCTGATAAAAGGTATAGCCCTCCCCTGCCCAGTTATTCTCTTTCCGCCAGGTAGTTTCATCGAGTTGTTTCCAAATTGCGGCATTGTCAATAAAAATTTTATTCACAGGTGAAATCAGGAGGAAATAAAGTATGCAGCATATTTTAAGCATGGTTAAAGTGGAGCAGGATTTTTGCCATCAATATTCTTGTCATTTAAAATTGATTTTACTGCGGCTTCTTCGGAGGAAAACAAATTAGTCGGAAATTTCGGTTTTGTTTTTTTTAATATAAAAAACAAACGTCCTAATATCATCTGGGTTATGCCATGAGTAACAATGGACATGGAAAGCTGATTTTGATAGGCTTCTTTTTCAAATATTTCTATTCGCATGGCTTCTTTGGTTACAGTGCCGTATAAGCCGGGAATGACAAGGATATGATAAGGGGCGCGGCCGTTATCTGTGAGCCGCATAAATGCATCATGAATTTCTAACTGATCTTTTTTGTTTACTATATAATGATTTTGGTTAAACCTCATTTCAATTATCCCGTCTTTCCGGATACCTATAACCACTAATGAAGTTTCGGCTGAATTTAAGTAATTGGGAGGTTTTACATAATTGCTTTCTTTCTCCATCATTCTATTCATTTTATCTTCCATACACCAAACAGTCTGTATTATTAATGTCCAACAATTACTTTATCTACTTCAAATTTATTTGGCGCAATTTTTTTAATGGTTGTATTTTTATACGTATAAACTTCGCCTTCCTCAAGCAGTTTCAATGCTTTTATTACAACTCCTTTATCTTCACCAATATCATACATATCTGTTAAGTGGAGATACACCGTACTGGCACCTCTAGTTTTATTGTCCCTTTTGCTCATCTTGTTTAGTAAGCTGCCTTAATTAATTTTAATGAATATAAATTGAATCGTGAAAGGATTTTAAAGTAATAAAATCCAAATGCTTTTATCTAAATTTTATTTCTTTTCTCCATCATTCTTTCAGGATGTTCTATTGAATTAAATCCGAATTTTTTATATAGGTAATGTGCATCCTGTGTTGCAAGTTTCCATGTTTTAACATTTTTGAGAAGGCTGTTTGATAAAATGTTTTCGATTAACAATTTTGAATAGCCCTGCTTTCTATAGTTTACATCAATAAATACATCCATCAGGTAGGCAAATATAATATAATCTGTAATTACTCTGGCATAGCCTATTTGTTTTCCGTTTAAATATACGCCGAAATTTAAAGAATTATCAATGCAGATTTTAACTTCTTCAATTGTTCTTCCTTTTGCCCAATATGAGGCGGCAATAAAATGATGAATAAAAACTAAATCAAGCTTTTGTTTTTCGGTGCTGATTAGGATGTTTGGATGAGGCATTGATTTTATTGGGTAAAAAGAATTGGGATTTTTTTAATTCAATTTGTTTGGGATCTGTGAAATCTTTTGCCGTACTATTTAATATCTATTTTATAAATTTCCAAACGCCCCCTACAACTGAAAGAATTAAGAATGTATAATTCTTTCATCCCATCTTTCTCAATATCATATTCAAAGAATGTTAAGTTGCCAATATCTTTGAAATAAATCGATTTGCCATTTCTTGTAATTTTAAATGGATTTCTACCTGTATCATCACATCCTAATGATGTAGGAGAAATTTTCATTTTTCCTATTTGAGTTGCAAAATACTTTTTTGTTGTATCATAACTGATATAAAAGTCTCCAGATTTGAGTGTTGTAGTTATTCGATGGGTCTTGAAACATGTACTCTTAATTTCTTTTTTGCAAATTGTATCCTTCTTTTGTTCAATATGCAAGCCTTCGCGTTGAATTGTAAAAAGTACGCCACCAGTATTAACTGTTAAATTATTATTATTATTATTACAAATATGTGTTCCCATTTCCAAAGGATAATTAAAATATCTTATGCCACTTGCAGAATCTCGTGTATCAAATAGCCGATATATTTTTAAATCCGTATTGTTTATTATTGAAGTATCATTTTGTATTAATGATTGTTTAATAAATCGCGGATTGAATTTTGTCTGTCCCAAAGAAAGCAATGGAAAGAATAAACAAAGAGTTAATTTCGTCTTCATAATAATTATTGGAAGAGGTTTGAACCGCGAAACTCGCATATCTTATCCTTCAATACTAAATCTACGCACCTATTTCTTTATAAACCTGTCTTCCCACATATCTAAATTAAAAAAAAAGACGAAGCAATTGCCGCATTTCTCAAATAATATTTAGTTGTTTTATGGATGTGGCTTGAAAATTTGTCATCCAAGCTTGGAAAATCTTTGAACTAGCTTGGAAAATTCTATTTCTGAATAGGTTTTTCATTTTCTTATATAAGAAAATCATTTTCCTTTACAGGTTTTTCATTTTCTTATACAAGAAAATCATTTTCCTTTACAAGTTTTTCATTTTCTTATACAAGAAAATCATTTTCCTTTACAGGTTTTTCATTTTCTTATACAAGAAAATCATTTTCCTGTTCAGGTTTGTTCCTGAAACTCAAAAATTTATGGGAAAATAGACTGATCAATAATGGCAAAACCTGTCAGTTTTTAAAAACATGACAGGTTTGCATAATAAATAGGATTGAATCGGGGATTTTAAAAGAAGATTAGTATAAAAACACTTTTTTTATACTAAAATATCATTGATTTAATATTTTACCATCCGAAAGTTCGATGGTACGGTCGGAAGCCGCGGCGAAATCATTATCATGGGTTACTGCAATTATTGTCTGCCCGAAATCCCTGGCAACCTGCTGAAAAATATCAAAAACAATGCGTGAATTTTTGCTGTCTAAATTTCCGGTTGGTTCATCACACATAATTATTTTGGGAGAATTAATAAGTGCGCGGGCAATTGAAACGCGCTGCTGCTGTCCGCCCGAAAGCTTTGAGGCAGGTTTTAAAGCCTGATCCTCAATGCCCAGCATTTTCAATTTTTCATACGCATGCTGTTCTACTTCGGCATGTGAATATTTGCCTAATTTAAGAGCAGGAATCATAATATTTTTTAAACAGCTGAATTCGGGAAGCAGATAATGGAACTGAAAAACAAAACCAATATTTTTATTCCGGATAGCGGCTAAATTATTCAAACTCTGCCCGGTTATTTTTTCATCATCAATAATTAATCGGCCTTCGTAATCGGTATCCATAGTTGAAAGAATATACAGCAGCGTTGATTTTCCGCTGCCCGATTTACCAACCAGGGTAAGGAATTCGCCTTTATAGGCTTCAAACGAAATATTATCCAATACTTTAAATTCAATAGGATCGTAAAAATATTTACCTATGCCCTCTGTTTTGAGAATTACTTTCTTTTCCATTATTTTCTGAATATTGCAACAGGATCAACCTTAGCGGCTTTACGTGCCGGAATAAAACCTGCGCCGAATGTAACAAGCAGACCAACCCACACACCTGTAAGTGATACCGAGAGTTCAAACTCAATCGGGAAATAACCGATATCAGCGCCTATATAAATATGACTTAATAGATTTACTATTAATGCAGCCAGCAGAAATCCCATGATGGTGCCTATGATACCCATTATCATTGCCTCGGTTACAAATATTTTAATCACATCCATCCCAGAAAAGCCGTTGGCCTTTAAAATTGCAATGTCATTCATCTTTTGAGTGATAGTCATATTTACAATATTATAAATTCCGAAAGCCGCCACCAGCAGTATTGCCCATGATATAACAGCAAACATAATTGCTCTTATTTTTTTTCCGGCAACAAATAATTCGTTGGCTGTCTGCCAGTCTTCAGAAGTATAACCGGTAATCTTACTAAGTTCAGCGGCATACTTAGGAGCTTGATCAGGATCCTTAATTTTCACATAAATATCGGTAACATAACTCGGTCCCTGTCCCAGCAGCTGCTGTGCTGCAGCAAGATTCATATATGATTTACCCTTATCAGTAACAAGGTTGCTTGTTTTAAAAAATCCTACAACTTTCATCAGTTTTATCACGCCGATGGATGAAATCACACTTAAGTTATCATTCCGTTTAAGGCTTAATTTATCTGCAATACCCACGCCGAGAATAATTCCGTTAGGTGTATTTAAGAGCGTTCTTAAATCGCCGTCAACCATAGTCGATTGGATATCAAACATAGCATTTGCCTCAGCAATATTGATTCCCCAGCCTGATCCATTGAGCTGCGACTTGCCGTTGTTGTAAAACAAATTAGCAGTTACCATCTGCGCTGCCGAAGTTACTTCGGGCTGACTTTTAATTTCATCTAATAACTTTACAGGATTAATAAGGTTTTTAGAGATGTTGGATATTTTAGGATTAACTATTACAGTTGATTTTTTTTGAATGGAATCTTTTGTTAAAGGACGACTTACTTCATCTTCTTTATAAATTCGGATATGTGGAGTTGTTTTAAATATTGCATTGTCAGAATAACGGTTGGTGCCGATTACCAAAGTATTCAAACATATATATATTGCAATACCAATCATAACGCCTAATGCAGCAACAATGGTCTGCCGTTTTCGCGTAAGAATATGGGTAAGTGCAATTTCGGTATTTACTCCTGCCATTGATTTATTGTTGTTGAAGTAACTGTTTTTTTAGATGCTTATTTTTTCTCTCGCAAAGACGCTAAGCCGCAAAGTTTAAAAACACATCTTAATATTTCTCTGCGTATCTGTGCCTTTGCGAGACAATTTTACTTTTATTCCAAACTAATAACGGTATTCTCATCAAGTCCTTTGGTAATCTCTACCCAGTCATTAGAAATAAATCCTGTTTCAATAGTTGTCTGCCCTTTGCCTTTTATAGTTACTTTGTTTCCATACCCTAAATAATTTTTAGGAATAACAAGCACATTTTTTCTTTCGCCGATTATAACATTCGCCTGCAGCTGTGTTCCTGAAATTCTGAAATCCATCTTATCAGCAAATTTAACTTTACAGTAAAACGATTGCGCCTGCTCATCAAACGCAGGATATATCTCGCTTACAGCACCGTTATAGTTTTTTTCTTTATTGGTATTCAATTGAATGATTGCTTTCTGCCCAAGCTGAATTTTCGAAATATTAGTTTCATCAATGCTCAGTTTAGCATAAATATCATTTTGATTTCCGATAACAGCAATTACATCTCCCTTGCGAACATAATCTCCAAGTTGCTTAAATTTCTGAAATATCTTTCCGCCGATAACTGCCTTAATTTCATTGTTGCCCTGAAATACACTGTTAATGCCTTTCTGCGATTTCTGAATAATCAGCTGCTGTTCTGCCTGCTGCTTTAACAGGTTATAACTGTCCTGCAAAGCGGTAAGATTTGTTTTTGAATTTTCCATTGCGAGCGAAGCAGTTTCATACTCAAGTTTAGAAACACTTTTATCAGCATACAGCTTTTTATACCGCTCAGCCTGCAGTTCATCCTGCTTCAATTTAAGTTTGGCCAATTCAATATTTGCTTCAGCCTGTTTCAGAGCAGGAGCGTTTGGCGAAACATTCGCACCTGCAATTGATAAAAGTGCATCTGCGCTTTCTGCATTATAATCATTCTGTTTATTATCAATCACCGCCAATACACTTCCTTTTTTTACAGTATCTCCTTCAATAAAATTTAAGGCAATGATATAGCCCTCGCTCTGTGCAGTTAAGTTATACTGATTATCCGGCACAAGAATACCTGAAGCGAAAACAGTTTCGGTAATATCTTTTCGTATCGGTTTTGTATCTGCCGTTTTCTTGCCGCAGGAGCTCAGCATTGCCAATCCCGAAATAATAGTCAGCACTTGAATTGAAGTTCTCATTTTATCTTATTATTAATATCAATCTTAGATTTTGTATAAAGCACATTGGCCAAAGCACTGCTGTAATTATAACGGTTCAGCAGCATATCATTAAAAGCAGTCAGCAGTTTATCGAATGGCAGAATAGCCTGATTATACTGATTAAAGGCCATTTTATAATTTTCTTCTTTCAATAAAAACACCTGCTTGGAAGTCAAGAATTGAGAAAAGGCTTTTTCGTAATCTAATTGCAGCTGGCTGTTTGCAATATCATTTTGAATTTTATTATGCTCCAGACTGATCATAGAAATATGATAGTTGATTTTAGAATTTCTGGAATTTAAAAGGCGGTTTACGTCCGGCAGCATAAAAGTTATTTTTGCTCCCACATAAACCGAATTCAGCCACTTATTATTCGGGTTATTATCCAAAAATTTATCATTGCTGTTTTGATAATAAGAATTAGAATAGATAAGAGAAAGTACCGGAAGATTGGATAACCTGTTAGCTCTTAAATCAGCTTTTGCCGATTCTGCCTGTAAAGCAGACGACTTAAACTGCAGCTGTGAATTCACTGTCATATCAGAGCTGAACTGCTGATTGTAATTCAGGGCATCTTCAATAATTAAATCGGTACCGGGAGTAATATCACATAAAATTTTTAAGCTGTTATATTGCTGCTCCAATGAAATTTTAAGCTGATTTAATTTATCCTGCAGCGTAAGTTTATTGATTGACGCATCATTTACATCCTGCTGACGAACCAAGCCTTGGGCAAGTTTATTATTTACAATCAGCAGGAGAGTATCGGCAGCTGCTGTATTTTTTTGTGTGATTATAATCTGTTCCTGCATGGATGTTATATTATAATAACATGCTGCAATTGATTCATAGAGGGATGTTTTGTTAATCAAATTATGAACAGCAGTTAAATCTACATTAATATTTGCTGTTCTTATCTGAGCCCAAGCACCCGGATTAATTATATCAATCTGAGGAGTAATGCTGAAATTACTTACATACTGCTGTCCAAAAGTAATTTGTTTGAATGTGCCTTTCGGACCGCCCAACAATTCGGCAGGAATAAAGTTTACAGGCAGCTGTGTATTATTAGTAAGCGCAAATGAAACAGGGTCGCGAAAATTAACAACATTGGCTTCGGCTGCTATCTTTTCATATTTTGCCAGGACAGTCTGTTGCTCATTTGTTTTTATTACTGAACTGTTTTTATCCGCAAAAGAAAATACAGAATCGAGGTTATTAAATTTTAATTCTTTCTGCGCTGCTGCCATTAAAGGCAGACAAATCAGGATAATTATATGTTGTATTATGCGTTTCATTTCTGCTTAAATTATTTTTTACTCTTCTGCCATTTCTCATACAGCAAAGGAAATTCTTTACTCATAAATTTTATAAAACCAACTGCATCTTTAAGACTTGCATTAAAGGTTTTGGTACTTTTAGTCCGCTGGTTATGGATTTCCTCAACAAGAGAAATATAGGAGGAAAAGCCCTGCAGTCTTTCTTTCAGCATTTTTTCCCATTGATCAATACAAACTTTGAAATAACGTTTTCTATCACCGGGCTTAGTTATATATTCTATTTTATGCGAATTTAAAAGGAGGTTAATCGCATTGCTGGCAGCACTTTTACTAATATTTAATGTGCTGTAAATTTCTTCAAAAGTCAGTTCCAATCTATCCGACACCATCAACAACCCGCATATTCGAGCCACAGCAGGAGGAAGCCCTTGCTGCTCCATAAAAATTCCGATTCGTTCAATTAACTCTTTCTGCTTTTTAGTCAGGTTAACTTTTTTGACCAAAACTTGTTCTGATTTCATGCTGCAAATGTACTGGTTTGTTTTGGTTCTTCTCTAACAGAACTAAAAAAACTTTTAAAATAAAATATGAAAAATAATGGATCGTTTGAAAAGGAGAAATTTTTTTATTAGTCTGTTATCCCGATTGGTTCTTTGCCAAGAGAGTTCTTGTAAATCAGGAAAAATATGCAGCCATAAAACAAGGTCCTTCGCGAAAAGCTCAGGATGACAGAAAAGATGGGAAATAGTCTGAGAAAATTTATTCGAATTTATTTACTGCTGAACAATTTTTCGAGGGCGAACATTTCATCCCGCAAACGGGCTGCTTCAGCAAAGTCAAATTCTTTTGCCGCAACGTCCATTGCCTTGCGGGTGCGGGTAATTGCTTTTTGCAATTCTTCCTTACTCATATACTGCACAACGGGATCGGCTGCATAATTAATCGCCTCATTCTCGGTGTATGCCCTTGCCAGGTGTCCTTTTGAATCAACAATCACTGTTGTCTGGCCCATAATTGACTCTTTTGATTTATTCAAAGCCATTGGAATAACATTATGATCAAGATTATAAGCAATCTGTTTCTGGCGTCTGCGTTCAGTTTCATCAATTGTACGCTGCATAGATCCGGTAATTTTATCGGCATACATAATTACCCTGCCGTTTAAGTTCCGTGCTGCACGTCCAGCTGTCTGCGTTAAAGCGCGGTCCGATCGAAGAAATCCTTCTTTATCTGCATCAAGTATCGCAACCAGCGATACTTCCGGCAAATCCAAACCTTCACGCAGCAGGTTAATACCTATCAGCACATCAAAAACACCAAGGCGTAAATCACGCATAATCTGCACACGTTCCAGCGTCTCAACATCCGAATGTATGTACCGGCAGCGGATGCCGATATTGAGCATATATTTTTGAAGCTCTTCCGACATACGTTTGGTAAGTGTTGTTACCAGGATTCGCTCATCTCGCTTGGTCACTTTATCAATTTCCTCAAGCAAATCGTCAATTTGGTTTACGCTTGGGCGGACTTCTATAATTGGATCTAACAGCCCCGTTGGCCGGATAACCTGCTCTGCTATGATGCCTTCTGAACGCTGCAGTTCATATTCGGCAGGGGTTGCACTTACGTATATAATCTGGTTAATCATTGATTCAAACTCTTCAAACTTTAACGGCCGGTTATCCATTGCAGCAGGCAGGCGGAATCCGTAATCAACTAAATTTACTTTGCGCGCACGGTCACCGCCGTACATGGCGCGTATCTGCGGAAGTGTAACGTGACTTTCGTCCACAACCATTAAAAAATCATCTGGAAAATAATCCAATAAACAAAAGGGGCGTGAGCCCGGTGAGCGGTTATCAAAGTACCGCGAATAATTTTCGATGCCGGAGCAGTACCCTAGTTCACGCATCATCTCAAGGTCGTATGTAACGCGGTCTTCAAGGCGTTTTGCCTCCAGGTGGCGTCCGATTTCTTTAAAATAATCTACCTGCTTTACCATGTCATCCTGTATCTGATGAATGGCGCTTTTCATAGTATCCGGACTGGTAACAAAAATATTTGCAGGATAAACAGTGACGTTTTCAAGCCTCTCAATGCTCCTGCCTGAAGTGGTTTCAAAGTATTCTATCTCTTCAATTTCATCTCCCCAAAAAGAAACACGCAGAGAATAATCGGCATAAGCCAGATTAATATCAACAGTATCCCCCTTCACGCGGAAGTTGCCGCGTAAAAAATCTTCCGTAGTCCGCGAATAAAGACTTTCCACCAATCGGTGCAGAAATTTATTGCGGCTGATAACTTCTCCTTTTTTTATTTGAATAACGTTACTACGGAATTCAACAGGGTTACCGATTCCGTAAATACATGAAACGGATGAAACTACAATCACATCTCTTCTGCCAGAAAGCAAAGCGGAAGTGGTGCTTAAGCGAAGTTTTTCAATTTCATCATTAATTGATAAATCTTTTTCAATGTAAGTATTAGAGCTAGGAATAAAAGCCTCCGGCTGATAATAATCGTAATAACTTACGAAATATTCAACCGCATTTTTTGGGAAAAATTGTTTAAACTCGCCATACAGCTGCGCTGCAAGTGTTTTATTATGACTTAAAATAAGTGTAGGTTTCTGCGTCTGCTCAATAACATTTGCAATGGTAAATGTTTTTCCAGAACCTGTTACCCCTAATAATGTTTGCGCTGGCAGATTGTTTTGAACGCCGTTCACCAATTGTTTAACAGCTGAAGGCTGGTCGCCGGTCGGCTGAAAATCGGATATTATATTGAAATTCATTAAGGCTATATTATTTATTAATTTGAAAATTACCTAATACGTTTTCAAATCGAAATGAGCAAATCGGATATTTTCAAATTAGATTTATTTATTCCATATTCTCCAGGCTTCTTCTGCCTGCTGATGGAGCATGGATAAACCATTTACAACAGAGGCCCCCTTTGATTTACCGCGTTTCAAAAATTCGGTTTCGTTTGGATTGTAAATTAAATCATATAATAAATGCGAATGTGAAATAAAGCGGTAAGGCAATGCCGGAGCCTCATTTATATTGGGATACATCCCAACAGGACTTGCGTTTATGATTAATTTAAAAGCATTAACGATATTTTCATTGAGTTCTTCGTATGAAAATAAATTTTCTATCTGCTGGTCTTCCACATTGCCGGCCCTTTTGGAGCGTGTAACAAAAAAGCAGTCGATGCCTATTTCTTTTAAAACAAAAGAAACCGCTTTTGCACCGCCTCCTGCACCCAGTATCAATGCGCGATGATGCTGTGTTTCCAAAAAAGGTTTTATGCTTTGTTTGAAACCGAATATATCAGTATTAAATCCAATCAGCCTTGATGCTTTAGTTTCTGTATCTTTTACTATTTTAATACAATTCACTGCTCCAACAGCTTTTGCATTTTCATCTAATTCATCTAAAAAAGGGATTATGCTTTCTTTGTAAGGTATGGTAACATTTAATCCGCAGAGTTCGGGATTATCAGCCAGCAGCTGAGATAATTGTTCAATTTTTTCAATCGGGTAAAGATTGTATTTACAATCGGGAATATTTTCCCTTTCAAATTTTTCAATAAAATATTTTTCTGAAAAAGAGTGAGAGAGCGGGTAACCGATTAAGCCGAATTTTTTATTCATACTGCAAATTACAAAATGTTAACGAATAATGAATCTGTGTAAATCTGTGTAATCTGCGGTTATACTATTTTTGTTTATTCATTTTTGCCTTTGCAATCTCAATAATGATCGGCAGTATGGAAATAAAAATAATTGCAAGAGCTGCTAGCTCAATATTTTTTCTGATCCATGGAAACTCGCCTAAAAAATAACCGGCAATGGTTAAACTAAATATCCACAAAGCACCGCCGAAAATATCGAATGAAAGAAATTTTTTGTAATTCATTTCCGAAATGCCTGCAGCAAAAGGCGCAAAGGTTCTGACAATCGGGACAAACCGGGCCAAAATAACCGTTTTAGTTCCGTATTTTTCATAAAACAAATGTGTTTTAGTCAGGTATTCCTGCTTTACTATATTTTTTCCCCTGAACTTTAATTGGAGAGCTTTCAGCCCAATTTTCCTACCTATCCAATAGTTCACATTATCACCCACAACCGCAGCAATAACCAGTAGTACCAGCAGATAAGTCAAACTCAAAAACGGCTGCCCCGAAACTTTATTTATTTGATTGGCAAATAAGCCGGCAGTAAATAGCAGCGAATCTCCGGGGAGAAAAGGCATTATCACCAAGCCTGTTTCAATAAAAATAACAAGGAACAAAATAATGTAAACAACATCATTATAGTTTTGGAAAAGCCATTCGAAATCAAGATGGAAAATGTGTTTGAAAAGTTCTAACATAAAAGAATTTAGGATTAGGATTTAAAGATTAAGGATTTAAGCGGGCTTAATATTTAGTTAAAGAAGTATCAACTTCATTTGCCCAGGCAATAATACCGCCTTTGAGATTGTAAACATTAGTAAAGCCTTTTGCTTCCAAGGCATTGCAAACCGCACCTGAACGTCCGCCGCTTTTGCATTGTATGATCACTTGTTTTGTTTTTGAAATTTTATCCAAATTGTCCATAACCTCACCCATTGCTATGTGGTCACCGCCCATTTCGCAGATTTCCAATTCGAATTCTTCACGAACATCAATTAATTGAAAATCACTTTTGTTGTCTTTAATTTTTTTAAATTCTAATACAGTTATTTCTTTCATCGTAAAATAATCGGTGGTTTTTAAAAATGTTTTAATTTGAACTTTCTGTTACCGTTTTTTGTCTTAATTCTTTCGGTAAAAAACTAAAAAATGTATCTCCCCTAAGTCCAAGACGCAGTGCCTCCAAAGGTATTACATCATCATGTGAAATATTTCCAAGATTTACATTCGGGCCTAGAAGTTTTAAGAACCATACCTGCTGAGGCTTTTGAGGTGCTTCCCACAAAATGCTGTCTTTCGCCACTTTCGCCAAAATTTTGTTGATTAATAAAGTGTGTGCAGAACCATTTGAACGGTAAATACCAACAGTGCCGCTTTCACGTGCTTCTGCAATCACCTTCCAGGAGCCGGCTTCCAGCTCTTTGTTCATCATCGACACCCATTTTGCCGGGTGAATAATGATGCCTGCTTCTTTAGACCCCACTTCTGATAATACGGTAAAGTTTTTTGCAAGCGTACTGATGTATTCGCATTTTTTATCGTGAGCCATAACAATAGAACCATCGGATACTTCAGCGCAGTTAAGTTTCAGTTTGTCCAGCAGTTTTATATAATCCTTAAACATGTTGCGGACAATAAACGCTTCAAAAAGTGTTCCGCCTAAATATACTTTCATACCGGCATCTTTGTAAAGTTTTATTTTCTGCTCAATATTGTTTGTAATGTAAGAGGTCCCGAACCCAAGCTTAACTATATCGGTTAATTCGCTGCTTGCAGATAAAAAATCTTCCGCCTGACGGATGCTCAATCCTTTATCCATCATCATGGTAAGTCCGTTCTTACGGGGTTTTTCCGGGCGCTCCGGAATATGGGGTAATGTAAAGTTTATACTCATTTTTTATACGATTCTATTAAGTCAGTGATACTTGTATTTTCTTTTAACTGCGGTAAATAATCAAACAGTTCATTGTGGATATCATAATTCAGTTTCAAGGCTGTTCTTAGAAAACTTAATGCTTCCTGTTTTTGTCCGATGCTCATCAGGCAGGCTGCAATACGGTATTGCAATTCAGCATTCTGGGGATGATACTTTATTCCTTCGGCTAATACTTCTAATGAGCCGTTTTTATTTTCCTGTTCAAACAATAAATTGGCATAGTCCAGCCAAATTTCAGCATTATCAGGATCGAGCTCAATTACCTTTTTGAATGATATTTCGGCATCCTCATAAAAAAGCATTTTCTGCTGCAGCTCGCCGTATATATACCAATATTCTGAATTTTCTTTTTCAAGTTCTAATGCTTTTTTTACATAATGTATTCCTTCACTCGTGCGGCTCTGCGCATCAAGTACAATACCGATACCCAGCCATGCATCAGCAAGCTGAGGGTTAAGGGCAATAGCTTTATTGTAATACACCAAAGCATGTTCAAAGTCCTCCTTTTTTTCATAGCATTCGCCGATATAATAAAAGGTGACTGCTTCAGGCTCTTCCACATTTAAAGTTTCTTTATACACGGCAATGGCTTCATCATACTTGTTTAAATTTGCAAGTGAATTTGCTTTATTAAAATAAGCTGAAGCAAAATCCTGCTGAATTGCTATCGCAAAATCGTAAGCATCAATTGCTTTTTCAAACATTTCTAACCTGTTGTAAGCCACGCCTAAATTGAACCATGCAGTAGCTGTGTAAGGATGTTTATCAACAAAATCGGTATAATATTTTACGCTTTCTTCCGACTGGCCGTTCAATTCATAACAAAAAGCAAGCTCATATAAGGCAGGCTCGTTTTCTGGATTTTCTGCGATTGCTTTTTTCAGATAAAAAATAGCATCTTCAAACTTGGCGGTGTTCTCAAATTCAAATGCCATTGCCAGGTATATTTCATCAATATCTTCGGCGTTTTCAGCAGCTTTTTTATAATTTTCAATGGCTTGATCTGAAAGCCCCATCTGGCTGTAGATGGAGCCTTTGGTCATATACAATTCAGTATTGGAAGGCTCCATACTTTCCACATAAGACAGTATTTCCAAGGCTTTCTGGCTTTGGTTGGTAGCGGCATAAATCTGTGCTTTTCTTAAAAAAAACACGGTGGAAAAGGGATATTGGCCGATTGCAAACTCAATGGCCTGCAGCGATTTTTTTGAATTGTTTTTTTCAAAATAATAATCTATAACTGCTTCCAGTTCTTCTGCATCAAAAAAATACTGTTTGTCAGTATTAATCATCTCTTCGAAGCGGTCAACTAATATAATCAGCTGCTGGGCTCCTTTATTTTCGCTGTCTCCAAATTCTTCGCTGCTCATCTCTTTATTGTTTTTATCGTCCGTTATAACTTACCCTGTTAAAACTGTGTTTTATGATAAACCTCCGATTCCTAAAAATTCGTTATTTGCAGCTTGATTTACAATTATTCAAAGGTAATAATATTTGAGGTATAAAAAGGGATTTCCTGCAATATAAAAGGCAGGTTATTGAGAATTAATTAAAATTCTTATTCAAAAATAATTCTTCAAAACAGTTTATTAAATTGTTAATCCAATGAATTGGAGGACAGTTTTTTAAACGGATTTACAATTTTTTTCTTCACAGCAGTGCGTATATATGTCTGCAATTTTTTGTAAATTCGCCTTTTATCTGCGAAAAAACAGCAGAACAATTTTATATTATTTGTAAGATAGAACAAACGTATGGCTTTAATTAAATCAATTTCGGGCATCAGGGGAACGATAGGCGGAAAACCGGGCGAGGGTTTCAGTCCGCTGGACATAGTAAAATTTACTTCTGCATTTGCTTCATGGATAGCAGCGAATTCAAAAAATAAAAAAATCAAGATTGTTGTTGGCCGCGATGCCCGTATTTCGGGAGATATGGTAAACAATTTAGTTTTAGGAACCCTTCAGGGAATGGGAGTTGATGTTGTTGATATTGGTTTATCAACTACACCTACTGTTGAAATTGCTGTTCCTGAAGAACAGGCAGATGGCGGTATTATCCTTACTGCCAGCCACAATCCGAAACAATGGAACGCTTTAAAACTTCTGAATGAAAAAGGAGAGTTCATTAATGAAAAAGACGGTGCCGAAGTACTTGCCCTTGCAGCCAATGAATCTTATTTATATGCTGATGTTAATTCATTGGGCAAAATAACTAAAAACGATACTTACTTTAAAAAACATATCGACAAAATTTTAGCACTGTCTTTAGTTGATGTTGCAGCTATCAAAGCCGCTAAATTTAAAGTAGTGATTGACTGCGTAAATTCAACAGGCGGGCTGGTACTGCCAAAGTTATTAGATGCTTTAGGGGTGGAAAAAGTAATAAAGTTATACTGCGACCCTACCGGCGAATTTCCTCATAATCCTGAGCCGCTGCCTGAAAACTTAAGAGATCTTTCAAAACTTGTAATAAAAGAAAATGCGCATTTTGGAATTGCTGTTGACCCTGATGTTGACAGGCTGGCTCTTGTTTGTGAAGACGGCGAAATGTTCGGTGAAGAATATACTTTGGTTACCTGCGCTGAATATGTTCTGAACAAACGCACACCTGCAGAGAAGGCATCCGGCAAAAAAGGCAATACTGTTTCTAACCTTTCATCAACACGTGCTTTGCGCGATGTTACAGAAAAGCACAGTGGCAGCTACAGCGCCTCTGCTGTCGGTGAGGTAAATGTTGTTACATTGATGAAAGAAACAAATGCAGTTATAGGGGGCGAAGGCAACGGCGGTGTTATCCTTCCTGAACTTCATTACGGACGTGATGCATTGGCCGGCATAGCTTTGTTTTTATCGCAACTGGCGAAATACGGCAAAACCTGCTCTATGCTTCGTTCTTCATTTCCTGATTACCATATCTCAAAAAACAAAATTGAACTGACTGCTGATATTGATATTGATAATATCTTAGAAGGTATTCAGGAAAAATATAAAAAACAGCCCATCAACAAAATTGACGGTGTAAAAATTGAATTCGGCAAAGACTGGGTGCATCTGCGTAAATCCAATACTGAGTCCATTATCCGGATATATTCCGAAAGCGAATCGCAGTCAACTTCTGATAACCTGGCTAAAAAAATAATGTCAGATATCCGCGAATTTATTAAGAAACAGCAAATCGCTGTCTGAGTTTTAAAATCGAACAGCCGGTAATTAGTATGTCAGAAAAAAATAAAAAAAACAGAAAAAAATCTGTTCAATCTTCGGCAAAAAATAATTCCGATAACAGTTTTGTTAAACTCCCCTCCTATTCACCCTGGCTGATAGCAGCGTTAGTATTCGTTATTTTTATACCTGCTCTTTCAAATGGTTTTGTCAATTGGGATGATCCTAAATACATCCTTGACAATATCTTCATTAAAAATTTATCTGGAGCAGGCATAAAAGCAATGTTTACAAATTTTTATGCAGGCAATTACCATCCATTAACTGCACTGTCAAATGCTATTGAATATAAGTTGTTCGGGCTTAGTCCGAAACCTTTTCATTTTATTAATTTAATAATTCACCTGGCAAATACGTTTCTCGTTTTCAAGGTTATAAAACTCTTGTGCGGCGATATCAGAATAGCTCTGGCAGTAAGTTTGTTATTTGGAATACATCCTATGCATGTGGAATCTGTAGCTTGGGTGGCGGAAAGAAAGGATGTTTTATATACTTTCTTTTATTTAATTGCAGTAATAAAATACATACGGTTTCAGGAAGGGAAAGATATTACAAAACAATATCTTTTAATGCTGGCAGCATTTCTTTGTGCTTTATTATCTAAATCTGCAGCCGTATCACTGCCTTTAACATTGCTTCTCATAGATTATTATTTCCAGAAAAAAATAAGCATTTCTTTACTCATCAATAAAATCCCTTTATTTGCACTATCGCTTATTTTTGGAATTGTTGCCCTGCATTCTCAAGGATCTGAGGGAGCTATGACTGACCTTGCTCCTGTTTTTTCCTTTTCAGAAAGGATATTTTTGGTACTGTATTCCATTCAATTTTATCTGGTTAAATTTTTTTTGCCTACCGGCCTTGCCGCCTTTCACGGCTATCCTGATAAAATCAATAACTTATTGCCCTGGTATTATTATTTTTCGCCGGTGATTATCTTCTTTGTATTTTTTCTAATCTACAAGATTAAAAAGTTCCGAAAAGAATTGATATTCGGATTCCTGTTTTTTTTCGTAAATATTGTTTTAGTACTTCAGGTAATTCCAGTGGGGCAGGCGCTTGTAGCCGAAAGATATTCTTATGTCCCTTACATAGGATTGTTTTTTATTGCTGCCAGTTTATTTTTTTATTATGAGGATAATTTTCAAAAAAGCAAAATGTTTTTACGCGCTGCAGGCGCTCTGTGCATTGTGATTTTATGCGTGATTTCATTCAGCAGAACAAAGGTTTGGAAGGATAGTATTTCTTTATGGACAGATGTAATAGACAAAAATCCAAAAATCGCTTTTACTTATTATAATCTTGGCAACGCTTACAAAAATATTAAAGACTTTCATGGAGCAATAGATGCTTATACCGGAGCTCTGGTGATTAAGCCGGAATACCTTGATGCCATATTTAACAGAGCACACGCAAATGCTGATTTGGAGAATTACCCAGCAGCAATTACTGATTACAGCAGAGTAATAGAGCTGAAACCCAAACATGATGAAGCTTATTTTAACCGCGGGATTGCAAAAACATTTCTCAAAGATTACAACGGGGCTAAAGCTGATTTTACTTCATCTCTTGAAATAAATCCCAAACGGCCTGAAGCATTTTATAACCGAGGCAATATGAAAGCTTTTTTAGGGCAGTTTGAAGATGCTTTACCTGATTATACGCAGACAATTCAATTAGATCCGCAAAACGCTAATGCGTATAATAACCGCGGCAATTGCAAGTTGAATCTCAAAAGAATGCCGGAAGCCTGCGAAGATTGGAAAATTTCTCTGCAGTTGGGAAACAACTCTTCGGCGGATATGATTAAGCAATACTGTAAGTAGAAAACATCTCAAGTGCACTGCCAGCCTTGGATCAGCGGATGGTTTCATTTTTCTGCAAAGCCTCAAGCTATTAAAACTTTTCAGCATTTATATTTTTATTACATTTGTAAACCCTTTATATACTGAGATTACATAGATTTTAGAAATTTCATTATAAAACAAAAAAAATTAAAAAAATCTGCTGTCCGAATTGCACGAATTTTGAATTTAAAAAAACAGATGTATGAAAGTTTATTTAGATAATGCAGCTACAACCCCTTTAGATAAGGCAGTTTTAGATGAAATGCTGCCTTATATGACTGAGCATTTCGGCAACCCTTCTTCTATTCATTCTTATGGACGCAAGACCAGGGCGGCCATAGAAGGCGCGCGTAAGATGGTTGCTAAATCATTGAATGTTTCACCATCCGAAATTTTTTTTACATCCGGCGGTACCGAGGCCGATAATATGGCGATAAGATGCGGTATACATGATTTGGGTATCAGGCATGCAGTTACCAGCAAAATTGAGCATCATGCAGTACTTCATACTCTGGAAAAATTGGAGAAAGAAGGCTTCATTAAATTAAGCTTTGTAAACCTCAGTCCAGAAGGGCATATTGATCTAAATCACCTCGAGCAGCTTTTAAAAGAAAACGGAAGAACCTTTGTATCATTGATGCACGCAAATAATGAAATCGGAAATCTGCTTCCGTTAAAAGAAGCTGGCGAAATCTGTGCTGCATACAATGCAGTTTTTCATTCGGATACTGTTCAGACAATGGGACATTATGCGATGGATCTCCAAAAAATAAAAATTCATTTTGTTACCTGCGCTGCTCACAAATTTCACGGGCCGAAAGGCGTTGGTTTTTTATATATCAGCAGCAGCGTAAAAATTAACCCTCTGATATATGGCGGCGGACAGGAGCGGAATATGCGCGGGGGAACAGAAAATCTTTACGGTATTATTGGTTTGGCAAAAGCCCTGGAAATTGCTCTGGGAGGTTTAAGCGAGCATCAAAAACACATTCTCGAAATTAAAAATTACATGATAGAGCAACTGAAGATTGTAATTCCTTCGGTTGAATTTAACGGTTCCTGTCTCGACAAATGTTTATATACTGTATTAAACGTGCGCTTCCCGCATACTGAAAATGCAGAAATGTTATTATTTAATTTAGATATTGCCGGCATCTCTGCATCGGGAGGAAGTGCGTGTGCTTCCGGAAGTGATATTGGTTCTCATGTGCTGCGCGGAATCGGGTGTGATGTAACACGCCCTTCTGTACGTTTCTCATTCAGTAAGTACACTACAAAAGAAGAAGTTGATTATACTGTAAGTAAGCTGAAAGAATTATTTGCCGTAAGTGTTTCGATGATTAGTTAAATTTTCTTTAAACTAATACAAACCGCAAAAAGCTTAATCATCCGAATTCTATAAAAATCAATTTCGTGTTAATTTGAATTGCAAATTGGAAGTCTTTGTTATCGGGCCGATAAGCTGTTCTTATCAAACTTTACCGTTTCTGCACCGCCCCATTCAACAAGGGAAAAACCTGTTCTCGTAAACGATTGAATCGTCTGCTCTTTTAATTTAAGGCCCGTTTTATTATCCGCGTTTGACCATAACATGAAAACTCTAAACATAACATCGGGCTTAGGAGTAATAGTTAATGATGCATATTCATTATACTCTTCATTAAAAATAAAATGCACATAATTATTTTTGTTCACGGACATAAGGGGGCACCAGTAGGTAATGTAATCTTCAATTTCATTTGATTTTAATCCCATCTGAGAAAGTTTTTCTTCAAAGAAGTTTATCAAATTATCTTTATCCACAATAAAGCCTTCGTTCCAGTTTATTTTGCTGTCTGGTATATTAGAAGTACCATCCCAAAACAAATAATGGTATTTTTTATTATCCTGATGAATCGTACCGTCAGGGTCGGCAGTAAAATTCCAGCCATTATTATATTTTGGATAAGTAAAATCAAGCCGGCCTTTCAAGTCCAGCTTGATGTTTACTTCAGTTGTTTTTTCGGGATAAACATAAATAACAGGTTTTCTCATTATAACCGGATGTTCAGAGGACTGAAAATTTACAACTACCTCAGTTTGATAGGCAGGTTTAATACTTATTGAATCTGTTGTTATTTCAAAAAACTCCTTATTATAAAAAAAACTGAAAATATACCTGCCTGGTTTTACCTTTATTCTAATAGACCCGATTGAATCACTGACTGCTGTTTTGTTTACGCTGTTATAAGATAATTTAATATCTTGTTTTAGAATTTTATTATCACCAGCAGAAAAATTAAATACAAAAACGGCTTCAGTTTTTTGAAGCGTTTTATCAGGACTGGATTTGGAAATGTAATATAATGCAACAGCTCCCTTGCTATACGCTGAAAAGTTGACAATTAAAAAGATACCTGCTGCTACTGATTTCAAGAATATATTTTTCATTTATTTGTTGTTTTGCTTAAGATGCAAGGTGAGAGGATAATCCATAAATGCTGCAGAATTATTTTTTGGGAATTCTTAAAATACAACAGAATACATTTAAAATATCATCAGAAAAATGCTGCATTCCATAAGTGCTTCATTACAAAATGCAGAAGAGGGCTGTGTCTGGAACACTCCGCTTAGGAAGCATTAATTGAAATCACTTCAGAACCTGCCGGAAATAAGTCGCTCTTTATTTCATGAACAAGTCCAAATACCCTTGCCTGCTCGGGATTAATTGTGGTTCTCGCGGAAATTACTTTTATTATTTCTTCCTTGGTTTTATTGGAGGCTTTGGCTATTGCAGCTGCAATATTTTCTGTGTCAATTTTGAGACCTTTTGTTATTTCTTCTAATTTTTCTGCTTCAATGCTTGTATTCACGGTAAGACTGACTGACACAGGGTGCAATAAAAAACGAGCATCGGGCGCACTGTATCGTTTTGTACCAGCAGAAAAAATAACAACGCCGATTGAATCAACACTGCCGAAATTGTGAGTCTCAATTTCGAGTGGGATTCCTGTTAAATAATTGTGAATAGAAAGTCCGTGAAATACACTGCCGCCGGGAGTTGAAATCAGCAGCACTATTTTTTTATACCCTGCAGCAGCTTTTTGATCAATTATATTCATTAATGTATTAGTGGTATGGCCGTCAACAGCAGCAAAAAACTTTATATAAACAGTCTTGTTTTCCATTATTATTTGTATTTTAAACAATCTAATTTTCTTAGATTGGTTTAGAACAAACGTACTAAAAATAGTAATATCTTAGTTTTATGATCAAGAGTTACTCTATTAATAAACAAGCATCTGTAGAAAATTATTGAATTAAAAAAAACAAATACTGCGTATATTTATCAAAATTCAGGAGCTTCCTAAAATGAAACTGTTTCAATTTATAAAATACCGCTTTTGCAGATTTAGATCAGGGAATCGGCTTACGCTTTTTATTTGTGTATTGTTATTGAAAAACATGTCCGCTCATGCCCAAGATAACAGCTCTTACTTTTTGGGAAATGGGTTATTGGTATTTGGGAATACTTTTTTTTATGACTATACCGGCAAACCCATCCCCTTATATCAGGATACTTTAAGAACAATACTTCTGACAAATCTGACCCTTGACCAGACAACTTGCCCTAAATGTATGGAATGTATGGAGCCGGTAGCTTATTATAAAGGAATTATTCACCCATTTATCTGCGGTGAAGCAAATGGAATGAATTTTATCTGTACACGAACTACTCCAAATTATAACGAAATAATTATTGATACCTCCGGAACCAGAGCATACACTTCAAAAGACCAGGGAGCATTTTATTCATGGAATGATTATATGCAAATGAGCGCTGAACTAGGCGATTACTTTGGTTTCAACCGCCAATGGGATAGCACCGTTTTGTATGATAAACCCTACGATCTCGCTAAACTGCCGGAACATGATAAAAATCTTCAGGTAGGATTAAATATAAAAAATGTTGAGAATTTATTTTTTTACCCTGAAAGCGTGGATGGGTATTGGATGAAGCTGAAAGCTGTGAGATTAAAAAAAACAGTTGGCTGCTGCTGGATAATATGGCGTAATGAAAAAGAATGGTTAGTTGGTTTTCAATTTCGCACCGACTGAAGGGGCAGCGATAAATCAGATACTAGAGAATAAAAAATCCTTAAAGAAATTAATGACTTAAAGTGCATCCCTTGTTATCTCTCAGCGTTTTAGAGTATTTACTTGAAAAAAAACAGATTACAAACAATTTAATTTACAACACACCTAACAGATAAGCCGCTTGCTTTACTGCCATCGTCTCTTCCCAAATCGCTGTAATTTGAACCTAAGGTACGTCCCCAGGCCTTGCCGTCTTTCGACTCTGTTGCGCTCCAGAAACAGCCGTTATTGCCTGCATATAAAAATGGACCTATTCCGTAGCGGTATCCGCCCGGCAGGGCGCTGAAACCAACTTCATTATTACCATTTTCGTTCTCTTTCCAGCCTCTTTTTGTTTTAATTTTTGCACCTACGAGGTCACCCCCGAGCTGATAAGATAATTGATTCCATTCTTCATCATTGGGAATATGAAAACCAACAGGCGCTAAACCGCGAGGATCGTTCACTGCATACCAGTTATATAATTTTCCGTATTTAACACCATTTTCTTTTTTGTTATCGTAATAGCACCATGCACCAGTTTTAAGTTTAGCCCAAACTGCTGCATTTTTTACCTGAGGTATCGAATCCCCGTTGCGGTAGAAACTCACGTTTAAATTTTCAACCATCCAACTTTGTTTGCCGATCTCTGCTATTCTATAAGTTTGTTTTTCCTGATCAGTAACTGTTGCGCTTGTTGTAAATACTACTAAAGCCGCTGCTGTACAAATAAAAATAATACCTGCTTTCATTTTTCTTTTATTAAATAAATTACGCATTTTTTTAATTGGCTGTTTTGCTTGAAACCATTGCATTACATATAATGCCATGCAAAATTGAATTATTTTTTTTGCCGTATTTAATGTTTTCTGAGATGTTATAAACACCTTAAAGTTAATATCCTGCCTGACAGAGGCTCTTTTAAACCGATTTCGATTTATTTGCTGAGGCTGTTTTACTGCAAAAATCGTTTTATAAAAAGGGGAAAGGGTTGTTTTTTCAAACAGAATATGCAAATAACAAGCGGTATTAATAATTTTTTAGAATTTCAAAAACAACTCCTTATTTATAAAGAATATTCATAAGCCTTAAAATGAGGATTTTTAAGGAAAAATAATTTTATCTATAACATAATTTGTAATTTTGGACTCGCGATCCGCAATAAATAAGGAAAATAAATTACTTACACTAAATTCATCAAATATTAAAATGAATTTTTTATTTATAAAATGAGAACTAATTGATAACAACTAAAACAAAAAAAAATGGCTTTTGACATTGAAATGATTAAAGGAGTTTATGAAAAACTGCCTTCTAAAGTGGAAGCAGCGCGCAGATTATTAGGCCGTCCGCTGACATTTACTGAAAAAATTCTTTATGCACATCTTGCAGAAGCATTACCTGCCAAGGCTTTTGAGCGTCAAAGATCCTATGTTGATTTTAAACCCGATCGCGTTGCTATGCAGGATGCAACTGCACAAATGGCTTTACTTCAGTTTATGCAGGCAGGCAGGCCTAAAGTTGCCGTTCCTTCAACTGTTCACTGCGATCATTTAATTCAAGCGAAAGACGGAGCAGCAGCAGATTTGAATACTGCACGTGAAAAAAATAAAGAAGTTTATGATTTTCTTGCTTCTGTTTCTAATAAATACGGTATCGGTTTTTGGAAGCCGGGTGCAGGTATCATTCACCAGGTGATATTGGAAAATTATGCTTTTCCAGGGGGCCTGATGATCGGTACGGATTCTCACACAGTAAATGCAGGCGGTCTGGGCATGATTGCCATAGGCGTTGGAGGTGCTGATGCCTGCGATGTAATGGCAGGTCTTCCATGGGAATTAAAATTCCCAAAACTAATCGGTGTTAAACTTACCGGAAAACTCAGCGGCTGGACATCATCAAAAGATATTATTTTAAAAGTTGCAGGCATCCTCACTGTGAAGGGCGGAACCAACGCAATCCTTGAATATTTCGGGCCTGGTGCTGATTCATTATCATGCACAGGTAAAGGAACAATCTGCAACATGGGCGCCGAAATCGGGGCAACTACTTCTTTATTCTGCTACGATCAGAAAATGGGAGAATACCTAAAAGGCACGAGCAGAGCTGATATTGCAGCTGAAGCAGATAAAGTTACTGAACATTTACGCGGTGATAAAGAAGTATATGAATCACCTGAAAAATATTTTGATGAAGTTATTACTATTAATCTATCAGAACTGGAACCTCATATCAACGGTCCGTTTACGCCGGATCTGGCATGGCCGATTTCAAAGTTTGCAGCAGCAGTAAAAGAAAACGGATGGCCTGCTAAATTGGATGTCGGCTTAATCGGTTCCTGCACAAATTCTTCTTACGAAGATATTTCGCGTGCAGCTTCTATTGCAAAACAGGCTGTAGATGCTGGATTTAAAACAATATCTGAATTCACTATTAATCCCGGTTCTGAGATGATCCGTTATACAGTTGAGCGCGACGGCTATCTGAATACATTTGAAAAAATGGGCGGGGAAGTTTTTGCCAATGCGTGCGGCCCTTGCATCGGGCAGTGGGCACGTCATATAGCAGACCCCGACAGAAAGAATTCCATAATTACTTCGTACAACAGAAATTTCGCAAAACGTAACGACGGAAATTCAAACACACATGCTTTTGTTGCATCACCTGAAATTGTTACTGCTTTGGCTCTTGCAGGCGACCTCACTTTTAATCCTTTGACTGATTATCTTGTGAACGCAAAAGGAGAAAAAATAAAACTGAAAGAACCTCTTGGAATTGAAATGCCTATAAAAGGTTTTGCTGTTGAAGATGCCGGCTTTCAGGCTCCTGCAAAAGACGGAAGCACTGTAAATATAATTGTTTCGCCGACTTCAGACCGCCTGCAGTTATTGGATCCATTTGCTGCCTGGGAAGGTTATGATCTAAAAGGTTTGAAGCTGCTTATTAAAGCCAAAGGCAAATGTACTACTGACCATATTTCAATGGCAGGCCCATGGCTGAAATACCGCGGGCATTTAGATAATATTTCAAACAATATGCTGATCGGCGCAGTGAACTATTTCAATGATAAAACCGATACTGTTAAAAATCAATTGACCGGCCTGTACGATTCTGTTCCTGCTGTGCAGCGCTCTTATAAAGCAAGAGGAATTGGTTCTATCATAGTAGGCGATGAAAATTACGGCGAAGGTTCATCACGCGAACATGCCGCAATGGAACCCCGCTTTCTGGGCGTACGTGCGGTGCTTGTGAAATCGTTTGCCCGCATTCACGAAACAAATCTTAAAAAACAAGGTATGTTAGGGCTGACATTTGCTGAAAAAGCAGATTATGATAAAATAAGAGAAGATGATTCAATTGATATAATTGGATTAAAATCATTTGCCCCGGGTGTACCGTTAACATTGGTGTTAAACCATGCTGACGGCAGCAAAGATGAAATAAAAGTTAATCATACTTACAATGCCCAGCAGATTGAATGGTTCAAAGCTGGCGGTGCATTAAATATTATCCGTGCGAATGTGAGGGCATAAAATAGTTTTGAAATAAAATTTAAGAAAAATGCTCTGCAAATTTGCAGAGCATTTTTTTTGTAATTCAGATGAATATATTTTATGAATCTATTAAAGAAATAAAGGTTGATTATCTAAAGTGCCATCAGCCCTTCAATGCCAGTCATTTCTTTATATTTATTAATAATAGAATCAGCATTCAGCATTACTTCTTTCACGGTAATACTGAAGTATTTTCCACTTGCAGATTCTTTATGAGAAATCACTGCTTCATCAGAAAATTTAGCTTCAACCAAAGCAATTTTTTTGTTATCGGCAGGTATAATAAATTTAAACATATAAACCATCGGCCAGTTATTTTCCTTATTTAAAAGCCCCCGGAGCTTGTCAAAACGTTCGTCTATATCCATCCCGTAAAGATAAATTTTAATTCATTTAGTTTGTTAATTTTGTGAGGAATTCAAAATTTCTATGGAAACATTTAAAATTAAAGGCAGTTATATTCAACTCAACCAATTAATAAAAGCGATGGCCTGGAGTGCCAATGGCGCAGAGGCAAATGCTCTTATCGAGAACGGATTACTTAAAGTAAACGGGGAGACCGAATACAGAAAACGAAATAAATTAATTATCGGCGACAGCGTGGAGTTTAAAAAACAAAAAATTGTTATAGAATAAAATGACTTTATAAAAATATTCAAAATTAATTTCACTGTCATTCAGATTCCTTACATTTTTTGGAAGGATGAAGAATCTTTCCTATAATAAGGAAGACCCTTCATCGCCAAAAGGCTCTTCAGGATGACATTTGAAATATAATGAAAATCGGTATAATATTTATTCATTAAGAATTATGAGTGCAAAAAAAAAGGGAGATAAACACAATTCAAAAACCAGTCTGCAGGCTAAACCATTTAATAAATATTTACTTGCAGGACTTATTCTGGTTACCGTTTTCATATACTTCAAATCATTGAATAACCAGCTTACTGCTTGGGATGATAAAAATTATGTTTCTGAGAACCCAGATATTCAAACGCTTCATAAAGACAGTGTTGTTTATACTCTAAAACACACCTTCAGCACCAATGTAATGGGGAATTATCACCCTCTTACTATGCTCAGCTACTGCATGGAATATGCAAAATTTAAACTTAATCCCAAACCTTACCATATTACAAACCTGCTCCTTCACCTGCTGAACTCCTTGCTGGCATTGTGTTTTATATGCCTGTTAACGCAGCGGCAGTGGGCCGCATTTATTACAGCGCTGCTCTTTGCAATACATCCCATGCATGTGGAATCCGTTGCCTGGGTATCAGAGCGGAAAGATGTACTCTATTCGTTTTTTTACCTGGCGGGGCTCTGTTCGTATATTTTTTATTTACAAAAAGAAAAATGGAAATGGCATTTTTATGCACTGACTTTTTTACTTTTTTTATTAGCGGCTTTTTCAAAAGGAATGGCAGTCAGTCTTCCCATCGTTTTTTTTGCAGTTGATTATTTTTTGGGCCGAAAAATAACGTTGAAGGAAGTATTGGAAAAAATACCCTTCCTTATAATTTCTCTTATTTTTGGAATTTTGGCAATTAAAGCCCAGACCAATGCATTGAGCGACATAGCTCACTATAATTTCTTCGATCGCATTTTATTCAGCAGCTACGGACTCTTTGAATATTTATGGAAACTGGCAGTACCGATAAATTTGTCCTGCTTTTATGATTATCCTTTAAAGGACAACGGCATGTATCCGCCCATTTTTTACCTGGCGCCGATTGTAATTCTTGCCATTGCATTTTTCGTTTATAAATCAAGAATTTTCGGAAGAGAGATAGTGTTTGGATTTGGATTTTTTCTCATCACAATTGTATTGGTGTTGCAGATACTCCCTGTTGGTAATGCAATCATCGCCGACCGCTACACGTATCTGCCTTACATTGGAATCTTTTTTATCATCGGCACACTGATAAATAATTTACTTGAAAATAAATACGAAAAATTCCAATCATGGAAAACACCTGCAGTTATCGGATTAGCAGTGTTTTCACTGATATGCTGTTTCCTTTCATTTCAGCGTTCTAAAGTCTGGCATGATACCATTTCTCTATGGACAGACGCCATTGAAAAGTTCGACAAATCGCCAACAGCTTTTAAAGCAAGAGGAGGAGGCTATTCTGATACAAAACAATATGATAAAGCGCTTGCTGATTATAACCGTACTATTTTTCTCAAAAGTGATTACCCTGATGCTTATAATGACCGCGGACTTGTTTATTTCCAGCTTGAAAAATACGATACTGCAATTGCAGATTTCAGCAGGGCTGTGGAGCTTAAAAAGGACTATCCAACAGCCTACTATAACCGGGGAGTTGCCTATTTCAATTTTAAGAAAAATAGGGAGGCTGTAATGGATTATTCAACTGCAATACAGCAGAATCCCAAAATGGCTGAGGCTTTTAATAATAGAGGCACTGTTTATACTTCACTTGAAAAATTTGATACTGCAATTACAGATTTCAATGAGGCAATCAACCTGGTAAATAACTACTCTAATGCATACTATAACAGGGGATTGGCCTACTATGCTTTGAAAAAATATGATGATGCAATAAATGATTTCAGCGCTGCAATCCGCTTCAGTCCGAGACTTGCTCTTGCTTATTATAAACGCGGACTTGTTTACATTGATCTTAAAAAGTACAATGAGGCAATAAGCGATTATACTTCAGCAATCGACTACAGCCAGAAAAATTCGAATGCCATTTCAAATGCCTACTACAACAGAGGATGCGCTTACGATGATTTAAGAAAACTGGATGAGGCGATAAGTGATTATACTGAAGCAATTCAAAATAATACTTCCAATGAAAAGGCTTATTACAACAGGGCTGTAGTATATTTTTCTATTCAGAAATATCAGCAGGCGCTGGAAGATGCTCAAAAAGCCAAACAGTTTGGTTATGCAGTTGATCCGCGCTTTTTTGATGCTGTTCAATCGAAAATAATAACGCATTAATTTTAGAACCTATTAAAAAAAAATTGGATTCAGTATCGAGCTTTATCTATTGAATAAAATTAATTGAAATTATTTTTTTATAAATAAAATAGAATTTATCCCTGATAAATTAAAACTTATCTTTTAAGAATTATGAGCGCGAAAAAGATCATTTCTAAAAATCAGAAAAAAATAAATTCGCAGCCGAAGTCCTATACTAAACTTCTGCTGGCAGCACTTATTCTTATTACTGTTTTTGTTTATTTT
Organism: uncultured Bacteroidota bacterium; assembly: GCA_903847205.1. GTDB lineage: Bacteria > Bacteroidota > Bacteroidia > 2-12-FULL-35-15 > 2-12-FULL-35-15 > 2-12-FULL-35-15. The sequence continues at coordinate 233,408 of CAINDA010000035.1, forward strand.
AAATCTTTTAATAATCAATTTATAACTACCTGGGATGATCATGGGTATGTTACAGAAAACAATGACATCAGAACACTACACGGTGACAGTTTAAGCTACACGCTGAAGAAAACCTTCAGCGAAAATGTTTTAGGAAATTACCACCCGCTCACAATGCTGGTTTACTGTATTGAATATCAAAAATTCAAACTCAATCCCAAACCTTATCACGTTACAAATTTTATTCTGCACCTGCTTAACACGCTCCTTGTTTTCTTTTTTATCTGGCTTTTAACGCAGCAGCAATGGGTCGCATTTATCACTGCTCTGCTCTTTGCCGTGCATCCCATGCATGTTGAATCCGTTGCATGGGTGTCGGAACTAAAGGATGTACTTTATTCATTTTTCTATATTGCAGCGCTTTGTTCTTATATTTTTTATTTGAATAAAGAAGAAAAGAAAAAATATTTTTATGTACTTACTCTTTTTCTTTTTACAGCTTCTCTTTTCTCAAAGGCAATGGCGGTGAGTCTTCCCATAGCATTTTTTGCAATTGATTATTTTATCGGGCGAAAAATTACTTCAAAAACAGTATTAGAAAAAGTGCCGTTTATTGTGCTTTCATTTATTTTCGGGTTTATTGCTATAGAAGCACAAAGATCTGCCAGTGCGCTTGCGGGCTTAACTCAATCTAATTTTTTTGACCGTATTTTGTTCAGCTGTTACGGCATAATGATGTACTTGTGGAAACTCATTGTTCCGATGAATTTATCCTGCTTCTACAATTATCCCGACAAACAAAACGGAATGCTTCCTTTCATTTTTTCCGTATCACCAGTGCTTGTGGCGGCTGTTTTATTTTTAATTTATAAATCGCAGCGTTTTGGAAAAGATGTGCTGTTTGGCTTCGCCTTTTTTTTCGTAACAATAGTTTTGGTTTTGCAGGTACTCCCTGTTGGAGATGCTGTGATTGCTGACCGTTATACCTACCTCCCCTATATCGGCCTGTTTTTTGTCATTGCTCGATTGATAAATAATTTAATACAAAACAAATCAGAAAAATCGCAGTCATTAAAAACAATTTCTCTTGCATCGCTGAGTCTGTTTTCACTTGTCTGCTGTTATCTATCGATACAGCGCTGCAAAGTCTGGAAAGACAATATTTCTCTTTGGAGTGATGCCATTGAAAAATATGACAAAGCTCCAAAATCCATTAACAATAGGGGATTAGCGTACTCCAAGGTAAAACAATACGACAAAGCATTCGAAGATTTTAACCGCACTATTGAGCTCGACAAACAATTTTTGGAAGTATATTATAACCGCGGGGTGTCTTATTTTTTCCTCGGGAAATATGATGAGGCAATCAAAGATTATACAGCAGCAATTTTTTACAAACCTAAATTTCCGCTTGCATTCAGCAATCGCGGAAGCGCCTATTTTATGCTGAAAAGATACGATGAAGCTGTAAAAGATTATAATACTGCAATTGACCAGGATTCAAAATTTGCAAAGGTTTACTGCGACAGAGCCGGGGCGTATTTTACAATGCGTAAATTTCAGCCGGCGCTTGAAGATGCCCTGAAAGCGCAGGAATTGGGCTACGCAGTAGATCCTCATTTTATTGAAGCAATTCAGGAAAGCATAAAAAATGCAAAGCAAACTGTGAAGTAATATTTTAATTTAAAATTTCGGCTTTTGCTTTTATCCGTGATAAACGCGTGAAGCGCTGATTAAACTATCAGTTAATTCAAGTACTTCTGCTACCAGCATATCCGGTTCTCCATCTACTTTTCGGGTGTATTCCAAAAATATTCTTTCCTCATCAGCTGTTAAAGAAGTAATGCTGTAATTCAAGCTTGGCATTCTGTCGAACGCATCCTGCCACCATTCTCTTAAAGCATCTTTTCCTTTAATAATTCCTTTTGTTTCTGGTTTTCGCTCTTTTAGTTTTGGACTAAAATGCCTGGCATCGTCATGGTATAATGATAGGAGCTGCTCCGTATTTTGAGTGTTGAATGATTTAAACCATTTTATTGCAATGGTCATGCTTTCCTGATGTGTCATCTTGAATTTTTTTCTTTCAAAAATAGTTGAAAAAACTGTAGATAAAAAATTTACTGCCTTCAATAAAGCCGAATCTATTTGTTAATTTTACAATTCAATCGAAAAATCAAATCATGCCTGCAAAATTTTTGCTGTTTCTTTTACTATTTTCCCCGATTTGCTTTTCACAGGTCAAGCCTGATAACATTACCATTGCAAGGGACACTTTTGGCATCCCGCATATTTTTGCTCCTACCGATGCTGAGGCAGTTTATGGTTTGGCATGGGCGCACTGCGAAGATGATTTTGAGCATATTCAGTTAATACTTATTGCCGGGAAGGCGCGTATGGGCGAAATAACAGGCAAGGAGGGTGCAGAAGTGGATTATTTTGTTCAATTTATAAAAGCAAAAGAAACAGTTGACAGGTATTATGAAAAAGACCTTTCATCAAATTATAAAAAAGTGCTGCAGTCTTATGCCGATGGATTGAATGCTTTTGCAGCAACTCATCCAAAAGAAATAAAATTAAAAAATATTTTCCCCATTAATGCAAAAGATATTCTTGTCGGGTATAATTTAATTCTTACAAGTATGGTTGGTGTTCCGATGGCGCTGGAGTCTATCATAAAAGGCAAACCGGATGATTATATTTTTAATGCCAGTGCCGGGTCAAATGAAATCGCACTGACCTCCCCAATGACAAAGGACAGCTCCACCTACTTGGTTATTAACCCGCATGTTCCGCTGGAAGGACAAGCGTCATGGTATGAGGCGCATATTTGCAGCGATGAGGGCTGGAATAATTACGGTGCATTGATACCGGGTATGATGTCGCCGGCAATGGGCTGTAACGATCATTTAGGCTGGGCAATCACCTTTAACTGGCCTGACTATGTTGATATTTATGAGATGGAGATTAACCCGCAGAATAAAAATCAATATAAATTTGACGGTGACTGGTATGATTTCGATGTGCGAAATATTCCATTAAAAGTGAAAACAAAGCTTGGGAAAATTAAAGTAAAAAAAGAAGCTTTATGGTGCATTTACGGGCCTGCATACCGCACCAAGAAAGGTGTTTATGCATTACGCTACAACACAATGTTTAATGTTAAAGCTGCTGAACAGTGGTATCTCCTGAGTAAATCAAAAGAGTATAACACTTTTTATAACGCTATGAATATGCAGGGGATTCCGTTATTTAATTTTATGTATGCGGATGAAACAGATTATATTTCCTATATGTTCAATGCCTATCTGCCAAAGAGAAACCCAGATTACAACTGGCAGAAAACTGTTCCGGGAAATACATCAAAAACTTATTGGAATCAATTTTATTCAATTGTTGATATGCCTCAAAAGAGCCGTCCTTCCTGCGGATATTTATATAATACCAATAACACGCCTTTCAGGTGTACCGCTGCTGCTGAAAATTTAGATGAAAAAACTTTTGATAAACAATCTGCATTTTCCTGGAACAGAACAAATAACCGCGATCTGCGTTTCAATGAATTAATAGCAGGAAAAAAAAATCTCACATTCCAGGAGTTCAAAAATATAAAATACGATTACACTTATCCGAAAGAAACGGGAGGTATTTATAAAACTTTTAAGCCGATATATTCCCTTAAAGAAGAGGATTACCCTGATATTGCAGATGCTATAGCTAAACTTAAAAAGTGGAATTTTTCAGGAGCCATTGATAACAGAGATGCGGCTTTGGCTTCGTTTACATTTAATTATTTATTTAAAAAAAAGAAGGCCGCGTATAATGAGCTAGAAACAGGAATTGAATATGATACACCGCTTCTAGTAGAAGCAATCCGTTATGCAAAAAAGCAGATGATAAAATATCATAAAAGTATTGATGTTCCTTTCGGTGATGTGCAGCGTCTGGTTAGGAAAGATAAATCATATCCTCTTGCCGGTCTGCCCGAATGTTTGGCGGCAATAGTAAGCGAGCCTCAAAAAAACGGAACACTGCTCGCACAAAACGGCGATTCATTTATAATGTTTGCCAAGTTTTCAAAAAAAGGAAATACTTACGAATCAGTTGTTCCTTACGGCGAATCCCGCCGAGACGGAAGTCCCCATTTAATGGATCAAATGAAATTATACAGCACGCAGCAAACTAAACCAGTTACACTTGATAGAGCAAAAGTGCTGCAGTCAGCTGTAAGCATTTATCATCCAAAATAATATTTAAATTTTAAAATATTCAAATTCGACAATGAACGTGTTTTAATTTTCAAGTTGACCAATTATAAAATAAGAAATGTGCTGATATAATTTTCAAATTAACAAATTTTCAAATTAGTAAATATGACATTAAAGAACGATTTAATTTTAAGAGCTGCAAGAGGCGAAAAAGTAGAAAGAACTCCCGTTTGGCTGATGAGACAGGCCGGCCGCGTATTACCTGAATACAGAGAAGTCAGAGCTAAAATGGGAGGTTTTAAAGAATTAGTTGAAACACCCGAATTTGCCTGCGAAGTAAGCATTCAGCCAGTAGATGTTTTAGGTGTTGATGCTGCAATCATTTTTTCTGACATCCTTGTAATCCCTGAGGCAATGGGTCTTCCATACCAGATGATAGAGGCGAAAGGCCCCTGGTTTGAGAAAACAATTAAAACAGCTGCCGATATTTCACAAATTAAAACTGCATCGGCCGATGATCTGCATTATGTAATTGATGCAATAAAACTTACAAAAAAAGAATTAAACGGCCGTGTTCCGCTGATAGGCTTTGCCGGTGCACCTTGGACTATTTTCGCTTATATGATAGAAGGCAGCGGCAGCAAAACATTTTCCCGCGCAAAAAAGTTTTTATACACACAGCCAGATGCGGCTCATCAGCTGCTGCAGAAAATTACCGACAGCACCATAAATTATTTGAAAGGCCAGATTGCAGCAGGAGCTGATATGCTTCAATTATTCGACAGCTGGGCCGGAGTATTATCGCCGGAGCAGTATAATGAATTTGCTTTAAAATATATTTCGCAGATATGCGATGCCGTTTCTGAAGTGCCGATGACAGTTTTTGCGAAGGATGCCCAATTTGCCCGAAGAGGAATGGGGAAATTAAATTGCAGCGCCATCGGTTTAGACTGGACAATGGATATTGCTGAATCACGCGAAATGATCGGCAGCAGCAAAACACTGCAAGGTAATATGGATCCCTGTCTGCTGTATTCAGATTACGGCACTATCAAAAAAGAAACAATTAAAATGCTTAAAGCATTCGGCCCGCAAAGGCATATTGCAAACCTTGGACACGGTTTATATCCGGATATAGAAAAAGATAAAGCAAAATGTTTTGTTGATACCATTAAAGAATTCAGATTTTAAAAAAACGAAAGATTTATGGCGCCGTGCTTTTATGATTAACGCATCTAAAAACAATTTTAAAACTGCGTGATCTTATTCCTTTCGGACGATGAACCATGCGTATGAAATTACATATTGGAAATAAAAAAGCAGGTTACGTTAAAAGTGTTATGCTTTTATCAGCTTTGCTTTTTTGTGTTTGTTCATCTGCACAAAAAAGAGGAAAAAATTTAGTTCCAAACCCGAGTTTTGAGGATCATAAAAATAAATCAAACGTTATAAAAAATGCAATACCATGGCAGGGCAGCGGAACGGTTGACTATTATTTAAGGCCTGATAAAACCGATACTTCCCGATTTAAAGGCGCACATACTGGAACATGTTATGCAGGTCTCCGTTTTCAGATTAAATACAAAGAGTACATTTATGTAAAATTAATTGAGCCTCTTCAAAAGGAAAAGACTTACTATTTTAAAATGTTTGTGAGGCTTGGTTTGAGTACAGTTACTCTGAAGCAGCTTGGAGTTTATTTTTCTAAAGATGAATTTACAAAAGATATGACCTTTGATGAAAAGGGGATATTAGATTCTACATTCAATAAAGGAATTTCAAGCACTCATGGCTGGATTCCCATTAATGGAGAATATATTGCCCAAGGCGGCGAAAAATTTATTATTATCGGGAATTTTAATACTAAAACAAAGGATGATTTTGTTATGCTTAATAAATGGGACGTTTTTGAATTGAAAGAAGCCTATTATTATTTGGATGATATATCAGTCCGCAAAAAAATTACAGCCCAAGACACATCCTCTGCGGCTAAAATAGCTGTAAAAAAAGAAGTTTATATACTGCCGGATACTTTTGATACAGGCCAGGCAATTGAAATAAAAAATTTAGAGTTTGAAAACGGTAGCGCTGAATTGAAAAAAAATTCGGATAAAATATTGGACGCGGTAGTACTTGCCCTTAATGAAAATCCATTTATGGAAGTGCAGATAATCGGCCGTAACTCCGACCAGGGAAATGAAGCTGCAAATAAAAAATTATCAAAAGCAAGGGCAAAAACTGTGTATGATTATATACTGCTTCAGGGGGTTATAAACCCGATGACATTTAAAGGTATGGGGGCAGCACAGCGAGATGCCAATAATGGTGCGGGAGAAAATAAGACAAAAACTTCAAGTGTAGAATTTGTAATAATTAAACAATAAAAATAGTAGATTTGATTCTTGAGTTAAAACTAAAACGCTAATAAACGAAAACAAAGCAAACTGATGACCTTACAAAAAGGAGATAAAAAATTAATTAATGCATGGACATTTTATGATTGGGCTAATTCCTCTTACCCATTAGTGATTACATCCGCCATCTTTCCAATATTTTATGTAAATGTAACCAGTACTAAGGATGCAGCAGGAGAAATAATCAGTGATGTGGTAACTCTGTTCGGCAGAAATTTTAAAAACACTGAGCTTTATGATTATGTAGTTGCTCTGTCGTTTATTATAGTATCTCTTTCATCGCCGATATTATCAGGCATTGCTGATTACAGCGGGAAGAAAAAACGTTTTATGCAATTTTTCTGCTTTTTAGGTTCAATATCATGCGCATCGTTATTTTTTTTCAGCAAAGAAAATTTAGCATTCGGCTTAACCTCTGTTTTATTTGCCAGTGTCGGCTTTTGGGGCAGCCTGGTTTTTTACAATGCCTATCTTCCGGAAATTGCCGAGCCCCAAGACCACGACAAAGTAAGTGCAAAAGGTTTTGCTATGGGTTATATCGGGGGTGCAATACTCCTGATAATAAATTTGATTTTAATAAAAGCCTTCCAAATGCCTGCTAAATATTCTTTTGTTTCTGTAGCACTTTGGTGGGTTGGCTTTGCGCAGATTACTTTTTTGAAACTGCCTAATTCATCCCGGAAACAGGCCCCGGATGGAAATATTATTTTTAAAGGATTTAAAGAATTACGCCATGTATGGAACGAGCTGAAAAACATAAAGCAGCTGAAGCGGTACCTTGCAGCTTTTTTTATTTACAGTATGGGCGTGCAGACTGTAATGCTGGTGGCAGTGATGTTCGCAAAAAAAGAGGTAGTGGATATTGTTGAAGTGAGCGAATCTGTTAACGGTGTGATCGTTAAATCAATGAAAGAACTTCCTATTCAAGACACGGCATTAATTATAAGTATTTTATTGATTCAGTTTTTGGGTATTGCCGGCTCTTATTTATTTTCTTTTATTTCCCGCAAAATTGGGAATATAAAGGCAATCGGTATATCTCTTTTTATTTGGATTGCAGTTTGTTTCGGAGTGTATCAATTTGTTCATACTTCAAATTCTTTTTATGTTGCGGCTTGTTTTGTAGGACTGGTTATGGGTGGTATTCAATCTCTTTCACGCTCTACCTATTCAAAACTGCTTCCTGAAACTGAGGACAATGCTTCTTATTTTAGTTTTTATGATGTATGCGAAAAAATCGGTATTGTAATAGGAATGTTTGCTTTCGGCTATATTGAGGGAATAACAGGAGGCATGCGTAATTCTATTTTGGCATTGATAGTGTTTTTTGTTGCCGGTTTTTTAATACTGCTTACCATTCCAAAGTCGAAGAATGTAAGTTAGACAGCAGGCATTTTTAATTTGCTTGAACAAATAGATTGATTCAAAATTCGTACTAATTCGTAATTCATTTAATATGATAGTAGATATATTTATTCCTTGTTTTATCGATCAGATATATCCTGATACTGGATTTAACATGGTCAAAATTTTAGAGAAGGTAGGCTGCGGTGTAAATTATAATCCTGAACAGACTTGCTGCGGACAGCCTGCCTTCAATGCCGGTTATTGGGATAACTGCAAAGAGGTCGGCGAAAAATTTATCCGCGAGTTTCAGAACGACCGTTATATTATCTGCCCTTCTGCGTCATGCGTGGGTATGATAAAAAATTATTATCCTGACATGTTTCATAATTCTGTGCTTCACAATGAGTACAAACAGATTCAAAAAAACATTTTTGAGTTTTCTGATTTTATGGTGAATGTTTTAAAAATTACCGATTTAGGCGCAACGCTTAACGGCATTGCAACATATCATGATTCCTGCGCCGCTTTACGCGAATACGGGGTAAAGCGGGAACCAAGAGTTTTGCTTGAGAAAGTTCGCGGATTAGAAATGCGTGAAATGAAAGACTCCGAAGTTTGCTGCGGTTTCGGCGGAAGTTTTTCAGTTAAATTTGAACCGATTGCATCTGATATGGGCGCTCAAAAATTAGATAACGCTTTAGAAACAGGAGCGGAATATCTTATATCTACTGATGCTTCCTGCTTAATGCATATTGAGGGCTACGCGAAAAAGAATAATAAAAAAATGAAGATGATGCATTTATGCGATGTACTTGCATCCGGCTGGGATTAAACAATTCTTTATTCAGCATTTTGTTTTTTTACAGCAGCTACTATTTCTTCAAATTCTTTTGTGTTTTTTATTGAAACGAAAGCATCATCATTCTGCAGACGAGTAATATCCTTAAAGCCCAATTTAACAGCACTCGCAAGAGAGTTTATGGCCTCTTTAGCATTTATTTCTTTAGCAGATACACTTGCTGCTAAATAATGGGCTTCTGTATTTGAGGGATCAACCAAAACATAAAATTTCGTAAAAAAGGCTGCTGCCGGAAGCACATTTTGTTTTAATGCATTGCTGGCCTGCATATAGCCGGCAATGCTTAAAAACCCTAATGTGCGTTCATACATCTGTACTTTATTTTTATCTTTTCCTGTTTTTATTTTTTGATTCAAAGCGGCTATATCTTTTGTCCACCATACAAAGTCTTTAGTCTGCATTGCCTTTGAATATTGCTGTTTAAGAGCTTCTTCTTCTTTCCATAAACCTTCTTCCAATTTTAACCGCTTGTCAATTTCAACGTTACTCTGCAAGGTTTTATAACTTGCAAAGCAGGAAGATAAATCGGCCAAGCCGTCATAAAAAGTTATGATTTTGCGGTATAAATTAAATGCTTCATAAACTTGTTTTTTCTGCTGATACATGGCAGCCTGTTTTAACAATGGCTGCAGGCGCTTTGCAATAAGTGAGTCATTTTTAACAGCTGTATTTTTCCGCATTTCGTTTAACTCAAGCCACCAAAAAGCTTCATCCATGCGGTCTTTAGGAGGCCATTCATGCTTCCCGTCAAATGTAATTAAGATATGTTTAACGTTGCGGCCGGCTAATTCAGTCATGTCATATTTTTTCATTTCAGTGTAATTAAAATCTTCGTTTCCGGCAATTCCAAAAAAAGAATAATTATTACGAAGAGGACTGCTGCCGGCATTATTGGCAGGAGCCGAAGCGCCGCAGCAAATAACACCGGCTATAGAACCATCGGTAATTGCTATTCCATTGGCAACACGCGCTCCTCCTGAAAAGCCAAGCAAATAAATCTTTTGAGTATTTATAGACAGGCGGTTTCCTGCATCGGTAAATAATTTAGATGCAATCAGCTGCGATTCTTCCCAGGAGGTTCCGTTTTTTGAATTGTTAGATCCGGCAATTATGTAACCGTACTGCTCTGCAAGTTCTTTATACATCGAAACAGGGAGTTTGCCAGTTTGATGCGGATCAAAGGCATAAATAACTGGATACTTTTTCTCTGCTGAGTAGGTGCTCGGCAGATACAAGGCATAACTCTGAGATGTATCATTTTTGCATACTACCCTTTCAATGATTTGTCCTTTAAGGAAATTATCCTTTGGCAATATTGAATCAGCAGTTTTTTGAACTGTGTTTTTTTTTGAACCATTGTTTGATGAGCATGATTGAAATAAAGCTGTGCTGAATAACAGCATTAACAGTAAATAGAATTTCATATTATATAATTTTATAATTTTTATATTCGCCGATTCTCCAGCCGACTTTCTTTTCAATAAACAGCAGCGCTTTTTGTTTGAATGATAATTTTTTCTGGGCGGGATCAAACGAAAATTTCCAATTCATTTTATTGATACGAGCCTGCATTATCAGCGGATGTGTTCCTGTATAGCGTTCTAATGAATCAATAGTATCGTAATCGAATTTAGGTGCCTGTGAAATATTTTGTTTCATCCATTCATCGGTATGCCAGAGTTTGTGAAACGTCTGCTGTTTGGCTTGCTGCGCTTCCGGCGGTTTTACCCATCCGTAATGATAAATGAAAGCATCAATTTGTTTTACCTGAAGCTTGCGGCCGTTTTTGCGGAAACCTTGGGCATCTTTATAGGAAGAAATATTTTTGTCGTTTCGAATTATGCGGATTTCCTTACGATACCATTGCCGTGTATCACCAATGTAATCGTATGAACCATAAAAATGAGTGTAATTGAAAAGCAGGCCTTCTACGTTTTTGTCATCTTTGTATTGAAACATGGCTGCTTTAATAATGGACAGCTGTTTTTCGTGAATTACTTCGTCGCCCTGAATATAAAATGCCCAGTCGCTTTCTGATGAAACTGCACCGAAAGCCTTGTTAGTTTCATCGGCAAGTACAGCACCTCCTTCGCGCAAAGCATCATTCCAGATAGTTTCAACTATTTTAATTTTAGGGGACTGTATAGATTTAATTAAGGATAATGTTTCATCATCGGAATTACCGACAGCAATAACAACCTCATCGCATAAAGGGAGAATTGAAGAAACCGCTTCTACAATAGGGTAATCGAATTTAACAGCATTGCGCACAATTGTAAAACCGCTTACTTTCATTTTGTATAAATGGGTAAATCAGATATGAATTTAATTTAAAAAATTTAACATGCCAGCAATGTGAATTCCTTTATTATCAGCTTGAATGCAATGATTCAAAAATAATAATAATTTATAACGTAAAACTTAAATTCTGACATTATCCAAAAAATGCATTATTATTTCGAATGATGTTTTTAAATTATGAAAACTTTTTTTTCCATCAACCACTCATTATTATTATTTTTCATATACTTGTATATACAAGAAAGCTTACATATTAAGCGAGTTTAATAACCCTGATTGTTATTTTAATTCTTATTTGATTTAGTTAAATTTAATGCAGTAATTTTTTAAAATGAGAAGAAAAATAAAATATTTTATCCTCCTATTTATTGTCTTCAGCTGCTTCTCATTAAATGCCCAACCTTATAAAACGGCCTATTATAAAATTATTGACTCTCTTTTTGCAGTTTTTAAAAAAAGTAATGTAGATTCTGTTGAAATTAACATTATTCATAAACTAGATCCTTATTATTCTGATCTCAATAACAGTGAGGAAGCTAGAAAATATGCTAATCAGGCAATAACTATTGCGAAGGAGAAAGGCAGTAAAAAACTTATTTCTATAACTCTCAGAAAATTAGGAAATATATATTTAAAAAATCTGGTTTATGAAAAAGCAATTGACTATTATTTACAAGCATTAAAATTTGGTGAAGAGGCAAATGATTTATCACTTCAAGGCGACTGCCTAAATAACCTTGGCAATGTGTATGCCCGTTTGGGTTCTATATCAAATACTGAATCGGATTATAAGAAATCGCTTGATTTTCATCTCCGCGCTATCGAAATGCGAAAGAAAGCGGGCGACAATATACTTATTAAAAACTCTCAGCTCAATATCAGCAATGCATACCGGGGGTTAGGACAGCAAGAAAAGGCTATTGATTACCTATTGGAAGCCATGAAAACTTATGAGAAGGAAAAAGATAATAACGGAGTTGATATGGCTAAAAATAACCTGGGGGAAACATATCTGGAACTTGCCAAAAGAACCGGTAAGATGAAATATTATGATAAAGCAGAAGAATATTTCAGAGAACGTTATTTGTACGGAACCGCAACGGCGAGGAAACCCAATTTACTGATTCATTTAGGAGAAGTGCGGTTAAGAAAAAACAATTTAAATCAAGCTGAAAATTATCTGCTCGATGGTATGAAAATGGCAAAAGAAAACAATGCTGTTGATGTACTTGAAAGCGGGGCACTTTTGCTTGCTGAGATTTACCAGGCCCAAGGTGATTTTAAACAATCGCTTAAGTATCATAAATTATACTCAGATCTCAAAGATACACTGCTTGATGAACATTCGGAAAAACAAATTGCAGAATTGAATGCAAAATACGAATCCGAAAAAAAAGAAAAGGACATTGAATTATTAACCAAAGACACGGCTTTGGAAGAAGTTGAAGTGAATAAACAAAAACTCATACGCAATGGTTTTATCGGCGGTCTGGCAATTGTTTTACTTTTGGCTTTTTTAATTTACAGCCGGTATGTTATCAAACAAAAAATAAATATTTCGTTAAGTTCTAAAAATGATGAATTGATCCGCAAAAATGATTTGATTGAAAAACAAAAAGAAAAAATTATAGACAGCATTACATACGCGCAGCTTATACAGCAGAGTATTTTAATTGAAGAAAGCGAAATACAAAATCATCTGCCGGAATCATTTGTTTATTATCAGCCAAAAGATATTGTGAGCGGCGATTTTTACTGGTTTTCAAATGTAAATGATAAAATTATTATTGCTGCAGTTGACTGCACAGGGCATGGGGTACCTGGAGCATTTATGAGTATGATCGGCAATACTTTATTGAATCAGATTGTAAATGAAAAACATATTACAAGGCCTTCAGAAATACTAGGGCGTTTGAACAGGGGAATTATTGAATCGATGCATCAAGACAAAGACGGGGCTTTATCACGCGACGGAATGGATATTTCATTATGCAGTATTGATTATAAAAATAATCAGTTAGAATATGCCGGTGCACAAAATCATTTGTATATGATATTGGATAATGAAATTTCTGTAATAAAAGCATCTCCGCATACGATTGGCGGAGGAGGCTTAGTATCAATAATGAATAACCCATTGGAAAGAGAATTTAAAAATCATGTTATCCCGATAAAAAAAGGGATGAGTATTTATCTTTCTACAGACGGCTTTATGGATCAGTTTGGCGGCCCCGAAAGAAAAAAATTCGGCACACAAAAATTTAAAGATTTATTTTTAAGCAGCAAGCATTTAAGTATGCAGCAGCAAAAACAAATTGCGGCAGCGGCACTTGAAAATTGGAAAGGCAGCACGCAGCAGATTGATGATATTTTAGTAATTGGTGTGAGGGTTTGATATTTGTTTTATTGTTTTATTGTTTTAAACTATCTATCGAAAAAAAATTATTCAGGATTAAAGCCCTTTTAGCACTTGGTTTTAATTAGCCCAGCCTTAAAGCTGGGGTTACAAATGGGACAAAATATTTATTGGCTTTAGCCGCATCAGCAGGTTAGTAATGAAAAACAATATAAAATATTTTACATTTTTTTTTCTTATTTTCTGCAGCATTTTATTAAATGCTGAGCAGCCTAAAAAGGCTGTATCAAACAATGCTGTTGATTCCCTTATTACAATCCTAAAAAAAAGCAAAGAAGATACAGCCAAAGTAAACACTCAAAATACTTTGAGCAGGCTGTATATAGCCATCAGCTGCTATGAGCAGGCGATACAGTGCAGCGAATCAGCCAGGCTGCAATCAGAAAAATTAAATTTTAAAAAAGGAGAAGGCGATGCAAATAACCTTATTGCGATAGGGTATTGGTTTCAGGGTAATTATGAAAAATCATTAACTAATTATTTAAAAGCATTAAAATTAAGAGAGGAGATCGGCGATAAAAAAGGAATCGTAAATTCTTACCGGAACATTGCTATTATTTATGAGAACCAGGGTAACAATGCCAAAGCACTGGACAATCACAACAAGGCTTTGAAAATAATGGAAGAAATAGGTGATAAACCAGGGATAGCACTTTCTTACCGCGATATAGGATATGTGTATATGGTTGAAGGCAAATATGCAGAGGCCAATATCAATAATTTAAAATCATTAAATATTATGGAAGAGGCCGGCGATAAAAATGGTATTGCCGATTCGTATGTAAATATCGGCAATGTTTACCTGGCTCAGGATAACTATGAAAAGGCTTTATTCAATCTGCTGAAAGCATTAAAAATTAAAGAACAGTTTTCGAAAAAAGAAGAGCTCCCTAATTTTTATGATAATATCACAGATATTTATATGAAGCAGGGAGATGCTGCAGCCTCTAAAAAGTTTTCGCCTTATTTTTATCGGAATGCATTGGATTATCAAATGAAATCCTTAAAAATTAAAGAGCAAAAGTCCGACAGCCGCGGCATGGCATATTCATATAATACAATCGGAACTATTTATATGAAACAAAATAAATTTGATGAAGCGGGCCTGTACCTGAATAAAGCTTTGTACTTATTTAATGAAATAAAAAGCAAGGACGGGATGAAGGATACCTACTCGTCATTAACTGATTTAAGCGAGACTAAAGGCGATTATGCTCAGGCATGTATGTATTATAAATTATATTCGGATTTAAAAGATACTATGCTGAATGAACATTCGAGCAAACAGCTTTCGGATATGAGCTCTAAATATGAATCTGAAAAAAAAGAAAGGGATATTGATCTTTTAACAAAAGATAAAACCCTGCAGGAAGCAGAAGTAAATAAACAAAAACTTATCAGGAATACTTTTATCGGCGGACTGGCATTGGCTGTGCTGCTTGCCTTTTTGCTGATTAACCGTTTCAGCACAAGGCAGAAATTAAACACTGTGCTGAGTGCAGCAAACAATGAATTAACTCAAAAAAATGTACTCATTGAAAAGCAGAAAGAAAAAATTATAGCCAGCATAAATTATGCGCAGCTTATTCAGCAGAGTATTTTAATGGAGGAAAGTGAAATTCAAAAACACCTTCCCGATTCTTTCGTTTATTTTCAGCCCAAAGATATTGTGAGCGGCGATTTTTACTGGTTCTCTAAAATAGATGATAAAATTATTATAGCTGCCATTGACTGCACCGGACATGGCGTGCCCGGCGCTTTCATGAGCATGATAGGCAACACACTGCTCAACCAGATTGTTAATGAAAAACACATTTGCAAACCTTCGGAAATACTCCGGCATTTAAACCTGGGGGTATATGAAGCCCTGCATCAGCAAAAGGACGGCGCCTTATCGGAAGATGGGATGGATACCGCTTTATGCTGTATAGATTATAAAAACAATGAACTGCAGTATGCCGGTCAAAACCCATTATATATACTCAGGGGTTCAGAGATTGAAATTATAAAAGGAGATATACGCGGTATTGGCGGAGGAGGGTTGATTGCAAAAATTCATGATCCTTTAACAAGGGAATTTACAAATCATATTATTCCTATACAAAAAGGAACGTCTATTTATCTTTCTACCGACGGGTATTTAGATCAGTTTGGAGGCGGCGAGAGAAAAAAATTCGGGACTCAGAAGTTAAAAGAAACTTTATTAAATAATCAGCATTTAAATATGCAGCAGCAAAAAGAGCTTATTGCATCGGCACATAATAACTGGAAAGGAAATGTACAGCAGATTGATGATATTTTGGTGATTGGGATTAGATTTTAGTGTTTGGGTGTTTTATTGTTTTATTGCCAGCGTATGTTGGGCGTCATAATAAAAAAGACAGAAATGAAAAACCTTTACTTTTACATAAACGGTTCTGGGAGCCCATTTTGGGCGGAGCTTATCTACTACGGGGGCTTTTGGCGGCTATTTTCAGTTTTATTTATTCAGTTTATACCTCTTTTTCAATTTTCTGTAAATAGCCTGGAAATTCACCTGTGCACCAATTGTATTTATGGAATCCCATCCCATATCAATAAAAGGTGATATAATACCAAGATTGAACTGACATAATAATCCTACATTTATATACCCTATATCTTTCTTTCCATTCCGACGAGGAGGTACGTTTTCGAAATTTGGCCCAGTTATAAAAAAGGCTTTATATCCCCCATATATATCTAAGTTCAATCTTTTATAATTCAAAAAACGATATTGTACATTTAAACCAGTACACAACACTTTTAATGGAGGAGTGTATATTAATTCAAACATTAAACGTGCATTTTTGAATTTACTAGAGTCTTCATTCGACCATTTAAACCTGGGCGAGAGATACCTCAAATTAAGACTCGGAGACTCTAAAGCATTGTTTATGCTTGCTCCACATTCTATTCCCCAGGACTCTTCAACTAACGATTGGCAGAATATTGGCAAGGACAAATGGCATAAAATCAAGAGAAAGGGAAATTTCATTTTTGCATAACGGCCATTTCAGGCTTTTATTGCGTTTGCTTGCGCACGATTAACATACTGACTTATTTTTCTTGGGAGATTGTAATCCTAACGCATTCCCCGCTGGTCGGGATTTGCAATCCCGCCAAAAGAGTTAGGGATTTGTAATCCCATTTGGGCGTAAGTTTTAGAAAAAAAATTACTTTTTAACATCTTTTTTCTACTTTAAAATAAAGCATTGCTTTTTTCGTTAATTAAAATTATGAAAAAAAACTCACGACAATAATTTTCACATTTAATTGCTTCCCACTCTTGTTCTGTCCGGAAAAATTTGAAACAAAAATTGGTGTGTCAAACAATTTTGCTTTTTATAAAAATTACCCGTCAGCAAATTATTCATCATATCTTGACAGCCCTTCAAATACAAATGGTTTTGGATTGACAACCAAGGAAGAATATTATTTTCTAAACTACCTCTCACTTCAGACTGGATTGGAGTTAATAGAAACTAAAATAGCATTTAATGAAATTTACATTGCTCCCAATTATGGTACAGAAATGTATCGACATAATTTAGACCTATATGAACTACAAATACCGATAAATCTAAAATTGACAAGCAAGAATTACAAAAACTTTAAAGCATACTTTTATGGAGGTATTGCATATAGGACATTGCCATACGCTATTGCGAAAATAAATTATCCGGCAGGTGGACTATTAAACAGTGGACAAATTGATGCCGGAATTTATGACAATAAATTTTCTCCTAACGTTGGATTAGGCATTAACTATACTAATAAAGAAAAGAAATTTGGTTTTTTTGGAGAAGTATGTTATAAATATTTGTCAGGGGAATATTTTTACGGCGGACAGAAAAAACATGAATGGATAAATGACAACTTAATTGAAAACAAACAATTTGTATCAATCATTTTAGGAGTGAATTTTTAAAATAAAGTCCGTTGTTTTTTTACGAAATACGCTTTAATACCCCCGTTAAGCGGCATCCTGCCAAAAGTATATGAAATTTATCTGCAAGCATCAGAAGAAAAAATAATTATCTTTAATAATAAAAAACGGGTATCGTTTATCACACAATAATTTATTAAAGCATCTGAAAGCGGTTTAAAACAAATGGTAATAAAATGAAATCAACGCTATGAAAAATATATTTTTTTTGATCCTGCTGACCTCAACAATTTCTGCTTTCGGACAAAAATACACCTTGCCAAATGAAGAAGTTATTTTTTCGTTCGACACAAAAAATGGTAAAAAAGTAACACTGAATAAAGACAAAAACAATAAGTATATAATTTACAGGTTTGGCACTGAAAGTAAAATTGAGTTCGAATATCCTGACAAATTAATAAACAGCTGGAAGTGTTTTAAATACTCATTTTATCTGCGGGGCGGAGGCTTACAAAATGAAGGGATGGATTTGAACTATATATGTTTTACAAACAAAAATTACAAGTATGTTATTTATGACAGCTATTTTGCTGATGGAAATAAACATAAAATCGGGATAAAAATTATTGACATTACAACAGATAAAACCACTGATATACGAGGTAATAATAAGACCAGAAAAGGTAATATGATTGACTTTAGAGACAATAACCTTTTAGAAATTGGTGACGAGCTGTTTGATTAAAGTATGAAAAACAATTCATCCACCCGGCAGCTGCTAAGCCAATGTCATTAAGTGCAATTATAAGAACGGACACATCATTAGTAGGAATACTTTATTAGACTTATGGAAACTGCATTTGAAAAAATATTGACTACTTCTCACAGACCGGCAATGGAATCATATATTGCCGCTCATCCAGAAAGTTTTGAGGAGGCCGTTAATTTGGCAATTGCAGACAAGCAGCCATATTCTTGGCGAGCATCATGGCTATTATGGAGTTGCATGGAGAAAAACGACAAAAGAATCAGAAAGCATGTTAAAGCCATAATAAATGTTTTACCGAAAAGGAAAGACAATCAAAAAAGAGAATTGCTGAAGATTCTTGAGCAAATGGACATCAATGAAAAGCTCGAAGGATTACTTTTTAATCAGTGTGTGAATATTTGGGAGAAAACAGACAAACAACCGTCCGTGCGATTTAACGCCTTTAAAATTCTTGCTAAAATATCAAAACGCCATCCTGAATTATCTAAAGAAATTATTTTGCTGATACAATCTCAATACACAGAATCTTTGTCGTCGTCTGTTAATAAATCTATAAATAAAATGATAAAAGAAATTCCCCGCTGGCAGGGATTTGCAATCAATATAGAATAAATGAAGGCAAAGCACATTTTATTACTATAACACGCTGAGAATTTTTCAATTCACTAAGGTATTTTTAAACAAAAATCTCCACCCTTAAAGTGGAGATTTTTTGTTTTCAGAAAAGAAAAATATGTTTAATAAATAAACATTGAAGTACAAAACATAAAATTAAAAAATTCATATACCCAGGATTCCTCCTGACAAGTCTAAAAAATCATTATTATTAGTTTTAGAGGAAAAATATTTTTCATAATAAGGTCTCTCCGAATTAATATTTTTACTTTCTCTAACTAATAAGTCAGACTGATTACTTTTATCAGCATAATTTCTATTTGTTTTTCTAATTTTATTTGCATTTGCGGTTAAGAATGCAAAAGACAAAACAATAAGGACTGCTATAAAAGCGGTTAACCAAATTATTTGGGCTTCCATTGTTTTTATTTTTTTATAGGTTAAAATATTATTTGTTTTTTTCTTAGAATTCTATTTATTAAATAGCTAATTTTTCCACGGCAATCTTAAAAGAGCTAAAGAATACTCTAATTCCAAAATATTTTTTGGAAAATTTGCCAGCAATAAAAAGTTGTAAAATATTTTAATCTCCAACTTTTTCTGTTTCAAAAATATTTTTTTTTTGTTTGAAATCGTTCTCATAGATAATAATGTATTTTAAACAATACCACCTTGATTTTTTCACTTTAAATTCAATTACAAAATTATATTTGCAATGTTTCGTTTTCCAAATTTTTATTGTTAAAAAATGTAAAAAATATATTTTCACACTCACAAACAATTACGCTTCGCATAAAATTGTATTCCTGCTTGTCAGGGCTTGCAGGCATTTATAAAAGGTAAGCTATGCCAATTACGCCCAATGGTCCCTAAAATAAAACTTCAGCATTCCCAATGGGGTTTCAGTCTATTTATTTTACATTTGTATTACAGCATATAAACAAATGAAAAAAACAAAAAAATATCTTTCAGCTTTTTTTCTCGTCTTCTGCTCTTTTTTATTAAACGCAGAACAGCCCGGCAAAACAGAAGCAAACAAAACCATCGATTCGCTTCTTACAGTTTTAAAACAAAGCAAAGAAGATACTGCACAAATAAACATACTTAATGCACTAAGTTTAAACTGCCTAAATACCGGCCTTTACGAGCAGTCGATGCAATATGCTGAGCAGGCGCAGTCACATGGAGAAAAGTCAGGATATAAAAAGGGAATAGAAGTTACCTATAATAATATAGCAGCTATTTACAGGATGCAGGGCAATTATGATAAGTCTTTGAATTATTTGGAGAAAGCATTAATAATTCAGAAAGAAATAGGAAATAAAAAAGAAATAGCAGTTTCAACTAACAATATTGGTACTATTTATTTCCGAAAAGGTAATTATGAGAAATCAATGGCCTTGTTCCTTAAATATTTAAAATACTGTGAAGATACCGGAGATAAAGCCGGAATAGCAGCTTCCTACAACAATATCGGAACAATTTATTTATTTCAGGAGAAGTATCAAAACGGCTTGGATAACTATTTAAAATCTTTAAAATTCAGTACCGAAATCGGTGATAAAAAAGATATGGCTGCTTCATTCAGCAAAATCGGGGATATTTATTTTGATCAGCAGCAGTATGAAAAGTCATTAGAAAGCCAGCAGAAATCCTTAAAAATAAATAAAGAAATACGTGATAAGCTGGGTACTGCAGTTTGTTTCGCCGATATAGGCCTTGTATATGAAAAACAAAAAAACTTTAAAGAAGCGGCATATTATCTCAATGAGGCATTAATCATCTATAAACAAAAGCGAGACAAACATCATATAAAAAAATTATACCTCACTTTATCAGCATTAAATGATGAAAAAGGCGATTACAAGCAGGCTTATGAGTATCATAAACTATTTTCTGCTTTAAATGATTCAATCATTGATGAACAATCGGGCCGGCAGATAGCTGAGATGGATGCTAAATATGAATCTCAAAAAAAAGAAAAAGACATAGAACTCTTAACCAAGGACAAAGCCCTGCAGCAAGCCGACATTAACAAACAAAAACTCATCCGGAATGGTTTTATGGGAGGTTTAGCATTAGCACTGCTGCTTGCATTTTTGCTCTTAAGCCGCTATCGAACAAAACAAAAATTAAACACAGTGCTGAGCACAAGTAATAATGAACTGACCCAAAAAAACACATTGATAGAAAAGCAGAAAGAAAAAATCATCGACAGTATTAACTACGCCCAGCTTATACAACAGAGTATTTTAATGGAAGAAAGCGAAATACAAAAACAACTGCCCGATTCATTTGTTTTTTATCAGCCTAAAGATATTGTCAGCGGCGATTTTTACTGGTTCTCACATGTAAATGATAAAATAATTATTGCTGCAGCTGACTGTACCGGCCATGGCGTTCCGGGCGCATTCATGAGCATGATAGGCAACACACTGCTCAACCAGATAGTAAACGAAAAACAAATTACAAAACCTTCAGAAATACTCCGGTTGCTGCATCTCGAAATTATTAAATCCCTGCATCAAGGCAAGGACGGCATTTTATCCCGCGACGGCATGGACATAGCGCTCTGCAGCATTGATTATAAAAACAATCAATTGGAGTATGCCGGGGCCCTAAACCCTTTATACATGGTGTCAGACAATGAATTTACCATTATAAAAGCCGACTGGCAGACAATTGGCAGCGCCGGAATGAAGTCAAAAAATGAAGATCCTTTAAAAAGAGAATACACCAATCATTCTATTCCAATAAAAAACAGCGCAAGTATATATCTCTTTACCGACGGCTATATGGACCAGTTTGGAGGCATCGAAAAAAAGAAATTCGGAACGCAGAAGTTAAAAGAATTGCTGTTAAATAATCAGCAGTTAAGTATGAAGGAACAAAAAAATCTTATTGCTGCAACACATGAAAATTGGAAAGGCAATACGCAGCAGATTGATGATATTTTGGTAATCGGATTCAAGCTGTAAGATTAATGGGGATTGAGCGTTGGTGTCAATCTGAGCCTGTCGAAGACTGTGCGCAGGAAAGTATAGTTACTTAAAAACAGCATTCAATCTGAAATCAAAAATCAATAAGTTCTCACTTCAAATGGAATTGCTGACATTTCCATAATTTCTAATCCCCTGTTTTTAATCAGTTCATCATCTTTGCTGTAGTACCAGCTCACAGCAACAGTCTGGCTGTTTTGCCCGAGTTTTTCCAGAATTGTAATAATTTCAAAAATCTTTTTTGTTGACGATGAATTAAAATAATCAAGCTTAAATTCAAAATGGGTTTGGGCATTCGGTTTAGTAATATACTCTTCCAGCCATTGAATAACCGGAAGGTAGAATTTCACAGCATTTTCAGGCAGTGAACGTCCCGAAATTTCCAAAATTCCATTAGTTCTATCCAAAACTATTTTGGGTGTATCCTGTGTTTCTTCTATAAATAAATTATTTTCCATTTTAGCAAAGCCTATTTTATTTTTTATTTTCACTCTATTCTAAAGCTTTCATATAGCTTTAGTTCATCTATATTTTAAATTTGAACACCTAATGAAAAAAACTGCCGGCCTTCACTATCCGGATGTAAATCAAAAACCAGCTTCTCAGTGCTTTCTCTGGCAATGTCTATAATGCCAAGTCCAGCACCTTTTTCGGTTACCGCGCCTTCTCTTAGCGTGGTTTTATAAAAACTGTTCAGTTCCTCTTTACTTAAACTATTTACTTTATCAATCTTCTCCTTTATTTTTTCAGCACAGCCGTTATCTACCAGGTTCCCTGCGCAGATACTGTATCTTTGGCCGCTTCTGCCGATCATAAAAATAGCTTCTCTTTTCCCATTTTCTTCCAAAGAATGCTTCGAAACATTCTGAAGAATTTCAACCAGCACAAGGTATAATTTCTTTTTTATAGTAAGTTCTTCTTTCTGTTTGTTCAGATTTTCTTCAATCATTTTAAGCAAAGGAAGAATGGTTTCCTGAGAAAAATCTCCTTTGTAAACCATCAGGATGTTCTCTTTCCGCATTATTTCATGCATTTTCTTAACATCCTCCATAGGTATTTTGCTCTGCCCTTCATTCCTCCCTTTCCCATTCATCTGAAGCATCAAATAAAACAACGATATTTTATCATTCTCATTCTCGAAGCTGAATTCCAGCGGGTTTCCCGACTTTCTTGCCATCTCAACCAAACCTAAACCGGCTCCTCCTTTATTTGAAAGTCCGCCGTTGGTGAGTATATCTAAATAAAGAGCCCTTATTTGGTCCTTATCCAAATTATTTAGTTTTTCAAGTTTTCCTTTTAATTCGGCAATGTGATTATTCTCAATTAGATTGGCAGAGGTTATAAAAATATTATCATGTGTATTCCTTGTCGAAAATAAACCCGGAAAGGTAACTGTTCTGTTAATTTTTGTCTGGGCATCATTTCCATGCCTTACAATATTTTGAAAACATTCAACAATAACAAAAGACACCTTGTTTCTGATATCCGTCATTTCCTTACTTCCGTCAATAGAATATTCACTCAGGCTGATTATCTTTTCAGTAATGCCGTCGCTGAAATCCCCCTGATATATGAAACAGAGATTATCACTTCTAAGAATCTGATAAAAGTCTAATATGTGGCGCATTTTCATAAGTAGCGAAGATAGTAATTAAAATTAAACCTTTTATTTTCCCGCGATTTTTTGCTTCAGTATCATTTCATTTTCATGAAACAAATATTAATCAGTTATTCATTATTCTTCGTGTCTCTGCACCTTTGCGGAGAAAAAAATTGAGTAAAATTATCCAGCAAGCAGATTACAGCCTCTGATGTCGCTGTTATCAAATCGTCCAAGTACTTCAAAAGAATTATCAGAATAAGATTTCCCTAAATCTTGTGATGCAATAAACGAACAGGAATTAATATTCGCAAGATCAATAATATTGATGCCGCCAGTTTTATTATCCGGCAAAAATGAAAACGGATCGTTTGTATCACGTATCATTACTTTCATCCATGGAGGACAGTAAAATATGCCGTTCCCTTTCGAATAGGCCTGTGATAAAAGCTCTGTCATACCGTATTCACTGTGAATTGCTGAAACTCCAAACCTTTGGCATAAAACAGTATGCAGTTCTTCCCGCACCATCTCTTCCCGCTTGCCCTTCATACCGCCTGTTTCCATCACAATGGTGTAATTCAGCTTCATCCCAATTTCTTCGGCCAGGTCAAGCAGTGCATAAGTAACACCTAACAAAATAGTTTTTTGTTTTGCGTATTCAAGCTCTTTTAATTTCAAAATCAGTTCATCAAAATTATGCAGATAGAAACCGCTTTCGCGATGCCCGCTTTTTTTTATCAAATCGGCAGCCATGTATATTAAAGAAGATCCCTCCCTTTCAAGGTAAGATGGCAGAAGTGCTAAAACACAGTATTCATCAATATTGCCGTAAAAATGTGCAAATCCTTTCAGATAACTTTTTTCATAAACTGCAGTATCTGTCACATAGTGCCTGCTTTGAACAGTACCGCTGCTTGTAAAAGCCCATGCTTCATTATGACTGCTGTTATCGCCCGAAATTACTTTATGCGTTTTAAAAAAATCAATCGGCATAAACGGAATTTGTTCGAGTTCTGTAACAGCCTCAGTTTTAATTTTCAGAGCAGTTAAATAGCGCATATAAATTTCATTGTACGCAGCTTGATATTTAAAAACAGCCAACGCCGTCCGTTTAAATTGATCAGCAGTATTGATATTAAAAATGCTTTCGATAAAAGGCTTCAGAGTATCCAGGACAATAATCTTTTTTAAAATGCGTTTTACTTGTTTTGCCCAAAAATAATTAATAATTTTATCTTCCTAATTATAATAAATGAAACATTTCATCTTCATAACGCTGTTGTTCGTTTTTATTGCGGTTTCAATAACATCATGCGTGAAAGAAAAAAATTTCCCTCCGGAACCTGTTATTGCATTTGAAAAATTTGTACAGTACGGACATGATTCTGCCGATTGTTTTATTACATTTAAAGACGGCGACGGTGATATCGGTATCCTTAAAGGGGATTTAACTTCTCCTGATGATTTAAAAATGAAATATTTGTATAAAGATCCTAACGGCATTTTTCAACCCGTAGACTCTACTTTCGGAACAGCTCCTTTTGATACTTTATTTTACAGCTACCGCGTTCCGAATATCACACCAGACGGGCAGTACAAAGCATTGGACGGCGAAATAAAAATTAAATTACGCTCTGCTCCTATTTTCGGCCCTCAGCATATTGTAAAATTTGAAATCAGGTTAACAGACAGAGCAGGTCATAAAAGCAATATAGTTTCCACTAACGAAATAACTGTGATTCCATAGACTGTAAAGCAGCTATTTTCCGAACAAGACTATTGATATTTTCAATAGTCTTGTTTTTTTATATGACAAGCCAAAACGCCCCATTCATTTTTGGGATAACATTAATCGAATATCAAAAATGCCGCCGGTCTTAATTACCAAAAACTTTCACGATATTTGCATGCCTTATGACCGAAGAAAAAAATAAGAAAAGCAAATTTTTAGAACGTTTACACAATCGTTACAGATTAGTTGTAATGAACGATGATACGTTTGAAGAAAAATTTTCTCTGCGGCTTACCCCTTTCGGCCTCGTTATTCTTTTAGGCTCATTAACAATAGTAATGATTATGATTGTTACTTCCCTGATCGCTTTTACCCCTTTGCGGGAATATATTCCGGGCTATGCCGCAGGAGGTGTGCGGAGAGATTTAGTCCGCCTCACTTTTAGAAGTGATTCATTAGAGAAGGCCCTGATTGAACAAAACTTATTTATGGAAAATATAGGGAATGTTTTGCGCGGCAATGTTAAATCCGACAGTACTCAAAACCGCCCAAATAAAAACAACGATTACGGCAAATTAAAAATAAATGCTTCTAAAAAAGAAGACGAGCTCCGCAAAGGTATTGAAGCGCAGGACCAATACAGTCTCGCTTATGAAACTGAAGCAAATAAAAATGCGATGAGCAGCTTTTTCTTTTTTACTCCTCTTAAAGGAATTGTTTCCAGCTCCTTTAAAACAAACGAACAGCATTACGGTATTGATATTGTCGGTCCTGAAAACGAAGCGGTAAAAACAACGCTTGACGGCACTGTAATTTTAGCTACATGGTCATCGGAAACAGGCTATACCATTACCATACAGCACAGCAATAATTTAATATCAGTTTATAAACACAATTCGGTATTGTTAAAAAAAGTGGGCGATAATGTTAAAGCGGGTGAAGCAATTGCCATTATAGGCAATTCAGGAGAACAGACTACCGGCCCTCATCTGCATTTCGAATTATGGTATAACGGAACCCCTATCGATCCGCAGGAGTATATGGTGTTTTAATTTTAGTTGAAAGTTTGAAAGTTGACTTTGGTTCTCATCACACTAATAAACTTTAAACTTTTCAGCTGTGAACTTTCGAACTTTAAACTTTGAAACTAAAAAATTTGAACGAGAAAAAAAAAATAGCAATTCTTGGAAGCACCGGCTCTATCGGCACACAGGCATTAGATGTGATTCGCGCGAATCCTGATGAGTTTGTTGTTGAAGTTCTTACTGCTAACGGCAACGCCGATCTGCTGATAAAGCAGGCACTTGAATTTAATCCCAACACAGTTGTAATTGCCGATGAGAGCAAATACAGCTTTGTGAAAGATGCTCTGCTTCCCCATGATATCAAAGTATTTGCCGGCAGTAAAGCAGTTACCGAGGTAGTGCAGACGGAGAGCATTGATATGGTACTTGCAGCTATTGTAGGCTATGCAGGCCTCGAATCAACTATTGCAGCTATTAATGCCGGTAAGCAGATTGCATTAGCCAATAAAGAAACGCTTGTTGTAGCCGGCGATTTGGTTACTGCTCTCGCCAAAGTAAAAGGCGTAAATCTTTACCCAGTTGATTCGGAGCATTCAGCTATTTTTCAATGTCTAGCAGGAGAGTTTCACAACCCTGTCGAAAAAATTTATTTGACTGCTTCCGGCGGCCCCTTCAGAGGAAAAGACAAAAACTTTTTAAACGGAGTAAAAAAAGAACAAGCCTTAAAACATCCCAATTGGGAGATGGGAGCTAAAATCACAATCGACTCTGCATCCATGATGAACAAAGGATTAGAAGTGATTGAAGCAAAGTGGCTGTTTGGATTAAAACCTGAACAGATTGATGTAATTGTGCATCCTCAGAGCATCATCCATTCCATCGTTCAGTTTACCGACGGCTGTATGAAAGCCCAGATGGGTCTGCCCGATATGAAGCTTCCGATACAATATGCACTTGGCTATCCAAACAGGCTGAAATCAGATTTTCCGCGTTTTAATTTTTTGAATTATCCCGCTTTAACTTTTGAGCAGGCCGATACAAAAACATTTCGTAATCTTGCACTCGCTTTTGAAGCAATGAATAAGGGCGGAAATGCACCCTGCATATTAAATGCTGCGAATGAAATTGCTGTAGCTGCATTTTTAAAAGATGAAATTGGATTCCTGGAAATGAGTGATCTCGTTGAGAAATGTTTGCAGACCATCCATTTTATTAATAAACCAAGCTACGCAGACTATGTCGAAACAGATAAAGAAACAAGACGTGTTGCGGCGAATTTGATTTGATAATGAGATAATATACCAATGTGCGGATTTACCAATTTAACGATGTACCAATTTAACGATTTAAAGATATACCCGATGTAACTATTAATAGTGTTCCAATCTTCAGATGTTCCGATTTAGCAAATCCGCACATCGGTACATCGGTACATTAATACATCCGCACATCAGATGATCCGCACATCAATTAATAAACCAATTACACTCGAACTAATTTAACTATGGAAGTATTAACACAAGCCGCGCAGTTTATTTTAAGCCTCTCTATTCTTATCGTTTTACATGAACTGGGACATTTTATCCCTGCACGGCTGTTTAAAATCAGGGTAGAAAAATTCTATTTATTTTTTGATCCCTGGTTTTCACTTTTCAAAGTAAAAAAAGGCGATACCGAGTATGGTATCGGCTGGCTTCCTTTAGGAGGTTATGTTAAAATATCAGGAATGATAGATGAATCCATGGATAAGGAGCAGATGAAACAGCCTCCTCAGCCTTGGGAGTTTCGTGCAAAGCCGGCCTGGCAGCGCTTAATCATTATGCTGGGCGGTGTTACAGTAAATGTAATTCTTGGAATACTTATTTATTCAATGGTACTGCTTGCCTGGGGCGAAGAATTTCTGCCGACAAAAAATGTTAAATACGGGGTGGCAGTTGATACACTTGCCTATCAGATGGGCTTGCGCGACGGCGACATGATACTTTCCGTTGATAACAAACCGGTTGAAAATATTGCCAAAGTTTCTTATGATGTTCTGATCAACAAAGCAAAAAGCATTCAGGCTGAGCGTAACGGGCAGAAAGTAGAAATTGCAGTTACTGATGACGATTTAAGCGATATGATCAAACACAAGTATAATCTTGTTGAACCCCGCTTTCCGTTTGATGTTGACACAGTTCTCGCCGGCAAGCCCGCAATGGCTGCCGGCATTAAAAAGGGAGATAAAATTATTGCTGTTAACAATACGCCCACCCCATATTTTCAGGATGTTGTAAAGATACTTCAGAATAACAAAAACCTTTCGGTCAACGTTACCCTGCTTCGTAAGAGCGACAGTATAACAGTAAAATCAGCAGTTACAGAGGATGGAAAGCTTGGACTCGGACCGAAATCGTTTGATACCTACTTCACTTTGGACACAAGAAAATATGATTTGATTTCATCCTTCCCTGCAGGTATTCATAAAGCATACGAAACCTTTGACGGTTATATCAAACAATTTAAAGTACTGTTTACTGTAAAAGGTGCCCATAAAGAGCTCGGCGGGTTTATGACAATAGGCAAAGCCTACAGTACTACCTGGGATTGGCAGCGTTTCTGGGCATTCACAGCATTTTTGAGCATAGTGCTTGCCATTATGAACATCCTTCCGATTCCTGCATTGGACGGGGGCCATGTAATGTTTTTATTGTATGAAGTAATTACCGGCAGAAAACCAAATGAAAAGGTTATGGAGTATGCGCAGTATGCAGGTATGATTTTACTTTTGGCACTATTGCTGTATGCCAATGGCAATGATGTTGTAAGGCTGTTTAGTAAATAAAATCAATTTGATAATTTGATAATTTTCAATTGATTTAAATGAATTTTTGTAATGAACAAATTTGATAATCTGATAAAAAAAACTGCTTTCATCGGCACATCAGCTCATTCTCAAATTATCAAATTAACGATTTTATTTTTCCTCTATTTTCTTGTGCATCCTGCCTCAGCGCAGGAAGGCACACGTACTCCAAAAAACAATGCTGTTACTCCTTCCGGGAAAATAATGGTTATCCCTTTTGAGCCCAAATTGTACATGACTGAGATTGATATGAAAATCTACCAGGAAACAAAATGGAGTTTTGCTAAAATCCGAGAAAACTTCCGGCATCAGCTGGATGCGGAGCTTAAACTTAAACTTCAGAAAATTGCACCGGTTGTTTCTTTTTATTCCGATTCTGTTAAAATGGCTAAGGATCTGGCTTACATCTATCAATCAACCGTCCTTTCGTATGAATTAATTCCAGTCCCGGGAATTAAAACTGTTGCAGCAGCACCGCAAAAAGGAATTACAAACGGACAGATAACTGTTGCCATCAGCGACGATAAAAGATTTATGAGTATAAAACCCAACGATACTAAGCTGCTGCCATATCTGAACAAAAAATATAAATCAGACTATTTTGTTTTTGTGAATCAGCTTGATATAGTGAGTCAGAAAGATTCTTATAATATTGCGACGGATACTTTTCAGAGAGAAATAACAGTGCATTATACCATTTTAAATACAGCGGGTAAAGTGCTTTCATCAGGTATTTCTGTGTCGCATTTTTCATCAAAAGAAAACAATCCTAAAAAAATTATTTCGATCAGCTTCCCTCCTATTGCCGGTTATATTGCAGATAAGCTTTCAGCAGGCATTGCAGCTGAGCATGGTGCATCAGAGAAAAAATAAAA
This sequence comes from uncultured Bacteroidota bacterium, assembly GCA_903847205.1. Classification (GTDB taxonomy): domain Bacteria; phylum Bacteroidota; class Bacteroidia; order 2-12-FULL-35-15; family 2-12-FULL-35-15; genus 2-12-FULL-35-15. The sequence goes on from CAINDA010000035.1 coordinate 263,299, forward strand.
TATTTAAATTTAAGCTGTAAATCAGAACGATATTTAATTATATAACAGAACAGCCGCCTAAAAGGGCGGCTGTTCCATTGTTCAATCACAAACAAAATCAATACAAAATTTTTAGTCTTTCATAAACTTACCTGTAATGATATGCCCGTCTGTTTTTTTCAATTCAATAAAATACAGACCGTTTACTAATGTGCTGATATTTATTTTATACAGAACATCACTGTTGGTTACTTTTTCATTCTGCAGCAATCGCCCTTGTATATCGTAAATACTAATTACACTTACACTGCCTGCATTCCCAAGGTTTACATTTAATTCATCCGTTGCCGGATTAGGATAAATGCTGAGGCTGAAATCCGCTGTAATATTTGCGATACCCAATGGAAACTGAATAGTATTCAATGTTTGATTAGTTATTACAGGTTTGTTATAATCGAAATAAATAGCAGCTGAATTTTTAATCTGAGTCAACGGGCTTAAATGAGGACGTTGTTTTATTGAATACGAAACTAACCCTCTGCTGTCCATTTCACTGTCAGACTGCCAGTCAAGATGAATATTATTAAAAGTGAATTTTAATATACCGTTCTCATTAATACTCGCAGTATAATTATGATCCGAATAACCCGGGCGTAATGAGGTCCAGTCTAAATCAGAATCAAGCGTGTCGATTACGACAATTTTTTGTGCAAAAAAAGTTCCGGTATTTTGGAAATGTATTACATAATCCAACACTGAATCCTTGGTAAATATATATCCCTGAGCACCAGTTCCTTTTGGAGTTACTTCTTTAAAATTAGGGTCGAAAGACCCGATTACAGCCGTAGAACCGTTATCAACATTATTCCATGGAGTATAATCAGTCAGCCAATTAGTCATCGGAGCAGCGTAAACTGCAGAATCCCAAAAATTAACATTTGTTCCAATAGGAATGTTAGTCGGCACCATATAATCGGTATATATCATTGTTGATGCGCCCGGTGATAAAGCTCCGAAACCTGAAGTAACGCTGTACCAATTTGGATTAGGAATAGGACTTAATTGAGTATATACATTTGGAGAAGAGCTGACATACTGCAGCTGGCCGTCGTTTCTTTTTCCAAATTGAATATTTGTTTCATTTACTGTGCCGTCATTTTGAACGATAAGCCCCTGGGTGTATGAATTCCCCGGTATAGCATTATTTATGCTGGTTCTAACAATGTGAATATCATGTATTGTGGTAATGGTGTTAGCAAAATTAACAGTTGATAAACAGCCGGGAGCTGCTGTTGCTGTTACTGCAACGGCATTACTTTGGCAGGAAGCCAGCGGATAAGTATATTGAACTGATTCGGATAAAGTATAACTTCCTGAGGGCACTTGAAAAGAATAATTGCCGTTTGCATCAGTGAACGTATAACCAAAGCCGGCACAGTGAATCATTATATGTTCAACACCCTGCTCTCCGGAATCAAATGCACAATTGCTGTTTAAATCAACATATACTTTTCCCGAAATGGTGCAGTAGCAGCTTGTATTTGAAGCGTTATAACCGAGAGAAGTATAATCATTCTGTACACATCCGTTTGCATCTGTAACGTAAACATAATAATTACCTGTTGCTAAACCTGTAGGATTGGCACTTGTCTGCCCGCTGCTCCAGCTATAAGTGTAAGGAGCTGTTCCGCCGAAAGCGCTTGCATGAATAGCACCATCGCTGGTATAAATGCAGCTTGCCGGTGTTGTATTAAAACCAATATTTATAGGGCTTGAAGTGCTTAAGTAAGTGCTTTTTGTTACTGAACATCCCACATTATCTGTAATTACACAGGAGTAACTTCCAAGTGCAGCTCCCGATATACTTGATGACGAAGCTCCTGTATTCCATAAATAAGTAAATGGAGGATTGCTTCCGGATACGATAACGCTTACATTCCCTGTAACTGCAGGGCATGCAGGATTTGATGCAAAAGCAGAAGCACTAAGTGCACTTTGAGGGAGTATAACCACAGTGCCTGTATTCACGCATCCAGCAGCATCTGTAACTGTAAATGAGTAAGTCCCGGCAGCCATGCTGCTAATTGAAACACCTGTATGCGCAGGGAATGTATTCCAATCAACAGTATATGGAGCGGTCCCCCCAGCAATAGTTAAAGCTGCACTGCCGGTGGGTGCTGTGCAGGAGCTGTTAACTGAAGTATAAGTAACAGTTATAGGAGTAGAAGTGCCGATAGAAATCTGGTATCCATAACCAATACATCCGTTTGCATCAGTTACAGTAACCGTAAGATTGGTTCCTCCGCTTAAGCCGCTTGCAGTCTGACCTGCAACACCATTGCTGTATGAATAGGTATAAGGCGAGGCTCCTCCTGAACCAAATGATATCACGCTTCCGTCATTCTGCAGACAGGTGGCAGGTGTAGGTGTTGAATTTACACCAATATTCAAAGTCTGTGTTATTTCAACAGGCACGGCCGTATGACATCCTTGCGCATCAGTTACAATTACACTACTAACTGAACCCAATGACAAATTACTTAAAGAAGGTGTATTCGCTCCGTTTGACCATTGATACGTATAAGGCGCGACACCGCCGGTGAGACTGCTGACTGCTGCTGTGCCATTGGTACAATTTGCGGGAGTGTAGGCTATTGAGTAAGTGATGTTGGAAATATTTGCAATTGTAATTGGAAAAGAATCAGCACCTGTTAAAACAGTACACCCGCTTCCATTTGTTACTAAAGCTAAGTAACTTCCAGAGGGCAGTGTCATTGGATTACCAATACCAACAGAAGCACCCTGCACATAATTTAAATAACTAAACCATTGCACTGAAGCAGGAGCCGTTCCTCCATTTATGGTCAGGTGGGCGGTACCTGTCAGACTAGGACATATAGCATCAGTTGTAATGGGCTGGTCGACTTGAAAAGGACGGTTCATGCCGACAGAATAATTACTATAAGTCACCCCATTGGCACCAGTAACTGAAACAAATTGAATAGGAGACGAAATTCCAAAAAGTGTATCATTAAAAGAATTCACATTTGAATGAACAATAGTATGATAATTCCAATCATAATAAGTAAAAGTCAGCGGAAGTGTCAACCCCGAAATAATATGAACAGCAAGTTTGCCGTCGTTATTACAGGTCTGCTGCAATATGGTACAGGTTCCCGTTTGGGCATCAGCATCTGCCCTCAAGCAAATTGCAAACAGCATAACAGCTATTATTTTAAAGAGTTGTTTTTTCCTCATTGTTTTTAGTTTTTAGTTTTATTTAAAATTTTCTTATGTTTTCAAATACCTGACGACGGATATAAAAATTAGGTTGCATCAGCTTTTATTTATTTTTTATAATGTATCAACAAAAACACTGAGACATGATTTTTCCAATAAACTTTCACAAGGGGCATGGGCTATTACTTTATAAAGATGGGGCTTTGTTAATCAAGGCATTTTTGTTTTTTTTGAGGTCTGTATTTGGAGATATGCTGCTTATTCATCACTCTTTTTATTATTTGAACGTTTCTGTTTGCAAATTAAATTTTCCATTTCTTTTATTTTCAATCCAAGATAATCTGCAACAGCCAAATTAAATTTTCCTTTAGTTGCATCAGAGTCAAATCAGGCATAGCTGCCTAATTCGAAAAGATTTCGGCCTGCTTCCCAAGGAGTCCTCGAAACCAATAACCAATGGAGCGCTGTTCAATAACCATTAAACTACTTAATCAGCGTAACAATCCCTTTATAGCTGTGTTTTTTCTTTTTAATATCGGTAAGATCAATAGTATAAATGTAAGTATCCTGCTGAGCAATGTCTGCACCGTGGTTTGCAGTACCATCCCAAGGTTTATTTATGTCATCAGTAAAATAGATAAGATTTCCCCATCTGTCGAAAATCATCATCTGATAAGTTTCAATAAAAACTCCGCGGCCCGAAAATGTATTGTTATACAAATCGCCGTTAGGCGTAAAAGCCGAAGGAATGTAAAATAAAAATTCAGGTTCAATAGTTACAGATTGATAAGTAGAATCTTTACAGCCGTATTGGGTAGATGCCAATAGAGTAATGACGTATGTTCCCGTATCGGTATAAGAATGCGGAGGAGGATTTGCACTGCTGAATACTGAAGAAGTATCGCCGAAATGCCATTTCCAAATAATTGTTCCGATTGACAAATCAGTGATTGAAATTACAGGATTGGTTAAAGCCGCCGCATGCGGATCAACTGTGAAAACAGCTTTCGGGTTTGGATAAACTGTTATATAATTATTTTTAGAATGTGTGATAACACAGCCACTGTCGGATGTTACAGTTAAACTCACAGTATAATGTGCCGGAGAAAATATGGAATCATCAGTATAGCAGTGATCGAAATTTGTTGAATGACTTGCAGCACTTCCGTCGCCCAAATTCCATGTCCGCTGCAGAATAGTTCCCGGAGAAACAGATGATAAATCCTGAAAAGAAACACAGAGCTGTTCACATCCAATAGTATCTACCGCTGTAAAATGTACAATAGGATTAGGATTAACAATCGCTGTTTCTGCAATTGAATCTAGGCATCCGAAATTTGAAACAAGATTCAGCTGCACCGTATAAGTGCCGGAAGCACCATACAGATGGCTTGTATTCTGGCTGTTTGCGGGAGTACCTGCATCACCGAAAGTCCACAGCCATGTATGGATAGTATCAGAAGTCGCAATTGTTGAATGATCTGTAAAAGAAGCAGTGCCCCCTTGGCATACATTGATACTGCTGAAATGTGCAGCAGGCAGCGCATGAACTGTTACCGTTTTTATAATAGTATCCTTACATCCATGATTAGTAGAAGCTGTAAGAGTTACAGTGTAATGACCAGCTGCTGAATACGTGTGAACTGGATTTTTAATACTTCCCAAAGTACTGTTATCACCAAAGTTCCATGACCATGCTGAAACAGTATCACCCGAAACAATTGATAAATCAGTAAAGTGCATTACCTGATTTAAACATACATCTGCCGCGCTGAAGCCAGCGACCGGTAAACAGTAAACTTTCGCGGTTTTTCTAATTGAATCTTTACAGCCTTTATTTGTAGTTACATTTAACTGAACGCTGAAAGTATCGCAGGAAGCATAGGTATGCAAAGGGTTTTGAATTACTGCACTTCCCCCGTCGCCGTATTTCCAGCTCCACAAGGCAATAGTGCCCGTGCTTGCATCAAGGTATGTTGTGGGGCTATTTTTACAGACCGGAGGCACATTAAACAAGGCATGCGGAAGCGGATTAACAACGACATGTACGGCAGCAGAATCTTTGCAGCCGGCAGTGTTGGTCAAAACAGCTTTATATAAAGCAGGAGATGCTGGAATTATCCGAATAACAGAATCAGTAAAATTTCCCGGGTTCCATAAACAGCTGCCATGACCGTGCGCTGTTAAAGTAATGCTGTCGCCTGCGCAGATAACTGTATCGCCGGTTATTGATGCAATGGGTTTAGGAATAACAGTGATTAAAACACTGTCGGTATTTGAGCAGCCATAAACATCGGTACCGATAACATAATATTTTGTAGTAGCCAATGGCGATGCAACTACAACCGCTCCGGTACTTGCATTTAACCCTGCAGCAGGATGCCATACGTAGGCTGCAGCTCCAGTGGCAGTTAATGTATCAGCAAGTCCTGCGCAAATAGGAGGAGAAACCATTGTCTGGCAGTTGGTATCTAAAGTTCCGAAAGCCAAATTGCAGTATGTTTCGCTCTGCAAGTAATTAAAAGAAATGCATGTATGTGCTCCAGGGAATTGAATGATGGTATATCCCTCTCTGCCAACAAATGTTGTATCATTAGGATAAGTCATGCCCTGCCCTGCCCATATAATATGGTAAGGTGCTGATGTAACAACAGGCACACTTAAACCACCATTACCGATACTCGAAAGTGCAATCTGAGGGTTGTTCACTGGCCTATTGAAACAAAAAGTAAATAAGCCGGCTAAATCGTTCCTGATAGCTGTTTGGTTGACAGGTACATTATACTGAACCGGAAAAACACTGCCTGCAAACATCCCTGCGGTTGTTGACAATCCGCCCGAGGGCTTTGTAACCAAAACACTTAAATTAGAAGAAATAATACCGGTTCCAGTGGTACCGTTAACTGAAGACCATGAAGCCCAGTTCAATTTTGTTGAGTCGCAGAGCGGATTTAGGGGCGCTTTGATAAGCACCGCCGGCTTAGGATGCGATGTAAGCACTGCTGCAGCTGTATTAACACATCCGGCGTTATCTGTTCCGGTAACTGTATAAGTTGTGTTACCGGTTGGGCTTGCAGAAACAGATGCACCTGTAACTGCATTCAGACCAAATGCAGGAGCCCAGGAGTAAGTGTTTGCTCCTGCTGCGGTTAAAATCAATGTGGAATTAGCGCAGGCTGAGCCTGTGGGAGGAGTAACCGTTACAATAGGCAGAGGGTTTACTGTAACCGTTGCTATTGCAGTTCCTGAACAGCCGCCAGTTGTTCCGGTAACGGTGTATGATACTGTGCCGGGAGGAGAAACTGAAATTGGATTTGTTACTGCTGATGTTGACCAGGAATAAGAAGTTCCGCCGGCTGCGGTGAGCACCGCTGTCTGCCCAGCGCAGATTGCAGCTGAGTTAACGGTTATAACAGGAGGCTGTGAATTATTGGAAGTAACTATAACAGATGCTGTATCGGTACAGCCGTTTACAGCATCCGTTGCTGTTACAGTATAAGTCCCGGCCGTGGTAATAGCTGCAGGATTTGATGCATTAGTAAGTGCTCCGCCATTCCAAACCATTGTGTTACCAGGGCTGCTTCCGGTAAGGGTTACAGAGGATGTGGTGCAATTTAAATTTCCGCTCTTGCTTGCTGAAACAGCCGGTACTGCAGTATTAGTTACAACGGTTACCATTGCTGTATCCATACAGCCGTGTGTATCAGTTGCAGTAACTATATAGGTGCCGGGAGCGCTTATTGCTGCAGGATTTGCTGCATTAACAAGCGAACCGCCGTTCCAGACCATAGTGCCGGCGCTGCTTGCGGTTAAGGTAACCGCATTATTTGTACAGGTAAAATTTCCATGAGCTGCTATTGTAACCGTGGGAGGAGCTGCATTAGCTGACTGAGTTATTGTGCCGATGTTTGCCCAGGTATTTGCAACATCCGAAGCTGTTGATACTGCGGGGCTCACTGAAATATATTTTACGCATCCGGGCTGCGTTTCGCAGGGAACAGAATTATCATCCCTGAAAAAATTAATTGGTGATGAAGCCGTGGGCGGACGGTATATATTGCCGGTATCATTATAAGTGCCAAAGAGAGTGCCGTCAACATAAACTGAAATAATATTTGTGCTGCCGTCCCTTACAAAGGTAATCAGGTAATAAGTATTTGTATTAAAATAGGGACAGGTGCCTACGTTGCCGTTAGGATATAAATTCAGGCAGTTATTTAAAAAATAAATGCCGGCATCAGCAGCGCTGTTCGAAAAATCAATTACCCTGGCATACCCTCCCAAGGTGGAGAAGCGAAAAAAAAGATAAATTGTATAGCTGCCTGAAACTATACTCGGATTGGGATATTGCACGCCGCCGCCTTTATTAAAACAAAATGAATTAAATGTGAGACAGTCGCCTGAAGTTGTGCCCGATGTCTGCACTCCGAAAGAGCCTGCAGCTGCACTGCAGGACAGCAGCTCTGTTAATGCAGGTCCTCCGCTGTTTTCATTCAGATTATTATTGAACAAATACTCATGCGTCTGCGATTCGCATAAAACATGAGCAGTTATTAATATTAAAATGAGTAAGCTTTTTTTCATTTCATAAATCTAAACAAGCATAAACCAAAGATAGATTATTTATGCGGATTTTTTTTTGCTTTTGATGATGGGGTGTAATAAAGTTTCTTCTTTTTACAGCAAGACCTCACCCCCGGCCCCCATAGCCGTCAGGTTAAGGGTGCAGCGGGTGAGGTTTAAACATCCATCAGTATATACTTTAAAAAAAACTTTGGATTTTATAACTAAAGAATATACATTTGCGTAGTACGCTCTGCAATAGTATAGTGATTTGAACTAAACAATTAATTTTTTAAAACCTTCTTCTATGAAAAAATCTATACTTACTTTACCCATCTTCCTTTTATTTTTGTTGACCATGTTTACTTCAGCATCCAAAGCTCAAACTTGGGCATGGGCTAAAAGCGCAGGCGGTATGACAAAAGTTGAATCGTATGCCATTGCTATTGACAAGTGGGGCAACAGCTACATTACAGGCTATTTCGAAGATTCAATACGATTCGGCCCGGTTACCCTGCATAATACCGGCAATGCTTATTCAAGCGATATTTTTTTAGCGAAGTATGACGTCAACGGTGCTTTTGTATGGGCCCAAAAAGCAGGCGGGGCACAATATGACTACGGCACCGGACTAGTTACTGATTCAATCGGCGATGTTTTTGTTACCGGATTGTTTGAAAGCAGTGCAACATTCGGCACCCTGCCGGCCATTTCAAGCAGCGGAAGTTTTGATGTATTTATTGCTAAATATGATACTAACGGTAATGCCATCTGGGTAAAAAAAGGCGGAGGCACAGGCTGGGAATATGGTAACGGTATTGCAATTGATAACAGGGGCAATTGTATTATCACCGGTTCATTTTTAGGGAGTGCAACTTTCGGCACTACCACTTTAACAAGTTCGGGATCAAATGATGCTTTTGTTGCCAAATACAATGGCAACGGAGGTTTTTTATGGGCTAAAAGAGCAGGAGGCACCGGAGATGATAAAAGCTTGGCAGTTACTACTGACCCTATCGGGAACTCTTATATTACAGGGTATTTCAGCGGCACTGTAAGTTTCGGAACAAGTACTATCACCAGTGCAGGCGGCTTCGATATGTTTTTTGCCAAGTTTGATGCAAACGGCAACGCTGTGTTTGCCAAAAAGGGAGGCGGATCATTGGAGGATGAAGGCAAATCAATAAAGGCGGATTCAAAAGGCGGCTGTTTTGTAACCGGCTATTATAACGGTACTGCAACTTTCGGCATTTCAACAACTGTTACAAGCGCCGGTATGGCGGATATTTTCACAGCCAGATATGATTATAAAGGCGATTTGATCTGGGTTAAAAGTTTTGGCAGCCCTCATGATGATAAGGGTTACGCTATATGCATCGATTCTATTGAAAACAGTTATTTTGCAGGCTCATTTTTTAATACCGCACAGTTTGATACTATCACCGCTGTGAGTGCGAATCAGGATGATGCTTTTATCTGCGCGTTAGATTCTAACGGCAGAGCTAAATGGGTAAGACATGGCGGAGGACTTAATCCGGATGTGGCAACAGGGCTTGCTGTAAACTCCGCAGGTGATTGTTATACCACAGGATATTTCAGTCTTTCTGCTGATTTCGGAACACATAATATTACCGGCTGGGCCGACAATGATGCCTTTACTGCAAAATTAGCGAGAGTTGTTATCCCGCAGGGAATAAGCGAAATCGGCGGTAATTTAAACCATGTGGTTTTCTATCCTAATCCTTTTAACTCTGTTGTTACTATTGAGCTGGGTTTAAATTCTTCCAGCCTTCCGGTAAGTGTTGAATTGTTTGATATCAGAGGCAGGGAGGTTACTGCGCTGGCAGAAATATCGAAAGTGAAAAATCTTTACGATACAAAACAGCTGACAATAAGCAGAGGCGGATTAACTGAAGGTTTGTATTTCGGAAAAATAAGTCAGGGAGATAAAACATCTGTAATACGATTAATGCTTATCAAATAAAAAAGGACTAAATATTTTTATGCAGCATGTAAATAGATTTCAATGTGTCCTTAGCATCTCAGAAGTGAAGTATTTCACTGCATGATGCTAAGGACACTTTATTTAAAAGACATTATATATGTTAAGGTTTTACTGCTGATCTAATATTGAAGTAATGTATTATGGGAACGCTGATCCCAGCAGATTTTTAAGATCAAAAATGATTTTTATAACACAAAAAATATTTATGATTCGCTTTTGGCGGATATGATTAAACAATGTAAATCATAAAAATTCATCAATCCTTTTTTTTCATAAGGATCATAATAAATCAGCGTTCCAATAATACACAGTGCGGTAATTTAGCTTATAAAGTCTGGTCAATTTAAAAACAATAATTAAATCATGATTCATCCCCATACGGAACTGCAGTATATCAGCGACAAAATAGGCTACGGCGTTGTTGCGAAATCATTAATAAAAAAAGGAACTATCACCTGGGTACTGGATAAACTCGATAGGGAATTTACGCCCAAAGAACTGCTTGAAATGGATGATGTTTACAAAGAAATTCTTGAAACATACACTTACAGAAATAATAAAGGAAATCATATTTTATGCTGGGATAACGCGCGCTTTGTGAATCACAGTTTTAAATCAAACTGCTTTACCACTGCTTATGATTTTGAAATTGCTGTGCGCGATATACATCCAGGCGAACAGCTTACTGATGATTACGGCTACCTTAATATCAGCGAACCTTTCGAAGCTGTTTCCGAAGGCACAAAACGTAAAGTAGTATATCCTGATGATCTTGTAAACTTTTATGAAGAGTGGGACAAACTACTGCTGTCGGGATTTAAGAAAATAAAAAGTGTTGACCAGCCGATGAAACACCTCATCGATAAAAAGCTCTGGAAAAAGATTGAAAACATTGTTGATGGAAAACAGGAAATGGATTCAATTTTAAAATGCTACTACAAAGAAAAAGTACACTCTTCTAAAAAGTAAATACCTGCATTTAAACCTCACCCCCAGCCCCTCTCCTTGAAAAAGGAGAGGGGTGCTGCCGGCAAACTTTTCAACATTTTGTATATTATGAATCCTCTCTTTGATAAAGGGATTCGCACCATAGTCCTTAAACATTCAATAGATTCTGGCTCCCCTCTCCTTTTTCAAGGAGAGGGGCCGGGGGTGAGGTTACGGAATATTTATTTACTGCCGGACTCTATCGAAAAGATATATATGATATTTTATAATAAATCAAATACAAACGAACCTGTCTGCACTGCATCAGAATTATAAACGGTGATAAAATGATTATTTGTTACGTCGCCTAAAAGAGAAGCCGGATAATCCATATTAGTGCCGGGAGCAGCTTCTATAAAAACAGTCCCGATGGCTCTGTCTTTAGATTGCGAGGTGTAAAAACGGAGAACAGAAGGGCCTGTATTGTTTATCCTAATCAAGTCTGTTGCAGCCAAAGTACGCTGCGCAATTGTATGAACCGAAACAGGTTTTACCAGATGAGTAAAAGTGGTCTGAGAATGTGTTCTGATATTTTCCAAATCAAAAAAATCGGCTGCCAGTTCCGGCTTCAGATAATATTTAGTGATTAAAGTTCCTAAATTTTTAAACTGCTCATTACAAATATCTATTCGTGCAGTTTCAGCATCCTTGCTGTAATTGCCAGTTTTAAACTGAGCATCATTTTTATTATCAAAAGCTTTTTTTAACTTGATGTAATAAGCATCCGTTTCATTATAAACTGCTGCAAGTACAGCAAGTTTATCCGGTGTTAAACCAGCCAATAATGAAGCAGACAAACAAACAGGCTGCGAATATCCAGCAGCATTATTAAAATCTAAAAGATCTCTCAAAATTTTTACAGCATTAATGCGGCCGAACTGAGAGCCGTGTGTAAAAGGGTCATGCCCATGAGCAAGCAGTGCTTTGTAACCATCGCATCCTTTAGGAAATACAGTTTGTATTGCAGCATCCCACTTATTAATATTAGCAGTGCTCTTGGTAAATAAATTTGTTAAAGCTAAGGCGCTGCCCTGCTGAGATAAACTTTGAGCTAAAAAACCAGCATACGATTTTTCGAAAATCTCATGTATAATAAAGTAGGCATTATAAAGAGCTGTAAAATATGGGTCGGTTAATGAGGCATTGTATAATTTGGCCAGATGAAAGATAGAAATCCGCTTTGTATTTGCAAACGAATTTTCGGTTGCAGTTAAAAACGGATTAGTAACGTGGCTCCAGACTGTTGTTTTCATAATTTCTATTTTTTAAGGTCACCAATAAAAAATTGATTTAGTATATAACTATATCTGCGAAGTATTATTATATAAAAACCAGAAAAAATGAATTGTATTGTTTCAGTGTTTAAATAAATAGTACTTCAATCGGGTTGGATGAATACGATTGCCGCTTAAACATTGCTTCAATCAGGTCGGATGAATGCAATTGCTGATTAAACATTGCATCAATCGGGTACGATTAATGCAATCGCTGATTAAACATTACTTCAATCGGGTCGGATGAATGCGATTGCTGGTTAAACATTGCTTCAATCGGGTTCGATTAATGCGATTGCTGATTAAACATTGCTTCAATCGGGTTGGATGAATACAATTGCTGGTTAAACATTGCTTCAATCGGGTTGGATGGATGCGATTGCTGAATGAATATTTCTTCAATCGGATCGGAATAATATGTTCCCTAAATAAATATCACATTCATTATACAATAATCAGGGACTCGCATGAAAATGATACTATCCATAAATCACTCCTTATTTTTTTATTATAAGAATATTAAATGGTTTACATTTGATAGATAAAATAAATATAAAGAGCCATGTATATAATGATGCAAACGGCCAATTTTTTAGATGAGATAAACTAAAAAATATTTAAACATGAAAACAAAAAACTTACTCATTGCCTTAATCTCTTTTGCATTATTAAATCTGCAATTCGGTACTTTAAACTGCAAGGCTCAAACCTCGGTTCCTGGCGGTGTAGTAAACGGAACATGGACACTTGCCGGTTCGCCATATAATGTGCAGGGAAGTATTGAAATTCTTAATGGTGATTCGCTTATTATCCAGCCGGGCGTTACTGTTAACTTTCAAGGCACTTATAAATTTTTAATACTTGGTAAATTAAAAGCAATTGGTACAATTGCAGATACCATAACTTTTACCGCAGGTGACACTACCAATGGATGGAAAGGAATACGATTTGACAACACTTCTATTACAAATGATACTTCTAAAATAATATACTGCAAACTTCAATACGGAAAGTCAACTGGCAGTTCACCCGATGATAGAGGTGGTGCATTTTATTTCAAAAATTTTTCTAAAGCCAGTATTTCAAATTGCCGTATTTTAAATTGTAAAGCAGATTATGCTGGCGGGGGTATTTATAGTGAGAATGGCTGTCCCAAGATTACAAATAACATTATTTATAATAATACTGGTGGTTCTGAGGGTGGGGGTGGAATTTATTGTAATAACAATAATAACTGTGCTATTACTAACAACATTATTAACTACAATAAGGCTTCAGGTGTTGGCGGTGCTGGAATTAATTGTTGGGGCGATAGTGGTCTCGTAATTTCAAACAACATTATATCAAACAATACTGGACATGGAATTGTTTGTGCCAATAATCCTATAATCTCCAACAATACTATTTCTAACAATTATGGCGGAGGAATTGGTTGCAACTACAGCAGTAATCCCAACATCAATTACAATACAATCATCAATAATACTGGCGGAGGAATTGGTTGCCAAAGCTATTATAGTCCTTCCATTAAGTATAACACTATTTCCAATAATACAGGTGGTGGTGGAATTTACTGTAATAGCGTGGGTGGGATTGGTGGTGGTCCAGTAATATCCAATAACATAATATCCAACAATAATAATAGTTCTGATGGTGGCGGAATATATTGCTTCACTAGTGGCGGCGGAAGTGTTACTATATCCAGCAACACTATTTCCAATAATTCTGGTGGGAATGGCGGCGGAATTGCTGCCGGTGGTATAGCCAGCAGTATCTCTATATTCAACAATATAATTTCTTCCAACACGGCTCTAGGTGGTCAAGGCGGAGGAATTTCTTGCGGAGGAGATAGTAGTCTTGTTATATTCAACAACACTATTTCCAACAACACTGCTTCCAGTATTTCAAATAATAATAGTGGTGGTGGAGGAATTTATTGTGGTGGTAATCCCAAAATATTCAACAATATTATTTCTAACAATACAGCTTCAGGGCTTTCAACTAATGGTGGGGGGGGGGGATTTATTGCAATAACGGTAATCCTAACATCTTCAACAACACCATTACTAACAACACCGTTTCTTCAGGCAATGGCGGTGCAATTAATATATTTTATCAAAGCAGTCCAGTTTTTACAAACAATACAGTCATCAACAATGCTGTTTCAGGCGCAAGCGGTAAAGGAGGAGCACTGTATCTTTACTATAATTGTAATCCGATTTTCCGTAATTGTATTTTTTTCGACAATATTTCCTCCATAGGTAATACTGTTTTTATAGAGGATGAAGCAAGCGACCCTGAATTTCTATACTGCAATGTACAAGGCGGCAGCGCTGCATTTGAACTAAACGGTAATTTTTATACCGGCGCTTATCAAAATAATATAGATACCAATGCATTGTTTGTTTCCCCATCCGCCGGAAGCGGCACAGGCTTTAACGGTATCACTGCCGATTGGTCATTGCAACAAACTTCACCATGCATAAATACAGGGGATCCAAACGCCACATATCCAGCTAATGATATAGCAGGCAATCCAAGAGTATCAAGCGGAAGAATTGATATCGGTGCTTATGAGTTTCAGGGAGCATTGAGTATAGCAAGTAATAAAAATAGTACAGCTGTTAATTTATATCCAAACCCTTCTGCCGGCAAATTCAATATTCAAGCCACTAATGAGAATTGTTTAATTGAAATCTACAATTTGCTTGGAGAAAAAATCTATACTCAAAACGGTAACACGCAGCCATCAAAAGAAATAAACATTACCGGCTCTCCTAAAGGAATTTATTTTGTAAAAATATCTGATACAGAAAAAAGTCATACTGAAAAAATAATTATTCAGTAAGGGTTTGGGACAAAATAACATCCGACAAATTAATAAGTAATGTTCGACCCCAATGGGGTCGGATATTTATAGCACGATGATTATCTATAAATATTTGACTCCTTCGGAGTCATACAAATAATAAAAAATATAGTAAAAAAATCAGCAGGCTATTTTGTCCCAAGCCCTAAAAAGGCCTTACAATTGATAAACCAAACGAGCTCACATTATATAACCAACTTTAAACCCACAAACCCAAACCACATGTTCGGAATCAGCTACATTAAATTCGACTCAATGACTTATGTCATTCACTTTAAAAACGGAGAAGTTGCTAAAGAAGGCAGGGGGCTTTCTTTCTATTACTTCGAACCAAACAGTTCTATTTCCGCAATACCAATGGGCAGTAATGACCTTCCCTTTATTTTCAATGAAACAACCAACGACTATCAGAATATTTCTATCCAAGGACAAGTAACTTACAAAATAGGCAACCCGAAACAGTTATCCGAACTGCTCGATTTTACTATCGACAGCAACGGCACCTACAAAAAAAATGATTCCGAAAAATTAAATCAGCGCATCATAAACGAAGCGCAGACAGCCACCTCATCCTACATTCACAGCCTTGGGCTGAAGGATTCAATACGTTCGGCAAAAACTATTGAAGCAAAAATTACTGAAGGGCTTCATGCATCGCAGGCCATTACAATTTTAGGAATAGAAATTTTAACAGTTAATATTCTTGCCATAAAAGCAACACCCGAAATGGCAAGAGCGCTTGAAACGGAAACAAGAGAAAAGCTGTCGCAGGATGCCGACCATGCCGTTTACGAACGCAGAAACTTTGCTGTTGAACAGGAACGCAGAATAAAAGAGAGCGAGCTCAGCACCGAAATTGCAGTAGAAGAAAAGAAGAAACAGATCAACGAAAAGAAAATGGAAGCCGAAATTCAAAAGGCCGACAACGACCGTAAACTAAGGGAAATGAAAGTGCAGGCCGACATTGCAGTTGAAAACCAAAGAAAATTATTGATTGAACAAAAAACCGCCAACGAACGCAAAGAGGCCGAAACACAAGGCTTTGTTATTGAATCAACATTAAAACCTTATAAGGACATCGACTGGAAAACCCTTACAGCCCTTAACAACAATGGCGATGCACGGTTTAATATTGCTTTGGCTTTCCGCCAGCTCGCTGAAAACGCCGATAAAATCGGAACCTTAAATATCAGCCCCGATCTTTTAGAAACACTTTTAACTGACAAAAAAGATTCTAAAAAATGAGCATAGAATATGCAATCATAGTTAAGAACAAAACACGTCTTGAATTATTAAATGATCGTTTCAACACTCAGTCGCAGGCTCAGTTTTATATCGAACGGCAGGGAGGCAATTTTGAGGATTATGAAGCAGAACATGAAAAATTTCATGAGTCGCTTTCATCCGTGCAGCGACAGCTTTCTAAAGTTATAAAAAACAAAATAGTTGAACGTACGTTTCTGCCTTCATTTATATTCAGTCCTAACCAGGTTGTTATTGTTATCGGGCAGGACGGCCTTGTTGCAAACACCGCCAAATATGTAAGCGGCATCCCTATTGTTGCCGTAAACCCCGATGCCGAACGTTACGATGGTTTTCTATTGCCTTTCAATCCCGGTAATTTTATAGGAGGTGTAGAAAATGTAATGGCCGACAGGTACAATTCAAAATACGCCTCACTTGCCGAAGCAAAATTAAATGACGGACAGCGTCTCTTAGCATTTAACGATTTATTTATCGGCGCTGCCAGCCACGTTTCGGCACGTTACAAAATTTCTTACGACGGCGTAACAGAAGAGCAGTCATCATCAGGTATTATAGTTTCTACACAGGCGGGTTCTACAGGCTGGCTGAGTTCCATTTTCAATATGACTTTCGGCATGCAGCAGTTTATTGAGAATGATAATCCAATAAGAGAAAATGCAAAACTCAGTAACAATCAGCTGATGTTTGCTGTCCGCGAGCCTTTCCTAAGCAAAAGATCGCAGATAGGTTTAACAGCAGGCTTTTTAGCCGGGCAGACTAAACTTGTTTTAGAATCCTTCATGCCCTCAAACGGTATTATTTTTTCCGACGGCATCGAATCCGACTTTCTTAATTTTAACTCCGGAAGCATAGCAACAATAGGCACTGCAAAAGAGAAAGCAAAACTGGTAACACCGGGGAGCTGAAAAATATTCCTGATATAATAGACATTATATATGTTAAGGTTTTACAGAAAGCTAATCTAGTATTGATGCACTGTGTAGTATTGGAACGCGGATCCTCGCAGATTTTAAAGATTAAAAATGATTTTATAACATAGGCAGTATTTATGATTCGCTTTTGGCGAATATGATTAAACTCTATCTTAATGTAAAATCATAAAATTCAGAAAGAGCTTTATTCATTTTTTTTCATAAGGATCTTAATAAATCAGCGTTCCCATAATACACAGCATTAATCTAAATATATTAAGTCTAATACCGCATAATCTAGATTGCGCGCCGTCACCCTGAGCCTGTCGAATGGCGTGTGTTGGGCTTTCCAGCGAATCAATAAGTCTCGGCATCTCCAGCAGATAGAATCCTTCTTTCACATTTTTTAACAATTCAATCTTGCCGGAACATTGGAAAGCAAAATCTAAAACCTTAACTTTGAAATAATAGCTTAAAGAAGGCTGTTAAATAAAATTTTAAAAACTTTACAATATGATACTGTTATTTCTGCTCCTTTTCCCATTTACTGCCCCCGGTGCCCCAAATGTTTCCAAAATTAACAAAGTCGTAAATTACCTCGAACGCACAAAAACTAATTGTGAATACGCAATGTTCATTGATATGTCAATTCCCTCAAATGAAAAACGGCTTTTTTTAGTCCAGCTTGATTCAAACAAAATAATTTATTCAGCCTTTGTTGCCCACGGAATAGGCAGCGGTAAAGGAGTTCAATTAACAAAGTTTTCCGATAAAAAAGGCAGCCGTTGCACCGCACCCGGACTCTATAAAATAGGCAGAATCTATAAAGGAAAGAACGGCGATTCATTTGAAATGGAGGGCTTAGAAAAAACTAATGCCAATGCCTTGAAAAGAAATATTGTAATACATTCAGCATGGTACGCTGATGAAGAATTTATTAAAAAGGAAGGCCGTTGCGGCAACAGCTGGGGCTGTCCGGCAGTATCAGAAGAGTCTCTCGAAAAATTAAAACCTTATTTAGAGCAGAATATACTTGTGTATATTTATATGTGAAGCCGTTTCCCCGCTGATTTACTTCACCAAAGTAACTGTCCCAAGGTAATTGTGTACCTTATTATACACATCGGTAAGTTTTACCTTCCATACAAATACATCCACCTGCGCTGTTTCATCCCCGTTATTAGCCCTGCCGTCCCATTTGTCCTGCAGTGTTTTGCCATGGAAAAGCATATTTCCCCAGCGGTCGAATATCCATAAATCATAAGCTGTTATTCCTGTTCCCGAGCCGAAGAAATAATCATTTGTTTTATCATTGTTAGGAGAGAATGCATTCGGAATAAAGAAAGAAAAATCCGGCCCTATAATTATTTCCTGATAAGCCGTATCATAACAGCCGTCGGCATTATGAACAACCAATGTTACAAGATAATTGCCGGTTGTGTCATTAGGGAAGTCATGAACAGGATTAGGAGTATTTAGGTTATAAATACTGCCGTCTCCGAAATTCCAATTCCAATAATTTACATCCGGCGATGATAAGTTGCTCATTGTAACCTCCGGTTCAAGCGTTGTTGCCTGCATAGGCGAAGCATCAAATGCCGCATGAGGGAAGGTATAAACCTGAATGAAATGAGCTTTTGTTGCGGAGGACGTGCAGCCATTACTTGATACCGCAGTTAAAGTAATATCATACAATCCGGTTACTGAAAAACAATGCATTGGATTCGGCTGTGATGAAGCCGCGCTGCCATCCCCGAAATTCCAGCTCAGGCTTGTTATGGATGCACCCCCTCCTATTGTAGTTAAATTAGTGAAATTAGTGCAGTGTATGGGACAGCCGGCTGAATAATCCCCCGAGAAATCAACAACCGGGTTCATATAAAAATTAAAAGTAACATTTGAAGTGGTAAAGGTGCAGGGCCCCGGAGGGTCATCAGTAGTAAGTGTTAAAGTAACAGAGCCTGCTGCGTATTCAGCTGCACTAGGAGTATATACTGCATTTAATGCAGTGTTATCAGGCGAATAAGTTCCGGCACCTCCGCTCCACATGCCGCTTGAAGCGCCTCCGCTTACCGAACCGCTTAAAGTTATTGAACTCCCAGAACATACTGTCTGCGTGGGCCCCGCATTGGCTGCAGGAGGCTGGTTTACAGTAACCGTGCTTATTGCAGTCCCTGAACACCCCAATGTATTGGCACCTGTAACAGTATAACTTGTATTAGCTGAAGGACTCACAGATATTGAAGCAGCTGTGGTGCCAGTGCTCCATAAGTAAGTTGCTCCGCCCGAAGCTGTTAATACAGCCGTCTGTCCAGTGCAGATAGTTTCTGAATTAACAGTAAGAGTAAGGCCGCCTCCTATAGCAACAGCTGCAACAGCAGTATTAGAACACCCTCCAGCTGTACCTGTAACGGTATAGGATGCCGCTGAAACGGGACTAACCGTAAGCGGATTTGAAGTGGAACCTGTTGACCAAACATAAGCTGCACCTCCCGCAGCAGTCAGTGTTGCGGGTTGCCCGGCGCATATAAGTGCTGAATCGGCAGTAATTACCGGCAAAGGCTTAACAGTTACTTTAACAGTATCTGATGATGTGCAGCCGCTAAGAGTAGCCGTTAATACATAATTTGTTGAAACCGGCGCAGCAGTAACATTTGTTAATGTAACAGATGGATTTGAAACAGCAGGATCACTTAAACCCATTGCTGGAGTCCATGAATAGGTAGTTCCAGGAACTGAGGGAATGCCTATTGAAGCACTTCCGCCTGAACACAGTGCGGTATCAGGGCCGGCATGCAGTGTAAAGCCGTCTGTAATAATAACTGTCGCAGTATCCTGCTGCGGACATATTCCCGGCTGATAAATAATCATTACTGTTTCCGCCCCCTCAATCAGACCGTCAGAAGCGGCAGTAATAGGAAGACTGACACAGGTCTGGCCTGCCGGAATGATAATAGAATTGCTGATAGTTGTATAATCTGTGCCGTTGATCGCTGTGCCGGCAATAGTAAAATTCACAGTTTGAGGAGTTGCAGAAGCTGTCTGCCGGCAGAAATTTACTGTTCCATCCTGGCATCCTTCAACGGCGTTTTGAACAGCAGTAACTGTTGTAACCGGATCCGATTGCAGACTGCCTGCTTCTAAAAACAAACCGGAATCAAAAATACAGTCATTGGCATCTGCAATAGTTATTTTCAAATGGTAGGTCTGGCAGGGCTGAACAACCACTTTAGCAGTTAATACTGTTGTAAACCCGTCGTATTGAATTGTAGAGCCGCCAGTATTATCCACATAATACTGTGAATATGCCAGAGATGTGCATCCTCCCGAAGTACCATTAGAACCCGCACTTCCGCTGTTTACACTGTTAATAGCAACATGAGTTGTAGTATTGGGAATTAAAGCAATATTCTGCTGCCCGCTGATTCCTGGCCCGCTGAAGAAAAAAGCAAAAACATCGTTATAGGTGGAACAGGTATATTCAGGATATTCTTCTGAAGCAAAAACATACTTAAACTTTAGGGTATCGCTTAAAGGCACCATATCAAACTCCAGTTTGCAGGCATCGTATGTCTGGGCATTTGCTAAAGGATCCAGGTCAGGATCACCTGAAGAAGGATTGCCCGGATAGGAACCTGAACCGCATACTCCTGCGCCCGCATCGTTATTCGGCCCTTGAGCAACATTATCAGGCCCTGTTGCGAGAATAATACCATTAGAAATGCCGATGTTAGTGCTTCCTCCGCCGGTAAAGGAACCGATACCGTTTGCAGTGCAGCTGAAAGCTGCATTAGTTATTGTTACGCCCGGCCCTCCCAGCGTCTGTGCTAATTGCTGTGCTGTTAATCCGTTATTAAATATTAATTGGGCATCGGATGAGCTGATTCCAAAGAAAATAAGCGTGACTAAAAAACTAAATGCTATTTGAAAATGTTTAAACATCAGGCAAATTAAATACTTTTTTTCAAAGAAAAGTATGATTTATAACCATATTTTCAGGATTCTGCTAAAAGCCTTAAAAATTTCTGGTAAATCTTTAGTTAAGGCCGGATTACTGAAGAACTATAAAGGGATTAAGGAATTATATTATTTCACTATGGATACTGTGCCTATATAATCATGCAGCTTATTAAACACATCAGTCAGCTCCACTTTCCACACATAAACATCAATCTGGGCGGCATCTTTCCCACCATTGGCTTTACCGTTCCATTTATCATTTAATTCATTTCCATGGAAAATCAAATTTCCCCATCTGTCGAATATCCACATCTCAAAGCCTGTAATGCCGACTCCGGAAGCAAAAAAATCATCATTGATACCGTCGCCGTTTGGCGAAAATGAATTTGGTAAAAAGAAACTGAATTCAGGTTTGATAATAATGTTCTTTGATGTTGTATCATAACACCCTTCTGCATTATGAACAATTAAAGTTACCATATAACTAGCGGCGGTTTCAGCCGGATAATCATGAACAGGATTTGATACAGCCGGAGACAGACTGGTATTGTCGCCGAAATCCCAATGCCAGTAGCTTACATCGGATGATGATAGATTATTAAAAGTAATAACAGGATCAAGCACTGTTGCAGGATCAGGCGTATTTGTAAATGCAGCTGTCGGAATATTGAACACCTGAACCAAATGAACTTTTGTGAGCGAAGATGAACAGCCGTTATTTGAAACTGCAGTTAATTTAATATCATATAAACCTGATACCGGAAAACAATGCGATGAATTTTCCGTGGTTACTGGAGCACTCCCGTCGCCGAAATTCCAATTCCAGCTGACAATTGTACTTCCCCCGCCGATACTGCTTCCGTCAGTAAAATTGGTGCAGAGTATAGGGCAGCCCTGAGAAACATCTGCAGAAAAACTAACTGCCGGACTTTCGTAAAAATGATAAATCACATTTGATGAAGAAAATGTGCATGGTCCTGGAGGATCATTTGTTATTAAGGTTAAGGTTACCAAACCAGCGGTATACTCCGCTGCACTCGGTGTATAAACAGCATTTAAAGCAGTGTTATCTGGTGAATAAGTTCCTGTTCCTCCTGTCCATGTTCCGCTGGCAGCTGAACCGCCTATCGAACCTGCAAGTGATATATTCGAACCTGCACATACAAATTGCCCCGATCCTGCATTTGCAGTCGGAAAAGGATTTATTGTTATTACCACTTGATCGTCCGCCGGTGTACAAGAAGTATTTGGATTACTGCTTGTAAAAGTCAAGGTAACTGTTCCTGCTGTTTCTTCAGCTGCACTTGGTGTATAAACCGGCGTTGTATGCGTATTATCCGGATTGTAAGTTCCTGCACCGCCGGTCCATACTCCGCTGGTTGCCGAACCGCCGACACTGCCTGCTAAAGTTACAGTATTCCCAATGCAGATAGTTTGATCAGGCCCGGCGGAAACTATTGCCTGAGGGTTAATTAAAATAACCATTTGATCTATAGCAGGAGCACAGGCACCGTGATCATTTGCTGTTAAGGTTAATGTAATACTTCCCGCATCAATTTCAGCGGCACTGGGAGTGTAAATGCTGTTAAGAGTACTATCGTTTGGATTAAATGTGCCCGTGCCGCCGCTCCAGATTCCTACAACAGCTCCTCCGCCTACAGAACCAGCTAATAAAGCAGTACCTCCGCATATTGTTAAATCAATACCTGCATTAGAAGTTGGTAAGGGATCCACCTTTACTTTTACAGTATCTTTTATAGAACAGCTGCCAACTGCTGCTGTTAAAATATAATTTGTTGTAACTGGCGCTGATCCTCCATTTGTAAGTGTAACAGTTGGGTTTGATATTGCCGCATTGCTTAATCCTGCTGAAGGTGTCCAGGAATAGGTGGTTCCGGTAACCGGAGGCATTCCGATGGAAGCACTTCCTCCTGTACAAATAGTTTTATCAGGCCCGGCATTTAATGTTGGTGAATCTGAAATAAAAATTTTTGCAGTATCCATCGACGGGCATATTCCCGGCTGATACACTAAAAAAATACTTTCTGTTGGTTCCGTTATTCCATCAGCAATTGGAACAATTGTAAGTGTTGTGCAAGACTGCCCTGCCGGAATAGTAATGCTTGAGCCTATAGAATTATAATCTGTCCCATTAATTGCAGTACCGGCAATTGTAAAGGGAATTGTGACAGGAGAAGATGTGGAACCGGTTCTGCAGAATTGAAAGGCTCCATTTTGGCAGCCTTCTATCGCGTTTTGAACTGTTGCTGTTGCAGATATTGGTGCCTGGCATTGCAGGCTGCCGGCTTCAATAAATACTCCCGAATCAAATAAACAATCGCCCACATCTTCAATCACTATTTTTAAGTGATAGGTCTGGCATGGCTGCACAACAACCCACGCTGTTAGCTTTGTAGTGTATCCATCATACTCAATACTGGTTCCTGAGTTCGCAATGTAAAACTGTGAATTTGTGCCTGCATTAACATTGTCAATTGTTACCGGAGTTGAGGTTCCGGGTAATACCGCAATATTAGGCTGCCCTGTTATTCCTGGACCGCTTACAAAAAAAGCAAAGGCATCGCTGACACCTTGATTCACGAATTCGGGATATTCTTCCGAACCGAACACATAATTAAATTTGAGAGTATCACATAGCGGTACTATATCGAATTCTAAAGCACACGCATCAAAGGAATTAGAGCTGCTGTTACCTATTAATGCATCCAATTGAGCGTCTCCGGGAGAATTATTGCAGACTGTTGCATTTGCCAGATTTGCATTAGGTGAAACAATTGATGTGCTTCCATTGGTAAGAATAATTCCATTTGCCATTCCTATGCTCGAGGTTCCGTTAAAAGAACCGATTGCATTGGTTGGACAGTTGATCACCGCATTGCTGATACTTACCCCCTGCCCGGCAAGCAGCTGAGCTAATTGAAGTGCGGTTAGACCGTTATTAAATGATAGCTGGGCATGAGAGTATTTAATGCCTGAGAAAAAAAGCATTGCAGAAAAAAAAAAATAGTTTTAAATAATTTTTAATCATACACAAATTAAAATAAGTCTGGAATAAAAAATATTTTTTGCGATTATTTTTTTCACCTTTTAAGAATCGTCTCTCCCCCGTTTCAGGAATAAATCCTTAAGGGTGAAAGAGGAGATTAAAAGCTGAGGAACTATTTGACTAGCGTTACAGTGCCTATATAGTTGTGCGTTTTAAAGAAAACATCAGTAAGAGTTACCTTCCAAACATACACATCAATTTGGGCAATTTCTTCGCCGTCATTTGCAATACCGTCCCATTTAGCGGTTAATTCCTTGCCTCGGAAAATCATATTTCCCCAGCGGTCAAATATTCTTAAGTCATAATTTAATATCCCGATCCCTGTTCCAAAGAAATAATCATTAACACCGTCTCCATTTGGTGTAAAAGCATTCGGGATATAAAAAGAAAATGCCGGTCCGATCAAAATTGTGTGCGAAATAGTGTCGTAACAGCCATCCGCATTATGAACAATTAATGTGGCAATAAAACTCCCTAATGTGTCATGCGGATAAGTATGAACAGGACTTGGATTGCTGGGTGATGTTGTAACACCGTCTCCAAAATTCCAAAACCAATAATTTACATCAGATGAGGACTGGTTATTTAAAGTAACAATCGGGTCAAGTACTGAAGCAGGACTCGGATCCGGATTAAACTGAGCAACCGGCACTAAGAAAACATGAATTAAATGTACCAGAGTTAAGGATGATGAACAGCCATGATCAGTAGTTTCGGTTAAGGTAACATCATAGTAATTTGAAATGGAATAACAATGAGTTGGATTCTGAGTATATGAAACAGGGCTGCCATCGCCAAAATCCCAAACCGTAGAAATAATATTGCTGCCACCGGTAATTGAAGATAAATCAGTAAAATTAGCACAATGGAGCGGAGGGCATCCAGTGGGATTGGCTACTGAAAAATTTATTGTCGGAATATTATAAAAATAAAATATAACATTAGATGTAGCGAATGTACATGGCCCGGCTGGATCATTTGTTGTCAGCGTTAATATTACTGAATCGGCTGCATACTCAGCAGCACTTGGAGTGTAAACAGCATTTAAGGCAGTATTTGATGGTGCAAAAGTTCCTGCTCCGCCCGACCATGTTCCGCTTGTTGCCGAACCGCCTAACGAACCTGCAAGTGTGATTGTTGAACCGGCGCAGACATGCTGGGAAGACCCTGCATTTACAGTTGCCACAGCATTTACTATAACGTTAACATCAGCCGAAGATTGGCAGCCAGTGGCTGTTGATGTTGTTGTTACAGTATAGGTTGTTGTTATAGGTGCAGAAGGTCCAGGATTTACCAAAGAAACTGTTGGGTTGGAAATTGTAGTACTGCTTGTTATGCCTGTTGTCGGAAGCCATACATAAGTGTATCCTGCAACAGTTGCGGCTCCAATTGTTCCAGAACCGGTTGAACACAGCATTAAATCAGGGCCTGCATCCGAAACTGGCGACTGGTTTACTGTAACAGTTACCGGATTAATATCAGTACATCCGCCTGCTCCTGTCACTTTTATATAATATGTACCGCTGGCCGCTACTGCAGCAGGTGATGCCAGCGGTGTTGTTGCAGCTGCATCTGTCCAATAACTAAATGTCCCGCCTCCTGTGCTGCCGGCTGTAACAGCTGGGGCTGTTAAATTAACAGTGCCCGGGCTGCAGACTGCTGCAGGATTCGTTATTGTTAAAACTGGTATGGGATTTACAGTAACCACAACCTGATCAGTAGATGTACAAGAGTTAAGGGATACAGTGAGTGTATAAGTTGTAACAATAGGAACAGCCGTATTATTCACAGTGGTTATATCCGGATCCGAAATACTCGCACTGCTTAATCCGGTTGCAGGAAGCCATGCATAAGAATAACCTGTAACCGCTGCTGTTGCTCCTATATTTGCCACAGTACCAGTGCAGATGTTTATATCGAGTCCGGCATCAGCAACAGGTATAGGAGTTACATTTATTACTTCAGTTGCAAGCGCCGGGCATGCGCCCGCAGCCATGGTATATGTTACAGTATCAAATCCGACAACTGAAAGAGAAGGGGTAAAAGTTCCCAAGGAAGCATCTGTAATTCCAATACCGCTCCAGGTGCCTCCGGGAGTATTCGCAGTAAGATTTAAAGGGGCAGCATTAGCACAAAACGGACCTGCAGGAGTTAAAACAGGCTGTGCCGGCGGATTAACCGTTACGTTTATTGTTGTATCGGCATTACAGGCACCCCAGGCTATTATTAACGTTACAGGGAATGTGCCCGCAGTTGGGAAAGTATGCGTTGGATTTTGAATAGAATCGTCAGGAATACCATCATTATTAAAATCCCATTTCCAGCCGGTAATGCTCCCTACAGGGGTTGAAATGTCGGTAAATTGCATAGGTACCCCATGACAGACAGTTGTATTTGTAAATTTAGCAACAGGTAAATTTGGATTTGAACCAATGGTAATATAAAGAGTTGTCTGGCAGGTAGGGCCTGCAACTGAAGTAATAACTACTTTATATGTTCCTGCTTGAGTAACTGTTGCAGTCTGTAAGGTATCTATTCCGGTAATTCCAACAGTACCTCCTGTAGCGGAATCGGACCAAACATAGGACGCACCCCCGGGAGGCGCCGTTAAAGTAACTGAATGACCTCCGCACACATTCGGCGATGAGGAAACAATATCGAGAGGTTCGCAGGCACAATCAATATATCCATAACCAAAATGACCGCCTGGAACACAGTCTGAGGTCGTAAATTCAACAGTAATACAGGTACCAATATAATTCTGCAATGGAACAAAAACAGTTGTCCATGGGCGATACCAGATATCACTGCTGGAGGTTGTTTCAATAAATCCGCTGAACGGAGCTTTTGCCATTACAAAGTATTCTCCGCAAGGGACAACGTTACCGCCTGCATCGCGTATTTTAACCCTGAAATAGGGGCGCTCAGGATCTGTGTGCCCGCTGCCGGGATCATGAAGTACAACAGCATACCTATAGGTAAAATTGGCATTATTGGCTGAAACTGTAAATGAAATACTTGCACGCGCAGCGCCCCAGGAACTTCCACCCCAGGAATTTAAATCTCCTAACCGAAGCGCATTATTTCCTCCGCCAGGCGGAACCACCGGCAGAATTGTTCCTCCTATTGTTGGATCAAAACCTCCTGCGGTTGTAATCAAATCCTGATTCGGATTAGAACACCACATGCAGGGAGCAACATTAAATCCAGATGTTAAATTCCCGGGATCTGTGCCTATGCTTGGATCTCCGGACCAATAATCCCAGAAAGTACTTCCAGATTCAAAACCCGGATTTGAACATGGAGAACCGCAGTTCTGCGGATTTGGATTCGTGTTTATCGGACCTCTTTTATTGTTCTGCGATTGTATAATTTCCTCCCTGTTTTTTTGAAAATCAGTAAAGTATTTTTGGTAGGATGGCTGTAAGGATGCAAAATACAGTTTTACGTTCTCCACATTTGCGATTTCGCCTTTGCCAACTCTAAAGGCAAGCTCATCAAAATCTTTTTTCAAATGCCGGCTGATGTAATTTTTGAAATACTGCATATCAGCCATATTACCATCGGAGGTCATAACTACGAAATTTAAAAAGCTCTGAAAATCAGCCTTTTCAAGCAATACAGCAGTTTTATTTTTGTAAGATACCCATAGATTCTCGGGTATCCCGTATGAATTATTTAATTGCGGGATTTCATTTTTTTGAGTCTGTGAAAAACCAGAAAAGACAATGGAAATCAATAGTGCGGAGAGAAATATTTTTAATCTGGGGGACGTAGATGTGCTGATCATATTTGTAATTTTTTTTTAAGCGGTTACGAATCTATTATTTTATATTGATAAATCAAATTATTCAGAGTGTATTTTCACAGTATTTTCGGCTGATTCACAATAAAGATTCATGAGAAAGTTAAAAGGTTGCATTTTTGTCCATAAAGTTATTAACAAGTGGGGAAATCGAATTG
Source organism: uncultured Bacteroidota bacterium (assembly GCA_903847205.1). GTDB lineage: Bacteria > Bacteroidota > Bacteroidia > 2-12-FULL-35-15 > 2-12-FULL-35-15 > 2-12-FULL-35-15. The sequence goes on from CAINDA010000035.1 coordinate 291,383, forward strand.
AAAGGAAGAGAAATTCTCAGGAAATTAGGAGGTCAGGCGCAAAGAAAGCCTAAAGAATTAATTACTGAAATTCAAGATTATAGTTAAACCCAGTTAATCCCTTTTTTCAATAGAGAAAGAGTTTTTTCTTCTGGACTATTCGGCAATGGAAGGTAATTATACTGCCAGCCGGCGGTTTGGGGCAGACTCATCAAAATAGACTCAATTCTGCCATTTGTTTCCAAACCGAATTTGGTTCCTTTATCATACACCAAATTAAATTCTACATACCGCCCTCTTCGCAGCAACTGCCATTTTTTATTTTCCTCAGTGTAAGATTTGTTTTTGTTTTTATTCATTAATGCAGTATAAACAGGAGCAAATGAACTGCCGATTTCCTGAATGAATGAAAACAATTGCTGTTTGTTATGAGCCGGAGACCGAGTTAATTTATCAAAAAAAATCCCTCCAATTCCCCTGGTTTCTTTCCGATGGGTTATAAAAAAATAATCATCAGCCCATTTTTTAAAATCAGGATAGAAGCTAGAGTTATGTTTGCCGCATGCAGTTTTTAATGATGTATGAAAAAAAACGGCATCCTCTTCATCAGCATAATGGGGTGTTAAATCAATGCCTCCGCCGAACCACCAAACGCCGTTACTCATTTCGAAATACCGCACATTCATGTGAATGATCGGCACCATGGGGTTAACGGGATGTATTACAATAGATACCCCTGCAGCATAAAATGTAAATTTTTCTTTTTTTGAAACTGGATTTTCTTTGGTTATAAAATCAGGAGCCTCGCCGTGAACCGCAGAAAAATTCACACCGCCTTTTTCGATAACTGCTCCGTTTTGCAGGATACGTGTTCTCCCGCCTCCGCCTTCTTCACGTGTCCATTTATCTTCTTCAAATTTCCCGCTGCCGTCTTCCAGCTCTAATTCTTTGCAGATAGAATCCTGCAAAGATTTAAACCATTCAGTAATTATTTCTTTTGAAGGCATTGTTTTTATGGAGGATTAAGTAAAAGAGGAAATCAGGAAAACAATTAAACAATTGTAGATTGTTAATTGGCTTTCACCAATTTATAATCCTGAAATTTCAGAATGTAAACAAATTTATTTTCGAAGCCGCTGTCGAGCGGGTATTGCATAAAATGAAAGTTAGTTTCAATGCCTTGATATTTATTCTCAACAATGTTTCCTAAAAAACCGCTGCCGTATTTCTGCAAAGAAGAAAGAAAATAGCATGTTATATCAAACCCTTGGTAAGCAAACATTTCAGGCTCTGTTTTAAATTTTTCGCGGTAATTTTTAATGAAGTTTTGTGTTGCGGCATTTTGATAATCAATATAATTATTTGAAGGAATATGCAGTGAAAGATTATTCAAATAATCAAAATCCAGATTGTCAAAGCTGATCCATGTCTGCAGGCCGAATAACACTATTTTATATTTACTTTTCAGAGTATTTAATTTACTTATAAATTCGGTAACATAGGATTGATTATTAGACGGCAATGCAATTACATTGATTTTAGCTGAATTAAGCATGCCTTCTATAGCACCTAAACTCTTCACAACTTTTATTGAATCGGCAGCTTTGTACCCTGCTTTTAACAGGGATCTATTGGCTGTATTTTTAAAAGCATTATAAAACGACACTTCTTTTAAATTTCCATTATTGACAATAATAATATTCTGGGTTTTGAATGAATCTATTGCAAAATGTGCCATCTGCTCTACCTGCATTGTGCTTGAAGGTAAAACTTTGCAGACAAAAAGATTGTCAAACAAAATTTTATTAATCTGGGTAAAAGGGGATACAATTGCAATTGAATGATCTTTTGCAAATTTAGCAACCGGCATAAAGCTTGAACCGTAAAGCGGACCGATCATCAAATCCATTTTTTTTAATTCAGGCTTTTTTAAAATGTTTACTATGCTTAATGAATCGCTGTCGTCAATATCAAAAACAAAAATTTTAGCATTTAATTTTTGCTTTTTAAGGGAATCAATTGCTAATAAAGCTCCTTCGTAAAATTGAAGAGCAACGGTAGTTTTATTTGGCAGCTGTGCATCGCCTTTAATAATTTTGTCAGCATCTATTGCGAGCGCTTCTGATGCATGAAAAGGAAGGAAGAAAGCAATATTATATTCTGCTTTTAATTTACCCGAATAGGCTGTGACTGATGTTGATTGATTTACGGCAGCTTCAAACTTCGCAATAGAATCGGCAGCTAAAAACGTTTTTTTCTCTATGGGGCCTAAAACAGGTTTTGATGCAGCTGAAGTTTCTTTCTTTGGTTTTGACGATGGTATCTTCACGGTCTGCCCTACTTTCAACCCGTCTTTCAATTCGGGATTCAGCGTTGTGAGGCTTTCAACCGAAGTTTCATATTGTTTTGAAAGAGAATATAAAGTCTGCCCGTGTTCTACTTTATGAAGTATATAATTAGAAGAATTAGGATCTGCAGCAGCCTGTTCAATTTTCTTTGCTTTTTTTATCGGTATCTTTAATACCTCTCCGGGTTTTATTCCATCAATAGCCTCAGGATTTTCAATCACAATATCGTTTAAACTCAATCCGTAACATTTTGCTATTGCGAAAAGAGTCTGCCCCTTCTCAACTGTATGCATTAAAAATTTCACTCCTCCGATAACGGATGAAACCTGGCTTTTAGTGATTTCTACTGAAGTTTTTTCCTGAGAATAAGATGCCGCAGTATTAAGTACAAAGTATAAAGTACAAAGCATTATGTACGATATATAAAGAGCTGCTGAATGTTTTTTTTTATTTAATTTCATTTTATATTTAATAAAGTAAAGAGTGTAAACTCTATACTTAATACTTAATACTTTTATTCCCATTCAATAGTAGCAGGCGGTTTAGAGCTGATATCATACACCACCCTGTTAATGCCTTTTACTTTATTTATTATTTCGTTTGATACTTTTCCTAAAAAATCATACGGCAGATGACACCAGTCGGCAGTCATACCGTCAGTTGATGTTACAGCGCGCAGAGCAACAGCATTTTCATACGTACGCTCATCCCCCATTACGCCTACAGACTGCACCGGAAGAAAAATAGCACCTGCCTGCCAAACATCATTATACAATCCTGAAGTTTTTAAATTGTCAATAAAAATATGATCTACTTCCTGAAGGATGCGGATTTTTTCTTTTGTTATGTCTCCTAAAATACGGATAGCAAGCCCCGGCCCCGGGAAAGGGTGGCGGTTTAAAATAGCATCATCAATATGAAGTGATTTCCCGACTCTCCTCACTTCATCTTTAAATAAAGTGTTCAAGGGCTCAACAATTTTTAATTTCATAAAATCGGGAAGGCCGCCGACATTATGATGTGATTTAATTGTAGCTGATGCGCCGCCATTTACTGAAACAGATTCAATTATATCCGGGTAAATGGTGCCCTGTGCAAGCCATTTAACATCTTGAATTTGTTTTGATTCGTCATCAAATACATCGATAAATACTTTACCAATTGCTTTTCTTTTTTTCTCAGGGTCGCTGAGGCCGGCCAGTTCAGAATAAAAACGTTCCTTCGCATCAACGCCTTTTACATTTAAGCCCATGTGCCGGTATGATTCCAGCACATTTTCAAATTCATTTTTACGAAGCAGACCGTTATCAACAAAAATGCAGTATAAGTTTTTGCCGATTGCTTTGTGAAGCAAAACAGCTGCAACACTTGAATCAACTCCTCCGCTTAATCCCAAAACTACTTTATCAAGGCCTATTTTTTGTTTTAAATCAGCAACGGCAGTTTCTACAAATGAATCAGGAGTCCAGTTTTGAGAACAGCCGCAAATAGTCACACAAAAGTTTTTAAGCAGTATGCTTCCTTCCGATGTATGATAGACTTCGGGATGAAATTGAATTCCGTAAGTCTGCTCACCCAGCACCTGATAACCTGCAAATTTTACATCTTTTGTTCCAGCAGTAATTTCATAATTATCAGGAATTTTAGTAATGGTATCAGCATGACTCATCCAAACCTGTGAATTATTGCTTACTCCTTTGAACAATTCAGTACCTTCTTTTATGAAAGATAAATTAGCCCGTCCATATTCGCGGTGCTTTGATGGAAGAACTTCGCCTCCAAATTTCTGAGCCATTAACTGCGCCCCGTAGCAGATACCCAATAATGGCAGTCTGCCTTTAAATGCAGATAAATCCGGGTTAGGCGATTCGCTATTGCGAACTGAAAAAGGACTTCCAGATAGTATCACACCTTTTATACTTGATGTGATTTCCGGAATTTTATTAAAGGGGTGAATTTCGCAGTACACATTGAGCTCTCTTACTCTGCGCGCTATCAGCTGTGTGTATTGAGAACCAAAATCGAGAATTAAAATTGTTTCCTGCATGCGCGCAAAGATATAAAAGCCCAGCGAAATGATGAAATTAATAACAGAAAGTATTTACAAAGCCCGCATAACCTCTCCAAAGCTGAGGAACGGCTTCCTTTTACGGCGTAAACTTAACTTGTGCGATAGTTCTCCTCCCCTGCCGGAAGGCAGTGAAGGATTTTTTTTGATATTGTTTAAAAAGCTGTTGGTAATTGAAATGTATTTTATCATTTTGCCACTGAATGATTTTCTAAACTTGAACTTGGAAAAGTTTACCCTTTCGAATAAATGGATTCTTCGAAAAATAAATCTCCTGAAAAATATTATGAAAAAGTCCGTACTATATCTTTTAACTGCCTTGCTGTGTCTGTCATGTTCATCTGTAAGTAAAAAAAATAAGGATACACGTACTGTTTTTAAGTATAATGAAATGGGCAGTATCGCTTCTCTTGATCCGGCTGCAGCCCGCTCGTTTGAAAACATCTGGGTAATAAATCAGCTGTATAACGGTTTGGTGCAGATGAACGACTCATTACTTGTAAAGCCTTCTATTGCACAATCCTGGGACATTTCCAAAGATGGCTTAACATATACTTTCAATTTAAACAGCAGCGTGTTTTTTCATGACGATAAATTTTTAGCCGGCGGAAAAGGACGCAAAGTTACGGCCGGCGATTTTGTTTACAGCTTTAACCGTTTGTATAACGGCACTGTTTCCAGCGCTGTATCACTGCTTTCAAATGTTGATACAATTAACCAAAAAGGTTTTATTGCCAGAGATGACAGCACTTTTATAATTCATCTAAAAAAACCGTTTACGCCGTTTTTAAGAATCTTAACGATGAAATATTTTTCTGTTATTCCGAAAGAAGCAGCAGAAGGATACGGTGAAGATTTTCGCAGAAACCCTGTGGGCACAGGCCCTTTCAAATTTAAAATGTGGGAAGAAGGCTCGAAAATAGTACTTGTTAAAAACGAAAATTATTTTGAATTTGAAGGAAAGAACCGGCTGCCTTATCTGGATGCGGTTTCTATTAGTTTTATTAAAGATAAAGAAACATCATTTTTAGATTTTCTGCAAGGCAGCCTTGATATGGTTTCAGGTATTGATGCAATCAATACTGATCAGGTGCTAAGCCCTGAAGGGACATTGAAAGATGATTATAAAAATAAATTTAAAATGCAGGCTCAGCCGTATCTCAAAACTGATTATTTAGGTTTTTTGATTGATGAAAATCTGCCAGCAGTAAAAAATTCGCCTTTGAAAATAAAAGCGCTGCGACAGGCCGTAAATTATGGTTTCGACCGCAGAAAAATGATTAAATATCTGAGAAAAAACCTCGGCATTCCGGCGGTAAACGGGTTCATTCCTGCGGGCCTGCCTTCTTTCGGCAACGGCAGCGTGAAAGGCTATGATTATAATCCTGATAAAGTGAGGGAACTGATGATTGAAGCTGGTTTTCCGGGCGGTAAAGGACTGCCGGAAATTTCGATGGCAACCACTGAATTATATTTAGAATTAGCAGAATATATTCAGTCGCAGCTGGCTGAATTCGGGATTAAAATTAAAATTGATGTGCAGAAAGCTTCAGTATTATCTGAAGCTGTTGCTAATGGAAAAGTTAATTTCTTCCGTAAATCCTGGGTAGCAGATTATCCTGATGAAGAAAACTTTTTGTCATTATTCTACACAAAAAACTGGAGCCCTAAAGGTTTTAACTACACACATTACAGCAGTTCGAAGTTTGATTTGCTGTATGAAAAATCACAGGAAGAATTGAATGATGCTATTCGTTACGGCCTGTACCGGCAGATGGATCAGCTGCTGATTGACGATGCGCCTGTCGTTCCTTTGTATTATGATCAGGTAGTGAGGCTGGTGCAGAATAATATCAGCGGATTGACATCTAATTCAATGAATATGCTTTCGCTGAAGAAAGTTAAAAAAGAGCAGGAGCATTAGATTTGAATTAGGCGAAAACCAGAAAATATTTTTTTCAAATTCTAACGCCGATCAAAAGAATATCATCCACCTGTTCAATATTTCCTTTCCAATCATTAATTGTTTTTTCAAACACAATTTTCTGTTCGTTCATGGTTTTGCTGCTATTGGCCAACAGCAATTCTTTCAATTGCTTGTATTTGAATTTTTTCCCTTTTAATCCTCCGAACTGGTCGGCATAACCATCTGTAAATGTATATACAATATCGCCTTTATGCAGCTCTATTGTATTTAATGTAAAAGGTTTCAACTCCCCATAATAGTTGCCTACAGGCATTTTGTCCGGTTTAAATTCAATAATTTCATTTTTACGAATAATCCATAAGGGATTATTTGCTGCTGAAAAATGCAGCAGAGAGCTATTAAAATCATACACGCACACTACTGCATCCATACCATCTTTACTTTCAGATTCGGCTCCTTCAGGATTTAAGGAATGCGTAATTTGATAACGGACGTAATCTAATATTTTTCAGGCGAGTCAATGTGCTTTCCAACAATGGCTTCATTTAAAAACGACATATTCAACAAACTCATAAAAGCACCGGGAACACCATGACCTGTACAATCAGCGGTGATTATTACAAACTTATTATTGATAATATTTGCAGAATAAAAATCACCGCTGACAATATCTTTCGGTTGAAAAAAAACAAAATGTTCAGGGAGGTGCTCGTTTAAAAAATCCTGATTCGCCAGCAAAGCATATTGAATCCGTTTTGCATAAATAATACTATCTGTAATACCTTTATTTTTTTCTTCAATGATTAATTTTTGACTGCTGATCTCAGTTTTTTGTTTTTCTAAAACTAAATTCGCTTTTTGTTTGATTTTATATCTGTTAAATAAAAGCAAAACCATTAATAATAGCAGCACAATACCGCCGAGTGATGAATACAATTTTAATCTTTGTTTTTTAAATGCTGTTTCTTTTAATGCTTTATCCGTTGTTAACAGCTTAATATCGGTTTCTTTTTTTTCTGTTTCATATTTTACATTTAACTCGTTGAGTTGTTTTATGCTTTTATTATTAAATATACTATCATGCGTATTAAAATACAATTTATAATATTCAAGAGATTTGTCATAATTTTTAGTTAACTCATATACCTTTGAAAGGCTGCTGTAACATGTGCTTTCGATGTCTCGAAATCCAATTTCTTTTGTAATTGACAAGCTTTTATTCAAGTAAATTACTGCATTGGTATAATCTTTAATTCCCTTGTAGCAATCGCCGATGTTTTGAAGAATGATCGCTACGCCATTTTTGTCGCCGATTTTTGTCCGCGTATCTAAAGCTTCAAAAAAATAATTTAATGCTTCTCTCGTTTTTCCTTGTCTATTGTAAACATTTGCAATATTATTAAGCAAAACAGCTATTCCCCTTTTGTGTTCTATTTTTTTAAACAGTGCTAACGAATGCTGATAATAATCTAATCCAAGAGAATCATTATTCTGGTCTATATAAATATTTCCGATGCGGGCCATGGCATTAGCTGTTTGACTTTTATCATCAAGCTGCTGAAAGATTGCTAATGCCTGCTTTGTATATTTTATTGCATCCGGGTAATCTAACCTATCAGTGTACAAAACACCAATATTTAATGTTGCTGTGGCACAGCCTAGTTTATTTCCGATTGCCTCCTGCATCTTTAATGATTTGAGATAATATTCTGTAGCCTTCAGGAAATTGCCCTTATCACGATATACATAACCTATGATGTTGAGTACATTCGCTATACCTTTTTCATTGCGATTTTGTTCTTGTATTTTTTGAGACTGCAAAAATGTTTCAATGGATTGATCATATAAACCTTTATAAAAAAAAGTGAATCCTTTATTGTATAATGCATCTGCCAACCCTGCGCTAAAATTTAATTTTACAGAAATGGTCTTGGCCATATCTGCATATTTCTCCGCTTCTTCCAGGCTGGAAGAGGCCAGAGCAGAACTTAAGCGATTTAAAATATTTACTTTGTTTGTATCTTCAATAGAAGCACCCAGAATATTTTTCAAAGAATCTATTTTAATGTTTTGCGAAAAAGCAAAACAATAAATCAAATTCACGATAACAAAGCATAAAAGATATTTTGAGTTTTTTTTCACGCTGTTAGTTTAATAACCCCCGGCTAAGGTACACTGGGGAATAATAAAAATCAGAAATAGCAATTCTTTCCGCTTTTGATATATATTCCTAAAACTGCAGATAAATAGGCATAACCTGGTCGGCCTGTTTCACCTGAATTACAATCCAGATAAAGAGAAGCAGAATAAGAATGCGTCCTGCTAAAGTAATTTCCGAAAGAAAATTTATTGATAAATACTCATAGGACTTTGGGACAAAATGAAAAACGTATCCCAGCAGCATGATGCCAAACACTGTGCCGTAAGCGGAAAGCATAGGAACAAAAGCTGCGGCATTAAAATTTGTAAAAATCTGCGTGATGATAACTCCCGCATCATGGAAGGATGAAGCTTTAAAGAAAATCCAGCAGAAGCAAACAAAATGAAACGTAAGTATCACTCCCAATATTTTAATAAGCCTTGAACTAAAAACCCTTAGGATAGATGCTTCACGAAAGGCACTGTATTTAACAAGCAGCGACACCCGCAGTTTATCAAAAGCAAGCGCAAGGCCATGCATCCCGCCCCAGACAATAAAATTAAATGATGCGCCATGCCATAAACCGCCTAAAAGCATTGTTATCATCAAATTGATATACTGCCTGAATTTCCCAACCCTGTTGCCGCCAAGCGATATATATAAATAATCTTTCAGCCAGGATGATAAAGAAATATGCCACCTTCGCCAAAATTCTGTAATGCTGCTTGATTGGTATGGAGAATCAAAATTTTCGTTTATGGTAAAGCCCATCCACTTCGCCATACCTATGGCCATATCGGAGTAACCTGAAAAATCGCAGTAGATAACCATTGCATAACCGTAAACACCAAGTAAACATTCAATCCCTGAATGGCGGGACGGGTCATCAAAAATGTACTGCACATAATTTACATAGATGTAATCCGAAATAACAACTTTCTTGAAAAGCCCGCCCAATATGAGGTACAAGCCTTTTGCAATATCTTCTTTACTGATAAAAATGTCCTGCCTAATCTGAGGTATAAAATCAGATGCCCTCACAATGGGCCCCATCACAAGCTTTGGAAAGAAGGAAAGAAAAAAGCAGTAATCAAAAAAGCTCTGCACGGGTTTAAATTTTCCGCGGTACACATCAATTGTATAACTCAAATTTTCGAATGTGTAAAAAGAAATGCCGATGGGCAGAATAAGATTCAAAGGTTTAACTGCGCCTTCTTTAAAATTATTAATGATCTCAATAAAAAAATTAGTGTACTTAAAATAAAAAAGCAGTCCTAAATTGATGATGATGCTGAAAACAAGAATTGCTTTTTTCCGTCCAAGGGTTTTAGAAGTGTATATCCAGTGGGATAAATTGAAATCAACAACAGCAGACAATAAAATAAATCCGAAATAAAACCCGCATGCTTTATAAAAAAAGTAAAGCGAAAAAATTGTAAAATAAATAACGCGTGTTAATTTCCGCTTATATAAAAACTGGTAGCCCAAAAGAAATATGCAAAAGAAAAACAGGAAGAACCCGCTGTTAAATAACAAGGGGTCTTTTGCATTATACGTGAGCTGATGCAGCAGCTTATCTGTATCTATATTAAAATTGAAAAAATTCAAATTTGAAAATTTTTATTTTTTTCTGCTGTCACAATTTATATTTTTTTTCTGGTACTCAGACAAAAAATTATTATAAAATCATTGCATTCCATCAGCAAATTAACGATTATATTTCCTGCATAAAGTCGATAGCAATTATTTATTTGTATTTTTATGATTCATATCATAAACCATATTTCAGAAAAAAATGAAAACAAATAAATTTTCAATGCTGCTAACACTTGCCATCAGTGCTGTGTTAATTCTAAACTCCTGTAAAAAAAATACTGATACTACAACAGTTACGCCTGCACCTGCTGCACCGCAGCTGATTTTTAAATTCAAGTTTGATTCAACACAAGTCAGGCTCAATAATTTTGGAACCCCTGCTGCTCTGCCTGCCGGACATTCCGCGCAATCTCCGGTTTTTAATAAAATGAGCGGACATTATATAGAAATGACCCAGACAGCAAATACTGCTGTAGGCGCAGGAGTTGTTCTTTACCATGCTCCTGAAACAACAGCCGGTGGCAGCAATGCAATTGACTTTTCTAAAGAAACTGCAGTAGGCGATAATCAAACATTTTTTTCAATCCCTTTAAGTTCGGTAACTCCCGGAACGTATCAATATTTAAGGGTTTCGCTTGCTTATCAAAATTATACTATTAAATATAAATCTAACGGCTTTAATGGAACAGGCACCATAGCATCGTTTGTAGGGTTTGATACTTATATCAGTAATTTTAATATCAATACTCAGAACCTGGCAGTAAATGCAAACAAGCTGCAAGGTTTCTGGGCTTTTGAAACACAGGTGCTGGGAACTTATTACACATCGCAGGGGCAGTCTCCTCCAGGAAGCACAACTGTTGTAAACCCTTTATCATCCACTTCACCTATACCTGCGGGTTCATGTTTGGCGACCGGAGCTTTTGCTGCCCCGCTGCATATCACAGGCAGTGAAACACATGATATCACAATTGTTGTTTCATTATCAACCAATAAAAGTTTTGAATGGAAAGATTCAAACATGGACGGCTTGTTTGAACCGGCAGCCGGCGATACTGTTGTAGATATGGGTATCCGGGGACTTATTCCTATTGTGCAGTAAAATAATTAACAAAAAATCACTGCCCTTTAAAGAAAAATCAAGAGTTGCTGACGTTGCAATTTATTATTTCTTGTAAACAGCTTAATGCTTTTTATCCTCAACAATTACGAAAATGTCTTCATTGTTACGTTTCATAAGATATTTTTCACGCGCGAATTTTTCTAATGTTTTGGGGTTGGTAGTAAGTTCCTTTAAATCGGAAGTAATTTGAGTAATTTCCTGAACGAAATAGTTTCTTTCTTCTTCAAGCTGCTTCACTTGCTTGCGCAGCGTGATTTGAGAGCCAATATCATTTTTATCAAAAAACACAACCCATACCACCAAGGCAATAATGGTAATCAGGTATTTGTTTTTTATAATTTGTAAAATCCTCTTCATCGAATCAAAATTAGATACAAACGCTTTTTAAAATATAAGGCTGAAAAAAACTTTTCAGCCGGCTTCTGTTCAAAATTAATTCAGAACAGTTTTATAAACTGTTTTTCAATTGAACCATTTTAATGGCTGTAACTGCAGCTTCATCCCCTTTGTTGCCATGTTTTCCACCTGATCTGTCTTGTGCCTGCTGCAAGGTATTAGTAGTCAGAAGTCCGAATATTACCGGCTTATTATATTTTAAACTTACATTAGTAACGCCTAGAGCCACTGCCTCGCAGATAAAATCAAAATGCCTCGTCTCACCCTGAATCACGCATCCAAGACAGATTACACAGTCAATATTTTTATCCTCACACAATAGCTGCGCTCCAAAAGTCAATTCAAAACTTCCTGGAACGTATTTTACAATTATATCGTTTTCTACAACGCCGTTTTCGAGCAATGTTTTTACAGCGCCGTCACGCAGTGCTCCTGTAATTTCAATATTCCACTCTGCAGTAACAATTCCAACCCGCATGCCGGCGCCGTTGGGAATAGTAACATGATTAAAATCGGATAGGTTTTTCAGTGATGAAGACATGTTTATTTATTTTTTTAATTCAAGTTCAAAGTTTTGGATTTTTTTAAGACAAAAAAAAAGTGAATTTATAAAAAATTCACTTTTAACATTATCTTTTCAATTTTATTATTAAAGGTTTCCTAACCCCTTTGCACGGCTGATGTATTTATCCATCTCTTTGCCTTCAGCTGTTTCCGCAAATTCGTTTTTGATACGTTCGTAAAGCTTTACGGCATCTGCGTAATTACCTTTATCCTCATCAGCCATAGCAGCCTTTTTCAGGAAAATAGGAGTAGTGAAATTATTGACGCTTTGTTCTGCAGCTTTTAAATAAAAAGTTATTGCCTCATCGGTTTTTCCCAGCTCCATATTTGCATCTCCGATAGCGCCTGTAGCTTGAGGACCTACTATTTGATCAGCACTGTTAAACTCTTTTAAATGTGAAATTGCTTCTTCGTATTTGCCTTTTTTCAGGTAACAGATTCCTAAATAATACTCCGCTAAATTCCCTGAAGGAGTAATGCTGTAGTCATCTGCAATTTGAATAAAACCAAGTGCTGCCGGACCATTTCCGTTCATTGCTTTGTCAATTGAATCTTTGCCGAAAAAATCTTCCGCCTTAAACATTTCAGTACGTGCTTTGGTCTCTTCACCAGCAACATACCAGTATTTATAAGTAAAGTAACCGCCGACCAAAGCCACAATCACAACAGCAATAATCATCAAACTTTTTTTATTCTGTTCAATATAAAGTTCGGTTTTAGAAAACGCCTGTTCAACGTCAACAATTGGTTCTTCATTAATTTGCTTTGCCATATTTATTTAAAATGTAATTTATTGGAATGCAAAAATAAGTTTTTTTTGCAATATCTATAATTTAATTCTTAAATATGCTTTTTGAGTACCCTTTTTCGGTATTTTTACGGGGCATATCTCTCCAAAACAATCGGATTTATTTTGCAATAAAATCCTGTAAACATAGCTGTTATCAGACAAAAACACTGCAGTAAAAAATGTATCTTAAAAAATTATCTGTTTTAAATTTTAAAAACTATTCTGAAGCTGAATTACAGTTCAGCAGCCATATCAACTGCCTTGCAGGCAATAACGGCGAAGGTAAAACCAACGTGCTGGATGCCATTCATTACCTTTCGTTTTGCAAAAGTTTCTTTAATCCGATAGACAGCCAGAATATACTTCATGAAGCTCCGTTTTTCCTGATTCAAGGCTGCTACCAGCTGGATGGGAAAGAAGAAGAAATATACTGCGGGCTGAAACGGAGTCAGAAAAAGCAATTCAAACGCAATAAAAAAGAATACCAGCGCCTTGCCGATCATATCGGCTTGTTTCCATTGGTAATGATTTCTCCTGCCGATTCGGAGCTTATAACAGAAGGCAGCGAAAGCCGCAGGCGCTTTATCGACAGCGTTATTGCGCAGTTCGACAGAGATTATCTCGAAAGTTTAATCAGTTATAACAAAGTGCTTTCTCATCGCAATGCACTTCTTAAACAATTTGCCGACAGCAGGCGTTTTGATAAAGAATCTCTTGAAATATGGGATATACAGCTGATTGAATACGGTAAAAAAGGATATGAGAAACGTAAAAATTTCATCAGCAGCTTTATTCCCATTTTCCAAAAATATTATGAGCTGATTTCGGGCGGCCGTGAACAGGTGGGCATTCAATACCAGTCTCACTTGAATGAGGCCTCTTTCGAAGATGTTTTGGAAAGAGCGCTTAACCGCGACAGGGCAGTTGAATACACAACTGTGGGCATACATAAAGATGATCTTGAATTTACAATTAACGGACACAATTTAAAAAAATTCGCATCACAGGGACAGCAGAAATCATTTTTAATTGCCCTGAAATTAGCCCAATTCGATTTCATTAAAAACATAAAACAGGTAACACCTATCCTTTTGCTGGACGATATTTATGATAAACTGGATGACCTTCGCGTGAAGCAGCTGATGGAATTAGTTTGCAGCACTAATTTCGGACAGTTATTTATAACTGATACACACCTTACCCGTTTGGCTGATTTATTTGAAACAACAGGCGCGGATTTTAAATTATTTAAAATTAATAATGGAAGTGCGGTTGAAGTAAAAAATAGGGAATTGAAAATTTAAGATGAAATTATCTTTATCCAATCCCTTTCTGTTATTGCCTTGGGGAGAAAGATTGGGAGGAACTTTTTTTTATTTAGAACTTTCAACTATGAACTTTTAACCAACAGCATTCAAACTTTCAACTTTCAAACTTTCAAAAAAGTAATGAGCATACACAATCAACACAGCCTTAAAGATGCTATTGAACAATTATTAAAAACCTATAAACTTGACGACCGCCTTGCAGAAAACCGTTTAATCGGTTCCTGGGAAAGCGTTATGGGTGTTATGATTGCCAAGCATACCACAGATATTTATATCAAACACAAGCAGCTTTTTGTTACACTTGATTCATCTGCTTTGCGGAATGAATTGTCATTAGCCAAATCAAAAATTATAAAAATGCTGAATGAAGCTGCCGGACGCAGCGTTATTAATGAAGTTATTTTAAGATAATAAAAACAGATGAAATCAAAATTACAGCGGTTAATACTATTGATGTGCCTTTCATCCGCCATTGCTTCAGCACAGTCGGATTCTGCAATGATTAAAAAAATATTTAACGAAGCACTGACCAATGGAAAAAGTTATTCCAACCTTGATTATTTAACAAATAAAATCGGCGGAAGATTAAGCGGTTCGCCCCAGGCACAGCTGGCTGTTGAATGGGCTTTTAAAGCAATGAAAGATGCCGGCGCCGACACTGTTTATCTGCAGGAATGCATGGTGCCCCACTGGGTGCGCGGCGAAAAAGAAACTGCAAAAGTAACAGGCTCCGGCTCAAAAAAATTTAAAGAAGTTCCCATCTGCGCTTTGGGCGGTTCCATCGCCACTCCTGCTGAAGGTATTACTGCGCAGGTGATTGAGGTGAAAAGTTTTGAAGAATTAAAAAAACTTGGTAAAGAAAATGTAACTGGTAAAATTATTTTCTTTAATCTCCCTATGGATCCTACGCAGATTGAAACTTTTAATGCATACAGCGCTGCCGTTGCACTCCGCTGGGCCGGCGCTTTAGAGGCTGCAAAATACGGTGCTGTTGGAGCGGTGGTGCGCTCCTGCACATTGGCACAGGATGATAATCCGCATACCGGGGTGATGGGCTATAACGACAGCGTTACGAAAATACCTGCATGTGCCATCAGTACCAATGGAGCTAATTGGCTGAGTGAAAACTTGAAGACTGATAAAAATTTAAATTTTTATTTCAAGATGAGCTGCCAAACGCTGCCTGATGAAAAGTCTTACAATGTAGTAGGCGAATTGCGGGGCACCGTGAAGGCTAAAGAATATATAGTTGTGGGAGGGCACTTAGATTCATGGGATACCGGCAAAGGCGCAAACGATGACGGTTCCGGCGTTGTTCAGTGTATTGAGGTACTCCGTATTTATAAAGCTTTAGGAATAAAACCAAAATTTAATATACGTGCTGTTGCCTTTATGAACGAAGAAAACGGCGGACGCGGCGGTAAAAAATATGCAGAACTCGCAAAATTAAATGACGAAAAACATATTGCAGCAATTGAATCAGATGCCGGAAGCTTCACGCCAATGGGCTTCAGCAGTGATGCACCGCCAGCGGTAAAAGCGAAATTGAAAAGCTGGCGCCCTTTATTTGAACCTTACGGAATATATAATTTCGACCGCGACGGCGGCGGTTCCGATATTGAGCCGTTGAAAAAATCGGGTGTTCCCCTGATAGAATTGATGCCCGATTCACAGCGTTATTTCGATTACCATCACACGCCGATTGATGTTTTCGAAAATGTAAATAAACGTGAGCTGGAATTAGGCGGTGCAGCAATGGCTGCCCTGATTTGGATGATATCACAATATGGTATGTAAGTTTAATAATTTGTCCTTTTATTTTTTTCTGAATTTGAATTTTATACCGTTTTCTTTCATACCTATCAATTGCCCCGTGCTGTTGAATGTAATGGATTAAATAAGAAACAATGACAGCAAAAAAACTTTTCAGTACTCTTTTTATTATCACTGCAATTACTGCGGGTATTTGGTTTAACAAAGCTTTTAAAACAGTTCCTGCATTACCAGCTTATGAAAATAATTTAATAAACGAACAGAGTAAACCTGTTAAAATAGCCGATTTTAAAGGGCAGTATGTACTTGTCAGTTATTTTCAAACCTGGTGCGGCGACTGTATAAAAGAGCTGCCTCAAATTGATATACTTCAGACTAAACTCGGGAGGAATAAATTAAAAGTGCTGATGGTTTCGGATGAGGGATTGGAAAAAATAATCCGGTTCAAAGAAAAATTCTGTAATACATTGGAGTATTATCAATCTCAGAAACCTCTGAATGAGCAAAGCA
This sequence comes from uncultured Bacteroidota bacterium, assembly GCA_903847205.1. Classification (GTDB taxonomy): domain Bacteria; phylum Bacteroidota; class Bacteroidia; order 2-12-FULL-35-15; family 2-12-FULL-35-15; genus 2-12-FULL-35-15. The sequence goes on from CAINDA010000035.1 coordinate 307,925, forward strand.
TCCGGGTATTCCCTACTACTTATTTATTAAACAAAGAGGGAATTGTAATAATGAGCAGACTGAATACATTTGATTGGAGCAGTGCTGAAGTAATCAGCAAGTGCGCTGATTAAGCAGATTCATTAGATTCAAAAACAAATTATTAATTTTCCGGAACTGCTGGTATAATAATTCCAGATTAATAAAGGCCTACTTTGAAAATCTGATGTTCATTTTTAGAAACAATTTCCATAAAAAAAACACCACCCCCCAAACCTGCTGTATTAAAGAGCCAATCAGCTGAATTATTCACTGTTTTATATTCGTTCTGAGCAGCAATCTTCCCCGATTCATCTCTCAATATTATTTTGTAAACTTCGTCGGGCAGACTTTCTCCTTTGATGTGTATCAGTCTGCTGGAAGGGTTAGGAAAAATAGTGAAATTAATTTTTCGTGAAGAAACTGATGCTGCATCTGTTGTATTAGATTTGGTAACAGCAAGTTTCAAACATACAGGCAGATGGTTGCTCATACTAAAAAGTGCATTTAACACGGGGGAAGGAACGGAAGTATTTACGGGTGCATCAGTGAGACCTAAATTGGTATGATTGCCATCCTGCCCGATTACTTTGTATGAACCCGGTACATAGGCAACAGAATTTAATCCCTGCATAACAGGCTGTGTACAGAGGATGTGAACAAAGCGCGTGCTTATGCCGCCTGAAGCACCGCAGTCGCCGGGATCAGTCATACGGGTATCTTCCGTAAGGTAATCTGCAAAAGCTGCCGGGTTATTTGCCCAATTGCCTAATTGATTTACAGGGTCATAAAATTTTGTATTAACATTCGAAGAGTTTATCATATCCTGAAAGCAGGCTTCTGTAGAGGACTGTACATTAAAATCACCCATAAAAAAATAATTGCCCGGAGCCGATACATGCGAATTAAGCCACGTCATTGCTCCTCCAATTTCTGCAGCTCTGTTACTTGCATTGCTGCTTCCTGATTTATCATGAACAAGTACAACATGAATAAAAACTGTGTCGTGAGTAACAGCAAGGTTTTGATCTTTGTAAAACAAAGTATGAAGACTGATATCGCTGATGTTGGCATCAGCAGAATAAATAACGGTGGTGCTTACAAATCCAAATTTTGCTGTTTTAAAGTAGAGCATATTTTCTTTTGTATAGCCCGAAACATTTGTGAATTGCGAATGTCCGTAACAGCCTAAACAGACTGAATCCAGAACATTGTGAACGATTGCATTGGTTGTGAAAGAAGACGGGCTTGCATCCATTTTTACCAGCCCTAGTATATCGGGATTTTCATAACGGAGAATCGTTTTTAGATATTGGTCTTTATTTGCTGTAATCAATCCGGGGCAGCTGGATGTAGCCGGGAATCCATAGTTGAGGACATTATAGGTCATTATCTTTACAGTATCCTTCAGCACCTGGGCATCAGACAAAGAAAAAATAAAAAGTAAAAGAAGGATTATACTGCAGGAAAGTTTTGTTTTCGGAAATGAATATCCCTTTGTAAGTTTTTCAGAATCAGTAATTGGTTTGGCAGCTATTAACAATTTAGTTTCATTTTTGTTAGTTGATAGTTTTTAGTTGATAGATGCACATTGTCTATTGCTATTTGGATATTGCAAATTCCTTATTCTTAAAGTACAAAATTATTTCCCGTTTGCTTCCTGCACGGTTCCTGCAACTTTAAGGGCTGCAACCTTAGGTTTCAAATAATCTATGATTGAAATATATCCTTTATCCTCGGCAATTTTTAAAGGCGTTTCACCGGTATTGTTTTTAGCTAAAACATCTGCTCCTTTTTCAACAAAAAATATTACCAAATCTAATTTTCCGGCCTGTGCCGCAATGTGAAGCGGAGTGTTCCCGCCATCGTCTTTATCGGTAATCTGACCGCCTTTATTTAAAAAACAATCCACCAATTCACGATCGGGAGCATATTTATCTTTATCTAATTTTTCTGAGGATGCAAACATAACCGATTTATGCAAAGGGAAAAAAGGAGCCAGTGTAGAATAGTTTGTTCCCTTGCTTATTAATAGGTTTATAATATCAACACGTGAATTTTCAATAGCAATTTCAAGCGGAGAAGCGGCTAAATTGCTGCTGTCGAGCGAAGCTAAAGATGGATTTTTTTTGATTGCTGATTCCACCATTGCAATATTGCCTTCTTTGATGTATTCTAAAAATTTATTATCCGAAAGAAATGTAAATTCAACAGCTGGAGTTGACCCTGCAGCAGCATCAACTGTTTTTTTGAAAGTTGATTTTTTATCTAAAGTTACAGCCTCAAGAGTGTTTTCGCCCGACATCAGCACAACAGGCATTGCTTTAAACGCTTTCACATCAATGGCCTTGACAGCACCGTTAATTTTAACTGTACAGTCGATATCAGCAACTATTGTTGCTTTTACCGGCACCTTCTTTTTATCAACTTTAGCCGCTGGTTTAGCTCCTGCCTTAGCCGCAGGTGCTGCTGTTTTTGCTTTTTTTGCCCCCTGCCCTTCTGAAATTTGAATTATAACAAATAAACAGGCAATTGTTGTAAAGGCATACTTATAGAATGTACTTTTTTTTATCATGGCTTTTTTATCCTGGAATTTTTTGAGCAGTCAAAGATAGGCTATTAAGCGATTTAAGACCAGCTTTAAGCAAAAAAAATATACGGCTGGCGAACTCTCATCATTACCGGATGCTGGTTCCAATTTGTTTGTTAATTTTGCGGACCGCATTGCGGATTATTAATTTCAGCAGATTATAGTACATTGCAGCATTGTTAAATTGCCGGATTTTTTAAATTATTAAATGGCTTCATTTATAAAAGAAAATATAAAATTATCTCTCAGCTCCATCCGGGCGCAGTTATTACGAACCACCCTTACCGTTTTAATTATTTCTATCGGGATTATGGCCCTTGTGGGCATCCTCACGGCTATTGATGCTATCAAATCTTCTATCAACAGCAATTTCACAAGCATGGGCGCCAATACATTTACTATCCGCAACCGCGAAATGGACTTACGCATCGGTGAAAACGGCAGGAAGCCGAAACACTTTAAAAATATAACCTACGAAGAAGCGGTGCGTTTTACAAAAGATTATTCGTTTCCTGCTGTGCCTTCGGTTTCTACAAGGGCATCGGGTGCAGGTACAATGAAGTATGCATCAAAAAAAACCAACCCTAATATCCGCGTTTTCGGTTCTGATGAAAACTACCTTGCAACATCAGGCTATGAATTAGACCGGGGGCGTAATTTTTCGGCGCAGGAAGTGCTTTACGGCAATCATGTTGTACTTCTCGGGAAAGATGTGGTAGATGCTTTATTTACAAAAAAAGAAGACCCGATTGATAAAATAATAACCATAGGAAGCGGGAAATATAAAGTTATCGGGACATTGAAATCAAAGGGCAACAGCTCGGGTTTCGGAGGAGATAAGGTGGGCATCCTTACATTAAATAATGTGCGCCAGTATTTTTCGGTGCCCAACATGACCTTCACGATAAGTGTGCTTACAGATAATGCACAGCTTATGGATGCTGCTATCAGCGAAGCAATGGGTACATTCAGGGTTATCCGCCAGGTGCGCATTGGCGAAGAAAACAATTTCGAAATAACTAAAAGCGATAACCTTGCAAATATGCTGATTGGTTTAATAGGGAAAGCAACTACCGGCGCTACAATTATTGGAGTAATAACACTTTTGGGAGCTGCCATAGGTTTAATGAATATAATGCTTGTTTCGGTTACAGAGCGTACCCGCGAAATAGGCATCCGAAAGGCAATTGGCGCAACAAAAAAAGCAATACGCGGTCAGTTTTTAGTGGAAGCTGTTGTAATCTGCCAGATAGGCGGCCTGCTCGGAATTATACTGGGAATGGCTATCGGCAATCTCATCTCATTTCAGCTTGGCGTGGGCTTTATAGTACCCTGGGTATGGATTATCAGCGGTATTATTCTTTGTATGTTTGTCGGGTTATCAGCAGGATTATACCCGGCTGTGAAGGCTTCTAAACTTGACCCTATTGATGCGCTAAGGTTTGAATAAAACTGTTTACAATTGGTGTGAGATTGCTTCAGTCGTATCTCCTTCGCAATGACGTTCTTGATTTAATACTTTCTAACTTTAATTTGTTCTGATACTATTTTCTTAAAGATGCTTTCACTGAGGTTTATATTCGGGCTTATAAATTAAAGTGAATTTATCATTTAAAATAATATGATAATCCGGGTCAAAATCGTTTTCGTTATTGATATCTGTGCCCCAGGTGAAATTATAGTTGTCAATAATTAATTCGGAAGTGTTCGTTCTCAATAAGTTTGAATTTATATTGCCGTAGATGCTGTTTTCTCTATCATCTTTTTTAATCCAATTCATTATGTACTTATCCTTATTATTTGTCGGTGTTAAAACAGCAGTAAACTCCAAAGAAAAATTTGCCAAAGTATATTTATCATGATTTTTGACAATATAATATGTACTCTCAATTAATTTAGAACTATGCATTGGATTTGCCTTTTTTGAAGAATAGATTGTGAAACGCTCTTCCCTTTTGTAAAGACCTTCAATGGAATCTGCCTTATTATTTTTCCAATACTCCTTTAACTTTTCTTCAGTCCAATTTGAAGATTGTCCCAGCATTAAAATTCTGAAACTAATAAATAGCAAAGTTGTAAAGTATTTCATTTTATAATCCGGTTGTACCAGTTACCAATAATTAAAATTCAGTTTATCAAAAAATACCGCTCTTTCAAAATAATATAATGCATATTCATATCCCCACAAATATAATCTTATAAAAAAACAAATGCTGATTCTTTAAATAAGAATCCGCATTTATAAATCTAATTTATACTATTTATAATTTAAGGCCCCATAATATTAACAGAATCGTTGAGTGGAATTTGCCTGCTTTATTATATGCAATAGTTGTTATAGGTACAGCTAGAAAGTCGATAGGTTTAGTTTGAGAAGCTATAGTTGGTGGCAGAAAAGCTGAGGTTTTGGCTGAAAAGCTGAGGTTTTGACCAAAAAGCTGAGCTTTTGATGAAAAAGCTGAGCTTTTGGCGAAAAAGCTGAGCTTTTAACCAAAAAGCTGAGGTTTTGGCGAAAAAGCTGAGCTTTTGGCTGAAAAGCTGAGCTTTTGATGAAAAAGCTGAGCTTTTGGCGAAAAAGCTGAGGTTTTGACCAAAAAGCTGAGCTTTTGACCAAAAAGCTGAGCTTTTGACCAAAAAGCTGAGGTTTTGGCGAAAAAGCTGAGGTTCTGGCTGAAAAGCTGAGCTTTTGATGAAAAAGCTGAGGTTTTGGCGAAAAAGCTGAGGTTCTGGCTGAAAAGCTGAGCTTTTGGCGAAAAAGCTGAGCTTTTGACCAAAAAGCTGAGCTTTTGATGAAAAAGCTGAGGTTCTGGCTGAAAAGCTGAGCTTTTGACCAAAAAGCTGAGCTTTTGATGAAAAAGCTGAGGTTTTGGCGAAAAAGCTGAGCTTTTGGCTGCAAAGCGGAAGATAAAAATGCGTTCCCTATTTATTCTATAGCAATTTCAGAGAAACATACCCTTAGAAAACATAACCAGATAGATTTTACGCATTTAATTGTTAAAATTAGTTATCAATGTTAACTGTTACTAATTATAACTATATTTGTCCCCATGCCTCTTGATAAAAACCACCCTCTTTTTGAACATCTGCCTTTAGGAAGACTAATGGGCAAGATTACCAAAAAGTATTTCGGGGCGCTGAGCAAAAAACTGGATCATCTCGGTATCGACCGTCATTTCTCACCGCTTATTGTAATTGCTGAAACAAAAGAAAAATGCACACAGCAATATCTTTCTGATATGCTTAACATAGATAAAGTGTCAATGGTAAGGATATTGGATTATCTTGTTAAACACGGCCTGATTATAAGGGCTGTGAATCCTGCCGATAGAAGAGAACATATCCTTCAGCTTACGCCTAAAGCAAAAAAGATAATGCCGAAAATTTTAAGCGGGATAAGCGATATGAATAAAACAGCATTGAAAGGTCTGGATAAAAATGAGCAGGCGCTGTTATATAAGTTTATAGAAACGATAACAAAAAATGTTGAAAATTTACCCGGCAAAAAAGTAGATATTAAAATAAAACAGTAATACTTAGTCCATATTTAAAAATCTTTTGAAGAGTTTAACAATTTAAAACCGCTGTAAAAAAAACATGAAACGTTTAATTATAATAGTAATCATAATTATAGTGCTGGGTCTTATCAAATGGTTTTTTTTACAAAACACAACCGGCGAAAAACCATCAGCCAAGCCAGCCGGAGTTAATGTTGTTGGTATTACAGCAAAAATTGCCAAAGAAAGCAAAATAGAAAACAAGCTCAACATTTCAGGAACAGTGCTTGCCAATGAAGAAGCACAGCTTGTTTTTGAAATTTCAGGGAAAATACTCAGCATGAATCTCAGAGAAGGAGCAAGAGTTGCAAAAGGAGATTTATTGGTAAAACTCAATGATGATGATCTGCAGGCTCAGTTAAAAAAATTGAAGCTGCAGGAAGTATTAGCAAAAGATAACGAACAGCGTCAGAAAAAACTTTTTGAAATTCACGGTGTGAGTGAGCAGGATTATGAAACTGTTTTGAATACTTTAAAATCTGCTCAGGCTGATATTGAATACACAAAAACATTGATCGACAAAACTGAGCTGCATGCCCCTTTTAACGGAACTATCGGCTTGAGAAATGTAAGCGAAGGAAGCTTTGTTTCACCTGCCGTATCAATTGCAACTATTGAACAAATTGATCCTGTAAAAATTGATTTTTCTGTTCCTGAAAAATATGCTGCTCTTGTGCAGCCTGGCACGCTGATAGATTTCACAACTGAAGAAACGCGAAATGATATTTTTCAGGGAAGAGTAACTGCGGTTGATCCTAAAATAGATATAGCAACCCGCACCGTAAAAGCACGCGCATTGTGTCCCAACAATAAAGGCAAAATATTTCCCGGCTCCTTTGCAGCCATTCAGCTTGTTTTAAAAGAATCAGAAAACAGTTTCATGATCCCCAGCCAGGCATTAATTCCCATTCTGAACGGATATAAATTATTCCTGATAAAAAATGGTAAAGCACAGGAAACAATTGTTACTACCGGATTACGAACTGAAAGCGACGTACAGGTATTAAAAGGCATTCAGCAGGGAGATACTGTTGTAATCAACGGTGTTATGCAGTTAAAAACCGGAACGCCTTTAAAAATAAATGCCTTGCAGTAAAATTGTTTTTAGTACAATTGATTCAAATAATATTGAATCCTAAAAATACTGATGAACAATGACCAATCAACCAATGACTAATGACTAATGCCCAATGACTAAATGAGCACCTTCTCCCACATATTTATTAAACGCCCGGTTCTTGCAATAGTTGTGAACCTTGTGATCGTGCTTTTTGGCGGCTTAGGATTTTCTTACCTCGGCGTGCGTGAGTATCCGGCCATTGATCCGCCTTTAATTACTGTTTCTACTAATTATACCGGCGCTAATGCGGATGTTATTGAATCGCAGATTACTGAACCGCTTGAAAAAACTATCAATGGAATTGCAGGGATACGCACCATATCTTCTACCAGCAACCAGGGTGTAAGTACTATCTCTGTAGAGTTTGATCTGGGTGCTGATATGGAAACTGCAGCAAATGATGTAAGAGATAAAGTAGCGCAGGCAGTAAAATTACTTCCATTGAATATTGATGCACTCCCTACCGTTACAAAATCTGATGCCAGCTCCGATGCAATTATTTCAATGACTCTGAGCAGCAAAGAGCGAAACATTCTTGAAATAAGTGATTATGCCGAAAATGTTTTGCAGCAGCGCCTCATTACAATTCCCGGAGTAAGCACCATACAGATTTGGGGACAAAAAAAGTATGCCATGCGCATTTGGATGGATCCTGCAAAACTTGCCGCCTACGGATTAACACCTATTGATGTGCAGGCTGCTATCACTAAAGAAAATGTTGACTTACCCGCAGGAAAACTTTCAGGAGCTAATACCGAACTTACCGTAAACACTTATGGAAGGCTCACAGATGAAAAAGGTTTTAATAATCTCATCATCCGCAGCGACAACAATACAACCATCCGTATAAAAGATATTGGCTATGCCATCCTTGGTCCAGAAAATGAAGAAACTGTTTTACGGGAATCTGGTCTGCCGATGGTTGGATTGGCGCTTGTGCCGCAGCCCGGGTCAAATTATCTCGATATCTCCAAAGAGTTTTACAAACGGATGGATCAGATAAAAAAAGAAATTCCGAAAGACTACAAACTGAATATTGCATTAGACAGCACACGTTTTGTAAAAACATCAGTAGAGGAAGTAGGAGAAACAATTCTGATTGCACTTGTATTAGTTATTCTCATTATCTATCTTTTTTTCCGCGACTGGCTCGTGGCTTTCCGCCCGCTTATCGATATTCCTATCTCACTCATAAGCGCATTTTTTATAATGTATATGTTTGGATTTTCGGTGAACATTCTTACACTGCTTGCCGTTGTGCTCGCAACAGGGCTTGTTGTTGATGACGGAATTGTTGTTACTGAAAATATTTTCAAAAAAGTGGAGCAGGGACTGTCACCTATGGATGCTGCATTCAAAGGTTCGAGCGAAATATTTTTTGCGATAGTATCTACTTCTATCACCCTTGCAATTGTTTTCCTTCCGGTGATTTTTCTGCAGGGTTTTGTCGGCAGATTGTTTCGTGAATTCGGAGTTGTAATTGCAGGAACCGTGCTTGTTTCCGCCTTTGTATCGCTTACGCTCACTCCAATGCTTAACGCGAAAATGATCCGCAAAAATCAGAAGAAAAGCCGCTTTTATGATCTCACGGAACCTTTCTTTGTTAATCTTGTAAGCAGTTACCGCAATACGCTTCAGGGATTCATGCGGAAAAGATGGATTGCAATCGCATTAATTTTTGCCTGCCTTGGAATAATTTTTATAGTCGGAAATCTTATACCGTCTGAACTTGCCCCGCTTGACGACAGAAGCTGGCTGCGCTTCGCTGTTACAGCACCCGACGGTTCTTCGTTTGAATATACCGATAATTTTATGATGAAACTGACTGATTTCATTAATGATTCTGTTCCCGAAAAACAAGTATGCCTTACTGTAACATCGCCGAACTTTGGCGGGGCAGGAGCTGCAAATACAGGGATGGTGCGCCTTGCTCTCAAAGACCCTTCTCTTCGAAAACGTTCGCAGCAGAAACTTGCAAATTATATTAGCAAAAATACTTCTGGCTTTTCCGGGGCCAAAACACTTATAATTCAGGAGCAGACAATTGCCGTAGGCGGAGGCGCAAAAGCAGGTCTGCCTGTTCAGTTTGTTATTCAAGCACCCAACTTTGAAAAACTAAAAGAAGTAGTTCCGAAATTTATGGATGAAGCAGTAAAAAATCCGGTTTTTCAAGGAGTAGATGTAAATCTCAAATTTACCCGCCCAGAACTAAATATTTCCATTGACCGCGATAAAGCGAAATCATTGGGCATCACAGCGGCTGATATTGCACAGACACTTGCAATGGCTTTCAGCGGACAGCGTTTCGGATATTTTATTATGAACGGAAAACAATACCAGGTGATGGGTCAGGTAACACGCGAAAACCGCGACAAACCGCTTGACTTGAAATCACTGTATTTAAAAAGTGCAAACGGACAATTAATTCAAATGGATAATATTGTAAAAGCAAAAGAAGAGAGCAGTCCGCCGCAGCTTTATCACTTCAATCGTTATATGTCAGCAACTGTTTCGGCAGGCCTTGCTCCTGGCAAAACAATTAAAGACGGCATAGATGAGATGAAAAAAATCGGTGTTAAAGTTTTAGATACTTCTTTTGCAACATCTCTTTCAGGTGCTTCCCGCGATTTTGCCGAAAGTTCCTCCAACATTATGTTTGCTTTTGTTCTTGCGCTTGTGCTGATTTACTTAGTGCTCGCTGCGCAGTTCGAAAGTTTTGTTGACCCTTTAATTATTATGTTAACCGTACCGCTTGCAGTTGCAGGTGCATTACTTTCGCTTTGGTATTTTAATCAGACATTAAATATTTTCAGTGAAATAGGCATCATCATGCTCATCGGATTAGTTACAAAAAACGGAATTCTTATCGTTGAATTTGCCAATCAATTACAGGAGCAGGGAATGACGAAAATAGAAGCCATTCACGAAGCTGCAGCAAGCCGTCTGCGCCCTATTTTAATGACCAGCATTGCTACTGCTCTTGGTGCACTGCCTATTGCACTTGCCATTGGAGCCGGTGCAAAAAGCCGGATGGGAATGGGAGTTGTGGTTGTCGGCGGAGTAATGCTATCTCTGATTCTTACGTTATTTGTAATACCAGCTGTCTATTCTTATTTATCAAAAGAGCATGTGCATGATAAAGAAACTGAAAACAATAATGAACCCGAGCCGCTTTCAAAAGAAATAATCGAAAACTAATATGCGTTATCTATTCTCTATATTAACTACAATCATTTTTATTTTCCCTGTTAAAAGTCAGGAGGTATTGAAATTAGAAGATGTTATCAAATTAGCACTCGAAAATAATTTCGATATTCAAATAGCAAAGAATAACGAACAGATTGCAAAAAACAGCAACAACATTGGTTTAGTAGGCGGAGGACAATCAACTGGCGGTACTGTTAGCGGTGGTTCTACAGGTATGCTGCCGCAAATTTCTATATCTGCAGGCAGCCCTCAAAACCCTTTAGGCATCGGGCAGACAATAACTACATTAAAATATTCAAACCCTGCATCAGATATTACAGGTCAAAAACTTACTTCCACCAGCTATGCACCATCTATTGTAGGTACATGGTATTTTTTTGACGGACTAAAAATGTTTGCTACAAAAAATAAATTAAACAGGGCCGAAGAATTGAGTAACCTGCTTTATCGTGAAACTGTTGAAAACACCTTGCTTACAGCACTTACCAGCTATTTTCAAATGATCAGTATTGAGCAGTTTATTAAATCATTAAAAATTTCCCTGCTTTTGAGCGATGAACAAAAAAAGCTGGCTGATCAAAAATTACAATCTGGATCAGGCTCCAAAGTAGATGTTTTGCAGACGCAGATTGATTATAATAATATACGCGTTCAAATTGTACAGCAGCAAAATTTATTAAACGAACAACGGATTAATTTGAACGGAATTTTAAAACGCCAGCCTGATAAGAACTTTAGCGTTCCTGATACCATCATTATTGAAACCAAACCTGAATATGCAAAGGCCTTATCTGCCGCTGCTGATAATAATAATACTATTTTAGCAAGTAAAAAAAGCATTCAAATAGATGAACTTGGCTTAAAAGAATTCAGAGCAAATCGTTTCCCTAAAATCGGCGTCACCGGAAATTATTCTTTTCAGCGTACCTCAAATGATATTGGCTTTCAGCGGCTCAATCAAAATTATGGTTATAACGCAGGCTTTATTTTTTCTTGGACATTACTTAATAATCTGACTACAAATACAGCCATAAAAAATCAAACAGTGCAGTTAGAATCAGATAATATACGTTTAGAAGCAGCAACAATGCTCGCCAATACAAATCTTTATAAATCCTTTTTAAGTTTCCAAAATAATTTGAGCATTATGGAAATTGAAAAACAGAGTGTGGCAATGGCAAACGAAAACCTGCACATTGCATCTGAGCGATTTAAACAGGGAGCTTCAAATTATATTGAATACCGCACTGTTGAACAAAGTTATGAAGAGGCACAGTTTCGTTTGTCTCAGGCTGCTTATAATACCAAAGTAAGCGAGTTAAATTATTTGAAGGAGCAGGGCTTGTTAGTTCACTAAAAATTCTGCTTCAAAACATTTATTAGATATAATTATTGCATTTCAATCTTCTCTTTTCACATCCCGAACGATTGCTCTTGAAGAGATGATATTTTAGTAATTAGAAAAAATTCACTTGTTTATCGCCCACCCTAACGTTTAACACCTTAGTGTTTATATCTAAATTTTTTCTAAACTGGAACGCGCCAGATTATTTTTACTTTTGATAATATTTGAAAATAAAATGAGCAGCTTCCCCAAACTATACGAATCATTCACTAACTGGCTGAGTAAAAAATTTACTCCAAGGCAGGTTCTTGTTTTTTCAAGTATATTCGTAGGAGTCACTGCAGGTCTCGCTGCTGTTGTCTTAAAAACCTTAGTCCATTATATTCATCTTGCCATAACAGAGGATCATCATATTAAATATCAATATATTCTTTACTTAGTTTTTCCATCCATCGGAATTTTGCTTGCAGCTTGGTTTGTACAAAAACATCTCAAAGGAAAGTTAGGAAGAGGAACTGCCAATATCCTTCACGCAATTGCCAAAAAATCAAGTTTTTTACCGAAGGATCAAATGTATTCACATATCGTTACAAGTGCGCTCACCGTCGGTTTTGGAGGTTCTGCCGGTTTGGAGTCACCTATCGTAGTAACAGGTTCGGCGATAGGATCCAATTACGGAAAAACACACCACATCAATTACAAAGACCGCACTCTCCTGCTTGCCTGCGGTGCAGCAGCGGGAATTGCGGCTGCATTTAATTCACCTATTGCCGGAGTATTATTTGCATTGGAAGTTTTGCTTGTTGATATTTCTATCTCAGCTTTTATACCGCTGATAATCGCTGCTGCAAGCGGGGCGCTTCTTTCCAAAATTATTCTGCAGGAAGATATTTTGTTTTCCTTCAAACTGAGGCAGCCATTCGATTATCACAATGTATTTTACTACATTATTCTTGGTTTTCTGGCTGGTTTTGTTTCTCTTTATTACGCCCGCATATATCTGAAAATTGAATCGGCTCTTAAACCGAAAAAAATAAATCCTTATCGTAAAGCCCTGCTGGGAGGCATTGTACTTGCGGTACTGATTTTATTTTTTCCTTCACTTTTCGGAGAAGGCTACGACAGCATTAAATCACTTGCTGAATTGAATCCTGAAAAACTTTTTGAACACAGCATCCTTGCTTCTTTCGTGCCTTATAAATGGCTTGTTATTTTATTTATTGTACTTACAATGTTTTTCAAAACCGTTGCAGCCGCCTTCACCATTGGCAGCGGGGGGAATGGAGGGAATTTTGCTCCATCGCTTTTTGTCGGGGCCTATCTTGGTTTTGCATTTGCATCTATTATTAATTTGCTTGGCATCTCAGAAGCGCCGGTAAGTAACTTTACAATAGTGGCAATGGCCGGAATTTTAAGCGGGGTATTTCATGCACCTTTAACTGCAATATTTTTAATCGCTGAAATTACAGGAGGCTATGAATTAATGATTCCGCTGATGATTGTTTCAGCCATCAGTTACACACTTGTAAAATATTTTGAGCCTTATTCAATGGATACAAAACGTCTTGCAAAAAAAGGAAAAGTTTTTACTTCCGATAAAGACAAAAATATACTTACTTCATTAAAGACTTCAAAAATTATTGAAACAGATTTTCAAATTATTTCGCCTGAGGCAACCCTGGGAGATTTAGTAAATCTAGTTGCCCGTTCTAAGCGAAATATTTTCCCGGTAGTGGCCGATGAAATGCTTGTAGGGATCATTTTACTTGATAATATCAGGGAAATTATGTTCAAACATGAAATGTATAATTCAGTTTATGTAAAAGAATTAATGCGGCCTCCGCCTGCATACATTTCAGCTGAAGAAGATATGAAATCAGTAATGAAAAAATTTGACGAAACCGGCGCGTGGAATCTCCCCGTATTGAAGGAAGGAAAATATATTGGCTTTATTTCTAAGTCCAGCATTTTTGTGCAATACCGAAGCAGATTGATTAAAACGGCCAGCGAGTAATTGTATCGATTTCATCCTCCCCTTAAATCAACTCCTTGATACTTTTATTTTTTACAATTCTATATCTTTTCAATAAATAATATTAAGTAAGACGTCCTGTTTTCAAGCGTTTTAAAATAAAAACAAAAAATAATTATTTCTTCTTATGGAATTTTAAATTTCACTGCATCTCATAGGCAGACACACATAAATAACTAAAGCCATGAGAACTTCAAAAACAAAAAAATTACTGCCCGCAGCAGCCATAAGTATTGCACTATTGGCATTGACAGCCTGGATTGCTCCAGGTAATTTTTACCAGCTGGCAATGGATAATGATTTTATCCATTCAATCAAAAACAAATTATCAGCTTATAATGAGCAGATCCCTGAAGACAGGGTGTATGTTCAATTCGATAAGCCGTTTTATGAACCGGGAGAAACAATCTGGTTTGCCGCTTATGCGAGAGAAGGCATGTCGCTTAAACCTTCTCAAAAAAGCGACATTATTCACGTCGAATTTTTAAATCCAAAAGGCACAGTTGAAAAAAGTTTAAACCTTATTGCAAAAAACGGTGTTGCTGCCGGCGATTTTGCTTTGGAAACGGAGGCCCTTGGCGGAATGTATAAAGTAAGGGCATATACAAACTGGATGAAAAACGAAAATGTAAACAATGCATTCGAAAAAGATATTCAGGTGCAGGATATAGTTCTTCCCAATTTAAAAATGAAATTAGATTTTGAGAAAAAAGCATTTGGTGCCGGCGATGAAGTAATTGCCAAATTAGAATTGAATACCAATGAAAACAAGCCTCTTAGCGGCTATAAAATAAAATTTACAGCCAGTCTCGATGGTCAGAAAATCACAGAAAGGGCTGAGATCACCGATGAAGAAGGAACAAAATTTATAAAGTTTAAACTCCCTGCAAAGCTTGCCAGCAATGATGGTCTGCTCAACGTAATGATAGATTACAATGGCAGCACAGAAAGTATTTCACGTTCCATTCCGATTATTTTAAATAAAATTAAGTTCCAACTTTTCCCCGAAGGAGGCGATTTAGTAAATGGTTTGGAAAGTAATGTAGCTTTCCGCGCCTTAAATGAATTTGATAAACCTGCCGATGTTGAAGGTATTGTTGTAAATGACAAAGGAACTGAAAGAGCTTCATTCAGCAGTTATCACATGGGTATGGGAGCATTTGCATTTACTCCTCAGGACGGCGAAAAATGCTTTGTAAAAATAACGAAACCTGAAGGCATTAAAGAAACGTTCGAACTTCCTAAAGCATTGCCGCGCGGTTATGTAATGAATATTGATAATTCAAAAAGCGGAGACATCACTGCCAATATTAATACTACTGAAACGGAAGAATTATCATTAGTTGCACAGGTTCGCGGGAAAATTTATTATTCATCTGCCGTAAATGCAAAAAAGGGACTAAACAAAATTGCTTTCCCTACAAGCGGCTTTCCAATTGGAACAGCACAGCTCACTTTATTTGATTCGAAGGGTATTCCGCGTGCAGAACGCCTGACCTTTGTAAATAAAAATAAGCAGTTAAGTGTTTCGGTAGAAACAGATAAAGAAAAATATCTGCCGAGAGAAAAAGTAAAAATGACTTTAAGCGTAAAAGATGAGCGCGGAATGCCAATGCCGGCAAACCTTTCAATGGCAGTGGTAAACGATCAGCTGCTTTCATTTGCGGATGACAAATCAGGAAATATTTTATCACAGCTATTATTACAGCAGGATATAAAAGATAAAGTAGAGGAGCCTGCATTTTATTTTAATGCAAAGGAGCCAAAGGCTGATTTAGCATTAGATTATTTATTGATGACTTCAGGCTGGAGACGTTTTACATGGGAAAAAATAATGGACGACAATTCACAGCAGGCAGCTTACCAAGGCGAAAAAGCAATTATCGCAGGTACTGTGCTGGATGCTTCAACAGGCAAGCCTTTGGTAAATGCCGGAATCAAAATTAATAATGGCGCAGCATATCAAACCGATGAAAACGGGAAATTTATTTTCAACAAATTGGATTTAAGCAGCCCCGTTAATCTTGCATTTTCACAGGCAAATTATACTGCAATGCAGCAGCCCGTTTATGATTACGGACAAAACCAAGTCTATTATTTATACCCCGTAAATTACAATAACTACAGGTATAATAATAACAGACCGATGGCTCAAAGAAATGTTGAAATGGATGAAATGGCTGCCCCCATGGCCGCAAATGAAGGTGCTGGAGCGGTAATGAAAATGGAGGAAGAAAGAGCAGAACCCATTGCCAGGCACATGATGCCGGCGCAGGCAAGGAAAGAAAACAATAAAAAAGGGAGGGCCGAAGGTTTCGCAGCAGTTAGAGAGAAAGCTGTTTTCGCACCGCCTGCACCACCTGCAACGCCAAAGGATGAAAAAGCAAAGGAGCAAATAATGAACAAAAATATAAATGCAGCAGCATCAAAAGTGGCTGATTTTAGAGCAGACCGATTTGGAATGGCAGGAAAAGATTTAGATGATAAGGCACAGCATGTAAACGCTAATCTTTATTACCGCTCTCGTCAGTTTGCTGCCCCGGTTTATGACAAACAGGAAGTTGTTGAAACAAGAACTGATTTTCGCAATACCATTTACTGGAATCCGAATGTTGAAGTGGATAGAAGCGGATCAAAAACAATTGAGTTTTATGCATCTGATGATATTACCTCATTTCGTACAACGGTTGAAGGCATCGGCACAGACGGCTCAATCGGAAGAATAGAAAAAAACTTTTTTTCGCAATTACCTTTTGCAATGACAGCAAAAATTCCTGTTGAAGCAGCTACAGAAGATAAAGTTTCTATTCCGGTTACCTTAAAAAACAATACTGACAAGCCTTTAGGCGGCATGCTTACTGTTATTTCTCCTGATGGATTAAAATCACTTGTAGAAATACCGGGTGTGCAGACTATTATGCCCGGCAAAGCAAAAACAATTTATCTGGATTACCAGGTACTTGATAAAATCGGAACAGGTGAATTTACAATCAGCTTTAAATCCTGCGGTTTAGGTGATGCTTTCACACAGAAAATAAAAATTGCTCCAAAAGGATTCCCAGTCAACAGCTCGTTCTCAGGACAGGAGATTGAAAAAGAATTTTCTTTCGATATGAGCAGTGTTGTAAATGGCTCTTTAAAAGCATCGTTCACAGCATTCCCAAATGTAGTGAGTGATTTAATGAAAGGTGTAGAAGGTATTTTACGCGAGCCTTACGGATGTTTTGAGCAGACCTCAATGAGCTCATATCCGAATGCAATGGTTTTGGATTATTTAAAATCAACTGACAGTAAAGATGATAAAACAGTTTCACGTGCAGAAGACTTATTAGACAAAGGCTACAAACGTTTAATTACTTTTGAAACCAAAGATAAAGGGTATGAATGGTTTGGTTCTAATCCCGGTCATGAAGCCTTAACAGCTTATGGATTGATGCAGTTCAATGATATGAAAAAAGCAGGCGAAAAAGTAGATCAAAAAATGGTTGACCGCACTGCTGGATGGCTGATGACTAAGAAAGACGGACAGGGAGGATTCAAAAGAAATGCAGAAGCACTGGATAATTTCGGAAGAGCAAAAAAAGAAATTACTGATGCCTACATTGTGTATGCCTTATCGGAAGCAGGTTTCACTGATATTAAAAAAGAATTTGAATCGGCTTATGATAACGCCATGAAGAGCAAAGATCCGTATATGCTTGGATTAGCAGCATGCGCAGCAAGTAATTTAAAAGAAACTAAAAAGGCTGCCGATTTAATGAACGTGCTGATGAACAAACAGGAAAAAAACGGAAGCTGGTTAGGAGCAGAACATTCAATCACCTATTCTCAGGGGGCTTCGTTAACAATTGAAACTACTTCTCTTGCAGTAATGGCAATTTTAAAATCGCAGGATAATAATGCAAAAGCTTTAGCAAATGCAGTTCAGTTTATTGTCGGCTCACGCAGCGGATACGGTGAATTCGGCAACACACAGGGTACAATCCTGGCGCTGAAAGCCTTAACCGAATATGCAAAATTTAGCAAAAAAACCACTGAAGACGGCACAATTATAATTTTCGCAGACGGCAAAAAAGTTTCTGAAAAATCGTACAAAAGCGGAGAAAAAAATGCAATTGTAATTGACAACATTGAACAGTTCATTACCGGTGAAGGAAAACATACGTTGAAAGTAAAATATGTCGGCGTAAAAACACCGCTGCCTTATTCAGTAGCTGTGAGCTGGAGTACTTCATTACCATCCAGTTCAAAGGAATGCGCTGTTGATTTGAAAACAAAGATGTCAGGCAAATCAGCCAGCGTCGGTGAAACACTCCGCTTAACTGCAGTGATTACTAATAAAAAAGCAGAAGGTATCCCAAGCACTATGGCTATCATCGGAATTCCGGCAGGCTTTACTGTTCAGCCTTGGCAGTTGAAAGAATTGCAGGAGAAAAAAGTGTTCGATTATTATGAAATAAAAGGTAATAACATTGCAGTGTATTACCGCTGTATGGCTCCAAGCGCAGTGAAAGAAATCAATCTCGACTTAAAAGCAGAAATGCCAGGAGAGTTTGATGCACCAGCCTCTTCAGCTTATTTATATTATACCAACGAATTCAAAAGCTGGAGCGGAACAGATAAAATAACAATTAAAAAAATATAAGCTCATCAATTGCAATACCTGTCAGGTTTTAAAAACCTGACAGGTTTAACTAAAGAAAATTTGCAAATCATTTTCCATTAAAAAATAAAAAAAAATGTTTTTGAAAAATAAAAAAAACAAAGGAATCCTTTCAGCACCCCGAATAAGGGAGTTGGGAGGGTTTCTTTTTTTATTTTTATTTCTGATTCAATTTTCTGCAGCGTATGCAGATAGTGGCGATACAACTAAACAGTATGCTTTAAACGATCCAAGAAACCCCAATTGTCCATGTCATAAATATCAAAAAAAAGCGGAAGACGAATACAAAAAATTACAGAGCTTGAACAATGGGGAATCAAAAGAAAGAAGCAACTCAGAAAGCCGCCTGAAAAATAAAACTGCAGCTGTGGATAAAGCCCCGCCAAGGCATTTCGCTTCGGTTTTAAAATTTGCCGCTGTGTATGCTGATTCAGGTGATACAAGTAAACAATATGCTTTAAATGACCCAAGAAATCCCAATTGCCCATGTCATAAAAATCAAAAAAAGGCGGAAGACGAATACAAAAAACTGCAGCATCAGAACCATGAAAAATTAACTGAAAGTACCAGCTCAGAAAGCAGTCCTAAAAACATAACTGCTTCTGCTGATAAACCTGTAACAAGGCACATCAATAATATTTTAAAAAAATCAAAAAGAAAAAATATACTCAATTTCAGAAATAATTTCAAACGTTTATTTCATCGGAAAAATTCAAAACAAAAAAAATTCAAAATCAATTACGACAATTGTTTTCGATGGAAATAAAAATTGCCAATTCAAACATGGTGCATCAATTTACCTCCTCACTATTTCTCTCTTACTCTGTCGAAACGGTTTATACGCAGTCATTTTAAATCATTAGCGATAAGCTTCTAAGCGGATTTATCCAAAAGCTCCCCTGCCGAATAACCCATTTATTCTTTGTCATAGCGAGACCTGCTAGGTTTTTAAAACAGTACACGTCTATACATCGATTTTTTTTCGCAGCCCCATCAGCAGGTATCAAGTATTAGAGCCCGAAATTTGATTACCTTTGCAAACTTAATTTTTTAAAAAACAAGATGATTTCAGTTAATTCCGTAACAGTATCTTTCGGAGGATACGATTTATTTGACAATGTAAATTTTTTAGTTAACCCCAAAGACCGTATAGGCCTTGCGGGAAAGAATGGTGCGGGAAAATCCACCATGCTTAAACTATTGGCAGGACTTCAAAATCCCACTAAGGGAGAAATTTCCAAACCGAATGATTTTAAGATCGGCTACCTGCCTCAGGATATGATTCATCAGCATGGGCGCACCGTGTATGAGGAAGCAGCAACTGCTTTTGAAGAAATACAGCGCCTGGAAGAACGCCTGGAAATTATCAATCATCAATTGGAAGTACGAACCGATTACGAAACGGATGCATACATGGATTTGATTCATGATCTTACTGATATTAATACCCGCCTTGACTATATAGGCGCAGGAAACAGGGAAGAAGAAATTGAAAAAGTTTTAAAAGGTCTTGGTTTTGAACGTACTGATTTTAACCGCCAGACCTCTGAATTCAGCGGAGGATGGCGAATGCGTATTGAGCTTGGCAAAATTCTGCTGCAAAAACCCGACATTCTTTTATTAGATGAGCCCACCAATCACCTTGATATTGAATCAATACAATGGCTTGAAGAAACAATTGATTCTTATGCAGGTTCAGTAATGCTTATCAGCCACGATAAGCAGTTTCTTGATACTGTAACTTCAAGAACAATTGAAATATCAAATCAAAAAATTTACGATTATAAAACAAATTATTCACGCTACTTAGTGCTCCGCAAAGAACGCAAAGAACAGCAGGAATCTGTTGCAAAAAATCAGCAGAAAGTAATTGACCAGACAGAAGCCCTCATTAATAAATACCGCGCTAAAGCAAGTAAAGCTGCCTTTGCCCAGTCTCTTATTAAAAAGCTTGACAGGATGGAGATTGTTGAGATTGATGATGATGACTCAGCAACAATAAATTTCCGTTTTCCGCCTCCGGCACTCTGCGGTAAAATTGTGTTAACAGTTGAACACGCTAGTAAACACTATGCAGACAAACTTATTTTTAAAGATGCAAATTTCATTTTAACTAAAGGTGAAAAAATTGCTTTAGTCGGTCGTAACGGTGAAGGTAAAAGTACCATCCTGAAGATGATTGCCAAGTTTACTGATTATGAAGGAACAATTCAAATCGGTCATAATGTTAAGATGGGATATTTTGCACAGGATCAGGCGGAGAAACTGGATCAGAACAAAACTGTTTTTGAAACCATTGATGAGCTTGCTGTAGGCGATGTCCGCAAAAATGTAAGATCACTCTTAGGCTCGTTTTTATTCGGCGGGGAAGATATTGATAAAAAAGTAAGAGTGCTGAGCGGCGGTGAACGCGGACGTTTGGCATTGTGTAAGCTCTTGCTTGAACCTTACAATTTATTGATACTCGATGAGCCGACCAATCACTTGGACATACGCAGTAAAGAAGTATTGAAACGAGCACTGTTAGGCTATCAGGGAACAGCCATTATTGTTTCTCACGACAGGGATTTTTTAACAGGCTTAACGGAAAAAATGTATGAATTCCGTAATGGTGAGGTAAAAGAACATTTATGCGGTATAACAGAGTTTATGCAAAAACTAAAGATGAACCGCTTAAATGAAATGAATACCAAAAGTATATTTGCCAAAGCTGCCGCAGCTGCTGCAGTTGCTGCAAAACCTAAGCCTGTTCAGGTAAACGATGAGCGCGAAAAAGAACTGAAGCTGATTAAATCTCAAATTTCAAAATCCGAAAAAGAAATTGAAAGGTTAGAGACTGAAATAAAAATTGTTGACGAAAAACTTTCCAACCCAGACCAATATCTGGCAGTGGTAAACGATAAAGAAACATTTGCTAAATATGAGCAGATGAAAAAACAGCTTGATGCCGAAATGATTAATTGGGAGGCGCTGCAGGGCAAGCTGTAAAAAATTATTGCGTCTTAGTCATCAATTCAGGTGTGCAGATAATATAATCCGCTAACCCTGATGAGGCTTTGGCAAGAGTATCAATAGCCTCCTGCTCGGTTGAACTGATTGTGAATACTTTTAAATTCGGCTCATCCTGCTTTAAATACCATTCAATTCCTTGATGATAATTGCTGTGATAAGATCCGTTGTAATGGATAAATGTTTTTCCTTTTGTCCAGTTTTTCAAAATAAAATAAGCCATTGTAGCATCCTTTACTGCCTGTGATTTTGGCAGGTTCACACCTCCGTGCCCTCCGGCTGATTCAAAAATTTCTTTATAACATTTTAAATCGCAGTCATATTTCATCGGAAGCGGGCATATCCATTTTTTTGCTTCAAAATCAATGCTGTCAAGCTGTTCAAGTCCTTTGTTATAAACAAGGTTAGCATACCTTCTCGGAATATTTGCAGCCACAAAATAAAGGTGATTGGTTTTAGCAAAATCAAGCAGCGGCTTATAATCTGTTTTAAAATTAGACCAAAGTTTCACTTCATCTTTTAATGTTTTATCTGACATTTTTCCCCGCATATATTCATTGAGTGCAATCTGATCATCCGCTTCAAACATTTCTGCGCCAAGTATCAGATTATTTTTAGCAGTTTCATATAAATCTTTTGTGAGTTCTAACTGCAGCCAATGGCAAATCGGATTATCATGCGATTCTCCAAAAAGAATGATATCAGCCTCTTTGGCATCTTTCAGCAATTTATCGTAACTGCTTTGTATCCCTTTTGAATCATAAATCTGGTATGCAGGTTTATCTCCATTAAAAGAAGAAAGAATAATAACTGACAGCAGCACAAAAAGAATTTTTATTTTCATTTGATCAATATTTTTATATCTTATAAGGACTCTTGCCAGGAGCGTTTTCAATTTTCAAAAGTACTAAAATCAGGCTGAATAATCCCTTTTTTGAACACTCGTATTTTATTTAAAAAATCTTGCTTTTAATTCCCGCTCCTTTTTTATATTTGCTATTATTAACATAAATAAACCTCTATTTTATGGCAGGATTAAACAAAGTAATTTTAGTTGGAAACCTTGGTAAAGACCCTGAAGTACGCCACCTTGAAGGCGGTACTGCGGTTGCAAATTTTTCATTGGCAAC
The DNA here is from genome assembly GCA_903847205.1 of uncultured Bacteroidota bacterium. GTDB lineage: Bacteria > Bacteroidota > Bacteroidia > 2-12-FULL-35-15 > 2-12-FULL-35-15 > 2-12-FULL-35-15. The sequence goes on from CAINDA010000035.1 coordinate 330,593, forward strand.
TTCCGAATCATATAAAGATAAATCCGGACAGCGCATTGAGCAGACTGAATGGCACAATATAGTTGTATGGCGCGGTTTAGCCGAAATTGCTGAGAAATATTTAAAAAAAGGGATGACTATTTATATTGAAGGCAAATTACGCACCCGCTCCTGGGATGATAAAGAAGGCCATAAACGATACATTACAGAAATTGTGGGCGACACTTTTACAATTCTAAGTAAAAAAGAAAATACTGCTCCCGGCATTGAAGAGCAGGGCGGCATGGGTGCCAAAACAGGAGATGATCTGCCTTTTTAAAATCTTAACCCTCCCATTGACAGTAAATGCACTATCTTTACAATTAAAGCATTTTAATTTAAACTACTAATTTTGGACCTTTTAAGCAGCATTCATTATTGTTTTGCAGCACCGCTCATCAGTATCGTTTTTAGATCTTTTTCTGTCAGCATTTTATTGGCATTAATATCAATGTTTGTTTTATTGACCATTGCGGCATTGGTATCTGCTGCCGAATCAGCTTTTTTCTCGCTTACCCCGAACGAAATGGAAGAGCTGAAAACATCAGGAACAAAAACCGACAGCAAAATTCTTGCAATGATAGATGCTCCCAAACGCTTGCTGGCATCTATTCTCATCAGTGTTAACTTTCTAAGTATAGCAATTGTAATTATTAATTCGACTTTTATTTTCGGTGAGGACGGTCTATTTGATTTTTCGCAAGAGCCTGCCCTTGGTTTTGTAATCCAAGTGGTTTTAGTTACTTTTTTAATTTTATTAGTCGGTGAAGTAACTCCCAAAATTTATGCAACACAGAATTCCTTAAAAGTAACCAGGAGGCTTGTTTATTTTGTAAAATTCCTGCAGGGTCTCTTCTCCCCCATCAGTACATTTTTAATTTTTTCAACTTCCCTCCTCGACAAACTTATAAAACCGAGGTCGCATAATATTTCTGTTGATGAACTTTCGCAAGCGCTTGATCTCACTAAAGACGAAGACCTGCCTACAGAAGAGCATAAAATACTACAGGGCATTGTAAAATTCGGCAGCACCGATGTAAAGCAGATAATGAAATCCCGAATGGATGTTACTGCCTTCGAGTATAAGACCGGTTATAAAAAACTGCTTGAAGATATTACCAACAGCGGTTTTTCTCGCCTTCCTATCTATAAAGAAACATTAGATAATATAGCCGGCGTGCTTTATGCCAAAGATTTATTACAGTACCTGGATAAAGAGGACGATTTTAATTGGCAGGCATTTATCCGTCCGCCTTTTTTTGTTCCGGAGAATAAAAAAATAGATGATTTGCTGCGGGAGTTTCAGCTCAAAAAAATTCATCTTGCAGTTGTAGTTGATGAATACGGAGGTACTTCAGGCATTGTTACTTTTGAAGATGTGATTGAAGAAATTGTAGGCGAAATAAATGATGAGTTTGATGATGAAGATTTAACCTATTCTAAATTAGACAATAATAATTATGTATTTGAAGGTAAAGCGCATTTAAATGATGTTTATAGAATAATTGATATTGACCGCGAAGTTTTTGAAGATGCGAAAGGCGAAGCAGATACATTAGCCGGTTTGATTCTTGAAATTGAAGGCAGAATCCCGACAAAAAATGAAAAAATAAAATTTAAAAATTTACTTTTCACTATTGAATCCGCTGATAACCGCAAAATTAAAAGAGTAAAAATAACTATTGACAAAACCCCGGAATTCGCAACTGAAGCCTGAACTATATAATTTCATAAAACAAAAATAAATTATTGTGACCGCTATCCAGACCTCATTAAATAAAAAAAACATCCCTGTCAATTTTTTTTCAAGGCTTTTTATTTTACTATTCTTCATTTCATTAATCTCCTGCGGCAATGATGACGGCATTGCAATAGCTCCCAAGCCCAGAGCTTATTTCAGACTTACCTTTCCTCAAAAAAAATATGTGCAGTACGACTCACTATGCCCCTTTTCTTTTGAAATGCCGGTATATTCAAAAATGGATAATGATAAAAATTATGGTGCGGAGCCCTGCTGGCTCAATTTGAACTTCCCTTCATTCAACGGCACACTTCATTTAAGTTATAAAGCCGTAAGCAATAATTTAAAAGACTATTTGGAGGATACCTATACGCTTGCTTCAAAGCACCAGATCAAAGCTTCCGGGATTGAAGAACAGCAGGTATCCAGAAGTGCGGATAAAGTGTACGGGCTGGTTTATGAAATAAAAGGCAATGCTGCTTCATCCTTCCAATTTTTCTTGACTGACAGCACAAATCATTTTATACGGGGCGCATTGTATTTTAATGCTGTCCCCAATACCGATTCTATCTCGCCTGTAGTGCAATTTATAAAAAAAGACATTTACCATATGATTGCAACATTCAAATGGAAAAACGACGCTGCATCACGCAGTTTTGCTAAGACTGTGCATAAAAAATAAAGCAGAGGCAAATAAAACAAATGCCCCCGTTTGATGCAGAACACCCATTGTTATGGGCACTGCATACAGCAGTGTAATAATTCCAAGAAGAAATTGCACACAAACCACTCCCAGCATTACATTCGATGCAACACGCTGTAAACGGCTGAGCTGCATTCTGCGCGATGTTTCCCAGAGAAAGACAACCATTATTACAACAGCGTATGCGATGTAACGGTGCATAAACTGCACTCCTGAAGGGTTTTCTAAAAAATTTTTCCAGAAAGGCTCAAACGAAACAATTGTATCAGGAAAAAAAGCCGGCCCCATTTTGGGGAAAGAATTGTAAAACAAACCAGCCTTGAGGCCTGCTGTAAGAGCGCCGTAGATAATCTGCAGAACAATAACACTGAATGTTATTTTCCCAAGAAGTTTAACTTTTTTACTTACGTCATCTTGAGCAGAAGTCTTTGGATACAGCAGATCCATGGCATACCAAAATGTAAATCCAAAAACTGTAAATGCACTTATAAGATGCGCAGCAAGTCTGTAATGGCTGACATGCGGTTCTTTTTGCAGCCCGCTCTTCACCATAAACCAGCCGAGCACACCCTGCAATGCCCCAAGCAAAAGCAATACAAACATTTTTTTTAAGAACGGCCGATCAAACTTTTTCTTTATCAGGAAATAAAAAAATGGAATAAGAAACACCACGCCTATAGTACGGCCCAGCATGCGGTGAATAAATTCCCACCAATAAATAGATTTGAACTCCTGTAAAGAAAACTGGTTATTAATAATTTTATATTCCGGAGAAGCCTGATATTTCTCAAACGGCACCTGCCAGTCGGCATCACTCATTGGCGGCATAGAACCCACAATCATATTCCATTCTACCATCGACAAGCCGGAATGCGTCAGCCGGGTGATACCGCCGATTACCACCATAGCGTAAATTAAAAAGCATCCTGCAAGGAGCCATAATATAATTGATTTACCAGGATTATTTTTCATAAAAATATTAAATCGTAAAATGCAGCTATTTAACTTTTATCTTTGCCTGCAAATTTACCGAAGAAACTAAGAAGATAATTACAAATTACAAATTATAATTTAAATATAATCCTAATAGAATAAGAGTATGCTTTTTATAGGACGCTGTGATTCCGATTGGCTTTTCGCCAAGAGGAATCTTGTTTATATGAAGCACTATCATTAAGAATTACAAGATCCCTCACGAAAAGTTCGGGATGACACAAAGAGAAGTTCTTACTATGGAAAAGATTTTCATCACGATATTAATTAATTAAAAATTTCCAAATACTAAAAAAATGCTGCAGCGTCCCAGAAGATTAAGAAAAAATTCCATTATCCGCGAAATGGTTGCGGAAACAAGGCTTTCGAAAGATATGTTTATCTATCCTTATTTTGTAGTAGAAGGAAAAAACATTGTTCATCCGATTGCCGCAATGCCCGGCATCAATCATTACTCCGTTGATGAATTAGTAAAAGACGTGGAGAAAGGCCTGAAAACAGGTATCAGCAAAATATTATTATTCGGTGTTGGCGAACAGAAAACATCTGATGCGAGTTCATCCTTCAGCGATAATTCAATTGTAGTGAAGGCTGTTAAAGCATTGAAAGATAAATTCGGCGAAAGCCTTTATGTGATAACGGATGTATGCGTCTGCGCATATACAACACACGGCCATTGCGGCATCCTGCATGATGATTATGTTCATAACGATTCATCTGTTGAAGTGCTTGCAAAAATGGCTTTGGCCCATGCGCAAGCAGGAGCAGATATGGTTGCTCCAAGTGATATGATGGACGGACGGATTATTGCAATGCGTGAATTGCTGGATAAAAATGGTTTTGAGAATACAGCCATCATGTCGTACTCAATAAAATATGCTTCGGCATATTACGGTCCTTTCAGGGAAGCTGCTGATTCTGCGCCTCAGAAAGGCGACCGCAAATCCTATCAGATGGATTTTAGAAACGGCAATGAATCGCTCACAGAAGGTCTCCTTGATGAATCAGAAGGCGCTGATATATTAATGGTGAAGCCTGCCTTAGCATATATGGATGTAATTTTTAATTTACGTCAGAATACCCTGCTCCCAATTGCCTGCTATAATGTTTCTGGCGAGTATTCAATGGTAAAAGCGGCTGCTTTAAACGGCTGGATTGATGAACAAAAAATTGTAATGGAAAACATGTATGCCTTTGCACGTGCGGGTGCAAGCATTATTATTACCTATCATACAAAAGATATTTTTGAAAAGGGCTGGCTGTAAGATTAATTTGAAAATTTGTTAATGTGCTTATTTGAAAATGTTCAATACTGCAATTACCAAATTTTCAAATTACCAAATTCCCAAATTAATTATTTCTCAATCACTCTCGGTACTTTAAAATAATCCGAATCATGCTTAGGCGCATTTTTTAATGCTTCGGCCTGCGTTATCTCCTGCTTTACTTCATCGTCGCGCAAAACATTTAATTCATCACTCATATAAATCAAAGGCTCAACATTAGAAGTATCAATTTCGTTCAGCTTGTCAATAAACGAAAGCATATTGTTCATATCCTTTATGATCTGCTCTTTTGCTTCATTTTCAAATTCCAGACGTGCTAAATGAGCTATTTTATCAACTGTTTCAGTATCTATTTTCATAGTATAATTTTTCTCTGAGAATTTCTAAAATTAATTTCGTTTTTATTTTTTTAAGAAAATAATTATTTTTTGCTGTTATTATTGCTCAATTCATTTAAAATAATTTCACGCACTTTTGTACGTAAAGGTACTAAATCATTTTCAGTCATTCCCTTGGTTGATATGGGTTCATGCACTACCACTCCGCATATTCCGGGGCTCCCCATTACTTTAAAAAAACCTCCGTTCTGCAAGCGTTTCCAATTGTTTAAATAAGTAATCGGAACAATAGGAATCTGCTTTTCAATGGCAAGTCTGAAAGCACCGTTTTTAAAATTCAATAATTTGCCCGAACTTGAAATACCGCCTTCCGGAAAAAGAAAAACGCTGTTCCCTTTTTCAATCTCCTCCCCGGCGCGCAGAAATGCCCTGTGAGAGCCTGAATTGCTTTTTCGGTCAACTAAAATATTCATCTCTTTAAAAAATATACGGAACAGCGGTGCTTTATCTATTTCCTGTTTACCCATTGAAACAAAATAGTGAGGCACTACTAAATAATTCAATACAATATCTAAGTAAGATGCGTGATTGGCGCAATACACAGCAGGATGCGGCAACTCAGAGGAAGGTATTGTATTCCGTATTTTTATAAATATTCCGGGAATAAATATAATCCATCTCGCCCATAATCTCTTTAGCGCAAAGGCCTTTGGGAACCATTCCTTTTTTGAAAGTAAAATGTAAAATGCCGGGTAAAGAATAATCAAACCCAATGAAAAATTGAGAATGAAAAATATTTTCCAAAGTGTACGCGGTATGACAAACAGGTAGTTCATAGAATAACAAAAATACAAATTTTAGAATTATTTCGATTACCCTGTAAATAATCAGGTTAAATGTATGTTATCAAATGGATGAACTAATAAGCGATGCTAATCTTTGAACGGCAGTTTTGGTATCAAACTCAGCACAACTTTCAAAACAAAAGACAAAGCTGTGTGTTTTCTTTTTTCTTAAAAAAAAAGAAACAAAAATTCAAGAACAAATGATTGCTCCGCACCAGCGACACGGCATCGCGTTTGTTCAAGCCTCACGCGCGTTTCATAAATGACTTTTTGCCCAAAATTAATATTTCCGAGAATATTATAAACTTGATGAATCAAATAAAAAAGCGGTATAGAAATATTTATACCGCTTTTTTATATAAGCCTGCTGAAATAATTTTTTCTTCCGCAAGAGCGGACTAGCACTGCAAAAATTATGAAATTAATGCAATATCAAATTGTACAAGGTCAATAAATTCCTGAATACGGTCGTCAAGCTGTTTTGGAGTTAATGCAACCAATTTTTCTGTGCCGAATTTTTCAACGCAGAATGAGGCCATTGCAGAACCAAAGATCACAGCGCGTTTCATGTTCTCAAATGAAATATCTTTTGTTTCAGTTAAATAGCCGATGAATCCGCCTGCAAAGCTGTCTCCAGCTCCTGTTGGGTCAAATACTTCTTCTAAAGGAAGTGCTGGAGCAAAAAACACTTGATCCTTATTAAACAATAAAGCACCATGCTCTCCTTTTTTAATAATTAAATATTTAGGCCCCATCGCTAATATTTTCTGTGCAGCTTTAACAAGCGAGTACTCACCTGAGAGCTGGCGGGCTTCGCCGTCATTAACAGTTAAAACATCAACCATAGAAATTGTTTTTTTCAAATCTTCCAAAGCAATATCCATCCAAAAGTTCATTGTATCAAGCACAATCAGCTTCGGGCGGGTTTTCATTTGTTCTATAACCTGTCGCTGCACTTTAGGTACAAGGTTGCCTAACATTAAAAACTCGCAGTCCTGATAAGCTTCCGGCACAACCGGATTAAAATTTTCCAATACATTTAACTCAGTAGTAATTGTATCACGGGTATTCATATCAGTATGGTACTTGCCCGACCAGAAAAAGGTTTTCTGTCCTTTTAATATCTGTAAGCCGTCTGTATTGATATAATGACGTTGCAGCATTTTAATGTTTTCCTGCGGAAAATCTTCGCCGACCACGGAAACCAAATTGATGTTTTTTGAAAAATAAGACGCCGCAAGCGAGATATAAGTAGCGGCACCGCCCAGTATTTTATCGGTTTTTCCGAAAGGAGTTTCAATGGCATCAAAGGCCACTGTACCTATTACTAATAGACTCATATAATATATTTAAAATTATTTGCACAAATATATTGCATATTTGCTAAGAACACACTAATATTGCACTCCTTTTTATGGGGAAAATTCCTTCTTAGCTCAGTTGGTTAGAGCATCTGACTGTTAATCAGAGGGTCGCTGGTTCAAGTCCAGCAGAAGGAGCCAGTAAAAGCAAGGGTTTCAGACATAGCGTTTGAAACCCTTTTTTAATTTGCATACTATTTGCACAATAAAAATAAGATTGATTACCAATCTTTCTATTCCTTCAAAAATTTCTTTGTGATTGCCACTTCGCCATCCTGAACTTTCAGAATATACAAGCCCTTCGCTAAATCAGCAATTGAAATAACTTGCTGTGATATTAAATTTAATTTTGTCTGTATTAATTTTTCGCCGATTACATTATAAATCTCAACAACTGCATTTTTTGAAGCGGAAGTGTAATCAATATATATGTTATCCTTTGCAGGATTTGGATGAATAAATAAATCAGAATTTGTTTTTTGTGGAACTGCTGAAACGCCTGTAGTATTGGTGCTGCATGAGCATCCAGTAATACCGATATTAAATTTATGCCGTACACTGTCAATACGATTTTTCATAACTGCAACACTTGCTAAGTTTCCGCCAGATGCTGCACGTCCGTAAACATAAGCAAAATCAAAGCTTTGCACTGAATTTGGCCTAAGGGTAAATGGACCTGAAGCGCCAATCCCTCTTATATCACCGGGAGTAATGGCTGCTGAAGCCTCATCCCAAGATGCCTGCGGGTTCATGTTTGTTCCGTAACCTAACGGATCGGAAGCGCCGGGAAACATATAATTACAGTGAACAGAACCCATTGTTCCAGATCCGCCATAGGTAACGGGACTTCCATTCTTCCACGTTTCAGAAACATATTGATAATAATTATCGGCTGTCTGAGGATTTCCATTTAAAGAAGCCGCATTATTGTAAAAAAGAAATTTACTCATACCTAAACGTTCGTTGTCAATAATACCATCTCCGTAATTGGTTCCATTAGGTGTTGAACTCAAAAGATCATCAATGCCGTTTGCATCAGCCAATGGACCGCGTAAAAATACGACAGCCTGCGCGGGAGGATTTGCACCGTAAGCTTCAGTCTGCCCACTGCCATCAACTGCAGTTCCATTATAACCGTAATAAGCCGCACGGGACACATCACAGCCAACGTAATCATCGTTGTAATAACCAATATCAAAATCTGTCCAATTGCCGATAAAAACCGAATCTAAGCGGGATGCTGTTTTATTAATAATTTTATAACTTGTGAAAACGGTATTATACAAAGCGCTGTCGTTAGGGCGGCTGTAGGCATAAACCATACCTTGAATTTCCAATCCCAGGTGAGCTCCATTTGTTTCGGTATGCAATCCTCTTGCATCGTTATAAACAAAAAATATTGCCTGATCGCCTTTTATTAAAGGGACGTCGCCTGCTGCCGGGTCATAAACGCCGTCACTATTAGCATCTACAAAGGGAGCTAAAGGCTGACCATTCATATTAAAGGCTGGCCAGTTTAGGATTGCCTCCATTGACACAGTATCCTCTGTACTACCCGAAAGTAATGGGTTTGAACCAATAGGAGCGGCTGCAGAAATCCAATTCGAATAAGTATCAATAGCACATTTATTTATTTTCCATACTCTGTTCCATGCTGCATCATAAGCAGTGCCATAGGTTCCGGCTGTATCAATAGGGCCGGCGAAAAAATCGGTGCCTGTCTGCCGGTATGTCTGCCCTGCAATATGAAGCTGTCCGCCGGCATCATAGCCGCCAAACCATAAATTACTTCCATAAATAGTTCCTTTACCGCTTCCTTTGGGCACTTCGAACTGCGTGCCGGTAAAAGTAAAATCCGAAAATAAATCTCCCGCCGCATTTACCCGGGCTTTAATATTGTTGATGTTTAGATAATCGCCCGCTATGGCTTGTGCATTTGCTGCAAACATGTTCGCAATACAAATAATACTAAGTAAGAGTTTTTTCATGGCCTCAAGTTTTAAATTTTATGCTAAGTACGTTCTATATTGCTCCTGATTTTTATCAAAACTATTAAGCGGTGTAAATGTTTTTTTAAACGGTATGTTTTAGGGGATTGCGGGTGATGATATAAATTTCTTTTGCTTGAAATGTTCCAATAGGGTGAGAATTACTTTAGTGGAAATGTCAGCGGAACAGCAGGCATACCTGTGAATAATGCAGCTTATTACAGAAATTCTGTAACACTTTTGATTTCTTAGCTGCTTGCCTTCGCTGTGTTGTGAAAATTCATTCTTATAATATGACGTCTTAACGTATCATAGTATTTAAAGAATTGGAAGGGACTTTGAACGGATAAAAAATTCTAACTCTTGAAAATTTGAATCTGGATTTTCTTTAATTTTTTTTGAATTGTATAACATAAATGAAAATAATTAAAAGACTTCTTCTTGGGTTTTTCTTACTTATTATAGTAATCATTTTAGGTTTCTTTTCGGTAAGTTATTATAACTATTCAACTGATAAGAATCCCTATAAAAACTTCATAATCCCGCGAATAAATATATTAGATATTGAAATAGCGAATTTGGCTGACAATAGAATTGACCTATTGCTAAAAATGGGTATTGACAGCCATTTACCTATTGTTATTAAGGTTGATAGTATTCAATATGAAATAAAAATAAGCAATAAAGAAGTAGTAAAAAGCAGTTCAAAAAAATCAATTACAATTCATCCCGGGAACGACAATCTGCTCTCATTACCATTAACTATTTTTGATGAATCTCTCACTGATATTCTGAAAAAGTCTGAAAAGCAGGGAGCCGACAGTGTTTGGTATGAGTTTAAAGCATCATTTTTTGTCAGCTCTCATTTTTTTAGAAAAAGCATGGATTTCGATGAAAAAAAATGGCTCCCATTAATTTATATACCAAAAGTTACTGTAGATAAAATCGAAATTGATTCGCTTCGTTTTTCTGGTGTTACATTACTGGTTCATTCTACTCTAATTAATAAAAATGTATTTCCTCTGGATGCAATTGACATGCACGACCGTTTTGAAATTGGCGGAAACCCATGGGTTGATGCAAGAGTGCCGGGTCTGATGAAAATTCCGCCGCATAGTAAAACAGAAAGTGTGATTCCGTTCAGGATTTCTTTCAAGGAAATGGCGCATACCTTACCTGAACTAATAAAAAAGGGCAAAAATCTTGATTACAAACTGGAAGTAAATTTTAAAATAAACTCAAAAGACAATACCACTAATCACAGTAAAGTAAAGCTGGGGAGTAAAGGAAGTATAAAGGAGTTAATTAGATATTATAAAACACTGAAAGGCAGCAGTAAAAAAAAGTAATATAAAATGAAGGTAATAGGAACTTAGGCTGCAGGTTCAAGTACAGTAAAAGGAGCGGTTAGGATAAGGGTTGCAAGTCAGTTTGATTTGTTACCCTTTTTTACTTTACAAACTTTATAAATTCAAACCCTTCTTACCCAATCAGCACAACCTGCCTTTCGCTCCAGCTTCCTGCCAGTTCGGGATGTTTGCTGTTATACCAGCGGCTCCATACATACAAATAGCAGCCGGTATTAGCAGCGCCCAAATGAAAGAGGTGAGATGCTCCGCTGTGATATTCCTGTTTGGTGCTGTCGTCGGGATGCTGAGGGGGCGCTGCAGGAACGGGAACCAGAACAGGGTTAGCCGGATTTGTGATGCGGGCAGCATCATTCAATTTCAGAGCGGCAGTAATGGCAGCGGCCTGGTCTTCGGGTTTTTTATCTAAAATAAGGTAGGCATACTGTACACCATCGGCGCCGGCAGTAACAGAAGCCCGTTTGGCATCATGTGCATTGCGCGAAGCAGCTTTCATATCTCCGCCTTTGGCGCTGTTAAAGGTTGTAAAACACTGGTCAGCAATAGGAGTGTGAACCTTCGAAGGTTTTTTGCGGTTCTTTTTAAGTATTAAATTAAAAGTTTTTTCTTCGCGTGTGCCAGCGTTGGGGCTGGCTGCAATAACATCTAAAAGCGGGTTTGCAAAGGTTTTAAAATCGGCAATAAAATTTTTTACATTCTTTTTTACCACACTGGTACTTGCAGCAGGGCTGTTGTATAAAGCAAACAATCCTGTATTGGGTGTTGCCCAAAACTGGCGTTTATTATGCCAGTCGCTGGCATTAACACTGGTTAATCCCAATAATTGCCAATAGGGCAGATTACTCACTGGTTCTGTTTCCTGCAGATGGTCATCGCAAGAGGTAATATAGGGATCAAATACTTTGGGACTGCCGGGAATTCTTCCTGTTGACATGGTGTAAAAGTTTAAGGTTTAATTTATTTTATTAGCTGTAGATTTTTATTTTTTAAAGATTTCTTTAGGGCCTATTTCTTAAAAAAAACATACTGTTAATTCGAAGTTTCGTTTTGTTTCTTTGAAGAGCTATTTTATTGCTTAAAAGAATTGTTCTGTTTCATTAAAGAGTTATTTTAATGCTTAAAAGAATTATACTGTTTCTTTAAAGGATTCTTTTATTTCTTTAAAGAGTTATTCTATTTCTTTAAAAGATTCTTCTGTTTCTTTAAAGAGCTATTCTGTTTCTTCAAAGAATTCTTCTGTTGCTTTAAAGAGTTATTTTCCTGCGCCCTTCCGTTTTTTCGTTTTATAAACAGAGCACGAATGTAATTTTCTGTTCTGTACGGAATTCCCTAAAAATGATTCTGAAACATAAAAAAGAAGAAAGAAATTAGAATTTTACGGCTAAAAAATGGAAGAAATAAAATTAGAGCATTATGAGCTTTACATATTGCTGCTTTGGGGCAATGGGCTCTGCCAGGAGCAGATAGCGAAGAAAATATTCCGCAGTCCTAAATTTGTGGAAAATGTTTTTAACAGCATAAAACGGAAATTAGATACTAAAAACAGCCAGCATTCATTGATGGAAGCATGGAAGCGCGGCATCATCACCCATCAGAACTGCGCAGCGCCAACCGATGAACACCTAAAACATTGTATGATGCTTCCGGAAGAAAAACCTGAAACGGGAAGAAATAAATAGAATGTTTTAAGCAGGTTAAGAGATAATAAATTTGTTCAATTTTCGTTATTCAATAATTCTTGATTAATTTTCTGGCACATTTTTTATTATAATAAAAAAAACAAAGCATTATGATACAGAAAATCCCTTCGGACATTGAACTTTTCAATGACTATATCAGCAAAACTGACGACTGCCAATATACCTCAATGGAAGAAACGGTTTATCCTCTGAATGCAGAAGGCAGGCCTGATTATTCAAGTGCCGATAAAAAAATTGTAACCCAGCCCGCCTGGAAACAATGGAAATTGCCGGAAGAACAAAGCCGCCAATGGTCATTATTCCGTAAACGAAACGATGAATTATACAGCACATACTGCAGCGCTGCGGGCGAAGAAAAAAAACGCCTGGAGGAATTGCTGACTAAAAACATTGCCGACTGCATTGCTTATGCTATAGAGCATCGCATACAGGATTTTCTGGCAGCCAGCGGCTATATAACCCTTATCCAGCTCGAAATATTCAATCTCAAACAGGATATTCTGGAATTCAAAACCCCTTTACGCACCATCACTCTGAAATACGAAAAGCAAATTCCTTTAAGTGATTTTGAAAAAGAGTTCTTAGATAAATATGTTTTAATGCATAATGAGGTTCCTTTGCGTACGCTGGATCTCTGCCATAAAATAAAAGAACAGCGTGATTTAATTCCGGGACTTTGGGCAAAAATCCCTATTACCAAAGAAAAAGCCGATAAAGCAACCAACTCTATCTATCTGCCTCCTCCCGAAATGAAAGGAGATTGGAGTGCAGGGGTGCAGTTTACCATGCCCACACTGGAAGAGTCGCAGCAGCATGTAAATGATTTTAATCAATACATGGGTGAGTTCAGCGAAGAGGTAAATAAACTGTGTGATAATTCCAATATGCTTTACGCACAAGTGTATGAAGAAGAAGAATATATTGATACTGAAGATGGTGAAGAAGAAGAACAGCCCCAGACTTTATTTGCTGAAGTAGAAGAAATGGTGGATTTAATGCTTCAGGATTGGGATAAATACTCAATGGATGCCTCTGTTCTTTATCAGGATTTTGATAATTTTAAGGGAGCATGGAATCCCGAAAATAAAAAAATACTGGCAGCATGGGATGACTTTTGCAAAGAAGATAATGTGTTTATGGATGTTTACAATGAGTTTGTGGGTTTACTTAACGAAAAATTTAATCCGGCTGAACAAAATACTGAAGCAGCACCCGGCATCTCCCCTATTTCCGATGAAACCGATGATCTCCGCACAGAAACCATCAAGCGCTATGAGTCAGGCACAAGCCCTTATTTTGATATAGACGACTGGCACATCATCCTTGATAATTTCGAACAAAAATATGATGTGAAAAATAAAGCAATTGCCTTAGAAAAAGCATTTGCCCAGCATCCGCAGAATTCTACGCTTCTGCTGCGCAAAGCTCAGGAAGAAGCTGGTAAGCATGAATATCAAAAAGCCCTTGCATTTGTGAAACAGGCAGAAGCACAGGGGCCCCTGCTTCATCCCAATTTCTATAATATTAAAGCCAGTATCTATTGCCAGATGCATGCCCCTGAGCAGGCTGTTCCTTTATACAACAAACTCATAAACTCAAAAGGCGAAGGGCTGGAATGGTATCAAAAAAATGCACGTTTACGCCTGATAGATATTTATAACGAGCAGAAAAAATATCCCGAATGTATCAGGCTCAGCAAAGAACTTCTCGAAAAAAATCCTGATGAGGAAGATATTACAGCTAAGCTATGCTTTTTCTACCGTAGCAGCGGCATGTTAAAAGAAGCCGAAGAAACAGCAAAACTATTTTTGCAAAAATTCCCCAAAAGCAGTGTATGTATGGAGCAGCTCGGACATCTTTATATTGAAACCGGAGAATATGAAAAAGCTGCAGAGCAGTTCGAAAATTCTTATGCTGTAAACAAAAATGAAAACTACGGGAATTTATGTCATAAAGGTAAAGCACTCCAACATCTGAAGCGTTTCAAAGAAGCAGCAGTTTGTTTTGAAACCTGCATATTTTACTACCATCTCGATAAAAATTATCACCTCGGGGCTGCGCAGTGTTATACAGAACTGAAAATGCCTTATGCGGCCATTTATCATTACCGCAAAGTGCTTGCCCTCGATCCCGAATGTACTGAAGCACTGCAGCAATTGCAGGCATTAAATACACCTGCTTCAGGGCAGTCTAATATCCGCAATTGAAAACAAAAAAAGCTTGATTCAATTTTTTTGAATCAAGCTTTTGCAATACAATCGAATAATAAAATTAAGCTATTACAGCCTTAGCAAGTTTTGCCTGAAGATTTGTATCTAAAGCTGATAAAAAATCTTCAGTGTTTAAATAATGTTCCCCAAGAGTTACTTTATTTCCATGAACGCAAACCGCTAAATCCTTAGTCATTTTGCCCGATTCAACAGTTTCAACACAAACCTGCTCTAATGCGTGGCAGAAATTAATTAATTGCTGGTTGTTATCTAATTTGCCTCGGAATTCTAATCCGCGTGTCCATGCAAAAATAGAAGCAATCGGATTTGTTGAAGTAGGCTTGCCTGCTTGATGATCGCGGTAGTGACGGGTAACGGTACCATGGGCTGCCTCAGCTTCCATTGTTTTTCCGTCAGGTGTAACTAATACAGATGTCATTAAGCCTAAAGAACCAAAACCTTGAGCAACAGTATCTGACTGCACATCGCCGTCATAGTTTTTACAAGCCCAAACAAAATTTCCATTCCATTTTAATGCAGATGCAACCATATCATCAATCAAACGATGTTCGTAGGTAATACCTGCTGCAACGTATTTTGCTTTATAGTCTGCCTGATAAATTTCTTCGAAAATATCTTTAAAACGTCCGTCGTATTTTTTTAAGATCGTATTTTTTGTAGATAAATATAAAGGCCATTTTTTTGTTAAAGCAGTATTAAAACATGCATGAGCAAAGCCTTTTATAGATTCGTCTGTGTTGTACATTGCCATTGCAACACCATCGCCTTTAAAATTAAATACTTCGTAAGACTGCGGTGCACTGCCGTCTTCAGGAGTAAAGCTGATTGTTAATTTACCTTTTCCTTTTGTCACAAAATCTGTTGCTTTGTATTGATCGCCGAATGCGTGACGGCCAATGCAGATTGGCGCTGTCCAGTTTGGAACAAGGCGGGGTACGTTTTTACATACAATCGGTTCGCGGAACACAGTACCGTCCAAAATATTACGGATAGTGCCGTTCGGCGATTTCCACATTTGTTTTAATTTAAACTCTTTAACGCGTTCTTCATCAGGAGTAATAGTAGCGCATTTAATTCCAACATTATATTTTTTAATTGCTTCTGCCGAATCAATAGTTACCTGATCATTTGTAGCATCGCGGTTTTCTACGCCCAAATCATAATATTTGATATCCAAATCGAGATAAGGAAGAATCAATTTGTCTTTAATAAATTTCCAGATGATACGGGTCATTTCATCGCCGTCTAATTCAACCACAGGGTTGGCTACTTTAATTTTGCTCATAGTTTTAATTTTTAAATTGGTGTTCAGAATTCAATTTTGTTATTTTTTTATGCGGAATGCAAATATAAGAATTTGCGGGAAAGGAAAGGAGCCAAAACTGTAAGTAATGGCTCCTTGTTTATAAATTTTTATTTCTTAGACTAATATCCAAAAATATCTGTAAGGGAAAGGAAAGTTATTTTACCGTATTTTTCAAGAGTTTTCAAATCAAGTTTTTCTTTTTTGCCGATAACCAGTACCGTGTATTGTTTGTTTTTTAAATGCTCCTGCTCAAATGCCTTTATTTGAGGCAGTGTTAAATTAGGCACATTTTTAAAAATGTCTTTTCTGATGTCATAATCAAGCCCTAGTTTTTTAGCATTTTCGTAATTAAACAAAATACTTGCTTTGGTAATGCGTTCGGAACGTATACCCTGCAAAACAGCCTCTTTTGAAGCCTTGAAATTATTTTCTGCTTCAGGCATTTTGTTAATCAGCTCCATCATTCCGGCCATTGCTTCAGGTAATTTATCGGCTTGTGTTCCTATGTAAGAGATTACGTGGTTGTACTCTTCCTTTTTGGAAGGATTACTATAACTGGCATAAACCGAGTATGCCAATGCCTTTGATTCACGCATCTCCTGAAAAACAACTGATGACATACCTGCACCGAAATATTCATTAAAAACGCGGGAAAGTGAAGCATTGTCTTTATTATATAATCCATCTTTCGAAAGTGAAATAACTTCAGCCTGCTTCATATCATAATCTACTATGTACACATTATTATTTGCGGCAACCTCTTCGAATTTTACAGGTGCCGGAATTGGCGTTAATACTGCAGGAACTGAATGCAGCTTATTAAGCATTGATGCTAGATCGTCAGATGTATTGTTTCCATAATATAAAATGCGGTGCTGAAAAGAAGTAATTCCGTTTATAATAGCAATCAGCTCTTTTGAATTTAAATTTTTTAATTCATCACTAGATAAAATATTTGTGTAAGGCGACTGCTTACCATATCTTCCATAAGAAAACAATGCGCCGTGTAAAATTTCACCTTTATTTAATTTTGCATCATCGCGTTTTTTCAGCACATCAGAAACAAGATTTTTTAAGGCTTCTTCATTCGGCTGTGCATTCGCCAAAAGATTTTCAAATAATTTTACCCCCTTTTCAATATTCTCAGTTAATCCGCTAAGGCTCACCCATACTTGATCCTCGCCGGCATAAACATCAAATGAACAGCCGAGTTTATAAAATTCCTGCTGTAAAGCTGCAGCTGTTAAATCTTTAGTTCCAAGATATTTTAAATAGTTTACAGCCATTTCCAATTTCTTGTTATTCCTATTTCCCATATCCAAAACATAATACATGTCAAATGTTTTGTTTTCTGTATTGGAGGTGAATAATACTGGGATATTATTTTTCAAATTAAATTTTTTAATATCCTTGTCATAATCCAAAAACACTGGTTCAATATCTTTTACAGGAGTATTAATAACACTTTTCAAAAACTCGCTCTGATCGTTACGATTCACTTCTACTGGAGTGATAGCAGGCTTTACAACCTTCTGCACATTTTTATCTTCACCCGTGCGTTTATAAACAACAACGTAATTATTGGTATAGTTTGCTTTTGCAAAATCCATTAATTGCTGCTTTGTAATTTTTGATAAACGGTCTATTGTATTTACATTATCAGCCCAGCTGGTGTTTGTAATAAATGCATCAGCAAGTTCTGATGCACGCTGGCTGTTGTATTCATGCATTTTAGTCTGCTCCAGTTTCATATCAGTAATAACTGCACTTATCAGCCAGTCAGGGAACTCACCTTTTTTCAAATTTTCAATCTGCAGCAACAGCAAGTCTTTTACCTGCTCTAACGTCTGCCCTTCTTTGGCCTGCCCGTATAATATCTGTGAAGAGTAATCTTTATGTTCTTGATCATATGCTCCAGCTTCTAAAACCTTTTGTTCCTGATTAAGGTTCAAATCTATCAACCCGGCTTTTCCGTTTGTCAATATCCTATTGATTAACATCAGCATATCAGCATCTTTAGTGCCTGTTCCGGGAAAACGGAAACCAATCAGCACATTTTCAGCATCAGGTCCCACTACTTCCTTGATAATAGGTGCAGTAATCGGTTTTTCAATATATGGCTGATAAACCGGCACAGGCTTATTTTTCCAAGAACTGAACTTTTCATCAATTATTTTTATTGCTGCATCCGGATCAAAATCACCCGACATACAAATTGCCATATTGTTTGGTACATAATATGTGTTGTAATATTTTTTTATTTCTGTGAGAGAAGGATTTTTTAGATGCTCGATAGTACCGAGTGTTGACTGCGACCCATAAGTATTATTTGGGAAAAGCCCTAAATTCATAGCTTCATTGGATTTCCTTCTGTCATTATCCAGGCCGCGGTTTTTTTCTTCATAAACCGCTTCCAGCTCTGTATGGAACAGACGCATAACAGGATTGCGGAAACGCTCTGATTCAATTGTAGTCCATTTATCAAATTGATTGGTTGGAATATCATTTACATAAACTGTCTGTTCCACCGAAGTAAAGGCATTTGTTCCTTTGGCGCCAAGGTTCGACAGCATTTTATCGTATTCATTTGCAATAGCAAATTTGGATGCGTATCCAGAAATGCTGTCGATCTGATGATATATCGACTTACGTTTCGCTTCATCAGTTGTTTTACGATATGTTTCATACAATGCTTCAATTTTATCCAATTCAATTTTTTCTTTCGCATAATCTTTAGAGCCGTATTTATCAGTTCCTTTAAAAAGCATGTGCTCTAAATAATGCGCCAACCCAGTCGCATCCTTCGGATCATTTTTACTTCCGGCACGCGTGACAATATATGTTTGAATGCGGGGCGCATTTTTATAAACTGTCATATAAACTGTTAAGCCGTTGTCGAGTTTATAAATACGGGCATTCAAAGGGTCGTTGGGAACACTTTCGTACTTGTAAACCTTTGCAGCCTGCTGTGCATTGATACTCGAAAAGCCCATGAAAATTATAACAGAGACCGTAGTAAAAATTTTTGCAATAAATAATTTTGTCATTTTTTTAGAGATTTGTTTTTGTAAAAATAGTATTAATTATGAATTGTAATAAAAAAGGTTTTATAGGCAGTTCAAATTTTATTAAGACTTGTAAAAAGCCCAAAAATCCTGATGGAGCTGGGTAATAAATTGATAAGAACGAATATGTTTTTTATGATGAACTCATCAATGCTGTTTGCTTTTCAACTCATTCAGGTAATTTATATCCACCTTATAATTCAGCTTTTCCGCTTTTAAGGCGTCATCCAGAGCATCTTTATATTTCGCCATTGTTTTATTAACAACAGAGCGGTTAAAGTAAGCAGCACTGTTATTCGGATTTAATTGTATTGCAGTACTATTATCCGACAGAGCTGCAGCATTATTTCCTGTTTTAAAATTGGCGAATCCCCGGTAGAAAAAATAATTAGAGTTAGTTCCGTCCTGTTGTATTAATTCATTTAATTCAGGAATTGCTTTGTCGTAATTGCCGTTATCAACATAAACATAAGCCCTGTTTTCTTTCGCAGCAGTTAAATCTGGCTTTAGCTCAAGGGCGGCAGTGTAATCGGGAGCGGCTTTATCATACTGTTTCATCATACTGTATGTAACAGCTCTGTTAAAAAAAGTCTGGGCATCTGTTTTATCCAATTCAAGAGCCCTAGAATAATCGCTTAAAGCCAGATCAAATTTGCCTTTCAGGCCATAAATATTTGCACGGTTAATAAATACTTTTGCGTTATTCGGGTTCATTTTTACAGAGATATTAAAATCTGCAAGTGCCCTGTCATATTCATTTTCTTCAATGTTCTTCTCCCCTTTATCGTATGCCGCTTTGTTTACAAGATAGCTTCCCCTGTTTCTGTAAGGCTCACTGCTAGGGTATTTACTAATTGCATCCGTCCATAAAGTATCGCTGTTTTTCCAGACTTTAATTCTTTCATTGGTAAGCCATAATGATAACAATACGCATATTACTAATCCTGCAGCTGCTATTTTTTTATAGAGATTGAATTGCTTTTCTGTCTGCTCCTGCAGCCTCACAAAACTCATTGCAAAGGGAAAAAGCAAACCTATAAACGGCAGATAAGAGTACCTGTCGGCCTTTATTACCAGTCCCACTGAAATAAACTGCAAAACCAAAACGATTGTGACGAAGAAAAATAAAAATCCAAAAATCCAATCTTTATTTTTCCTGATACTCATAAAAGCCAGCGCAAATAAACCTAATACAATAAAAGGACAAACGTAAAATATAACAGGCAGGTGATCATTTATAAGATTTGGATAAGGATAAAAGCAAGAAAGGGAAGCAGGAACAAATAAATCGAAAATATAATTCACCATTCCGTAAGAGGCAAATTCAAAGCGCTGCAGCAATGTGAATGTTTCAAGCTTAGCTATTGCACCCGACTGCACATGCGAAGCCAATAAACCAAACACTATTGAAATTACAAAGAAAGGAAGTTTTTCAAGCAGAGAATATTTATCAAATTTACGCCCCTTGTAATAATCAATTAATAATAAAACCATGGGAAATACCACAGCCATTGCTTTTGACAATACCGAAAGCAGAAACAGCAGCAAGACAAAAACATACAGAAAGACTTTATTTTTTCCGGAGATGCTTATATACTTATAATAAGCTATCAATCCTGCCATGAAAAAAAAGACATAGAGTACATCTTTCCGTTCCGAAATCCAGGCAACTGATTCCACATGCATCGGGTGGATACCGAAGAACAACGCGGTAATTGTGGCTGCATGAACTTTTTTACCGCTCAATAAAAATATAAACCAAAATACCAATGCAGTATTTAATAAGTGAAACAGCAGATTGGTAATATGGTATGTTTTAGGATTATATCCTGAGATCTTATAATCGAGCGCTAGTGAGAGAATAGCAAGAGGGTGATAATTATTGGAAACAGAATTAGCGGTATTAAAAATCTGCTTTACATGATCACCGGAAAGCTTTGTGATTAAACTATTTTCGGCAACATAAACATTATCATCCCAATTGGTAAATCCGTTTTTAATTGATGGAAAAAAGGCAATATAAGTCAGGACTAAAACGCCTGCAAGCCAGAGCAAAGGGCTTCTGACCGAAGACTGCCTGCTTATGAACGCAGTTTGTTTTGTGTTTTGATTTTGTTTTATTTTCCCTTGTTTTGCACTGCCCATGGCTATTTACTTTGAACGGTGATAATTCAGCAATGAAATTTTATCCTAAATTAAAATGTTTTGCAGCAATTTCCTGTATTGCAGTTCCGATAGCAAGAGAAGCCGTAGCCGCCGGCGACGGCGCATTCAACACATGAATTGTATTGCCGTTTATTTCAATTTTAAAATCATCAATCATTTCGCCTTCAGGTCCCAATGCCATTGCACGCACTCCTGAACTCCCTGGTGTTAAATCATCCATCTCCAATGAGGGAATAAGTTTGCGCAGTCGTTTTAAGAAAAATGCTTTTGAAAAGGCACCGCGGTATTCATCAACCCCGAATTTCATATTCTTCGCAAAAAATTTCCAGGTGCCTCCGAAAGATAAAGCTTCAGCAGTATCACGTATTGAAAAATCGGTTTTACCGTATCCTTCTCTCTTAAAAACAAAAACGGCATTAGGCCCGCATTCAGCGCCGCCGCGTATCATGCGTGTAAAATGCACACCTAAAAAAGGATACTTCGGATTTGGAACAGGGTAAATTAAATTACGGACTTTCCCTGCTCCCTTTTCAGTGAGGTTATAATAGTCGCCCCGGAAACCAACAATAGCAGTATCTATTTTTGCTCCTTCTTTTTTCGCAATCCTATCGCTTTGAAGTCCTGCACATGTTATAATGTAAGAACCTCTGAATTTTCCTTTCGGCGTAATTACATCAGTATAATCAGCATGTTTTTCAAACGCAGTTACTTCATGCTCAGTAAGCACTTTGCTTCCTGTAAATTTTGAACGAATCAATTCAGCATACTTGCGTGTAACCTCAGTATAGTCAATGATTCCAGTACAAGGCACCCACAAACCTTCAATACCGGTGCAATAAGGTTCAATCTCTTTAATTTGCTCTGCGCTAATTTTTTCAATCCCTTCAACACCGTTTGCCAGGCCGTTATTAAACACTTTATTCATGTGGGCCAATTCCGACTGATCCGTAGCAGTAACAATTTTTCCGCAGATATCATGTGCTATTTTATATTCTTTAGCGAAAGCAACGAGCTCTCTTCTCCCGTCAACACAGTTTTTTGCTTTATAAGAACCTGGTTTATAATATAAGCCGGAATGTATTACACCTGAATTGTGGCCCGTTTGGTGAGCCGCTACCTCTTTTTCTTTTTCAAGAACAAGTACTTTTTTTCCAGGGTATTTCAAATTGATTTTGTATGCAGCAGCTAAACCTACTATTCCGCCCCCAATGATGATGATATCAAATTGATTATTTTCCATTTGATGAAATTTTCGGCAAAAATACATATTAATGTTCTAATATATTAAATGTTTTTATCCTTCTCCATACAGCTGCTAATAGGTTTATTGCCCATTTTTCCATAACTGTAGCCGATAAATCAGAGGCCCCAAAACCACAACAGAATTTCGTCATACTTCGTTTAAATAAAAATATTAAATTTGTTACCAATCAAAAACTGACAAATGAGAACAATTGAATTTCGTGAAGCACTGCGTGAAGCTATGAATGAAGAGATGCGCAGGGATGAAAAAATATTTTTGATGGGTGAGGAAGTTGCAGAATATAACGGAGCATACAAAGTAAGTAAAGGCATGCTAGCCGAATTCGGCGCGAAACGTATTATCGATACACCTATTGCTGAACTTGGTTTTACAGGTATTGCGATCGGTGCGGCAATGAACGGCTTACGGCCAATCGTAGAGTTTATGACTTTCAACTTTTCACTGGTAGCAATAGATCAGATAATAAATTCTGCTGCAAAAATGATGAGTATGAGCGGCGGACAGTTTCCGATACCTATTGTATTCCGAGGAGCCACGGGCTCAGCAGGTATGCTCAGCTCCCAGCATTCGCAGTCATTTGACAGCTGGTATGCGAACTGTCCGGGATTGAAAGTAATTGTCCCGTCAAATCCTTACGATGCGAAAGGCCTTTTAAAATCAGCTATCCGCGATAATGATCCTGTAATTTTTATGGAAAGCGAACAGATGTACGGCGAAAAAGGCGAGGTGCCTGAAGGCGAATACCTGATTCCCATCGGCGTTGCAGATATAAAACGCGAAGGTAAAGATGTTACCATTGTTTCATTCGGCAAAATTATTAAGCAGGCATTGGGCGCAGCTGCTGCATTAGAAAAAGAAGGTATCAGCGTTGAAGTGATTGATCTGCGCACTATCCGCCCTATCGACTACGCCGCTATTATTACTTCCGTAAAAAAAACAAATCGTTTGGTAATTGTAGAAGAGGCTTGGCCATTGGGTGCAATAGCCACTGAGATTGCGTTCAAAGTTCAGAAAGAAGCATTTGATTATTTAGATGCACCAATATTGCGGGTAACCGCTGCTGATGTTCCGCTGCCTTATGCGCCTACTTTAATTGAAGCTTCATTACCCAGTGTTGCCCGTGTTATAAAGGCAGTGAAGGAAGTGATGTATGTCGCAAAATAATTTTCAGCTGTGCGGAATAATTTAATTCTGATTAGCTTCTATTTATTTTTTAAAAATTTAAATCCTTGTTGAAAGCTGTATCAAAACTTCTTGATCCTTTCGTGCAAATTTTAATTAATCTAATCTCTCAAATAAGTCACATATTTAAATTATGGAAAAATTTGATGTTTCAATTATTGGTTCTGGTCCCGGCGGTTATGTTGCAGCTATCCGCTGTGCGCAGCTTGGAATGAAAACAGCTCTTATTGAGCGTTACAGTGCCTTAGGCGGCACCTGTTTAAATGTAGGATGTATTCCTTCAAAAGCTTTATTAGATTCTTCAGAACATTATTATAACGCCGCACATACATTTACTGAACACGGCATTGAGATAAAAGATCTGAAAGTGAATTTAACTCAGATGGTCAACCGCAAAAGGGCTGTGGTAAAGCAGACTTCGGAGGGTATAAATTTTTTGATGAAAAAAAATAAAATCACAGTTTTCAACGGGCATGGATCATTTGTAAGTAAAAACACACTTGAAATTACTGGCGCTGACGGTAAAAAAACTCAGATTGAAGCTGCAAAAATTATTATTGCTACCGGTTCAAAACCTATGTCACTTCCCGGGATAGAGATTGACAAAAAACGTATTATCACATCAACCGAAGCTTTGGAGTTAACTGAAATTCCTAAGCACATGATTATTATCGGAGGCGGCGTAATCGGCCTTGAACTTGGTTCTGTTTACGCTCGGCTTGGCGCGAAAATTTCAGTGCTTGAATTTACCGGCGGAATCATCAGCACTATGGACAGCTCACTTGGCAAGGAATTGATGAAGTGTTTAAAAAAATTAGGATTCGAATTTTACCTGAATCATAAAGTAACAGGAGCTGTTTCAAAGGGTAAAGAAGTAACAGTTACTGCCGACAATGCAAAAGGAGAAAAGATTGAACTGAAAGGTGATTATTGTTTGGTTTCGGTCGGCCGCAAGCCCTATACAGATAATTTAGGTTTGGATAAAGCCGGAGTGAAAGTAGACAGCAGGGGTAAAATTGAAACCAATAATCAGCTGCAAACCAATGTTGAAGGTATTTATGCAATAGGCGATGTAATTAAAGGAGCAATGCTTGCGCATAAAGCAGAGGATGAGGGGACTTTTACCGCTGAAATTATTGCAGGACAAAAACCGCATATCGATTATAATTTAATCCCTGGTGTTGTTTATACATGGCCTGAAGTGGCTTCTGTGGGCTTAACAGAAGAACAGTTAATAGAACAGGGCAGGAAATACAAAACTGGCAGCTTCCCATTTAAAGCAAGTGGAAGAGCGCGTGCATCAATGGATACAGACGGTTTTATAAAAGTGCTTGCAGATGAAATAACAGATGAAATTTTAGGTGTACACATGATCGGCCCCAGAGCAGCTGATATGATTGCTGAAGCGGTAACTGCAATGGAATTTCGCGCAAGCGCAGAAGATATTTCACGTATGAGCCACGCTCACCCAACTTATACTGAAGTGTTTAAAGAAGCATGTTTGGATGCAACAGCTAAACGACCTCTGCACATTTAAAAATTAATTTATTCAAAACATAGTCTGTTCTCCTGTAAGAGCCAGTTAAGCTGACAAAACAAACATCAAATAATTTATATCATTGCCTGCTTCACAAATAAAAATCAGAAAATGCTTAATTAAAAATGACACGCAGTACTTTCTTAATAATGCGTACGGCTTTTCTCCTGCTATTTTTTCTGATGACGAATTGTCTGTCTGCACAGCGCGATACAAACTATTGTACGGAATATAAAGAAAAGCTGATTATTTCCCTGCACAATTCATTTACCAGGCAGTATGATATAACCTTTAATCAGGGCATAATGAAAGACTCTTCAAAGAAATCCCCATTCCATTATTATGCCGATGCAGAAGTTGTTTCAGGAATTGAATTGGATTATGATATATTCAGCTTTTCATTCAATTACAAGGCTGTTCCGCCGAAAGACGAAAATAAAAAAGGGAAAACAACTTATACCGATCTCGGATTTAATATCGGCGGAAATAAATGGAAGCTGGAAACAAGTTACAAAATGTATAAAGGCTTTTACGATGTGAATACTACAAATTATACAAGGCCGTATTACGATTCCACTCCTTATTATCAGAACCCGCACATGACAACGAGCTGTGCAAAAGCGAAATTTATTTATATAACCAGACCAGAAAAATTTGCTTTAGATGCTGCGTATGCCTGCGGCGCACGTCAGTTAAAAACTGCAGCATCATGGATCTTTGTCGGCAACCTTTATTACGACAGGCTGAGCACTGATACCTCTTTTGTTCCTTCGCCATTAAGAAAATATTATTACGATTATTCCGATTTCAACGGCTTAAATGCTATCGGGCTTTCTGTCGGGTTTGGTTTTTCTGCAAACTTAGTAACGAGACATCATTTTTTTGCAAATATTACTATGGCTGTAGAACCGGAATCACAATGGAGAGAATACCATTTTGCATCAGGCTTATCAGTGAAAAGAAATTATTTATCAACATCAGGGGATACCAGAATTTCTTTCGGCTACAACGCCAAAAAGTTTTTTTTGTTTGTGTCTCTTCTTGCTGATTATTCCAACTACAACAGCGGACAGGTTTTAATCACAAATAAATTTTATTCCGGCACAACCACAATCGGCTATCGTTTCAATGTTAAAAAACCAGAATTTTACAAGAGATTTGAGCAGACAAAAATTTACAGCTTTCTGTAATGGTGAAATAAATTAATAAATACGGAAAAACGATGCTGGGAGACCTGGCAGCTTTTAAAAACCTGCCCGAACTACATTGGCCGGCATAGAGAAAAAAAAATTGCGATCAAATAACACTTTGTCCAAAATTAAAAAAACAAAAATATGAAAACAGGCGTACTGCTTATAAATCTTGGAACTCCCGACAGCCCAAAAACCTCGGATGTAAGAAAATATTTAACACAATTTTTGAATGATCCACGCGTGATTGACATAAATCCTGTGGGGCGCTTTTTACTTGTGAATGGCATCATAGTCCCTTTCCGCTCATCCAAATCAGCAAAACTATATAAGCATATCTGGACAGCAGAAGGCTCTCCCCTTTTAACCAACAGCATAAAAGTAAAAACACTGCTTCAAAAAGAATTAGGTGATTCCTTTGTTGTTGAGTTAGGGATGCGCTATCAAAGTCCGAGCATAGAATCAGCTTTGAATACCTTGTGTGCGGCACAGGTCAAAAAAATTATTATGATACCTTTATACCCGCAGTATGCTTCCTCCAGCACAGGATCATCAGTTGAAGAAGCTTTGCGCATCCTTGGCAAATGGGAGGTAACACCTTCCATCGAAATCATTTCTAAATTTTACGATAACCCTGACTTTATTGATGCCTGCGTTGAGGCAGCAAAAAAATACAATCTTGCTGATTATGATTATTTCATTTTCAGTTACCACGGTCTGCCCGAAAGACACATTATGAAAGGCTCTGCACATTACGGCGCCGGAACATGTAACCTGGGCAGCTGCTGCGATTCAATAACAAAAAATAATCAATACTGTTACCGCGCCAATTGTTTTGAAACAACAAGGCAGCTTGTAAAAGGGTTAAATCTTCCGGAAGGGAAATATGAATCGACCTTTCAATCGCGTTTGAATGATGGTTGGATAAAGCCATACAGCGATAAGGTAATTGCTCAAAAAGCAAAAGAAGGCAAAAAAAGAATGCTGGTATTTTCTCCAGCATTTACAGCCGACTGCTTAGAAACTATTTACGAAATAGGAACAGAATACAACGAAATTTTCCAAAAGCATGGCGGCGAAAAAATAACGCTTGCAACAAGTTTAAATGATCATCCAAAATGGATTAACGCATTAAAGAACATGGTGCTTAGTTCTTCCCAAACTGCGCAAAAAAGAGGAGAAACAGCATCGGGTGTGTCGGATATATATATTTAATCAACGTGATTTCCGCCCGCCTTTTATCGGCTTCCGTATCTCGAAAAATCAGGAAGGGCAGAATAGAGTATTACAGCTGTTTTAGAATCTCATCACTCATGGGCTTTACTGATGAAGAATAAAATTTAACAAGCTCCCCTCTTTCATTAATTAAATATTTACAGAAGTTCCAGCTGGGCGCTTCATCATTCCAGCCGTTTTGGTCCTTATGTGAAAGCCATTGGTAAAGCGGATTTTGATTACTGCCTTTCACATCTGATTTTTCAAACAACTGAAAAGACACGCCGAAATTACGCTGGCAGAATGTTGCAATTTCTTCATTGCTTCCCGGCTCCTGTCCGCCGAAATTATTCGAAGGAAAACCAAGAAGCACAACTTTATCGTTATTCTTTTCGTGAAGCTCTTCTAATTCAGTAAACTGCAGTGTATAACCGCATTCTGATGCAGTATTAATAATCAGCACTTTTTTTCCCTTATAGATAGAAAAAGAAATATCTTTTCCTTCAATTGATTTCATCGTGAAATCATAAAATGATTTTGCTGTCGTGTTAGTTTTTGAATTTTCGGGTTTGGATGTTATGTGTTTCTTCGAAAAAAGAGACAATAAAAAGTAAATTATTTTTTTCATTTTAAAACATTTAATGGTTTAAATTTGTTCGAAACAGCCTTAATAAAATTTATTATTATCCCCTAAAAGCAAAGGCTATTTTTAGGCCATAATTAAACATACGTAATTTAAAAAACTTTGGTTTTCATCAAACCAATTAAAAGGTTTAATGCTTCTTTAATTTAGAAAGAGTTTAAAGATGCAATTTATTTCTATATAATCATTCAACGTCTGATTTTATTCTGCTGTCAAAGCGGCTGTTCCACAGTCTGCTCCAGAATTTATTTAAATTTGTAATTATCAATTTGAATCTGCGTCATCAATTCCTGAAAATCAAAATGTATCCTTTCAGACTACCTTTTAAAAAAATATTTTTCATTCATGCAGCACTTATTTGTTTCAAAATATCAATTACAGCGCAAAATATTGAAGTGATAGGAAGATGCGGAGGCAGCTATTCTAAAAGGCTTCCGGCTTTCACTGATAAAGACAAAGACGGCCTTTCAGATGATCTTGAGCTGGCATTACTAAACAAATTTGTTCCAATTTTTATTCAGTTCAAAAATGAAGATTGTCCAGGCCCAGCAATGGGCGCATCAAACCTGGCCGACAGCAATTTAGCTGTGTGCAGAATATTTCCTCTCTTTCAGCAATATACCGCAGACAATAATGTTTCAGAGATTAAAGATTTCCCTGAGCCACTTGTAAATAAAAGATCCCTGCACAGTGGATTAGTATGGTATGATAATCAAATTATAATTTATGGAGCTGTTCTTTACGGCCGAGACTGCGGTTTACATGGGCACTTCGGAGATGTAGAAGGTTTTGCGATATCGTTAAAATATACAGGTATCGATAATAGTTTATCATGGAGATCTGATACCAATCTAACTAATTGGGAGGGTTTAAGAATACAGACAATTTCTCATGCAGGCACCTTTTGCCAGACAATAGAAACATTTCCTTACCGCAGTTCAAAATTTCCCAAAGGAAAAGATACTGTATTTGTTTCGCCTGACAAACATGGAAATTATCTTACGATACAGGGCTGTAACAGCACTTTCATCTGCAACCCGCGCTGCAATGGCTCTCTGGAAACAAAAAAAATAAAAATTGTGAATGTCGGAGAAGCATCTGCTCCTTTTGTTACTGATCTTGGTTTATTTTACAAAGGTTATAAAGGCGAAAGTCCCTGGAGCAGCAGTAATTTCCTTAATGGCGGAGCTGGTTCAATAAGGGCAAAAATACTTCGCGAATGGAGAAGTGATTTCGTAATTGGGGAACCCATAAAATCTGAAATGGATATTAATAAGATATATAAGAGCTGTAATAATTGAATTGCATATCTAATGCCGGCATGCCCTCCCGATTGGCTTTTCGCCGCGAGAGACCTTCTAAATCATAAACACAATCATTATTAAAAAGAGGATCCCTCGCTAAAGGCTCGGGATGACATAAGTATAGGACTTTTTTCCAATTAAAAATCACCCCACAATCCTCAGCTTGGCAAATTTTATTAATAATTGCTTCTGCCCTATTCCTTCAAAAAATATAGTCGCTTTGTTATTTGGAAAATCGCCGTCCATGGTTAACACTTTGCCGCTTCCAAAACGGTCATGCTCAACCTGCATGCCAGCCTGCAGCGTGCGTAAACTTTCGGTATCAAAATCAGAAGTGTTTTTTGAAGCAGCATTTACCTTAACTAATTTTTTTCCGATTACCGGCCTTTGTACAAAAGTCTCTTTCGGCCTGCTGGTGTTTAGTTTCGGCTTGCTTCCAAATTCTTCATTACCGAACAAACGATTATTATTTTCAGCAGGCATGTCTAAATATTTCGCATCCACTTCCTCAATAAAACGGCTGGGCTCACAATAAATCAAATTTCCCCAACGGTAGCGGGTTGTAGAATATGAAAGGGTTACGCGTTTCTCAGCACGGGTAACAGCAACATAAAACAATCTCCGCTCTTCCTCTAAATCCGCACGTTCCGTAAGCGACATCTGCGAAGGAAATAAATTTTCTTCCAGCCCTACAATATAAACATAAGGGAATTCTAATCCTTTTGCAGCATGTATGGTCATTAGAGACACCTTGTTGCGGTCTTCTTCTGTTTCATTTTTTTTATCTGCATCTGTCATCAATGCGATGTCACGCATAAACAAATCAAGTGTAGGTTCTTCAGTAATTGCAAGTGCAGGAGCAGCCTCCTCTTCATTTGCAAATAACAATCCTTCCGGTGTAATAGATGTCTGCTGGCTCACTTCGGGCGACAGCGGTTCTTCAATAGCAACGCCGTCGCTGCTTAGCACAAACTCTTCCGGTTCATTACGCTCAGTAAATTCTTTTAAACCGTTCAAAAGTTCCTGAATGTTCTCATAACGGCTGACGCCTTCAGGTGTTTTGTCGGAATACAAATCTCTCAAGATGCCCGAATGAACAGCTATATACTGCCCTAAATCGTAAGCATTGTGAGTTTTCAGCATCGCCGAAAAACTTTTTATCATCATTGTAAATTCTTCCACTTTAGTTTTGGCACCGCCATTTAAGCCGATATCAAACTCATTGATATTTTCAATAACCTTCCAAAGGCTGATGTCATGATCGTTTGAAGCCACAATAATTCGATCAATTGTAGTATCGCCGATGCCGCGGGCAGGATAATTAATAATTCGTTTCAATGCCTCTTCATCATGACTGTTAATGGCTAAGCGGTAATAAGCCAATATGTCCCTGATTTCTTTGCGTTGATAAAAAGATAGTCCTCCGTAAATACGGTAAGCGATATTCTGCCGGCGGAGTGCTTCCTCCATGGCTCTCGACTGAGCGTTAGTTCGGTAAAGAATAGCAAAGTCGCGATTGTGCGCCTGTTCATTCATCTTGGTTTCAAAAATAGAGCTTGCAACAAAACTACCTTCGGAATTATCCGATTCTGTTTTCATTACTTTGATAAGCTCTCCTTCAATGTTTTCAGTGAAAACATTTTTTTTCAGCTGTTCTTTATTTTTGGAAATAACAGTATTGGCAGCACCTACAATGTTTTTGGTGGAGCGATAATTCTGCTCCAGTTTAAAAATATTCAGCTCTGGGTAATCTTTTTCGTAATTGAAAATGTTTTGAATATTGGCTCCTCTGAAAGCATAAATACTCTGCGCATCATCGCCAACCACGCAGATGTTGCGGTATGCCGCGGCAAGCTGCTTAACAATTACATACTGTGAAAAATTAGTATCCTGGTACTCATCCACCATCAGGTATTTAAACTTATGCTGGTATTTATGAAGTACAGCAGGGAAATCGCGGAGAAGCACATTGGTTTTAAATAATAAATCATCAAAATCCATTGCACCAGATTTAAAACAGCGTTCAGAATAAATCTTATAGATAAGCGCCATTTTAGGCTTTGCAGACTGGCGGTCTTCTTCTTCTATCTGCTTATTAACGCCATAAGCCTGAGCGCCTATTAAATTATTTTTAGCTGCAGAAATGCGCGACAGCACCATGCCCGGCTTGTATATCTTATCATCAAGCCCCTGCTCTTTTAAAATTGCTTTAATTAAACTTTTGGAATTATCGGTATCGTAAATGGTGAAGTTCTGAGGATAGCCCAGCTTATCAGCCTCAGTGCGCAGAATGCGGGAAAACACAGAGTGAAAAGTTCCCATCCATATATTTTTTGATTCGCTTACGCCGACAACTTTGGCAATACGTTCTTTCATTTCGCGCGCCGCCTTATTAGTAAAGGTGAGCGATAGTATATTAAAAGGGTCAACTCCTTTTTTAATGAGGTGTGCAATGCGATAAGTAAGTACTCTCGTTTTCCCGGATCCGGCGCCGGCAATAATCATTACAGGTCCTTCGGTACATTCAACTGCTTTACGCTGTACGGGATTTAATTCGTCTAAATAATTCTTTGACATGCTTTTATTGATGCGGTTTTATAGGTAGAATACAAATTTACTTTTTTTTAACGCTGGTTTTAGAATTGTTGAAATTTAAGAAAATAAAATTGTTCTGTGCATATTCCATAAGCTAATGAAGCTATAAATGGTTTGTTAATATGTTATTAAATATTGTGTCAGTATTTGGGCTTATTTTTAATATTTTCGCTTATACCAAGTTTTTATTTATCTAGCTTACTTATTTAATGCTTTAAATAAACGTGCATAAACAAAATTGTTAATTGTCGAATTTCGATTAACTGGAATAACAATTGAAGTATATGACGCCTGACAGAAACTAAATGGAATCAAAATGAAAAAAATTTCTTTAATTTTAATACTTCTCCAATTTTCTTTGATTTGTTTTTCACAGACTGAAACTAAACATCACTATACAGATCAGGAAGTAAACAAACTTGCAACTTATATTGTGGAATTAGAAAAAAAAATCCCGGTATCCTATTTCGATGACTACAACCTGAATGATAAAAAACAAATTACTGTCCTCTTTAATGATACTTCACACAATTATTTTGATGAGGATATAATTAAAATTTATAAATATATTAAGGACTTAGAAAAAAAGAATTTGTCAGCAATGTCTGAGCTCGAAAAAAGAAATGATTCCATACTGCTGGCGATTCTGCTGGTAAAGGGGACTGTTGTTTTTGAGGACACAGTATCGCGGCCCAATTATTCTGCAGTAAGTATTACTGTTACTGATAAACAAAGCAGCGACATTATCGGTGTTTATACGCCGAATTCAAAAAGCGGGAGATATCTCTTTATCCTCAGTCCAGGTAAAAAATACTTAGTAACCGCTGAAATGGCAGGATATCATAAATATTCGGAAGACTTTTCTCCCAAGAGCAGCACAGAATCGTATGAAATGGTTCAGGAAATTAAATTAAAAAAAGAATAGATCGATGATGCTGCGAATTTTTTTTTATTTGCTTTTATTTTCAATTTTTTCGGCCGGCTGTAAGAATACAGTTATTGATAACGATTTCGAAATACTTAAAAGTAATTTATTCAAAAAAGCAGCCGACGCTTCTGAACTGCCTATTTATGCAGACCCTCCAACATCGGACTATGAAGACTTTAAGAAAGGAAAATTTCAATTTCAGATTGACAGTATTGAAATAAGAAAAATAAATAAATACAGAAAAGAACTGGAGTCCTCAATTATACAGCGCATAGACAGCGGCTATGCCTGGGTTTACTTAGCCGCTTATCTCAGATATGAATCTGCGATTCCTAAAATTAAAGAACTGCTGCTGAAATGTGATAAGTTTTATGGATGGGAAGGACCCGATTATTCTAAAACTGATTCATATCTTGAAGACGGCCAATACTGCGACCAAATGGCTTATATCACAGCAATTGAATATATCAGTAAAAAAAATATTTCAAAAGCAGTTAAATTAACAACTGCTGAATATAACTATTTGAAAAGCAGAGCCGATAAGTGCTCTGAAAATAATAAAGACAGCCTAAATATATTCTGCCCTCAGCGCTGGCTGCTGGGCAAGCTGGGAAAAAAATGACCTATATCAAACATAAGGATGACGGATGATTTGGAAATTTTGGATTTATACTTTACCTTAGTTCATGTAAATTGAAAAATTTATATTCTTAAAAAAATATTATTAAAAAAGTGCAGCGTCAGCACTATAATCACTGACAGCAGCAAAATGAAACTAAAAATACTATCAGGATTTGCAGCATGTGTCTTCACTTCAATCAGTCTTCAAGCGCAGACAGTATCCACCTTTGCCGGTTCTGGGGAGGCAGGATTTCAAAACGGTAATCTTTCAACAGCACAATTTTCCGGCCTTGAGCAGATGGCTTATGATAAAAATGGAAATTTATTAGTCTGCGATGCGCTTAATAACCGCATCCGAAAGATAGACCCTGCGGGCAATGTAACAACTTTTGCAGGGAGCGGTACTGCCGGTTTAGTGAACGGCAATAAGGCCCTTGCTCAGTTCAATAACCCTTTGGGAATTGCTATTGATGACAATAATAACGTGTACATAGGCGATAACATGAATTTTGTTATCCGTAAAATTGATAATTCAGGTAACGTTACAACATACGCCGGAAGCGGTAAACAGGGCTATACCGACAGCGGCGGCACAGCAGCTGCATTCGGTTACATTGACTACATGTGTTTTGATAATGCGATGAATTTATACCTTGCAGATCCTGATAACAGCGTTATCCGTAAAATTGATCCGCAGCAGCAAGTAAGCACTTTCGCAGGAAACGGAAAACCTGGAATGATAGACGGCATAGGGCAGTCAGCGCAATTATCATTTCCGATTGCAATTACGTATGACAAAATAAATGATGTGTTTTTTATAAGCGATCAGGGAAATTCTGCGGTGAGAAAAGCACTTCCCGATGGAACCATAAGCACTTATGCCGGCATGGGAAGAGCTGGATACTGGAACGGTCCTGCTGTTGCAGCTCGTTTTGATTATCCGAAAGGCCTTACAACAGACGCTTTAGGAAATGTATATGTAGCAGGGAGATTTGATTACACCATCCGAAAAATTGATACACAAGGCGATGTATCAACAGTTGCAGGTGTTCCTTTTACTCCAGGAAACAAAGATGGAATAGGCGGGAACGCTGTATTCGGAAAGCCAATTGACGTGATATTGAGCCCCGATGGAAATCTAATGGTATCCGACTGGGGAAACAAAGTACTGCGCAAGGTGGAGATCACCGCACCTATTGCTGCTTCAATAAAAAACAGAAACCTCAATACTAACGGAATTGAAATAAGTCCTAACCCTTTCAGCACCTCAACTTTAATTAAAGTGTCTGAAAATAAAGGAACAGAGCCTATCATTTTTTCAATGTTTGATATCAGCGGAAAAGAAGTAAAAGCAAAAAACACTGTTACAGGTAATCAAATACTTGTTGAAAAAGGAAATTTAAGCAGCGGTATTTATTTTTACAGCCTCTTGCAAGGCTTTGCTGTGATTGGTAATGGCAAGCTTGTTATAGAGTAAGAAAACAAATTTTCTAAAGACTGAAAAAAACCGTCAAGGCTTAAAGCTCTGGCGGTTTTTTTATTTACTTTTTAAATCCTCAAAAACTTTACTCCTCTCCAATCTGTTCATTTCTTTTTTTTGTTTCCTTCTGATTTATTACATGGTCGGCATATAATTTATTTTCAGAGATCAGGTAATAGTTTGGATTGTATCCTTTAGGTTCAATCCGCCTGCCGTTGTATTTTCCGGAGCTTGCCCAGGTAACATCAATATACTCCCACTGTCCGTTTATAGAAACTTTATTCCAGGCATGGTTCAGCGGAATTTTGTTTTTGTTTTTATATTTTTTAATCTTATCGGTATCATTAACTGCGAGGCCTTTTACTATTTCACATTGGATACCGCTGTAATTGCAAAGTTCATAAAATAATGCCGAATAGCCGTCGCAGATACCCATTCTGCTGCGAAGCACCTTAGATGCATAATTAAAATAGACATCAGCCCATTTGCCGGCTGGAGAATAGCTGCTGCCTGATTCGATACTGCTGTTCGGATTGTTTTTTTCTTTTTCGTTATAAACAATATTCTGTGTCATCCATATAAATATGGCTCTCACTTTTTCTCCGTCGGTATAAAACGGGCGGGTAATATCTTTAGAAAGTTCAGGAATGTTTTTATATTTTTTTTTCAAACCCGAAACATAATTATCAACTGCTGAAAAACCATTACCTTCAGCAGTATCAGATAAATGCCAGGGAACTTTTTCGCCGGCTATTTCTTTTGCCGGGCTGCTTGAATCAGCACTGATAAAAATTTGGCTGTCGATATTCTGCGCATTGATGACAGCTGTTATGCACATTACAATGATTGTGGAAAGGAGCGTTTTCATGGCGGTTTGTGTGTTGGTTGAATTAAAAACGCTGGAACATCATCAAATATTGCAGCAAGGATATTTTTGAAGTAAGAAAGTGCTGAGAAGATTTAAATTAAATCGGCCAAATAAAGCCGCTAAAAAAATCAGAATAGCAGTCAGGATGTCATTTCATCTGGGTCAAACACCTTTATTGACGCCACTTTTAAAGGTAATTAAAAACTATGAGGTGCTAATTATTCCTTATATACAATTGAAACTGCATAACCCTCAGGCGATGAAGAATCAATGAAAATATATTTTTGATTATTTATTTTTATCGACTCTCCGCTTACATCTAAATTCCGGAAAGGGATCATAACACCGAGGCCGGAAGCTTTAACGAGGGCCTCCTTTCTTGTCCAAAGCTGATAAAATTTCAACAAAGCGTTGAAATTATTTTCTATTCTCGCCAATTCGTTTGGAGTAAAATATTCAGAATAATCTTCGAGATTAATTTCTTTTATGATTTCTGCGTCAAGACCTATCTGCTTTTTTACTGAGCCTGCACAGAATACCATATTGCCGGTATGTGACGTACTAAAATCAAATTCTGTTTCGAAATAAGGCCTGTTATTATCAGTAAATTTAAGCTGTTCGAGAGAAATTATGTTAGAACAATTGAAGTCCTTTAATAATTGCTGCAACTGCAGTTTTGCTTCTACTCTTAATTGGCGGTCGAGCCAGCCGTCATAGGCAGTTATTCTTTTCTGAATAAAATCCGGGAGGGAATTCAATTGATCAAAAAAAGTTTTTTCACCCCATTGATGAATAATCTCTGAGCTGTAAACTTTAATAGCATTTGTGTCAACTATTTTTTTCATAAAGGATAAAACCCGAATTAAAATCCCAAGAGAGCTTTGAGTGCAGGCAGTTTTTTGAGTGTAATGATAAACTCAAAAAGAATGAAAGCCCTTGCGGAGTGAAACTTAAAAAAAATAATGGATGAAACCAAAAATTATGAAGGCAAAAAAATGAATAATGGAACGAATTTTAAAATAATAATTTCACCAATTAAATGCTTTGTTGTATTTTTCAACTCAATAATTTATAAAATGATTTATTAAAGACAGCAAATGTCTTCTGATATTAAAACAAAAATTAAAAAAGCTTAAAAAAAGTATGTTACAGAAAAGCATTTTAAAGGGTCTGGAGAAAACTGATTTATTGAAAGACGAAACGCTTGCGGACATTTTTTACGCTTCAGCACAAAAGTTTCCGGATAAAACTGCACTCATATTCTGCGAACAACAGCTTACCTATCGTGAATTAGATAATTGGAGCAATGCTTTGGCAAATCAGCTTCGCAGCCTGGGTATCGGGCAGGGAAAATCTGTAGGAGTTTGGTATCCCAGGAGTTTAGAACTGCATGCTGCAATTTTAGGCATTGTTAAAGCCGGGGCTGCTTATATACCTATTGACAGTGAAATGCCTGAAGAAAGAGTGAAAACAATTCTTGAAGAAGCCGGAGCTTCAGCCTGCTTTTCAAAGAATAAGCTGCATTCAGAATGCCATGTTTTGGATGTAACAGCTTTCGATAAAAAAGAAACAGTACGCCCTGACTTTAAAGGTTCACCTAACGACCGCGCTTATGTATTATATACTTCCGGCAGTACCGGAAAGCCTAAAGGAATACCCATCAGCCAAAAACAGATTTGTCATTTGGTACGTTCCGAACAGTGTATTATAGGTATAAAGGAAACTGATAAAGTGTATCAGGGTTTTTCAGTTTCATTTGATATGTGGTGCGAAGAAACCTGGATCAGCTACCTGGCAGGTGCAACGCTGTTTGTGGCTGATAACGCCACTGCCAAGGCAATTGATGAACTATCGGATGTACTTCGTAAAAATAATATAACAGTGCTTCATGCAGTGCCCAGCCTGCTTGCGGTGATGGAAGAAGATATTCCATCGCTGCGTTTGATAAATGCCGGCGGAGAAGCCTGCACACCTCAGGTTCTGGCAAAATGGGCGCTTGACGGCCGAACGTTTTATAACAGCTACGGCCCGACAGAAACAACTGTTACATCATCCATGATCTCTTTAAAAAAGGGAGATAAAATTACTATCGGAACACCGCTGCCCAATTATAATTATGCAATTGTTGATGCTGATTTACATATACAGCCTTGCGGAGAGCCGGGTGAATTGATAATTACCGGCCCCGGTGTTGGGGCTGGATACATCAATCTTCCGGAATTGACTGCTTCTAAATTTGTAAGCAAACCCGCTGCGCTGGATGAACTTCCAGGGGATATGCTTTACCGCACCGGCGATACTGCAATTATTCAAACGGATGGAACTGTTGATTTTCAGGGCCGTTTCGATGATCAGATTAAGTTAAGAGGATTCAGGATTGAACTGGGAGAAATTGAAAACAAGCTTGCAGAACAGAAGAACGTTTTAGCTGCTGCAACTGTTGTTAAAAAAGATGCCGATGACCAGGAGCAGTTAGTAGGCTATGTTTTGATAAAAGATAAAAAAGATTTTGATGAGCATGAGCTGAGAGCTGAATTAACAAAGGTGCTTGCGCCTTATATGGTTCCCGGTATTATTATCAGGCTTGATGAAATGCCGCGGCTGCCAAGCGGTAAAATTAACCGAAAGGCTTTACCGCTGCCTGCTTCGTTTGAAAAAAAGAACAACGAAATACCGCATCAAAAAATTAATCAGGATGCTTCGGTCGGAGAAAAAATTGTAAAGATACTGGAGCAGATCTTCCCCAATAAAAAGGTGGATCTTACTATGGATTTTTTTACTGACCTCGGCGGACATTCGCTTTTAGCAGCCGGATTTGTTTCCCGACTCAGAAAAGAAGGAGGAGTAAAAAACGCTTCGCTTAAAGATATTTACCTGCACCGCCCTTTGAGTGAACTTGCTCCTGTGTGGGAAGCTGGCGAAAAAGTAAAAAAATCAGAATCACTGCCATTTAATCGTATTCCGTTATACCGTTATTTCTTCTGCTGGACAGGCCAGAGCATAGCCCTGCTCCTGATTTTAGGATTATTTGCAGCACAGGTATTTTTTCCATACCTGGGATATTATTATGTGCAGGGCCAGACAGGCAGCCATGCTTATGCGATTATAGCCTCTATTTGTTTATTCTGTTTTGTCCCGCCGTTCTTAACGTTACTGAGTATAGTATCAAAATGGCTGATAATCGGTAAAATGAAAGAAGGAGATTATCCCTTATGGGGAACTTATTATTTCAGATGGTGGTTTGTGAATGCGATGCAGCGCCTTATACCTGTTTCATTTTTAAACGGCACACCGCTTTATAATTTTTATCTGCGGATGAATGGCGTAAAAGTGGCTAAAGACGCACAGCTCAGCGCTTTTACAATAGGCGCCGAAGATCTGGTAACTATAGGAAGCGATGTAAGCATCAGCTCAAAAGTGGTGCTGAATAATGCTTTTGTTGAAAAAGGAATGCTGAAGCTGCGTAAAATCACTATCGGCAATCATGCCTATATCGGCGGAAGTGCTGTGCTTGCAGGCGGTTCTGTTATTGAAGACTGGGGCGAATTAAAAGATTTAAGTTATCTGCAGGCAGGCAAAACCATTAAAACACGCGAGGTTTGGCAAGGCAGCCCTGCTAAATGCATTGAAGTTAAAACCGAAGCCGAACTTCCTCAGCCGCTTGAAGTAAGTGATGCTGTGCGCTTCAGATATAAAACAGCCTACAGCATACTGCTTCTATTATTTCCTTTTGCAATATTAATACCGCTGCTGCCTGTTATTTATGCACTCAGCGAATTGGATAATGCCGCTGATGATTATGATTTCAGATACCTGATGTTTACCCCGATTTTAGCACTTGCCTATACTTTATTGTTTGCCCTGCAGACAGTTATTATAACCAACTGGCTTCAAAAGGGCATTAAACCCGGTACTTACCCGGTGCATAGTACATTTTATGTGCGCAAATGGCTGGCCGACCAGTTTATGGAATTATCATTAATGGTAATGCATCCCGTTTATGCAACAGTATATATAGCAGGCTATTTCAGGGCACTGGGCGCAAAAGTGGGCAAGGAAACCGAAATATCGACAGCCAACAATGTAACTCATCCCCTGCTCGAAATAGGCGAAGGCGCTTTTGTTGCCGATGCTGTTACGCTGGGCGAAGCTGATGTTAGGGCGCAGCGCCTGATACTGGATGTTACCAAAATCGGAAATAAAAGTTTTATCGGCAACAGCGCATTAATTCCCCAAGGCTACAATCTGCCTTCTGATATGCTTATAGGAGTACTTTCTACTCCGCCATCGCCAGAGCAGTTAGAAAAAAATCAGGCGCATGATTGGTTTGGTTCACCGGCTATTGCCATGCCCAAGAGGCAGGAGAGCGAGAGCTTTGATGCTTCACTTACTTTTAAACCCTCCAAAAAAATATATTTTGCACGTGCCGTGGTTGAATTAATCAGGATACTAATCCCTGAAACGGTAATGCTTTGCACCAGTTTATTATTTATTGTTTTTGTACATGATATATTAGTGGGCGAACCCTGGTGGCAATTTGCACTTCTTTTCCCCCTGTATTATCTTTTCTTTATGGGCATCCCCTGCTTCCTGGTAGTTGTACTGCTGAAATGGGTGCTGATAGGGGTTTACAAGCCGATGCAAAAGCCCATGTGGTCGCTGCATGTATGGCTGAGTGAAGCCATTACTGCTATATATGAAGCATTGGCGGTTCCGTTTTTGCTTGAATATCTTAAAGGCACACCCTGGCTGCCGGTAATACTGCGTCTGCTGGGTGTTAAAACAGGCAAACGGGTTTGGTTATATACTACTGATATTACAGAATATGATATGGTAAGTATAGGCGACGATGCCGAAATAAACGAAGACGCCGGCCCTCAGACCCACTTATTTGAAGACAGGGTGATGAAAGTGGGCACTGTAAAAATTGGCGCACGCAGCGTAGTGGGCTCCCATTCTATTATTTTATATGATTCTGAAATAGGAGATGATGTTTCGCTCGAAGCACTGTCGTTAATAATGAAGGGTGAAAAACTTCAGGCTGGAACTAACTATGGAGGAAGCCCGGTTAGAAATACTTAGCAGATTAATTTGATGAGTCGGCAATTTGATGATTTGACAGCTATACTAATGCAAAAAGGATTAATTGCCGCGTTTTTTTGACTCCGAAGGAGACCCATGTTTATAGAAACCATTGTGCTATAAACATCCCACCCTAAGGGCGAACCATCCACATTTTGAAATTTAACCTGTTTGTAGTATAATAAATAAAACAGCCCCCCTCTAAGAAACCTCCATCTCTTAATAAGAAACCACGATAAACTTTTTTAACCCTCACACAGTTTATTGAACATACCCAACCTTGATGTTCTATGAGTAAACCTTGATCTTCTATTAGCAAACCTTGATCTTCTCAGAGTAAACCTCGATGTTCTATGAGTAAACCTCAATGTTCTCTAATTAAACCTTGATCTTCTCTGAGTAAACCTCGATGTTCTATGAGTAAACCTTGATGTTCTACGAGTAAACCTCGATGTTCTCTGAGTAAATCTCGATGTTCTCTGAGTAAACCTCGATGTTCTCTGAGTAAACCTTGATCTTCTATGAGTAAACCTCGATGTTCTATGAGTAAACCTTGATCTTCTATGAGTAAACCTTGATCTATTATGAGTAAACCTTGATGTTCTCTGAGTAAACCTCGATGTTCTATGAGTAAACCTTGATGTTCTATGAGTAAACCTCGATGGTCTATGAGTAAACCTTGATGTTCTATTAAATTTCTCTTATTTATCTCCTCCCCTTCAATAAAAAAAGGGGGATAATTCCCCCTTTTTAAAATAAACTACAATATTCATTTAGTTTATATTTTCCCAGCTGATTACTTTTTCTTCAGAAGTTCAATTTCCTTTTTCAATTCCAAAGTCAACTTCTGCTGCTCCTTCATTGTCTTATTCATTTCTTCTATAAGTTTTTGCTGTTCTAAAATCTGTGCTTGTTGCTCCTGCATTGCTTTTGTTAACACTGCTGTTATATTACCGTATGATACAGTCATATGGCCTTGTTCACCAGAAACTATTTCAGGAAGAGTGAGTTTTAACTCCTGAGCTAGAAAGCCGAAATCTTCCTGATCAGTAATTTTCCATTTAAACCTTACCGGTCTAAGCTTCATAACCTCTGGTAGGCCATATTTAATAGTACTTATATCATGTTTTTTTGTGCTGTCAGAGGTACTGTTCCAATTGCCAGTCAAACTTAAAAAAGCTCCATTTCCGTTCAAGACATTAGTTCCAACTCTAATTGCTGCAGCTCCAGGATCTACTCCAAAGCCCCAGCCCACTATACTGCCATTTCCAAACACCATTGTATTGGCTACATTAGCAGCAGCCCCAGATCCTATCGCTGTTGAATTAATTCCATTGGCAGAGGCAGTGGCTCCTATCGCTGTTTGATTACTTCCATTTATTAAAGTATTATATCCTACGGCTGTTGAGTTTGAAAATCCATTTCCAGAGTGCATAGCGTTATATCCAATGGCAGTATTGTTATCTCCAGTCTGCTTAGTATAAAGAGCTTCACCGCCGAAGGCTGCATTCCCGTTTCCGGAAGTATTATTCTGAAGAGCTAAATAACCGCAAGATGTATTCTCTGTCCCCAAAACATTAGAATAAAGAGCACCTGATCCAATTGCTGTATTCCAGAATCCCGTTGTTCCGGTAATATCGGGCTGATTATAAAAAAGCGCCAAATATCCAACGGCTGTATTTGCAGTATTCCCAGCTGCAAAGCTCTGGTTAAATAAGGCCTTAGTCCCAACTGCTGTATTTTGGCTTGCAGTGGTATTTGATGCAAGTGCAAAATAACCAAGGGCTGTATTTTTGGTTCCTCCAACGTTAGAGGAAAGTGCTTGATAACCAACGCCAGTATTATAAACATCAGAATTGCTATTGCCTGCCTTATAGCCGAAGAAAGTTGGACCATTTGCGTCTATTATTCCTGAATTTTGATTGCCTACTCTGAAGTTAAGAGGATGAACTAAATCTGCATCAATGGTTCCAATCCAGTTAGATGCAGGGGTAGTTGCAAGATTACCAACAAGCGCCCAGGCATTCGCAACAGTTCCTGCAGCACCGGTAGGTCCGATAACCCCTGCACCTGTTGCACCTGTAATACCTATTTCACCAGTTGAACCTGTTGAGCCGGTTGAACCGGTAGAGCCGGTTTTACCGGTTGATCCCGTTGAACCTATAGCCCCTGTTGAGCCTGTTGAGCCTGTTGAGCCTGTTGAGCCTGTTGAGCCAGTTGAACTTGTGTAACCAGTTGATCCGGTTGCCCCGGTAGATCCGGTTGTTCCAATTGCTCCGGTCGAACCCGTTGCCCCTGTTGATCCTATTGAGCCTGTCGCCCCAGTTGAACCGGTATTTCCAATGGAACCTGATGTACCTGTTGAGCCAGTGAAACCAGCATTTCCTGTTGCACCTGTACTGCCGGTGGAGCCTTTATCACCTGTTGCGCCTGTTGAACCAGACGACCCCATTGAACCTGTAGTGCCAGTAACTCCGATACTGCCGGTTGAACCTATACTGCCGGTTGAGCCGGTAGTACCTGTCCCCCCCGAACCCGTTGAACCTGTGCTTCCAATACCGGTTGCCCCGGTTGAACCGGTAAAGCCAATACTTCCAGTAGCCCCGGTTGAACCGGTTGCGCCGATTTCACCCGTTGAACCGGTTGACCCTGTCATACCTGTACTTCCTGTTGAACCGGTATTTCCAGTTGAACCGGTATCGCCTGTAGAGCCTGTAGTTCCTGTTGAGCTGGCTCCAGTTGCACCTGTTGAACCTGTATTTCCAGTTGAACCTGTACTTCCAGTTGCTCCAGTATCGCCGGTTGAGCCTGTTGCACCTGTTGAACCTGAACCGGTTGAACCTGTACATCCAGTTACTCCAGTATCGCCGGTAGAGCCGCTATCGCCGGTAGAGCCGCTATTACCAGTTGCACCGGTGGATCCAGAACCAGTAGCACCTGTATTTCCAAAGGCACCTGTAGCACCTGTAGCTCCTGTTGATGCGGTAGAACCAGTCATGCCGGTTACACCGCCTATACCAGTAGCGCCGGTTGTTACTTTTGCCCACAGTGCCCCGTTCCAATAATAAAAACCAACGGTGCCGCCTGCCATAGCGGGGTTGATATTGTAAACTAATAAACTAAGAGCTGGACTTGGAATAGTTATAACATCCGCAGCTGAAGTTAAACTTACACGGGGTATAAGTAAGCCTTTGTTATTAGATTGTATTTCTAAAATGGCAGAGGCATCTGGCGCAAGGGTACCGATGCCCACATTATTGTTTTGAGCGCAGACCTCCTCCCCGCTCCAAAGGAAAGGGCTTAGAGTAATGATTATTACGATGAAACTTTTCTTCATATAACTGTTAAATTGAAAAACCCGGATTTTTTAACAGCGTGCAATTGAATGTCTGAATTAAAAATTGAGAAGCATTCTGATTCGTATTCTGTTTATTCAGAGATGTAAACGCATTTGCAGCAAGCTAAGTTGCAAGTTTATTAATTAAAATGTTTAAATTTTTACCCTGTCCCGCCACTCCTCCAATTCAGCTTCTCTGAAATATTGGAATGGCGGGGCAGCATAGTTTAATGCGGTGTTACAGAAACAGGAACGCCGGCTGGGAGAACTTGCGAGTCTTGACTTGTGAGACAGCTGTTAGATGCCCTTACTTGATAATAATAGGGAGTTCCTGTTATCAATCCGGTAACATTATAAGACGTGTTATTCCCAACGTCAAGATTATTAAAACCAGAAACAAAATTGTTTAATAACGGATCATACGTAACATCTAAATAATAAGTGGTTGCGTTGGTAGAAGCTGACCAATTAGCCAAGAAGCTTGTAGTCGT
The DNA here is from genome assembly GCA_903847205.1 of uncultured Bacteroidota bacterium. Lineage (GTDB taxonomy): Bacteria > Bacteroidota > Bacteroidia > 2-12-FULL-35-15 > 2-12-FULL-35-15 > 2-12-FULL-35-15. Next base: position 375,438 of record CAINDA010000035.1, read on the forward strand.
ATAACCTGTGGTTTGGGGAGTAACATTCCCGTTTGGAATAGGTACCGACGGAACTACCAAACTTACTGTTGTAGTTCCTGAATATCCACCTATACTGCAGCCGCTGGCACCTTTTACCCTATAATAATAGGTCATTCCAGGAGTTAAGCCGCTTATAAGAGCAGAAGTACTGGAACCGGCATCAAAATTTTGATAGATGCCTTGGTAATTTGCAAATGTCGCACTAGTAGATACATCTAAAGTATAATCGATTGCACCAGTAGAGGCTCCCCAATTTGCAGTAAAATAATTACATGCAATTTGAGAAGCCGGAGTAGAAGCAGGTGGAGCCGGAGGACCAGTTACCATAAACAAGGTAGAGGAATTTCCACTAGTAGCACAGGCATTAATTGCCCTCATTCTATAATAGTAATTTGTACCCTGAGTTAGGCCGGTTAAGGTAATACAGTTCGTATTTCCCACGTTATAGTTATGATAAGTAATTGGAACAATATTAGTAAAGTATGTACCAAATGATGGGTCTATAGATACGTCCACCCCATAACTTGTGGCTCCGGAAACTAACCCCCAGCAAATACCAAACGTAGTACAGCTTGGATTAGTCAAACCTGGTGAAGGAATAGCAGGAGGACCACCTATTGTGTATTGTATAACATTTGAATAGCCGCTAATACCGCAAAGATTCACAGATCGAACCCTGTAATAATACGGTCCTGGCGATAAACCACCGCCAACAGTAACATTTACTGTGTTCACATTGCCCACATCCACGTTGTTAAAGGCTGCTAAAACACCAGTAAAAGTTGAATTAGTTGATACCTGTATTTGATAGGATGTGGCCCCCCCTACAAAATTCCAGCTTGCATTAAAGGAGGTACAGGTATAAAGGGTAACCGAATTGGCTCCCGGATTTGTAGGAGAAGTAGTAGTAGTGGTTATTACGTTTGAACTGCTGCCTGTGCTGCATCCATTTATTGCCCGCACTCGGAAATAATAAATGCTCTGTTGACTTAGACCTGTAATAGGGTAAGTAAGAACAGCACCAACATTCAAATTATTATAGCTGCCGAAAAACGATCCGAATGCAGGGTCAGTTGACACATCCAGGAAGTAATTAAGTGCTCCAGTAACTGCATTCCAGTTTGCATTAAAACCACCGCAAGTCAAGTTAGTTGCATTAGTTGCCCCTGGTGCATTTGGAGCGCTTGTACTAGCCGTTACTATTGGAGAATTTAAACTGGTAACGCAGGCATTAATTGCTCTTACACGGTAATAGTAGGTATTATTTGCTGCTAAGCCGGTAATATTAAGCGTAAGGTTATTACCTATGTTCAAACTATTATAAACCTGCCCGCCAGTTACAAATGAGCCAAAAGCCGCAGAAGTTGACACATCTATAATATAAGCTATTGCTCCTGTAACAGCTTCCCAGTTAGCATTGAATGAAGTACAAATAATATTAGTAGCCGCATCTGAAACCGGAGCTGGAAGAGATGCCGGGTTCACCTGGATAGTATTTGAATTTAAACCGGAAGCACAACCACTAGCAGCACGAACTCTATAGTAAACCGTAATACCTGGCATACCTGTAGCATTATAGGTAGTTACGTTGCCCACATTAAAGTTATTATAATTGTTGGTGCTGTTTATAAATGAGCCAAATGCTACATCAGTAGAAATATCGATATAATAAGATATCGCACCGGTTGATGCAGCCCAATTCAAATTCTGTGAAGTACAAGTGATATTAGTTGCAGCAGCAGCTATTGGAGCCGGAGGAGCATTGGTACTTGCAGTAATGCTGGACGAATTGGTACTGATAACGCATGCATTTAGCGCTCGTACACGATAATAGTATGTATTGTTCACAGTTAAGCCAGACACACTGTAAGTGGTTACGCCTCCAACATTTAAAGCCTGATAACCGCTTACAAAATTGGCAAAAGAAGCACTTGTGGAAACATCCAGCTCGTAGGATAAAGCACCAGTAACTGCAACCCAATTAGATGTAAAAACTGTACAAGCAATTCCCGTAGCAGGGTTTGCATTAGGTGCATTAATTGCGGAAGGATTAACAGAAATGAAATTGGAATTGATACTGGAAGCACATCCGCTTGCTGAACGCACACGGTAATAAACAGTACCTCCTGATAAACCGGTTACATTGTAAGTGGTTACAAGTCCCACATTCAAATTATTATATGTACCGATAAACGAACCAAAATTTGCATCAGTCGAAACATCTAAATAGTAGTTTATAACTCCTGAAACTGCCGTCCAGTTAGCATTTAAAGAGGTACAGGTAGCATTTGTACCTGCTGTTGCCACAGGAGCAGCCGGGGCATTAGTACTTGCTACTATAGTTCCGGAATTGGTACTGATTACACAAGCATTTAATGCACGAACACGGTAATAGTAAGTGTTATTCACAGTTAAGCCAGTTATATTATAGGTATTTACGTTACCAACATTCAGGTTACTATAAATTCCCTGGAAATTAGCAAATGAAGCACTGGTAGAAACATCTAAAGCATATGATAAAGCACCGGTTACTAATACCCAGTTCGCATTAAATACTGTACAGGCAATTCCTGAAGCAGGGTTTGCATTAGGTGCATTAATGATAGAAGGATTAGCTGTTATGAAATTAGAATTATTACCGGAAGCGCAAGCACTAGCTGCACGTACCCTGAAATAAACCACGCTTCCAGGTAAACCGGTTACATTGTAGGTAGTCACATTGCCTACATTCAAATTGTTATAGCCGGCAATAAATGAACCAAATGAAGCATCAGTAGAAACATCCAAAAAGTAATTTAATATGCCTGCAACAGCACTCCAGTTCGCGTTCATAGAAGTACAGGTAACATTAGTTGCGGCAGTTGCATTGGGTGCTGCCGGTGCGTTTGTACTCGCAGTCTGAGTAGTAGAATTTGTACTGGTTGCACAAGCACTTGTAGCTCTTACGCGATAATAATAAGTAGTGTTTAAACTTAAACCGGTAACATTATAGGTGGTCACATTACCCACGTTGAGGCTGTTAAAACCCGGTACAAATATACCAAATGAAGGATCAGTAGAAACATCTAAGAGGTATCCTGTAACTCCTGTAACAGCATTCCAGTTTGCATTAAATACTATACAGGCAATACCACTAGGTACCGCAGAAACAGGTGCGTTTACTTGTGCGGTGGTCACGCTTATCAGGTTGGAGTTACCACTAGTGCTGCAACCGTTAACAGCGCGAACACGGTAGTAATAAGTACCCCCTTGTACTATTTCAGGGGCAGTAATGTTATACGTGGTAACGTTACCGTTGGTATTAAAACCATTGTAACCTGTTAAAAAGTTCGCAAATGTAGCGGAAGTGGATGCGTCAATTAAGTAAGTAGTAGCACCCGATGATGCTGCCCAGTTGGCATTAAACGAAACACAAGCCACATTGGTAGCGGGCAAAGCTGCCGGAGCACTAGGAGCCGCGATAATAACACTCTGTGTATTGGAATTTGGACTGGTAGTGCAGCCGCTAGCAGCACGTACACGGTAATAGTAAGTAATTCCCTGTGTTAAACCTGATATCGGATAAGTTGTAACGTTAGCAACGTTTAGGTTGTTATAAGTACCAAAGAAGCTGCTAAACGTAGCACTGGTGGATACATCAAGGTAATATGTAATGGCGCCCACAGACCCACCCCAGTTAGCACTAAATGAAGTACAGTTTACATCACTGCCTGAAACAGCTATTGGAGCAAAAGGAGCAGATGTTACTGTCATAATGTCGTTAGAGTTCAAGCTGATGCTACAACCGTTTCCGGCCCGCACTCGGTAGTAATAAGTAGTATTTACTACTAAACCAGTAATATTATAAGTAGTCACGTTATTTACGTTTAGGCCATGATAGGTAGTACTGTTAGCAGTAAGATAGCTACCATAGTTCGCATCGGTAGAAACATCTAAGTAGTATGCAGTAGCTCCTACTGTAGCACCCCAGTTTGCATTAAACGAAGTACAGGTTAAGTTAGATGAACCGCTTGATGTAGGGGCTATCGGAGCAGAAGTTATAACCGTAATAGCGTTAGAGCTTGTACTTGTACTGCAAATATTTGCAGCACGCACACGGTAATAGTAATCAGCATTTTGTGCTAATCCTGTTATTGGATATGTGTTAGCAGTCCCTACGTTTAAATTACTAAAACCTGGTACAAAAGTACCAAATCCGGCATCAGTTGATACATCCAGGTAATAAGCCACAGCGCCCAATACCGGAGACCAGTTGGCATTAAAGGATGTACAGGTAAAGTTGGACCCATTCAATGCAATCGGAGCAGAAGGAGCAGTAGTGCTTGCAGTAACAGTATTCGAATTTACACTGGTTGCACAACCGTTAATAGCCCTTACGCGATAATAATAGGTAACTCCCTGAGTTAAACCTATAATATTATAGGTATTAGCATTACCCACAAATGAATTATTATAAGGAGTAACAAATGTACCGCCTGCAAAGTTTGCTGTGGTGGCCACATCCAGATAGTAACCTGTAGCACCCGATGCAACCCCCCAATTAGCGTTCAAGGATGTACAGGTAATATTAGAAGCATCTATTCCATTTGGAGCTATTGGAGCTCCAATTGTTACTACAACAATATTTGAGTTGCCACTTGTTGCACAACCATTTACTGCACGGATACGGTAAAAATAGGTTGTTCCTTGTGTAAGCCCTATTACGTTGTAAGTGGTAACATTACCAACATTAAAAGAATTTAGTACAAATGTGCCTGCAGTAAACGAACCACTTGTTGAAACATCTAATGCATATGAAGTAGCTCCAATAGATGCACTCCAGTTAGCATTAAATGTTGTACAACTGAAATTATCAGCGTTTAAAGCTATGGGAGCTATTGGCGATGTGGTGGTTACGTTTATTGTATTAGAATTAGCGCTGAAAGTACAACCATTGTCTGCACGCACACGATAGTAGTAAGTAACATTTACAGTCAACCCTGAAACGAAATAAGTATTTACGTTACCTACGTTAACATTGGAATAGCCAGCTAGTGTGGTACCAAAGTTGGAATCAGTTGAAACATCAATAAAGTATTGAATAGCAGCAGTTACCGAACCCCAATTTGCGTTAAATGAGGTACAGGTAAAGTTACTTGCATCAGTTGCAATAGGAGAAACAGGAGCTGTTGTACCCAAACTAATAGTATTGGAAGGCAAGCTTGTACTGCAGCCATTGGTAGCTTTCACTCGGTAATAATAAGTAGTATTGGAAACCAAACCGGTAACATTTAGGGTTGTTACGTTACCCGCATTGAGGCTGGTATAACCTGCCAATGTAGTTAAAAATGAAGCACTGGTTGACACATCAATGATGTATTGAGTAGCACCCGTTACTGCACCCCAATTTGCATTGAATGATATACAGGTAAAGTTGGTCGCAGGTGTCGCTGTTGGCGATACAGGAGCAGTGGTAGATATAGTGATTGTATTCGATGGTAAACTTGTACTACAGCCATTGCTAGCTCTAATACGGTAATAATAAACAACACCTGAGGTCAAGCCTATAACTAACTGGGTGGTCACGTTACCCACTAATAAATTGTTGTAACCTGCTAACGTACTTGCTCCAAATGATGCAGTGGTGGCTACATCTAAATAGTATTGAGTTGCACCCGTCACAGCTCCCCAATTTGCATTGAACTGGGTACAAGTGAAATTATCCGCATTTGTTGCAGTTGGTGCTACTGGAGCAGTGGTACTTACTACGATGTTATTTGAACTCGAACTGGTGGAACAACCATTGCTTGCTCTAATACGATAATAATAAACAACACCTGAGGTTAAACCACTTACCAACTGCGTGGTTACATTGCCAACTAATAAATTGTTGTAACCTGCTAAAGTACTTGCTCCAAATGATGCAGTGGTAGCTACATCCAAATAATATTGAGTTGCACCGGTTACGGCTCCCCAATTTGCATTGAACTGAGTACAAGTAAAGTTATTTGCATCTGTTGCAGTCGGCGCTACTGGAGCAGTGGTACTTACTACGATGTTATTTGAACTCGAACTCGTGGAACACCCATTACTTGCTCTAATACGATAATAATAAACAACACCTGAGGTTAAGCCTGTAACTAACTGAGTGGTCACGTTACCTGCTAATAAATTGTTGTAACCGGCTAAAGTACTTGCTCCAAATGATGCAGTGGTGGCTACATCTAAATAATATTGAGTTGCACCTGTTACGGCTCCCCAATTTGCATTGAACTGAGTACAAGTAAAATTATTTGCATCTGTTGCGGTCGGCGCTACAGGAGAAGTGGTGCTTACTACGATATTATTTGAA